>CAYOCV010000003.1:88584-407142 GCA_964402645.1 uncultured Desulfovibrio sp. | reverse complement strand
CATAGCTGTAAGCTTACGAGAACCCCGCGCATAGCGCGGGGTTTTCTACATACAACAAAAGCCGCCCCGAATGGGGCGGCTGCTGTTTCGATCCGCGCGCAGCGCTTAAGGGGCGATGCTGCGGGCGATGAAGCGGATGGCTTCTTCGTACAGGTTCGGCGGGGCATAGGGGGTCAGCAGACGGGTACGGTTGGCGCCGACCAGCATGGAAATGATAACCTGCGCCGTTTCATGCACCGGCAACTGGCGGATGGAGCCGTCTTCAACGCCACGGCGCAGCTGGGCCTCCAGTTCGCGCGGAACCTGGTTGAACTTTTCGTACATCAGGTCGCGGTCGGTTTTGGTCTTCATGTCGCTGTACGGCGAACACCGGACCAGCACCAGCCAGTTGGAGGTCTTGTCGATAGAAAAATCAAGGTAGGCGGTGCAGAAGTTGATGACCGATTCATGCCCCGTCTTGCCCTTGGCCGCTGCATCGCGCAGCACGCCAAGGAACTGTTCAAGCACATCAATGCCCGCAGCAAGGAACAGCTTTTCCTTGTTGCCGTAATGGTGCGTCAGCAGTCCAAGGGCGACGCCGGCGCGTTCGGAAATCTTTTTGAAGGTGGTATCGGCATAGCCGTATTCACCGAAAAGCTCTTTTGCCGCCTGAAGCAACGCTTCCTTCTTCGAGATGCTCATGTCAACGGCCCGTCGTAGTGCTTGAGGTGTATATACAAGGGCTCCGCATCCGGAGGACCGGAAGCTCGTCGTGGAGCCACATAAGAACCGTCGGACCCGCACCCGACGGAACACCGGGAACACTTGTGCCTTCGCGTATGGCCCGGCGAGGGGCTGCGAAGGGCTGCACCTGTGTAGCTTACATGCATGTGGCAGTCAACGCCGCCTGTGCGCACAGTGAAAAGGTTGGCGAGGGTTTTGTCAACTAGATTCCTCGGAAATGTTGCATTGTCATCCGCTGTAGTAATACACGCATTTGAATGGTTGACCAATCCAATATGAATTGTCGTGCTCTGACAGGAGGGTGGCGTAAAAACGAAGACGGCCCCACAATGGGGCCGTCTCGTGAGGAGTGTTCCGTTGCTCACCATGCGCACCGAGGGAACCGACGAACCTGTCCAGGATAGCGTGAAGGAGGCAGGCGGAGTGCGTCGGGCCGGTTTGTTTGGCCAAGCAATCAAAAATTAGCATCACGAAGGGCGCTGCGTCAAGAGATGTGGGGGAGCCGCCAGAGATCTGGCGTAATGCCATGTCGGAAGGATGCGGTACTTGTGACAGGATTGCTGACTGGTCAAACAAACAAGGCGGCTCCCGTAAAAGGGAGCCGCCTCGGAGAGGAGTGTACTGATGCCAGGAGGCTTGACCGGCAGGTGCATGCCGGAGGGTGGATGGTGCAGATCGCGCCCTAAGCTGACTGGGTAATCAATCAGTGCAGAGAAACTATAGTACCCTCACGGGTAGGTGTCAACACTTCGCTCGCTGTCAAGATGAAATTGCGCGAATTTCATTCCGCCATTCGGCAAGGCAGCCTTCAATGAAGGCGTATACGGCTGCCTGCTCATCCTTGCCGTTGCCCGAAACGGACAGCGGTGCGGCAAAGCGGAAGTGGACCGTGCGTTGCGGGCGAATGGGGCCAAAGTCCTTGATGGGCCAGCCAGTGCCCCAGGCGTCGGTCTTGAGGGCAAAGGGCACCACGGGCACCCCGGCACGGCGCGCAAGCTTGACGCCGATGGAGTTGAAGGTCTTGGGGTCCAGCGTGTCGCTACGGGTGGATTGCGGAAAGATGATGATGGAAATGCCGCGCTTCAGGCGTTCCTCGCCGCCTTCCAGCACGGCGGCAAGGTCGTCGCGGGGGTTCACGCGGCCAACGGTGATGGGGTTGCGCGAGCGCAGGACGTGCTTGAACACAGGGTAGTCGGCCAGACTCTGCTTGACCACAAAGGTCACGTCCTTGTGCGGCTGGATGATGGAGGGCAGCACGAAGGTTTCCAGCGTGCTCATGTGGTTGCCCACGAACACGCACGGCCCTTCCAGGCGCGTAAAGTGTTCCATGCCCTCTATGTGCAGCCGTACCCCGGTGCGTTCCAGCGCGCGGACCACCTCTACGCTGCTGCCTACCCACGCAGATGAGGGGTAATTGCCTCGCTGTGCCGCTAGGGCGGCCCGCCGTACGATGCCCGCCATCATCGGATAGTAGGCAAGAGTGGGGAACAGCCGGGCAATGGGGCCAGCCGCTTCGACCGGGGTGGAGTATGCATCGCCGGTGAACGGCATGGGCATGTCTGGGGCGGGCATGTCGGTGTCGGTCATGTGATATCCCTTTGCGGTCTTGCCGGGCGCAGGCGCACGGCGGCGGCATGAGCAGGAGCATGAAGCGCGCGTTGCACCGCCGTATATCCCGGCGGCAGGGAAAGGAAAATACCTTTGTGCGGCTGTGCCGACGGAACGGGCAGGATCAGCAGCGGAAGACGACGCGACGGCAGGAGCAGGCGGCGCTGGCATGGGCGCGCGTGGTCGCATCTGCATCCGTCAGGGCGTGGTGTTTTCCTGTTCCTTCTTGATCTGTCGGAAATTCAGGCCGCCTGAGTCCAGCCCCCGCCCGGAATCGTAAATGCCCACGGTGCGCTCGGTGAATTGCACGCTGCGGGCGCGGCGGTAATAGCGCAGCATGTTGCGGTAGTCTGCCTCGTAGCTGCGGCCCTGCCAGCCTTCGCAACGCACCACGGCCAGTTCACGGGTCATGCACAGGCACAGCGGGTCGATGTTGCTCTGCCACACCGGGTCGCGGCCTTCCTCGATCACCGGCAGATAGGCGGCCTTGTGCGCCAGACTTACGTCGATGCGCGCGATAAGCAGGTCAACGTCCGGGTATGCTTCATATATGATGAAGGCATCCGGCGTCAGCGAGTTGTCGTCGTCCAGAAACAGGATGCGCTGCCCATGCGCGGCCCGCAGCAGGCCGTTGCGGATGGCGTTGCCGTAGTCCTTGTCGGGCCGGAAGTCGAACCAGCGCACGAAGGCGTCGGGTCGCACCCGTTCGCCCTTCACGCCGTCGAAGCCCACCAGCATTTCAACGTCGGCAGGGGACAGCCCGGCCTGCTCCATGGCCATGCGCACGCTGTCGATGGCCAGCCCCAGGGCCACGGGGCGGTCGCCCCGGCTGGGCGTGATGATGGAATAGCGCGGCGCGGTCTGGGGCATGGCGGTTCCGAAGGTTGTGCGGTTCATTTGTTCGACAAAACGCCAATGCATCCCCCGAAGTGCGCACCCCGCAGTGCCGCCCCCCCAAAAAACCAGCGGCTGAAGCAGCGGTTGCGGACAGGCGCGCGTTACTCCGGGCGCGGCTTGCGCTGGCGGGCCAGCCTGCGCCACCAGTTGGACAGCCGCTGTTCGTCGCCGTGTTCCTTGGGCTGGTAAAAGCGGCGGTCTGTCAGGCCGTCGGGCAGGTAGTCCTGTTCTATCCAGCCTTCCGGATAGTTGTGGGGGTACTTGTACCCTTTGCCGTAGCCCCAGTCCTTCTGCATCTTGGTGGCGGCGTTGCGCAGGTGCATGGGCACCGGTTGCGGGCCGTTCAGCTTTACCTCTCGCGCGGCGTTGAGGTAGGCGGCGTAGCTGGAATTGCTCTTGCGGGCCAAAGCCAGGTGGACCACGGTCTGGGCCAGGGGGATGAACCCTTCCGGCATGCCCACGAACTCCACGGCCTGCTGGCAGGCCACGGCCAGCGGCAGGGCCTGCGGGTCGGCCAGGCCCACGTCTTCCGAGGCGGAAAGAATGAGCCTGCGGCAGACGAAGCGTGGATCCTCGCCGCCTTCCAACAGGCAGGCCAGATAGTACAGGGCCGCGTCCGGATCGCTGCCGCGTATGGACTTGATGAGCGCGGACGCCAGTTCGTAATGGCTGTCGCCGTCCTTGTCGTGGCGGCTGACGATTTCGGGCATGGCAGCGCGCACGCCGTCCATCCCCCGATTATCGGCGGGCAGGCCAGCCACGTATTCCACCAGGTTCAGCATGGCGCGGGCATCGCCGTGGGCCATGCCGGACAAAAAGTCCAGCACGTCGTCGCCCAGGGGGGCTTCCTGCGCCGTGCCCCCGCGCCTGCCAAGCTCGATCAGTTCCTCGCGCCCAAGGGGGCGCAGGCGCATGACGTGCAGCCGCGACAGCAACTGGCGGGTTACGCTGAAGGACGGGTTCTCGGTGGTGGTGGCGATCATGGTGATTTCACCGCTTTCCAGGATGGGCAGGAAAAAGTCCTGCTGGGCCTTGGAAAAACGGTGCAATTCGTCCAGCACCAGCACGTCCACCCCGGACAGCGCACGGCGCAGCTGCTGCAACCCGGCCTCTGGCGCACTGAGGCGCAACACCTTGGTGCCGTGGGCGTTGGCCAGCAGCAGGGCCAGGGTGGATTTGCCGCACCCCGGCGGGCCGAACAGCAGCAGGCTGGGCAATCGCTCGGCGCTCAGCAGCGCGGCGATGCGCGGCGTCAGGTGGGTCTGGCCCACGAAGCCATCAAGGGTGCTGGGCCGGATGCGCTCCGGCAGGGGCTGCTTCAACGTCACGTCATGGTCTCCGGAAATGTCGGGCGGGTCCGGTCTTGGCCGGGCTGATGCCGGGCTGCGGCTTTGGTTCTATGTATCAGGCCCGCCGCGTAAGGAAAAGGTGGGCGCGTGGCTCCGGACTTTGCATGGGGCGGATGCCGTTCGCACACGTTGCAACGGCAAACCGCAACCTACCGTCCCTGTCGCCCCCACCAGTGCAGCCCCAGGCAGAGCATGGCCGCCGTTTCCCAGCGCAGCACGCGGTTGCCAAGGCTGACGGCCTGCATGCCGGAATCCAGCAGCGCGGCTACCTCGCGGTCGGAAAAACCGCCCTCCGGCCCCACCACGAACAGGGTGCGCCCCGGCTGGCCGATCTCTCCCGCGCCCAGCAGCACGCCGCCGGTGTCGCCTTCCCACAGGATGAACCGCCGGGCGAAATCGCGGCTGGCCTCGGCCAGTTCGGCCACGCCGCCGGGCAGGGTGCGCAGTTCCGGCAGCCACGGGTTGCGGCTCTGCTTGGCCCCGGCCTCCATCTGGGCGTGCCACGATTCGCGGGTTTCTTCCGGCACCCGCGACTGGCTGCGCTCCGCCTGCCACAGCCAGATGCCGCCCGCCTCAAGTTCCACGGCCTTTTCCATCAGCCAGCCCCGGCGCACTTCCTTGCCCCAGCCGATGGCCAGCACCGCCTGCGATGCCGGTGCCGGATGCTCGGTGATCGATACCGGTTCCAGACGCACCAAGGCCTTTTCCGTGGCCGTGACCCGGAATTCGCCCTCGCGTCCCTGACCGTCCAGCAGGCGCACCGAGTCGCCCGCGCGTACCCGCACCACCTTGACCAGGTGGCGGGCCTCCTGCCCTTCGAGCAGGTACGGTTCGGCCCAGCGTTCGGGCGGCAGAAAGAAGGTGCGCATGGTGATGCTCCGGGGAGGTGTGGTTTGCAAGACGAACCGGGGAGGGGACCTTTTCGCTTTGCGGTCGCCATCCGTAAGGCTCGCGCAAGGCGCTCGCCTAACGGCTGCCGCAAAAGGTCTCCCTCCCCGGACCCCTCCCCCCCAAACTTTTTATTTGGGGGGTATGGCAAATAGCAGAAGCCGTGCGCTCGGAGGTGCTTCCCCATGCGTACGTGACCGAACTGGCAGGCAGCGTTTGACGCAGCCAGCAGGAAAAAGACGCCGCGCGCTAGGGATTGTTTCCAAATTAGGATTTTCGTTCGTTGGCAAGGAAAACAAGCCCGCCATGACGGGAGTATACTCTTGTCGTATTCGACCGGAATGGCGGGCGAAGTTTGACGTAGCCAACGGGCGAAAGGACAATTTGAAAACAGCCCCTAGACCAGCTTGGTCCGCGCCGTCCCTTGAGTGTAGAACGGCAGCCCCACGCGGGTGGCTTCCAGTTCCACCTTGGCGGCCTTGACCACGAAGGTCGGGGACTCGGCATGGGCAACGGCCACGCGGGCCAAGGCCACGGCATAGCCCAGCGAGGGGCAGAACGACCCGCTGGTCACCACGCCGGCCACGGTGCCATCGGGCAGGGCCACCACGTCGCCGTGGCGGGCGCTGCGGCGTCCGGGGATGGACAGCGCCACCAGCGGCTCACGCACTTCGCGGTCCGCGCCCTTGCCCACGTAGTCGGCGGGGTTGGTCAGCATGGAGCCGTAGCCCGCTTCCGCCGGGGTGTGGGTGTCGTCCAGGTCGTGGCCGTACAGGGGCAGGCCCACTTCAAGGCGAAGGGTGTCGCGCGCGCCAAGGCCTGCGGGCTTCACGCGCTCGTCGGCCAGCAGGGCGGTCCACAGGGCCTCGGCCTTGTCCCAGGGCAGGTACAGTTCCACGCCCAGTTCGCCGGTATACCCGGTGCGGCTGACCAGCAGCGGCGCACCGCCGAAGGTCACGGCGCGGAAGCCGAAGTAGGGCAGGTCGCGGAAGCTTTCGCCCAGCACCGCTTCCAGCACGTCGAACGACTTGGGGCCTTGCAGGTCCAGCTTGGCGGTGCGGGCCGAGATGTCCTCGAAGGGCAGGGCGGCGGGCAGGCGCGAGCGCAGGGCGGCGAAATCGCTTTCCGTGCAGGCGCCGTTGACCACCAACATGTAGTCGTTCTCGGCGATGCAGTAGACGATGAGGTCGTCAAGGATGCCGCCCGCCTCGTTCAGCAGAAAGCCGTACCGGCAGCGGCCCGGCTTCAGCGTTTCCAGGTTGTGGCTGACGGCGCGGGACAGCGCATCGCGCGCGCCGGGGCCGCGCAGGGTGAATTCGCCCATGTGGCAGATGTCGAACAGGGCGGCGGATTCACGCGTTTGCACGTGCTCGGCGATGATGCCGGTGGGGTACTGGATGGGCATGTCCCATCCGGCAAAGGGGGCCATCTTGGCCCCGGCAGCCCGGTGCCACGCGGAAAGCGGGGTTTGCAGCAGGTCCGACAAGGGGTGCTCCTTCGTGTCTCCGTTGGGGTTGGCGCGGTCATGTGGTATGGGGGCGCGCTGCACCGGGGCAAGGCGGTCTTGCGTCCGGCGCGGAAAGTTGGTGCGCCGTGCGGCGCGCGCCAGAAATAGCGCGAGAAGGAATTTGCGGCAACCGGCTGGCGGCTGGTTGGGGACGGACAAACGGCGCACCATGACGGCGTTGCGGGGCGAAAGGACAGGCACAGCGCGCGCCGCGCGTGGCCGGAAAAGGCTGGCTGCGCGCGGCCCCGCGAAACGCACGGCCAGCATCGCCGCGCCAGCGGCGGCCCGCTACGCGGCGACCTTGCGGGTGCGCTGGATGGCCCGGAATTCGTCCACAAGCGTCACCAGCTTGCCGTAGTTGCGCTTGATCTCAAGGCCGCCCACGGTCAGTTCGTCATCGCGCTTTTCGATGTAGGTGCGCAGCAGGTAGCGGTCGTTCAGCATGCTGTCGCCGATGGCGATGACGCTGGATACCAGCGTGTCGAAATAGCTGACGATCTCGAACTTCAGGCCGTGCAGCAGTTGCACCGCCTCGGCCAGCATGCGCCGGTAGCTGATGCGCTCGCCCCGGAATTCGCGGTCCTGGATGTCCTCCAGGTAGCGCACCTTGCGGGCCTGCTGGATGTAGCTGTATTTGGCCCAGACCTCCTGGTAGAGGTCGTGCAGGTGCCCGAAGGCCTCGTAGTTGTCCGGCGAGAGCAGGTAGTTGTCCAGCACCTTGATGACGTTGGCGAAGAATTCGTCGCTGTAGCCGATGATGCGCCGCTGGTGCTTGGACAGCCATGCATACAGGAACTTCAGGCGTTTTTCGTCCGTGTCGGTGTTCTCGACAACCTCGTTGCGCTTGAAGATGATCCTGCCCGTGTATTCGCCACGGGTTATGTCGTTCAGGCGCAGGAACATGTTGGTGGCGTCCTTGATGATGTTCAGGTCGCCCAGCACCTGTCCTGTCACCGGATGGATGACTTCCTGCGATTCCACGGACAGGGCGCGGTCCTGCCGCACGTTGTCGGGGTTGAACTTGTGCTGCCGGTAGGTAACACGCAGGATGACCACCCGCCGTTCGCGGTCCAGGAAGTAGCCTGCCTCGTCGATGGCGCGCAGGGCTTCTTCCTGGTCGGCGTCCACGCGCACCAGGGCCAGCTTTTCCACGCGGGGGTAGGGGCGCGAATCGCCCTCGCCGTACATGGTGGTGATGGTGCGGTCCGACTGCCCCAGCACGCGGACCATGAACCGTTCGCCCATCTTGTGCAGCCGCCGCGCGAACAGCGCGCTGGAGGTGCGGCGTTCCGACACGATGGGAAAGCCGTACAGCTCCATCAGGTACTGATACACGAACAGCCGGTTGCGCTCGTACATCTCGTTGTCGCCCACGTCGAACTTGCCGATGCGCATGCCGAAGCGCTTGATCTCGCTGTCGAGGTCGGACGGGAACGAGGCGTACACGCCGCCAAGGTGGAAATGGCCAAAGCTGTCCAGCGCGAAGACCTGTGCGCGGTCCATGGCCAGCAGAAAGGGCATCAGTGCGGGGTAGTAGTCGAGCACGGAGGTGTCGAACCGCCCGAAGCGCTGGCGGAACGATTCCTGGTATGCTTTGGGCAGGCGGGTCTGCATGGCCTGCACGTTGCGGGCGATGACCTGCGATTCCAGCGGGCACGATGCGCCTTCCGCCACGCTGGCCGTGTCCAGCACCGGGTGCAGGATGTCGAACTGGAAAACTTCCTGAAAATAGTTCAGCGGCCGCTCGAAGGCCACCATGCTGAAACCCGGCAACTGCTTGTATTCCCAAAGGTCTGCCTCGAACGAGGGCAGCAGTTCGCGCGATTCCACCAACGGGTAGTCGGGCTGCTCGAAAAAGGGGCGCAACAGGCACTGCCTGATATGCACCACGTCAAGAAAGCGCTTCAGGCCGGCAAGCGACGTAAGCTCCACCGGTTCGGACAGCAACCCGTCCTCCCGGTAGATGAATTCTCCCTTGCTGAAGGCATTTTTCAACGTGACGTGCATGCGTTGCCCCGGTGCCCGTGGCGGTTCGCCATTCCCCTCCGGCATGGCGACCCGGATTGCAGTTACCCCAGTGTATTATCCGAGCCTATTTTTTTTTCTAAAAAAATTCTACCATAATGTGACGGGCAAGGGTTCGCGCACAAGGGTTTTGCGGCGGCCGGGGGGCTGCGGCACCGCGCCACGCGGCACTCTGGCGGGTGTGCGGCTGTTGCGGGAAGGTGCCCGGTTTTGTTAAAGCACCGGTTGAAACGGCGCGTGGGACATGCTGCGGCATTGCTGCCCATTACTGCCGCGCATGCCCGGCCCCGCGTGTCCGGCCCCGCGTGACCGGTCGGATATTCCGCAGGCTGCCTGCTGCTGGCCCCCGGAGAGACACTGGTCGGCATGGACGACATCTGCTGTCACGATTGACGTCTGCCGCCACGGCCCGCATGGCGTTGCATGCCCCCTTGCGGGCCGCGTCGTGCGGGGATAGGCTGACACCCGTTTCGTTTTACCCCTCGGTTGCGCCGCTGTTGGCCTTGTGCCTGCGCCGCCCGACATACGCCATGAACTCCGGACGCCGCGCGGCGTCGGAGAGGAACCGGATATGAACAGCCTACGTTGCCACGAACGCATTCTTGCCATCATTTGCAGCGTGTTCGACGCGTATTCGGCCGTGCTCTTTCTGCCGGACACCGCAAGCGCCGAAGGCACGGACGACCTTTCCGCCGGGGCGGCCACCGCTGCCGCCACCGCCGCCCTTGACCGCGACAACAAGCTGCACCGCCTTGCCGCCAGCTTCAGCCTGGGCGACATGGTCGATACCGGCACGGCCATAGCGCCGGGGCGTGGCCTGGTGGGCTGGATCATCCGCAACCGCGAGCCGCTGCTGGTCAACAACTTCGACCAGCGCCAGAGCCACCTTGGCTACTACCGCAGCAACGAGGAAGCCACCATCAAGGCCTTCATGGGCTGCCCCGTGCCCGGCGGCGGCGCGCTGTGCATCGACAGCAAGCGGCAGTACTCCTTTTCCGACAAGGACCAGAAGATCCTGCAACTGTTCGCCGACCTCATCTCCGGCGTAGAGGGCGTGGTGTGCCAGGGGGCCGGGCAGGCCAGCCTGACGCGCTATTACTCGGCGTTGCAGGTGATCAGCGAGCTGCGGGGCCGCATCAGCCGCTGGCCGCAATTCCTGGCCGAATTCCTGCGCCTGATGGCGGAAGCCACCGGCTTTGACTACGCACTGTTTGCCGCCCGCGACGGCGACGGGCAGAACTACATCCTTGAGGGCGAAAGCAGCCCCCTGCTGCTGGGCAAGGGCGATGCGCCCATGTTTCCCATCGGCAACGGCATCGTGGGATGGGTGTTCCGCAACGACGCCCCCGTGTTCACCGAAGGCACCGACGGCGCACCCATGGCGCCGCTGTTCGGCAAGGGGGCGCACATGCCCGCCTTCAGTTCGGTGATGTGCCTGCCGCTGATGATCAACAAGGTCACGCGCGGGGTGCTGTGCCTGGGCCACGGCGAGCCGCGCGTCATCCCTGACGACCTGCGCGCCTTCACCCGCATGTCGGTGGATCATCTGGCCCTGTTTCTGGAAAACCTGTACCTGAAGAGCAGGCTGCGCGAGTTGCTGCCCAAGGCCCGGCTGGAACGCCGCGCGCCCGCGCCCGCCCCGCACGACCGCCCCGATTCCGACACTGACGACTGATCTCCATGGCCGCCCGGCGGCCCCGGAGCCCACAGGCCGACGGGCATGACCAACCGACACCGCAACCGCGAGATCCACTAGATGCTGCGCAGACTGTTCGG
This sequence comes from uncultured Desulfovibrio sp., assembly GCA_964402645.1. GTDB lineage: Bacteria > Desulfobacterota > Desulfovibrionia > Desulfovibrionales > Desulfovibrionaceae > Cupidesulfovibrio. Next base: position 396,369 of record CAYOCV010000003.1, on the reverse strand, counting down.
TTTTCTGGGCAAGGACCTGGCCATGGACCTGGGTACGGCCAACACGCTGCTGTACACCCGGGCCGAGGGCATCGTGCTGAACGAGCCGTCGGTGGTCGCCCTGGAAACCGACCGCAACACCGTGCTCGCGGTGGGGCGAGAGGCCAAGGAATTCCTGGGCCGCACCCCAAAACGCATCCGCGCCATCCGTCCCATGAAGGACGGCGTCATCGCCGACTTCGAGGTGACGCGGCAGATGATCGCCTTTTTCATCCGCAAGGTCATACGCGGCTTTTCGCTGGTCAAGCCGGGCATTGTCATCTGCGTGCCCACGGGCATCACCCAGGTGGAGAAGCGCGCGGTCATCGAATCCGCCCACCAGGCGGGCGCACGCGACGTGCGCCTGGTGGAGGAACCCATGGCCGCCGCCATCGGGGCCAACCTGCCCATCCACGAACCGCTGGGCAACATGGTGGTGGACATCGGCGGCGGCACCACCGAGGTGGCGGTGATCACCCTTTCCGCCGTTGCCTATGCCGAATCTGTGCGGGTGGCGGGCGACGCCATGAACCAGGCGGTGCAGCGCTACTTCAAGGAAGAATTCCAGTTGCTCATCGGCGAGAACACCGCCGAGCGCATCAAGATGGCCATCGGCTCGGCCTTTCCGCTGCCGGAACAACTGATGGTCGAGGTGTCCGGCAAGGACATGGTGAGCGGCACCCCCAAGGTGGTGCGCGTTACCGACGGCCACGTGCGCGAGGCCCTGCAGGAGCCGGTGCGCATCATCGTCATGGCCATCCGCAAGGCGCTGGAAAAGACCCCGCCGGAACTTTCCGCCGACATCGCCAGCAACGGCGTGTTGCTGGCGGGCGGCGGCGCGCTGCTGAAGGGCCTGGGCGCGCTGGTTTCGCGCGAGACGCGCCTGAAGGTCATCATCGACGACGACCCGCTGACCACGGTGGTGCGCGGCACGGGCCGCACCCTGGACGATCGCAAGTTCTACGGTCGCGTGTACATCAACTAGGCGCGCGACGGCGGCGGGCAGGCGGGTCGGGACTTCACCCGGCGGCTCCGCGCGCCCGCAGACGTGCAGGCACGCCGCAATCACGGGCGCTGCCACGTCGTCCGCAACGAGCCATCATGTCCACAAAGCCTTCGTCAGTCCCTTCCGGTCAGCCTTCGCCCGCTCTTTCCGACCAATCGTCGGCCATTCCTTCCGACCAGCCCGGGGCATCTCCCTCCGGCCTTGCCGCTTCCCCCTTCGCCGCGCATCTGCCCAGCGTTCTGGATGTCATCCGCGAAAGCGGCGCCCTGGTCATGGATCACTGGCACAAACCGCGCAACATCCAGCTCAAGGGGCGCATTGACCTTTTGACGGAAACGGACCTTGCGGTGGAGGCGTTTCTCAAGGAACGCTTGAAGGATGTTATTCCCGGCGCCACCTTCATGGCCGAGGAAAGCGCCACTTCGCGCGAGCCGCACGGCATGTGCTGGATCATCGACCCCATCGACGGCACCACCAACTTTGCGCACTCGCTGCCTTTCGTGGCCACTTCGGTGGGGTTGTGGCACGAGGGGCGGATGGAACTCGGCATCGTCAACGCCCCCGTGCTGGGCGAATGCTTCTGGGCGGCACGGGGCTGCGGGGCCTTTTGCAATGGCGAACCGCTGCGCGTTTCGAGCCGACAGCCGCTGGAACAGGCGGTGGTGGCCACCGGTTTTCCGTATACCATTCAACAGGATGTGGAGACGGTGCTGGCCCGGCTGCGCAAGGCGCTGGTGACCACGCGCGGCGTGCGGCGTTGCGGGGCTGCTGCCATCGACCTGGCCTTCGTGGCGTCCGGACGGTTCGACGCCTTTTACGAGAACGACCTGAAGCCGTGGGATACGGCGGCGGGCTGGCTGCTGGTGGAAGAGGCGGGCGGCCGCGTGACCGGGTTTGGCGGGGAGGCTTACGATTTCACCAATGAGGGCATTCTGGCCAGCAACGGCCTGCTGCACGACGCCATGCGCGAGGTGCTGGCCCTGTAGCCCATGGCGTTGCGTACGGCGCATGCGGACGCGGCGGACAGCCCGTGGCGGGACGACGGCGCGGGTGTGCGGATGTGCGAATGAGCATGCTCCGGCTGGGGTGGAGCAGAGGGCGCGGCGTCAGGGTGGCCCGTATGGAGTGCTTGGCTGGGCCGCTCGTAAGGGCTGCTTGTTAGTGCTGCTTGTTAGGGCTGTTCGCTTGGGCTCGGTTCATGCCCGGCATCTTCCGGCGTTTCCGTTGCGTCCGGCAAGCCGCGGAACACGTCGCCCCGTTCGGCGGCCCAGACCAGCGCGGGCGTCAGCATGTCCCGGTAATGTTCAAGCAACGCATCAAGTTCGTCGGCGTCAACGTACATGCCGTCGGCCACTTCGTCGGGATTGGGGTGGGGCGGTGTGCTGCTGGGCCCTGCGGCGTACAGGGTGACGTGGGCGTAGCCGGTTTCCGCCGAGGCCGCGATTTCGGCGCGGCGCAGCAGGCGGACGGCGCATACGTCGAGTTCTTCGCGCAGTTCGCGCAGGGCCGCGTCCTCGCGCGATTCACCGGCCCGCACATGGCCGGTGGCGGACAGATCCCACCGGCCAGGGTACAGGTGCTTGTTCGCGCTGCGTTTTTGCAGGTAGACGCGGCCTTCGGCGTCGTGCAGCATGACCAGCACCACCCGGTGGCGCAACGACTGGCGTCGTGCTTCGGCGATGGGCATGACCATCAACGGCCTGTCGCGCTCGTCCGTGATTTCGAGGTATTCGACCTCGCCCACGGCTTCCGCTTCGTCCTGTACGCCCGGTCTGCCCGTGGTGCGGCGCAGGCCAGGCCGACCGCGTGACGCCTTGCTCCGCGTCCCCTTGGGGCCGCGTGCCGTCGCAGTTGCGCCAGTTGCTCCAGTCGCCGCGCGGCGCATTCCGGCGGTTTCGTCCGCCATACGTGAAGGAGGGCGTTTGCCCATGCAGTCTCCTGTCCGCTCCTGTTGCGGCGAAGGTCCGCGCGCGGCGCGTCCTGAATTTTTCCGTCTTGGCCCCGGCGACATTGCCGAGGTGGCCGAACTGGAGCGCCAGTGCTTTTCCACGCCGTGGAGCGAAGAGCAGTTTCGGCTGGCCTTTGACCGGCAGGTGTTCTCGGTGTTCGGCCTGCGCGATGCGGGCAGCCTTGCGGCATACGTGGCCGTGTATCATCTGGCGGGTGAACTGGAAATACTGAACGTGGCCGTGCGGCCCGACCACCGGCGGCGCGGACTGGGCCGCCGCCTGCTGGCCATCCTGTTGCAAGTGGGGGCCAAAATGGGCATACATAGGGCCGTGCTTGAGGTCCGCACCGGCAACGCCCCTGCCATCGGCCTGTACGAGGGGCTGGGCTTTACCCGGGCTGGCGTGCGGCCGCACTACTACGCGGATACCGGCGAAGACGCCATCATCTATGAATGCGACCTGGCGGACTGGGTTTGCCGCGAGCCCGCGTGCGCTGGCGCTTCCGGCAGTTTTGGGCCGCTGGAAGGCGGCGTCTAGCCTGCGCAGCCGCCACAGTCTGTTTTTCAAAGGACGGCACGCCCCTGTCCGTCAATGTCCGTCAATGTCCGGCACGTCCGGCAATGTCCCCTTTCACGCAACACGCTCCGGAGACCTGCATGAAAAAGCTTATGGCCGCCAACTGGAAGATGTACAAGACCGCCGGGGAAGCACGGACCACCGCCGCCTCGCTGGCGGCCCTGACGGCGGACACGCTGCCCGACGACCGCGAGGTGGTGCTGTTTCCGCAGTTTACCGCGCTGTCTCCCGTGGCTGATGCCCTGCGCCACGCCACGGGCTATTCCGTGGGCGCGCAGGACGTGTATCCGGCGGCGGAAGGGGCTTTTACGGGCGAGATTTCGCCCGGCATGCTCATGGACTGCGGGTGCGCCTGGGTGCTGACCGGGCATTCCGAACGACGCCACATCATCGGCGAAAGCGACGAACTGGTGGGGGCCAAGACCGCGTTCAGCATCAATGCCGGGCTCAAGGTGGTGCTGTGCATCGGCGAGACCATCGAGGAGCGCGAGGCGGGCCGCCTGGGCGAGGTGCTGGAGCGCCAGTTGGCCGCAGGGCTTGCCGGGGTGAAGGGTGACGCCGTGCCCGGTGTCATCGCCATCGCCTACGAACCCGTGTGGGCCATCGGCACCGGCAAGGTGGCCGGGCCGCCGGAAATCGTCGAGGCGCATGCCCTGGTGCGTCAGTTGCTGGTGGCCCGCTACGGGCAGCCGGGCAACGCGATACGCATTCTGTACGGCGGCAGCGTCAAGCCGGAGAACGCCCGTGAAATCATTGCCCTTGACAATGTGGACGGTGTCTTGGTAGGAGGCGCTTCTTTGCAGGCTGACTCGTTCAGCCGCATCATTCTGGCGTAAGCCGCGCCTAGGCGCGGAGTTTCGACAAGGAGAGTACGGTGCAGACCCTGATCCTGACCCTGCATGTGGTCGCGTGTCTTGCCCTGATCGTGCTGGTGCTGTTGCAGTCCGGCAAGGAAGGCATGGGCGTGATCTTCGGCGGCGGCAACACCTCGCTGTTCGGCAGCACTGGCGCCGGCGGCATGCTTGCCAAGCTGACCGCGTTTCTGGCGGTCCTGTTCATCATCACGTCGCTGTCGTACAACGTGCTCACCAGCAGCCGCAAGTCGGACGATTCGACCATTCTTGATGTGAAGCTGGAAGAAGTGCAGCCCGCTCCGGCGGCTCCTGCCGCTCCTGCTCCCGCCGCCCCGGCAGAGCAGAAGTCCAACTAGCATTGCATGTTTCGGCGCGCTTGGCGCCAACCCCCGTGCCGAGGTGGTGGAATTGGTAGACACGCTATCTTGAGGGGGTAGTGGGAGAAATCCTGTAAGGGTTCGAGTCCCTTCCTCGGCACCATTGAACATGAAGCCGTAACTGGAATCACCGGTTACGGCTTTTGTACGTTCTGCGACGGGCAGGGATACTTGGGGTGATGCTGCGCGGAAGGGGGAGGTGAGCCGACACCGGGCCAACTGTGCGAACTGCGCCAAATGGGGCTGCCACACCCCGGCTCCTGTCTTCTCCTGTTGCACCCATGTCGTGCGGGGCGCAACAGTCGACCGCTCTGGCCCCCTTGTCCGCTTGTCGCAGCCCTGTGCCCTCTGCGGGAATTCAGGCTAGAAAATGCGTTTCAGCCAAGGAAGGCGGGTCAGGGCGAGGTCGCTGACCATGAGGCTTATGCCATAACTCACCATGATGAGGATGGCTGCTTTCAGGAAAATGGACAGCGGCCACGGTACGAACACCAGCGCCAGCGGATAGAGAATGAGCGGATGCAGGTAGTAGGTTCCGTAAGAGTTACGCGCCAGATAGCGCCAGAATCGGCCGTTTCCGGCGATGTGCTGGCGAAACAGGGCAATCATCGCGAACAGGGATGTCAGGCAGAACAGGTTGAACAGAAGGATGGCAATGGCCTTGAAGCCGATGTCGGGCGTCGCCGCCTGGGGACCCATCCGCCACATCAGGTAGGCCAGCCCCGACAGTATCCACAGCGGCGTCCAGAGACGCAGACGAGGCTGAAACCCGGCATCCGTGAACCAGCCGGAGCGGCAGGCGAAAATGCCCAGTGCGAAATATCCGACGTAATTCGGAATGCGCACCGGCTGATAGGCGAACAGGTAGTTGTTGCTCCACAGATCCAACTCGCAGCGCGTGGCGATCATTGTGGAAGCGGCCGACAGCAGCAGGATGAACAAAGCGTGCTGCCACCAGGCAGGCCGACGGACGCCGGGGGGCCAGGCGGCGAAGCGGCGGCTGACCGAGAACAGGATGGCGGTGACAGCGAACAGGGCCAGCAGGACGCCAAGGTACCAATAGACCGACTGCTGATACGCCTTGCCCCAGAAGTCTGTCTGCCAGAAGGTCCAAAGGGACATCGGCACCTGGCGGGAATAATAGATAATATAGGCTGTGGGCGGCGCAAGAATGAGAACACCGAAAGCCCACGGAATTCCTATTCTTCGAATCTTGTCCCTGAAGAACAGTGTGGGGCCGCGCTTCACAAGGGACGGCCAGACGAAATAGCCGGCCAGAAAAAACATGATCTGCATGATCGGCACATCGATCAGCAGCACCATGCAGGTAAAGAGAATGCTGCGGTTACTGTCGAGGACGTACCACCAGGGTGGTGCGAACTCCATGTAGGTGATGAACCCATGCAGGGCGACGACGAGAAACACGACAACGGCGCGAAGGTTGTCCAGGGCATGGTTTCGGGCGGAGACAGTTGGTTCGGGCATCAAGCGCCCCCCGGAAGGTTCGATCTCGGAATCCATCATCAGGCAAGGCCGGTACGTCAACGCGGGTACGACTGGAACTGTCGTGCATGTGGCAACGTCTTGTCACCTGTGAAAAGAGGACCGTAGCCAAGACGGTCTGTCTTTTCGTATGCCTGCACGGCTGACCGAACAAGCAATTTGTGATGGCTCGGCATTTCTGCAAGCAGCGCGAACGACCATGGGTACGGATGATGGTGCAGCTGGCCGCGTGGCAAGCACGCGCGGCATGGCACGAGGTTGCGGTTTTTTACATGCCGTCACCCGGCGATCAGCCCGGATCAATGCTGGCGGGCCTTGCGCCTGTACGGGGATAGGGCGGGGGGGGCTGAAGGATTCCACGCACTGGGACATGATGCGGGCATCCCTGCGGCCCGCCGCATGGTGTGGCGACGGGCCGCATCGGGAGGGGCTGGCGTGTCTGAGTTGGCGGGCGCGTTGTGTTGCCGCATGAAGAGGCGCAACGCAGCGTCCTAGCTCAGGCGGTTGATGTCGAGGGGCGCACCGCAGCAGGGGCAGATGTCCACGCGCTTGCCGCTGAAGCAGGTGCCCGCAAAGAACATGGTGCGAAACTTGCGTTCGATGGAGCTGTACAGAACCCAGAGCTGATGGCCGCAGGTGCAGAAACGCTGTTGCATGACGGTCTCCTTGGGAATGTGGCGGGGAATGCCGCCAGTTGTTGTGTTTATAAAAGTGAACATGCAGGGCAAAAAAAGGGGGACTACCCCATTTCTCGGCAAAGCCAGACAACCCGACCGATGACACGGAACTGTTCCAGTTCATCGCCGCGTACGCGAATGGGCGAATAGGCGGAGTTGTCGCTGACCAGGGCAAGGCCGTCCGGGGTGCGCATGATGCGCTTTACCAGCACGGCGTCTTCCAGGCCCACGGCATACACCTGGCCGAAGCGCAGTTCCTCTGTGGCGCGGTCCACCAGCACAGTGTCCCCGTCGCGGATTTCCGGCTCCATGCTGTCACCCACCACGTCCATGAGCACCATGGCCGAGGGGGTGCCCTTGCGGGCCAGCCAGGCGTGGGCAAAGGGCTGCCCGCCAACCGGCATGGCCTGCACCTCGAACGAGCCGCCTCCCGCGCTCAGCCGGGCCCGTACCTTGGGCACCATGTGAACGGCAGGGGGCAGGTCCGCAAGGGGAGAGGCAGGCATGGCAGGGCGCAACGTCGCCGCCCGTTGGGAGGCGGGACCGGCGGCAAGGCCATTGCTGCCGTACCCACCCTGCGTCTGGCTACCAGCGTTCGCCGCATGCGCAACAGGGCGGGACGCGCCGCGCCCGTATTCCAGCCAGTCCGGGGACAGGCCGTAGACCCGCGACAATCGCAGTATCCACTTCTGCGGGATGGCATCGCGGTTCTTGGCCTGGGTGATGGCACTGCGGTTCACCCCCAGCACGCGGGCAAGGGCCTGCTGCGTGGTGATGTCCGTGCCCTGCATGACCCGGGCGAAGAAGGTGTCGAAGGCATCCGGCATGTTGGAGTCCTGTGCTGATGGCTGGTTCAGACGCCCGAGCGCAATGGCCGCGTGGGTGTGTTTCGGTCGTCGTGTTCACTTTTATAAACAAATTTTCCGGAACGCCGCAAGCGAAAATCGTGCGGCAGGGTGCGTATTTTTTATTCGTCTTCTAAAACAGCTGGTTACGCTTGCGGCGCAGCATGCTCTGGGCAACGCAAAAGGGACCCCGCAGGGTCCCTTGTTGTCATGCGTGCGCGGGGGGCGCGTCAGCGAGATGGGCGTTCATCACCCTTCAGCGTGCAACTCCGATGCAATCAGGTCGTCCAGGGTCTCACGCCTGCGGATGCACCGCACCGTTGCGCCGTCCACCAGCACCTCTGCCGCGCGGGGGCGCGAGTTGTAGTTGGAACTCATGGAAAATCCGTAGGCCCCGGCAGAGAACACTGCCAGCAGTTCGCCCCGGAGCAATTCCGGCAGGATGTGGTCGCGCGCCAGAAAATCGCCCGATTCGCAGATGGGGCCCACCACGTCTGCGGTGATTTCCTCGCGTCCGGCGGGCTGCACCTCGGCGATGCGGTGGTACGACTGGTACAGCGATGGCCGCACAAGGTCGTTCATGGCGGCGTCGGCAATGATGAAGTTCTTGCTGGGCGTGGACTTGGTGTAGATGACCTGGCCCACCAGTATGCCCGCATTGCCTGCGATGACGCGGCCCGGTTCCAGAATCAGCGACAGCCCGCGCCCGCGCAGCCGTTCGGACACGGCTTCGCCGAATTCCCTGGGGTGGGGCGGGGTTTCTTCTCCGTAGGTGATGCCGAGCCCGCCGCCAAGGTCCAGGTAGGTGATGGCCAGCCCCAGGTCGCGCAATTGCTCATGAAAGTCCAGCACCCGGTCCAGCGCTTCCAGGAACGGGGCCAGGGTGGTGAGCTGCGAGCCGATGTGGCAGTCGATGCCGACGGGTGTGACGTTTGGCAGGTCGCGGGCCAGCAGGTAGGCAGCCCGTGCCTGTTCCATGTCCAGCCCGAACTTGTTGTTGCGCATGCCCGTGGAAATGTACGGGTGGGTCTTCGGGTCCACGTCCGGGTTGATGCGCACGCCGATGCGCGCGGTGCGTCCCATCTGCCCGGCCACGGCGTTGATGCGCTCCAGTTCCTGCACCGACTCCACGTTGAACAGCAGGATGTCCGCCTCCAGCGCGGCGCGGATTTCATCGTCGCGCTTGCCCACGCCGCTGTACACGATGCGCTGGCCGGGTACCCCGGCGGCAAGCGCCCGGTGCAACTCGCCCCCGGACACGATGTCCATGCCCGCACCCATCTCTGCCAGCAGGCGCAGCAGATGCACGTTGGAATTGGCCTTGACCGAATAGCAGGTCAGGTGCCCGACGCCGGTGAACGCGCTGTCAAAGGCCTGGAAATGACGGCGCAGCGTGGCCGCCGAATACACGTACAGCGGGGTGCCGTAGCGGCTGGCCAGTTCGCGTACCGGCGTGTCTTCGGCGTGCAGTTCTCCGTCGCGGTACTGGAAATGATGCATGCGTTCCTCCTGACTGGGGCAGGGCTGCGGGCTTTTGCCGACGCTAGGGGATCACGATTTCGGTCTGCTGCTGGGGCGGCGCGTCTTCCACGGGCAGGGCAAAGCCGGGGGCGTTGGGGTCCACCACCAACGTCTGCACCTTGCCAAGGGCATGCGCAAAGCGGGTCAGCACGTTCAGCCCCACCATGCGCCAGCGATAGGCCGGGGCCTTGCGGTCGGGGCACATGGTCATTTCCACGATGGCGGCGCCCTGCGGGGTGATCTGCTTTTCCGGCCTGAATTCCTGCCGTGCCGTGGCCTGAAAGGGGCACCCGGCGCAACTGTCCCCACTGCCGTCGATCGGCTGGATTTCCAGAATGATCGAGGCCAGGTTGTCCACGTTGCCCTGCACCTCGCCCCGTGCGGCGATGCAGCCGTTGGGCGTGGCCGTGGCCGTGGTGCTGCGCCACTGGAACAGTTCGCGGTTATCCTGCGGCACAGGCATGATCTTCTTGCCGCACGCGGCCCCCAGGGCCAGCACTGCGCACAGGGTGACCACGGCGGCCATGCGGCGGCCACGGCCCGTGTGCCGGGTGGGGGCGTCTGGCAGGGCGGATGCGTCAGTCAGGCTCGTTGCCCGGCGTTGCCGGGGACTGGTCGGGAACGGTATCTTCGGCATGGGCAGGGCCTCCCCAGAGCAGTTTCCATTCGTTGAGCAGTTGCAGCGCCCCCATGGGCGTCAGGTGATCGGTATCAAGGTCGCGCAGGGTGGTCAGCAGCGGATGGGCCACCGGCTCCGCCCGCGCGGCAAGCAGGGCGCGGGGTTTCGCGGCCTGCTTCGGTTCGGGTATGTCCAGCCCCGGCAGCACGGCGCGCGCGGCGCGGGGGGCTTCACCCCTGCCGTCGCGGGCTTTTTCCAGTTCGTGCAGCAGTTCTCGTGCGCGCTGTACCACCGGCTGCGGCACCCCGGCAAGCCGGGCCACCTCGATGCCGTAGCTGCGGTCGGACGGACCGGGCACCAGACGGCGCAGGAACACGATTTCGCCGCCCCATTCGCGGATGGCTATGTTCATGTTGTGGACGCCGGGAATGCGCCCTTCAAGCGCCGTCAGTTCATGGTAGTGGGTGGCGAACAGGGTGCGGATGGCCCCGCCCGCGCGGCGGGCCAGTTCTTCCACCACGGCCCAGGCCAGGGCCAGACCGTCGAAGGTGCTGGTGCCGCGTCCGATTTCGTCCAGGATGACCAGGCTGCGCTTGCCCGCCTGACGCAGGATGCGCGCGGTTTCCATCATTTCCACCATGAAGGTGGACTGCCCCTGCGCCAGGTTGTCCGATGCCCCCACCCGCGAGAACACCCGGTCGGCAATGCCCAGCCGCGCCTCGCGCGCGGGCACGAACGAGCCCATCTGGGCCAGCAGGCAGATGATGGCCGTCTGGCGCAGCACGGTGGACTTGCCGGCCATGTTGGGGCCGGTGATCAGCAACAGCCGCCGGGCCTCGTCCATGCGCAGGTCGTTGGGGATGAAGTTGGCGCTGCCCTGCATGGCCTCGACCACGGGGTGACGGCCTTCGCGGATCAGGATGTCGGTGTCCTGCGCCAGCACCGGGCGGGTCCAGTTCCAGCGGCGGGCCGTTTCCGCAAGGCTCTGCCAATAGTCGAACCCCGCCAGCAGGTCGGCCATGAACAGCACGCGGGGACGCGCCTCGGACACGGTTTCGCGCAGCTTCTGGAACAATTTGTATTCCAGCGACTTGCGGCGGTCACTGGCCGAAACCAGCTTTTCTTCCAGTTCCTTCAGGCGCGGGGTGGTGAAGCGTTCGGCGTTGGCCAGGGTCTGGCGGCGCACGAAGTGTTCGGGTACGGCGTCGGACGCGGTGCGCGACAGCTCGAAGTAGTAGCCGAACACCCGGTTGAACCCCAGCTTGAGCCTTGGCAGCCCGCTGGCGGTTTGTTCCTCCGCCAGCAGTTGCTGCAGCATGTTCTCGCCGTGTTCGGTAAGGTCCAGCAGCTCGTCCAGTTCGGCGTGGAAGCCGGGTCGGAACAGCCCGCCTTCGGTGACCAGATGGGGCGGGCTGTCCACCAGCGCGCGTTCCAGCAGGTCGAAATAGTCGGACAGGTCGTCCCAGCCCTTCAGCGCCGTGCGCAGAAAGGGCGGTTGCGCCTCGCCGCGCGCCTCGCCGTCGGTGGGGTAACTGCCGTGGGGCGTTTCCGGGCGTTCCAGCACGCCGCGCACCCTGGGGAGGGCGGCCAGGCTCTGGCGCAGGGCCACGTAGTCCTTGGGGGCGGCGCGGTTCAGGAAGATGCGCGTGGTCAGGCGTTCAAGGTCGTACACTTCGTCCAGGGCGGCGCGTAGGTCGCGCCGGGTGTCATCGCGCTCGAACAACCAGGCCACCGCCGCCTGGGTTTCCTCTATGGGGCCCATCTCGCGCCAGGGGTGGCGCAGGCGTTCTTCCAGCAGGCGGCCCCCCATGGGGGTCTGGGTGTGGTCCAGCACCTGCCACAGCGTGCCCGGCCCCTTGCGGCCATCCAGACGGCGGAAGATTTCCAGGTTGCGCTCCGTCACTTCATCGACGATGAGGTGGCGGCCCAGATTCAGCGGGCGGAACGAGGCAAGGTGGACAAGATCCTGTTTCTGGGTCTGCACGATGTACGCCAGCAGCGCCCCGCAGGCCCGGACAAGTTCATCCTTTCCTTCAAGGCCCAGCGCGCCGGTGTCGCGCACGCCCTGGGCGTGCAGCAGCCGTTCCGTCGCAGCCTTGAGGTCGAAGGGGGCACGCCCGGGAATCCGCACCACCTGCGTGGTGGTGAGCGACATGGATGTGGGCACCTGCGCGCTTTCGGTCACCAGAAGCTCTCGGGGCTGCATCTTGCGCACCCACTGCCACAGGTCGGCGGCCTTTTTCGCATGCAGGCCGGACCAGTCGCCCGTGGAAAAATCGAGCCAGGCAAAGCCGCCCGCCTCTTTCTCTTCATCCCAGAACAGCGCGCCGAGATAGTTGTGGCCCTTGGCGTCGAGGTTGGCGTCCTCCACCACCGTGCCGGGGGTCAGCACGCGGGTGACGGCGCGCTTGACGAGGCCCTTGGCTTCTCGCGGGTCTTCTATCTGGTCGCACAGGGCCACCTTGAAGCCCTTTTGCAGCAGCTGGGTGATGTACCCGTCCACAGAATGGTGAGGCACGCCGCACATGGGCACGCGCAGGTCGGCGTTGGGGTTGCGGCAGGTGAGGGCGATTTGCAGTTCGCGCGCCGCCGTTTCCGCATCGTCAAAGAACATCTCGTAGAAGTCGCCCATGCGGTAGAGCAGGAGCGCATCCGGGTAGTCGTCCTTGATGCGCAGATACTGCTCGAACATGGGCGTCAGCTTGGACGGATTGGCGCGGGCCGTTGCTGCCGTGGTGGCCCCGGCCATGCGCGAAGCGCCGCGAGACTGGCTGGAAGCGGCGCTGGAAGTGGCGGCAAGGGCAGAGCCATTACTGGTGGAACTGCCGGGCATGCCGCAGCCGCAGGCGTCGGCGGCGGCAGTAGGTGCTGCGTCAGTAGCGGCGTCAGTAGCGGCGTCAGTAGCTGGGGCGGCATCTGGCTGGGCGTGCGGGAAGCGGGAGGTGTCTGTCATGCCTCGTGTGTACACTGCGAAGGGGTGGGGATGGAAGTACCGGGCGCAGGGCCGGACGCGAATGCGGCGCAGGCCGCAGCAACCGCTGGTTTGCGGCGCGCGGCCTGCGGGCGAAAGGACAAGTTAGAAACGGCCCCTAATCCTGCAAGGACATCCTGAACGTCGCCGAATGCCAGCTGCGGCAGCGCGGGCACACGCTGAAGGTGTGTTCGCGGCGCAGGCCGCACGATCCGCACACGAAGCGCTTCACCTTGCGGGCGTGCTCGATGAAGTATTCCAACTGGCTGCGGAATACCGGCGACAGATGTTGCTGCTCCATGGACAGTGAAAGCAGTTCCAGCCGGGCGGCCCAGAAGTCCGGTCGCAGCACCATGGCCTTGGCCAGCCAGTTGCCTGCCTCTTCCCGGTTGCCGCAACGCAGCAGAAACAGCGCCCCGTAGTATTGCAACAGCAGGTCCGGTTCCTGCGCCTCTATGGCGGCAAGCACCGTGGCGCAACGCTTTTCCTCGAAGTCCCGGTTGGTCGCACCTGCCGTGCCGGTACCGTTGGGCGTGGCGCTTCCGCCCGTTCCGCCGTTTGCCTTGACCGCGTTGCCGTTGCGGGGGGCAGGGGCCTCAAGTTCAAGCAGTCCTTCAAGCAGCAGGAAGCGGATAGGGGCTTGTACCCGTTCCAATCCTTCGCGCAGCAGCTTGCCCGCCCGACGCCATTCGCCAGCCCGCGCGGCCATGACCAGCCGCGCCCGCCAAGCTTCCACCGCACCGGGGTAGACCTTCACGGCCCTGGTCAGCAGGTTCCGGGCTTCTTCGACCCTGCCGCAGCGGTCCAGTTCCTCGGCGTGGCGGACCATGTAATGGGCCTGCGCCGGGCGAAATCCCAGGCGCGCGTACTGCGCGGCGGCTTCCTCGAACGCGCCGCTGTCCGCGTGGAGCAGGGCCAACTCGTAGGTGATCTGGTGCGGGTCGGCGCCGAGCGCCCGCGCCTCGTCAAAGGCGGCAAGCGCCCGGTCCATGACTCCGCCGCGCCGATAGTCGCGGCCCAGCTCGAACAGGGCGCGCGCCTTGAACTGCGGGTTCAGCCCCGGTCGCACGATGAGGCTGCTGCGAATCTGCACGGCGCGTTCGATGTCGCCGCGCAGCCGGTACAGGTTGCCGAGGGCGAGGTAGATTTCCACCGCGTCCGGGTCGTTGCGCACTACCCGGCTCAACTCCTGTATGGCCGACAAGGCGTCGCGCGCGCCGGGAGATTCGGCATCCGGCCCCATGGGCATAAGGATGTCGGCGCGCCGGTGGCCCAGCAGGGTGCGCGCACCGGCCTTCAGTCTGTCCAGCAGCGTCACGGCGTCTCCGCTACCCGGCCTTGACCGGGGTGGGTTCCGTCGCGGCAACAGGCGCGGGCGCAGGCGCAGCCACCGGTTCCGGGGCCTTGCGCGCGGTTTCCAGCGGCAGGTTGCGCAGCGAGTTCAGTTCCTTTTCCAGCACGCGGATGCGCTTGTTGGCGCGGCGCAGGGCGGCCCCGGCACGCATGCGGCTGACCATGAGCATGAGCATGGTGGCCAGCGCGCCCAGCAGGAAGGCACACAGGATCATGAAGTAGAACGGTAGGGCGATGGAGCTCCACGCGGTGTCGAAGAACAGGTCGAGCTTCAGGGTGACGGCCTGAGAAAGCACGGCATTGTTCTGCACGAAGAACATCATGGAGATGAAGAACACCAGCACCAGAACGAGAACCTTGACGAAGCGCATGTCGGCCTCCTTACCGTCCCGCTTGGGGCAGGCGGTCGAACAGGGGTTTCAGGGCATGATACGTGGAATGCAGATGCTCGGGAATGACCCGGGTTTCGCTCATCACCGCCATGAACGACGAATCGCCGTTCCAGCGCGGCACAAGGTGGAAATGCAAATGTTCACGGATGCCTGCTCCGGCGGCCTCGCCAAGGTTCAGCCCCACGTTGATGCCCTGCGGGTTGAAACGCTGGCGCAGCATGGTGGTGCAGGTCTGGATAAGGTCCATCATTTCGTGCGATTCGTCCGGTTCCAGCGCGGCCAGATCCATGACGTGGCGGAACGGCGTGACCATGAGGTGCCCGTTGTTGTACGGGAACTTGTTCATGATCACGAAATTGTGCCGCCCCCGGTACAGGACCAGGCGCGCTTCGTCTTCTTCGGTGTGTTCGGGCAGGCAGAACACGCAACTGTCGGGCTTGGGACCCAGGATGTAATCGAGGCGCCACGGCGCCCAGAGGGTTTCCATGTTTTGATCCGTCTCCTGATGCCGTTGCGCGGCACTGTTTGTGCGCATGCGCAACGTGCCGTATTTCCGATTGAAATTAAACCGCTCGGTTGTGCTTACACCCTAGGGCCTTGCGGGGCAAGGGGGGCGGGGCAACGGGACGGTGTTTGCGGCGCTTGCGAATACTGCACTGGCGCTTGCGGCCGGTCAGCGGCAGTGCGATCAGCCCGGCCATATCGACCCTGTCCAGACCAGGTCTGCCCCGCCCAGACTAAGTAAGACCAAGTAAGACCAAGTAAGACCAAGTCAGGCCAGTCGGGCCGGACTGATCCGGCCCCGCCGGAGTCTGTCAGGAGTGCCCCCCATGCCGGTGACTGCCCCGTACCCGTGAACGTCAGTCCTCCGGCGTTCCTGCGGTGTCGCCAGTGTCGCCGCCGGTACCGGGCGTATCCCGCGTGCTTTTCCCTTCCTGTTCACCATGCCCGGTCTGAAGGTCGCGCCAGCCCGGCGGCCTGTGACGCCGGGGGGCGGCGGCCATGCCCTGTCCCTGGGCCACGCAGGCTGCTTCCATGTCTTGCTCCGCGTCACCGGTCATTGCGGTCCCCTCGCCCGACAGCCCGCCCGACGTTCCACCTGCCACCCCGCCAGCCCCTGCCTCTGCGGCAAGGGCATCGCGCGCGGTTTCCTCGCGCAGCAGTTCGTGGGCCAGATCCAGTTGCGCCGCGCGGGTCCGGGCCACGCCGTCCAGCTTGGCAGCCAGCACCCGGCGCAGCACGCGGCCATAGGCAGGTCCCGCCGGTATGCCCATGGCCAGCAGGTCGTTGCCGGTGATGTCGGGCGTCTCGCCGCGCAGGCGGGTGAGGTAGTGCGAAATGTGCTTGCGTGCGTCTTCTGTCTTGGCGCGGGCCATCAGGTACAGGATGCCTTCCGGCGCGATGGGAGACAGCAGGCTGTTCAGGCCGCTCATGGAACCGTCGCGTTGCATCCACAGATTGAGCAGGTTGTACACTTCACGCACGTTCTCGCGCAGGGTCAGAAAATCTTGCCGGACCTTGCGCGAGAAGGCCAGCCGGTCGGTGACAGCAGCCACGTCCAGATACTTGCCGTTGCCGCACAGCCCCAGCAGGTAGAGCATCCACGGTTCCGGCGCGGGCGAAAGGTACAGCAATCGATACCAGTGCAGCACCCGCTCCAGCTCTGTCAGCACGTCCATCTTGGCCGGGTTCAGCTTCAGCAGCGGGTGGATCAGACGCAGGATGTCGAAGTCTTCCATGCGCCGGATGCAGGGCAGGGGAGCCTTTTCGTCGAAGATCAGCTTCAGCTCGTGGAACAGCCGCGCGCCGGACAGCTTGTCCACCATGCCCAGTTGCAGGGCGTTCTTGATGAGCCGTTCGCACTGCGCGCCGATGCGGAAATCGTAGCGTTTCTCGAAGCGGATGGCGCGCAGGATGCGGGTGGGGTCTTCCACGAAGGACAGCGAATGCAGCACGCGGATGACCTTGTCCTTCATGTCGCGCTGCGCGCCGAAGAAGTCCACCAGCCGCCCGAAGTGCGCGCCGTTCAGCTGCACGGCCTGGGCGTTGATGGTGAAGTCGCGCCGGTACAGGTCCATCTTGATGGACGACAGCTCGACGGTGGGAAGCGCCGCTGGATACTCGTAGTATTCAAGCCGGGCCGTGGCCACGTCGATGCGCTGTTCCGGCCTGGCGGCGGCGCGGTGAGCCGCTTCTGCCGTGGCCTCGTCGGATGCGCCCCCTGCGGCGGGAAGGGCGGGCGGGCCATCCGGCGCGCTGATGCCATCGCCCCGCCTCTCGTCCGCGCCGCCAGCGCCGCGCGTTGCCGATTCCCATGCAGGAAAGATGACCACGGCGGTCTTGAACTTGTGGTGCGCGCGCATGCGCCCGCCCAGTTCATCGGCCAGGGCGCGGGCAAAGGCGATGCCGTCGCCTTCAACCACCACATCAAGGTCCAGGTTGGGCCGCCCCAGCAGGATGTCGCGCACGAAGCCGCCCACGGCGTACACCGGCACGTCCAGCCTGTCGCCCAGTTGGCCCGCCAGTTCCAGCAGCCGGAAGTGGGTGTCGGGCAGGCGTTCCAGCAGCAGGGGGCGGATGTTCTTTTCGCGCCGGGATTCGGGCAGCAGCGTTTCCGGAATGCGGGCGGGTTCTTCCACCAGGGTGTTGATGAGGTCGGTGCGGGTGATGACGCCCACCACCTCGCCGGTTTCCTCGTCACCGTCAGCGGGGGCCGGGGCGGATGGGGGTACGCGGTCCACGCCGTAGCTGCCCGCCAGATGCGGCGCGGGCACCCTGTCCACCACGGGCACCAGGCGCTGGCGCTGGCCCACGATGATTTCCATGACCTGGTACAGGTCCTCGTTGGGGGTCACGGTCTGCACCCGGCGGTGCATGTACTCCGTCACGCCCATGTGCCCCAGCCAGTGCGCGATGGCCCGCGCGGCGGTCTGCTGCTCCAGGTAGCCCACGCACCGCCGGGTGCCCGCGGCAAACACGGGCACGGCCTTCAGGCCGTAGCGGGTCATGGTTTCCTCTGCGTCGGCGATGGAGCGGTCGTCGTCCACGCCCACCACGGGCGAGGACATCAGGTCGCGCACCCGCATCTGTGGATTGACGGCGGAAAAGAGCAGGGCGAACAGTTCGTCGCGCACCTGTTGCAGGGTCTTGTCCTTGACCGAGGCAGAGGCCGCGTACGGATGCCCCCCGCCCCCCAGCGATGCGCAGACCTGGGCCACGTCCACTTCCGGCAGGCGGCTGCGGGCCACCACCTGCACCCTGTCGCCCATGCGGCATATGGCGAACAGCACCTTGATGTTCTCCATGTCCATCATCTTGTGCGCCAGCAGCGCAAAGTCGCCCATGTACGTTTCCATGGACGCCTCGGCAATGGTCACCAGCGCGCCGTTGATGTCGTGGGTGGTGGCCGATTCCAGCAGGGCGTTGAGGATGCCCACCTGTTCGCTGGTCAGGTCGCGGGCGATGAGTTCGGCGATGGCGTTCAGGTCCATGCCCTGGGTCTTCAGCCAGCCTGCGGCGGAAAAGTCGTGCTCGGTGGTGGAGGCGAAGGTGAACGAGCCGGTGTCCTCGAAGATGCCGAGGCCGAGCATGGTGGCTTCATCACCGGATAGCGTCAGCCCTCGTTCGCGGATCTCGGCCACGATGATGGCCGTGGTGGATCCCCACGGCAGCACCCGGCTGAACGCGGCAGGAATGTCCTCGTCGGTGTCCGGGTGATGGTCCCAGAGATGCACGGTGACCCCGGGGCGGGCCAGCACGTTGTGTACGTGGGGCACCCGCGAGTGCTGGCGGGTATCCACGATGACCAGGGTTTCCACGCTGTCCGGGTCGATGTCGCGCGCTTGCCGGAAGTTGAACATGTAAGTGGCGCTTTCGATGAAGAAATTGCGCAGGGTGCGTTCCTGGCTGCCGGGAAACACCAGCACTGCGCCGGGGTGCAGCTTGCCCGCCGCAACCATGGCCGCCAGCGCGTCGAAGTCTGCGTTGGCGTGGGCGGTAATCAGCACTGGTGCGGCTATCTTGGGGGGCTGTTGCATGCGTGGTGTCCGTGAAGTCCGTGGTGCTGGGAATCAAGAGGAAGGGCGCGGCATCAGGAGCGCGAGCGGGGGTGATGGGCGCGATGTACCTGGCGCAGCCGGTCGGCCTGCACGTGGGTGTAGATTTCCGTGGCGGCAATGTCGGCGTGGCCCAGCAGCATCTGCACGGTGCGCAGGTCGGCCCCGCCGTCCAGCAGGTGGGTGGCGAAGGAATGGCGAAAGGTGTGCGGCGAGATGTCCTTGCGGATGCCCGCCTCGGCCACGTGGCGCTTGACCACCTTCCACACCGCCTGGCGGGTCAGCCCCTTGCCGGAACGGTTCAGGAACAGGGCGTCCTCTACCGGGCGGAAGGCGGGCCGCCAGTCGCGGATATAGGCTGTCAGCAGTTTGGCCGCCGTGTCATGCACCGGCACGATGCGCTCCTTGGACCCCTTGCCGAACACCCGTACCAGGCCGGTCATGGGGTCGAAATCCAGGGGGCGCAGCCCGCACAGCTCGGAGACGCGCAGGCCGGAGGCGTACAGCAACTCCAGCATGGTGCGGTCTCGAAAGCCCAGGCGGTCGGAAAGGTCGGGCAGGGCCAGCACGGCGGCCATTTCGTCGCGGGTCAGCACGTCGGGCAGGGTGCGCGGCAGCTTGGGGTTTTCCAGGTAGCGCAGCGGGTCTGCCGCAAGTTGTCCTTCGGCCACGCCGTGGGCGAACAGTCCGCGCAGGGCCGAAAGATGGCGGGACAGGGTGCGGCTGGTCAGCCCGCGCCGCCGCAGGTCCACGATGTACAGGAACAGGGTCTGTTCCGTGGCGGCGTGCAGGTCT
The DNA here is from genome assembly GCA_964402645.1 of uncultured Desulfovibrio sp. Classification (GTDB taxonomy): domain Bacteria; phylum Desulfobacterota; class Desulfovibrionia; order Desulfovibrionales; family Desulfovibrionaceae; genus Cupidesulfovibrio. The sequence goes on along the minus strand of CAYOCV010000003.1, from coordinate 376,858 downwards.
ATGCCCCCCTGTGCAAGAAATCCGGCAAAGGCGGAAAGGTCCGCCGCGTAGGCGGCAAGGGTGTTTTCCGCAAGGCCGCGCTCGATGAGCAGGTATTCCAGATACCCGTCGATGAGCGGATGCGAGGCGCGGGGCGTATCGGCCTGCGCGGCACGCGGCGCGGAAGCGCGGCCCTTGGGGGCAGTCGGCCTTTTTGTGCGCCGGGCTGCGGTGACCGTCGCAGGCTTGGCTGGCGCGGCGGCAGACGTGCCGGGCGTAGCCGCAGCCGAGCCTGACGTGACATCGACGGGCGCTGTTGAAGTGGCAGGCGTGGAACGGCGGCGTGGGGGCATGGATATCTGTGCGCGCAGCGCGGTCGTGCCCGGCACCGGCAACCCGGAAGGGCTTGCGGACCGGACGGTATTCGAGCTGGCATGGTACACGGGCGTGCATCGTGCGGCAAGAGCGCCGGGGTGATGACGGGACGGGAGGGCAGTGGGCTGCACGCCGCCCGTAAACGCAAACGGGGCGCGCCGCGCGGCACGCCCCGATCAGGTGTACATCGTATCCGTAAATAATGGGGCTGCCGCCGCGAGCCACATCCGCAGGCGTCAGGTCATCCTGTCAGGCCATCCCGTCAGGCTATCACCTCAGGCCAGCTTCACGTCCGCCGCCAGCAACGCCATCGGGTTGCCCGCCGCATCTTCCATGGGCAGGGACACTGTGATGCACGGCGCGCCGGAGGCCTGCGAGACGTAGCTTTCCGAAATGTACAGGTCACCGATGGCCATGGCCCCGACAAACCACGGACGCGACGACCAGTCCTTGCCGCAGGCCTGCGCGTCTGCCGGAGTGGCAAGAGCGGCCGGGGCGATGTTGGCGATGATCTGCCGCCCCTTGCCGTCGGTCATGTACAGCAGTTCCAGGTACGGTGCAGCGGCAATGACCCGGCGCAGGTGCGCCTCGATGCGTTCGCGCTGCAGGGAGCGAATGTCCGGCGCGTCGGCCAACCCGCGCATGAGCGTTTGCACCGTGCCTTGCCCGATGACGTGGAACACCCGGTTCAGGGTCGCCAGCCGGGCCATCTGGGCGGAAAGTGCGGCGATGTCGTCGTTGGCGCGGTGCATGCCGTCGGCGGTCTGGCGCGAGATGGCGTCCACCTGGGCGGTGATGCGGTTGATTTCCTCGCAGGTGGCGGCCTGCTGCTCTGCCGCCGTGGCAATGGTGCGCACCCCGTCGGACGTGGATTCCACAATATCCACGATTTCGGCGAGGGCCTCGCCGGAATCTTCTGCCAGACGGGTGGCCTCGTCCACCACGCGGGCGGCCTCGTCCATGTCGGACAGGGTCTTACGCGTGCCGGACTGGATGGAGGTGATGACCTCGCCCACTTCGCGGGTGGCCTGCATGGTCTTTTCGGCCAGCTTGCGCACCTCGTCGGCCACCACGGCAAAGCCGCGTCCGGCATCCCCGGCGCGGGCGGCCTCGATGGCCGCGTTCAGCGCCAGCAGGTTGGTCTGGTCTGCAATGTCGGTGATGACCCCCATGACCTGCCCGATGGATTCTGCGCGGGCGCCAAGGTCGCCCATGACCTCGCGCAGGCCGGTGGTGTGGCCATGCACGGCGGCAATGGACGATACGGCCCGGTTTACCACGTCGCGCCCGGCCAGGGCCTTCATGCGCGCGGTGTCGGCCTGGGCGGCGGCATCGCCAGCACTGCGGGCCACGGCGTTGACCGTGGAGGTCATCTGCTCCATGGCCACGGCAGTGTCGCCCGCTAGGCGGCGCTGGTTGTCGGCACCGGCAGATGCGCCGCCCGCTTCTGCGGCCAGCCGTGCGGCGGCTTCCTGCAAAGAGCTGACGGCCCGGTCCAGGGTTTTTGCGGAATTGTGCATGGCCTGCCGGTTGGAGGCCTCCGCCCGTTCGCGTACAAGGCCAGCCCTGCGCCCGGCGGCATCGGCCTTGTTGGCGTTGTCGTCGGCGCGGGTGGTTTCCGCTGCCAGGCGTTGGCGCGCGTCGTCCAGCAGGGCGATCACGCGCGGCACATGCCGGGCCAGCAAGGCTGGCGCATCCGCGTCGTAATCGCTTGTCGCGGAGGCGTAACCTGCGCCCGCCTCGCGGCCTCCGAAGGACAGTCCGTTGTCCCCTGTGCGCGTCTGGGTGGCGGTCGGCGCGGCATCGCGCACTCCGGCAGCCAGCCCGGCAATCTCGCGCAGGGCGGCATGGGTGCGCCATGCGTCAAAAAGGCAGCCCAGCGCCACCAGCAGCCCGGTCCCCACCAGGCCATTGATCACCCAACCCGCCGCGCCCAGCGCGACGGCCACACCCATGCAGGCCACAAGTCCTGCCAGCAGGCAAAGCCCGACCAAAGCCCGTGTCGCCGATGTCATGCATTCCCCCGCGTTGTCATGAAGCCGAACGTATCGTCCGTGCGTGTTGCCCGTTGTTGCCTGTCGTCGGTTTTGTCGTTTTCGTCATGCCAGATGACATTTTTGGCAATAAAAATCCTTAAAGTAGGGTAGGGTAGGATAACCCGACATATCCGTACCCTGCCTGTTGCGCCAGATGCCCCAGCAACCGGCATATGGCGCAATATCCCGTTTATGCCCGTCTGTAGGGCGTGCGCCTGTGTGGATACCGGCCCCGGCAATAGCTCCGGGCCGCATGAGGCGGACCGGAGAGACGCAGATATGTCGTTGGCGCATGCAGGATGCATACCCCCCCACATGAGGGGGAAACAGGCGGACAGGAGGCGCAGGACGGCAGGGGCGTAGCTTCTCCACCCGGCTCCCGTGGCTTGACGCGCCGATGGATGCCCCATCCCGCGCGGCGACTGCGCATAGGGGGGCAGGGCGCGCCGCACAGGCGTCAGGAGCCATTATCAATTGACAGGCCGGGCAGGGGGCCTGTAGATTTCGCGCAACAGGACAAAACCGGGTACGCGGTTACCCGCAAGGCATTGCAAGGAACGGGCTTCTGGCAGAGCCCTCTTTTTTTACCGGCGCACGGGCGTGCCCCGCCACAGGCGGACGGGCGCGCCCAGGGGATCGAAACCCGCAAGGAGAAGATTCGGAATGGCTGATTTCAAACTCGCGGACCGGCTGGCGACCCTGCCTCCGTACCTTTTCGCAGGCATCGACAAGGTCAAGGCCGAAGTGGCCGCCCGTGGCGTGGACATCATCAGCCTCGGCATCGGCGACCCCGACATGCCGACGCCCGATTTCATCATCGAGGCCATGAAGACGGCCGTGGAGCGTCCCGCAAACCACCAGTACCCCTCGTACGTGGGCATGCTGGAATTCCGGCAGGAAGTGGCCAACTGGTATGGCCGTCGCTTTGGCGTCAGCCTTGATCCCAAGACCGAGGTCATCGGTCTGATCGGGTCCAAGGAAGGCATCGCCCATTTTCCGCTGGCCTTCGTGAACCCCGGCGACCTGGTGCTGGTCTGCACCCCCAACTACCCGGTGTACCACATTGCCACCGGCTTCGTGGGCGGCGAGGTGCAGTTCATCCCCCTGGTGGAGGAGAACGACTACCTGCCCGACCTCGACGCCATTCCCGCCGCCACCTGGGACCGGGCGAAGATGATCTTCGTCAACTACCCCAACAACCCCACGGCGGCCTCGGCCCCGCGCGCGTTCTACGAAAAGCTCATCGGCATCTGCAAGAAGCACAACGTGATCATCGCGCACGACACGGCCTACACCGAGGTCTACTACGACGAGAATGACAAGCCCATGAGCATTCTTGAAGTGGAAGGCGCCAAGGACGTGACCATCGAGTTCCACTCGCTGTCCAAGACCTACAACATGACCGGCTGGCGCGTGGGCATGGCCGTGGGCAACGCATCCCTGGTGGCGGGCCTTGGCAAGGTGAAGGAAAACGTGGACTCCGGCATCTTCCAGGCCGTGCAGGAAGCGTCCATTGTGGCCCTGCGCGACGGCGACGACTTCTGCCGTGAACTGCGCGCCATCTACCGCAAGCGCCGCGACGTGGTGGTGGCCGCCCTGAACAAGGTGGGCATTGCCTGCCGCGTGCCCACTGCCGCCTTCTACATCTGGGCCAAGGTGCCCGCCGGGTACGGCTCGTCCGCCGAATTCGTCACCGCCGTGCTGGAAAAGACCGGCGTGGTGCTGACCCCCGGCAACGGCTTCGGCACGCCGGGCGAAGGCTACTTCCGCATTTCGCTTACCGTGGACACCGATCGCCTTGAGGAGGCCGTGTCACGCATCGCGAACTTGTAATCGCCTACGTCTGCCTGGGGTCCAACCTGCCGCCGCCAAACGTCCGGAAGGACGTGGGGTCGGACGTGCCGGGGGGCGATCCTGCCGACAATCTCGTCCGGGCTGTGGCGGCGCTTGCCGCCCTGCCCGGCGTTGTCGTTGGCGCGAAGTCGTCCGTATACCGCACCGAACCGCAGGGCTACCGCGACCAGCCGTGGTTTGCCAACCAGGTGGTTCGGCTGGAATGCGCCCCGGACATCACGCCCGAAGGCTTGCTGGACCGGCTGCTGGATGTGGAGCAGGCGCTGGGCCGTCGCCGGGCGTATGTGCCCCAGGGCGGGGACGACGGACAGGATGCGCCGGGCCGGATGCCCTGCGGCGGCACGCCGACTGTAGCCGGGCGGTGTGGTGCGGAGCAGGGGGAGAACGCCGCTTCTATGGACGCCGCAGTTCGCTACGCCCCGCGCACCATCGACATCGACCTGTTGCTGTTTGGCAACGCCGTGTGCGACACCCCGCGCCTGACGTTGCCTCACCCGCGCATGCGCGAGCGGGCCTTTGTCCTTGTGCCCCTGCACGAAATTGCCCCCGAACTCGCTTTCCCCGACGGGCAAAGTCTGATACACGCCCTGAAATCGCTGACGTTCACCCTGCACGACGGGTGCATCGGCCAGTGAGCGGCCAGCCGGGCGCATTGCGACGGCTTGCGGCTGGCGGAACCGGCCTGGCTGATCCGGCCGACGCGGCTTGTCCGGCTGACGCGCCTATCCGGCTGACGTGGCTGCTCTGGCTGACAAAGGCCGACCGGCCCTCATCAACGCCTCTAGGACCCAAAGGGAGTCTGGCATGCTCAAGTGGCTCTTGCTGATCGCGGCAGGCTATTTTCTGTACCGTCTCGTGACCAACGAGGCGCGCAAAAAGGGCAAGGACGACAAGAAGCAGAAGGAAGAAATGGTGGCCACCGGCGAAATGGTGCGCGACCCCATCTGCGGCGCGTACATTGACGCCAACGGCGGCGTTACCGTGCGTGATGGCGACAAGACCTACCGTTTCTGCAGCTATGAATGCCGCGACAATTTCCTGAAGCAACTGGAAAAGGGCGGCCGCGAAATTCCCGTGCGCGAGGAAAAGGACGCCGAGTAGGCTCGGCCACGCGCTTGCGGGGTGATGCCGCACCTTCCGTTGCAGGCGGCGCTGTTCCTTCTTGCCTGCTTGCCCCCCCGTGGCCCGGTTGGCCAGGTTGCCCCTATCTGTCCCGGCTTGGACGAGGTTGACGGGTGGACCGGGATCCGGTGTGGTGTTGCATATCCTATCCTTTTGTCCCATTGCGTTTTTTTGCCGTCTGCACGCATGCCGTCCGTCCGCCTGATAGGTCGATCACCTGACATGGGCGGCGGGTTTGCGTCATGGGGCCTGAAAACAGGAGACGCCATCCATGCAGTTCTTTCTGGATACGGCGAACCTTGCCGAGATACGCGCCGCCAAGGCCTGGGGCCTGCTGGACGGCGTGACCACCAATCCCACGCTCATGGCCCGCGAAGGCGGCGACTGGCGCGCTGTAATGCAGGACATCTGCCGCGAGGTGGAAGGCCCGGTGAGTCTTGAGGCCGTGGGCGACACGGCGGATGAACTCATTGCCATGGGGCTCGACCTTGTGCGCAACGGCCCTAACGTGGTGGTCAAGATTCCCATGACCTCCGAGGGCCTGAAGGCCGTGCGGGTGTTGAAATCCAAGGGCGTGGACACCAACGTGACCCTGGTCTTTTCACCCATGCAGGCGCTGCTGGCCGCCAAGGCCGGTGCCTCGTTCATCTCGCCCTTCGTGGGGCGGCTGGATGGCTTGTCGCAGGACGGCATGCAACTGGTGGCCGACATCATGACCATTTTACGCAACTACGCCGGCATGGGGATGGACGCGCGGGTCATCGTGGCCAGCGTGCGGCATCCGCGACATGTGGCCGAGGCCGCATTGATGGGTGCCCATGTGGCGACCGTGCCGTTCGCCGTGCTGCGCCAGATGTTCGATCATCCGCTTACCACCTCCGGGCTTGAAGCCTTCAACAAGGACTGGGCCGCGCTGAACGGCTAGCGGACTTCCGGCTTCCGCTCATGAGCGGTTGCCCAGAACGGCGATTGTACTTCTGAATTTTCAGTGAACGGGCATCATCCCAGGTGGATGGTGTCCGTTTTTGCGTCCTGAACAGGAAAATTGCACGAAATGCCCGTTTGCGGCGCGAATGAACCATGGATGATCACAGGGCTGGATTTTGAAATTTGGAGGCGGAAATCGAGGGTGGAAACTTCGTTCATGGAGTAGGAGGCGTGCAATGGTTCAACTGTCAAATATAGGACAACACAGCGCACAGATGGGGCGGCGAAAGGGCGCTCTCTGGGGTGGCAGTGCCGGGAAGGAAACGGGAGCGAGGCAGGTGCTGGGTGGGGGGAAGAACGAGAGTGTCCGGTCGAATGCCGTGAACATGTCATGCATGCAACCCGCGCAGGGACACGTCGACTCGTGAACCAACCAATCCCAGATGGGGCTGGCCACTAGATTGATCGGAAAGATCGATAGCGTCCACGACCACAGGCCGGCGCAAGGCAGGATGCAGTGGGCTTGGCGCGGGTGCATCGGAGGCAGGGTGCGGCTGGGGGCGCTGCATCCAATGAGGAAGGAACGGCGGACACGTGCCCCGAAGGTGTGTGCTCCTTCTTTTCGTCATCCTGTATCAATGTCTCATAATGTAAATTATGTTAACTTTCATGCGATGAGAAGTCTTTTATTATGCATTGATATGGAATTTCGATTTTACGTGAAACAACCGGTGGCTTTCCGATGCTGCCCCGCCGCAAATGCCCGTTTCCTAGTGCCGGATCTGCGCCCCGTTTATCGTCTGGCATGAGGGTTGGCCCGGCTCAGTGACTTTTGGTGCCGCATGCCCGGCATGTTGAGATGCTGCATTTTGCGAAGTGGCATCGATTAAGATGATCACACCTCGATATCTGCGGATTGTCCGAAATTCACTCGTCCCGGTGTGTTTCAGCTTGTGCAACATCCACGGCCAGTGATGCCTGTGCGTCCGCTGTGCGCATGGTGGTCTGTCGTTGTGTTGCTCACTCGCTATTATCGAGTTTAGCGCCCCCTGTGGCCTGAAATCGCAAAAAACGATAATAGTGCGCGCCAAATGAAACCGCCGGTGAACGCGTGCGCGTCACCGGCGGTGGCAGTTTCGATCGATGGAAATGGTCGATGGATGTGAGGCTACGAAGCAGCAGGCAGCATCAGTCGGGCTGTTCGGGGCGAGTTTTCCAGCGTTTGTGCATCCAGAACCACTGTTCGGGATGGGCGCGCACCGCTCTTTCCGCAGCCTCTGTGTAGTATCGGGCCACAGCTTCGACCTTGTCGTTCCGGTCTCCGTCCAGGGTAGCGGTATCCAGAGGTTCGTCGATGTACAGCCGGTAGTTGCCGCCCTCGCGGAGCATGAATGCCGGCCACACTTCTGCCTCAGCGCGCACGGCCAGCAGGGCCGGTCCCATGTTCACGGCGGCGGTTTCACCAAGGAAGGGTAAAAAGATGGCCTCGTCGCGGCGGCAGTTGTGGTCCACCAGAAAGCCAACACATCCGTTGCGTTTCAGCCCCTTGAGCACGGTAAACACGGCGTTGCGGTGGTCAACCACGTGCAATCCGCGCGCACCGCGCATGGCGAAGATGAAGTCGTTCAGCGTGCGGTTGCTGTTGCGGCGCACCACCACCATGCGCGGGCGATCAAGGTGCCACTGCCCCAGCAGCGAGGCCATGAACTCCCATGCCCCCAGATGGGCCGTGGTCGCCACCACCGGGCGGTCACTTTCTGATATCCTGCGCAGCCTGTCGGGATTGTCAATGACAAGGCGACCGCCATTCATTTCGAAGCCGAATTGTTCCACCAGCACCAGTTCCAGAAAAGAACGGGCATTGTGGGCAAAGCTATCCCGCGCAATGCGCGTGGCCTCTTGTTGTGATACGCCAAGGTGCTCGGCTATGGCGCGGATAGCCAGGCGTCGCCTGCCCGGCAGGCAGTGCCACAGCAGCACGCCCAACGCGTTGCCGAACCGGGTCACGCCTTCAAAGCCCCCTGCCGCGAGGCGGCGGGCCAGTGCATGCAGCAGTTTTGACAATGCGCCCTGGTCTGCGGGGGGCGTCGTGCTGGCGGGTGTGCCGGGTTTTGGTAAGCTCATCGTAATCCCTCAAGCCGGACTTCAAGTTCTGCACAGGCGGCAGCCAGAGCGGCATCGGCCCCCTGCCCGTTTTTGTCAGGACTTGCACCGCCGGTGTCTGCGCTGTCCGGCTGCGGTAGCCGGTATGGTTCGCCGAACACCACCCGCACGTGGGAAAACGGCAACGGCAGTTGAAAGCGGTCCCAGGCACGCTCGAACACCTTGGCCCGGTCCATGAAAATACGCATGGGCACGATGGGCGCGCCCGCCCGCTGCGCCAGAAAGATGGCCCCCGGCTTGACCTTGTGACGCGGGCCGCGCGGGCCGTCCACGGTTACGCACCCGCACAATCCTTCCTTGCGCATTTGCCGGGCCGCGCCGATCAGCGCCTTGACCCCTCCGCGCGAACTGGAACCCCGCGCCGTGCGCAGGCCCAGCCGTTGCAGCACCTGGGCCAGGTATTCGCCGTCGCGGCTCTGGCTGACCACAGTCACGATCTCAAGTCCGTCCCGCACGTACATGAGCGGAAAGAGTTCGTCGTGCCACAGCGCAAAAACCATGGGGGTGCGGGCATGCCACAATGCATCCACGGCATCGCGCCCGGCTATGTCATAGCGCAGGGTGGCGCACCACGTCTTGTACAGGGCATACAGCGGCGGTGCGATGAGGGAGGGGGGCAACTTCACGCGGTAACTCCGGCAGACGGGAGCATGGCGGTCTGTTCCGCCCCGTCCGCCCCGTCCGCTCCGTCCGGGGTGACATCGGCGGCAGTATCGGTGGCGAACTGCATGGCGTACAGCCTGGCGTACAGGGGGCAACGCTCCAGCAGTTCCTCGTGCCGTCCTGCGTCAACAATGCGCCCCTGCTCCATGACCAGGATGCGGTCTGCGGACAGGATTGTGGACAGCCGGTGGGCGATGACGATGCTGGTGCGGTTTTCCATCAGGTTATCCAGGGCCTTCTGCACGATGCGCTCGGCCTCGGAGTCCAGCGCACTGGTGGCCTCGTCCAGGATAAGCAGCGGCGCATCCTTCATGATGGCCCGGGCGATGGTCAGGCGCTGCTTCTGCCCGCCGGAAACCTTTACGCCGCGTTCACCCAGTACGGTGTCATAGCCTTCCGGCATTTCACAGATGAATGCATCGGCATAGGCAGAGCGCGCGGCTTCTCGCACCGGCATTTCGTCCACGGGTCCATCCAGCCCGTAGGTAATGTTGTCGCGTACCGAAAGATTGAACAGGAAGGCGTCCTGCGACACCATGGCCACCCTGCGACGCAGCGAGGTCAGGGTGTACGCTGAAAGCGGGCGACCGTTCAGGGTGATGCCCCCCTGCTGCGGTTCGTAGAAGCGGGGAATCAGGTTGACGAAGGTGCTCTTGCCCGCGCCGCTGGGTCCCACTATGGCCACCCGTTCGCCTGCGCGTACGGTAAGGCTGACGTTGTCCAGAGCCGGGGCGGCCTTGCTGTCATAGGCGAAGGTGACGTCGTTGAAGCGCAACTCCCCGAAGGGCTCGTCGAACTCCACGTCACCCCCCTGCTCCACCACCAGGTGCGGCGCGTCAAGAATTTCAAAGACCCGCTCGGCGCCAGCCAGGGCGCGCTGCACATCCATGTTGGCGGAGTTCAGCGACTTGACCGGGTCGTACAGCATGGCCAGGGCGGCCACGAACGAGAAGAAGGTGCCTGCCGTTGTTTCGCCGGCAATGACTTCTCGCCCGCCGAACCAGATGACCAGCCCGATACCCACGGCCCCGATCAATTCCATGACCGGCGAAGAAAGCTCGGACACGCTGGCCTGCTTCAGGTATAACCGGGCAAGCCGTTCGTTTTCCTCGTCAAAGCGGCGCGCCTCGTACCGTTCGGTGGCAAAGGCCTTGACCACGCGGATGCCGCTGAACACTTCCTGCAAGACCACGGAAATGTCGGCCAGTTTCGCCTGGTTGCGGCGACCATACTTGCGCAGTTTGCGGCCAAACCACACCAGCGGATACAGCGCCAGCGGCAACACGAGTATCGCCCAGGTGGCCAGGTGCGGGTTCTGGTAGAACACCACGCCCACCAGGCCCAGCATGGTCAGGAACTGCCGGATCATCATCACGATGGACGGCAGGCTGTTGCGGATCATGGTCACGTCGCTGATGATGCGCGACATGAGCATGCCCACTTGCGATTCCTCGTAGAACTGCAACGGCAGAAAGATCATCTTGTCGTAGAGTTCCGAGCGCAGCTTTTCAAGAACCCGCAACCCGCTGAAGTGCATGTAGTAGTTCTGCACATACCGGCCAACGCCCTTCAGCAGCGTAAGCACGAAGAACAGCATGGGCACGTACAGCAAGGCCTGCTGGTCCCTGTTGATGAATATTTCATCCAGGGCAGGCTTGACCAGCCAGGCGGTACCCGCTGTGGTCAATGAAACAAGCCCCATACCCAGCATGGAGATGAAAATCTGCCACTTGTAGGGGCGGAAATACTTCAAGCAACGCTTGAGCAGATGAATGCTTTGCCCCTGGGTGGGGTGCTCGTTCTTTTTGGCGTCGGCCATGTGGTGTGGCGTCTTCTATTTATTTTGTTGATGTGTTTTTGAAAAATGCGCGGAAGTTTTCGATTTGACCGGGCCGCGCAGTGTGGTGTTCCTTCAGAAAAGGAGGATCACCATGCCAGAAATCGAACTGAACTGCCAGAATCTTCCCTGCCCCCAGCCCGTGCTGCGCTGCAAGCGCTGTCTTGACGAGCAGTCGCCTGCTTCGCTGGTGGTGGTTGTGGATAACCAGGCCGCGCGCGAGAACGTGACACGGTTTTTGTCCACCCAGGGCTATGCCGTGCAGGTCGAGGACGCAGGCGGGGGCCAGTGGCGGCTGCGCGGCGTGAAGGGCAATGCCACTGCACCCCAAGCGGACGACTGCGAGGTGTGCGAGGTCATGACCGAGGAACAATTGCGCCGCATGGGCGAAAAAGTCGTGGTCTTTCTGACGTCCGACGTCATCGGTGCCGGCGACGACGCGCTGGGCGCGAAATTGATGCAGAACTTTCTGGCCACCCTGCCGGAGCTGGGTACCGAACTGTGGCGCATCGTCATGCTGAACGGGGCGGTGCGCCTTTCCGCAGCGGACAGCCCCGCCCTGCCCCATCTGCAACGGCTGGAAGCCGCAGGGGCCACGGTGCTGGTTTGCGGCACCTGCCTTGACCATTTCGGACTTATGGAGCAGAAAGCCGTGGGCCAGACCACCAACATGCTCGACGTGGTAACCAGCCTGCAACTCGCCACAAAGATCATCCGCCCGTAACAGGTTCTGACGCGGGCAGGCGCGAATCTCGCAACCTTTCTGTCTGTCCCCGCGGTTTTGCAAGGTATCAGGGATGCCGTCCGGCGTGCCGCCGAAAAGGTGCGTCGGGCGGTTTTCTTTGCCGGGCGACCGGGATAGAGTGTTTCGGCCAGCCCGCCTCTGGTCGCCTGCCCGCAAGGATGCATCCGTTACGCCTGCGCCCCTGAGGCGGCAGCGCCCGGAAACTTCAACCCGCCGGAACTATCCGGCCCGGAAACTCATGACCCAGCGCCGTCCGTCGTCCCCGTCCCGTCCCCCGAAGTCCCCTGCGGGACGCCCGCAACGCCCCAAGGGCCGCGCCACCGGTCAATCAAGCCCCGATGCCGTGTCCGATGGCGGGTCTGCCAACGCGCCGGTTCACGCGACCAGTTCGCGCAAGGACGCGCGCACAGAGCGCCGGAGCGACAGTCCCAATCGCGCGCTTCGTGCCGATCGCCGTCCCCAGAGCGACCAGACGCCGAAGCAGGGTATGCATCCGGGGGCTGACGCCGCGTCGCGCCGCGATGCAGATCGTGCGCCAGACCGTCGGGTTGAGACTCTGGCTGCTGCTGACCCCGTCCGGCACTCCCCGGCGCAGCCTGACACGGGGGGCGACCTCACCATGCCGACGGGCGATGCGGCCATGCAGCCCGGCGAAGTGCGCCTGAACAAGGCCATTGCCGGTGCGGGCGTATGTTCGCGGCGGCAGGCGGATGACCTCATACTTCAAGGGGTTGTGCGGGTCAACGACGAGGTGGTGAACACCCCCGGCGCGCGCGTTGTGCCGGGGCGCGACCGCATCGAGGTGCGCGGTCAGATGCTGGCGCTGGATGCCGCCCCCGCCGCGTTCACCTACGTGATGCTGCACAAGCCCGTGCAGGTGGTCTCCACCGTGCGCGATCCGCAGGGGCGGGCCACCGTGCTGGGCATTCTGCCGCCCGACCTGCGCGGCGGGCGGCTGTACCCTGTGGGCAGGTTGGACTACTTTTCCGAGGGATTGCTGATTCTTACCGACGATGGCGAATTGACAAACCGGCTCACCCACCCCCGCTACCATCTGCCCAAGGTGTATATGGTCAAGGTGCGCGGGCACGTGACCGAGGCGGCCCTGGCCCCCATGCGCAAAGGCATGACCCTGGCCGAAGGCGAGCAACTGGCCCCGGTGGAGGTGCGCCTGTTGCAGTCCGAACGCCAGGCCAGCCTTATCGAGATGACCCTGCACCAGGGGGTGAACCGTCAGGTTCGCCGGATGTGCCGCGACCTGGGCCTGACCGTGCTGCTGCTGCGGCGCGTCCGGCAAGGCCCGCTGGAACTGGGCGAGTTGCCCAAAGGCGCAGCCCGCCGCCTGACCGCTCATGAGGTGACGGCCTTGCGCCGCGCCGCCGGGCTGGAATCGTAACCATTCGGGTTGTCAGAAAAAGAAACAACGCCTCCTGCACAGCTGCGGGAGGCGTTGTCGTTTTCTTGACCTTCAAGTTGTACTTGAGGCGGGCGTTTCCCTTGGCGGCTGGCTGCCAGCCGTACCGCGCCCCCTAATTGAACAGCTGCTTTTCCGGGGAACCCTGCTTGGTCCGGTCTTCCACGTCCACGCCCTTGGGCGGCGCGAAGCGGAAGGCGCTGTCCTGCACACCGGCATCGGTGGCAAGGCTGTTCAGGGTGATGTCGTTCTCGTTGCCGTAGAAGTCGATGATCTTGGCGCGGCGGATCAGGTTGGTGTTCGGGTCCACCCACAGAAAGGCTTCGGTGAGCTGGGGCGTGGGTTCCTTGGGGTACATGTGCAGACGTGCCATGCCGCTGTCGTCGGCCTCTTCGGCCACGTCAAAGTCCTGTTCCAGCTTGGCCTGACCGGTGATGACCTTGATGATGGACCGCGAGTCCTGCACCAGTTCCACCGGGTACTTGTAGGCCACTTCCTCGTCCGGCAGATAGTTCCAGATTTCGCTGGCCGTCACCACAAGCAGTTCGGCGTGGGGGGCCTTGGTTTCCCAGCGCACCAGCAGCGGCTTGCGGAATTGCAGGGTGCCCTGCCGGGTTTCCCTGGCGCCGCTTTCGCGGTGCAGCAGTACCTGGGTGAAGTCTGCCTTGAGGGTGGTGGTGGCATCGTAGCGCTGCTGGAGCCGGTTGGTCAGTTCACCGGCGGCACGGGCAGGCGCGGCGGACAGCAACATGGTGGCGGACAGGGCGGCGCACAGCGCAGCAAGGCCCAACCGGCGGGAAAAGATGCGAAGAGAAAGAGAACGGATCACGGAATGCTCCTGTGGAGAATTGCTGGCGGGATGAACATGGCGTTGCCACGCAGGATGGGGCAGATGGCGGGCAGCAGCCCGAAGGGGGATGGCGTCCGGGGCGGTCGGCCCCGGAAAGGATCGGGCCATGCTGGGGTTGCGCTAGCAGGACTGGGGCACCGCGTCAACATGTGCAGCAGGCGCGGGGTGGCGGCGTTCCAACACCCCACCCCGCACGCCCTGCCTGTCTTGCTATCTGATGACCATGCGCGGCTTGCTGCCGTCGGATGGACCGATGATGCCGTCGTGCTCCATCTGCTCCACATAGCGCGCTGCCCGGTTGAACCCGATGCGGAAGCGCCGCTGGATCTGCGAGATGGAGGCCTTGCCCTGGCCGATGACGAATTCCACGGCCTCGGCATACATGGGGTCGTCGGAAAGATCGCCCCCGCCGTTGCCGTTGGGTCCGTCCCCTGTGCCGTCGTTGCCCCACTCGGCGAAGTCCACGGTGTAGTTGGGGGCCTGCTGGTGCTTCCAGAATTCCACCACGGCTGCCACGTCATCGTCGCCCACAAAGGCCCCGTGCAGGCGTTGCAGCTTGCCGCCGCTGGGCTTGAAGAGCATGTCGCCCTTGCCCAGCAGGTGTTCTGCCCCCACGGTATCGAGAATGGTGCGCGAATCGTGCTTGGAGGTGACCTGAAACGATATGCGGCACGGGAAGTTGGCCTTGATGAGGCCGGTGACCACGTCCACGCTGGGGCGCTGGGTGGCCAGAATCATGTGGATGCCCGCCGCGCGCGCCAGCTGGGCCAGGCGCACGATGCTGGTTTCCACTTCCTTGGCGGCGGTCAGCATGAGGTCGGCCAGTTCGTCGATGACGATGACCAGATACGGCATGCGCTCCAGGTCTGCCAGTTCCGGCGGCAGGTTTGCGCCAAGGTCGAGCAGCTTCTGATTGTACCCTGCAATGTTGCGCACGGCCAGACGGGCCATGGCCTGGTAGCGGCGGTCCATCTCCTGCACGGCCCAGTCCAGGGCGTTCTTGGCCAGAGACATTTCCGTCACCACGGGGTGTACCAGATGCGGCAGGTCGGCATACACGGCAAGTTCGATGCGCTTGGGGTCCACCAGCAGCATCTGCACGTCTTCAGGGCGCGCCTTGTACAGGAAGCTGAGCAGGATGGAGTTCAGGCACACGCTCTTGCCCGCGCCGGTGGCCCCGGCCACAAGCAGGTGGGGCATGCGGGCCAGGTCCGCCACGGTGGCGTTGCCCGCGATGTCCTTGCCGATGGCCATGGTGAGCATGGACGGGGCTGAGCGGAAAGTGTCGGACCCCAGCAGTTCCTTGAAGCACACGTTTTCGCGCACCTCGTTGGGAATCTCTATGCCCACGGTGTCCGTGCCGGGAATGGGGGCCTGGATGCGCACGGCGATGGCCTTCAGCGCCAACGCAAGGTCGTCGCTGAGGTTGGCGATGCGGCTCACCTTCACGCCGGGGGCCGGGCGCACCTCGAACATGGTGACCACGGGGCCGGGGGTGATGCGGGTCAGCTCTCCCTGCACGCCGAAGTCGGCCAGACAGGTAATGACGCTCTGCCCCTTGGCCTCCAGTATCTGGCGGGCGGGCTTGGTGTCGCTGGCCGCCACGGAATGCAACAGGTCAAGGCCGGGCAGCTTGCTGCGTGCCTTGCGGGGGCGGGCAGGTTTGGCGGGCGCTGTCCCCTGCCCTTCGCGGGCCGGGTCGTCGCCAAAGGCCCCTTCCAGCCAGGTGGGTCCGGCCTCGCCTGCGGCGTAATCCACAAGATCGCCCGTCAGGCCATCCGACAGGCCATCGGGCAGTCCATCGGGCAGATCGGCAGCGAGTTCGTCAACCAGGCCGTCTTCCAACCCCATGGCGCCGGGCCCGAACTGGCCGCCAGCGAAGGGATCGCCGACGCTGGCGGGAGCGCCGTTGCCCCCCCGGCCTCCAGCGCGTGCCGGTGCGGTGCGGCCATCCGTCTGGGCGGCGTCATGCACGGCGTGGGCATAGGCGTCGTCGTCATCCGGGTCCTGCAGCACGTATGGTGCGCGGGCCGAAGCCTGCATCTCGCTGCCTTCAGGCCGGTACGATTGGGGTGCGCCCTGTGCGCCGCGTCCGGCGGGCAGCGGCGCTGGGGTGACATCGACCACCTGGCCCTGCTTTGCCCCGCGCTTGCGGTTCCACAAGAACTGGAACACGCCCATGCCGGGCAGCTTCAGCCAACGGGATGAGGGCGTGCCCCCGGCGGCAGAGTCAGGAGACTGAGGTCGCCGCGTCTCTTCCGTCATGATGACCGGGCGCGCGACCGGCGTTTCAGCCGTTGCGCGCGGTGCGGAAATTTCCAGTTTCGGCGCAGGCTTTGCCCGCGGCGTCAACCCTTCACGCAACCCTTCAACAATGCGGCGTCCCACGGCGGACCAGGACAGCCCCAGCACCAGTTGGGCCGAGATCAGGAACAGGAACAGCCACACCAGCGCCGAGCCGCGCGGGCTGAAATAGCGTGCCGCGAAATTGTGCAGCATGACGCCAAAAAAGCCCCCGCCGCCCACGTCGCCGATGGCCAGGTTCCAGCCCGCGCCCGTAGTGGCCACACAGGCCCCCAGCAGGACCAGCCCCAGCCAGCGCCACCAGGGCACGTCGAAGGGGATGATCACATAGCGCGCGCCGATGCCCATGAACCCGAACGGCCACAGGAAGGCGGAAAAGCCGAAGAGATCCACCAGGATGCCGCCAAGATACGACCCGAACAACCCGGCGCTGTTGCGCACCTGCGTGGCATTGCTGATCACGTGGTTCAGGCTCGGGTCGCGGGCGTCGAAGGTGGCAAGGCTGAGCAAAAGCAGCAGCCCCCAGAAAATGAGGAAAAGCCCGAAAAGTTCGCGGGCCAGTTTATTGCCGTCCGTGGCGGCACCCTCCTGGATTGTTGCGGAGTGCGTGTTGCGTGCGGGGTGGCCCGCAAGGAAAAGGGATATGACCGTATCGGCCATATCCCTTACCGTACTCAAGTGTTCCCGTCCACACGGCTGCGTTGCTCCGGCCCGCGCCCGCCAATGGCGGGCGCGGGCCGGGACTCGCCGCGGGCGCAACCGTTCGGCCCTGCCAGAACCGGTCTGAACCGCTCAGAACAGGTCGGAACAGGTCTGGGCCGGACTATTCGCGGCCCAGGTAGTCGCGGGTGCGGGTGTCGACCTTCACGCGGTCGCCGATGTTCACGAAGATGGGCACGCCGATGACAATGCCGGTCTCCAGCTTGGCGGGCTTGGTCACGTTGCTCACGGTGTCGCCCTTGGCGCCGGGTTCGGTCTCGACCACTTCCAGCACCAGGGACACGGGCAGGTCGATGTCCAGCGGCTTGCCGTTGTACAACAGCACGCGCACCTGCTGGGCTTCCTTCAGGAAGCCGGCCTTGCCGTCGGTGGTGTCTTCCGCGATGTGCAGCTGCTCGTAGGTGGTCAGGTCCATGAAGACAAGGTCGTCGCCTTCACGGTACAGGTACTGCATTTCGCGGGTTTCCATGTCGGGGCGGCCCACCTTTTCGCCGGAGCGGAAGGTGTTGTCCACCACGCGGTCGTTCAGCAGGTTGCGCAGCTTGGTGCGCACCATGGCCCCGCCCTTGCCGGGCTTGAAATGCTGGAACTCGACGATTTCGAAGGGCGTGCCGTCGATTTCGATCTTGAGACCCTTCCTGAAATCGGTGGTCGAATACATGAAGCCTCCGGAGTGATGTTCGTGGGGATATGCGGCGCTACACCGGGGTCGCAGGGGGCGACTGCCGGGCATCCAGATGCAGCACCAGCGCCTGCACGGCGAGTGCGTAACTGGTGATGCCGAACCCGGCCACGACGCCGATGACGTGGCGACCGATGTAGCTCTTCTGGCGCAGCGGTTCCGCGCGCGCCAGCACGTTGCTGAGATGCACCTCGACGCAGGGCAGCCCGATCCAGGCCAGGCAGTCGGCCAGGGCAAGGCTGGTGTGGGTGTACGCGCCCGCGTTCAGCGCCACACCGTCCACGCCGTCGCGCCGGGCCAGTTCCAGCCTGTCGATGAGCGCGCCTTCTCCGTTGGACTGGAAGAATTCCAGTTCCACGTCACCGGTCCGCGCGCCCAGCACCTGCCCGACCAGGCAGGGCACGGCGTCCATGCCCGTACTGCCGTATATGTCGGGTTGGCGCACGCCCAGCGCGCCCAGATTGGGGCCGTTCAGCACCAGTATGCGGTAGCGGGCCATGCGACATCCTTTCCATGGTTGGCGGCGCGAAAGCCGGTTGCGCAGAATGGGGCAAGGCGGCCGGACTGGACACCATGCGCCCGCATCGGGTAACAGGATATTTTTTCCCAACGGCGGCTCGTTGTCAACAATGAAGCCGACGTTGCCACATGCACCCCGGCGGTTTGCGCCTGGTGCCCGCCCTTGCGGACATACCCCAAGCCATCCGGCGCGTTGCGCGCCAAGCGGATACGACCATGCAACCAGTGCTTGAACTTGAAGCCACCGTCTACACCCTGGAACAGATGCGCGCCTTCGACCTGTCGCAGATAGCGCTTGCCGGGCGTTCCAACGTGGGCAAATCGTCCCTTGTCAACGCCCTTGCCCGCCGCAAGGCGTTGGCCAAGATCAGCGCCACCCCGGGCAAGACGCGTTCCATCAACTATTACCGCGTGAAGCCAGACGGCTTCTACGTGGTGGATCTGCCCGGCTATGGCTACGCCAAATGCAGTAAGGAAGAGCGGCAGAAATGGGCCGCGCTCATCGAGCGCTACCTGACCACCTGCCCTACCCTGAAGGCCCTGGCCGTGCTGCTGGACAGCCGCCTGGACCCGCAGCAGCTGGACCTGGACCTGACCTCGTTTGCCCGCAAGAACGGCATCACCCTCTTGCCGGTGCTGACCAAGGCCGACAAGTGCAGCCAGCGCGAACGGGCCGAACGCCAGCGCCAGTGGCGGGACATCCTTGGGGGCATCGCCCCGCTGGTGGTGTCCGCCAAGACTGGCCTTGGCGTGGACAACCTGTGGGCGGCGCTGCGCAAGGTGGCCACCGTAGGCGAGGTGCAAGGCTCGGCCTTGCTTGATCCTTTCGGCAGCGCCAAGCGCGACGTGCTGTTGGCGGATGCTGACGGGCAGGCTGCTGGAACCGCAGTCCCGGATGCGCCCGGAGAGAAAGCCCCGGAATCCGCCGACAGGGCAACGGACTAGTCTGCCCCAGGGCATCGCAGGATACGTTTCTGCCCCGCTCCATTTTTGCGTAAAGAGAAGCGCCCCGGCCATGCCATGCATGCCGGGGCGCTGTTGCGTCATTGTGTCTGGCAGATCGAGAGGTACGGTGAGGTTGTCCGTTCGCAGGCGCGAAACGTCAGCTTGCCTTGAAGTGCGGCTTCAGGAACCACGCCAGCCGGGCCACGGCAATGGACAGGATCAACCCGTTCGGCCCCCATGCGGCAACCGGAGGCGAAACAATGCCCTTCTGCCCCAGCGTGCCGCCCACCGTGAACATGGTGTAGAACAGAAAGGTGATGACCAGGGCAAGGCCGATGCACAGGTAGATGTTGTCGCGCCACGTCACCATGGCCGTGGCGACCGCAGCCATGACCACCAGCGAGGCTGCGTAGGCCAACTTCATGTGCCAGGCGGTGCGCACGCCTTCCACGTTGGAACCGGATGCCGACAGCCGGTCGATGGCGTCTCCCAGTTGCCACAGGGGCAACCGCGAAGGGTCGGTATTGTTCGCGGTAACCAGAAAAGCCTGCACGTCCTGCCGCAACGGCAGGCTCAGGGTGTCGTGTCGGGTGCTGAGATAGCCGGAGGGATCGAATTCGGTCACCTCGTGCAGTTCCCAGTTTCCTGTACCGGCAGTGAAAGAGGCGGCACGGACAACCCGGACGATGCTCAGGCCGTCAGCCGACAACTCATAGGCGGCAAGCCCGCTCCCCTCGCCCTTGGCGGGGATAACATCGGTCAGGTTCACCACGTAGGGGCCATCGGTGAACCACACATTGTGCAGGGTGGCCGTGGCCTGGGTCTTGCCGCGCACGTTCTCGCTCCAGATGCGGGCGGCTTCGAGTTCGCCCGAAACGCCGAGCATCTGCGAGAAGCCCAGTTGCACTGCGGCCCATACCAGGCCGCACACCAGCAGGGAACGGGCCACGCGTCCCAGCGACACCCCCCCCGCCTGCAGGGCGATGAGCTCGCGCCCGCGCGACATGAGGCAAAGCTGGGCCAGGGTGGCCAGCAGGAACACGGCAGGCAGGATCTGCGAGATGATCAGCGGCGTCTTGGCCACGAAATACCAGGCCGCGATGCGGAACTCCACGCCCGCTTCCAGAAAGTCATCCAGCCGGTCGAACAGGTCGGACAGGATATACAGTCCGGTGCCGATGGCCAGGGTGGGCAGGATCAGCATCAGGTTGTTGCGGAACAGGTAGCGGAACAGCAGACTCATGCGGATGCCCTTTTGCGCCGCAGAATGAGGCGGCTGTGCGAGAACAGGCTGACAACGGCGGGTGTCCGCTCGTGCGCGGCCATGCGCAGCCCCCACAGGCCCGTGGCCAGGAACAGCGCGTTGGGCATCCACAGGCCCACCAGCGGCGGGATGGTGCCCGCCTCGCCCGTGGTCAGCCCGAACGAGAGCAGGCTGTAGTAGACCAGGAACATCAGCAGGGCCAGCACCACGCCGAACTGGCGGTGCAGCCCTTCAAAGGCGCAGGCCAGCGGCATGGCGAACAGCCCCAGCACCAGGCAGGCCACCGGGAACACCCAGCGTTTGTGCAGTTCCACGGCCACCTTGCGCAGGTACTTGTCGCCCAGCGAGGCCTTGGCCTCGTCCAGAGGCAACGCGCGCAGTTGCGACCAGGAAAGTTCCTTCGGCTTCACTTCGCCAAGGTCCAGCCCCTTGAACATCTGACTGAGGTCGATGCGCACCACGTATTCGCCGAAGCCCAGCACGGAAACCTGCTCGCCCTCGGCCTTGTACAGCCGCCCGTTCTGCAGGCGGAACAGCAGTTCGCCGCGCGCCTCGTCGGTGGCGATGGCCCCGGTGGGGGCCAGAATGGTCAGGGTGGCATCCTTGCGCGAACGGTCTTCCACGATGACCTGCGACAGCCTGCTGTCGGCGGGGTCCACCTGGCGCGCGAACAGGGTCAGCCCAGGAATGTCCTTGTTGAACACGCCGGGCTGCACCACCACCCGGGCGCGGCTGTTGGCGATTTCCATGATGGTGGCGCGAAAGTTGGACATGCCCCAGGCCAACCCCTGCAGCGAGATGCCCAGGGTCAGCAAGGTGCAGAGCAGGCAGAACAGCAGGGGCGCGGCCAGCATCTGGTACAGGCTGACGCCGCCGGCCTTGAGCGCGATGAGTTCACGGTCGGTGCTCATGCGCAGAAAGGTCAGGAACACGCTGAGCATGCACGCCACCGGCACCACCAGCAACATGAAGAACGGGGTCAGGTAGACGAACAGCAGCACCGCGTCGGCAAGGCCGAGATCCAGCCCCAGGAACAACTCGCGCAGTTGCAGCCCGCGCCCGATGAGCACCAGCGTCAGCAGCGAGCCAAGGCAGAGCAGGAACAGGTGCAGCAATTCGCCCAGCAACTGGCGTTGCAGCAGGGTATTGAGTGGAAGGCGCAGAGGATTATCCCTGTGTAGTGTCGGTGTGGCAGGTGCGGAAGAGGTCGAGCAGCATCTCGGTTTCCATGGGGCCGAGGTTGAACCGCGCGCCAGCCTCGTCCACGAGGTCGGACAGCGGGCAAGACGGTTGCTCTGCCCGGCGTTCGGCCACCCATGCGGCGGCACGCTTAACCAGTTCGCTGTGCGGAATGACGGTGGTCATGGTTCCCCCTGGCGGATTTCCGGATCGGGCATCCCGCCCGTGTCCCAGCGGCGTATCGACGCGGGCACGGCGCTGCCTCCCCCCATCCTCCGGTCGGTGTCGTCTCCTGGATTCGGAGCCTTGATGCTGACGCCTGATGCTGGCGTCGAGCAGTGGTTTCCGGGGAGAACTGCGACACGAAGATGCATGGCCGCCACACGGGGCGGCCCTTCGCGCGGCGTGGAATTTACATCAACCGAGGCGGGGTTGCAACTCGCCGCCCCATGCGGTATCCCCGCGCAATCCGGCGCGCCTTCCCGTATCCGCATCTTGCGGCGCGCCCTGCCCGTCCACCCCATTCCTGCGGCTGTCACAGGCCAAGAGCCATCCATGCACGACATCATTTCCGCCGTCATCCTCGGCATTGTCGAGGGGCTGACCGAATTTCTGCCGGTATCCTCCACCGGACACCTGATCATCGTGGGCGACCTGCTGGGGCTCAACGGGCCCAAGGTGGCAACCTTCGAGGTGGCCATCCAGCTCGGGGCCATCCTGGCCGTGGTCGTCCTGTACTGGGATCGTTTCTGGGGGCTGTTGCGCCCGAAGCCGTACGTGCGTTTTGCCGGGCTGCGGGGCATCGTGCTGCTGGGCATCACCTCGCTGCCAGCCAGTCTGCTGGGGCTTGCGACCCATCATTACATCAAGGAAAACCTGTTCAGCCCGGCCACCGTGGCCCTGGCCCTGGGTGTGGGCGCCGTGGCCATGCTGCTGGTGGAACGGCGCAAGCACCGCTCCGCCTATATGGATCTGGACGACATGACCCCGGCGCTGGCCCTGGGCATCGGCCTGTTTCAGTGTCTCGCCCTGTGGCCGGGGTTTTCGCGTTCCGCAGCCACCATCATGGGCGGCATGCTGCTGGGGGCGCGGCGCAGCCTGGCGGCGGAATATTCGTTCATCGCTGCGGTGCCCATCATGTTTGCGGCAACAGGCTATGATCTGTTGAAAAGCCATGCCCTGTTCACCACTGCGGACATCCCCTTCTTTGCCACCGGGTTCGTGGTGTCGTTTCTTTCCGCCTGGGTGGCCGTGAAGGTGTTCATAGGCCTCATGGGCCGGGTTACCCTGGCGCCTTTTGCCTGGTACCGGCTGGCCGTGGCCCCGCTGGTGTTCTGGTTCATGGTTAACTGACGCCCGCTGGGCAGGGGCAAGGCCTTGTCGGACGCGGGCAGTGCGGACTTTTTCAAAAAGCCGTCAAAAAACGCTTGCCAAGGCACCCCGTGTCCGGTAGAGAAACCATCCGTCGCAACGGGAACAACCCTTACGCGGCATTGGACTTGGCAAGGTAGCTCAGTTGGTTAGAGCATGCGGTTCATACCCGCAGTGTCGGGGGTTCAAATCCCTCCCTTGCTACCAAGAACACGACAGGCCCTGCATATGCAGGGCCTTTTTCGTTGTGCGGCCCTTTTTGACAAGTCGAGCCATGATTGCGGGGCGCTCTGCATGCGTTGGTCTGGCTCTGCGTTCCGGGTTTGTCCCCTGCCCCCTCCCCGGCTGCCCTCTCAGGCCATCCGTAATGACGCGCGCCACGCTCCATGCTAGTTTGCCGACACAGGTGAACCGCGCCACGTCACGCAAGAGGTCCCATGCATCCCGCGCCGCCTCCCGCTTCCCGCCGCGTCTCGCCCTTCAGCCGCCTGATGGGCCATTTGAGGGGCATCCTGACCACCTCGGAATGCCGTTCGTGCGCCTCTGCCCGCGAATTCCTGCGCTACGTGGGGCCAGGGCTGCTGGTCACCGTGGGGTTCATCGACCCCGGCAACTGGGCTTCCAACGTCACTGCGGGGGCGCAGTTCGGCTATTCGCTGCTGTGGATGGTCACGCTGTCCACGATCATGCTCATCCTGCTCCAGCACAACGCCGCGCATCTCGGCATAGCCACCGGGCTGTGCCTGTCGGAAGCAGCCACCACCCATCTGCCGCGCCCGGCTTCCGTGCTTGTGCTGGGCACCGCCGTGGCGGCTTCCGTGGCCACGGCCCTTGCGGAACTGCTGGGGGCGGCCATTGCCCTGCGCATGCTGTTCGGCATCAGCCTTGGCGCGGGCACCGTGCTGACCATGGGCGTGGTCTGCGCGCTGCTGCTGACCAATTCCTACACCCGCATCGAACGCTGGATCGTGGGCTTCGTCTCGCTGATCGGCATATCCTTTCTGTACGAACTGACCCTGGTGCCCGTGGATTGGCGCGCCGCCGCGCACGGCTGGGTGACCCCGTCCATGCCCGCCGGGGCACTGGTGGTGGTCATGAGCGTGCTGGGTGCGGTGGTCATGCCGCACAACCTGTTCCTGCACTCCGAGGTCATCCAGAGTCGCCAGTGGAATCTTGAGGACGCCGTGGTCATCAAGCGCCAACTGCGCTACGAGTACCTGGACACACTGTTTTCCATGCTGGTCGGCTTTGCCATCAACAGCGGCATGATCCTGCTGGCGGCGGCCGCCTTTTACAGCCATGGCTTGCAGGTGGACGAACTGGAGCAGGCCTGCGCGCTGCTCTCGCCCTTGCTGGGCGGCGCGGCGTCCACGGTATTCGCGTTGGCGCTGCTGTTCGCGGGGCTTTCGTCCAGCGTCACGGCGGGCATGGCCGGGGGCAGCATCTTTGCGGGCATGTTCGGCGAACCGTACGCCATCAAGGACAAGCACACCCGGTGGGGCGTGGGCATCACCCTGGGGGGGGCGGCCCTGTGCATCACCGCCATAGACGACCCGCTGAAAGGGCTGGTGTATTCGCAGGTGGCCCTTTCCATGCAATTGCCCTTCACGGTGCTGTTGCAACTGTATCTTACCTCCAGCCGCCGGGTGATGGGGCAATACGCCAATCCGTCGTCCACGCGGGCGATGCTGTGCTGCATCGCGCTCATTGTAATAGCGCTCAATGCCCTCTTGCTGCGGGAACTGTTTTTCGGTTAGAGCTACGCGTTGCCGATGGCACGGAACGGCAAAACGGCCTTTCCCGCACCCTCACGTTTAACGGAATGGGCGAGACATCTTGAGCTACGACAACCCGTCCGCGCGCCGCAGGCCTGAAAATCCTTTCATCCCCGCTGGCCGCAAGGCTCCCGGAAGCCCCATGCACAAGTGGATTCGCCTTGCCTTCGAACTGCTGCCCCTGCAGGTTTTTGCCATTGCCTCGCGTCTTGCGGGCGATGACCCGGACAGGGCGCTGCTGCCCTACGGTCTTGGCGCAGTGTGTGCCGCGCTGTGCATGGCTGTGCTGGTGTGGCGGCGCGTGCTGCTGGACCGGCTGCTGCTGGGCGTGAACATCTCCATCATGCTCGGCGGGCTTGGCCTGTACACCGGCACGCCGGGGCTGGCCCACATGCTGGCCGACCTGCGCGCGGCGGGTGTGTTCATCATCATCCTGCTCACGGCGGGCGTGACCTACCTGGCCCGCCCCAGCGCCCTGCTGGACATTCCCGGCGGCAACGTGGAGCCATGGGACCGCTACATGCTCTACGCAACCTTTGCCGCCTGCGTGCTGGCGTTCATCACCCGTTCGCAGCCGCTGATTTCTGGCATGCTGCTGGCAACGCTGTTCATCGTGCGCGGCAGCCTGCAACAGGCGGCATGCAACGCAGGCCAGTAAACGCTCCGCTGGAGTCGGGGGCCAGATTGCCCGCCCCCCTCAGATGCACACAAGTCGGGCTGACCAGACCTGCTCGCAACGACCGCCCTCCGAAGGCGGTCTTTTTTTGACGCGCGAAACGTATTGGGGGATGGGCCTACCCGGCGCGCCACGCGGGTGACCTGTCTGGTGTCACCCGCTGTTCATCTCCCGCCTTTGCCCTGCCGTGCCGAGCATGGGCGTGCGACGGCTCCAGTTGCCTTCGCCCCCTTGCCGTACGCCCTCTTTCTGCCTGTGCGCGATGCGCCATTTCCTGCGGGCCTTTTGCCCTGCCCTTCCCCTGCTGTTTGTTGTCTTGCTCCGCCGCAAACGTCATGCACCGCAACTGCGCAAGCCCTTCCCTCCCATGCGGGCATTCACCCCTGACTGCCAACCCCGCCGCCCCCTCTTCTCACGCACGTGAAAAAAGGGGAGCGTCCGAAGACGCCCCCCTCGCAAGGTCGGTGGTGTGCCGGTTCTACAGCAGGTGCAGGTACGGAATGGCCACGTAGACCAGCGTGCCGAGCACGATGACATAGCCCGCGCACACGGCCAGGGTGCGGTTCATGATGCGCCCTTCGTAGCCGGTGAGACCGGTGGCGGCAGTGGCCACGGCGATGGACTGGGGCGAGATCATCTTGCCCGCGGTGGCGCCGGCGGCAGATGCGGAAACGATCCAGGTGCTGTCGATGCTGATGCGGTTGGCCACTTCCATCTGCAACTGGCCGAAGAGCACGTTGGACGAGGTGTCGCTGCCGGTGACGAAGGTGCCCAGCGCGCCCAGCAGCGGCGAGATGAACGGGAAGTAGCTGCTGGTGGAGTCGGCCACGGCGACGGCGATGGTGTTGATCATGCCGCTGGTGGCCATGACCTTGGCCAGCGCCACGATGGAAACCACGGTGATGCCGGAGTACACCAGTTTCTTGGCGGTGCTGCCAAGCACGCCGGTGATCTCGCGCACCTTCACGCCCTGGATCATGCCGCCGATGTAGGTGGCGATGATGATCAGTGCGCCGGGGGTGGCGATCCACTTGAAGGTGAAGGGATTATCGCCGTAGATGCGCACGGTGGTCTTCACCGCGCCCAGGGTGTCGCGGATGGCCGGGAACAGGTTGCTGCACAGGATGATGAAGGAAAACACCAGGATGTACGGCAGCCATGCCTTCACCTTTTCAGCGGTGGGGATGGGTTCGACCTCGGCGGCGGTGTCGCGGTGGAACAGGCGCGCCCAGACGATGGTGGCGATCATGCTGCACACGCTGCCGATCAGGCACGGCAGTTCCGCGCCCATGTACTTGGCGGTGTACAGTTGCGGCAGGGCAAAGGCCACGCCGGAAACCAGGGTGGCCCAGAACACGCCCTTGATACCCTTGAACCCGGCAGTAAGGATGACCAGCAGGTAGGTGATCAGGATGATGAACACCGAAAGTTGCAGCGCGGTGTAGTAGCTGATGGTCTCTACCGGCAGGCCGGTGACGCCGGCCATGGTCACGATGGGAATGCCGATGGCCCCGAAGGCCGTGGGCACGGTGTTGGCCACCAGACAGATCACTGCGGCGAACATGGGCTGAAAGCCCATGGCGGCAAGAATGCTGGCGGGAATGGCCACGGCGGTGCCGTACCCTGCCACGCCTTCGAGAAACCCGCCGAAGCCCCACGCCACGATGAGCACCAGCAGGCGTTTGTCGGTGGTGATGGACGAGAGCATGCGGGTGATCACGTCCATGCTGCCGGTGTGGCGGGCAAGGTTGTACGTGAACACGGCGGCGATGATGACGATCATGATCGGCCACAGGGCCATGGCCGCGCCTTCAAGTGCAGCCGAAAGCGCCATGAAGGCAGGCATCTTCCACCAGCCGAACACGGCAAGGGCCAGCGTGCAGACCAGGGTCAGCGCACAGGTGCGGTAGGCGGGCAGCTTCAGCACGACAAGCGAAAAAATCAGCCAGATGATGGGGGCGAGCGCCGCCGCCAGTTGCAGATAGTCCATGGACGCCATGTGGGATGCACCTCCGAGGTGGGCGTTCCAACATCCGGCGGCTCCTCTCGTCAGCCGGATGTATTGGTTGATTGGGCAATGAGTGCGTGGGTAGCATTTCGACCCATGGACGTCAAGTTTCAGAGCACGGTTTACCCATTGAGAGGTCACGCATGCACGGGGTGCTGCGGCACCCTTGGCATGCAGCGCGGCAATGTCGGCATGTAAGTGGGCGCATACATGCTTACAGTTGAGGGGTGACGGTACGTGTCCGTAAACTCTCATGCGGCGCACAAGGCGTACAAACAGAAGCGGCTCCGGATGTACTGCATCCGAAGCCGCATATTCTGCCATGTAATGCACAGGCAAACTCATGCAGGGTGTGCCTGTAACGAGACGCTTCATGCGCGCATCATGCTTCGTCGTCATCCTCGAAGTGGCTGTGTTTGGCGTTTACCCCGCGCACGGCAAAAAACACGCTCTCGCCGATGTTGGTGGAGAGATCGCCGATACGTTCCAGCCTGCGGCAAATGATCAGAAACGACAGCGCAGCCTCGATCTTGTCGGGGTGCGCCTTCATGTACTGGATGACCTTCAGGGTGATCTGGCGCAGGCCGCAATCCACGCCTTCGTCCAGTTCGGCCAGCCTGCGGCCCAGGTCCGGGTCCATGTCCACCACGCACTGCACGGCCTGATGCACCATGTTGCGCACCAACGGCACGAAGGCCTTGAAGTCGTCGTCGAACGGCAGCGGCGGCAGGGCCACCAGCGGCATGGTGCGTTCGGCAATATTGGCGGCTTCGTCAGCCATACGCTCGATATCGTTGGCAATGCGCATGGTGGCCAGCACGGTGCGCAGATCCTGGGCCAGCGGTCCTTCGCGGGCCAGCAGGCGCATGCCCATTTCATCGATGCAGGTTTCCATCTCGTTGATGGAATGGTCGTGCGAGGCGACGGTCCAGGCCTTGGCCTCGTCGCGCTGGCAGTAGGCTTCAATGCAGGTGTCGATGGCCTGCTCCACCGTGGCGAGCATGGCCAGCAGTTTGTGGCGCAATGCGTCGAGACGGTCCACGGTCAGGTTACGGGTGGGGGCCATGTCGCACTCCTTCCGTTGGCGGGCCGCTCGTTGGATGGCGGCCCGCATGTGCATTCTTTCACGTGGATCATGCCATCTTTCTGGCCGGGGCGAAACCCCCTTCGGTTCCCGTTAGCGGAAAGCTGAAGGGATGCAGCGGCGCGAATGCGGCAAACAACAACGCCCCGGCGGGTGGGCCGGGGCGTTGATACGAACATAAGGAGGCTTCGGCGTTAGCGGCGTGCGCCCTCGAAAGCGATGGAGACGATCTCGTAGCTGATGCGTCCGCGCGGGGCATCCACCACGATCTCGTCGCCCTCTTCCTTGCCCAGCAGCGCGCGCGCCACGGGCGAAAGGACGGAAATGGTGCCCTGAGCGTAGTCGGCCTCGTCCGGGCCGAGCAGCGTGTACCGCTTGGATTCGCCGCTGTCGAGATCCTCGATTTCCACGGTGGCGCCAAACATCACCTTGTCGCCGGACAGGCTGTCCAGATTGATGACGTTGAACTGGGCCATGCGCGATTCGATGTACGAGATGCGGGCTTCGAGCATGCCCTGCCGTTCGCGGGCGGCGTCGTAGCCGGCGTTCTCTTTCAGATCGCCTTCTTCGCGGGCTTCCTTGATGGCCTGGATGACCGCCGGGCGTTCCGACTTCAGCCGTTCCAGTTCCTTCATCAGTCGATCGTAGCCTTCGGTGGAGATGGGGATGCTGCTCATGCTCGTTCCTTGAAATATCTGGGCATGGTCTGTTGCCGGGCAAAAAGAAAGTGTCCCGCCGACGGGACAAACCCCGCGCAGCGGCACAGTTCGGCGCCACCATCCGGCGGCACGTCGGACAATATAGGCCAGCCGGGCGTGCCGGTCAAGATGCGGTGCGCCGCAAGCCATTCACGACATCCTGCGGGGTAGCTGGCACTGTCGCGGCAGGGCAAGGCCACGTCAGGCGGCACAACTTCGGGCAGGACTGACTCAGGGCATGGTCACTTCGCGGTTGTACTCGCGCACGGCCTTGTCGATCTTGCCCTGGATCATCTCGATATCCGCGCGGGCGCGGCGTACATAGGCGTCCACGCAGGCCCGGTAGGCACCCATCTTCTGGCGGTACATATCCCACTCCCAGGCCTTGTCGCCTGCAAAGGGCCGCAGGGGCGAGGTGCATTTGGCGTCAGGATAGTCGCCGCCCGGCAGTTGTGTGGTATCGGCCCGCGCGGGCGCAGGCATCCCGCCCAGAGCCGCGCCCCCGACAACAAGGCTAAGCAGTGCGACAACCAGGATGCGAGGCGCGCGTGACAAGCCGTGCGCGACCGGCGTTTCTGGCCTGGTGGTGCCGCCGGGTTCCATATATCTGTTGTTCATGGTGTGCTCCTGCCGGTTACCCTTCCGGGGGATTCCGGGCTTTCCGGCAGATTCCGGCAAAACCCCTGCCTCTGTCAACGCATCCCCTGCCCTTGCCGTGCATGTGATGCTGCGCGCGCCCGCCTGTCCTTCAGGCATTGCGCCGAGAGCATGGCGTTGCCTCGACCGGGCAGTCTGGCACCGATCTTGCTCATTCCACCCTCAGATATGGGAAGGGAAATTTCTGCACGACGGAGGCGGGCGTGGCCATAGACGGCATTTTCAACAATCTCGGCAACATGATGGTCGTCCGCCGTACTGCGGAGCAGGACGCCGATGCCGGACGCACCGCGTCCGGGGCCGAGCAGGCGCAAACGGCGGACGGCAGTCTTGCCCGTCTGACCGACAGTGCCAGCCTTTCCGCGTTGAGCCCCAAGCTGCGGTCCACGCTGGAAGATATTTCCGAGCGCGGCGGCAATGTGCTGGAAACGCTGGAGCAGAACGTGGCGGACCTGCAAGAGGGCTTTCTGGACACCCTTTCCGACCAGCTGGCCTCTGCCGGTGTGTCGCTGGACGAAAAGCTGACCCTGTCCATGGGGGACGAGGGCACGCTGACCGTGCAGGGCGACCACCCCGACAAGGCGCGTATAGAGCAGGCGCTGGCCGATGCGCCGGAACTTTCCTCCGCCTTTGGCGAGGTGGCATCGCAGTCCGAGATAATCCGCGATATCCGCAACCTGCGCCGGGTGGTTACCGCGCGCGTGGGCGCGGCTGCCTACGACGCCGTGGACGCGGCTACCTCGGAAAGCGGCCCCAACGGCACGACGACGGCGTACCGCGTCAGCCTGAAGGGGGCCATGTCGCACTTCTACTTCGGCAAAAACACTTAAGCGCCCTGCCTTGCGGGGTGCATGGCTGCGTATTTCTGCGATGCGACTGGCTGCCCGCGCCACCTTGCCGCCCAGCGTGGCGGTGATGACGTTGGGATGTGAAGGCCGCCCTCCTCCCTCTTCTCTCTATCAGAATCGTCTCGCCGCCCTGCCCTTTTTTTCTCCCCGCCCCGGCATCCGGAACCCCTGCCCGCCCGGCCACGGCTCCAGCCTGGCGCGGGCGTTATGCGCTGTGGCCCGCGATGCGCGCATCCCTTGCCACCGGGTGCAAAAGCCCGTATAGCCCCTGTTCCGGTCAGGCAGGGCTGGCAGGCAATCGCCGCAGGCGTTTGCATCAAGCACCTTGCCTTTGCCGGTAGCGGCATTATAGTATGTGACGCGGGATGGTGGCCCGCATTGCATCACGGCAGAGCAAGCCGTTCGCCGGACACCGCCGTACATACGGGGGCGCCCTGGTTTCGAC
Organism: uncultured Desulfovibrio sp.; assembly: GCA_964402645.1. Classification (GTDB taxonomy): domain Bacteria; phylum Desulfobacterota; class Desulfovibrionia; order Desulfovibrionales; family Desulfovibrionaceae; genus Cupidesulfovibrio. Next base: position 345,718 of record CAYOCV010000003.1, on the reverse strand, counting down.
GGGGATGTGGAAGCCGGAATTGCAGGCCGAGGCGCCGCTGGCCTCGTAAAAAGCGGCACCAAAAGTAATTGCCAACAATTACGAATACGCACTGGCTGCCTAATTAGTGGCCACGCCAAACCGATCGACGCCTGATACGTCGGCGAGGTGTAACTTCATCAGGCTGGCATCCAAGGGCGCTTGCCGCTGCGGGTGTAAGAACTATAGGTGAGCTGGTCTAGGGCTGCCCGGTCGGGGGCCAAGCCCGTGACGACAATTGTTCCCGACATAAGCCTGTAGACGTTTCGCGTGGAATGTTCTCGGACGCGGGTTCGATTCCCGCCGCCTCCACCAATTTCAAGGCCGACCTGCCGCAAGGCAGGTCGGCCTGATCTTTTGGGGAGTATCCCACAACCAGCCGCGCAATACCGAACTCAAAGCCTTCACCTTCCCCCTCCCCCCCCCCCCGCGCGAAAATGCACGCCTTGCCACCTCTGGCATGTTGACGAAAATTCAGGATAGAATAGACACTCAACAAAACGACTTCGGGTACCCGCATCTGCCGTGGGGGTATGCCCCCATGCGCTCTACTGGAGCGGGCCTTGGATGGCGCACGGCACGCCGCGTGTCACCACGTGCCGCCACTTACCGGAAGTCATACACCCGACTGCAATGGCCACGGCTCCATGAGCGCGCGCTGACGATCAGGTCGAGGATTCAAGGTTCACAGAGGCGCCGGATGGCTTTTGCACAAATGAAGATACTGCGGATCGTTACGCCGATGATGGCGTGGGCCATGCCGTGCGCGCTGTTGCTGTGCGTGGCCGCATCCGGCGCACGTGCCGGACAGTCCGCCACGTCCGTTACCGACCCGTCTGCTGCGGCGTCCACTTCCGCACAGCCTGCGCCATCCATGACCCTGGCGACCACCGTGTCGCCCCCGCTGAGCGAACCCGATCAGGGCGGCATGCTGGACCTGATCGTGAAGGAAAGCTTTGCGCGGATGGGGATGGACGTCTCGCTCCAGGCGCTGCCCAGCGAACGCGGGCTGGTCATGGCCGACAACGGCCAACTGGATGGCGACGTCAACCGCATCAGCGGGTTGCAGGCCTCCTATCCCAATCTGCGCCAGGTGCCTGAAAGCAACATGACGTACGAGTTCACGGCGTTCACCCTGCGGCCAGATGTGAACGTACGCAACTGGGGCGACCTGCGTCACTACACCGTTGCCTACATCATCGGCTGGAAGATTTACGACGAGAACGTGCGGTCGGGCAGCGTGATAAAGGTGGCCACGCCGGAAAACCTGTTCGCGCTGCTGCGGGCCGGGCGCGTGGACGTGGTGCTCTACTACCGTCTGGGCGGCCTGTACTATGCCCGCAAGCTGGGCCTGACCAACCTGCGGGTGCTGGACCCGCCCCTGGCCACGCGCGAAATGTACATGTACCTCAACAGCCGTCATGCCGACCTGGTGCCCCGCCTGGCAGAGGCGCTACGCGACATGAAAAAGGACGGCAGCTACCAGCGTATCGTGATCCCGTTTCTGGAACGATGAGGCCAGAATCGTAAGGCACGACTTGTCGTTGTGGCGCCCTTTGCTTGCGGCTGTTTCTTTCCCCGTTTGCCTCTCCTTCCTGATTCACCTGCCGCCGGGGCGGCCAGCCCCCTTCGCCTTGCAGCGCATGTCCATCGCACCCTATTGAAACCATGACGCATCCGGCGTAACGCAGGCCTGAACAAAAGGCAGACGCCGCCGGAATCGTTCCGTCGCTGTGCCTTTCCACGGACATGCCAAAGGTGACGCATGCGGATGCATACTGTTTCTCCCCTGGCGGCACTGGCGCTGTTGCTTGTGCTGTGCGTGGCCCTGCCCGCCCCTGCCCGCGCCGCCACCAGCTTTCTTGCGCGCGAGGGTGACGAGGTGCTGGCCGCAGAGGGCGACCTGACCACCCGCCGCGCGCCCTGCTCCACCTTCAAGATCGCCATCAGCCTCATGGGCTACGACGCGGGCATCCTGATCGACGAGACGCACCCCGTGCGCCCGTACGACGAAAGCCTGAACGTGGACTACGACATGTGGAAGCAGCCGCACGACCCGGTCATGTGGATGCGCAACAGTTGCGTGTGGTATTCGCAGGCCACCACGCGGGAACTGGGCATGGAGCGCTTCAAGGCTTATGTGGACCGCTTCGGCTACGGCAACCGCGACGTATTGGGGCGGCGCGGCCCGCAGGATGCCATCGCCCCCGACGACGGCCTGACCCGCTCGTGGCTCTCGCGCAGTCTGGCCATCTCGCCCGAAGAAGAGGTGGCCTTCATCGCCCGACTGGTGCGTTCCGAACTGCCGGTGTCTGCCCATGCGCAGGAAATGACCCGGAGCATCCTGTTCGTGCAGGATTTGCAGGGAGGCTGGAAGCTGTACGGCAAGACCGGCTCCGGAGTGCGCCAGTTGCCCGACGGCACGCGCGTTGAAGACCGCCAGATAGGCTGGTTTGTGGGCTGGGCGCAGCATGCGGATGGCCGTACCGTGCTGTTCGCCCACCTGCTGGAAGACGAGGACGACAACCCGGCTCCGGCGGGGCGCAGGTCGCGCGATGCGGCCATCGTCAAGGTGCAGCGGTTGCTGGGCGTTGCCCCCGGCGAGTGGTAGCGCCTGACGGGATTTTGATCGCAGCACACCCGCAGGAATCAGAAAAGCCGGATGGCGTTACGCAACGCCACCCGGCTTTCGGTTTTTCAGGAAGGAAACTGAAACGGCAGGGGCAAGGTGCTGCGGGGGTTGCCCCGCGCGGCGGTGCGCTCTGTCGTCTCGTTCCGGATTCGCCCTGCTACTCCGCAGGCTTCTTGCGCGTGCGGGGCTTTTTGGGCGCGGGCACGGTGCTTTCGTCAAGCAGGGGCTGGACGATCGGCAGGGGGATAGGCTGGGGCGCGGCCTTGCGGGGTGACGGTTCGTGCAGGCCCGGTTCCATCGCCTCGTCTTCCAGGATGCTGGCAGATACGCTTGCGGGCGTGGCTGCCAGTTCGATCGCCGGTTCACGCACCGGCTCAGCCGCCGGTTGCATCACCGGGGCACGCGCGGGAACGGGGGCGTCGTGCGCCACCGTCACGATGGGCGTGCCTGTCAGCACGTCCGCCGTCTCTGGTGCGCCCGCCACATCGATCTCCTCCTGCGTATCCGGCTCGTCCATCACATCGATTTCGTCCGTGGTATCTGGCTCGGCAGTCGATGCGGTCTCCACCACGTACGCAGCGGCAACAACCGGGGGCGCTGGCGGCGTCGGCTGCACGTCCGGCACAACCTCGGCCTGCGTCGGGGGCGCGGGCGGCAGCACTCTGGTAGACTGCACCCCGCCGGAAGGCGACACGTCGATGGTGCCCGGCAAGGCGCGGGGCGTCATGGCATCACCCTGCGTCGGCAATTGGGCCAGCATGGTGCGCTGATCCACGATAATCATGCCGGTGCGGTCCAGCACCTCGCGCCGGTAGGCGTATTCCTCTTGCATGCGCCGCACCTTGTAGGCAAACCACATCCGCCCCAGGTATCCCACGCACCACGCGGCCAGCACGCCGCCGCCCACCCACAGCACCAGATGCTCGGTGGATTCGCCCAGCCGGATCACAAAGCCCAGCACCCGGTCGAAATAGTAGATCACCACGGCCAGCAGGGTCACGCCCAGCATCAGCAGAAAGGTGGGCACGCCGTTCACGGCGGCCAGCATCTTCTGCAACCACGGCGGCAACTGGCGCAACTGCGCTTCCGTCAGCACCGGGTCGCCCTTGATCAGGCGGGTGTAGCCCAGTGCAATGACCTGCAACACCAGCAGCACCACCACAGGGGCTGCGGCCACCGACACAAGGTACCCGCCCCACGGAAAGCGGAAGCGCACCGTGCCGTCGGGCATGCTCTGCACGTTGGCCACGCCCTGCCAGATGGCCACGATGGCCACCAGAAATTCCACCAGCACGATGCCGATGACGATGTAGGCCAGAACGTACTTGCGCTCCTGCTCGCCCAGCAGATCGCCCAGCCCGCCGAATCCGCCCCGATTCGGTGATTGCCCGCCATCATTGCTGCCGGGCGCCTGGTCGGACGAGTGGTCGGAGGACTGGCCTGACGCGTGGCCGGACGTATTACCGGAGGATTCGGGCGCATCGCCAGAACCGGAATCGCCGCCGGAGACGTCACGGCCATTGGGCGCGCCGCCGGAAACACCCCCGCCGGAAACATCAGCAGACGCATTGTCGTTGTTGGGGACATCATCCGGTTTGTGCTTCAAGCCGGAAAAGAATTTGGAGAAGAACATGCGGGGATATCCGTGCGGCGGCAAAGCCGTGTTGTCGACATGCACAGGGGGTGCCCGGCGACGGGAAAACGCCCCCGGCCAACGCTTGACGCGGGCTGGGGGCGCATTCCGCCGGTTGCGTCGCCAACGGGCGGGCGCGGGGCGGCAGGAGCGCCTTTGCTCCGTTTGCCACCTTACGACGCACGGCGGCTTTTCTCAAGATGTCAGAGGGAAGGAATACACCAGCAAACGCGCGACGAGACGGGGCTGTCCTGTCAGGTTGCGGCATAGGGACCGGGTGCTGCTGACGCGCGGCGCGCGACCGACGCACAGGCAACTGCCGCCGGACAACAGACGGCAGGCAGCGGCTGACGGGCGGGTGCGACAGGGGGACGGCGCGCACCGTTTCGCGTCATCCGGAGCATCCATCAAAAGGACTGCCCCGCCAGCCTGCCTGCACCGTCAGTCCCTGCGCTCCGTCAATCCCTGCGCTCCGTCAGGGCATCCGCTCCGTCAGGGCATCCGCTCCGTCTGGGCATCACGCCGTCAGGGGCATTCCCGCACCATGGGCTGGAAGGTGTTGCTGGCCTTGTCCCAGCCAAGCAATTCGCCTTTCTCCAGATCAAAGAACCAGCCGTGCAGCGACAGTTCGCCCTGCTCCACCCGCTCGCGCAGCCAGGGGAAGGTCATCAGGTTTTCCAGCGAGACCAGAATGGATTCCTGTTCGCAGGCGCGGTGCAACTCCTGCTCCGAACAGTGCGGGCAGTTTTGCTGCACCCGCTCTTGCGCGGGCGCGGCAATGCTGACCCAGCGCGACAGGAATTCCGTGTCGTCCCGGCCCCCCGCCATGTCGGAAAGCAGCACCTTGATGCCGCCGCACCGGGCATGGCCCAGAATGATGATGTCCACAACCTTCAGGCTGCGCACGGCAAATTCCAGCGCGGCGCTGACCCCGTGCTGGGTGGTGGTGTGGGCCTCGTACGGGGGCACCAGGTTGGCCACGTTGCGCACCACAAAGAGGTCGCCGGGGTTGCAGTCCAGCAGCAGGGCCGGGTCCACGCGCGAATCGCTGCACGCGATGACCAGCGCCTTGGGGGCCTGCTCTTCCACGAGATTCTCGAACAGGTTGTGGTCGCGGCAGAACCAGCTCTTCTGAAAACGACGAAAACCGGCGATGAAGCGGCCAAGATCGGGTGCGGGCATGAGAAAGGCTCCGGAACTGCCGTACGGGACGGGATGCGGTACAAGGGGCGTACGGCATGCGGCATGCGCAAACGTACAAACCCCGGCGCGCGGCCAAGGCCACGGCCGCCGGGTAACTGGGGATTGTACGTTTTTTTGCCCGTCGCGCAACCCGGATGCGAGTAACCGCTTGCGTTTTCACGCGCCGTGCTGCCCTTTCCGGGCATGGCACGTGCGGGCGGCGTGGATCAGGCCAGACTGCGCAAGGCAACGGCACTGTCGATGGCTGCGGCGAGTTCGGCGGCCATGACCGGCTTGGATACGTATCCGTCCATGCCCTCCGCCAGAAATTTTTCCCTGTCGCCCGCCATGGCGTAGGCTGTCATGGCGATGATCGGAATCCGCGCATCCAACACGCCGGAAGCGCCGCTGCGTATCCGGCGCGTGGCCTCCACGCCGTCCATCACATCCATCTGCACGTCCATGAGCACGCAGTCGAAGTGCCCGGCGCGCAGGGCATCCAGCGCCTGCGCGCCGTTGGCGGTGGTGGTCACTTCATGGCCCATGTGTTCCAGCAAGCGCCGGGCGCACAGGCGGCTCACTTCGTCGTCTTCCGCCAGTAGAATGTGCAGGCCTTCTTGCCCGGCGCCGACAGGGGCTTCTTTTCGAGGGGGGCTGTGCTCCGTGTGGTCGGAACGGCTGAAGGGCAAGGTCAGGTAGGCGCTGGTGCCCTCTCCCGTCTGGCTGTCGAATTGCAGGGTGCCGCCCATGGCGATCACAAGATTGCGCACGATGGCCAGGCCCAACCCTGCCCCCTGGTGGGACCGGGTATAGCTTTCCTCCACCTGGGCAAAGGGGCGGAGGATATGATCCAGCTTGTCGTCCGGAATGCCGATGCCCGTATCGCGGACGATGAACAGCAGCCGTATTTCCCCGGTGGGCATGGGCAGCAACGGAAAGACCTCCAGACGCACCTCGCCCTTGTCGGTGAACTTCATGGCGTTGCCCACGAGGTTGAACAGTACCTGCCGGACATGCACCTCGTCCCCCACGAGTACCGGCGGGATATCCGGCGCGCATGCGAAAACGAGCGGCACCCGTTTGCTTTGGTGCATGGGCGAAAAGGTCTCCGCCAGCGCCGCAAAGGTGCTGGCCAGAGTGAAGGGCTTGCTGCTGATGTGCATGCCCCCGGCCTCTATGCGCGACAGGTCCAGCAGGTCGCCCAGAAGGTCGGTCAGGCGGCGGCCGGAACGCTGGGCAAGGTCCAGATACGCGTCCCGTTCATTGGCATCCTCGTTGCCCTTGATGAGTTGCAGCATGCCCAGCAGCCCGTTGAGAGGCGTGCGCAGTTCGTGGCTCATGTTCGCGAGGAACAGGCTTTTGGCGTGGTTGGCCGCCTCGGCCTGGCTTCTGGCCTCGCGCAGTTCGGCCTCCGTGCGCGCGCGTTCGCGCCTGTCCTGCTCCAGCGCACTGGCCATGTCGTTGAAGGACTGGGCAAGGATGTCGATTTCGGTAATTCCCGGATCGGGGGCCACCCGCGTGGCAAGGTGGCCTTCGCCGATCTGCGTGGCAGCTGCGGCAAGGTCTTCCAGCCTGCGGCCCACGTTTCGCCCGCCAAAAAACCAGCCGCTGAACAGTGTGAGCACCACCATCAGCAACAGGATGCCCAGGTCGCGCCACAGGATTTCCCAGGCCTGGGCATGAATTCGTGCCTTGGACGTGCCCGCGAACATGTACATGTAGGGCGGGGCTTCCGGGCTGGTGCGAATCTGGCGGAAGGCCACAAGGCGCAACACTCCGTCCGACCCCATGTCTTCCACAAGACCTTCCTCGCCGTTGGCCTTTGCAGCCGTGAACATGGGGCCGTGGATGGGGCGGCCCATGGAGATGCCATCGATTTCCGGAAAGCGGAACAGGCGCACCCCTTGATGATCGCTGACACCGAAGAAGGAGTCCGGCGGAAACCGCATTTCGGAAAACTGCTCTCCGTAGTTGCTTAGCAGGATGCTGGCCAGCAACACCGCGCGGATATTGCCGTCGGGGTCAAAGACGGGACAGCCGAAGGGAAGGACGGGAACGCCCAGGCTGACACCGAGTTGATACTCGCCCACGACAAAACTGCGAGTCTTCAGCGCATCCTGGAAATGCTTGACGTTGGCAAAATTGACGCCGCTGGTCGGGCCGCCGGTAGCCATGATGTTGCCGTCAAGATCAACCAGATGAAGCGCGGAATAGCGTTGCTGATTGATCCGGAGCACATTGATGAAGATGCGCGTGCAGGCCGGAATGTCGGCGCGCTGCACTTCGGGTACACGGGACAGGTTTTCCATGAGCAGCCGTGTCGCCGTGGTCGTCCGGACCTGGGTTTCGGCCGCCGTACGGACAAAGCCTTGCAATCCGTGTGTGGCGTCTTCGATGGCCCTGTTTCTGGCCTGCAATCCGAGGATGAGGATGAGGGCCAGCGTGGGGAGCGCGGAGATGAGGATCAGCAGCGTAAGTTTCTTGCGAATGGACCCATCAAGAATACGGCGTGACATGGGTGCCTCGCGGATCACGTCTTGCGGTGGATGTCGGCAACACAGCAAGGCTAGTCCATTCTTGATAGTTAGCGGAGTATAACTTGGGTTTCCTGCCGCTGGCGGGGTTACGCCCGTTCCGGCTCCATATGCACCACCACCCGGCGCAGTTCGGGCAGGCTGGCGCGCAAGCGGGCCTCTACGGCGGCAGACACGCGGTGTGCCTCGGTCACCGGGGTATCCGGGGCCATGCGGCAATGAAAACTGACGGAAACGTCTTCGCCCTGCCTGCGGATATGCACGTGGTGGCAGTCGAGCACGTCGGGTTCCGCGTCTGCCGCAGCCTGCACCGCTGCCTTGATGCTGGGCGATTCCATCAGGCGAGACGGTGTGCGTTCCTCCGGCGTTTGCGCAGGCTCCAGGTGCGTGGCCACGTGCAACGGGCCAAGTTCGGCGCGCAGGGCCTCTTCAAAGGCGGTGACGCGGGCATGCGCGTCGGATAGCGGCATGTGCCCTTCAAGTTCTACATGAAGTTCCACCATCAAATCGTGCGGGGCTGTGGCGTCGGGCTGGGCTTCGACGACTTCCACGGCATGCACGGGCAACGCGTGAGCGGCGGCCACGCAGCGGATGCGGTCCAGCACGCCCCGCTCCCCGGCCTGCTGCGGCTCGAAATGAATGGTCACGTCCGCGCCGGGGGCCACCTCGCGTACGGCGGCTTCCGCCTGTTGGGTGATCTCGTGGGCCGCGTCCAGCGACAACCCTGCCGCCACGATAATGGTCATGTCCACGAAGGCGTGCGGACCGCTTTCGCGCACGCGGGTGCGCTCCACCCGCACCACGCCTGGCTGCGCGTTCACGGCGGCCTCGATGCGCCCGGCAAGGCTTGCGTCGCCGCCGTCCAGCAGGGCGTCCACGGCGCGTCGGCCAAGGCTGAGGCTGACGTGGACCACGATGGCGCACACCGCAAGGGCGGCCACGGCGTCGGCGCGCTCCAGCAAGGGCCGCAGGGCCGAGCCTTCGGGCAGCAGATCCGCCGCCAGCAGGGCCAGCAGGCCCACGATGACCACGGCGGATGACCAGATGTCGGTGGAAAAATGCAGCGCGTCAGCTTCCAGGGCCTGGCTGTTGTACTTCTTGGCCACGCGGCGCAGCATGCGCGAACGCGAGAAGTCCACCACGATGGATATGCCCATCACCCCAAGGCCCCACGCCGACGGAACAACGGTTTCCGGCTCCACGAACAGTCGATGCATGGCTTCCCACACTATCCAGCCGCAAGTGACCAGCAGCAGCAGCGTTTCCACCAGGGCGGAAAGGTTCTCGATCTTGCCGTGCCCGTAGGGGTGGCGTGCGTCCGGCGGGCGGGAGGAGATGCGCACCGCAAACCAGGTGACGGCGGCGGCCACCAGGTCCAGCCCGCTGTGGGCAGCTTCCGACAGAATGCCCAGACTGTTGGTGGATACGCCCACCACCAGCTTGAGCGAGGTCAGCAGCACGGCGGCCAGCACCGAGGACAGCGCGGCGGCGTTCTTTTCGCGCAGGGCGGTTTCGTAATCGTGGGGTTGCATGACGCCTCCGGGCTGGCCTGGCCTGCAAGCTGCGGCGCGGATGTTGCGTTACAGGGGCAGGCATGCGGTGTGTGCGCCCACGGTCCCGTCAGTGCCGCTGCGGCAGTTGGCCGTCTTGGCATTGATCAAGGAAAGGGCGCACGGCATCCTAGCACGGGCGTTTCGGCGTGACCAGCAAAGAGCGCGCATCGTGCCGTCATTGATGATGAACATCGACTTCAGACGAATCTGCGCCGGGACGGGACAGGAGCGTTCGTAACGGACGCCCTGCCTATCCGGATGACAGGTTCAGCGCGGCGACCACACGGACGCGGGCGTCGTCGGGCAGGTCGGCGTACGCCACCGGTGTGAACCGGCGCACGCGCTCGCCGTCGTCGGTGATCTTCCAGCCGTGAAATTCGTCGTACGGGCGGGTGAACAGATCATGGCCGGACGGATACAGGGTGCGGTACACCACCACCCTGCCCTCTGTGGCCGTGTCCAGCGCCTCGCCCACCACCTGATAGTACCGTCCCTTGAAGTGCCGGTAGAAGGCGTGCCCAGGCATGGCGGGACCAGACTCGTCGGGCTGATCCTCGGCGTGCCCGGACCCTGCATGGTCGTAGGTGTTGTCGTCCCGTGGCATGTTTCCCCCTTGGTTGCAGTGTTGCCGCACCATGCGCGACGCGCCGGAAAAAGGGAATCCCCCTTTCCGGCGCGCGGTTGTCAACGGTTATGCGCGTTCAGGCATCCCGAAAACACGGATTTTCGTCCGCGTTGCCTCGCCTATTCCAGCACAAGAACGATCAACTCCTTGGGCCCATGCACCCCGAAGGCCAGAGTCATCTCGATGTCCGCCGTCTTGGACGGGCCGGAGATGAGCAGCGCGTTGGTGGGCATGTTCTCTGCCCAGCGCATTTCGTGCATGGCCTCGGCAAGGGTGCTGTAGATGGTGTCGGCCTTCAGCAGCGCCACATGCACTGTGGGCACTAGCGAGAGCAGACGCGGTTCCTGCGGCGTGGGCCAGACGATGAGCGTGCCGTTTTCGGCAATGCCGCCCAGGGTGGAGGTGATGCCCACGTCGATGCCGAACAACTCATCGCGGAAGGCCTCCACGTTTTCGCCATAGGGCACCAGCTTGGGCAGTCCCTTGCCCTTGATCTTGGAGCGCAGTGTACCGCCAAACCACGCTTCGTGGCCGTAGGTCAGGGTCTTGGCCTCGCGGGCCTTCAGCAGTTCCGCCAGCTTGGCGGGCCATTCAGCTTCAGGAAGCACGTGTACTTCCGAGCGCACGGTTTCCATGCGCTTTTTCAGCAGTTCGATGCGCTGGGCCTTGTCCAGCATGGGGGCCTGCCAGTTGCCGCCCTGGGGCACGTACGGCGAAACGGTGGTGCGCGCCGCGTGCAGGCGCGCGAAGATGCGGTCGCGGGCGGTGCTACTCATGGCGAATCCCCTCTTCCTTGGCGAGTTGATGCAGGCTCTTGGGCGCAAAGCGCGGCGCGGTGCGCACGCTGGTCCAGGCCTTCAGCGGGCCGACGTTGGGCAGCCTGTCGCCGAACTTGCCCAGCATGGATACCACAAACCTGTTCAGCGCCGGGATGCGGTAGGCCAGTTCCCAGCCCTTCCAGACCAGGGTTTCCAGCAGGTTCTTTTTGGTCCCGTGTCCCTTCACCACGCCGTCGCCCTTCTCGTCGTACGCTTCTGTGCGCATGCGCCGGATGATGCCCGGAATGGGGATGCGCACCGGGCACACTTCTTCGCAGGCGTTGCACAGGCTGGACGCAGTGGCCAGCACGCCCTTGTCGGCCAGCCCGTCGATCTGCGGGGTAAGGATCTTGCCGATGGGGCCGGGATACACCGAACCGTAGGCGTGCCCGCCGATGCGGATGTACACCGGGCAATGGTTCAGGCAGGTGCCGCAGCGGATGCATTGCAGGGTGCGGCGCAGTTGCGCATCGGCCAGCATCTTCGAGCGGCCATTGTCCAGGATGACCAGGTGGATTTCCTTGGGGCCGTCCCGTTCACCGTCCTTGCGGGGGGTGGTGATGCAGTTGACGTAGGTGGTGACCAGCTGGCCCGTGGCGGACGCCGTCAGCAGGCGCAGCAGGGGCGGCAGGTCGGACAGCGATTCCACCACCTTCTCCAGGCCCATGACAGCCACATGCACCGGCGGCACCGTGGTACACATGCGCCCGTTGCCCTCGTTTTCCACCAGCACCAGGGTGCCTGTTTCGGCCACGGCAAAGTTGACGCCAGAAAGGCCCACGTGCCCGGTGCGGAACTTTTCGCGCAGGGTGCGGCGGGCGATGGCGTTCAGTTCCTCCACCACGTCGGTGTAGGGAATGCCTTCCAGGTTGTCGGCAAAGATGCGCCCTACCTGCTGGCGGTTCTTGTGGACGGCGGGCACGATGATGTGCGAGGGCGGCTCGTGGTTCAGCTGGATGATGAACTCGCCAAGGTCCGTTTCCAGCGCCTCTATGCCATGGGTTTCCAGAAAGTGGTTCAGGTGCATTTCTTCCGAGACCATGGACTTGCCCTTCACCAGCTTGGTGGCGTCGTGGCTGCGCATGATGCCCAGAATGATCTCGTTGGCTTCTGCCGTGGTTTCCGCCCAGTGTACGATGATGCCGTTTTCCGTACACTTGCGCTCCAGCCGCTCCAGCAGTTCGGGCAGCTTGGACAGGGCCTTGCGCTTGGCGGCTTCCGCGTCGTCGCGCATGCGTTCGCGCTCTGCCGGGTCGGGCAGCACGGCCACGCGCTTTTTCATCAGACCGGTAAGGGCCGACTTGAAGTTGGCGCGCAACTGGCGGTCGGCAAGGGCCTCGGTGACGTTGGCGGTAAAGTCGAGGTGCTGGCTACCCATTGATGCGCTCCCATATGAATTCGGCAAGGTGGCGGGGCGTTACGGGCACGCCCTTGTGCTCCATGGCCCCGCCGATGTTCATCAGACAGCCGCAGTCGCCGGAAAGGATGGCCGAAGCCCCGGTTGCCCGGATGTCTTCCACCTTGTCCGCCACCATGGCGGCGGAAATTTCCGGCTGCTTGATGGAGAACGTGCCGCCAAAGCCGCAACATTCGTACTCGCGCTCTATCTCCACCAGCTCCACGTTGGACAGTTGGCCGATGAGCGCCTTTGCGGCAGCCGTGGCCCCCATTTCGCGCATGGCATGGCACGAGGAATGCCACGTGACCTTCACCGGCTTGCCCTTGTCCTTGTATTGCACGTGCAGGGCGTTGTGCAGAAAGTCGCCCAGCTCGAAGACCCGTTCGGAAAATTTGCGCACATCGAAGTATTCCGGGTCGTTGGCGAACATTTCCGGGTAATGATGGCGCATCATGCCCGCGCACGAGCCGGAGGGCACCACGATGGGCCAGTCGGCCTTTGAAAAGGCCTTCATCTGCGCCCTGGCCACGGCCCTGGCTTCTTCAAGAAAGCCGGAGTTGTATGCGGGCTGGCCGCAGCATGATTGTTCCTGCGGAAAGACCACTTCCACCCCGGCGCGGCGCAGCAGGTGCATGCCCGCCATGCCCGCCTGCGGGAACGACATGTCCACGAGGCAGGTGCCGAAGTAGTAGACGGTTTTCACGTCGCGGGGATAGGTGAAGGTATGGGCCATGTGTGCCTTCCTGTGTTGCGGTTGGACGTGCGCCACGCGCGGCGGGATGGTCCGGTGCGGCAGGGGAATGGATTGTCTGACCGGATGCGGCGACAAGGCCGGAAGCGTACCGGCGGCAGAACCGCCGCAAGGGAGTGCGGCAGTGTTTGCTGCAAATCTAGCACGGGGGTGCGTTCCGTGTCGATATGCTGGCGCAACACATGTAACGTCTGTCTCATGGCAGTCTGCTGAGCTGCCGCCACCGTTTGTGCGTACGAACGGCTTGCCTGTCATACGCGCCGGGGCTAGTATGCCCCATGCCGCCCGCCCCTCCGGCTGCTCTCTGCGCCAAGGCGGGTAGCGATACGGGCATGGCCCGCCGTGCTTCCGGAGCATCGGGGTGCTGCGCCCTTTACAGGAACTTTCAGCGTACAGGACACCATCATGACCGCCACAACCGCTACCACGCCTGCTTCCGCCCCTTCCGTCTCCGGCGGGGGCATTGTCTGCATAACCGGAGCCACCGCCGGGTTCGGCGCGGCCACTGCCCGCCGCTTTGCCGCCGACGGCTGGCGCATCATCGCCACCGGGCGGCGTCAGGACCGGTTGGACGCGCTGGTTGCGGAGCTTGGGGCGGACAAGTGCCTGCCGCTGTGCTTCGACGTGCGTGATGCAGCGGCTGTGCAGGCCGCGCTTGAAAACCTGCCCGAAGCATGGCGCGCCGTGGATGTGCTGGTGAACAATGCCGGCCTTGCCCTGGGCCTGGAACCCGCCCACCGATGCAGCCTGGACGATTGGTCCGCCATGGTGGACACCAACATCAAGGGCCTGCTGCACGTCACCCGCGCCCTGCTGCCCGGCATGGTGGAACGGGGGCGCGGCCACGTGGTCAACCTGGGGTCCATCACCGGCACCTATGCCTACCCCGGGGCCAACGTGTATGGTGGCACCAAGGCGTTTGTCATGCAGTTTTCGCGCGGCCTGCGGGCCGATCTGCACGGCACCGGCGTGCGCGTGACCAACGTGGAGCCGGGGCTTGCGGAAAGCGAGTTTTCCGTGGTGCGCTTTGGTGGTGACGCCGACCGCGCCGCCAAACTGTATGAAGGCGCGTCCGCCCTGCGGCCGGAAGACATTGCCGCAACCATCGCCTGGGCGGTGTCCTGCCCGGCCCACGTCAACGTGAGCCGCATAGAGGTCATGCCCACCAGCCAGTCCTTCGGCGCGCTGCCCATCCACCGCGCCTAGCATCGTCCGAAACTCCGGGCGGTCGTCCGGAGGTTACCCCTTCCCGACGAACCACCCGGCGCTGTACAATCCGCTTGCCCTGCCCCGCCCAGCCATCCTGATATGGCTGGGCGGGGCGACCAGCACGCAACCCTGCCACCCCATCGGAGCGGCATCCCATGAGCGCCATAGCCAACCTGTTCGTGACCACCCTGGTCAAGATGTTCTTCCTGCTGACCCCGTTCTTCGTCCTGACCATGTTCCTGACCATGACCAGGGACATGACGTCGCAGGCGCAACGGCGACTTGCCGTGCGCGTGGGCGTTGCCGTGTACGTCGTGTGCATGTGCCTGTACTTTTTCGGCGAATACATTTTCGACTTGTTCGGCATCACCCTGGACGCCTTCCGCATCGGCTCCGGGGCGCTGCTGTTCCTGTCTGCCGTGGCCCTGGTGCGTGACCCCTCGCCTTCGCGGGTGCAGGAAGTGAACGGCGACATCAGCGTTGTGCCGCTGGCCATTCCCATCACCGTGGGCCCCGCCACCATCGGCGCGTTGATGGTCATGGGGGCCACGGTGCGCGGTCCGCTGGAGCGGGTGGTGGCCAGCCTTGGCCTGCTGGCGGCGGTGCTGTGCGTGGCGATGATCCTGTACATCGGCCCGGCCATTGAAAAACTGCTGGGCCGCACCGGCATTTCCATCCTCAGCAAGATCACCGGCCTGATCCTGGCGGCCCTGTCCGCGCAGATCGTGTTCACTGGCGTGCGCGGCTTCCTGAACTGATCGCAACGTCCATACTCTACAGCATCATCGGCATGCCCGTTGGTGATGCCGTCACGCGGCAGACAACCGCCCATGTTTCTGATGGGCGGTTGCTTTTTTTCTGCCCCTCCCCCGCCTCTTGTTGCCTGTCCGCTTGTCCTTTCCGGCCTGCCCCGCTTTTTCCTGATCGGACATACCGCTCCAACTTGCCCTGCTCTTATCCGCCCGACAGAAAACAAGGAATGCCATGACGCCGGTACACGGACGTGCGGGCATTTCCTCATTATCCCCGGCACAGGCCGTTGCGTGTTTTCATGCCTGCCTGCCCAAGAGTCATGCGCTCTTCGCGTCAGGTCTTTTCCGACCGGACCCCACCCAAAGGCCACCCGGCGTGCGCCATAGAAAAAGGCGGCCCCCCGCGAGAGGGACCGCCTTCGTTCATGCGCTGTCGTGTAAGCCTAGAGCCAGTTGAACCAGCGCTTCCAGGAGCCTTCGCGCTGTTCATGCACCTTCTGCGACTGCTGCTGGCGATACTTGAGGTAGGCGACCTTGCCCTTGGCCTCTGCGTGGTCGCGCAGTTCGGTGATTTCCGGGAAGTTTTCCACCACGTACACGTAGCGCCGCCAGGCTGCACCGTAGCGTTCCGCGCGCCAGTAGAAGTCGCCGATGTACAGTTCGCGCTCGGCGAGCAGGCGGCGGCATTCGGCGATGTGCTGCTTGGCCTTCTCGGCGTATTCGGTGCCGGGGTAGCTTTCGCGCAGGCGCTGGTAGTACTGGATGGCTTCCGTCAGGCCCGTGGTGGGCCGGTCGATGGACAGGAAGGCCTTCTGGCGAGACTGCCCCACCTGGTACAGCACGTAGGGAATGGCCTCGTGCCGGGGGTGCAGGGTTTCGAATTCCTTGTAGGCTTCGCCTGCCAGCAGGTAGTCCTCGTCCAGGAAGTGGGCGTCGGCCAGCGAGAGTTCGGCCTCGATGGTGTACGGACTGAACGGGAACTGTTCCTTCAGCTTGCTGAAGGATTCCGCCGCTTCGCCATAGCGCTTTTCGCGCATGTAGTCGTTGCCGGATTCAAACAGTTCCTGCGCCGTTTCTTCCGGTGGGGGCAGGTAGAAATAGTCGATGATGCCGCAGCCCGAAAGCAGCAGCAAAAGGGGGACGACGGTCAGGATACGGGAAAGGGCGTTACGCATCGAGCTGTTCCAGGTAGGTGAAGGCTGCGGTTGCGGCAGTGGCCCCGTCACCGACGGCGGTGGTCACCTGGCGGCAGGACTTCGACCGGATGTCTCCGGCGGCGAAGACACCCGGCAGGCTGGTGCGCATCTCGGTATCGGTGATGATGAAGCCCTGAGGGTCCTTGTCGATGCCGTCGGGCAGAAAGTCGCCCACGGGTTCGAAGCCGATGAAGATGAACAGCCCGTCCAGGGGCAGAAAACGCTCTTCGCCCGTCTTCACGTCGGCCAGGGTAACGCCGGTAAGGGCGTTGTCGCCGTGCAGCTTTCTGACGACGGAAGAATACTCGATGTCGATGTTGGCGGCAGACTGCACCTTTTCCTGATAGCACTTGCAACCACGAAACTCTTCGCGGCGGTGAATCAGGTGCAGGTTGGCCGCCAGCTTGGCAAGGTACAGCGATTCTTCAAGGGCAGAGTTGCCGCCGCCCACCACGCCGACCTTCTGGCCGCGAAAGAAGTTGCCGTCGCACAGGGCGCAATACGAGATGCCCTTGCCGATCAGGCGGTCTTCATCCGGCAGCCCCAGCTTCTTGTAGCGGGAGCCGGAGCAGACCACCACGGTCTTGCCGCAGATCCACTCGTCGCCCACGCGCACGCGGTTCGCACCGGGTGCGGGTTCGATGGCAGTCACCGCGTCGTTGTACTTGTCGTGGGGGTAGCGTTCAAGGTGGGCGGCGAACAGGTCCGCCAGTTCCCACCCCTGGATGCCCTTTGGAAAGCCGGGGTAGTTCTCTATTTCGGCGGTCATGAGAACCTGACCGCCCGGAGACAGCTTTTCGACGAAGGCGACGCTCACGCCGGAACGCAAAAGATAGAGGGCGGCCGTCACGCCGGCCGGCCCTCCTCCGATGACGATGGCGTCGTAAGTCTTCATGTTAGCCAAGGGCCTTTTGCGCGATCATGTCCTTGATGCTGCTCTTGGACACGGCGCCGGTGATCTGTTCGACCACTTCGCCGCCCTTGAACAGGATCAGGGTGGGAATGGCGCGGATGGCGTACTTGGAGGGGGTGGCGGGGTTTTCGTCCACGTTCATCTTGGCGATGAGCACCTTGCCGTCGTATTCGGCGGCCAGTTCGTCGATGACGGGGCCCATCGCGCGACACGGACCGCACCAGGGAGCCCAGAAATCGATCAGCACAGGAATGGAGGATTTGAGGACGTTGGCTTCGAAGTTGGCGTCGGTGATCTGAACGGCCATGGTGCTCTCCTTTTGGTCGTATATGCGATGCGGCGACCGCACACGAGATGGTCAATACCCGGTCTCGATACGGACAGGACCCGGAACAGGCTTGGGCAGAAACTGCGGTCCGCAAGGGCTGCACGGCGAACCGCGCATGGCGATGCCCCGGCAGGCGCCCCGCCTCCTGCCAACCTATGAAGAAATAGTAGGGCGCTGCTGGCGTGTCAAGCACGACGGTGCATGCAGCCCGCTTCTATACACACTCGAACATGGTGAAATCATCGGGAATCGTTCGCCCGCGCGGGATGGCCTCCAGCGCAAGGTCGTGCCCCAGCCCAAGGGACGCCAGCCGCCACCCTGCATGCGCCACCATGACGCCGTTGTCGGTACACAGGGCTGGGGACGGCAACAGCAACGGCAACCCGGCGCGTTGCGCCAGGTCGTGCAGGGCTTCACGCACGAACGAGTTGGCGGCCACGCCCCCGGCGGCCACCAGCGCCCGCACGGGGGTGCGGTGAGCATCGGGGGGCGAACAGCCCTGCCCTGCATCTGCGGCAGGGGCGGTCCCATCTGGTGATATTGCCTGAACGGGGGATGCGGCCTGAACGGCATCCATTGCAGCCGCTCTGCCTTTTTTCCGCTTTTTCCGTGCCGGTGTGGCGGGCGTGCCGGGCAGCGGCCCGTTTTCGCGCACCAGGGCGCGCTCCAGCTTGATGCGCAAGGTATCGGCCACGGCGTGGTTGAACGAGGCGCACATGTCATGCAGACCAGCCAGGTCGAGCAGACCGGGCAAATCAGACGGGCCATGCAGGGGCGGGTTGCAAGCCTCGCCAGCAGAACCGTCGGCCACGGCACGCGCGGCCTCGATCAAGGCCGGATTGGCCTGCACCACCAGTCCGGCGGCGGTTTTCAGGCCGCTGAAGCTGAAATCAAGATTGTCATTATCGATGTAGGGCCGGGGAAACATGCTGGGGGTTGCCCTGCCCTTGCGGCCCAGTTCGTCGATGGTGCGCCCGCCGGGGTAGGCCAGGCCGAGTTGCTTGGCCACCTTGTCAAAGGCCTCGCCCGCCGCGTCGTCCAGGGTGCGGCCCAGCAGATGCATGCGGCGCGGCGATTCCATGCGGTAGATGTGGGTATGCCCGCCGGAAACCAGCAGGCCCAAGGCGGGATACGGCAATTCTTCGGCAATGCCCGCCGCCAGCAGATGGGCATGCAGGTGGTTGACCCCCACCAGCCGCGCGCCGGTGGCCAGCGCCAGCCCCTTGGCAAAGCCCATGCCCACCAGCAGGCTGCCCAGCAGGCCCGGCCCGCGCGCCACGGCCACCACGTCGATGTCGGCGGCGGTCACGCCCGCGCGGCGCAGCACCTCGTCATACAGGGCGCCGATGAGCCGGTAATGCTCGCGCGAGGCCAGTTCCGGCACCACCCCGCCGAACAGGGCATGCACGTCGGCCTGTGAGGACATGACGTCGGCAATGACCACGCCGTCGCGCACCAGCGCCAGAGCGGTTTCATCGCACGAGGTTTCTATGCCGAGACAGAGCATGATAGAGCCGTTTTATCAAGGATTGGACGTCGCACGAACGAAGCTGGTGTCATGTCCTTTCGCAAATAAAAAGTTTTGAGGGAGGGGTAGGGGTTCGGGGAGGGGAAGGACACTTTTGAAAAAGTGTCCTTCCCCTCCCCGATTACTGCCTTTCCCAAAAAGGCTGCCCCGCCTACTTCGCGTGGCGGGTGTAGATGTCGGTCACGGCCTGCACGTCGCGGCGCGAGCCGATGAACAGGGGCACGCGCTCGTGCAGCACCTGGGGCTTGATGTCCAGGATGCGGCCCGTGCCGTCGGTGGCAAGGCCGCCAGCCTGCTCGGCCAGAAAGGCCAGGGGCGAGGCTTCGCACTGCAGGCGCAGCTTGCCCTGGGGCTTTTGCGGGTCGCGCTGGTCCATGGGGTACATGAAGATGCCGCCGTACAGCAGGGTGCGGTGGAAATCCGCCACCAGCGACCCCACGTAGCGCAGGGAATAGGGCTTGCCGCGTTCGTTGTCGGTGCCCTTGAAGTAGCCCACCGCCTCGCGGGTGGCGTCGTCCCAGTAGTGCCAGTAGGACTCGTTGACGGAGTATATCTTGCCCCGTTCGGGGATGCGGATATCTGGGTGCGAGAGCAGGAATTCGCCCACGGTGGGGTCCAGGGTAAAGCCATGCACGCCCTGGCCGGTGGAATACACCAGCATGGTCGAGGGGCCGTACAGGATGTAGCCTGCGGCCACCTGCTCGGTACCCGCCTGCAACACGTCTTCCATGGTGGCGTCGTCGCCGGAAGGCGACTTGCGGCGCAGGATGGAGAAAATGGTGCCGACGTTGATGTTCACGTCGATGTTGGAAGAACCGTCAAGCGGGTCGAAAATGAGAATGTAATCGCCCCGGGTGAGCTTTTCGGACACGCGGATGACGTCGGCGTTCTCTTCAGAACCCATGGCGCACAAAGCACCGGAGCGCTCCATGCGGTAGATGAGCACGCGGTTGGCGAATTCGTCCAGCTTCTGCACGTTTTCACCCTGCACGTTGACCTCGCCGGTGCCGCCCAGAACGTCCAGCAGGCCCGCCTTGTTCACGCTGCGGGCGATGATCTTGGCGGACAGGATGAGGTCGTTCAACAGGGTGGTGAACTGGCCGGTGGCTGCGGGCGAACGCTTCTGGTGCAACAGCAGATGCTCGGTAACGGTAACCTCTGGCATGGAATGCTCCTGGCGAAACCGCGCCTGCTGCGGCGCGGTGTGGCAATTTCCGGGCGGCTGCGCCCGGCGGATGAAGGAAAGGCCAGAAACGGCGCGCGCCGGGGCGCACCGTCCGCCGCACGGCGGAAACGGATACGCCCCGGCGCAACGCAAACCTTATCGGATGGCTTCTTCCTTGACCTTCTGCTCGTCCGACGCCTGAGGCGCGGGCTTGGTCAGGATGCTACCTTCGGATTCGTCCAGTTCGGGATACGCGGGCTGGATTTCAGTCACCGGCTCGTTGGGCGTGTTGGCCGAACCCAGCGAGGCGGCTTGCTTGAGAATGGCGAGTTGCTCCGGCTTTTCGGGGAAGCTGCCTGACTCGGGCACGGCAAAAACCAGCGGCAGGTTGCCGAGATAGCGCGACACCCAGTAGAACTCGCCATTGCCGTTGGAGACGGAACCATACGCCTGCTTGGCGACCACGGCGTTCCAGTCGGTGGAGGACACGGGTGTTGCGGCGGCATCGAAGCGACCGGGCCACATGATCTGGCCGGGGGCGGCGATCATCAGGTCCGCCGGGCTTGCCGAATACGGCAGCAGCGCGCGCATGTCGAAATGGGCGATGACCAGGCCCCGAAAATCAGCCCCGACATACACGGGCACGCCCACGTACACTTCCGCCCCAAGGGGGGTGTCCTGTACATAGCCGCGCAGGGCACGCATGTTCTGTTTGGCGTCTTCCTTGAGCAGCGGCTCGAAGTCCAGAGGCTTCATGGCCGCATCGGGCTGCTGGGCCATGACGTTGCCGTTGCTGTCCACGGCGGCAAGGCCGCTGATCCACGGAAAACGCTGGAACATCTGCTTGGCCCATGCGGCATCGGGCTTGCGGTCGCTGTTTTCCAGGGCGCGCTCAAGGGCGCGCAACTGAATGTCGATGCCGGAAAAACCTTCTGCCAGGCGGGTTTCGGCGGGTTCAGCCTCACCCTTGTCGTCCATGTCCAGCTTGGCGGGTGTGTTCAGATATTCGCGGTAGTACCGGCGGGTTTCCTTCCAGTACCCCTTGGCCTCGTGCTTGCACCCCGTCGCCAGCAGCACGCCCAGCGCGAGCAGCAGACAGGCGGCCTTGTTGACTCGCTGCACTCTCTTTCTCCTGAATGGATCGTTACGATCTGCGGCAGTCGCCTGGCGCGGGGCTTACCCCGTCCCTCCTTCATCCTGAAGGACGCGCTCGGCTGCCGCGCGGTATCCCCGCGCGTGGGTTGAATACGGATTTCGTGCCAGCTAGCCCTGAACCCGCGCTTCCAGGCGTTCGGCCAGCGATTCGAGCATGTGGATGAGCTTGTGTTTGCCCTGCAGGGGCTGCCCCTCGTCGGCCACCTGCTGCCGCTGGCTTCCCTCCCCCGCGGACTTGAGGCGGTTGGTGAGTTCCTGGATCACGCCTGCGATGTCGGCGCGCTCTTCGTCGTTGTCCGCTGCGGCAAGCAGTTCCTCGTAGATGTCCAGGGCGCCCTTCAGGTCTCCCTGTTCGGCGAGCACCTGCGCCATGGAACGGGTACGCAACGAAAAATGTTCTTCTTCCTCGTCCTGCCCGTCAGCGCCATCATGCGCGACGTTTGCAGGAACATCCGCGGAACCGCCTGGCGCAGCATGCATGCCCGCGTGACCCGGCGAGGGGGCGGAGGATCGGGGAGCGCCTGAGGGTCCGGAGGCGGCCATCTCCGCGTCAGCCGCCCTGCCAGCCGGTTTCGACCGAACGGAGGGGGCGGGGCGGGCGGCGGCATCGGACGCGATGGGCGCGCCAGGTGCGACTGGCGCGACAGGCGCAACGAATGCGGCGGGAGATTGCGCAGGGGCAGCACCATTATCGCCCAGCATGGCGCGCAGGCCGTGCTCTATGACCGAGGTCCACGACAGTGCGCTCTGAGAGCCGGAACGGAACGAGGCAGCCAGAAAGGCCAGGGCCAGCGCGGTATCGCGTCCCTTGTCCCCGGCGGCAAGGCAGGCGCTCCACGCATCCCAGAAGCCGGGATATGCGCCCAGCAGGCGGGCAAGCTTGCCCACTTCGCCGTCGCGCAAATCGTCCCTGTGGCTGGAATGCAGGAGTTCAATGAGAAAAAGGCGGGCTTCTATGAATTCGGGATGGCGGTCCAGCCCCTGTCGCAGGGTGGATATGGCGTCATCAGGTTGGCTGTTCTCAGCCAGCAGGCGGGCGAGCGGAAAAAAGACCTTCGAACTCGGTTCGAGTTCAAGTACTTCTTGATACCACTCAATTTTTGCCTTCATCAGATCCGGCTCCCGGTGTGGCCGCTTCCGCCTGCGTCTCGGGGAAGATGTAGAGGATTTCGTTGTCCTTCACGAAGTTCAACCGCTTGCGGATCATCTTTTCGACATATTTTCCGTCCGCCTGCAAGAGCCGTATTTCGCGGCTGAGGGCCAGGTTGCGGGCGTCGAGATCCTTCAGCCGGGTCTCCATGGTGGTGCATTGCTGCTTCAGCACCTTGTACGCGACAATTCCCTGTCCGCTCCAGACAAGGCGATACAGCAGGACGACGTTGAGGGCCAGTGACAGACCGATGAGCAGGCGACGCCAGAACATCTCGATCACTGCAACAGCCGATGCTGCTCGCCGCGGCGGCGCATGGCTGAAACCGGCCCTTTCAGTTCTTCCAGAAAATTTGCCGTGGCCCGTTCTATGCGGCGCACGTCGTCCTCGTCCAGCAGCACGGCGTCAAGCCGTTCCATGAACGACTTGAGCACGGTGAACTCCTGCATCAGCTCCCCCCCAAGTTCCAGCCGTTCCAGATCCGGCTCCAGCTCAAGGATGGTTTGCAGGCAGTTTTTCAACCGGCTGTGCAGCCCCTCGTGATCCTGCATGAATGCGTCTCCGGCCATGCGCCCCACCTGTGCGGGCTAGGCCCGTCCGGCGCCTTCCTTCAGCCAGTTTCCGTAAAATGTATACAGGTAGTTGAAGCCTGAAAATACCGTGAGAAACAAGGCGATGTAAAGCATAAACTGCCCCGCCGGGTTGGGGTCCAGCCCGAACCAGGGAAAGTGCAGCACCAGGGGCACCAGCGCGAACATCTGCATCACGGTTTTCATCTTGCCGAACTTGTCGGCGGCGATGACCAGCCCCTCGTCTGCGGCAACGGCCCGCAGGCCGGTGACGATCAGCTCCCGCGCAATGATGACGATGGCGATCCACCCGGCTATCCAGCCCAGTTCCACCAGCATGATCAGCACCGAACCGATGAGGATCTTGTCGGCCAGCGGGTCCAGGAACTTGCCGAAACTGGTCACCATGTTCGACCGGCGGGCAATGTGTCCGTCGATGATGTCGGTGATGGAGGCCAGCGCAAACAGCACCACGGCCACCAGGCAGGTGACGCGCCCGGGATACATGAGCAACACGACGATGGCGGGCACGATGAAGATGCGCGCCAGCGTGATGCGGTTGGCAAGATTGAACATCCGCTGGAAGGGGCTTGGTTGCTGCGTCATGAGGGAGTTCCTAGCACACTTCGCCGCGCTGGCAAAGGGAGGATGGACGACATGGCGCGACATGAATGCCGCGAAAAAAGGCGCGGAGCGCGCGACATCGCACGCTCCGCTGCCCTGCAGGACATCAGGCGTGGGTGCTGGCCACGGCTTCCAGGCTGTTTTCGGAGGCGGCCGCTATGTTGTCGGCCAGTTCCAGAAAGCCCTGTTTGGCGCGCGAATCCTCTTCCAGCATCACCACGGGCACGCCACGGTCGGCGGCAACCACGGTGGCCGGGTCAAGCGGCACCGCGCCAAGGAAGGTCAGGCCGTATTTTTCCGCCAGTTCGCGCCCGCCGCCCTTCTTGAACAGCGAAATTTCGCCGCCGCAATGCGGGCAGTACAGGCCGCTCATGTTTTCCACCACGCCCAGCACGTTGGCCTGGGCATATTGCAGGAAGTTGATGGCCTTGCGTACGTCGGCCAGCGAGATTTCCTGCGGGGTGGTCACCACCACGCACAGGGCGTCGGGGATGGTCTTCAGCACGGTCATGTGTTCGTCGCCGGTGCCGGGGGGAGAATCGATGAGCAGAAAATCCAGGTCGCCCCAGTTCACGTCGGACACGAACTGCCGGATGGCCGCCGTCTTCTTGGGGCCGCGCCACAGCACCGCCGTGTCGCGGTCCTTGAGCAGCGAATCCATGGAGATGACAAACAGGTTGTCGTTGTACTTCGCGGGGTTCAGCAGGCCGCCGCGTTCGTCGGCCTCTATGCCGGCGCGCAGGCCCAGCAGGTTGGGCACGCTGGGGCCGTGAATATCCACGTCCAGAATGCCAACCTTGTAGCCGCGCGCGGCCAGGGCCGCCGCCGTGTTCACGGTAACGGAACTTTTGCCCACCCCGCCCTTGCCGCTCATGATGAAGAGCTTGTATCTGATCCGCCCCAGCGTGGAGGAGATGATCTCGTCCTGAATGGCCATGCCGGCGCTGGGCTTGCCCGTTTCGGCCTTGTTCTTGGCCGAGGGACAGGTGCTGCACGAAGACATATGGATGCTCCTTGTCTGTGGCCGCCTGGCCGGTGGCGCGGCGGGCCATGAATTGCAATACGGCGGGGCTTGCCCGCCCCGGTAAGGTAATGAATCGGCCCGCCCCGTCAAGCAAAAGGGATGGGGGGACGGGGAGAATGCGGCCTCATGTACTGCGGACGCGCCAGATTAGCGTGCGGATGCGCACCCTGATGACCGCGAACGGCCCAGAAAACTGAAGGCGGGCACGCAAACGGGGCGTCCGCCCTGCCCTGTCCGGATGTCATGCCTGTCACAACGCCATGCCGGTCGCGGAGTGAATTGCGCGGCGGTTCTGCAGGGGCACCCATGTCTGGACCTTGCCGCAGCCTTGCAGGCCTGGCCAATGTCATCCGGGCCGGGTATTGCCCCCCGCTTACCCCCGCCAGCCGTGGGTGCCCACAAGATCCACGAAGGCCACGCCGCCCTTGCTTTCGCGCACCACGCGACCGCCCTGCTTGCGCACCACCACCAGTTCCTGCATGCGCTTGCTGGAACCCACGGGAATGACCAGAATGCCCGGATCGGCCAGTTGGTCGATGAGCGGGACCGGAACTTCGGGACCACCTGCCGTGACCAGGATGCGGTCGTAAGGCGCGGCCTCTGGCCAGCCCAGGGTGCCGTCGTCCAGTTTCAGGCGCACCTTGCGATACTTCAGGGTGCGCAAAAGGTCGCGCGCGGCGGCGTGCAGTTCACGGATGCGTTCCACCGTGTACACATCCAGCCCCATTTCCGCCAGCACGGCGGCCTGGTAGCCGGACCCGGTGCCGATTTCCAGCACCCGCAGGCCGGGCTGCGGTTCGATGATCTGCGACATGAGCGCAACGATGAACGGCTGCGAAATGGTCTGCCCGTGCCCGATGGGCAGGGGGTGATCCTCGTAGGCCTGCGCGCGCAGGGCTTCCTGCACGAACAGGTGGCGCGGCACGGAACGCATGGCCGCCAGCACGGCGGGGTCGGTGATGCCGCGCGTTTCGAGCTGCTGTTTCACCATGCGCTCACGATTGCGCTTCATGTCGAGCATGCGCGGTCCTTTTTGAAATGGGTGCCCGGCGGGGCCGCATCTGGCGAGCCTTCTGCGCGTCTTGACAGGCGGAATGGACCGCCCGGCACACGCCGCCGCATCAGGCGGGGCGGAACGACGAACCGCCAAAGCGGCGGGCGCCACCACCCGTGCAACACCCACGCATGGCGCGCCGTACAGGACGGGTGGGCATGCGCGGCGGCAAACGGCTGGCCAGAATGTCTGGCCAGGACGCTGGCGGATGTCACGATCAAGACGCCGATGACAGACAGCGGCGGGAAGGGGCGAAAAACGTGCGGGACGGGCGCTGCGAGTCGCTCGTCCATACGGCCCCGGCATGGCTTGGAAAACAGATTTTGTCTCCGCCGTCAATCATGGGCTGCCCTGCTCTTGCCCGATGGCGGTTGCCACCATTTGTCCGGCACGACATGATCTGCCGAACCCGCCAACCGCACCCTCCAGAAACGCCCGTCTGTCGCGTCCGGCGCGGGCGCTGGCTTGACTTATGCGCGGAGTGTGCGAAACTTGCGGAAACACGCATGCGGGGGAAATCATGCTCTACGTCGGCGACCTCATGTCCACCGGCCTCTTCACCCTGAAGAAGACCGATTCCCTTCGGGCCGCACGCTCGCTGATGCAGTTGGCCCGCATCCGGCACATCCCCATCGTGGATGCCAAGGGCGACTTTCAGGGCCTGCTGACCCACCGGGACATCCTGTCCGCCACCATCTCCCGCTTTGCAGACGTGGACGAAGCGGTGCAGAACGAAATCGACGCAGGCATTCCTGTGGGCGAAATCATGCGCACCGACGTGGTGCAGGTGTCCCCCGGCACCTTGCTGCGCGATGCGGCAGAACTGCTGTTGCACCACAAGTACGGGTGCCTCCCCGTGACCGAGGACGGCAAGCTGGTGGGCATCGTGACCGAGGCGGACTTCCTGAAGCTGACCATCAGTCTGCTGGATGCCGTCGAGCATCCCTAGGCAGGCCCCCAAAACGGTTTGGACACGAGCCGCCCGGCTTTCAGGGCGGCTTTTCACTTGAAAGGATCAGGAGACATGACTGCAGCAAAGAATTTTTCCATCGTGATCGTCTTCGCGGCCCTGCTTGGGCTGCTTGGCATCGGCGGCTTCATGCTTTTCCAGGACATGGAAGGGCCTGAAGTCATCCTCAGCCCGGACACGGGGCGCGCATCGCCGCATCAGGAGCTTACCCTGACCCTGCGCGACAAGAAGTCGGGCATCCGGTCCGTCACCGTCACGGTGAAAAAGAATTCGCACTCGCTGGTCGTGCTCGACAGCGCCTTCACCGATGGCCGACGCGAACAGCGCGTGACCTTCAACCTGAAGGATGCGGGTCTGAAGGACGGGGCCTTCGACCTTGAAGTGCGCACGGCAGACACCTCGCTGGCCGGGTTCGGCAAGGGCAACACTACGACCAGGGTGTACCCCATGCGGCTGGACACCCAGCCCCCGCGCGTTTCGGTAAAGAGCATGCCCCCCTACGTGCGGCGCGGCGGCACCGGTTCCATCCTCTATTCGGTCAACGAAGAGGTGGAGCGTACCGGCGTGAAGGTGGGTGACCTGTACTTTCCGGGGTTCAAGCAGCCGAGCGGCGACTACATCTGTTTCTTCGCCTTTCCGCATTTTCTCACCATGGGCCAGTATGCCCCGGAAATCACCGCCGTTGACCTTTCCGGCAACGCCATGGCCAGCCGCCTGGTCATCCGTCCGCTGGACAAGGTGTTCCGGCATGACAACATAAATCTTTCCGAAAACTTCCTGTACAGCAAGATGCCCGAATTCGAGCAGGAAGTGCCCGGCGAGATGACGCAGTTGGAACGCTTTCTGAAAGTGAACAACGAACTGCGCACCGCCAACGAACACAAGCTGCTGGAAGTGGGCAAGGACACCGCCCCCGCCATGCTCTGGCACGGCGCGTTCCAGCAACTGCCCAACTCTGCCACCCGCGCCGGGTTCGCCGATAACCGCAGCTACATCTACAATGGCCAGAAGGTGGACAACCAGACCCACCTCGGCCTCGACTTCGCCTCGCTGGCCACGGCGGAAGTGCCCGCCTCCAACAGCGGGCGCGTGGTCTTTGCCGGGCAGCTCGGCATCTACGGCAACCTCGTGATTGTCGATCACGGCCTTGGCCTGCAAACCCTGTACTCGCACCTCAGCGAGATTTCGGCCAACGTGGGACAGCAGGTGAAAAAGGGCGAAGTCATCGGCAAGACCGGCACCACCGGCATGGCGGGCGGCGACCACCTGCACTTCGGGGTGACCATCAGCGGGGTGCAGGTGCAGCCCGTGGAATGGCTGGATCCGCACTGGATCGAGGACAACGTGACCTCTCGCCTGAAGTAGCCTTCGCCCTGCCCGGCCCTTGGTTGCAAGACTGGGCAGACGAAGCACATTGCATGATAAAGCGGGGAGCTCCAGAGCTCCCCGCTTTTTGTTTTCCATGTGGTTGGAAAGGGTTCGGTGCCGCGTGTTACGGCGCAGTCCAACAGAAACCAGCAAAGTTCACCCACTACTTCAAGTTCGCCAAACCTGCGTGCCCGTCCCCGTGGCTGGCATGCGCGCCATAACCTCTTGGCCCGCACGCATGCACCGGGGAACGGCGACGCCCTGACAACGCCCCAAAGCCTTCTGCCATTAAGGCTACGGCGTTCTGTGCGCGGGCTTCAGTTGCTGGTTGCAACTTGGTCCTGCGCCTGCCTGCCTGCGCGTGCCGTGCTGATGGCCTTGCGCAAGGCTGCCATGGTCGCCGGTTTGGCAAGGTATTCATCCGCACCGATGGCCAGGAAACGCTCCTTGTCACCGGTCATGGCGTATGCCGTCATGATGACCAGCGGAACGTGGCGGTTCATTTCTCCTGCTTCGCCTCGGCGCAACCGTACGGTGGCATCCAACCCGTCGATGCCGGGCATCTGGATGTCCATGACCACGACATCAACACGTTCTCGCGCCAGCAGGTCCAATGCCCGGCTGCCGTCACCGGCTTCCATGACATGGGCTCCGCACTGCGCGAGATGCCTTCCGAAGGCAAGACGGCTCACGGCGTCGTCCTCGACAAGCAGGATGCGCACCCCCGCAAGCTGCGCAGGATTGTCCGCCGCCTTCTCGTAAGCCGCGTTGGCTTCGTCGTCGCGCCGCAGCGTGATGCAGAAAAGAATGGTCGAACCTTCGCCCTGCTCGCTCTCAAAGGTGATGTCTCCGCCCATGAGCGAAACGAGCTGGCGGCATATGGACAGGCCCAGCCCGGCCCCCTGATGCTTGCGGGCGTATCCGGAGCCCGCCTGTTCGAACGGCCGGAAGAGATGGGGGATATGCTCCGCAGCAACGCCGATGCCGGTATCCGAAACCGCGAACAGCAGGCGGCACTCCTTCGGATCGGAGCTGCCGAGAGGGTAAACCTCCACGCTGATGGTTCCGGAATCCGTGAACTTGAAGGCATTGCCCACAAGGTTGTTGAGTATCTGCTGCAGGCGCAGTTCGTCCCCCACAAGCATGTCGGGCACAGCGGGGGCCACACGCATGTTCAGATGTACGCCACTCTTGATGACATTGGGACGGAACAGGTCATCCACGTTGCGGAGCGTTTCGCGCAGGTTGAAGGGCTTTGCCTGAATGGCAAGCTTGCCCGCCTCTACCCGTGAAAGATCCAGAATGTCAGAAAGCAGATTGGTAAGTCGTTCGCATGACTGTATGGCAATGCTGGCATATTCCGCCTGTTCCCCTTCGGGCGAAAGGGTCAGCAGCAGTTGCAGCATGCCGTGAATGCCGTTGAGGGGGGTGCGCACCTCGTGGCTCATGTTGGCCAGGAACTCGCTTTTCGACTTGCTGGCCTTTTCTGCGTTGCTCTTGGCCTCGGTAAGCTCGGCGATGGCCTGCTTGCGCTCTGTGACATCGTAGCAATAGCCGATGTAGCCCGCGAATTCCCCATCAAATCCGTACAACGGCTTTCCGAAATCAAGGATCCAGCGATAGGCGCCGTCATGGCGGAGCAGGCGGTATTCCATCTCGAACGGCTGGCGTAACGAAAATGCGTTCTCATAGGTTTGCAGGCACTCGGCGGCGTCTTCCGGGTGGACGCCTGCCGTCCATCCGGCGCCCTTTTCCTGCTCCAGGCTCTTGCCGGTAAAGGCAAGCCAGGTTTCGTTGAACCAGTCGCACTGGCCATCGGTTCCCGCGCGCCATATCAGTGCGGGGGCTCTGTTGAGAATCGTCAGATAGTACTCCGCAGCCCGGGCAAGGTTGGACTCCGCCAGCTTGCGCGCGGTTATGTCGATGGAAACGCCATTCCAGAGGCGCGAACCGTCCGCCAGACGGATGGCCGTGCTTCTGGTGTGCAGCCAGACACATCCGGTATCGGTCTGGCTGCGGTGCTCGATCTCCAGTTCCTTGCCTGTGGCAGCTGCCTGCTGGACGGCCCGGATGAAGTTTTCCCGGTCCTCCTCGTAAACAAACGCCTCAAGGCCGGGAGCAAGACGGATGCGCGCGGTTTCGCCCGGCCCAAAGAGATTCCTGCCGAATTCGTTGAGAAAGGAGAAGCCCCCCTCCCCGGTCGGCTGCTCCCGGAACTGAAACACCATGCCCGGCACGCTGGCTGCCATTTGCTCGATCATCTGCAGGTGCAGCTTGTCTTCTTCGGCCTGCTTTACGCTGGTGATGTCCGTAAAGGTAAGGACAACGCCATTGATGATGCCGTTGCTGTCCTTGAAAGGGAGTATGCGCCGGAAAAGCCATCCCCCTTCGGGCGTGCGGACCTCCTGTTCGGCAACAGAGCCCGTGCGGAGCACGGTCTGAAGGCTCTCCAGCATTTCCGCCTGGCCAGAAAACTGATATGCAATGTGCGCAACAGGCCGCCCCACATCGTGTGCCAGCAGCTTGAACGAACGAGTGATTGCAGGGTTGAACTTGCGAATGCACAATTCATGATCCAGGAACAACGTGCCTACTTCCGTGCTGCGCAGCAGGTTGTCCAGGTCGTCGTTGAGCTCGCGCAGTTCCTTGTTCTTCTTTTCAAACTCTGCATTTACCGTGAATAACTCTTCGTTGACGGAGTGCAGCTCTTCGTTCGTGCTCTGCAGTTCCTCGTTTGCTGCAAGCATTTCCTCGTTAGCCGCCTGAAGTTCTTCATTTGTCGTTTGCAGTTCCTCAATGGTGGCCTGAAGATTTTCACGCGTTGTCTGGAGTTCATCCTCCAGCTCTGCAACGCGTTGCCACGCGGTGTTGTCGCCGGAATACAGATCGTCATTACCAAGCTGGGCATGATCCAACGTCAGGGGCGGCACTTCCTGACGGGCGGCATCGAACGAAATGTGGTAGTGCTGATTGCCCGGTTTTTCGTCCCTCAGGCACTGCACGGAAAGGTCCACGGTTTCATGGCTGCCGTCTGTCACCACCTTGATGTTCTTGAAGGTGACCTTTCGCTTGTCCTGCACGGAACGATGCAGCGCGGCGCCTATGGCCAGCTTGAGGTCTCCGTCCACCATGTCCAGGATGTCGCGTTCAAGTCGCCCTGCCATGCGGGATAGATACCGCGTGGCATTGCCGAAGATATGCACAACCTCGCGTTGTTCGTCGACAATGAGTCCATCGGGCAGATATTGCGAAAGCAGCAGGTCGTAGTCGCGCAACAGTGATCTGTCCACGGTGGCCATGGTGCGCATGGGCAAGGCTATCTGGCGCGGCTTTTCCGTTGATGTCAGGCGAAGATTGATGTTCAGCTTCACGTCGCGGCTTTTGCGGTAGATCTTGGATTTTCCGTCCAGAGCGTCAAACTCTGATGCAAGCACGCCCGGCGTCTCGCTGGACCCGAGAAACAGGACGCCCCCCACGCGCAAGGCGAAATGGAACATCGCTATGGCTTTTTCCTGGGCAACGGGCATGAGATATATCAGCATGTTGCGACAGGAAATGAAATCTATCTTCGTGAATGGCGGGTCGCTTATGACGTTGTGCTGCGCAAAAACGATCATGCCCCGCAGATCGGGCGAGACGCGGAAGACATTGTCGGATTCTTCCTTGAAAAAGCGCTGCAACCGCGCCTCGGACAAGCCGCCAAGCCTGCTGCGGTCATAGGTGCCGGCAGATGCGAAATCCAGCGATTCGCGGTGCACGTCCGTCGCGAAGATGGTGATCTTGCCAGGATGGCGGCGGCGTTCCGCTTCCTCCGCCAGCAGAATGGCGAGCGAATACACTTCCTCGCCCGTTGCGCAGCCGGCCACCCAGCAACGTATCTCCGCCCTGGCGTCCCTGGTTTCGAACAAGGCCGGAATGACAAGGTGTTGTACGGACTCGAATGCTTCCGGGTCTCTGAAAAAGCTTGTCACGCCAATAAGCAGATCCCGGTAGAGTTCGTTCAATTCCTCGGAATTGCTGCTGACAAACTTCAGGTATTCCGGAATGGAGTCTATCTGCCGCATGGCCATGCGGCGCGACAGCCTGCGTCCTACCGTGGTTGGCTTATAGAACGCGAAATCTATCCCGAACTGTTTCTTCAGCAGATCGAAAGCGTTCAGGTTCTCTTCGCCATTTTCCCCGACGTGTGACTGCCGGGGGATTGATTCATCCAGAAAACTCGTCGGATCCGTCATGTAGCGTGCTAAAATTCCGGGCATTTCCTCAGGTGGCAAGGCAAGGTTGGCAATACCGCTGGCAAGCGCGCTCCGCGGCATTCCGTCAAACTTGGAGCTTTCCGGGGTCTGCACCAGCACCAGCCCCCCGGCCTCGTGAATCGAAAGGACGCCACGGGTTCCGTCAGAGCCTGTACCGGAAAGGATGATTCCTATCGCGTGATCGCCGACATCGGCGGCCAGGGAGCGAAAGAAGATGTCAATGGGCATCTCCATGGTTCGCGCGGGTTCCCTGTCCGTAAGCCGCAGATGGCCATCGGCGATGGTCATCTCTTTCTTGGGAGGAATCAGGTAGATGTTGCCAGGCAAAATCTCCATGCCGTCTTCCACGCGGTTGACGGGCATCTGCGTCTGCCTGGCAAGGATTTCTCCCATCAGACTTTTGAAGTCCGGCGACAGATGCTGGATGACGACAAAGGCAGCCCGGTCCCCCAGAGGCATGCTGCCGAAGAATCGCTCAAGCGCCTCCAGTCCGCCCGCCGAAGCGCCTATGCCCACGATGTACAATCCGCCTCCTGAACTGCCGTCCGCTCCTGGTTCATTTGTGTCAGAGCCAGGCTCGCCCTTGTCAAAGGCAGATTCCACTTCGTCGCCGCCTGTCCGGGATGCGTCGTTCTTCACCTGCGGTACCCCGTGTTGCCATCTTCACGCTGAAATGGCGTGGATGTGTCTCTGAAGGTGCTGGTCCGAGCTGTATTGCGTGGCATGAGTGATCGTATTTGATTTCAAATATCAAAATGCAGTGTGCGTTGACTATCGGCTGATTGTATACACTCTTTCACCATATGCAAGCAGGCACGCGAAAGGTTCCGCATGAACTTGATCGACGCAACACCATCGCCATGAGCAATCACTTCCGTGAATATTAGTGCCATACAAGACCGGCAGCATGGCACCACTCGCCCCATGCCGCCATCACATCACAAGGATATTGCAATTCGCTTGGAATTCATGGCGTGGCAACCAGTCTTGTCGCATTTACTGCACATGGAAGAGTGAGACACTTGTATATATTCTCACTTCTGGCACAGCACCAGTAACCTGTGTGTGTTTTTACGTATTGCACCAGCAAGACGCCCGCTTGGCGCACGGCGGCGCACGGCAATATGCGGTACGGCGGCGTGCATGT
Source organism: uncultured Desulfovibrio sp. (assembly GCA_964402645.1). Lineage (GTDB taxonomy): Bacteria > Desulfobacterota > Desulfovibrionia > Desulfovibrionales > Desulfovibrionaceae > Cupidesulfovibrio. The sequence continues at coordinate 312,165 of CAYOCV010000003.1, read as the reverse complement.
ACCCCCGTTGGCAGTTTCCACAGTACAAAAAAACGGGCGGCCCGAAGACCGCCCGTCCATACATGCTTGCAATGTGACATCCAGCAATTGTCACCGGCACACGTGTTACGTATGCCTTCCGCCGATATGCCCCGACGGAGAGGTCCCGTTCCGGCGGCCTAACCGCAACACACGGGGAGGGCGTCCGCCACTACTGGCCCGGCGGACGCGTCTTTCCATCCAGCACTGCCTACCACTTCTTTGCGCGCTGGGCCTCCAGGGCCTTGGCCTGCTCATCAAAGTTGGCAAACCCGGCCTGGTGCAGGGCGTCGGACACAGTGCCTGCCCAGTCCCAGGTGGCGTAGATGACCGGCTTGTGGAAAGTGGCCCGGAACTGTTCCAACTCGGAGCGGTAGAACTTTTCCTTGGGCGTTTCCAGGCTTTCGCGCAGCAGTTCGTGCAGGCGGCGCAGTTCGCCTTCGTACCAGTCCATCAGGTCTTCGGCCTGGGTGTATTTCTTGAGGATGTGACCGTAGCCCTTTTCCTCAAGCAGCGCGCGCAGGTTGGCCAGGTGCTGGTCACGCAGCCAGGTTCCCAGTTCCGAGGTGGGGATGTTTTCGGCCTCCACCTCGGCCATGTCCAGCTTGGTCTGGTAGTAGGTGTCGGGCACCACGGAGGCGGACACGATGCCCGCGATGGCCACCAGGCCGCGCAGGATCTTGCTGTTGGACACGCCCTGACCGCAGAAGCCCACTTTGCGGGCGCACTTCTGGCCGGTGAAGATGGTCACCAGGATGGCCCAGACCACGGCGGGGTCTTCCTCGTCGTAGATATGGCCAAGACGCGCGTTGTCGCGGTCGGTGGCCAGCACCATCTGGGTCATGTCGTTGGAGCCGATGGAGAAACCGTCGAACTCCTCTATGAACTGCTTGGCCAGCACGGCGTTGGACGGGATTTCCGACATCTGGATCATCTTCAGCCCGTCCACGCCGCTCTTCAGCTTGTGGACCTGCTCAAGATAGCGGCGCATGGAGCGCGCTTCTTCCAGGGTGCGCACGAAGGGCAGCATGAGCTGCAGGTTGCACCCGCCGTACACGCCGCGCGCCAGCTTGAAGGCCTCGATTTCCCAGTCGTGCAGGTTGCGCGACACACCGCGGAAGCCCAGCATGGGGTTGTCTTCAACCTGCTCGAACAGGTTGCCGCCCAGCAGGTTGCGGTACTCGTTCGACTTGAAGTCGGTGGTGCGGTAGACGATGTCCTTGCCGTAGAAGGCCATGGCGAACAGGGCCAGGCCCTGCGACAGGGTCTGGACGTAGTGTTCCTTGCCGGTGCGGAACCCGCGCGAACGGATCAGGGCGCGGATCTTGTCCGGAACGGCGCGGATGTCGTCCATTTCCTTCTGCAGGCCGCTACGCAGCCCCACCTCGTGGCGCAGGCGGGCGATCTTGGCCAGCGCGTCCTGCACGGCGGGAAGGTCTTCGACGCGTTCCACCTGGGCGCGTACGTTGGCTTCTATCTCGGCGCGGCGTTTCACCGTGTCGGGGTCGATGCCGTTGAGCATGGCCAATTGGTCGTCGTAGCCCATGATCACGCGCACGTGATCCTCAAGGTCGATGGACGTCTTCAGGATGTCGATGCGGCGGGTGGCCAGTTCCACATGCTCGTCCAGCTTGTGGTCCAGTTCGCGCATTTTGCGGTGCATCACCAGCACCTGTTCGGTGCCGCGCAGGTTCTCGCGCGAGGCCAGGGCCTCGATTTCCGCGGACAGACCGGTGATGTGGCCCGCGTACTCGCGCAGCTTCATGTCGATGGCGATGAGCCCGGCGGCAAGCTGCTCACGCAGGATTTTGGACAGGCGGGAATCCAGCTCGCGCAGCTTGGCCTGCACCGCATGGTCCAGTTCGCCGCTGTCGAAGGCTTCCAGCGCCTGCGGATGCACGCCGATGTTGCCCAGCATGAATTCCGCGCGCAGCAGGCCTACCTCGAAGTCTTCCACCTCGCGCAGGCGCGAGAGGAACATGGCCTGGCCCACGTCGGCCAGGATCAGGCCGACCTTGGTCTTGGTGGGGGGCAGCTTGGACAGATCCATCTCGCCGCCCACTTCACGCAGGGGCAGCATGCCCCGGTACACCCGGCCACGGGTGCCGTCCACGGTCACTTCCTGGCCGTCCAGGGCGCGCAGGATTTCCAGGCGCTGAATGCCGATGACGGCGGGGATGCCCAGTTCGCGCGAGGTGATGGCGGCGTGGCTGGTGTCGCCGCCAACGTCGGCAAGAATGGCGGCGGCCACGCGCATGCCGGGCACCATGTCGGGGTCGGTGCGGTCGGCGGCGAGAATGTCGCCCTTGTTGATCTTGTTCAGTTCCAGCGCAGAGCGCAGGAACTTCACCCTGCCCTGCCCGGCCCCGCGCGACGCGCCGTTGCCTTCCAGCAGCACCTCGGCCTGGGTGGCCGCCTTCGGGTCCACCTCGCGGCGGCGCATGAAGATGGTGTGCGGGTGTTTTTCCAGGTCTTCGTTCCAGCGGGTTTCCGGGCGGGCCTGCACGAACCACAGCCGGTCGGCCGAGTCGATGCAGAATTCGGTGTCCATGATCATGCCGCCGTAGGCGCGGCTGATGGCGCGCACGCCCTTGGCCACCTGTTCGGCCTGGGCTAGCGAAAGCGACCAGCGATACGCCTCGATTTCCGGCACGGAAACCTTCTTGGTGCCGCCCTTCTCGTCGTAGACGATCTTCTTGTCCTTGCAGCCCATCTGGCGGATGACCACTTCGGGCCCGTCGTCACGCTGGAAGACGTAGAACTTGTCCGGGGTGACCATGCCGCCCACCACGGCCTCGCCAAGGCCGTAGCTGGCGTCCATGCCCACCAGGTCCTTGCGCACGGTGCCCCGGCAGCCGGTGGCGGTATCCGCGCTGAAGGCGGTGCCGGAGATGACCGGGTTGATCATGCGCATGATGCACACCGAGAGCGAGGTGTTCTCGATGGCCCATTCCTGCTTGGCCTTGATGGCGATGGATTCGTCGCCGGTGGCCTCGGCGCGGGCCTGGGCGTCCAGAATCGCCTCGCGGCGGTAGGTCATGGAGCGCAGGTTGTAGGCCGATGCGCAGTCCCAGTGGTAGGCGGCGGACACGCGGCTTTCGCCCACGATGTTCAGGTAGGTATCCTGCAAGCCCGCAAAGGCCTTCTTGCGCGAGTCTTCACCGGCAGCGGAAGAACGCACGGCCACGGGCACGTCTTCTGCGCCCGCTTCCTTGCAGATGGAGCGGTAGGCCTCGCGGACGCATTCGTCCACGACCTTGGGCAGTTCCACGCACAGGATGCCTGCCTGCACCAGCACGGAGCGCTTGCGCAGCTGGTCGATGCCTTCCGGCGAGGTGGCAAAGCCTTCCACCACGTTGTTGACGAAGGTGCGCAGCTTGATCTGGGTTTCATCCGGCTTGGCGGAAGCCTGGGCGCGGATTTCCTTGGCCAGGTTGCGAACGAACTTTTGCAGGAACTCGGAATCCTTGTTGATTTCCGGATCGTTCCAGTCGATGCGGTTGTATTCCTTGTCCACGGTGGCGCGGACGAGCGATGCGTTGACCTTGGTTTCGTCGAGCAGGATGTGAAATGCCTGCGACGAAATGGCGCGGAACTCGGGTGCGCGGATTCCTTCCACCTGGCTGATGATGGCGGTGTTGTAGTTCTTGCCGCCGACCAGCAGTTCGGCATCGTCGCCGATGCGTACGATGTCGGCGCCGGTCAGCACCAGCTTCTTGGTGAGTTCGGAAGTCTCGGCGCCAGCCTTGGCGGCCTTGGCCGCAGGCTTTTCAACCGGAGTTTTGCCCATTCGTGAATCCTCCTGTGGGGGATATAAACGCTTGCCTGAAGGTCCGATACCCGAAAACGACGGTCTTGTCCCACGCGCGCGTGGCCTGGCGGGATCAACCCGTGGGTATCATGCAGGGGGCTGGCATGTGGCGCCGGTCTCCTTATGGTTGGTTCTCGCATCGTCGCCCGCGGCCCCTTGCGCAAGTCGGGCCGGGCGGTGCCTGAAACAGCCTGAAGATGTGGAATCCGCGCGCGGCCCCGGCCTGTCGCCAGGGCCGCGCGCGGAATGTCTGCTTACGGATTCAAGGGTTCGCCGCAGTAGGGGCAGAAGTCGATCCCTTCCATGGTGATGGGCCGCGAACATGCCGCGTTGGGGCAGGTGCGCGGAATGGGACCAAGCTCCACGATCAGTTCGCCCTCGCGGACGGGCATCATCTGCTTGCTTTCGCGGTAGTCCGCGGTCTTCAGCACGCGCTTGACCATGCCGGAAACCGGGGCCAGCACGGCCTTTTCCTGCTTCATGATGGAGATGTTGAACAACTCCTCGCCCTGCTTCACCACGTCGCCGGGGTGTACGTACATCACCCACAGGTCGCCGTTGCTGGGCGCGGCCACATGCAGCGGGTTGGACGGGTCGGCCTTTTCCGAGCCCTTGGCGTCGGAAATGGCGGCCTTGGCCACCTGCACTTCGCAGCTCATGAACTCGGAATCCAGCACGTAGCGCACCACGCTCATGCCCGCTTCGTTGGGGCGCGAGATGCTGAGCAGCGCCAGATGGTGCGGCTTGCCGTTGGCGTCGACGAAGTTCAGGTCCTCGCCGGGGGCAATGCCTTCAAACCATACGTCCAGCGGCAGGTTGTTGGGGTTGCCGAAGCGGGCCCGCAACTGGATGGTCTTGATGGCGTCGCCGGGGTGGTTCAGGTAGAGGACGAATTCCTCTTCCGTGGGCTTGCGGCGCATGATCTCGACATAGCCGCGCTCTTCCGCCGCCATGTCCACATCGGTCAGCGAATCGAGGGGCGATGCCTCGGTGCGCGAGGCAATGGCCTTCTTCCATTCGTTACCAAAGGCGCTTTCGTACACCCAGTCCGCCGGAAAACCGAGGGGCAGCTTGCCGAAGCGGCCCAGCAGCAGGTTGCGGAAGGCGTCGTTGCAGTCCTGATAGATGGACAGCCGGGCCTTGCGCATCTCCGCCGTCAGGTCGGCCTCGTCGTGCCGGGCCACGTGGTCCAGCACTTCCAGCAGGTAGCGCACCTCTTCCTCGCCACCGCGCTTGTAGGCGTTGGTCACGGCCAGGAAGGCGGTGTTCCAGGTCACCTGCGAGCCGGGCGTCACGTCGTGGTAACGCACGATCTTGCGGGTGCCAGCCAGGAACTTGAGCATGTAGGGCAGGAGGTGGATGTACCCCTGCTTCATGGCCCCTTCCTGCGACGACGAGGTGGCTCCGCCGGGCATGGCGTGCTCGACCACATCGTGGTCGATGCCCTGGAAGTACGGCGCGCAGTAGCGGTCGTAGTACGGCATGATCTGCTTGAGCACGAAGTTGCAGTCGCGGATCATGTTCTTGTTCAGATTGGTCTTCAGGCCCAGCTCGTCCTCGATGTAGGCCGCCGTGGCCAGCACGTCGCCCTGCCCGTACGAACGCACCGATGCGCCAAGGGCCGCATCCACGATGTGTACGCCCGCCTTGGCGGCAGCGCCCACCGAAGGCACGAACAGTCCGTCGGTGTAGTGGCGATGGTAGTGCAGCACCAGCGAGGGCCAGCGCTTGCGCAGGGCGGACACCAGTTCGGTCATGAACCGGGGCGGGCACATGCCCGCCATGTCCTTCAGGCCGAGGATGATCATCTTCGCGGCCTGGTCGGGGCCAACCCCGGCCACGCTGCCCACCATGCGCAGCACTTCCTCGGTGACGCCAAGGTAGTGGTTCACGTCGAAGCCCTTGGCCCACGACAGCGACAGCGCAGGTTCAAACACCACGTCGGTGCGGTTCAGCGCAACTTCGGCGAAGGGGCGCATGTTCTCGATGTGGTTCAGGAAGTCGAAGCAGCGGATGATGTGGTGATTGTCGCACACCATCTCGCCGGTCATGCGCATGAGGTTCTTGGGCTGCGGCTTGTAGCCCAGCACGTTGGTGGAGCGGATGAGGATCTGCTTCAGCGTCTTGGGCGCGAAGCGGTTCCATTCCTTGGCCTCCGCGAACGGGTAGGTCATGTTGGCCATGAGCGCCACGTGGAAGTGCGCGCCGCCGCCATTCTCGATCGAGAAGAACCCGCAGTTGTCCAGGTACGGTCCGATCAGGGCGTCTTCCGCCAGGCGGAAGCGGTTGCCGCTGTTCGACTGCGTCATGTCGCGGGGGGTGGTGTCGGTGAAATGGACGTGGCCCGCATCGCGCAGGTAGTCCAGCAACGCGGTGCGGTCGCCCATGGGATACGGCGAGGGCGCACGGCGCACGACGCCGGGAACGTGCGGCAGCACCGGTTCGAAGCGGGGCATGCGCGGGGTTTCGCGGGTGCGGTATTCACCCAGCTGCACGTAGGGGTTGTACCCCTTGGCCGAAATCTCGGCCACCAGACGGGCCAGGCGCTCCGCCTCGGGGGCGAGGTCGGAGTAGCACATCAGTTCCGGGGTGTTGGCGATGAAGTTGGTGTCCAGGTCGCCCGCGCGGAACTTGGGGTGCTTCAGCACCTGCTTGTAGAACGGGACGGTGGTCTTGATGCCGCCGATGACGTACTCGCCAAGGCAGCGCTCCATGATGCCGAGCACCTTTTCCCAGCCCTGCCCGTAGGCGATGAGCAGGGAACCCGCCGAGTCGTAGTTGGACGGAAACTCGTAGCCCGCGCACATGTTCGAGTCCAGGCGCACGCCGGGGCCGCCGGGCGACACGTAGCGGCTGACCAGACCCGAATTGGGGGCAAAGTTGTTCTGCGGGTCCTCGCAGTTGATGCGCACCTGCATGGCCACGTGCTGCGGCGTGGTGTTTTCCTCGGTAAAGCGCAGCCTGGCCCCGAAGGCCACGGCGATCTGCTCTTCCACCAGGTCGATGCCGTAACGGCATTCGGTGATGCCGTGCTCCACCTGAAGGCGGGTGTTCACCTCGATGAGATACGGCGTGCCGTCGGCGGTGACCAGGAATTCCACGGTACACAGCGAATGGTAGCCCACCTCGCGCACCAGCATGCGCGAGTATTCCTTCAGCCGTTCACGCAGTTCGGGGGTGATGCCCGACCACGGCGAAGGCGTGATTTCGATGAGCTTCTGGTGATTGCGCTGCACGGTGCAGTCGCGTTCGTCAAAGGCGAACACGTTGCCGTACATGTCGGCGATGACCTGTATTTCGATGTGGCGCACCGAAGGCAGGTACTTTTCCACGTACAGGCGCGGGTTGCCGAACGAGGCCTGCGCCATGGTGGACGCCTTCATGAAGGCGTCGGAAAGCTCTTCCGCACGATGGATGGCGAAGATGCCGCGACCGCCGCCCCCGCCTTCGGCCTTCAGCATGACCGGCAGGCCGATTTCGTCGATGATGGTGCGTGCGGTGGGAATGTCCACGGCCCCTTCGGAACCGGGAACGACGGGGATGTCCAGCTTCTTCGCCAGCTTGCGGACCTGAACCTTGTTGCCAAGCAGGTTCATGGCCTCTGCGGTGGACCCGATGAAGGTCAGCCCGGCGGCCTTGCATTTGGCGGGGAAGCGTTCGTCTTCGGAAGCGAAGCCCCATCCGGGATGGATGGCGACCATGTCGCGCTGTTTGGCCAGCGCGATGATGTGATCGATGTCCAGATACGCTCTGGGGTCGGAACCGAGCAGCAGTAGCTCCTGCGCTGCGGAGGCGGCCGGAGAGGTCTTGTCGATGTCGGTGGCGGTCATCACGGCCACGGCATCGAAGCGTTCACGGATAGAGCGGCAGATACGGCGGGCCGGGATACCCCGGTTGGCCACCAGAATCGCCTTGCCCCTCACCTCTTCCAACACCTGCTCGAAGGTCTTGATGCCCATCTAATCCTCGGTATCCTGGCTGTCCGGCCCGCAACGGGCGACCGGAATTGACGTGCGCGCATGCGCGGGGCGCATGGAATACGGATCACGAAGGTATGGGCGTGATGCTGCCGGAGCGGAGTATGTGTTCCCTGCCCGAAATGACAATCCGCAGGCCCCCCTGCGGTTCGAGTCCAAGAATCCTGCCCGGACAGTCACCCACTTCGCCACCGTGAACCACAACCCCACGGCCTACCCAGGCAAGATGCTTTTCCGCGCACGATACGAAGTCGGCCCCACCGGCGCGTAGAACTTGCGCTTCATAGCAGAAAAGAACTCTATCGACAAGATGGCGCCACAGCGTCAACGGGGTTGCGGAAATGTCGCGGTCGGCCAGGCTGGCGGCAGGAACGGCCCACCCCTGCCGCAACGCCTGGGGCGGCGGGGCCGACACGAGATTGATGCCGATGCCCGCCAGCACCACCCCGCGTTTTTCCTCTATCAGCATGCCGCCTATCTTTGCGTCGCCCAGCAAAAGGTCGTTGGGCCACTTGAGCTGCACAGGCACGCCCAGCGCGTTGAAGGCTTCGGCGAACAGGCCGCCCAGGGCGATGGCCGCCGTTTCCGTGGCGAACACCCCGGCGGCAGGCAGGCGCAGGGCCGCATAGATGTTGCCGGGCGGCGATTCCCACGGACGGCGCAACTGCCCGCGCCCGGCGCGTTGCGAGACGGCCAGCACCGCGCCCCACTGCGGCAAGGCAGCGGCAGCGGCAAGTGCGTGGGCCACGTCCAGGCTGGAAGTGCTGGGTCCGCAGACGATCACGGACGGCAAGGGCGCGTTCGTGGCCGAGCGGCAAGCCGCGCTGTCCGCTGACCCGCTGCCATCATCCTTCGTGCCGGAGACCGCGGCCAGCATGGGGACGGAGCCCACGGCAACCGGAACGAAGCCCGCACAGTCGGCAATATCCTCCCGCCAGCCAGTCAGGCTGCGCAGGGTTTCCGGCGACAGCGGATCGGCCATCCAGGCGAACGCAGCATCTGTCCCGTTTTCAGCGACAGTGGCGGAGCCGGGAGCGATGCCGGGCGTCGGCAGGGGCAGCCCTTCGTGCAACAGATGCACAACAACAGCACGCTGCCCCACCGGGGTGGCCGCGCGCGGGGCTGCGTGGTCGTCCGCGTTGCAGTGGGCATTGCCGTTGGACATGACGACTCCCGACAGGGGCGGAGGTTATTCTCGGGTTGCGGGGCGTTGCGAACCGGACGCATTTCCGTCCGGACCGAAATCGGGTACGTTTGCCCCATGAAGATGTATCTTGTGGGCGGAGCCGTGCGCGACCTGCTGCTGGGCAGACCGATACACGACCATGACGTGGCCTTCGAAGGCGATGCGGCGTGTTTTGTACGGCAGAACCCCCAGGCCCGCAAGGTTGGCCGCGATGTGGACGTATACCTGATGGACGGCGTGGAGCACATGCCCCTGCGCGGCACGCTGGATGAGGATCTGGCCGCCCGCGATTTCACCATCAACGCCCTGGCGCTGGCCGACGGAGGCGTGGTGCATGCCCACCCCCAGGCGCTGCGCGACCTTGCGGACCATGTGCTGCGCCCGGCATCGCCCACGGCGCTGGCCGACAGCCCGGTGCGGGCATTTCGCGCCGCGCGCTTTGCCGCGCAGCTTCCCGATTTTTCGGTGCATCCGGAAACGCTGGACCAGATGCGCGCGGTGGCCGCCAGCGGCCTGCTGGACACCCTGCCCGCCGAGCAGGTGTGCCGCGAAACCCTGAAGGCACTGGCCGCGCCATGCCCTGGCCGTTACCTGAAGGTGCTGCACGCTGGCGGTTGCCTGCTGCCGTGGTTTGCGGAACTGGCAGATGCTGCGCGTGTGCCCGCTGGCCCCCCGCGCTATCACACGGGATCAGTACTGGATCACGTGGCGCGGGTCATGGACATGGCCGCCGTGCTGGCCGCGCAGGCATCCGGCGCAAGGAATGACCCGTCATCTCCGGCAGGTTCCGGTGCGGCAAACCACACGGGTGCGGCTTCCCGGCCCCAGGCGTTGTCCCCGGAACTGGTGACCTGGATGGCACTATGCCACGACCTTGGCAAGGTGAACACGGCAGCAGACGTGCTACCCCACCACTATGGGCACGAGGACAGGGGCGCGCCGCTGGCCCGTGCGCTGGGCGCGCGGCTTTCCATGCCCACCCGCTTCATCGATGCAGGCGACGCGGCAGCCCGGCTGCACATGCGGCTGGCCCGGCACGCGGAATTGCGGCCCGGCACGCGCGTGGACCTGTTGCTGGAACTGCACCTGCGCGGGCTGCTGCCCGCCATGCGCTTGCTGGTGCTGGCCGACGGAACCGGCAAGGGTACGGATACCGGCCCGGATTGTGCGCTGCGGCAGCCGGAAGGCCCGGAAGGCGCGCCGGACGGTGCAGTCAGCGCCGGGGCCAGTGCCGTTCCCGGTACGAAACCGCACTCACAGTCCGTTTCGGACGACGCCCTGGCACCCTACGATCCGCCGCGCATTCCCGATGCCTGTCTGGCGCGGCTGGATGCGCTGCGCCAACGCACGGATGCCGAGCTTGCCGTGCTGCTGGCCGTGAAACTGCCGCAGGAGCTCTGCAACAAGGGAGCCGCATCCGGCGAACATCTGCGGCAGTTGCGCAGCATGGCCCTTGCCCGGCGGGACGCATTGTGCGCACAGGGCGAATCGGGGGCAGATTGCGCTGGCGATTGACGCCTCTGCCCCGTCCTGCTCCCGGCGTCTGGCCATTGTTCGTCCGCTTCTTCCGCTCCCCACGCCACGCATGCGCGTACGAGGGGTCCATCATCTCATCATGAAATCGACGTCCGGCAGCAATCACCCGGCAGCTTGCCTCCCGGCGATTTGCCGCTTGGCGACCGGGCCAATCTGCAATCTGACGTCAATGCCATGCCGCAAACGAAAAGGCCCGGCGACATATGCCGCCGGGCCCCAATATGCGTCGGTTGGGTAACCGCTTCGACTAGCCCTTGAAGGCCTTTTCGAAGTTGGGCACAACCTGCTTCTTGCGGCTCATCACGCCGTCAAGCCAAACCGACTTGCCTTCGGGCTTCACGCCGAAGGCCTTTTCGACCATGGAGGCGTCGTCCGAAACGATCAGCATTTCGGAACCTTCCTTCATGATGTCAGTCAGCAGCAGGAACACCGAGTGGCGGCCTTCGCCCTTCACCTTGGTGATTTCTTCGTACAGACCGGCCTTCACGGGTTCGAGGATGGACAGGTCCACCACTTCCAGCTGGCCGATGCCGACCTTCTTGCCGCCCATGTCGAAGTCCTTGTAGTCGCGGAAGACCAGGTCCTTCATGGACGCGCCTTCAACGGCGGACTTCACCTTGAACATTTCCATGCCCAGGGCCATCACGTCGGCCACGCCCGCGATCTTGGCAAGGGCTTCGACAGCCTTCTTGTCGGCGGGGGTGCAGGTGACGGACTTGAACATGACGGTGTCGGACAGGATGGCGCACAGCAGGCCGCCAGCAATGGCCTTGGGCACTTCGATGCCGTAGAAGTCATACATCGCCTTGATGACGGTGCAAGAACAGCCCACGGGCCACACCCACATTTCCAGCGGGTTGGAGGTGGTCACATCACCCAGCTTGTGGTGGTCCACCACGCCGAGCAGTTCGGCGTCGGACAGGTCGGCGGGCAGCTGCGCGCGCTCGGTGGTGTCAACAAGGATGACCTTCTGGCCAGCCACGGAGGTCACCACTTCGGGGGCCTTCAGGCCGAACTTTCCGAGCACGAAGTCGGTTTCGGGGGTGCAGGCGCCCTGCGCGACGGGCTTGGCTTCGATGCCGCGCTTGGTCATCAGGTCGGCAACGCCGATGGCGGCGATGATGGAGTCGGTATCGGGGTTCATGTGACCAAGAACAAGAGCTGCCATGTCGGTTTTCCTCCGTTGCATGTGGCATTGGGGTTTGGTGCTGCGAGTAGCTCGCAGGCTGCTGCGAAATTGTTTGTGCCAAATAGCACAAACAATTTCGGCTGCCAAGTACCCCCGCCTCACTCAGGGTCAATTTCTGGTGACGAATGTGAATCAGATGAACGAAGCCGCCGACGCGGCCAGCAAGGCCAGCGCGAAGGCCACATAGGCCCGGCGCAGGCGCAGGGCCAGCATGCCGCCCATGGCGCCCACGAACCACACATGCCCCCAGGCAATGCCGGGAACTGCAGGAAGATGCCCGATATAGTTGGACATCAGCTCGATAGTTCCCACAAGCACAAGCAGCCAAACGCAAAACAGGGCCAGATTGAGCGCAAACAGTTCGCCCAGCGAGCGTATCATGATGCGCCACAAGGGCGAATCGCCCTTGCCGGGGTGTTCGACCACCCTGCCCCAGTGCAACAGGTCGGTATACTGCTGATTGCGCCAGCGGCGGTGCAGATACTCCACATGCGCGCCGGTAAGCGCGGCAGGCAGGGCCAGCAGCACGGGAATGGCCAGTTGTCCGGCGGATTCCAGGCCAAAGTGCCCGGCCACTGCCAGGGTGAGCAGCAGCGTGATGATGGAATTCGGCGGGATGTAGGTGCCGGCCGGAAAAAGATCGAGCCAGAACAGCTCAAGAAAAATGGCGAGGTGCATGGACACCTCCCACTCGCCGGTCATGACGGCCCACAGAAAGCCGATGGCGAGGGGACGTTCCAGAAAGCCCAGATTCAGCGAAAAGCGCAGCAGCGAAAAAACGGCAAAAAAAAAGCGATGGGCAGCGCCAGGGTGAGCACGGGCAGAAATTCGGTCATGACCACCCCTTTATCTGCACCGGTTCGTTCGGCACGCAACGAAAATCCAGCGCCACGGAATGGCGGCTGAAGAAACGCAGGCAGGCTTCATCGTCGTCAGAAACGGAAACATGCGCGCAGAGCTGCTTCTTGCCGGGGGTGTAGTGCAGGTTGCCAATGTTCAGGGTGTTCATGTCCACCCCGGCGTCAAAGGCGCGGCGGGCATCGGCGCACGTGGCGAAGAGCACGAGCGTGTCGTGCCCGTCGTCCGTGCGCTTGCTACAGTACTGCGCCAGTGCGTCCAAACGCACGAAATGCACTTCCACCCTGCCGGGAATGGCCAATGAGACGATCTGCTGTTGCAGTTCGTCTGCGGCCAGGGCGTCGTTGGCCACCAGAAGACGCCGCGCCCCGGTATAGGGCAGCCACGCCTCGATGATCTGGCCATGCACCAGGCGGTTGTCGATGCGGAACCACAGCATGACCCTACCCGTTCTTGACCCGGCTGCGCAGCAATTCACCAGCGGCAACTATTCCCTTGGTCCCTGCATCGCGCGCATCGCGCGAAAGGGTGGCCAGGTCGCCGTCGCGTCCGCCAAACACCTTGAGCAGCATGGGCAGGTTGACGCCGGTCAGCACTTCCACGTTGCCCTTGCCCAGCAAGGCTAGGCTGAGGTTGGTGGGGGTGCCGCCAAACATGTCGGTAAGGATCATGACCCCGCGTCCGGTATCCAGGCGCTTCACCGCCTCGTTCAGGCGTTTGACCGTCTCGTCCACTTCCTGCGAGACGTCCACGCTGATGGAGGCGCAGTCCTGCAGCGGACCAAGGATGAATTCGGCGGCGCGCAACAGTGCTGCCCCGTAGTCGGCATGTGTCACCAAAATCACGCCGATGCGCGATTCCGCGGCGGTCTGCCCGTCCTGTTCCTGCCCCGTGCGGGGCTGACCTGCTTGATGCTGTTCGGTGGTGGACATGGTATTGCGTACAGGCGTTGCCTGGTGTGGTTGGAACGATGGTAAAAATGCGTGCGGGTGCCTGACGCCGCCTAAGCTGCCTGACGTCACCAGACATGCCGGAATTGCGCGTGCCTTCCGGTCAGCCCAGTTCCATGTGGCGGTGCTCTATCGATACGGCATAATCAGATTTTTTCAAGGCACGGAGCAGGGCCTCCGCCACAGAGACCGACCGGTGCCGCCCGCCGGTGCAACCGATGGCGATGGTCAGGCGGTAGCGCCCTTCCGCCTCGTACTGCGGCAGCAGAAAATGCAGAAAATCCACCAGTTTTGCCAGAAAGGCATCGCCGTGGCCTGCCTCCAGCACGTACTTTGCCACTGGCTCGTCCAGCCCGGACAGGGGCCGCAGATCGGGCACGAAATAGGGATTGGGCAGAAAGCGCAGGTCGAACACCAGGTCCGCGTCGGCGGGTACGCCGTACTTGAATCCGAAGGTGACGATATTGATGCGGAGCGCGCGGATGCGTCCCTGAATGGAACTCCACTTCTTCTGGATGACCCGCCGCAGGTCGTGGATGGAATAGCTGGATGTGTCTACCACGAGATCGGCGGTTTCGCGCACCGGGGCAAGGCGCAGCCGCTCCTGCTCCAGGGCCTGCTCCAGCCCCATGCCCTCGCTTTCCAGCGGGTGTGGGCGGCGAGTTGTTGCGTAGCGCCGGTTGAGCACGGCGGCGTTGGCTTCTATGAACACCACCGCCGGGCGCACGCCCATCCCCTGCAACCGTTCCAGGGTCTTTTCCAGATTGCGCACGAAGTTGCTTTCACGCAGATCCATGCCCAGCACCAGCCCCTGATAGTGGGCCAACGCCTCACGATTCAGGATGGTGACCATCTGCGGGGCAAGGGTTGCGGGCAACCCGTCCACGGTAAAATAGCGCAGGTCTTCCAGCACGTTGAGCACCGTGCTTTTGCCCGCGCCGGAAAGGCCGGTAACGATGATGACGGGAAAGTCGGCGGCGGCCACAGGGCTGCCCACATCAATACCCTTGGCAGGTTGCGCGGCGGCAACGCCATCCTGAGCATGACCCGAACCAGCGACAGTGGATACGCCAGACGCGCCCGGCTTGCGTGGCGCGCCCGATACGTCCGACATACCCGCTACGCCGGACGAAGCCGACGTGGCGAAAGTAGCATCGGGCGGCGTGGCCTTGGTTGGCATGGCGAATTCCTCTGGCGGCGTTGCGCCGGATGCCGTGGTTATGCGCGCCCTGCAGCGTGCATGACGGCTGCATGTAGCAGGCGCGCGTTACGGCGTGACGACGGCGGGCACGCCGCCACCGCCCTCGGCGTGCGCGGCGTCAGTCCGCAACAGGGCACGGCGAGCCGCGCCTTCAGGTCGTGCGCATGATCGCCCGAAAAGCGTCGCCATCCGGCGCGCCAAGCATGGCACGACGGAATTGCGGGTCCTTCAGCAGGCGGGAAATGTGGGCAAGAATGCGCAGATGCATGCCCGCCACCTGCTCCGGAGCAAGCACCAGAAAGAAAAGATGACAAGGCTTCATGTCCAGCGCATCGAAATCGATGCCCGGCACGCTGCGTCCAACGGCCACCACGATATCACTGATGTTCGCCAGCTTGCCGTGGGGAATGGCCACCCCGTCGCCTATGCCGGTGGTGCCCAGCGACTCGCGGTCCAGCAGCACGCCCAGCGCAACGGCGGCATCCACTTCGGGATGCCGCCGCACCACGGCCTGCACGAGTTCCGCCAGCACTTCTTTTTTGGTGCCGGCGGAAAGCTCGGGCAGGATCAGATCATCGTTCAGATACTCCGAAAGCCTCATGTATGGCGCCTAGACAACCGGATCGATGAGGCCGAAATCGCCGTTGCGACGCCGGTAGATGATATTCACGCGTTCCACCTCGGCGTTCAGGAACACCAGGAACTCGTTGTCGCTCTGGTCAAGCTGCATGGCCGCTTCGTCCACATGCATGGGCTTGGGGGCGAAGTGGTCGGTACCGGTGATGGTGCGTTCCTCACCCTCGCCCACAGTGCCGAACGTGAACACGTCAATGCCCTTGCCCAGCTTGTCGGACTGGACGGAACGGCGGCGGTCCTTCAGCTTTTCAACCTGCTTGCGCAGTTGCGATTCCAGCTTTTCCAGCACCAGGTCGATGGTGGCGTACATGTCTTCGGACTGCTCGACGGCAGAGAAGGTAAAGCCGTCGCCAGCCATCTGCACTTCCGCCTTGTGGCGGAACTTGTCGACAGAAAGGTTCACCTGCATTTCCAGGGCGGACTTGCCGACGAACCGGCCAAGCTTTTCAAGACGGCGGCGGGCGTACTTCTTCAGGTGGTCGGAGGGTTCGAAGTTCTTGAAGGTGAAGGCGATGTTCATACGCTCCTCCAGTGGTGAGAGGGGAATACGGCGCGCGGCCTGCACAGCGTTATGGCTTGCCGGATGCGCCGCCCGCGACGGTTGCCGCCCTGTGCGCCGGGTCGGGCGCGGGGGGCTGTACCGTCAGAACAGTTCCTTCCGCTTGGATGAGGAAGGGATGTCCATGGCAGTACGATACTTCGCAACGGTCCTGCGGGCAATATTGACTTTGAGCTGATCCTTCAAAATTTCGCCGATGCGCTCGTCGCTCAGGGGTTCCCGAGGATCTTCGTCGCCGATCAGCTTCTTGATCAGCGCCTTCACGCTCTCGGAGCCCACCTGGCTGCCGTCGTCCAGTTCCAGCGCGCTGTTGAAGAAAAACTTCAACTCCATGATGCCGTGCGGGGTGGCCACGTACTTGCTGGTGGTGATGCGGCTGACCGTGGATTCGTGCATGCCGATGTCGTCAGCGATGTCCTTCAGGATAAGCGGCTTCAGGCGCGAAACCCCGTCCTCGAAAAAACCACGCTGGTACTTCACAATGGATTCCACAACCTTGTACAGCGTACGCTGGCGCTGGTACAGGCTTTTGATGAGCCAGGAGGCGGAACGCATCTTTTCCTGAAAATATTCTCGTTCGCCCGCCGAGGCGGCAGCCGCAGCAGACCTTTCGTACAGGGTGCTCAGTTGCAGGTGCGGCAGACCGTCCTCGTTGAGCATGATGATGAAGTCATCGTCATACTTGTAGACGAAAACGTCCGGGCTCACGAACTGCGGATCGCTGCCGCCGTAGCTGGCGCCGGGCATGGGGTCCAGGGTCTGGATCAGGTCCAGATATTCCTTCAGGTCCTCCATGGTCAGGCGAAACTTGCGCAAAAGCGGCTTGTAGCGTCGCTTCTCCAGGTCTTCCAGATGGTCGCGCACCAGTTCCACCAGCACCCTGTCGCGCGTGTAGCCCAGCATCTCTATCTGCACCAGCAGGCATTCCTGTGCGGTGCGCGCGGCCACCCCCACGGGGTCGAAACGCTGCACGGCGTGCAGTACCGGGTCTACCTCTGCAGGGGCGGCCCCCGCCATCTCGGCGATTTCTTCCACGGTGGCATGCAGATAGCCCGACGACGCTATGTTGCCGATGATGACCTCGCCGATGTCCTTCTGGCGCTCGGTAAGCGAGGAAAGGCGCAGTTGCCACATCAGGTGCCCTTCCAGCGAGGGCTTTGCCGCGTAGCGCGCCTCGAAAGAGGTCATCTCCTCCGGCATTTCCGATTCGCGCACGGTGGACTGGCGGCTGGTGCTGGCGAAGTCGCCCAGGTAGTCTTCCCAGTCGGCCTCGCGGGAAATTTCGCGGTCATAGGCGGCATCGGTCGCGGGATCGGTGGCGGTCGCGTGCTGATCGGTCGCTTCAACCTGCGGGGCCTCGTCCTGCGTTTCCTCCAGGAACGGGTTTTCCAGCAGTTCCTGCTGCACCGTCTCTACAAGCTCCAGGCGCGAAAGCTGCAACAGCCGGATGGCCTGCTGCAATTGCGGCGTCATTACCAGTTGCTGGGTGAGCTTGAGCTGTTGCCTGAGTTCCAATGCCATGCGTGGACAACCCCCGGACCTTTTGTCGAGATCCTATGCACCTTGCGTTGAGGCCGAACGAGATGACGACGCGACGCGGCGTGCGGCGTCAAGCAAGAAACGGCCCACAGTGAAAATGTGTTCCCTTCCCCAAGAGGTTAGGAAAACCATGCCATAGAAGCAAGAAGTATGCAACCGCTGCAGCCGTTTCAGGGAACACCCCTGTGGCAAAGGCGCAACTACCCGTCAGACATGAAAAACGGCGTCCACCGATGCCGGAGGACGCCGTAGGCGTGCAAAGCGTGCGCAGATGCGTCTACAACGAGAATCCTTCACCCAGATACACGTCCCGCGCGCGGGGGTTGTCCACGATATGCGCAGGGGTGCCTTCCAGAATGACCTCCCCCTGGTGGACCAGGTAGGCTCTATCGCAGATATGCAGCGTTTCCCGCACGTTGTGATCAGAGATCAGCACCCCGATGCCCCGATTGCGCAGGCCGGTGATGAGTTGCTGAATGTCATCGACAGCCAGAGGGTCGATACCCGCAAAAGGTTCATCCAGCAGGATAAATTTGGGTTCACGGATCATGGATCGCGCTATTTCCAGACGCCGCCGCTCACCGCCGGAAAGGTGCATGGCCACGGAATCCGCAAGGTGGGTGATGCCGAAGTCGGACAAGAGCATGTCCGACCTCTCCTTCTGCTTCGCCTTGGAAAGGCCGGTGTGCTCCAGAATCATCTGCAGATTCTGACGCACTGTAAGGCGTCGGAATATAGAACTTTCTTGCGGCAGATAGCTCAGCCCCACCCGGGCGCGTTCGTGCAGGGGCCAATCGGCGATGTCGCGCCCGTCAAACTCTACCCGCCCCGATGTCGGCTTGATGATGCCGATGAGCATGTAGAACGTGGTGGTCTTGCCCGCGCCGTTGGGGCCCAGCAGCCCCACGGTCTCCCCTTGCGTGACGGAAAGCGATACGCCGCGCACCACCTCGCGCTGGCCGAACTGCTTGTGCAGGTCTTCTCCGCGCAGCACCGAACTCACTGGGCAGCCTCCACGGGGGCGGACGTTGCGTTCGACATCGTGTCTGCCGCCTTTTTTTCTGTCCCCTTCTTGTCCGATGCAGTGGCCTTGGAGTCGCCAAGGGGATTCACATCGCCGGACGAAGTGAACACCGCCTGCACCCGCTTGGTGGAAGAACCACGCACTTCGCTGCGGTTTTCGCGGGTATAGAAGGTGATGACCTCGCCCTTGATGCTGTTGTCGCCTTCGTGCAGCACGGGGTTGCCTTCCATGACCATAACGGCGTTGTCCACGGTGTAGGTGGCCTTTTCGCATTCGCCGGTACGGTTTTCGCGCTTCATGCGTACGTTGCGCTCGGCCACGATGCGGTCGATCTCGCCCGCGTCCATGCCCGACATCCCGGAAGAGGCAGAAGCACCAGCCTGACCAGTCTGACCCGATTGACCGCTTGCCTGCGCGGCGTCGTCCCCGGCATTTTCCTTGCCCGGCTTGGCGGCCTTTTTCTTGAGGTGCAGGGTAATCCGTTCTGCCCACATCTCGAAGTCGGGCCGCTGCACGTACACGGCGCCCTCGAAAACCACCACCTGGCCCTTGGCGTCGTACTGCATGCGGTCAGACTTGACGGCGGTGGGCACATCGCGGCGAACGGCGCTGGCGGGTTTTGCGTCAGCGGCCACGGCGGAAACGGGGGCCGAAAAGGCCAACAGCAGCGCCACGCACAGCGCGGAGCGGATGCCGGTATATTTCATTGTCTGGACTCCTGCTTGGTTGGCGTGGATGCGCCCTGCGGCGCGACCTTTGCGGGCGATGTCTTCTGGCCGGAAGCCTTGTGCCCCGACGCCTTCTGGCTCGACGCCTTTTGGCCTGCCGGTTTCTGGCCGGGCTGCCCGGCAGAAGAATGGGCCGGGGTGGACTTTTTCACAGCGTCAGCCTTGGGCGAAGGGGTGGCCGAGGCCTTGGGCGTTGCCGTGGGCGGGGCAACCTTGTCGCCCAGCCTCGTCTTGCCGAACTGTCCTGCCTTCTCGTCAGGACGCGGAGTCAGCAGCATCGACACACCGTCGCTGCCGCGCAGCACGTTGTCGACCACATCCCATTCCAGCCTGGTGGCATTGCCTGAAAGGGTCTGCCCCGCTATGCGCGCCCCTTCCGGAAAATACATGGTGCGGCGGGTGCCGTTGTACACCATCAGGTTGGCGAACAGTTCGTGCTGCTCGTGGGTGGCATGCACCTCGTCCCACATGCGCACCATCTGCACCTGCTGCTGCACTTCGCCCTTTTTGGCCACGATGCGCAACTGCCTGCCGCCGTCCATCTGGTAGACAAGGTCGGGACTGTCCACGTCAATGACATTGTTGCTCTGGCGCAACTGGGCCCAGGTGGCCTTCAACCGCCACAGTTCGATGCCCTTTTCGCCCTGCACCAGCTCAATGCCTTTCATGGCCACGCCCACGGCTTCTTCCAGCGCGGCGGAACTGGGCGCTTCGCCAGCCATGGCCGTTTCAAGCGCCTTGCGAACCCCCGCCTGCCAGCGCCAGACGGCAGCGCCGCCGACAGCCAGCAGGACAGCCAGCAAGATCACCAAGGTGCGGCGTCTCATGCCTGCTCCGGCCAGCTTTCCAGCATGCGATTCAGCACCCCCTGCTGGTCCAGCAGAAAACGGATGACTTCGCGCACCGCGCCGTGGCCTCCGCTTACGGTGGTCACGTAGCGGGCAAGGGCCTTGACCTCCGGCTGGGCATTGGCCACGGCCATGGGCAGGCCCACCAGCTTCAGGGGGCCAAAGTCCACCCAGTCGTCGCCAAGATAGGCAACCTGCGACCACTCAAGATTGTACTTGCGGCGGATGCCGTCAATGCACTCCGACTTGTCCAGAAAACCGGCGTGGTAGTCCTTGATGCCCAGGCTGCGGATACGCGCTTCCACCGCGCCGGAGGTCAGCCCGGTGATGACTGCCACGGTGATGCCCGCCGCCTGAGCAAGCTTGATGCCCAGGCCGTCCTGCACGTTGAAGCGCTTGGTCACCCGGCCTTCGTCGTCGTAGTACAGGCCGCCGTCGGTCATTACCCCGTCCACGTCCAGCACCAGCAGCGAGATGGACCGGGCAAGGTCTTGGGCCGGGTGCCGGGCCAGGGCTTCAGCTTGCATACGGCAGGCTCCAGAGGGCGGCAAAGTCGCGCAGCAGGGGGGCCAGCCTGTCCAGCGGCCAACTGTTGGGGCCGTCACACAGGGCGTGGTCCGGGTCGGGATGGGTTTCCAGGAACACACCGTCCACCCCGGCTGCCACGGCCGCGCGGGACAACATGGGCACGAAGCGGCGGTCGCCGCCGGACGAGGTGCCCTTGCCGCCGGGCAACTGCACGGAATGGGTGGCGTCGAACACCACCGGCACGCCGTAGCCCTGCATGATGGGCAGCGAACGGAAATCCACCACCAGATTGTTGTAGCCGAAGCTGGCCCCGCGTTCCGTCAGGAGAATGCGGTTGTTGCCGGTGGAGCGCAGCTTGTCCAGCGCAGGGGCCATGTCCCACGGGGCCACGAACTGCCCCTTCTTGACGTTGACCACCCTGCCCGTCTGCGCGGCGGCCAGCAGCAGGCTGGTCTGGCGGCACAGGAAGGCGGGAATCTGGAGCACGTCGGCCACTTCGGCCACGGGCTTCGCCTGTTCCGGCTCATGGATGTCGGTGACCACGGGCAGGCCGGTTTCCTGCTTGATGCGGGCAAGCCATTCCATGCCGCGCGCAAGGCCGGGGCCGCGAAAGCCGTCAAGCGAGGTGCGGTTGGCCTTGTCCCACGAACTCTTGAACACGGCGAACAGCCCGGCGGCCTCGGCGGCCTCGCGCACGGCGTGGGCGGTGTCCAGGGCAAGTTCCAGGCTTTCAAGGGCGCACGGACCGGCGAATATGAACCGGCGCGCGCGCAGGCGCTCGTACAGGGCGTCCGGCGTCATGGGGCCGGGCGAAGCCGTTGCGGCAGATGCCGGGATGGTGCTGGGGGATTCGGGGTGCATGGTTCTCCGTGACAGACGGCACGCCTCCGCCAAGCCTCGGTCATGCCGTAGGGCACGGACGGCTGGCGGCGCGTTCCGGAAATATGCTGCGTCAAATCCAGAATGGGCGCGGGACGGGTATGAAGCGAAAGCGGAATGTCCCCCTGCCCCGCCGGACGCTTTTACCATCAGTCGACACCTTTCGCCACATCGGGATGGGGGGGGCCGGTGGCGGCACGGGACAACGGCAGTGGAGACTGCCCGACGCTTAACAATGCGACGGAATCGCAGCGCGTCAAGGAATTTTCTGGGATGTAAGGGGATGTTCTGGGATGCTCCGGGACGTTATGGGGCGGGCATCAGCAGTTGGCGCAATGCAGGCCCGCCATACGGCGCCACGTTTTCGCCCGCCCCCTACAGACGGCAACGCGCCTTCCGCCGGGGAAGGCGCGTTGCATCATATCCGTAGTGTGCGTGCCAGGGCGCGCTACTTGCCCTTCTTGCCGCCCATGGTTTCCTTCTTGGCCGCCTTGATGAACTCGCGGAACAAGGGGTGCGGGCGCATGGGGTTGGACTTGAACTCGGGGTGAAACTGGCAGCCCAGGAACCACGGATGGTCGGGCAGTTCCACGATTTCCACCAGTTCGCCGTCGGGCGAAAGGCCGCTGAACACCAGGCCCTTTTCGGCCATGGCCTCGAAGTAGGCCTTGTTGAACTCGAAGCGGTGACGGTGGCGTTCGTCCACGCGCTCGGCACCGTAGGCGTCCCACGCCTTGGTGCCGGGCACCACCACGCAGGGGTACGCGCCAAGGCGCAGGGTGCCGCCCTTGTCGCTGGAAGCGTCGCGGCGCTCCACCGCGCCCTTGCGGAAGTCGTACCACTCGGTCATCAGGTAGATGACCTTGTTGTCGGTAAGTTCGTTGAATTCTTCGGAGTTGGCGTCTGCCAGGCCCAGCACGTTGCGGGCGTATTCAATGACCGCGCACTGCATGCCAAGGCAGATGCCGAAGAAGGGAATCCTGTGCTCGCGCGCGTGGCGGATGGAGCGGATCTTGCCTTCCACGCCGCGATGCCCGAAGCCGCCCGGCACCAGAATGCCGTCGCACCCGGCCAGCTTTTCGGCCACGTTGGCTTCGGTGATCTCCTCGGAGTTCACGTAGCGCAGGTTCACCTTGACCTTGTTGGCCACGCCGCCGTGGATCAGCGCCTCGTGCAGGCTCTTGTACGCTTCCTTGAGGTCCACGTACTTGCCCACGATGCCGATGGTCACCTGCCCTTCCGGGTTGGAGCAGGTGTGGATCAGCGTCTCCCACGACTCCAGGTTGGCGTTCTTGGCGGGCAGGCGCAACATGATGGCGATCTTCTGGTCGAAGCCTTCTTCGTAGAAGCGCAGCGGCACCTCGTAAATGTTGTCCACGTCCACGGACGAGAACACGGCGTCCTGGTCCACGTCGCAGAACAGGGCGATCTTGCGCTTGAGGTCAACGCTGATGGCCTTTTCGCAACGGCACAGGATGATGTCGGGCTGGATGCCGATGGAACGCAGTTCCTTGACGCTGTGCTGGGTGGGCTTGGTCTTGTGTTCGCCTGCGGCCTTCAGGTAGGGCACCAGCGTCAGGTGGACGTACAGGCAGTGGTCCTTGCCGAGGTCGCCGCGCAACTGGCGGATGGCTTCCAGGAAGGGCAGGCCTTCGATGTCGCCCACGGTGCCGCCGATTTCGATCAGCGCCACATCAGGTTCGTCCTCGGCAAGGCCAAGGATGGCGTTCTTGATCTCATCGGTCACGTGCGGGATGACCTGCACGGTGCCGCCCAGGTAGTCACCCCGGCGTTCCTTGGTGATGACGCGGTTGTAGATGGATCCGGAGGTGTAGTTGTTCTTCTGCGACAACGACTCGCCCAGATACCGCTCGTAATGCCCAAGGTCGAGGTCGGTTTCCGCGCCGTCATCGGTGACGTACACTTCGCCGTGCTGGAACGGATTCATCGTGCCGGGGTCGACGTTGATGTAGGGGTCGAGCTTCTGGATGGTTACCTTGAGCCCACGGGCCTTCAGCAGCGCCCCGATGGAGGCGGCGGCCAGCCCCTTGCCGAGCGAGGACAGCACGCCCCCGGTGATGAATATGAACTTGGTCTTCATGAAACTCCTGCCTGAGTGACTGGTTGCTCTCGCTCGCGGCGCACAGGTCTTGCCGCACGCCCGTTACAGCGCTCGCCCTTCGGTTGACGCGATACGCAAAAAAACGCCATCAGGACCCTATGCCACATTTTCGGCATGAAGGTCAGCCGTTGACGTGATGTACCACTGGAACGTAATATCGACGGTCCCGGCTATCCCCAGCGTACGGCAGCATTGCCGCAGCGCCTGAAACAGCGGGCGCAGGACAGCGGAAACGGTTCGGGCACGGCCCCCGTTTCCGCAGCGTTGTTCATGCATCCGAAAATTTTTCCGGCCACTTTCGCGGAAACGTCCTTGACGGGCAGGCCCCATCCGGGCATGCGTCCCCACAGGCATGCGGACATGCCCAAAGGCATGTCCGGGATCAGCCGGACGGCGCAGCGCTGACGAGTAGCTAGTCGAGGCACATCCCCCTGTCAAGACTGTCAGGACAGACAAGAAACCCATCGAGGAGCAGCGCATGGCGCAGGTGAACACGCTGGTCATCACCGGCTACGGCACGAACTCGCACGAGGAATCGGCCCACGCGGCCCGCCTTGCCGGCGCAGACCGGGCTGATGTGGCGCATTTCGCCGACATTGTGGCCCGCAGGATCAGAATCGAGGACTACAATTTCATCGTTTTTCCCGGCGGCTTTCTGGACGGGGACGACCTGGGCGCGGCCCATGCCGCCGCGCAACGCTGGCTGCACCTTTCCGACGCCGACGGGCAGGCCCTGCTGGACCGCCTGAAGGACTTCGTGGCCCGGGGCGGCCTGGCCATCGGCATCTGCAACGGCTTTCAGTTGCTGGTAAAGCTGGGCCTGTTGCCCGCGCTGGACGGCAAGTACTTCGAGCGGCAGGTGTCGCTGGGCCACAACGATTCGGCCCGCTACGAAGACCGCTGGGTGACCCTGAAGGTGAACCCAGCAAGCCCCTGCGTGTTCACCAAGGGCATCGAGACGCTGTACGTGCCCGTGCGCCACGGTGAAGGCAAGCTGGTGCCGCTGGACGACGAGGTGATGCGCCGCCTGGTGGCCGAAAACCTGGTCACCCTGCAATACGCCCACCCGGAAACCGGTGCGGTGACCATGGAATACCCGTGGAACCCCAACGGTTCGCCGCTGGGCATCGCCGGGCTGACCGACCCGTCCGGGCGCATCCTGGGCCTGATGCCCCACCCCGAAGCGTTCAACCACCCCACCAACCATCCGGGCTGGTCGCGCGGTGAACCTGCGACCTTGGGCACGGTGCTGTTCGAAAACGCGGTACGCCACCTGCGCGGCCAATAATTCGCAATAATTCGGCACCGGCCACCGCATATTCGCGCCTGACGCGGGAAGGGAATGCACGCATCCCCTTCCCGCGATTCATTTCGCGGGCGGAGCAGCTTTTCAAGCAGAAACCGGGACGGTATAGAAGGGTGAGGCAAAGACGCATATCCCTGCGCTGCCGGCGATATCCCAACAGGACTGCCAGGTCCATAAGGAGGCGCACGTCATGATTCCCTGCCATGCCTGCGGCGCTGATGCCTCCACCGGCTGGATACACGGCTTCGTACCGTCGCCGGACAATCTGAAAATGGGCCTGTGCCGCGATCACGACACCCCCGACAACCGCAAGCTGGTCAAGGCGGCATGGCGCGCCCTCATGCAACGCGAAATCCAGGCCATGACCGATGTGTCCGGCTACAAGGCGGGCGGATCCGGCCGGTTGCGGCTGGATATTGCATTCATCGGCGGCGGGCAGGTAACCCAGGAATGCCTGGACTGCACCGCCACGCCGCAGGGCACGCTGCAGGTGCTGCTGCCAGACGGCACGTTGCGCTTCTACCCCCTGCCCCAGATACGCCGGTATGACCTGCGTCCGGCGCTCACCCCCGCTGCCGAAAAGGCGTAGATCGCCATCCCGACCGACAGCGCGGCCACGCTTTGCCCGGATTTGGCGCAGCGTCGCGTGCATTCTCCCGCTCTCCGCCCCAGCCGTGCCCGAGTTGACAGCCCCGCCCCGTGGATGCATATGCAAGCGCTTGCAGACGCTTGGCCCGCGCGGCCACCGCAACCGACAACCACGGAGACGCCCATGTACGCCGATGCCGCCACCGAAGCCGCCGTGAATGCCTTCATTGCCCAATGGACCGCCGGAGAGGACGGCGCGGGCGTGCTGCCCGTGTTCACTGCCCTGTGCGACCACCTGCACACCCATGAGGGCGCGGTTGCGGAATTTGTCAGCCGCCCCGGCGTCAGCCATTCGCTGCGCGGCACCTTTCCCGGCTGGGCCGCCCGCCCGCTGGCCGTGCTGGTGGACGTGATCGACGACGACCCTGCGGAACGCTGGCTTTCGGTGTGTTTTCACGACGATTCGCTGACCGACCCGGATGAACGCGGGGACTGGATTCCCACCGGCCTCAACGGCAACGACGCCCGCTGCTTCAACCTGGAAGACGGCGACGAAGAATTCATGCTCTACGTGAAGGAACGCATTTCCGAAGCCTTTGCCCACTGCCGCGCGAACGCGTAACTCTCTGCGCTGTCGCACTCTTTTTTGAAAAACGACATCCCCCGCTCGCAGCCGCGAACGGGGGATGTTTGCTTTCGTAGTCAGATTCAACCCTACGCAAAGTCGGGATCAATGGCCGCCCTGCCATTGTCCAGCATCACCTTCAAAAACCGCACGGTGCGCTCGTCCACCGGCACGATGGGAAAGTGCTGCATGCACGAATCGCACTGGGCCATGGAAGGTTGGGTGGGGCTGATCAGCGGCACTTGGCGGCGGCAGTGCGGGCAGGGGTAGAAGAAGATCACTTCCAGCCCGTCGGGGCGTACCGGGTTCAGGGGTTTGCGGCTCTTGCCGTCCTGCCCGTTGTTCCCGCCTTTGTTGTCACCGGCCATTTATGCCGCCTCCGTATCGCCGTCGTTAACAATCAGGGATACACCGGTCATCAGTTCCGGCGTGTCCACGCCCCACAGGCCAAGGATGGTGGGGGCGATGTCGCCCAGCCTGCCGTCGCCGCGCAGGCGCAACGCGCGCATGCCGCCCGGCTGCGCCGCATCGCGTTCCGCCACCACGCAGTGGACCCGGTTGGTGGTATGCGCGGTCTGCGGGTTGCCCGCACCGTCCAGCAGTTCCTCGGCATTGCCGTGGTCGGCGGTAACGATGAGCCGCCCGCCCGCACCCAGCACCGCTTCCGCGATGCGGCCCACGCAGGCGTCCACCGTTTCCACGGCGGCAATGGCCGCCGGGATGATGCCGGTATGCCCCACCATGTCGCAGTTGGCCAGGTTGCACACCACCAGAGCATAGCCGCCCTGCCGCCATTCTTCCAGCAACAGGTCGGTGACCTCCACCGCGCTCATGGCGGGCTTCAGGTCATAGGTGGCCACGTCGCGCGGGGACGCCACAAGGCGGCGTTCCTCGCCCGGAAAAGGCTCCTCGCGGCCGCAGTTCAGAAAATAGGTGACGTGCGCGTACTTTTCCGTCTCGGCGATGCGCAATTGCCGCAGCCCCATGGACGACGCCACTTCGCCGATGGTCATGGCCAGGTTGTCCTTGCCGAAGGCCACGGGCACGCCGAAGCTGGCGTCGTAGCCGGTCATGGTCACGAACCCGGAAAGCACGGGCCGCCTGCCGCCGTCGGCATCGCGGCCGAAGCCATCGAAGGCGGGGTCGATGAAGGCGCGGGTCAACTGGCGGGCGCGGTCCGCCCGAAAATTGAAGAAGAACACGCCGTCGCCATCGGCCACGTTGCCCACGGGCGCGCCGCCTTCGGCCACCACGCGAGGAGTGACGAACTCGTCGGTCTCGCCCGCCGCATAGGCCGCGCGCACGGTATCGGCCAACGAACCGCCGGGCAGCGATGCGGCATCCACCAGAGTGCCCTTGCCGCCTGTCAGGCCGGTGAGGGCCGTCCAGGCCAGTGCATTGCGCTCGTAGCGCTTGTCGCGGTCCATGGCGTAATAGCGCCCGGTCAGGGTGGCGATGCGCCCCCAGCCCGCGTCACGCAGAATGGCTTCCAGGTCGGCCACGTAGCCCGCGCCGCTGGTGGGTGAGGTGTCGCGCCCATCCAGAAAGGCATGCACCAGCACCGGCACGTTGCGGGATTTGGCCGCGTCGACGATGGGGCGGAGGTGGCGGATATGGCTGTGAACCCCGCCGTCGGAAAGCAGGCCCATCAGGTGCAGCCGTCCGCCGGACGCAACAAGGGATTCCAGCAGGCCGCACAGCGCAGGATTAGTCGCAAGCTCGCCGTTTTCCACGGCCATGTCGATACGGGTCAGGTCCTGATAAACCACCCGGCCCGCGCCGATGTTCATGTGCCCCACTTCGGAGTTGCCCATGAACCCGGCAGGCAGGCCCACGTCGCGGCCCGAACAGGCCAGCGTGGTGCGCGAAGACAACGCCGTGAGCCGGTCGAGGTTGGGCGTGCGCGCCAGCGACACCGCATTGCCCGGCCCGGCGGGGGCAATGCCCCAGCCGTCCAGTATCAGCAGCACCGTGGGGGTCAGGTTCTGCACCTGACCCTGTGCCAAGCCCTGTGCCAGTCCCGGTGCCGGACGGGGCGTGCTCACTGCGCTTCTCCGTCACCCTTGGGCGCGGCAGGCTTGCGGCGCGCGCGGGGCTTGGGTTCCTCGGCGTCGGCATCGGCGGACGAGGTGGCCGCACGCTTGGTGGTGACGGCTGCGGCGCGTGCGCCTGCCACCTTGCCTGCCATGCGGCGCACGCCGCTGTGGGTGCCCGCCGAAGCGGTGGCGGCCTCCACCGGCGGGGCCAGTTCACGCCCGTCATGCAGCACCGGCGCGTCGGACCACAGGCTTTCCAGCCGGAACATTTCGCGTACCGGCGGCTGAAAGACGTTGATGATCACGTCGTTGCAGTCGAGCAGAATCCACTGCCCGGCCTGGTAGCCTTCCATACGCAAAAATTCGATCTTCTCGTCGTCGCACATGCCCAGCACATGGTCGGCCAGACCCTGCGCATGGCGCACGGAACCGGCGGTGACGATGATGATGGACTCGGCAAAGGCATTCAGGCCCGCCAGGTCCAGGGCCAGCACGTCGCGGCCCTTCTTTTCTTCCAGCCAGCTTACGAAGGTGGCCACCTTCTCGGCGGTGGGGATGTCCTTGAACTTCTTTTCGATGGGTTTCATGCAGTGTCCTGTGGTCCGGCCCATGTTCGGGCCTGGGGGTTCCTATGCGTGTGGCGGAAGGTCCGCCATTCCTTTCTGATTTCGACTGCCCGCAGCGAGACTGTCTCCACTGGCGTAGCGTCTCTGTCGCAGTTCCTCAGGCGCAATGCCCGCCAAGACATGCTCGGATCATGAGCCGGACATGCGCAACGCTGGCCGGGTGCGGCGATTACGCCTGCGTATCCGGAGCGTCATCGCCATGCGTCAGCAGCAGCACGGATTCCAGTGACCGCTTGGGCACGTGATGGGTACCCTCCGCGTCCCGGTGGTAACGGATGTCGCCATCCGCGCCCACTGTGTCCAGCACGCGGGTTTCGGCGGATACGCCCAGCGCCAGCACCAGCACCATATCAAGATCGGCGCAGGGGGCCGCATCCAGCCCCAGGGCCGCGCGCACGCCGTCGCGGTCGAACGCGCCGATCATGCAGCAGCCAAGGCCCAGCGCCTGCGCGCCCAACTGGATGGTTTGCGCCGCGATGCCAAGGTCGATTTCCGGCGTGGGCGATCCCTTCCTGTCGCACAGCACGGCGATGTACGCCGCCGGGCGTTCGCCTGGCGCCGGTCCGTCCCAGTCCTTGAGGTAGGCGGCCCAGCGCAGGTGTGCGAACACGGCGGCGTTACGCGCCGGGTCAACACACACGGCATAGCGCAGCGGCTGGCGGTTGGCCCCGCTGGGGCATACCCGCGCCGCATCCACCAGCGCCCGCAGGGCGGAAAGAGGCACAGCCACGTCCTGCCGAAAGCGGCGACAGGTGCGTGCATCGCGCACGCACCAGGCAAAGGCCGCAAATTCGGGCGACGGCGCAAAGGGTGGCGGCAAGGGCATGGGGCGAATTTCCTGCGGCATGTCGTGACGGGCAGCGCAACGACAACGGGCCTGCGGCCTGCCGTGTTCACTGTCCAAACATTATATATACCGTATTCCCCACCGCTCCGCAAATGCGCATGCGCACGACGCCCGCGTACAGGAACGAAAGGCCGGAAACGCGCAGGCGCAAGGGCAAGCCGGGCCGACCTGACGCCCTGCCGTGACGGCCAACTCGCCTTTCATGGTGCCCGGCCACCGTGTTGCGGCACTGGCCTGTCCGCATATCCGCACCTGCCCGGCGTCCTTCCCATACTTACCCGGCGTCCTTCCCATACTTACCCGGCATCCTTGCCGCACCTGCCCGGCATCCTTGACCACATCCGACAGTTGGGGCACAAGTTGGCCTTGCCCGACATGTGTCGCACGGGCCGCCCGCGCCAGCGCGCCGCGCGGCACCGCCTGCGGTGAACCCGAGAGGAGAGCCCCATGATTTTCGACGTCGACCGCGAGACGCTCCCGCGCGAGGAGCTGGAAGCGCTGCAACTGCGCAGGTTGAAGAACCTCTGCGAGCGCGTCTACGCCAACGTGCCCCACTACCGCCGCCGGTTCGAAGAGGCGGGGGTGACCCCGGCGGACATCAAGCGGCTATCCGACGTCACCCTGCTGCCTTTCACCGAAAAGCAGGACCTGCGCAACAACTATCCTTTCGGGCTGTTTGCGGTGCCCAAGGATACCATCGTGCGGCTGCACGCCTCCAGCGGCACCACCGGCAAGGCCACCGTGGTGGGCTACACCAAGCGCGACCTGGACAACTGGGCCGAGCTGATGGCCCGCAGCCTGGCCGCCGCAGGGGTGACCCGCCGCGACCTCATCCATAACGCCTACGGGTACGGCCTGTTCACCGGGGGCCTGGGCGCGCACTATGGCGCGGAACGCCTGGGGGCCACGGTCATTCCCGTATCCGGCGGGGCCACCAAGCGCCAGGTGCTGCTGCTGCGCGACTTTGGCGCAACGGCCATCTGCTGTACCCCTTCGTACAGCCTGTACCTGCACGAAGCCGCGGAAGAAGCGGGCATCGACCTGCGCGAACTGCCCCTGCGCATCGGCGTGTTCGGCGCAGAGCCGTGGACCGAGGAAATGCGCGCGGAAATCGAGACCAAGCTCGGCATCGACGCCCTGAACATCTACGGCCTGTCCGAGATCATGGGGCCCGGCGTTTCCATGGAATGCGTGGAAGCCAAGTGCGGCATGCACATCTACGAAGACCACTTCCTGCCGGAAATCATCGACCCGGTGACCGGCGAAGCCCTGCCCCCCGGCGCAACGGGCGAACTGGTCATCACCACCCTGACCAAGGAAGGCATCCCGCTGGTGCGCTACCGCACCCGCGACATCACCTCGCTGGACTACACCCCCTGCTCCTGCGGCCGCACCCATGTGCGCATGCGCCGCGTGACGGGCCGCAGCGATGACATGCTGATCATCCGCGGGGTGAACGTGTTCCCCTCGCAGATCGAATCCATCCTCATGGAAACCGAGGGCCTCGCCCCGCACTACCAGTTGCTGGTTACCCGCGAAGGCAACCTGGACAACATCGAGGTGCAGGTGGAGGTTTCCGAAGAATTCTTCTCGGACGAGATCAAGAACCTGCAACGCCGCGAGGCCCGGTTGCAGAAGACCATCAAGGAATTCCTGGGCGTCACCGCCAAGGTGCGCCTGGTGGAGCCGCGCTCCATCCAGCGTTCCGAGGGCAAGGCCAAGCGCGTCATCGACATGCGCGAAAAGCCGTAGACGCGGCGCTGAAGATTACGGATGTGAAAAGGGGGCTTCGGCCCCCTTCTTTTTTTGCGCGACAATTGCGGCGCGCGGCAGATGTGCCCTCCGCAACTATGCGTCCCGCCGATGTTCTTCTTGTCGCCCGCCCTGCGCTGCCCGCAAACGTCTGCCTGTCACCGTGGCCGCGTGCTTTTCAGGTACCGCCGGGTTTCCCGGAACATCCCTCCGAACACGCCGATCCCCATCACGGGGGCCAACACCTTGGCCATGACGTTGTTGATCTGGAACATCAGAACGGCCAGACACATCAGCGCAACCCCCATCAGCATGGTGGAGATGAAGTACTGACGGCGCACCTCCAAAGGAATATACAGATCGTAGGCGAATTCAGCGATGTAGGCCTTCTGGTGGACGCCTTCCCTGAAGTCCTGACGCAGGAAATCCCTGATCTTCAGCGCGGCGGGTCCGTTCAGGTATCCACCGACGAGGCAACAGGGAATCCCGACGACCAGCGCCACCAGCGTCATCCATTTGAACAACATGCGCCAACCTCCGCTTGCGTCCTGTTACGCCGACTGTCGTCTGCAATTCCCCACGGGCTACGCACAACGGCACCGCGTCCACCACATCACCCGCATGGTGAAGCCTTATGCCAACGCTCTGCTGGATATAGAAACACAACGCAAGCAAAAACGGCAACGGCGGGGCAACCTTGCTTCAAGGTCGCCCCGCCGTTGGATTTTCGCGTTTTTTCGCGCCAGCTACTTCTTGGGCCGGATGTGCGCAAGCACACGGTCGCGGGCCTCGCGCGAGGCTTCCGTTTCCAGTTCGTCCAGTTCGTCGCGGTCGGCAAAGCGGATGGCCCCGCAGGGGCACATTTCCGCGCAGGCTGGGCCAAGGCCCACGGCGCGCCGCCCCACGCACAGGTCGCACTTGCGCACGGCCACGCCCCGGTCGGTGGCGAAAAAGGCGGCATAGGGGCAGGCAATGACGCAGTTGCGGGTTTCGCAGCCCCGGCAGAGCATGGGTTGCAGCACCACCGCCCCGTCGCGGTCGCGCATCAGCGCGCCCCGGTTGCATACCTTCATGCAGTGGGCGTGTTCGCAGTGCTGACAGTAGATGGGAATCATCTGGCCGTCATTGGTACGGGCCATGGCGATGCGCGGCGTGTCGTACAGAAAGCCGCACACGGCTTCGCACGTTTCACAGCCTATGCACTTGCTGTAGTCGATATGCAGGGTCTTTCCCCTGCCGTGGCATTCCGACATGGCGCGCTACCTCGGCTCGTTGGATGCGCCGGGGCGCGTAATGACGTCGGCGTCGTAATTGTATTCGCTTTCGCGGTGCTGGGCCTTCAGGTCCAGCCAGTTGGTCAGCGAACGCGCCGCGCGCAGCCCGCTGTACACCGCCTTGCCGATCTTGCTGGGTCCGGTCAGCACGTCGCCCGCCACAAAGACGTTCTCTATGCTGGTCATGTGCAGCCAGCGCACCTCGCCCTTGCGCACGTTTTCCAGCCCCAGTTCCTTCTGGAACGGCGGGGTGGGAATTTCGCCGATGGAGGTGACGATGACCTCGGCGGGCAGCACTTCTGTTTCGCCGGTGTTGCCGTCGGTCATTTCGATGGCCGCCACGTTTTGCCCGGCTTCATCAGACACGATGCGCAGCGGGGTGCGCCGCTCCAGCCATTCGCAGCCCACGTCGATCAGCCGGTCCACCTCGTAGCTGCCCGCCGGGGCCTCCTTCTTGGTGCGCCGGTAGACCATGACCACGCGCCTGGCCCCCAGGGCTTTTGCGCTGTGGGCTACATCCATGGCCGAATGCCCGGCCCCGATGACCACCACGGTGCGCCCTTCCACCGGGGGCACGGAAACATTGCTGGTGGCATACTTCACCGCGCGGATGGGGAACAGGAATTCCAAGCCGGAATAGACGCCCTTCAGCTGCTCGCCGGGTATGCCCAGCTTGCGCGACTTCCACGCGCCGCTGCAGATGATCACCGCGTCATGCTCTTCCACCAGTTCACCCAGACCCCGGATGTCGCACGAGAAGTGGTCGCCCTCTTCCTCGTGCAGGGGGGCGCTGCAACAGATCTTGGTCTTGTTGTGGAAGTTGACGCCGAACTTGCGCGACAGGGTGAACACCCCCCGCTGAATGCGGTCCGCCGGGATGCGGTGGCCCGGAATGCCGAACAGCATCAGTCCGCCGGGTTTGGGCAGCTTGTCGTAGACCTCTACCTGATAGCCCAGGCACCCCAGGTACCCGGCGGCGGCAAGGCCCGAAGGCCCGGCCCCGATGATGGCGACACGCCGCCCGTTGGGCGGTGCGGGTTCTTCCCGCATGAAGGCGAAATTCATGGCGTTGGACATCGATGCTCCACGGTGCTTGCCGTGCGCCGGGCCGCGAAGTGCGGCGCGCGCAGCGTGCGTGTTCAATATAGCCATGGGGCCTGCTTCCGCAAGCGCCTGATGCATCGGGCGCGTTTGGGCTGATGCGTTTGGGCTGATGCATTTGACCAGACGCGTCAGGGCGCGTGCGTCAGGCAACTCACATCCGCCCCCGGCCAGTCCGCACCCGGCTTGTCAACAGCCCGCCGGGGATGCTATCCACCTTCAATGACTGCAACGGCAGGGCGAACCGGCCTGCTTCACCCCGCAAAAGGATTGTCGCCATGAAAGTGGAACAGATTTCAGTATTTCTTGAAAACAAGGCCGGACGCCTGGCCGAGGTAACCCACACCCTGGCCGAGGCGGGCATCAACATCCGCGCCCTGTCGCTGGCCGACACCTCTGACTTCGGCATCCTGCGCCTGATCGTGCATGATCACGAAAAGGCCAAGGCCGCGCTGAAGGAAAAGGGCTTCACCGTGGGCCGCACCTCCGTTGTGGCCGTGGAAGTGCCCGACCATCCCGGCGGCCTCGACAGCATTCTGCAACTGCTGAGCACGCGCGGCGTCAATGTGGAATACATGTACGCCTTCGTGCAGCAGAACGGCGCCAACGCGGTGCTCATCTTCCGCTTTGACCGCACTGACCAGGCCATCGAAGTGCTGAACGAGGCGGGCATCCCCGTCGTGCCCGGCGACAAGCTGTACCAGAACTAGGGGCGTCACCAGCTCCCTTTCCCTGACCGGATGGGGCCGGGTCCGGTTGCTGCCGGGCCCGGCCCTTTTTTCATGATATCCGGGCCCTGCTCACTTTGTTCACGATGTTCACGATGTTCACGCATGACATGGCCCGCGCCGCCCTTCCGTGACCCCGGTCACGGAATCCACGGCCCATGCGGCGCACAATGGCCGTGCGGGGGGTATGCTGCCCGCCATGCCACGCCCGTACGGAACCGGACGTAACCGGACTGTGCCGAACGTAACCGAACTGAATCGGGCGGAACTGGTCGGGTACCGAACTGAACCGGTCATATCCGGGCAGCCTTGCCACGCACGGATTGCTGGTCAGCCGCTGCCGCCTGACGCCCGCCCTTTCGCCAACCCGCTCCCCACGGAGTTTCGCATGCAACGCCTTTCCGCCTGCTCCCTCGACTGTCACGGGGCCTGTTCGCTGGTTGTCCATCTGCCGGACGAAGAAACCAGCCTGCATGACGACCCCGCCGGTGGCGTGCGCGTTTCCGGCAACCCGGATCACCCGTTTACGCGCGGGGTGGTCTGCGTCAAGGGACGCGGGCTTGCCGCCCGCCGCCTGAGCCCCGACCGCATCACCACGCCGCTGGTGCGCGGTGCGGACGGCGCACTGCACCCTGCCACCTGGGACGAGGCGCTGGCCCTGTGCGCGTCAAGGCTGGACGCCCTGCGTGATACGCCGGAATCCATCCTGCACTTGCGCGGCTTCGGCTACCGGGGTGCGTTGGCGGAGGCCAGCAATTACCTGTTCAACAGTCTGGGGGCGGCCCGCAAGCGCGGTTCGCTGTGCGACGGCGCGGGCGATGCCGCCTGCGAGGCCGACCTCGGCGCGCCGGACCACAACGACAGCGACGATCTGGGCAACGCCGCCGCCATCGTCAACTGGGGCAAGGACCTGGCCCGGTCCTCGCTGCATCTGGGGATGATGGTGCGCGATGCCCGCAAGCGCGGCGTGCCGGTGCTGACCATCTCGCCCGGCGGCGACGACAATGATGCCTTCACCGACGCGCGCATCCGCATCCGCCCCGGCGGCGACCGTTTTCTGGCCGCTGCGGCCATCCGCCGCCTGTTGACGGAAGACGCCGTGCCGCCGTCCATCAGCGGGCGCACGCGCGGCTTCGAGCACTTCCGGGCCATGCTGCTTGCGCACAGCGAAGCGGACCTGCTGGCCGCCTGCGACGCCACCGCCGAAGACCTGGACACCCTCTGCACATGGATGCGCGGTCGGGCGGGCAACGGCGGCCCCACGGCCAGCCTGTTGGGTTGGGGGCTGCAACGCTACCTGCGCGGCGGCGAGAGCGTGCGGTTCATCAACGCGCTGGTCATGCTGTCCGGCAACATGGGCATTTCCGGCGGCGGCGCGTACTACGGCATTTCCTCTGGCCGCAGCCTGGACCTTTCGTGGAGCAAGAAGGCGGGCACGCCCGCCCGCACCTTCCTGCTGTCGCATCTGGCGCAGGAGCTGGCGCAGGCCGAGCCGCCGGTGCGCTTCCTGTGGGTGGACGCCTTCAACCCGGTCAGCCAGTCGCCCGACGCCCCGGCCCTGGCCCGCGCCGTGGAGGCCATCGACTTCACCGTGGTGGTGGAGGCCTTCCTGACCGACACCGCCCGCCGGGCCGATGTGGTGCTGCCCTGCGCGCTGGTGCTGGAGCGCGAGGAAATCTTCGGCTCCGCCTACCACAACTACATCGCCTACGCTGCGCCCGCCTGTCCCATGCCCGGCGAGGTGCGCCACGACTTCGACATCGCGCGCGGCGTGGCCGAGCGGCTGGCCCGGCCCATTCCCTTCCCGGATCGGGAGGACGTACTGCGCCAGGCCCTGCGCTCTCCCCACCTTGAAGTTTCACTTGAAGAGTTGAAGGCCACCGGCTGGACAAAGGCCAGGCGGCCCTCCGTGGCGTGGGAAGGACTGCACTTCGCCCACGCCGACGGCCTGTACCACCTGCCCGAAGCCCTGCACATGGATGCTGCCGCCGCGCCCACGCCGGATGCCGCTGCACTGGACGACTACCCCCTGCACCTGCTGACCCTGCTGGCCCCCGATTACCTCAATTCGCAGGTGGGGCAGCCCGGTCGCCAGCCCTCGGAAGCCGACGCCCCGATTACCGTGCAGGTGGCGCCGGAATGCCCGGACCTGACCG
This sequence comes from uncultured Desulfovibrio sp., assembly GCA_964402645.1. Classification (GTDB taxonomy): domain Bacteria; phylum Desulfobacterota; class Desulfovibrionia; order Desulfovibrionales; family Desulfovibrionaceae; genus Cupidesulfovibrio. The sequence continues at coordinate 275,537 of CAYOCV010000003.1, read as the reverse complement.
CGCTGGATCTGGCCCGCCCGGTATTCCTCGTCTCACCGCATGGCCGCATGCCCGTGCAGGTGCAGACCCAGCCCGGCATCCATCCCCGCACCGTCATCATGCCGCGCGGCGGCTGGCTGGCCCATGGGCGTTCACCCAATGCGCTCATCGCGCCGCTGTCCACCGACATGGGCGACAGCACCGCGTACTATGAGCAAAGGGTGCGGCTGGAGAATTAAGGCCTGTTGGCGCTATGGTCCTTTTGCCCTCTGCCTGCGTCAGAATGTTTTTTTATTCCGGTCGAATACCACCAGAGTATACTCTCTCCATAAAAAAACCATTCTTCCTTGGCAGAGAACAAAAAACCTCATAGTGCTAACAGGCCGTCAAAAGGGAGCTACGCGTTTGACATCACCCTTTTGAAATGTTTTGGGGGAGAAGGGATGGGGGTACAGGGGAAGGGGAGAGGACCCTTTTACAAAAGGGTCCTCTCCCCTTCCCCCGATTCTCTTACAGCAACACCAACCGGCTGGCCACGGGCATGCGCCAGCCGGTGCCGAAGGCACGGTCGGTCACCTTCAGGCCGGGCGCGGCCTGCCGCCGCTTGAATTCGGAAATGCGCACTAGCCACAGCACGTTGTCCACCACATCGGGGTCGAAGCCTTCGGCCACCACGGCGTTGCGGTCCATGTGATGCACCACGCTGCGCTCCAGAATGGCGTCCAGCACGTCGTAGGGCGGTAGGCTGTCGGTGTCCTTCTGGTCGGGCCGCAGCTCGGCGGAAGGGGCCTTGTCCAGAATGGCCGTGGGGATCAGGTCGAACCCCGCCTGTGCGTTGCGCCAGCGACATACCCTGTACACCAGCGTTTTGGGCACGTCGGCGATGACAGCCAGGCCGCCCGCCATGTCGCCATAGATGGTGCAGTAGCCCACGGCAAGTTCCGACTTGTTGCCGGTGGTCAGCAGCACCGCGCCGGACTTGTTGGAAACGGCCATCAGCAGGTTGCCCCGGATGCGCGACTGGATGTTTTCTTCCGTCACGTTGCGCTCGTTGCGGCCCAGCGCGCCGAAAACCGGGGCCAGCGCCGCGTCGAAGCCTTCCATCAGCGGGCCGATGGCCACCGTATGCACAGCGTCCTCAGGCAACCCCAGGTTGCGAGCCACGGCCAGCGCGTCGTTTACGCTGCCTTCGCTGGAATGGGGCGAGGGCATCAGCAGCACCCGCACGTTTTCCGGCCCCAGCGCCTCTGCCGCCACAGCGGCCACAAGCGCCGAATCCACCCCGCCGGAAAGGCCCAGCACCGCCCCCGTGAACCCGCATTTGCGGGCGTAGTCGCGGGTGCCCATGACCAGCGCCTGCCACACTTGTGCCTCCGGCTCTGCCAGGTCCGGGCAGATGGAGCCCGTGCCTGCCGCAACATCCACCAGCACCGTGTCTTCCTCGAACGGGCGGCCCCGCGCGATGAGGTGCCCCACCGCGTCAAAGGCCACGCTCTTGCCTGCAAAGAGCAGGTCGTCGTTGCCGCCCACCTGGTTGGCATACAGCACAGGCACCCGGTAGCGCGAGGCCACGCGCGACAACATGCGCTCGCGCACCGCCTGCTTGCCCAGCGTGAACGGCGAGGCCGACAGGTTGATGATGGCGTCCACCCCCGCCAGCCCAAGGTCTGCCACCGGGTCGGTCTCGTACTGGCGGTGTTCCTGCCAGAAGGTCTTGTCGTTCCAGATGTCCTCGCACACCGTGACGCCCAGCCGCCAGCCCGCCACCGTCACCGCGCCGCAGTTCACCCCCGGCTCGAAGTAGCGGCGCTCGTCGAACACGTCGTAGGTGGGCAACAGCACCTTGCGCGTGGCCACCGTTACCGTGCCCTCGTGCAGCAGCACCGCCGCGTTGTGCAGCCGGTTGCCCACCGGCGTGGGATTGGGCACCGGAGCGCCCACCAGCACCGGCGGCGCGTCCTTCAGCCGCTGCGCCAGCGCCTCCAGCGCCTTGCGGCAGCCAGGCACAAAGTCGCGCCGCAGCAGCAGGTCGCGCGGGGGGTACCCGCAGATGGCCAGTTCCGGCGTGACGCACAGCCTTGCGCCGCGCGCCGCCGCAGCGCGGACTGCCGCCTCGATGCGCGCCGCATTGCCCGCCACGTCGCCCACCACCATGTTCAACTGCAACAACGCGATATTCATTGATGTTCTCCGGAATGACAGAGGCTGGGATGGACCTCGGGGAGAGGGGAGAAAACTTCTGGAAAAGTTTTCTCCCCTCTCCCCGAACCCCTCTCCCCTCTTTCAAAACTTTTCAATTGGGCACTGACGTCGACTGCGCACTGCTGCATGGGAAAATGCCCAATCATTCTCGCCCCGAACACCCCGTTAAAAAGTTTGGGGGGATGGGGGTACGGGGGAAGGAGACCCTTTTCAAAGGGTCCCTTCCCCCTATTATTCTTCAATCACCGTCTACAGCATGTCCAGCATGGAATACAGCGTGCCGGGCTGCTGCTGCGGCAGCCACTTGGCGGCGCGCAGTGCGCCCTGCGCGAAGTTTTCGCGCGAGTGGGCCTGATGGGTGATTTCGATGCGTTCGCCGGGGCCCATGGCATAGATGGTGTGTACGCCCACCACGTCGCCGCCGCGAATGGTCTGGATGCCGATTTCGTCCTTGGGGCGCTCGCCGATGATGCCTTCGCGGTGGTAATTGGCCACGTCCGGCAGGTTCCAGCCGCGCGCCTCTGCCAGGCATTCGGCAAGGCGCAGGGCGGTGCCGCTGGGCGAATCCTTCTTGCGGTTGTGGTGCAGTTCCACCATCTCCAGGTCGTACTGCTCGCCCAGTTGCTGCACCAGTTGCGGCAGGATTTTCAGCAGCACGTTGACGCCGATGCTCATGTTGGGCGCCCAAAAGATGCGCGCGGTTTTGGCCAGTTCGGCCAGTTCCCCCTTCTGCTCGGCGGTCAGGCCCGTGGTGCCGATGACGTGCGATACCCCGGCCTTTGCGGCGGCGCGGGCGTTGGCCATGCTGGCCTCCGGCGAGGTGAAGTCCACCACCACGCCGCCGGGCACCTGGGCGAACACCGCGTCCGCGTCGCTGCCGGCGGGGCATTTCCACACGTCGAGCGAGGCCAGGCGTTCGGGACGTTCGACGACGGCGGCCAGCGTAAGGGCCGGATCTTCCTGCGCCATGCGGCAGATGGTGGAACCCATGCGGCCACCCGCGCCCGTGACGATGATCGAAGTGCTCATGCTCGCTCCTTATGCGTTGTGCGCGCGCAGCCGGTACCGGATGCGGCCCGGCGTGCGCGGCGTCTGATCGGAAATCGCGGATATCACAGCAGCGAATGCTGGTCCTTCTTGCGGGGCATGGCCGGTGCGTCGGCCTTGCTCGTCTTGTCGGGCTTGTCAGGCTTGTCGGGCTTGTCTGTTCCGTTGGCCTGATCGACCTCACCGGAGCCGTCAGACACGCCGGGAGCTACGCCTGACGGTACGTCGCCCGCCGTAGCACCAGACGCTTCGCCAGCCACCCCACCAGACATTGCGGTGGGTGCAGCGCCGGAAACTTCAAGAGGCGCTTCAACGGGGGCTTCCACGGAAACTTCCGTTACAACCTCAGGCGCTTCGCCCTCATTGCCGGGCGTGCCGTCGCCGCCCGCAGGCGTATCCCCGCCCTTGCCTTCCAGCAGGTTCAGAAACTCCTGTTCCCGCAACACCCGTATGCCGAGTTTCGCAGCCTTGTCGAGCTTGGAGCCGGGTTTGTCGCCCACCACCAGCAGGTCCAGCTTCTTGCTGACGCTGCCAAGAATGTTGGCCCCGGCGGCCACGGCGCGGCGCTCCGCATCCGAACGGGTGAGCGTGGTCAGCGAGCCGGTGAACAGCACGCCCAGCCCGGCCAGGGGGCCGTTGCCCTGGCCCGGCGTGCCAGCCGCGTCCGTTTCCGGACGCACCGGCCACAGGGCCACGCCTCGCAGCCGTTCCAGCAGGGCACGGTTGCCCTCATTGGCGAAGAAGGCGCGGATGGAGGCGGCCACCTCCGGCCCGATGTCCGGCAATTGCTGCAACGCCTCGCCTTCCGCCGCGCCCAGCGCGTCGAGATCGGCGAAATGCGCGGCCAGGGTGCGCGCAGTCTGTTCGCCCACATGGCGGATGCCCAACGCGCAGATGAGCCGGTTCAGGGTGGCCCCGGTGCGTGCCCCGTCAAAGGCGGCGATGAAGTTTTCCGCCAGCTTCGGCCCCATGCGCTCGAAGGCCAGCAGGGTCTGCTTGTCCAGCGCAAAGAGGTCCGCCGGGCTGCTCACCTTGCCCCGGTCCACCAACAGTTCCACCCACCTGCGGCCCACCCCCTGAATGTCCAGCCCAGCCTTGGACACGAAGTGGATGATGGACTGGCGCACCACGGCGGGGCACCCCACGTTGACGCAGCGCCACGCGGCCTCGCCGGGTTCGCGGCGCACCGGGGTATGACAGACGGGGCAAGCGCGCGGAAATTCGAACTCCGGCAGGCCGTTGGCTGGGCGCTGGTCCAACAGCGGGCGCACCACTTCCGGAATCACGTCGCCCGCGCGCTGCACCACCACCATGTCGCCCACGCGCAAGTCCTTGGCGCGGATTTCATCCTCGTTGTGCAGGGTGGCGCGCGACACGGTAACCCCGCCCACGGCCACGGGCGCCAGTTCCGCCACCGGGGTCAGCACACCCGTGCGGCCCACCTGAATGGCGATGTGCTCCAGCCGGGTGGTGGCCTGATGGGCAGGAAACTTCAAGGCGATGGCCCAGCGCGGGGCGCGGGCGGTATAGCCCAGCGCGGCCTGCGCGGCCAGATCGTCCAGCTTGGCCACCACGCCGTCGATGTCGAAGGGCAGTTCCGAGCGGCGGCGGCCCAAATCTTCGTAGTAGGCCATGACATCCGCCGGGGTCTCGCAGCGGCGCGCGTCGGGCGGTGTGCCGAAGCCGTAGTCCGACAGCGCAGCCATGACCTGCCCGTGGGTGGACCAGCGTGCCTCCGGGCCTTGTGCGGCGGAGGTCACGCCGCTGTTGGCATCCAGAGGCCAAAGCACCTGCCCTACCCCGTAGGCCAGGAAACGCAGCGGACGCCCCGCCGTGACCGAGGCATCCAGTTGGCGCACCGAACCGGCGGCGGCGTTGCGCGGATTGGCGAACAGTTTTTCGCCCGCCCCGCGACGGGCAGCGTTGAGGGCCTCGAATTCCGCGCGGGTGATGACCACCTCGCCGCGCACTTCCAGCCGGGCCGGGTGCGGCCCCTCGCCGTGCAGGCGCAGCGGCAGGTTGCGCACCGTGCGCATGGCCGTGGTGACGATTTCGCCCTTCTCGCCGTCGCCCCGCGTGAGCGCGGTGGTGAACACCCCGTTCTCGTAGATCACTTCCAGCGCCAGGCCGTCCATCTTGGGGTCGCACCAGAAGGCGGTGGGCGCGTCCGGCTCTGCCCGCAGCATACGCTGGATGAAGGCGTCCCACTCTTCCGCCGAAAAGGCGTTGTCCAGGCTGTACATGCGCAGGGAGTGGGCCTGCGTTTCCAGCGCGGCCACCACGGCATCGCCCACCCGGTGGGTGGGGGAATCGGGCGTGCGCAGGCTGGGCCATTCCGCCTCGATGTCCTGCAATTCGCGGAACAGGGCGTCGTACTCAGCGTCGGAGATTTCCGCGTCGTCCAGCACGTAGTAACGGTGGCTGTGGTAGTTGAGCTGCTCGCGCAGGGCTTCCGCGCGGGCGGCCACATGCGAAGGGGCGGCCGGGGCAGCTTCGGGCGCGGTATTGGCCGGGGAATTTTCGTCGGAAATGCTCACAGCGTGGTCTCGTCGGTCCATTGGTGTTGCAGCCGGGCCACCTCGTCGCGCCATGCGGGGCCGAGGCGGCGGGTCATGTAGTCGTGTTCGGCGCGGGCGGCAGCATCCATGAAGCCGTCCACGGAGCGCGCCGTGGTGTGGTAGCGGTGCCGGACCACAAGCTGATGATCCACCACCACCGGCCAGCCCGCGCGGTGCGCCCGTAAGGACAGCCAGACATCCACCCCGTAGCCGCGCGGGTTGTCGGCGCAGTCCGCGCCGCCCACCTCGCGGGCGCAATCAAGGTCGATCAGCGGGGCGATGCCGTCCACCAGCGCCACGCGCCGGTACTGGATGCGCGCATCACGCACCATCTGCGGATGGTAGGGGTTGCGGTCCACCGCCGGGGCATACACCCCCACCCTGCCCTCCTTTCCGGAAGGGCCGCCCAACCCCCGCGCGGCCAGCGCCATGCCTATGCGGGCCATGCGCAGGGCCGCCCGTGCTACCAGCGGCGGGCGCGTGTCAAAGGAAATGTCGTTGTTCAGGAACCACAGGTGCGTGCAGCCCATGTCCCGCGCGGCGTCCAGACAGTACGCCAGCGCGCCGCCCCAGAACAGGTTGTCCGGCAGCCTGCGCCATGCGCCGATGGCCGGGCGCGGGGCCGCATTGTCCAGCACCAGCACCCGTTCCGCATGGTTCACGGGATCGGGGTCTGCCCGGCGCAGGGTGTCGGCCAGGTTGGCGGCCAGAGCCGGATCGCCGTAGTGCAGGATGACCGTTGCGATGACGGGAGATGGCACGGATGGGGTCGCAGATTCAGATGCAGGCGCGGCGACCAACGCGGCCTCCGCGCCGCCTTCCGGGCAGGCGCCATCCGTCACAGGATTTCCTGCAACTGCCGGAAGTTCTCCGGCTTGCCCACGGTCACCAGGGTATCGCCGGGGTTCAGTTCGTACGTGGATTCCGGATTGAACAGCATGCGTCCGTCAGGCTTTTTCACCCCGATGACGATCAGGTTGAACCGCTGCCGGATGCCCGACGCCATCAGCGTCTTGCCCGCCAGTTCCGAGGCGTCGCCCACGGTCAGTTCTTCCATCTGGATGTTCAGGTCGGTCTTGGAGTGGGCCAGTTCCATGAACGTGGTCACCGTGGGCCGCAAAATGGATTGGGCCATGCGCAGCCCGCCCAGGTGGTGCGGCAAAAATACCCGGTCCGCGCCCGCCAGTTGCAGCTTGCCGATGTGCGAGGCATCGCCCGCGCGGGCAATGATGGTCATGTCCGGGTTCAGCTGACGCGCGCTGAGCACCACGTACACGTTGGCAGAATCCAGCGACAGCGCGGCAATGAGCGCCCGCGCGTGCGCGATGTTGCAGGCGTTGAGCACGTCGTCGCTGGTGGCGTCGCCCGCCAGGTGGACGATGCCGTCGTTTTCCAGTCGTTCCACGGCCACCGGGTCGTTTTCCACCACCACGATGGGCACGCCTTCCTGCAAGAGTTCGCGCGCCACCACCGAGCCGATGCGGCCATAGCCGCAGATGACGCAGTGGCCGCGCAACGAGGATATGGTCTTCAGCACCCTACGCCTCCCGAGCACTTTGTAAAGCTTGCCATCCACCAGCAGTTGCGAGAACGCGCCGAGGATGAAGGCGAAGTTGCCGACGCCCGTCAGAATCAGCACCGTTGTCAGCACCCGCCCGGCGTTGGACAGGGGGTGTACTTCCTGAAAGCCCACAGTGGAAAGGGTGATGACCACCATGTAGAAGCTGTCCCACAGGGACCAGCCTTCTATGTGCGAGTAGGCCCAGGTTGCCGAGGCGAACACCAGCAGCATGGTACACTGGCTGATGACCAGGGGACCCCACGCGCCAAGGCGGGTGCGCAGCCGATGGTACAGGGTAATCAGCGGGTGTTGCCGCATGCGCCGTTGTCCTGTGTGACCGTTGTGGCCCGGAATGGGCTGGTCTTTACGCCATGGCACGCCATGGTACGCCATCGCCTGCCGCAAGCCTGTCCGTGAACCCGCCGCCAGCCCTACCCAGCCCCGCCAGCCACCAGCAGATGCTCGCGCAGCAGCCGGATGCGGTCGCGCAGTTCCGCCGCCCGCTCGAATTCCAGTTCCTTGGCGGCCTCGCGCATGTCGCGCTCAAGCTGCTGGATCTGCTTGGCCAGTTCGTGCGGATCGCTGGACCACGGGGCAAAGGTTTCCGCCGCCTGCGCCGCGCCCTTGCGCCCCTTGCCCTTGCGGCCCTTGGCCTCTGCGGCTTCGGCATAGATGGCGTCGAACGGGGTTTCCACCGCCTTGCGGATGGTGGCGGGCACGATGTGGTGCGCCTCGTTGTAGCCGGTCTGCCGTTCGCGCCGTCGCGCCGTCTCGTCCATGGCGGCCTGCATGGAGCGGGTCACCACGTCCGCGTACATCAGCACCCGGCCTTCGACGTTGCGGGCGGCGCGGCCAAAGGTCTGGATGAGCGAACCCATGGAGCGCAAAAAGCCCTCCTTGTCCGCATCAAGGATAGATACCAGAGAAACTTCCGGGATATCAAGACCTTCACGCAGCAGGTTGATGCCCACCAGCACGTCGAATTCCTTGCGGCGCAACGCCTGGATGATGGCCATGCGTTCCATGGTGTCGATGTCGGAATGCAGGTAGCGTGCGGCCACGCCCATCTCGTTGAAGTATTCGGTCAGGTCTTCGGCCATGCGCTTGGTCAGGGTGGTCACCAGCACCCGCTCGCCGCGCGCGGCACGCAGGCGGCATTCGCCCAGCAGATCGTCCACCTGGCCCTTTGTCGGGCGCACCTCGATAATGGGATCCACAAGGCCGGTGGGCCGGATGATCTGCTCGGCCACGATGCCCTGCGAACGGTCCAGTTCCCACTTGCCCGGCGTGGCGGACACATAGATGGCCTGGTTCAGCCGGGCCAGGAATTCGTGAAATTCCAGCGGCCTGTTGTCCAGCGCCGAGGGCAGGCGAAACCCGTAGTCCACAAGGGTGGACTTGCGCGAACGGTCGCCCTTGTACATGGCCCCCACCTGCGAGACCGTGATGTGCGATTCGTCCACGAACAGCAGAAAGTCGTCGGGAAAGTAGTCCAGCAGGCACGAGGGCGGGTCGCCCGCCTTGCGGCCATCCAGATGGCGCGAATAGTTTTCCACCCCGTTGCAGTAGCCCATTTCCTCCATCATTTCGAGGTCGAGCATGGTGCGCTGCTCCAGCCGTTGCGCCTCGACCAGGCGGTTGCCGCCCTTCAGTTCGCGCAGGCGCTCGCCCAGTTCGTCGCGGATGTCGGAAATGGCGCGCACCAGGTTGTCGCGGTCGGACACGTAGTGGCTGGCGGGGTAGATCACCGTCTTGCCCACCGATGCCAGCACCTGCCCGGTGAGCGGGTCGATCTCGTTGATGGCGTCGATGTCGTCGCCGAAGAACTCGATGCGCAGCGCCCGTTCGTGATGATAGGCAGGGATGATTTCCAGCACGTCGCCGCGCACCCGGAAGGTGCCGCGATGAAAGTCGTAGTCGTTGCGCTCGTACTGCACTTCCACCAGCCGGGTGATCAGCGAATCCATGGACAACCGCTGCCCGGTCTCCACGGGGATGACCAGCTTGGCGTAGTATTCCGGGGAACCCAGGCCGTAGATGCACGATACAGAAGCCACGATGACCACGTCGCGCCGGGTGAGCAGCGCGTGGGTGGCCGCATGGCGCAGCTTGTCGATGTTGTCGTTGATGGACGAATCCTTCTCGATGTAGGTGTCCGACGACGGCACGTAGGCTTCCGGCTGGTAGTAGTCGTAATAACTGACAAAATACTCAACCGCGTTTTCCGGGAACAACTGGCGGAATTCGTTGTACAACTGGGCGGCCAGGGTCTTGTTGGGGGCCAGCACCAGAGCGGGCCTGCCGCAGCGGGCGATGACCTGGGCCATGGTAAAGGTCTTGCCGGAGCCGGTGACGCCCAGCAGCACCTGGTCCGTCACGCCTGCCTCTATGTTGGAGACGATCTGGCCGATGGCTTCCGGCTGGTCGCCGCGCGGTTCGTACTCGGTGTGCAGGATGAACGGGGATTGGGTCATGTATGCATCCGTGGCCCGAAGGCCGGGTGGGAGTCCTGAAAGGTCGTGACGGCTTGCTGCCGTACAACGACGGCGGGGGCGGCACGGGCTGCCCGGCAGGCGCACGGCCAGATGGAAGCCCGCCGGCGGGGGACGAAGACGCGGTACTGCCTGCCGCCCCCTTCCATCCGCCGGAAAGATGGTCTAGAAAATCCGGAAGCGGCACGGCCCGTTGCCTGCACACGCAGGAGCTAGCCTGTCGCCGCCACGCCAAACCCGACGAAGCATGCGCTTCCGGCGGCCAGGTCCACGACCCGGCAAACCGGAGCCGCACATGGAGCCCGCATGGAACTGACCGTCATTCCCGTGGAAGGCACGCCCCCGGTTGAGCGCATCCACGTCATATCCGTCACCATCCGCACCTTCAAGGGGCGGCGCAACGTACAGGCCCATCTTTTCCGGCTGGCCGACGAAGCCGCAACTGCCGAAGGGCTGGCCAGCCTGCGCGCGGTACCGGGCCTGGTGGGCGCGCCGCTTGATCCGAACGCGCCGGGGGCCGACGACCTGACCGGCCCGGAAGCGGAAGCCGACGCCCTGCGCACGGTGCTGGAAGCCTTTACAGAGGCGGAACGCGATGCGGTGGTGAATTACCTTTCGCAGCGCTACGCCGACCGGCTGACCTGCATCATCGCCTGTCCGCTGCAACTGCCGGTGCCGCGCGGCGTGGTGCCCTTTTCCGCCCTGCCGGAAGGCAAGACCATGGGGGTCATCCGTTTCGACGACGTGCCCCGCTACCCGCTGCCCTTCGCCATCCGCGGTTTCTACGACCTGGCCCAGCACGAACCGCTGGTTCACGAACAGGAATAACCCGCCGCAGCGCCGCGCGCCACATGACTGCGCGGTTCAGGCCGGACGCTGCGTCGCCGAAATGCGGCCACAAGGTCGCATGCCTCACGCACGCTCCCCCGGAGCGGCGGCATCTTCGGGCGATGGCGTGCCCGACAGCGGCGCGCCCGACAACTGCACGGTGGTCGCCTTTCGTACCTCTGACTACAACGGTCGAAAACCGGTCGGGACGCGCCAGCGCCCGACCGGTTTTGCGTTCGGCATGGCTTGCCACGGGGCATCAGGCCCCGGAACCAACGGGCGCGCGGGCAAATCTGCAATGCCCGGGCAGCGCGCCTCGCTGCCGTCGGCCAGGCGCAGCGCGCCGCGCACCCCTTCCGCCAGCCGGGACAGAAATTCTGGACGCGGCAGTTCGCGCGCACCAAAACGCACCATGTGCGGCGTGGTCTGCTGGCAGTCGATGAGGGTACACCCGGCATGGCGCAGCCACACGGCCAGCCAGGTGAAGGCCACCTTGGAGGCTTCGGGCACGAGGTGGAACATGGATTCGCCGTAGAACACCCCGCCCAGGGCCACACCGTACAGCCCGCCCACCAGCCTGCCGTCCTGCCACGCTTCCACAGAATGGGCGATGCCCAGGCGGTGTAACGCCTCATAGGCGTTGATCATGGCGGGCACCAGCCAGGTGCCGCGCTGTCCCCGCCGGGGCGTGGCGGCGCAGCGCCGGATGACCAGCGCGAAGGCCTTGTCGAAGGTGACCTCGAAGGCGTCGGCACGGATGCACCGCGCCAAGCTACGCGCCACGTGCAGTTCGTCCGGCAGCAGTGCGCAACGCGGGTCGGGCGACCACCACAGGATGGGCGTACCCTGATCGTACCACGGATAGATGCCGCGCAAGTAGGCGGCCACCAGCCGGGCGGGCGAAAGATCGCCCCCCACGGCCAGCAGCCCTTCGGGCGGCGCGGCGACCGGGTCGGGGAAGTCGGAACCATCCCCGGTCATCCGGCCCAGCACGCGCACGTTCATTTGTCGGTGGCGGCTTCATCGCCGCCAAGCGGCTCGTAACGGAACACCAGCCCCAGCCCGGCAACGGACTGCGGGTCGGCGGGTTGCCCGGCCTTTGCGGCGGCTGTCGGCGTGGACACAGCCGCGTCAGCGGACACGGCTGGCGGCGCGTCATGCCTGGCCGCTGCCTTGCCTTTCCGGGCAGGCTTGGCGGGCACGGCTGCCGTCTCCGGCGCGGCTACATCCACAATGGCGGTGCCGCCCTTGCGCAGCTTGCCGAACAGCACCTCGCGGGCCAGTTCGTCTTCCAGCGCGGTGCGGATCACCCGGCGCAACGGGCGCGCCCCGAAGGCAGGCTCGAAGCCCTTTTCGGCCAGGCGCGCGCGGGCCGCCGGGGTCAGTTCCAGGCGCACGCGGCGGTCTTTCAGCCCGGCCCCCAGTTCCAGCACGAACTTGTCCACAATGCGTTCCATGACCGGGGTGGTCAGCCCGGCAAAGGGGATCATGGCATCCAGCCGGTTGCGGAATTCCGGGCTGAACATGTTCTCCACGGCCTTGCGCCCCTTGCCCGCCACGTCTTCCTGCGCGGTGGCCCCGAAACCGATGGACGGGGCGCTCATTTCACGCACGCCCGCATTGGAGGTCATGATCAGCACCACGTTGCGGAAATCCGCCTTGCGCCCGGTGTTATCGGTGAGCGTGGCGTAGTCCATGACCTGAAGCAGGATGTTGAAGATGTCCGGGTGGGCCTTTTCGATTTCGTCCAGCAGCAGCACGGTGTACGGCTGCTTGCGGATGGCCTCTGTCAGCAGGCCGCCCTGGTCGAAACCCACGTAGCCGGGGGGCGCGCCGATGAGCCGCGACACGGAATGCTTCTCCATGTACTCGCTCATGTCGTAGCGCTGAAAGCCGATGCCCATGACTTCCGCCAGGCGGCGGGCCAGTTCGGTCTTGCCCACCCCGGTGGGGCCGTAGAACAGGAAGCTGCCGGTGGGCCGGTCTTCGCGGCCCAGCCCCGCCCGCGCGCGCAGGATGGCCCGCGACAGGATGCCCACTGCCGCGTCCTGCCCGAAGACCACGTTGCGCAGGTCTTCATTCAGGGTGCGCAGGCGGTCGCGGTCGCTGGACGACACCGTGCGCGACGGTATCTGGGCCATGCGCGCCACCACCTTTTCCACGTCCTTCACGCCGATGGCGGCATCCGAGATGACGGCGGCGCGACCGCCATAACTGGCACGCCGCAGCCGGGCCGCCGCGCCCGCCTCGTCCAGCACGTCGATGGCCTTGTCCGGCAGCAGCCGTTCGGTAATGTAGCGAGCGGAAAGCTCCACCGCCGCACGCAGGGCGGGCAGCGTGTAGCGCACCTTGTGGTGTTCCTCGTAGTAGGGGCGCAACCCCTTCAGGATGTCCACGCACTCGTCCTGCGAAGGTTCCTGCACGTCGATCTTCTGGAACCGGCGCGACAGGGCGCGGTCCTTCTCGAAGTGGTTGCGGTATTCCTCGTAGGTGGTGGACCCGATGCAGCGGATACTGCCGTCGGCCAGCACGGGCTTCAGGATGTTGGAAGCATCCATGGAGCCGCCGCTGGTGGAACCCGCGCCCACGATGGTGTGGATTTCGTCGATGAACAGGATGGCCCCCGGCACCTTGCCGAGGTCGGTGATGACACCCTTCAACCGTTGCTCGAAGTCGCCGCGGTACTTGGTGCCCGCCAGCAGCGCGCCCATGTCCAGGGCAAAGATGCGCACGTCGCGGAATTCCTCCGGCACGTCGCCGCCCGCCACGCGCAGGGCCAGCCCTTCGGCGATGGCGGTCTTGCCCACGCCGGGGTCGCCCACATACAGCGGGTTGTTCTTGCGCCGCCGGGCCAGCACCTGAATGGTCCGTTCCAGTTCCTTTGCCCGCCCGATAAGCGGGTCGATGCGGCCATCGCGGGCGCGGGCGGTCAGGTCCACGGTGAACTTTTCCAGCGCGTCGGTGCGCGGCGTGTCCGACGCGCCCTCTTCGCCGTCCGCGCCATCGGGGCCGTCTCCCTCTCCGCCTTCGGGCATGCCGTGCGAGATGTGCTGCAACACGTCCAGCCGGGTCACCCCCTGCGACTTCAGGAAATAGGTGGCGTAGGCATCGTCTTCTTCAAAGATGGCGGCCAACACGTCGCCGATTTCCACGGCGGCCTTGCCGGAGGACTGCATGTGGCGAATGGCCCGCTGCAGCACGCGCTGCACGCCCAGCGTCTGGACGACCTCTGTCGGGGTATCGGCGGGCAGCGGTTCCAGATGGGTGGCGAAAAAGGTTTCCAGGCGCAGGCGCAGGGACTTCACGTCCACCCCCACAGCCTCAAGGATGGATTTTCCCGCATCCTCTCCGGTGATGGCGTAGAGCAGATGTTCCAGCGTAAGGAACTCGTGGTTGCGCGTCCGCACGTCGTTGACGGCGGCGGTAAGCGCTGCTTCAAGGCGTCTTCCGATCATGTCATACCTCTTCGAGGGTGCAGCGCAGGGGGTAGCCTTCGCGCCGGGCGCGGGCATGCACGAGGGCGACCTTGGTTTCGGCCACCTCTGCCGTGTACACGCCGCATTCGCCGACGCCCTTCTCGTGAACGGCCAGCATGATGCGCGTGGCCTCGTCGGGCGTTCTGCGGAACACCTCGACCAGAATCGACACCACAAACTCCATGGTCGTGTAGTCGTCATTATGCAGGAGAACCCGGAACATCCGGGGTTCTCGCACTTCGTCCTCGATGAGGATATCCGTGTCCCTGCCGCCATCGGGCATGTCCGATGGATTGGACGGTCCTGCCGGATTGGCCGGATTGGCCGGATCAGATGGACCCGACGGTCCGGCATGTTTTCCCGGGCAGGACGGCCCCCCCGGACATGCGGGACAGCCCGTTCCGGTCATGTCAAACACCCCGGACGGGCTGGCGGCAAGGGCGGTACTGGCCGTGAAAGCCCGCGTTGCCGGGGCGCGATGGTCGGCAAGATCGTCGAAATGGGTGCTCATGAGTGCTCGTTTCGCTGTTTCCGGCGGCCCGGCTTCCTGTGAATGGGCGGGGCATGCCTTTATACTAACATCGCGCCGCCCGCTGTCGAGAGGCATGCAGCCCTGTGCGGCAACGCCAGACCGCGGAAAAAACCGTGACTCATTCCGGCAGTGGCGGATCATTCTGCGCCAGAGGGGCCTGCCCCGCCGTCGTTGTTTCCGAAGACCATCCGGCGCGCAACGGCCAGCCCGGCCGCGTCGAAGGTGAAGTCTTCCGACGGGGGCAGCCCGTGCGATGCGCGCCACTGGCGGTTGAGATCGTGATACGTTGCGGTGGATGCGCGCGCCCTGTCAAGGCCAAGCAGGTCGGCCATGGCCAGGATGGCCTCGCGCTCGCCCTCCAGTTCGGCCACCGGGCCGAAGGGCATGGTATCCAGGCACACATGCACCCCGTTCAGATGCCACACCTCGCGCACCTTGTCGTAGCCGAAGGCCACGCCGTACCCCAGGCTGGTCAGCACCAGATGCATGGCCTCCGCGTCGGTCACGCCGGTCTGCACCTCGTCCCACACCTTCACGTCGGCGGGGATGGGAGCGGCCCCGGCATCTCGCATGGCGCCAACATCCGGGGGGCGCTTCACGGTCAGCACGGCGGCGTGCAGGTTCGGGCCAGCCTTGGTCCGCAGCCGCAACAGGGTGTTCGCTGCGCGCAGATCACGCCCCGGCGTGTCGTACACCCGGTTGCATTCAAGGTACGCAACCCCGCTCGTAGCCCCCAGCCCTTGCAAAGCGGTGCGAAGCGCGGCAAGGTCCGCTTCGGGGAACTTGATTTCGATTTCCAGTGCCATATGAACTCCATGGGCCGCGCCCCTGCGTCCCTGTTGCCGGAACATGCGGGGCATGTCCGCAAATCCGGGGTACGGTACGGTCAAGCGCCGTCTGACGGCGCGAAAGAGGGCCTTTTCGTGCAGAAACTCGTCTTGCTGGGCCTTGCAGGCGCCATGGGCAGCCTGGCCCGTTACGGTCTGGCCGGGTTCGTGCAGCGCGCCACGCCGGGCACATTTCCGCTCGGCACGTTTGTCGTCAACGTGCTGGGCTGTCTGGCGTTCGGATTCATCTGGGGTGTGTGCGAAAACCGCATCTCCCTGCACCCCGATGTGCGCGTTGTGGTGCTTACCGGCTTCATGGGAGCCTTTACCACGTTTTCCACCTTCACCTTCGAAACCCTGGGACTCATGGAAACCGGGCAGTGGGTGGCCTTTGCCCTGTATGCGGGCGGCCAGTTGCTGCTGGGTCTGGCCATGTTGTGGCTGGGCCTGGGCGCCGGTCGGCTGGTGTAGGACACCGGACGGCTGGTTCAGGTCAGCGGCTCGTCCCCCTCTCCCACGCACGGAAACTCGGCATCGCATCCGCAATCGAAAGGAGCACGCCATGCGCATCATCTCTGGCGACGCCCTGCGTCTGCGCATCTACACCGGCGAACGCGACACCCACAAGGGCCGCGCCCTGCACGAGGTCATCCTGGAAGCCGCCCGGCGCGACGGGCTGGCAGGCGGCACGGTGTTTCGCGCCCTTGCGGGCTTTGGCGCCAACAGCGTGGTGCATACCGCGCGGGTTCTGCGTCTTTCCGAAGACCTGCCCATCGTCATAGAAATCATCGACGACGCTGCCAAGATAGAGGCCTTTCTGCCCACCATCGAGGCACTGCTGGCCGAAGGGCTGGTCACCGTGGACCCGGTGCGCGTGCTGCTGTACCGGCATGGCCCCGGCAAGGACTCCCACAACAATCAGCCTCCCCTCGGCGGCGGCGGACAGGGCGTCTAGTCCTGCGCCCTGCCTGACGGCAGGACATCCGAACCCCGCCAACCTTCGTCAATGCAAACCGGGCGGAGGGAATCCCCCGCCCGGCCAGATAATTGCGTGTACCCCGTTGCGTCCGCGCCTTACCCGGCGGCGGGCAGCAGCGCGGCCCGGATGGCCTCGATGCCCGTCTTTTCCACGTACTTGGACACGCGCAGCCGCTTGCCGGAATTTTCGCGGTACATATCCATGAAGCGCTGCACCAGATCCAGCGCCGCCTCGCGGGGCAGGTCCTCGGCCAGCACGTCGCCGATGCGCGGGTGCCCGCCGGAATTTCCGCCCACCACCACGGTCCAGCCGCGTTTGGTGCCCACCAGGCCCACGTCGCGCAGGTAGCTTTCGCCACAGCACATGGGACAGCCGGACACGCCGAACTTGACCTTGGCCGGAAAGGGCTGCTCGGCCAGCTTCTGCTCAATCTCAAGGCCCAGCCCCAGCGAATCCTGCAAGCCCAGCTTGCAGACCGCCGTGCCGGGACAAGCCTGCACGTAGTGCAGACACAGCTCAACGGCGCGGCCCACGTCCAGCCGCAGGTCTTCCCAGATGGGTTCCACCTGCTCCGCCTGTATGCCCACCAGCGCAAGGCGCTGCCCGGAGGTTATCTTGATGATGGGAATGGCGTACTTGCGCGCCACGCGGGAAATGGCGTCCAGAATGTCTGGCGACAGCATGCCGCACGGGGTGCGGGGGACAATGGCGTAGGTCTGCTTGTCGCGCTGAAGGATGGCGCCTCTCGGTTCCGGCGTGCCGGTCTCTGTCATGTCCGATGCTCCTTGATCCGTATGCGTTGTCATTGTGGCCAAAGGCAGCCCAGATGTCGGCCTGAAGCCGTCACCTGGGCTTTTGCCTGTCAATCGGCAGGAAATACGCGTCACTGGGGCCAGGCGCAACGGGCCAGGCGCAACGGGCTAGGCGGTGCTTATGCCCCGCAGGCCCGGATGATGGCCGGGGCGATTTCTTCCAGAGAAACCACCTTGCGCACGCCGCCCAGCTTGATGGCCTCCTGCGGCATGCCGAAGACAACGCAACTGGCCTCGTCCTGGGCAATGGTATGCGCGCCTACGTCGAACAGTTCCTTCATGCCTGCCGCGCCGTCATCGCCCATGCCGGTCATGATCGCGGCCACGGCGTTGCGCCCGGCGTACCGGGCGGCAGAGCGGAACAGCACGTCCACCGAGGGGCGATGCCTGCGCACCAGCGGGCCTTCGCGCACCTCTACGTAGTAGCGCGACCCATTGCGCTTGAGCAGCATGTGCAGGTTGCCCGGCGCAATGAGCACCTGGCCCCGACGCATGACGTCGTTGTCCTGCGCCTCCTTCACCGTCACCCTGCAGATGGCGTTGAGCCGGTTGGCGAAGGCGGCGGTGAAATGTTCCGGCATGTGCTGCACGATGGCAATGGGCGGGCAGCCTTCGGGCAACGCCTCCAGCACCACGCGCAGGGCTTCCGTGCCGCCGGTGGACGCGCCGATGACCACCATCTTTTCGGTCTGCTGCACCGTGGTGGTCATGGGGGTGGCGGCTGGCAGCACCGCGTCGGCGGAAAGCTTGGGCGGCACCCCGGCGGCCAGCGGGCTGAGCTTGCGCAGCTTGGCGCGGGCAGCGGCCTTCAGCGCATCGCAAATGCGGATGCCGGATTCCTCCAGAAACCGCTTGGTGCCCATGCGCGGCTTCTGGATGACCTCCACCGCGCCGTACTCCATGGCCTTGAAGGTGGCCTCGGCCCCCTGCTCCGTCACCGACGAGCATATCACCACCGGAATGGGGTGCTGGGTCATGATCTTGCGCAAAAAGGTGATGCCGTCCATGCGCGGCATCTCCACGTCCAGCAGGATCACGTCCGGGGCCATGGTCTCCATGCGCTTGGCCGCCACAAAGGGGTCCGACGCGGTGCCGATAAGCTCCAGTTCCTCATCGCCGGAAACGATGTCGGCCAACGTCTGACGGACCAGAGCCGAATCGTCGACCACCAGTACCTTGATGCGGCGCGCGGTCATCGCGTTCTCCGGTAGACGGTGGGCGCAACCTGCTCCAGGGGCAGCGCCATGCCGGTAAGACTTTCCGAATGCCCGATGAACAGGTGTCCCCCCGGACGCAGGCACTGGCAAAACCGCTGGAACAGCCCTTCTTGCGTGGGCTTGTCGAAATAGATGATCACGTTGCGACAGAAAATGACGTCCATGGGCTCCGAAAAACCGAAGGGGTCCATGAAATTCAGGCGTTCAAAGCGCACCGACGCGCGCAGTTCCGGCCCCATGCGCACCAGGCGGCGTGTACGGTCCCGGCTGCGCAACAGATAACGCTTGCGGAACGGCTCCGGCACGTTGTGTACGCGTTCTTCCTCGTACACGGCACGCACGGCCTGTTGCAGCGCCCGCGACGAGATGTCCGTGGCCAGAATGGAAAAGGCAAAGCTTGGCGTGCGGTCGGCGTAATCGTGCAGCACCATGGCCAGGGTGTACGGCTCCATGCCGATGGAACACCCGGCGCTCCACACCCGCAGGGTGCGCTGGGTGCGCAGGCGGACGCCCTCTGCCGCCCAGGCGGGCAGCACGGTGGAGGAAAGATATTCGAAATGACGGGGTTCGCGGAAAAATTCTGTGGTGTTGGTGGTCACCACGTCGATGAAGTTGCGCAACTCTTCATCGAAACCCTTGTCGGTGAACAGATAGTCCACATACTGATCGTAGGTGGTCATGCCCAGCACGCGCAGCCGTTTTTGCAGGCGCGCTTCCAGCATCACCCGCTTTGAAGAAGGCAGCTTGATGCCCACCTGGTCGTAAACAAAGCGGCTCATGCGGTCGAACAGCTTCTGCGACATGGGGCCGGGGCGGACACACCCTGCAGGGAGGGCCGGGCCGTCACCTTGGCCTTGGCTCATGCGCCGCCCCCGTGCGCCGTGGCCGAAGCGACCTGCCCGCGCGAAGGCTGATCCGCCGCAAGCTGCACCAGACCCGGCACGTCCAGTATCAGGGCCATGCTGCCGTCACCCTTGATGGTGGCGCCGGAAATGCCCGGCACATCCTTGTAGATGCGCCCCAGACTTTTGATGACCGTCTGGTGTTCACCCACCACGCAGTCCACCACAAGCCCGAAGCGGCTGCCCTGGGCATCAACCACCACAACCTGCTCGATGGCGGGCGGCGGTCCGGAGGAAGAGAACAGTTCGCGCAGGCGAATGTAGGGCACGATCTCGCCACGCAGGTTGATGATGCGCTGGCGGCCTTCGCCGCTGCGGGGCGTGGCGTGTTCCGCGCATTCTTCCACGTGGTTCAGCGGGATGACGTACGATTCGCCGCCCACCAGAACCTGCAGGCCGTCGATGATGGCCAGGGTCAGCGGCAACCGGATGGTCAGGGTGGTGCCCTTGCCCACGGTGCTGTCCAGTTCTATGCGCCCGCGCAACGCTTCGATGGACCGCTTCACCACGTCCATGCCCACGCCGCGTCCCGACACGCTGGTGACCTTTTCTGCCGTGGAAAAGCCCGGCGCAAAAATGAGTTCGATGGCCTCGCGCGGGGGCATCTCCACGTCCGGAGCGACGACGCCGCGCTTGCGGGCTATTTCCATCACCCGGACAGGATCGATGCCTGCGCCATCGTCGGCGATGGTGATCAGCACCTCGCCCCCGGCATGGGCAGCAGACAGGGTGACCGTGCCGGTGCGCGGCTTGCCCGCTGCGGCGCGCACGTCGGGCGACTCCACCCCGTGGTCCAGGCTGTTGCGCAGGCAATGCACCAGCGGGTCGCCCAGGCGTTCTATGACGGTCTTGTCCAGTTCCGTCTCGCCGCCCAGCGTCACCAGTTCCACGTCCTTGCCCAGTTCCGCCGAAAGGTCGCGCACCAGGCGGCGGAACTTGCTGAAGGTGGTGCCTATGGGCAACATGCGGATGCCGAGGGTGGTGTCGCGCAACTCGTCGCTCAACCTCTCCAGTTCCTCCACCAGGCCCAGCAGGCCGGGGTCGCTGCGCAGGTGCGCAGCCTGCGAAAGCTGGGCCTGCACGATGACCAGTTCACCCACCAGGTCCACCAGAAAGTCCAGCTTGGAGGCGGCAACCCGGATGCTGGCCCCGGAATCCTCACGGGCGGCGGATTCCTTGTCGCGCGACTGGCGCATGGTGCGCACGGCCTGCTGTTCGGCCAGCGCGGCTTCCACCCGTTCAGGCGGCACCACGCCCGCGTCGGTCAGCAGCTTGCCCAGGGGGCGTTGCTCGTCCAGCACGCGGTGCAGGTCGTCTGCGCTGATGTCGCCGCGCTCGATCAGGATTTCGCCCAGCCGTTTGTAGGCGGCGTCGTCCACGATGCGCGCGTCGTCCACCAGCCGGATGTCGATGTCCGCATCGTCCTCCACGAACAGGAACACGTCGCGGATGGCCGCCTCGTCCGCCTCGCTGGAAAGCAGCACGTCCCACCACATGTGGCACAATTCGGGCTGCAACTCGTCAAGGCCGGGCACATCGCTGAAATGCGGAAACACCTGCGCTCCGCCAAGGTCGCGCAACTCGTCCAGCAGGGACAAGGGGTTTGTCCCGCTGAAAAGGATGGTCGGCACGGGGCGAAAGCGCACCCGCCAGGTGCGGGCGCAGGGGGGGCACGGTTCTTCCGGGTCCGCCGTGCATTCGGCGTCCGCCACGCCTGACGCTCCTGCCGTCCCGTCGGGGGGGACGGCGGCCACCGGCACCAGCGCGCGCAGCGACGTGGTAATGGCAGCCGCATGCGACAGGTCGGGCGCTTCGCCGCTGACGGCGCACTGCAACAGCCGGGCGATATGGTCGCGCGAGGCAAGGGTCAGGTCCAGCAACTGGCGGGTGACGGGCATCTCGCCGTTGCGCACCTTGTCGAACACCGTCTCCACGTCATGGGTGAAGTGGGCGATGTCGTCAAAGCCGAACATGGCCCCGGAGCCCTTGATGGTATGCATGGCCCTGAACACGCGCGCCACCAGGTCGCGGTCATCGGGTTGCGCCTCCAGCTCCAGCAGCGCCGTTTCCAGCTCGGCCAGCAGGTCTTGCGCCTCTTCGATGAAGGCTGCCCTGTTTGCGTCTTCCTGCGATTGCATGAGGCACTTCCTTGTCCGGCCTGTTTGGCGTGTCCGGCCTGCTTGGCCCGCTTGGACCGCGTGGCTTGTCTGGACTGCTTGGCTTGTCTGGACTGCTTGGCTTGTCCGGCTTGGCCGACACGTTCCGGCCCTGATTCAGGGACCGTTTGTCGGCCCCTCTGGCCGATGCACCGGGCCTGTCCCCGTGCCCGGCCCGTTGCGTGCGGCCTAGCCGAGAACCTTCTTGACCACGGCCAGCAGCTGCTCAGGCTGGAAGGGCTTGACGATCCAGCCCGTGGCGCCGGCGGTCTTGCCTTCCTGCTTGCGGGTGGCCTGCGATTCTGTGGTCAGCATGATGACCGGAATGAACTTGTACGAGGGATTGGCCCTTATCTGCCTGATAAGTTCGATGCCGTCCATGTTGGGCATGTTCAGGTCGGTGATCACCATCTTGATGGGGCCGGAAAGCTTGCTCACCGCATCCTTGCCGTCCTTGGCCTCCACGACTTCGTACCCGGCGTTGCGCAGGGTGAAGCCGACCATTTGCCGGATGCTCGCCGAATCGTCCACCGTCATGATGAGCTTGCTCATGCTATTCCTCGTGCTCGAATGTTCAGAGTTGGCGGTTTTGCATCAGGCAGGCCCGTAGGGCGGCGTCCTGCCCGTGCGTCTGTCATTCGTCGTGTCCGGTCTGCGGCACGTGACCTGTGCGTCTGGTCCGTGCCTGGTCCGTGCCTGGTCCGTGCCTGGCCCAGATCGGTCAAAGACTCGCCTATGCTGGCCCACGGCACAGACCTGCACAGCAGGCAATCGGTCAGGCAAGCCGGTTGCCGAAACGATGCAGGGCCGCACGCGGCAGGCCGTAAGCGGCTACGTCGCCAGACACGCTATGCGTCTGCGGGCGGGCAGCGCAGACTGCACCGCCCCGATTCAGAAAAGTTCCACGTTGTCGCCGTAGCCGTCCTCGCCCCCGGCAGCAGAAGACGCTGACGACGCATCCTCGCCGCCCAGAATACGGCCGTGCAGCACGCGCTCCTGCTCCATGGTATAGCGATCACGCATGGCGGCCAGACGACGGGTAGCAGCAGCCCGTGCCGACGCTGGCACCTTTTCGCGCAGCGTGGCGGCCATCTCGCCCACCTCGCCGGCGGCATCGGAAAGACCGGCGGTTACCTGCACGTCAAAGCCAAGCCCCTGCACGGCGTGGTCAACACGGGCAGCCAGTTCGGCGCAGGCCGTGCCCACACGGGCAAACAACCGCGCAGCTTCACCGTTCACCTCGCGCAGGCCGTGGGTAAGCCCTTCCAGTTCGCCGGAAATTTCGGTGACCCGCGAGGAATCAAGATAGGCAGTGGCATAGGTCTTGAGCTTCCCGGCAACGCCGTCCACCTCGCGCAGCAGCGTGGCCAGCGCCGTGGTGCTGTCGCCCGCGTCCTGCGACAGGCGCTGGATGGACGAGGCAAGCACCCCAAGAGCCTTGCCTTTTTCACCGGTATGCGCGGCACGGATGCTGGCATTGAGCGCAATCAACTCTATCTCGTCGCCTACGTCTTCTATATCCTCAAGGAAAACGCTCATCTGCGCAACCATTTCGGCCACCTCGCCCATGACATGGCCCATGCGTTCTCCCTGCTCCGCCAGAGACAGCATGCTTGCGGCTATCTCCATCACGCTGCGCTCCATGTGATCGAGCACGGCGGTACCGCTGCAATTGTCTCCCATGCAGGATTCGTCGGAAAAACCGCCGGTGCGCTCCCCCACCCCGCGCACGCTGGCGGCTATGGCCGCAAGCTCTCGACGCAGAGTGGATACGGCATCCGAAAAACTGGACCGGGCGTTCTCCAACTGGGCCTGTTGCAGGGCGCAGATGTCTGCGGCCACGGCAAGTTCCTCGCCCAGCGCCTCGTCGGCATCAGGGGCTTTCTCAAGGCCGGTGCGCGCGTCGGCCAGCGCCTCCTCCACGTGCTCCACCTGCTGGCGCACGATGTCGTGGAACTGGAGCGACCCGATGATGCGCGCCGTGGAAGCGGCAATGTCGACCATGTGGCCGCGCACGTCGTCAGAGGTCTTGCGGCTGGCGTTGGCTACCTCGTGCAGGGTGCTCATGTTGTCGCGGATGGAACCGAACACCGAATAGGCGCACTCGCGCTGCATGTCATGCATCTCGCGGGTGCTCGCCTCTGCCTTTTCGGCCAGCGCGTCCAGGGTGTTCGCCTGTTGCATGATGCGGTCGGAATATTCGACGATCTTGTAGCCCAGCTTTTCCACATCGTCGGCAAGGGTGCTGAAGCCGCGCCCGTCCGAACCAAGGCGCGCACTTTCGATGCGCGTGGAAATGCCCAGCATCTGCAAGGTACGCACAACGCGGGCATAATCCCGGATGGATTTGGAAAGCTCATGCACCAGTTCACGCGCACGGGCCAGCATGGTCAGGTCCACCGCGTCCTCGTCCACGTGACAGAGCGTCTGCATGGCGTCCAGTTCGGCCACCAGCTCTTCCATGATGTGGCGCACGGTGTCGCCCGAAGCGATGTGGTTCAGTTTCTGGCTGTCGGCAGCGATGTCCTGAACCCGTTGGGCCACATCCTGCAACTCTGCGCCAAGGGCGAGAAAATCGTCCTCGCGCCGCTGCACCAGCAAGGCAAGCCCGTTGCCGACGCGCCCCAGCCGCTCCTGCACCTCGCGCGCCAGCGCCGTGTATTCCTGCATCTGTGTACTGTCTCCAGTGGTTCTGCATCCCCCGCGATGCATCGAATATCGCGGCACCATGTGTCCCGCGCCCCAACGTCCCGTCCATGACCGGATTGGCCAGACCGACCGACTGGCCAGACCGGACCGGCTGGATAGCAGGAAGGCTGATACGGACATGCCTGTCGGGCTGTCCGCACAATCAGGCTGCCCCCCACACCCCTACGTTACCGCACCGCCAATCGTGTTTAAAGTATAAAAATGGCATAGTCGCACAATAAAACGACCCACACGCCCGTTCCGGCATTGCACGGTCAGTCGAGAAACCGGATTTCGGCCCGCGCCGTACGCTCTCCTTGCGGCGTTAGCTTCACGTCGACCCTTCGCTTCATGAAGTCGGCAGCACCAAGAAGTATCCCCTCGAAATACTCGAACAGCGCACGAGAGGACCTGTAGGTCATTATGAGAGTGGCACCCCTATCCTCATACGTGAACGCTGGAGGATTGATGCCTGGATAGTCCCTGGTAAGCTGCTTGTGCAGTGCGTCCATGCCCAGGTACAGTTCCTTGAGATCATTGGTCTTGAAATACCGGCGGTACATCCGGTAGAAGCCGTCCATGGTGTAGCGCCCCAGCTTGCGAAACACGTCGCGGGTGGATTCTCCGGTAATGCGCGACAGTTCATGGGCCATCTGCTTCAGCACTTGGTCGGGATAATTGGCCGTGGCCAGAAACACGGGGTTGCCCATGGCATCCAGCATTTTGGCCACCACGTCACGACCGTAGTTGCCCACGGCGAATTCCTGCATCAGCTTCGGCAGCACACCGCGCATCTGCCCTTGCGACTTCCACAGTTTGGTGGCGTCCACCTTGGCCTCGCTGAAACGCACGGCAAGGGACAGCAGTTCCTGAGAAAGCCCTGCCAGATCCCGCGTGGCCGCCGACGCCTGCACGGCGCCCGTTTCGGATTCACCGGCCACGTCGGCAATGCCCTCCACCGCCCTCGTCACCTCTTCGGCAGAAGCAGACTGTTGCCCGGCAGCCGTGGCAATCTGGGCCACTCGCTGCACCATGTCCTCTATGCGCGCGGTGATGCGGGTGATGACCTGGCCTGCCTCGTTGGACAGGCGCGTGCTTTCGGCTATCTGGTCGCCGGTCACCTGCATGGACTGCATGGCGTCGTGCGAACGCTGCTGGATGGCGTGGACGGCCTGTTCCACCTCCTTGGTGGCCGACATGGTCTTTTCCGCCAGCTTGCGCACCTCGTCCGCCACCACGGCAAAGCCCCGCCCGGCGTCACCGGCACGTGCCGCCTCTATGGCTGCGTTCAGCGCCAGCAGGTTGGTCTGGTCGGCAATGTCATTGATGACGCCGATGATGCGGCCAATCTCCCCGGCCTGCCCGTCCAGCTGGTCCAGTTCCGCCGCAAGCAGTTCCGCCGATTGGGCCACGGCATTGATGCCGCCCACCGCGCGCTGCACCAGATCCGCGCCCGATGTGGCGTCGGTGCGGGCGCCCTGGGCCGCCTCCGACGTGACCATGGCGTTACCTGCAACCTCCGCCACCGTCGAGCGCATCTGCTCCATGGCCGCAGCAACCGAGGCGGACTGCGTCTTCTGGCGCGCCGCGCCCCGGGCCTGCTCGTCCGACGAGGCGGAAAGCTGTTCGGATGCCGAGGCAACCCGCTGGGCCAGCCCGCTGATGTCCGCGCCCGTGGTCAACAACTCCTGCTGGCGCAGTTCAAGGGCGGAACATTCGCGCCGGGCGTCGCTGTGGTCGAAAATATCCACCACCGCGCCGGTCGGCACGCCGTCTGCATCCAACAGAGCTTCGGAATGCACCTGCAACGAAAGATGCGTCTTGCCGGGTGTAGTCAATTCCACGTCGCGGTGCATGGAGGCGGTGGGGGGCGGCGGCATGAAATCCAGTGCGCTCCCCGATGCGTTGCCGCCCGTTGCGCCCGCAAGCGCCTCTGCCGGAGTACGGCCCACCATGCGTTCCGGCGTGGTGCCTGCCAGTGCGCACACCCCCTTGCTGGCACGGGTAATGCGACCGGAAGCGTCCAGCAGCAGCACCGGAGAAGCCATGACGTCGAAGGCCATGTGCAGTTGCTCGGCGTCCGCCGCAAGCCGGGCCGCAGCTTCCAGGGCAGGGTGTGCGGCAATGTCCTGCCCGCGCAGGCCGTCCAGCACCCGCAGGGGGCCGCGCGCGGCCAGATCGGCACGCAACTGTTCCTGGCGTGCCGCCTGGTCATGTGTTTCGTAAAAAACGGCCCCGGCAGTCAGCGCAAACCCGCAACACAGCGCGGCGACAGACCACGCAAGACCACCGGGCAAGGCAAGACCAGCGGCAAGCAGGCTCAGCGCCGTACCGAGCGCGGCGGAAACCAGGGGGAAGGACGTACGCGGTTTCTTCATGACAGCCTCCAGAGACGCGACGTTGTTGAGTCGGGAGTGTCGTGAATGTACCTTGTTATGCAGCCCAAGCAAGCGGGATTACCAGATTATCATGCAAAGGCAGCAGAACGGGAGTGCCTGTGGAATCCAGCCGCGCCTGTCTGCTCACCCATCGGGCTGATGCCCGAGGCATGCGAAGGGGCAAACGAGCACTGCACCCGCTCAATGCCCATCGGCAGAAAAAACGGAACCATGAGAGAGACGGTAGAAACGCCCTCCACTACCGGGGGACGCAGAGGCGCGCCGTGCAGCAGCCCGCAACGGAAATGCGCAATATGCAGAAGGGATGCACGCCCACGCGGACGTGACTAGATGCCGTCGGCGTCCTGACCGCCAACGTCGTTGTCGCCGTCGTGTTCGGCGTCGTACGCATCGGCATTGGCCTGGACGCTGGCGCGAGCGTGGCTTGCTCTGCCGGGGTAGGCGGGGGACGCGTCGGCAGGCGGGCCTGCGGCTGCGTATTCCGGCGCGGGAGCCGCCGCCGGACGGCGGGCGCGTCGGAACAGCGCGTCCTGCAAGGCGGCCACGGTGGGCACGCCGTGCGTATGGTCGTCGGCGGGATGCAGGATGGGCGTATAGCCCAGCCTGCGGGCCTGGTCGCGGCGGATGGAGTGGGCGGCCACAGGCCGAACCTGCCCGTTGAGATCCACCTCGCCCCAGAACACGGCCCGCTCCGGCAGCGGCAGATCATAGAACGACGACAGCACGGCGGCCACCAGCCCCAGGTCCATGCCGGGGTCCTGCAACTTCATGCCGCCGCCGATCTTGGCGTAGATGTCCACCTGACCGAAGTTGAGGCGCAGGCGCTTTTCCAACACCGCCAGCAGCAGGTGCAGGCGGTTGACGTCAAAGCCGAGGCCCGTGCGCCGGGGAATGGCCAGATAGCTGCGGGTAACCAGGGCCTGCACTTCCACGGCCAGGGGGCGCTGCCCGTCCACGGCCATGACCAGCGCGGTGCCCGACAGGGCCGGATCGCGCGCGCCAAGGAAGAAGGTGGAGGGGTCCTCCACCACTTCCATGCCCTGTTCGGCCATGCGGAAGACCAGCAGTTCCTGATTGGGGCCGAAGCGGTTCTTGAGCACCCGCAACAGGCGGAACATCTGCCGCCGGTCCCCTTCGATGGAAATGACCGTATCCACCAGGTGTTCCAGCAGGCGCGGCCCGGCCAGTGCGCCGTCCTTGGTCACGTGGCCCACCAGCAGCACCGTGGTGCCGCTGCGCTTGCAGGCTTCCACGATTTCCGTGGAAACGGCGCGCACCTGGCTGACGTTGCCGGGCAGCCCCTCTGCCCTGTCGGAACTGACGGTCTGCACGGAATCGACGATGAGCAGCGCGGGGGCGGACGCCCCTTCCAGATGGGGCAGCACGTCGTCCAGCCGGGTGGTGGCCACGGCCATGAGCTCGTCGTGCAGCACGCCAAGGCGCGCGGCGCGGGCCTTCAACTGGGGCAGCGATTCTTCGCCGGAAAGGTACAGCACGCTGCGCCCGGCGGCGGCAACGGCCCCGGCCACCTGCAACAGCAGCGTGGATTTGCCGATGCCCGGCTCGCCCCCCACAAGGATGGCCGCGCCCGGCACAAGGCCCTTGCCCAGCACACGGTCCAGCGCATCCAGCCCGCTGCCGAAGGGTTCGGCGCCATGGTCGGACACATCCTTCAGCGCCTGCGCCCTGCCCTGCGGACCGGCGGACGACAGGCCGGAGCGGGCTCCGGCCTTGCCTTCGCGCGGGGCCACGGTCAGCTCAAGGGTATTCCATTCCTTGCAGGCGGGGCACTGCCCGCGCCATTGCGGGGCGCGCGCCCCGCAGGCGGTGCAGACGTAAGTTTCGCGCAGCTTCACGGCGTACGCTACTTGCTGTCGGGCGGGGTGCGGGCTTCCACCACCTTGACCCCGAATTCGGCCACGGAGGCGGGCGGATTGTAAAACACCACCATGAACGGCACTTCGCCGCCGGGAGGCACGTTGGTGTTGTTGGTGAGGATCTCGATCTTGTTGTTCAGGGCCGTCTCCAGCTCCTGTTCACCCAGCACCTGCAACTGGAACAGCGAGACGGTAACGCCGCACAACTGCTGCTTGGTAAGCACGGCGTTACCCGCCGCGTCGTACAGCGAAGCCTCGATCTTGACCAGTTCGCGCGGCGAGGCAAAGTTGTTCACCACCTTGCCTTCAATAACCGCAACCTGCCCCACCTTCTCGTTGTTCACGTAGTACTGGCGGTAGTTGCGCAGGGCAATGTTCTTGATCTGCTCGGTGCCGTTGACCATTGGCGGCGGGGCCTCCGCCGCCTTTTCGCCGCCCCAGATGCCGGTAAAGCGCAGCGCAACGCCCACCACAACGGCCAGCAGCACGACCACGAAGCCAGCAATGACCGGCCAGCCGTATTTCTTCCGGGGGGCTGCCGGAGGGGCGTCGTCCAGGTTGTACCCTTTCATGGAACCGATGATGTCGCTCACGTCCGGGCCGTCGTCGCCACGGTCGCGCTTGCGGGCATCGGCCTGCACCTTGGCGCGCACGGCGGCGTCCAGATCCGCTTCGGGGTCGTGGGCAACGTCGAAGGGGCCGTGGTCCAGTTCCGCGCCGTTGCCGGACAAATCCGGGCTGGCTGCTGCGCGGGCATCGTCGTCAAGGCCCATCCCCGCGCCGCCCATGACGGCGTCAAAATCGGGCGCACCCGATGCAGGCGGCGTGGCCGCCTCTATGGGAAAGACAGACTTGCACAGGGTGCATTTCAGCTTCGCACCGGGGCGGGCACGATCGTCGGGCAGGTTGTACTTGGTCGAGCAACTGGGGCAAATGACGATCATCGGGCACCTCGGACGTGGGCTACCGGCGAATGGCCGGGACGCGACGACAGGCAGGCGGCATGGCCCACCCTACGCGCCCTCGGGTTCGATGACGGCTTCGTAAATGCCGGGAAGTTCGCGATACCGTTCCGCATAGTCGAGGCCATACCCTACAATGAAGCCACCGGGCAACGCAAACCCGGCAAAGTCCACGCGCACGGGCACGGCGCGGCGCTCCTGCTTGTCCACCAGCGCGGCAAGGCGCAGGCTTTTTGCGCCGCGTGCGGCCAACTGGCGGAACAGGAAGTCCACAGTGTGACCGGTATCCACAATATCTTCCACCAGCAGCACGTGCTTGCCCTGCAAGGGCACTTCCACGTCCTTGGTGAAGCTGACGGTGCCGCAGGTGGCGGTGGACGAGCCGTAGCTGGCGACGCGCACGAAATCGAGTTCAGGCCGCATGTCCAGATGCCGCACCAGGTCGGCAAAGAACATGAACGCGCCCTTCAGCACGCAGACCACCACCACTTCTTCGCCTGCGTACAGGCGGTTGATCTCCTGGCCCATCTCGGCCACCCGCGCGGCAATGGCCTGCGCGTCGTAGACCACCTTCAAGTCCTTGATCTTCATTGTCGTCCGGCCTCCGGGCCTGTGCAGCGTCATGACGCAGGCGCAACGCGCGGTACGCGGCGCGCCCAGCTTGTCAGTTTGTCGGTTCGTCCTGTCGGTTTGTCGCAAAAACGGCGGATCGTGTCGCCCGGCACGCATCCGGTCTGGGGCGCATCCGGCTATCCAGCCAGGGAGCCACGCGGCCCGCATTGCCCGCGGGTGACAACCCCCGGCTACATTTCCAGCAGCACCGCCGTCTCGTCGCAATCGGGGAACTTGGGACAGTGGATGCAGTCCGCCCAGATTTTCTGGGGCAGCACGTCCTTTTCCACCACCCGGAACCCCAGCCGCAAAAAGAAATCCACCTGGTAGGTCAGGGCAAAAACCCTGAAGATGCCCAGAGTCAACGCGTCGCTCATGCAGGCATCCACCAGCTTGCGCCCCCAGCCCTTGCCGCGCAGTTCGTCGGCCACCACCAGCGAACGCACCTCGGCGATGTCGTCCCAGGCGATGGACAGCGCGCAGCAGCCCACCAGCGGGCCGCCGTCGTCCGGGTCGATGACCACGAAATCGCGCAGGTGACTGTACAACTGGTTCAGCGAACGCGGCAGCAGCAAGCCCTGGCCAGAGGTATGCATGAGCAGGCCGTGGATGGCCTTGACGTCCTGCACGCGGGCCTTGCGAATGTACGGCTGGCCCATCTAATTGCCCCCCAGCAGGGTATCCACGAACTTGCCCAGTTCATCGGCGTCAACGAGGCCCACGTGGTTGGCCACCAACTTGCCCTGCCGGTCGTAGACCAGCAGTTGCGGGATGGAGGACACGTTGAAGAACCGCTGCAACTCCTCCTTGCCCTTCCACACCGGATAGTTGAACGGCGTGCGCGACATGAAGGCAGCGAGCTGCTTGGGGTTTTCGTCCAGCGAGATGCCGTACAGGGCCACCTTGTCATCAGGGTAGCGCGCACGCACGTTGATCAGGCCGGGGATTTCCTCCAGACAGGGCGGGCACCACGAGGCAAAGAAATTGACGATGACCACCTTGCCCTTGGCGGCGGTAACGCGGCGCAGCAATTCGCCGGAACCCATCTCTTCCACCACAGGCGCGGCAACGGCTGCGCTGCACAAAGCAACGAGCACCAGCGGCAAAAGGACAAGCGATTTCAAGCATTTCATCAAAAGGCCTCCGATGGGATGGAACCACTGCGCCCGAAACGCCACAGGCTAGGCACCCCGGCAGTTCCGGCATCCGCCACGGGGGCGGAGCGCATTCTTACCGCCGAACGCGCGCCGGGGCAACCGGCGCTGCCCCGACGACCGGGGTGATTGACGCGACCGCGAGGCCCGCGACAATTGGGGTGGCGGTCCTGCGCACACACGAAAGGCGGCGGGGGCCGAAAAGGCACCCCCGCCGGATGTGAGGGCTATTTCGCAGCGAACCTATTGTACCGCCAGCAATTCCTTGGCCACGCGCACGGCTTCCACGGCGTCGGCGGAATAGCCGTCCGCGCCGATGGCGTCGGCATAGGCAGGGGTTACCACCGCGCCGCCCACCATGACCTTGACGGGCAGGCCGCGCTCGCGCACCAGGCGCACGGTGTCTTCCATGCGCACCATGGTGGTGGTCATCAGGGCAGAAAGCCCGATCACCCGCGCGCCGTGGCGTTCGGCGGCTTCCACGATGTCGGCGGCCTTCACGTCCTTGCCCAGGTCCACCACGTCAAAGCCATGGTTGCCCAGCATCAGTGTGACGATATTCTTGCCGATGTCGTGGATATCGCCCTCCACCGTGGCCATGATGATAACCGGGCGCGTTTCGTGCCCCCGCTGGGCTTCAAGCAACGGTTGAAGTTTGCGAAAGGCATGCTGCATGGTCTCTGCCGAACGGATCAGCTGCGGCAGAAAGTATTCGCGCCGTTCGTAGCGGCGGCCCACTTCGGTGATGCCGGGAATCAGCTTTTCCTGCACCAGCGCGAACGGGTCGGCCCCTTCGGACAGGGCGCGTTCCACAAGCGCCAGCGCACCTTCGCGGTCGCCCCGGATGACGGCCTCTTCCAGCGTGGCGGCCTTGGCCTTCACGCCGCCCGCGCCGGCAGCACCGCCAGATCCGCTCGCCGGGGCTGCCCCGGCGGCGTCCCCGCCGGGCGTCCAGCCGGAATAGCCCGCGATGAACGATTCGGCGTTGGCGTCCAGCCCCAGCAGCACGCTGGAGGCGGCCACCGCCTCGCGGATGCGCGCGTTGCCGGGATGGGCGATGCACGAGGAAAGCCCCGCGCCCGCCGCCATGGCCAGGAAGGTGGAATTCAGCAGTTCGCGCGCTGGCAGGCCGAACGAGATGTTGGACAGCCCTATGGTTGTGGGCAG
Source organism: uncultured Desulfovibrio sp. (assembly GCA_964402645.1). Classification (GTDB taxonomy): domain Bacteria; phylum Desulfobacterota; class Desulfovibrionia; order Desulfovibrionales; family Desulfovibrionaceae; genus Cupidesulfovibrio. The sequence continues at coordinate 243,110 of CAYOCV010000003.1, read as the reverse complement.
CCCCTGCGCCGCACACCAGCGGATGGTGTCCAGGCAATGGCGCGCGGCCTCGGCCTTGGACGATACGGCCAGCGCCAGCACGTCCACCATGACAAGGCGGCGCGGAATGCGCAGGCTGTCGGCCTGTTGCAGCAATTCCTGTATGATGGCGATGCGCTCTGCCGCCGTCACCGGCAGCTTGCGCCCCTTGAGCGGCAGCAGGATGAACGGCGCTCCGTGGTCGCGGCACAGCGGCCCCAGATGCTCCATGCGGCCCGGTTCGCCGCTGATGGAATTGACCAGCGGGGAGCCGGGATGGAACGGCAGGGCCGCGGCAATGGCGTCGGCGTTGGACGAATCCAGCGACAGCGGCAGCGAATGGCGGGCCACCAGGCGTTCCACCAGCGCAGGCAGCAACACCGCCTCATCCACCATGGGCGCGCCCACGTTCACGTCCAGCAGCGGCGCGCCAGCCTCCACCTGTTCGTCGGCAAAACGCAGTGCCTGTGCGAATTCGCCCGCCTGCAGTTCTGCCGTCAGCAGTTTCTTGCCGGTGGGGTTGATGCGCTCGCCGATGATGCGGATGGGGCTGCCCGCCCCGATGTGTACGGCCTGGGCGCGCGTGGTCAGTACGATGCCGTCGCGCCGGGCCGGGTCGGGCAGCATCCCGCCGGAAAGATTGTCCACCGCGTTGCGCAGTGCAGCGATATGATCGGGCGTGGTGCCGCAGCAGCCGCCCAGCAGAAGCGCACCCACGGCGGCAAACCGCACGGTGTGGCGGGCGAAGTCGTCCGGCCCCAGACGGAACACGGTCTTGCCGTCCACCAGTTCCGGCAGGCCCGCGTTGGGTTCCACCAGCACCGGCACTTCGGAAACGGCCAGCAGTTCGTCAACCACCTCGACCATCTGTTCCGGCCCGGCGCTGCAATTGGTGCCCACAAGGTCCACGCCCATGTTGAGCATGGACTGCACGAACACTTCGGGCCGCGTGCCGGTGAGGCTGACGCCGTTCTCGAAGGTCATGGAAACGCCCACGGGCAGGTCGCATTCGGCGCGCACGGCCAGCACGATGGCCCGTGCCTCGGCCAGGTCGAACTGGGTCTCGGCCAGGATCAGGTCCACCCCGCCCTGCACCAGCCCCCGGATCTGGGCGCGGAAGGCGGCCACCAGTTCGGCGGGGTCCAGGTCGCCCAGCGGGCGCATGAAATGGCCGGACGGTCCCACGCTGCCCGCCACAAAGGCCTCGCGGCCACTGGCGGCAACGGCCTCGCGGGCGGCACGGGCCATGGCCCGGTTGAATTCCACCACGTCGGGCGCGCCTGGGCCGGTGCCCAACTTGTAGATGCAACCGCCAAACGTGTTGGTGGTCAGCACGTCGGCCCCTGCGCGCAGGTAGTCGGCATGGATGCCCACCAGCACATCGGGCCGCGCCAGGCAGAAAAGTTCGGGGCTCACACCGGGCGGCAGCCCGCGCGATTGCAGCATGGTGCCCATGCCGCCGTCGAAGATCAGTCGACGACCGGAGCGAAGCGCTTGACGAAAATCTGGCACAGCCTGTACTCCTGAAAATTGGCTTCCCGACGGTCTGACGACAGCGGGCCGCACGTGCTCCGAAACCACGTCCGCACCGGCGCGTGACGCGGCACGGGAAGGCTTGTCTACCGGAAAGCCTTGTAAAGGACAAACAAAAATCATACCATCCATGCCAGCACGGCCCCCGTCAAGCACTTTGGGCCTTCCGACATACGATGCACGAACCGGCGCGGCCCATACCGCGCCTTGACCGGATACCATGACCGACACCCCGAAGACGCCGCGACGCCCCGCGCGCGGCGCCAAGGCCTCCGGGCCAGCCAAGACACCCGACGCCGAGTCCCGCGTGATCGACCCCGAGGTCGTTATTGACGCAGCCGACGTCGTCCAGCCCGTGGTCGATCCTGACGACTCCGATGCTGCGCAAGCGCCTGCCCGGCCCCGCGTCAGGGCGGCGCGCGGAGCGACTGGCAAGACAACGACCGGCAAGACCTCGCGCGGTTCCCGTGCCGCCGACAAGGCGGACGACGCATCCGGCGTTGCCGCCCCCCTGGATACTGACGCCGACGAGACGGACGACGAGGCCGAGGACGGGGCGGACGACGAACTGGACATCGATTTCGATGGCGCCAACGACGACGCCATCGACGTGGATCTGCTGCACGGCGATGACGAATCGCCCCGTGGCCGTCGCGCCGCCGACGCGCACGACGATGGGCACGATGAAAGCGCAAGCCGCCACCGCGCCCTGCCCGTGTTGCGCCCGGCCATGCCCGGTGCGTCCACGCGCGATTCGCTGCACCTGTACCTGCGCGAAATCAGCCGTTTTCCCCTGCTGAAGCCGGACGAGGAATTCGACCTTGCCCGCCGCGTGCAGGAACAGGGCGACAGCGACGCCGCTTTCCGCCTTGTCACCTCGCACCTGCGGCTGGTGGTCAAGATCGCCATGGACTTCCAGCGCCGCTGGATGCAGAATGTCCTGGATCTGATTCAGGAAGGCAACGTGGGCCTGATGCGCGCGGTGAACAAGTTCGACCCCGAAAAGGGCATCAAGTTCTCGTACTACGCCGCGTTCTGGATCAAGGCGTACATCCTCAAGTTCATCATGGACAACTGGAGGATGGTCAAGATCGGCACCACGCAGGCCCAGCGCAAGCTGTTCTACAACCTTAACAAGGAACGCCAGCGCCTCATCGCGCAAGGGTACGATCCCGACGCCGCCACCCTTTCGGAAAAGCTCAACGTCACCGTCGAGCAGGTCATCGAGATGGAACAGCGGCTCGATTCGTCCGACATGTCGCTGGACATCACCGTGGGCGAGGATTCCGGCGGGGCCACCCGCATGGACTTCCTGCCCGCGCTGGGTCCCGGCATAGAAGAAACGCTGGCCAACAGCGAAATCGCGCGCATGGTGCAGGACAGGGTGCAGACCATCCTGCCGAAGCTTTCGGACAAGGAGGCGTACATCCTCCAGCACCGGCTGCTTTCGGAACAACCCGTCACCCTGCGCGAAATCGGCGAGAAGTACGACATCACCCGGGAACGCGTCCGCCAGATAGAAGCGCGCCTGCTGCAGAAGCTGCGCGAACATCTGTTCAAGGAAATCCGCGATTTTTCCTCGGACTGGATATCACAGTAGCCGCCCGGCCCCGCCAGGCCGTTGCACGAGCCCTCCATGTCATCCATTTTCCGCCTTGCCTCCGCCCTGAACGCCGCAGCCATGCAGGCGCCCCGTCGGGCGTGCCTTTTCGCGTCCGCCCCGGCCTCTGCCCAGCCCCCCCACCCAACGGATGGCCCGGCAGCTGCCCCAAAGTCCGGCCCGGCGCGCCAGTGGGCGCTTTCCCGCGCCACGGCGTTGCTTGCTGTGGTCTGTCTTGCTGCCGGGGTTGCGGGCTGCGCCACCCGCCAGCCCACGCCGGAACAGCCTGCTGCGCCCGTGGAATGGCGGCTGACGCCGGAAGCGGCCACAACCTATTATTACCTGCTGCTGGAACAGGCCGCCCGTTCCGGCAACCTGCGAGAGGCGCTGACCGCCATCGAGCAACTGGTCGCCCTCGACCCTTCCCCCAGAGTGTTCACCGATGGCGGCTCGTTCCTGCTTTCGCGCAAGGAACCCGCCCTGGCCCGACAGGTGTTGCAGGAAGGCGTGAAGCGCTACCCGGATGACCTGGACATCACCCTGCTGCTGGTGGAAACCTACATTGAGGAAAACCGCACCGGCGATGCCCTGTACACCTTGCGCAGCTTCGCCAATGCCCATGCCGACGACGAACAGGCCAGGCAGGAACTGGCCCTGTTGCTGGTGAAGACCCGCAACTTCGCCGAAGCCGACAAACTGCTGTCCGCCATTGCCGAGCGCAACCGCACCCCCGTGCTGCGCTACTATCACGCCCGGGCCCTTGTGGGGCTGAACCGCCATTCCGAGGCGCTGGGCCAACTGCGCAAGGCCGTCAAGGCCGCACCCGATTTTCTGGAAGCCTGGGCGGAACTGGCTTTCATCTACGAACTGCGCAAGGACTATGTGGAAGCCGAGCGCACCTACGAGCAGATCATCACCCTGGACGAAAGCAACCAGGACGTGTGGCTGCGGCTCATCGCCATCAGCCTGAAGCTGAACAACCCCGCCAAGGCCTACGAACTGGCCCGGCAGGGGCCGGAAACCTTCGGTTTCCTGCTGACGGCGGCCACCCTGTTTCTGGAAGAAAAGTTCTACGAACAGGCCGACGCCCTGCTCACCGTGGTCAAGGACACCCCCGGCGCGCCGGAGGAAGTGTACTTCTACCTGGCCGTGCTGTCCTTCGAGGGCAAGCGCGACCCGGCGGGGGCCATCCACTGGTTGGGCGAAATCACCCCTGCCAACAAGTACCACGACCGCGCCCTGCGCCTGAAAAGCCAGTTGCTGTTCGAGACCGGCGACCTCAACGGGGCGCTGGCCACGCTGAAGGAAGGACAGAAGACCTACCCCGGCCAGAAGGAATTCTGGCAGATGGAGGCCCAACTGTACCTGAACAGCGACAAACCGGAAGAAGCCCTGGCCGTCATGGACGAGGCAGGCAAGACCTGGCCCGACGATGCGGAAATCGCCTTCATGCGCGGCATCATCCTGGATGAACGCGGCATGAAGGCCGATGCCTTCGCGGTGATGGAACAGGTCATCGCCAGCCATCCGCGCCATGCCCAGGCCCTGAACTACGTGGGCTACACCCTGGCCGAGCAGGGCCGCGAACTGGACCGCGCGCTGGAACTCATCACCCGCGCCCTTGAAGAAGCGCCCGACAGCACCTACATCCTCGACTCACTGGCCTGGACGCACTACCGCCGGGGCGAACTGAACGAGGCATGGCAGGCCGTCAGCCGCGCCGTGGAACTGGGCGCCAGCGACCCCACCATCTGGGATCACTACGGCGACATAGCCGCCGCCCTCGGCAAGAAGGCAGAGGCGCGCAAGGGCTACCGCAAGGCGCTCGAGGCATCGCCCGCCAACGCCGCAGACATTACCGCCAAGCTCAAGAACCTGTGATGCACACGTCCTTCCGGTTTTTCTTTGTGTCTCTGGCGACTGGAGCTGTCGGCGCAGTCAGCAAGATCGGGTCGATTGGAGCGATTGGGGCGAACAGAGTGACCGGGGTGACCGGGGAACTCGGTGCTGTTGCACGCGGCCGCCTCGTACCCACCTTGCTCATGGGCGCATTGCTCATGACCGTCCTGCTTCAGGGGTGCGCCCCGCGTGTGGCGCCCGGCGTCCCCGCCCCGGCGGATCAGGCCGACGCGGCCTGGCATGCCTACCGCAGTTGGGCGCAAGGCAACGACGCCGACGCCGGACCCTTCCGGTTGAACGCCAGCCTGCGCTACAAGACCGGCGAACACGACGGCAACCGCGTGGTGGCCCTGCTGTGGTCCAATGGCGAGGTGCCGCTCCGGCTGGACATCATGGCGGGCATCGGCGCAACCGTGGCCCGCATCCGCGAGGATGACACAACCTTCCTCGCTTACTCCCCCAACGAGAACAAGGCATACTACCACAACGGGGACGGGCGCGCCCTGCTCTCGTTCGGCGTGCCGGTGCCTTTTTCGGTGCCGGATCTGGCCTATCTGCTCAACGGGCGGTTCGGCAGGGTGTTCGACGATGCCCGCGCCGACGCGCGGCTTGTGGCCGACGGGGGAATCGCCTACACTCTGCCGCGCGGCAGGGTTCGCGGAATGCTTGAACTTTCGCCCGAAGGGCTGCCCCGCCGCTGGACCGATACGCTGCCCGGCGACACGCAGCCCGGATGGGACATGCGCATCGATTATGACGATGCCGCGCCCCCCCTGCCCCGCAAGATCACCATCACCCACGCCAAGGGGTATTCCGCCATCCTGCTCGTGAAGGAGCGGGAACGGCCACAGGCCTTCACCGGTGAACAGCTGGGGCTGGAACTGCCCGAAGGGGCCGAGGTGCTGCCGTTGCGGCAAGGTACGCGGCGTTAGTCCCCCGTCACGGACACAGCGCCAACGCCCCGGCGTAGCGGTTCCGTTGCACGGACCGGCCACACGCCCACCGGCAGCGCCGACATCGGCGGCATCACACAGTCACGCAGGCACAACAACGCGACGGAGACGTTCATGACCGCGCCCGATACCCAGTCTTCCCTCTCTCTTTCGGCTGTGCTGTCCAACCTCAAGGTAGGGCTGTGCGTGCTGCGCGGCGAACTGGGCCGCGTGGCCTCCGGCGTGCTGCGCTGCATGGAAGCACGCCAGTTGCGCCGCCGCATGGACGACGAACACGCCGCCCTGGGCCGCCGCGTGGTGGAACTGCTGGACGCAGGCACCCTTGCCACGGACGACGCCCGCGTCCATGAACTGGCCGGGCGCGCTGCCTTTCTGCGCGACGAGATGGCCCGCCACGCCGCCAGCGCCGAAGCCGACCGCGAACGCCATCTGGCCCGCATGGCCCACTGTTGCGGCAAAAGCTGACGCCCAGAAGGTCGCCGTTCAAGGGTTTGGCGCTCCCGGCTTGACAAGCGCCCCCCGGAACATCACAGTCCCAGCGCCGTCTGCCCACGCGTTTTTTCGGATTACACGCTTTTCCGGCACGCAGGCCTGCCCCGCTTCCGCCGCGCGCTGGCCATGCCGCCCGGCAGGCAACGGCACGATGGCCACTTGGCACACATGGGGCATGCCCCGCGCCCGCTTATCCTGCCTGACCAGGGCGCACAGTTCATATTTTCTCAGCCCGCAGCGAGGAACATCCATGTCCGCACCCGTCATCATCGGCTCCGACCACGCCGGTCTGGCCCTGAAGCAGATCATCGTCGCCCACCTCAAGGCCACGGGCCGCCAGGTTGAAGACCTTGGCCCCCAGACCGCCGAAAGCTGCGACTACCCGCTCTACGCCGCCAAGGTGGCCGAACGGGTGCTGGCCACGGGCGGGTTCGGCATTCTGGTCTGCGGCACCGGCATCGGCATGTCCATGGCGGCCAACCGCTTTCCCGGCATCCGCGCCGCGCTGTGTACCTGCGAATTTCACGCCCGCGCCACCCGCCAGCATAACGACGCCAACGTGCTGTGCCTGGGCGAGCGGGTAACCGGCCCCGGCGTGGCCATGGGTCTTGTGGACCTGTTCTTGGACACCCCGTTCGAGGGTGGCCGCCACCAGCGCCGCATCGACCAGTTCGATGGCCCGGCCTGCACCGGCAACTGCTAGGCAAGACGTCGGCCTTACAAGCCGAACGCCTGCACCACGTTTCTTCATGCAGCCTGCGCAGCGTACCGGGCGCCATCCGGCATGCCGCCCTTGCCGCTGACGCATCACCTCGCACTTTCACGGGAGCATCAATGCAACTGTACAATACCCTGACCCGCAAGAAGGAACATTTCGAGCCCGCCGTGCCCGGCAAGGTCAACATGTACGTCTGCGGCATCACCGCGTACGACCTGTGCCACATCGGCCACGCCCGCTCCGCCGTGGTGTTCGACGTGCTGGTGCGCTACCTGCGCCACACCGGCCTCGACGTCACCTTCGCGCGCAACTTCACCGACGTTGACGACAAGATCATCAACCGCGCCAACCAGGAAGGCCTGACCAGCCAGGAAGTGGCGGAAAAGTACATCGCCACCTTCTACGAGGACATGGACCGCCTGAACGTGCTGCGGGCAGACCTGGAACCCCGCGCCACCACCCACATCGAGGAAATGATCTCGCTGTGCGTGCGGCTCATCGAGCAGGGCAAGGCCTACGCCACGCCTTCGGGCGACGTGTATTTCCGCGTGCGCGCCTTCCCCGGCTACGGCAAGCTTTCCGGTCGCGACGTGGACGATCTGCGCTCCGGCGCGCGCGTGGCCCCCGGCGAGGAAAAGGAAGACCCGCTCGATTTCGCCCTGTGGAAGGCCGCCAAGCCCGGCGAACCTTACTGGGAAAGCCCGTGGGGCCATGGCCGCCCCGGCTGGCACATCGAATGCTCCGCCATGAGCGAAAAGCACCTGCCCCTGCCGCTGGACATCCACGGCGGCGGGCAGGACCTGATCTTTCCGCACCACGAAAACGAAATTGCCCAGACCGAAGCCGCCCTTGGCAAGGACTTCGTGCGCTACTGGGTACACAACGGCTTCGTGCAGGTGAACGCCGAAAAGATGTCCAAGTCGCTCGGCAACTTCCGCACCATCCGCGACATTCTTGAAAACTACCTGCCGGAAACGCTGCGCTACTTCCTGCTGACCAAGCACTACCGCAGCCCCATCGATTTCACCTTCGAGTCCATGGACGAGGCGGAAAAGAACCTCAAGCGCATCTACGAGGCGCTGGGGCTGCTGCACGCCGAATTGCAGCGCGAAAAATGGACCTCCGGCCCCTTGCCCAGGGACGTGACCGAAGAATTCGAAGGACTGCGCCAGGCCTTCAACGATGCCATGGAAGATGACATGAACACCGCTGCCGCCCTGGGCCACGTGTTCACCATGGTTCGACTGGCCAACCGCATCCTGGACAACAAGGGCCAGCGCAAGACCGAAGGCGCACGCGCCTTTTTCCGTGCCGTGCTGGACCAGGCCGCCACGTGGTTTGCCGTGCTGGGCGTGTTTGGCCGCGAACCCGCCGGATTCCTGGCGGAACTGCGCGCCTGCCGCGTGTCCCGCAAGGGCATTGACCCCGCACGGGTCGAAGAACTGATGCAGGCCCGCATAACCGCCCGCGCGGACAAGGACTTTGCCCGCGCAGACACCATCCGCGACGAGATCGCCGCCCTCGGCATAGAGGTGCGCGACACGCCTTCCGGCGCGGTGTGGGACGTGCTATAGGCCGTCCATGATTCGCCGTATGACCTCCCGTTTCTGCCACCATTCCGTGCCCCGCACCGGCAGGCTCCACGCCTGCCTGCGGGGCACGCTTGCCCTGTGCCTGTGCGCGCTCATGCTGCTGGGTCAGACCCTGCCTGCGTTTGCCCCGCCCGCCGCAGCCTTTCTTGGCGAATTCACCGTCAAGGACGAGGTGGAACTGGGCAAGAAATTCAACGTGCTGATAAAGGCGCGCCTGCCGCTGGTGGAAGACCCGGAGGTGAAGGAGTACGTGCGGTCCATCGTGGACAGGCTGAAGGCCGTGGTGCCCCCGCAGCCGTTCGACTTTGAGACCAACGTGCTGATGCACAACGCCGTCAATGCCTTCGCCAGCCCCGGCGGGTACATCTTCGTACACACCGGGCTGCTGCTGGCCATGGAGCATGAAAGTGAGGTTGCAGGCGTGCTGGCCCACGAAATGGCCCACGTCACCCAGCACCACATCGCCAGCCGCATCGAAAAATCGCAGCGGGTCACCCTGCTCAGTCTGGCCGGGGCGCTGGCCGGGGCCTTTCTGGGGTCCGGCAGCGGCAAGGGTGCGGCCATGGCCGGGTCCATCGCCGCTGGCCAGACGGCCATGCTCAACTACAGCCGCATCGATGAATCAGAAGCCGACCAGGTGGGCATGCAGTACCTGGTGGCTGCCGGATTCAGGCCCGACGGCATGTCCGGAGCGTTCGAAAAGCTGCGTCGCCAGAACTGGATGACCGGCACGGACGTGCCCACCTACCTCAGCACCCACCCCAATCTTACGGACCGCATCAGCGAGGTGCAGTTGCGCGTGCAGCAGCAGTCCGCCAGCGTGCGCAACCGGCAGGACGACGACGTACGCTTTCGCCGGGTGCAACTGCTGGTGCGCGCCCGTTACGCGGATGCCACCATCGCGCTGCGCACCTTCGAGCAGGCCAAGCCCGACGACTGCATGTCGCAGTTGGGGCTGGCCATCCTGTATTCGCGCCTGAACCGGATCACCGAGGCCACTGCCGCCTTCGACCGGGCGCTGGCCTGCAACCCCAAGGATCAGCTTGTCTGGCGCGAGGCAGGGCGATTCCACTACACCAAGGGCGATCGCAACCGTGCCGCGCAGATGCTGCAACGCGCCGTGCTCATGAATTCGCGCGATTACATGGGCCTGTTCTTCTATGCCCGACTGCTGTTCGATGCCGGCCAGCGCAACGAAGCCTACACCTACTACAAGGAAGTGCTGCGCCATCTGCCCGAAGACTCCGAAGTGCATGACTACTACGGTCGCGCCCTCGGGATGGACGGACAGGTGTTCAAGGGCTACCTGCACCTTGCCTACAGCGCGCTGTATTCCAACGAGAAGGACAAGGTGGAACAGCTGCGCGACAAGGCGCGGGCGGTCATTCGCACACCGGAAGACCAGACCGAGCTGGAGCGTTTTGACGCCCGGTATCAGGAACGCAAGGCGTTCTGGTAACGGCGGTAACGCGCGGGTCGGGCGGGACGGGCAGGCTCCGCCACGGCGGTCCGCCCCACCGCCAGCACGCCGGGCAAATGCCCCGTTGCAGTGTCGGCCCTGCCGCCGTCACCATGCGGCGAACGACGTCTTTCAGGATACCGCAAACGGACCCGCGCCCATGAACACGCTGACCCAGCCCATAGTCTGCCCCGACAGCGCCACTCCAGGCTTGCTGGTGGTGACCACGGGCGACCTTGCCGCCACGGACGCCGACGCGGTGGTCAATGCCGCCAATGCCGAACTGCGCGGGGGCGGCGGGGTGGACGGGGAGCTGCACCGGGCCGCCGGACCGCAACTGCTGCCCGCCGGGAGGGACATCGTGTCCCGGCGCGGGCCGCTGGCTGCGGGTGAGGCTGTCATCACGCCCGGCTTCAACCTGCCCGCGCGCCATGTCATTCACGCCGTGGGGCCCATCTGGCGCGACGGTCGGCATGGCGAACCGCAGGCGCTTGCCGCAGCGCACGCCAACAGCCTGCGCCTTGCGGCGGAGCACGGGCTTGCCCGCGTGGCCTTTCCCGCCATCAGTTGCGGCAGTTACGGCTATCCGCCGGAACTGGCCGCGCCCATCGCCCTGGCCGAAGCCGTGCGCGGCCTGCGCGCGGGGCTGGCGCGAGAGGTACTGTTCATCCTGCACGGGCAGGCCATGTTCACCGTGTGGCGCGCGGCCTGGCATGCCCTTGGCTTCACGGACGCCTCGGCAGGCCGCTCGACGCACGCCTGAGCGCCTCCATCCGTTACAGACAACGATGCCGCACACCGAAGGACAGCACATATGGAATTGAAGGGAACGACCATCCTTGCCGTGCGCGACGCCGATGGCGTGGCCATGGCCGGTGACGGCCAGGTGACCATGGGCCAGAGCGTGGTCATGAAGCATACCGCCCGCAAGGTGCGCCGCCTGTACCGCGACCGGGTGCTGGCGGGCTTTGCCGGGGCCACGGCAGACGCGTTCACCCTGTTCGAGCGGTTCGAGGCCAAGCTGGAGGAATTCGGCGGCAACCTCACCCGCGCCGCCGTGGAACTGGCCAAGGACTGGCGCAAGGACAAGTACCTGCGCAGGCTGGAAGCCATGCTGCTGGTGGCCGACGCGGAAACCATCCTCATCCTGACCGGCACCGGCGACGTCATCGAGCCTGACGACGGCATCGCCGCCATCGGCAGCGGCGGGCCGTACGCGCTGTCCGCCGCCCGCGCCTTGTCCCGGCACACTGCGCTGGACGCGGAAACCGTGGTCCGCGAGGCCATGGCCGTGGCCGGGGAACTGTGCGTGTTCACCAACGACCACCTGACCGTGGAAACACTGCGCCGCAACACGGCAGGCAAGGCGTGAGCGCGTCCGGCCAGAATACGTCGGGCCAGAAGACGCCGAGCCCAAAGGCATCCGGCATGAAGGAGTCCGGAACCGACGCCGGGCAGATCACCCCGGACATGCACGCCCCTGTCATCCTGCGCGCCGGGTGCAAGGTGAACCTGTACCTGCACATCATCGGCGTGCGGCCCGACGGCTACCACGAACTGGACACCCTGTTCCTGCCCCTGCCGGACCCAAGCGACCTGCTGCACGTGACGCCCCGCGCAGACCGGGGCATCGCCTTTACCTGCACCGAAGCGGATGTGGACCCGGCCCGCAACACGGTGGTTACCGCCTACGAAGGTTTTGCGGCGGCCACCGGTTTCCGCCCAGGCATCGCCGTGCATCTGGAAAAACACATCCCGCACGGGGCGGGGCTGGGCGGCGGCAGCGCCGACGCCGCCGTGCTGCTGCGCTATCTGACCGAGCTGCACGCAATGCAGGCGCCCGGCATGGCCCTAACCCCCGAAGCCCTGCGGTCCATTGCCGCAAAGGTGGGAGCCGACGTGCCGTTCTTTCTCATGGACGGCCCGGCGCGGGCCACCGGCATCGGCGAGGTGCTCAGCCCGCTGGAGCCGGGCGAACTGACCGCCCTGGGGCTTGCGGGTCAACACCTTGTGCTGGCCTGTCCCCCGATACGCGTTTCCACGCCGTGGGCCTATCGGGCCTGGGACGCTGCCAATGACGCGCTTTCCGGCACGGACTCCGCAGCCGCCCCGATCACCGCAACCGGCAAACTCGCCCCGCCGGAGAACCTTCCGGCGTTCGCCCCCCATGCGCAGGCCGGGCAAGGCGCGAAATCATTGCGCCCTTGCTTGACATCGGAAAGTCTAGAAGATAGAAATCCACTCTCTCGCAGCCCGTGGCTGACCAACAGCTTTGAACCAGTTGTTTTTCAGGCACATGCAACCCTGCGCCGGACCAAGGAATTTCTTCTTCGACGCGGGGCTTCCGCCGCGCTGATGAGCGGGAGCGGCGCCAGCCTGTTCGCCCTGTTCAGGAATCATGGCACGGCGCGCGATGTGACCGAAGCACTTCGCAACGACAACATCGCCGCCTTTTTGCACGCGTTGTGAGATGCGCGCCGCATGATCGGCGCACGCAGGCCAGCCCCTGCGTTCAAATACGTTTTTCCCTGATGCTGGGGTGTCGCCAAGCTGGTAAGGCAACGGGTTTTGGTCCCGTCATCCGAGGGTTCGAGTCCTTCCGCCCCAGCCACTTTTTTCCGATGACGCTTGCCATCGCAACCACAAGCCGGAAGTCGAAACATGCACGGTGATCTGAAGATTCTTACCGGCACGTCGAACCCCGCCCTTGCCAAGGCCATCTGCAACCACTTGGGGTGCCAGCTCACCCCGGCCCTGTGCGAGACGTTCAGCGACGGCGAGATTCGCATCGAAATCGGCGACAATGTGCGTGGCGACGACGTGTTCGTCGTTCAGGCCACCTGTTCGCCCGTGAATTACAACCTGATGCAGTTGTGCCTGATGCTGGATGCGCTGAAGCGCGCCAGCGCCGGTCGCGTCACCGCCGTGGTGCCCTACTACGGCTACGCCCGCCAGGACCGCAAGGTCAGCCCCCGCGCGCCCATCAGCGCCAAGCTGGTTGCCGACTTCCTGACCACCGCAGGCACCGACCGAGTGGTCACTGTCGATCTGCACGCGGGCCAGATTCAGGGTTTCTTCGACGTGCCGGTGGACAACCTGTACGCGCAGCCGGTCATTCTCGAATACCTGCGCCCGTATGCCGGCGACATCGTCATCGTTTCCCCCGACGCGGGCGGCGTGGAACGCGCCCGTTCGTTCGCCAAGAAGCTGAACGCGGGCCTTGCCATCATCGACAAGCGCCGCGACCGTCCCAACCAGGCATCCGCCATGCACGTCATTGGCGATGTCCGGGACAAGATCGCCATTGTGGTGGACGACATGATCGACACCGCAGGCACCATGTGCGCGGCTGGCGACGTGCTGCTGAAGAACGGCGCCAAGGAAGTGATGGCCTGTGCCACGCACCCCGTGCTGTCCGGCCCGGCCATCGAGCGGCTGTGCAATTCCGCCTTTTCGCAGGTCATCGTCACCGACACGGTGCCGCTGGGCGACAAGCTGGCGGCGTGCAGCAAGCTGAAGGTGCTTTCCGTGGCGGGCCTTCTTGCAAAGGCCATCCACAACATCCACACCGAATCCTCGGTGAGCGTGCTTTTCGTATAGCAATTCACATTCCGACGCGGGGCGGGATGCTTACGCGGGAATGAATTTAAGGAGAACTGCAATGTCCGAATTGAAGACCCTGAGCGTGCGCAAGCGCGACGGCCTTGGCAAGGGCGCCAACCGCAAGCTGCGGGCCGAAACCCTGGTTCCCGGCGTGTTCTACAACGCCGAGGGCCTGAACGTGCCCATCGTGATGGACACGCTTCCCGTTGTGAAGATGTTTGAAACCGTGGGCCGCACCACCGTCTTCAACATCGAAGTGGACGACAACGGCACCAAGGCCACCTACCCGGCGCTGTTCTGGCAGATCCAGTACCACCCGGTGAAGAACCGCTTCTCGCACATCGATTTTCTCGGTGTGGACCTGGAAAAGCCCGTCAAGATCCGCGTGCCCCTCGAATTCACCGGCACCTCCAAGGGCGTCAAGGCCGGCGGCAAGCTGGAAGTGTACCGCGAAGCGCTGGACATTTCCGCCAAGCCCCTGCTGATGCCCAGCAAGATCACCATTGATCTGACCGAACTCGAAATCGGCAAGACCATCAGCGTGAACGACCTGCCCCTGGGCGAAGGCGTTTGCCCCGTTGCCGACCGCAACTTCGCCATCGTGGCCGTTGTTTCGCCCAAGGGCGAAGAATAGCGCCTGAGGCCGGGATGCCGCCGCAGTCCTCCGCAACCTGATGCGGACGTGACGCGCGGTTTCCCTCGGTTCGGACCGCGGTTTCCCCCCGGCCCCGCGCACCACGCGCGGGGCCGGTTTCCGCGTTTCCGGAAGACGCCCTGCCAAGACGTCACTGCGGGCACGACGAACAGACGTTCCGCCCTGCACGTCCATTACGCACGGTACGCACGGCGCGCCCCTGTTCGCGTGCCCCACTGCGTGTACACGCCCCTGCGATCCCATGCCCTGATCCCGCACGCCCGCAAGCGTTGCGTCCCGCCGACCGCCAACCCTCTCCACACACATGAACGTCGCCGGTCTCATCGTCGGCCTGGGTAATCCGGGCAAGGAATACGAACGCACCCGCCACAATCTCGGCTTCATGGCCGTGGATGCGCTGATGGACGCTGCCGCCCGTGCAACCGGCGGCGGCTGCGACCAGCTTTCCGGCGGCAAGAAAAAGTACGACCTGTGGCGCTGCCGCATCAACCCCACCGGCGATCCGTGGCTGGTGGCCAAGCCGCAGACGTTCATGAACCTGAGCGGCGAGGCAGTGCTTGCCATTGCCTCGTACTACCGGATCAAGCCTGCCGCCATCCTTGTGGTGCATGACGAACTGGACATTCCGCTGGGCCGCATGAAGTTCAAGACCGGGGGCGGCAACGCCGGGCACAACGGGCTGAAGTCCATTACCCAACTGCTCGGCACGCCGGATTTCCACCGCCTGCGCCTTGGCATAGGCCGATCGCCCCATGGCGGTGAAACCACCAACTGGGTGCTGGGCAGGCTTTCCGGCCCGGAACAGGATATTCTGGACAAGCTGCTGCCTGCCGCCGTGCAGGCCATGACCACCTATGCTGGACAGGGTGCAGCCGCCGCTACCCAGTTCGCCAACGCCTATACGCCAGAGTAGCGCGCCGGTCACGGCATTCACCCGTTGTACCGCGTCACCCCGGATGTCCGCGCTGCCGGGGCTTCCGGGCAACCAGGGCAGCTTTGTCAGTCAGGACAGCCGAGCCTGCCGCAATGTCAGGCGCAGAGTATCCCGTGATGTGGCGCTGCCCCTGAGCGCACGGCGCCGTACGTCCTTCCCTGCAGACCGCGACAAACCGCCCGCCCCTGTATTCCGACCTGCATTTCCATGCATGTGGACTGAGCACTGAACGGCGGCGGGATGGACTCTTGCTGCGGATTGGGGTAGAGTATTTTTTCCTGCCGAATTCAACCTTGTTTCCCCCGCATGGAGTTCCGAGTGTTTGCCCAGGATCAACTCGTCGTCTACCCGGCTCAAGGCGTCGGCAAAGTCGAACGCGTCGAGTCACAAGTGGTTGGCGGCGTTGCCACGGACTTTTACATTGTCCGTATCCTTGGCAACAACGTGACCCTCATGGTGCCCGTGCGCAACGCCGCCAACGTGGGGCTGCGCTCGCTGTGCGCCCCTGATCGCGGGGCGGAAATTCTGGAATCGTTGCGCGACCGCAGCGGTTTCACGGGCTATACCGGCCAGAACTGGAACCGCCGCTACCGGGAATACTCCGAAAAGCTGAAAAGCGGTGATCTGGCGGATGTAGCCTACGTGCTGCGAGAACTGCTGCTCATCGGGCGCGACAAGGAACTTTCGTTCGGCGAGCGCCGCTTGCTGGAGCAGGCCATGGGGCTTATCACCCTGGAATTGGCCTGTGTGCTGGACCGCACCCAGGACAGCGTGCGCGAGGAAATCGAAGAGATGTTCCAGGATGTCTTGCAGGCCAGGGAAAAAAGCGAGTAGACCTCTTGCCATCCCCTGTCGAATGGGCTAGGTAGCCCCTTGTACGGCGGGTGGAAGCAACCACGCGTTGCAACTCCTCTCTTGCGGGCCTCCTTCCCTCCATTCCGGGCAACGAAAACCCGGCATCGGACCCGGCACACTATACCCGCCCGTCCATCTCAACGATTTTCCTTCATACCGTCACTCAGACAACAGTTCCCGCTTGCGGTTGGATCGCCTTGTGCGTTCTTTTCTGCCGTGCGGACGACTGTGGTTTCATCCTTCCATACACCCCCCACACCCTTCCAAAAGCAGTCCCCACCACGCCTATGAGGAAAAAGAAGAACGTCCAGGGTTCCGAGACGGCCATGAATCTTTCGGAACTCAAGATCAAGAGCATGAGCGAGCTCATGGAGCTTGCCGAGCAATACAACGTCGAAGGCGCAAGCGGCATGCGCAAGCAGGAGCTGATCTTTGCCCTGTTGCAGGCCTGCGCTTCGCAGAACGGCGCCATCTACGGCGACGGCGTGCTGGAAATACTGCCCGACGGTTTCGGCTTTCTGCGATCGCCGCTGTGCAGCTACATGCCCGGCCCCGACGACATCTACGTCTCGCCCTCGCAGATCCGCCGCTTCAACCTGCGCAAGGGTGACGTGGTTTCCGGACAGATCCGTCCGCCCAAGGAAGGCGAGCGCTACTTCGCCCTCCTGAAGGTGACCGAGATCGGCTTCGAGCCGCCGGAAAACGCCAAGAATCTCGTCCTGTTCGACAACCTTACGCCCATCTACCCCGACCGCCAGTTCATCATGGAGAACGGGGACAAGAACTACTCCAGCCGCGTCATCGACATGATGGCGCCCGTGGGTAGAGGCCAGCGCGGCCTGATAGTGGCCCCGCCCCGCACCGGCAAGACCATCCTGCTCCAGACCATCGCCAACTCCATCAACGCCAACCACCCGGATGCCTACCTCATCGTGCTGCTCATCGACGAGCGCCCGGAGGAAGTGACCGACATGGAACGCACGGTGAAAAACGCCGAGGTGGTCAGCTCCACCTTTGACGAACCGCCGCAGCGTCACGTGCAGGTCTGTGAAATGGTTCTGGAAAAGGCCAAGCGCCTGGTGGAACGCAAGCGCGACGTGGTCATCCTGCTCGACTCCATCACCCGTCTGGGCCGCGCGTACAACGCCGTCACGCCATCTTCGGGCCGCGTGCTGTCCGGCGGTCTCGACGCCAACGCCCTGCAACGCCCCAAGCGCTTCTTTGGCGCGGCGCGCAACATAGAAGAAGGCGGCAGCCTGACCATCATCGCCACCGCCCTCATCGACACCGGTTCGCGCATGGACGAAGTGATCTTTGAAGAGTTCAAGGGCACCGGCAACATGGAAATCTACCTGGAACGCCACCTTGCCGAAAAGCGCGTGTTCCCGGCCATCGACATCAACCGTACCGGCACCCGCAAGGAAGACCTGCTGCTGTCGGACGAAGTGCTCAACCGCGTGTGGATCCTGCGCAAGATCCTGGCGCCCATGTCGCCCATTGACAGCATGGAATTCCTGCTGGACAAGATGCGCACCGCCAAGAGCAACCGCGAGTTTCTGAACGTGATGAACAAGTAGCGCGCCAGCGCCACTGTTCACGCCGCGAAAGCACGAAGCCCGCCGCTCCCTATGGGAACGGCGGGCGTTTTCATTGCCTCCGGCCATCGTGCAGGAAGGTTAGCAGGGCGCGCCCCCGCCCTGTCCAGCCCTGTTCTGCCCCGCCCTGTCCAGCCCTGTTCTGCCCCGCCTGTCCTGCCCTGGCCTGCTGCGTCACGACCTGTCCTGCCCCTGAAGGAAGAGGCTCGACTGGCGCAGTCCGAATCAAACACAAGACGCCCAGGCCATGAGCCGGGGCGTCTTGCGCATGCCGGTGTGGCGGGCATGCAGGCGTGGTCGGCGCGGCGGACTACCGCAGCGCATCACACAGATCAGGAACGCGGTGCGCTTGCCTCGCCCCGCTCGGCAACCCGCACCCGGTTGCGGCCTTCGCGCTTGGCCTCGTACAGCGCATTGTCGGCAAGGTCGAACAGGCTGTCCGTCAGGGGGGCAGCCAGGCCAGGCCGGGCTTGAGCCACGCCCGCGCTCATGGTCACGCGCACGCCGTGTTCAACCACCTGCCCGTGGCTGTCGCGGATGGCAAAACGCACCCCTTCCAGCCCGGCGCGCACAGATTCGGCAACCTCATCGGCCCGTTCCGCGCCTTCGCCGGTCAGCACCAGGGCAAACTCCTCGCCGCCATAGCGCGCCACCACAGAGGCGCATTGGCCGTTGCCCACGCTGCGGTTGCACTCATCCACCTTGCGGCGCAGCACCTCGGCCACGGTGCGCAGCACCTGGTCGCCGATGCGGTGGCCATGCTGGTCGTTGATCAGCTTGAAGCGGTCCACGTCGAACAGCACCAGAGCCACCGGCGTGCCGCCGTTCCACGCCGCCTCGCCTGCCGCAAGCGCCGCATCGAAGGCGCGGCGGTTGCCAAGGCCGGTAAGCGGGTCGGTAACGGTCAGTTCGCCCACACGCGCGGCATCGCTGTCCAGTTGTTCGCGCACCTCGCTGAAGGTGGCCCGCAACAGGCGCACCACTTCTGCCGGGTCCAGCCCGCTTTCCACGGCGCGCACGCTGTCCTGCTCCAGCCGGTCCATGTCGCCCCTGCGCTGGTGCAGCATGCTGCGAAATTCGCGGGCAAGCCGCTCGGCTTCCTGAAGCGCTTCGCGCATGCGGCATTCGTAGGGTTCCACGCGAATGTCACGGTCGGCCCGCAGCACGTCATGGTAGCTCTGGTCGCTGAAATCGCGGCGATGCAGCACATCGACCAGCAATTGCTGGATGCGCGCCTTCTGGTCGTCGCTCAGGGTGCTGAATTCCCCCAGCCCCCGCATGTAGAAGATCAGCGTGCGCCATTTGCTGTCCGGCGGTACGCCTGCCCGGTCCAGCATTTCGCACAGCCGCTCCTCGCCCGAAAACGTACACTGGCGGCGCGAACAGTTGCAGGTATTGTCAGCCATGGTTGTCTCGTTCTCCGTGCCGGTACAAAACGCTGCCCGAACATCGCGCGGCCGGTACGGAGTGGCCACCGCGCGTACATGCCGCCGCGTGCGGACAACGGCTGTCCGTTGCCCCCCAACACGCGGCAGGGGCGGCCCGGTGGCCGCCCCTTATGCTATCAGCGAATGCGTTCCTGCGCCATGGGGGCCGCAGGAGTTCTAGCTTTCATAGTACGACCGCAACATCTGGCTGCGCACAGGGTGGCGCAGCTTGCGGAGCGCCTTGGCCTCGATCTGCCGGATGCGCTCGCGGGTGACGTTGAACAGCTTGCCCACTTCCTCAAGGGTGTGGTCCGACTTCTCGCCGATGCCGAAGCGCTTGCGCAGCACCTGCTCCTCGCGCGGGGTAAGATCGGCGAGAACCGAGGCGATCTGCTCCGACAGCTTGGTGTTGACCACCTCTTCCGCCGGGGCCACGGCCTTCTTGTCCTCGATGAAGTCGCCGAGGCTGGAATCTTCCTCGTCGCCGATGGGCGTTTCGAGCGAGATGGGTTCCTTGGCGATCTTCAGCACCTTCTTCACCTTGTCGATGGGGTAATCCATGCGCTCGGCGATTTCCTCGGGGGTGGGGTCGCGCCCCAGTTCCTGCACGAGGTAGCGAGAGGTGCGGATAAGCTTGTTGATGGTTTCGATCATATGCACCGGAATGCGGATGGTGCGGGCCTGGTCGGCAATGGCGCGGGTAATGGCCTGGCGTATCCACCACGTGGCGTAGGTGGAGAACTTGTAGCCGCGCTGGTATTCGAACTTGTCCACGGCCTTCATCAGGCCGATGTTGCCTTCCTGGATCAGGTCCAGGAACTGCAAGCCGCGGTTGGTGTACTTTTTGGCAATGCTGACCACCAGGCGCAGGTTGGAGCGGATCAGCTCCTGCTTGGCGCGCATGGCGTGGGTGTTGCCGCGCTTGATGCGCCACAGCACTTCCTCGAGATCCGTCACGTTGTGGCAGCACTTGTCCTGCAAACGGCTGAGGATCTCAATCTTGCCGATGATCATTTCCTTGAACGAGAACAGTTCTTCCACCGTCATGCCCAGCGCCTCGGACGCGGCAACCGGGTTCATCTCGCGCGCTTCCAGCATGCGGAAGATGTCCTGGATCTCGATCTGGGTCCGGCCCGTGGACAGGATGTAGGCAGAAAGGTCGCGCTGGCAGTTGTGCATCTGCCGCACGTAGTCTTCCACCGTCTCGATGATCCGGTCGATGAGGGTCTTTTCCAGCTTGATGTCGCGCAGACGGTTGACGATGTCTTCCTTGAAGCCAAGGATTTCCTTCTGGATGGCGGTCACCCGGCGTTCCAGAGTGCAGCAGTCGTCCAGCTTGGCGTAGACCTTGCGCTTCTTCTTGTAGGTATGCTTGATCTCGTCCAGCAGCAGGATGACCCGCGAACGCTGGTTCATTTCATCTTCGCTGGGGTCGTCTTCCTCTATGGTCTTGACGACGTCCTTCAGCTTGATGCGGTTCTGCTTCAGGTCTTCGCCGACGTTGATCAGTTCCTCGACCGCCACCGGCACTTCCACCAGCGCGTACAGTACGTCCTGTTCGCCGAGTTCGATCTTCTTGGCGATCTGCACTTCACCGTCGCGGTCCAGCAGCGGCACCGCGCCCATTTCGCGCAGATACATGCGCACCGGGTCGGTGGAACGCGACGAATAGTCCGCAGACTCCTCGTCCTCCACCAGATCCAGCCCCGGTTCGCCGGAAGGTTCTTCTTCCGACTCGCCGGGCGACACGGAGATCTTCTTTCCGTCCTTCTCGGTATCGACAATGGCGATCTCGAGCTGGTCGAAAATGCCGATGATCTCCTCGATCTGCTCGGGCGTGTTGACCTCTGCGGGCAAGGCCTTGTTGACCTCGTCGAAGGTCAGAAAGCCGTTCACCTTGCCTTTGGCGATGAGCGACTTGATCTGCTGAATATCCTTGATGTTACCCATTCGATCTCCCCAACGTTTCCTGAAGGGCCCGGAGCAATTCAATGCCTGCGGCAGGGTCGGTGGAAGTCGCCGTCTGGCGAAGGGCGGCCATCATGCTAGATGCGCCGAGTTCCCGTGTGGTCACCGATTCGATGCCGGAAAGCAGATCCTGCAATTCCTCAAGTTCCTTGTCGCGGGGCGGGACATCGCCCGTCCTGCACCTGATCCAGAATTCCTTTTCGCGTTCCGAAAGATTGGGCAAAAGCTGTTCCGGCTCTGCGCCGTGGCGGGCCATCTTGGCCCACAGCTCCCGTGCCCACGGGCTGGCCAGCACCAGTTCGGCCCCTGCCTCGCGCAGTTGCGCGAAGTGGTGCGGGTAGCGCACCAGAAAGAACATCACGGCCCGGTCGCGCTTGGCGGGGGCGTCGCCGCTGGTGTGTACGGCGTCCACCTGGCGCTGCGGCGCGGGGTTGCGCGCCTCTCGCGCGCCGGGCGCAGCGGCTGCCGCGCCCTTGTAGAAATCGCCGGATAGCCCTTCGCGGATGGCTTCCTCGCGGATGCCGAGGCCGGAAGCGATGCGCGACAGAAAGCGCGATGCCAGCAACTGGCCGTCCGCGTGGCCCGCCCCGGCCTGCCGCAGCAGGTTGCGCGACCATTCCAGCGCATCGCCCGGCGAATAGAGCGTGCGCAGGGTGTCGATGCAGAAATCTAGCCCGTCGGGTGCGCTCTTGCGCAGCGCCTCGAAGGCGTCCTTGCCCTGGTCGTGCAGCAGGCTGTCGATGTCCTCTCCGTCGGGCAGCAGCACCACCTTGCAGCGCATGCCGCGCGTCAGCAGCATTTCGCAGGCGCGCATGGCCGCCTTGCGACCGGGGTTGTCGCCGTCGAACAGGAGTTCCACCGTGGAGCAGAACCCGCCCAGCCGCTTGACCTGTTCCGGCGTCAGCGCGGTGCCCAGCGCACCGCAGGCCATGTTGTAGCCGTACTGGTGCAGGGTCAGCACGTCCATGTACCCTTCGGTAAGCATGGCCGTCTTGTGCTGGGTCATGGCCCGGCGCGCCTGGAACAGCCCGTAAAGGTGCTCCCCTTTCTTGTAGATGGCCGAGTCGCTGCTGTTGATGTACTTGGCCTGGTCCTCGTCGGCGATGATGCGCCCGCCAAAGGCGATGACCTGACCTGCCAGGTTCTTGATGGGGAAGATCATCCGGCCACGGAAACGGTCGAACATGCGGCCCGCGTCATTGCGCGAAAGCAGCCCCGCTTGCGCGGCGTCCGCCTGCTGAAAGCCCGCCCGGCGCAGCGAATCCGCCAGGGCAGACCATTCGCGCAGGCTCCAGCCCAGTTCGAACCCGTTCACGATCTCCGGCGAAAGCTGGCGGCGCGCGATGTAGTCGCGGCACTCCTGCCCGGCAGGGATGGTCAGGTTGCGCCGGAAATGCTCGCGGGCCACGTCGTACATGCGCAGGCACTGCCGCTTGAACGACTGTTCGCGCTGCACCTTGGGGTCCGGCTTCCAGTCGTCTTCCAGCGAAACGCCCGCCTCTTCGGCCAGGGCCTCCAGCGTCTCGCGGAACTCCAGCCCGTGAATGCGCCCGTAAAAATCGAAAATGTCGCCCGAAGCCTGGCAGCCGAAGCAGTAGAAAAATCCTTCCTCCTCATTGATGGAGAAGGAAGGCTTTGTCTCCTGATGGAACGGGCACGGGGCCATCCAGCGCGGGCCGCCGGTGTGGCGCAGCTCGACGTAGCGGCGCGCCACCTCCACGAGGTTCAGGCGGGCCTTGATGGCCTGCACGACCGAGCCGTCCCTGCGTTTCATGCCGCCGTTCCGGTGTTTCGGGTGCGCGAAAGGAAGGACCGCGCGGTGCGCGGGCCGCCCTGCTCCATTTTCACCGTATTCTGCAACTGGACCAGCTACTTGAGTTCGATGACGGTAACGCCGTCACCGCCCTGATCTTCCGGGGCCAGAACAAACGACCGAACTGCCGGAAATGTCTTCAGAAACGCGTGAATTTCCTTGCGCAGGGCCCCGGTGCCGCGACCGTGGATGGCCTCCACCGCCGACATGCCCGCGAGCAGGGCCTTGTCCAGCGCACGTGAAAGTTCGCTTACGGCAACATCAGCACGCATACCGCGCAAGTCAACCCTCAGGGACGCGGTTGCATCCGAAATGGTACGGGTCACCGCGCCAACGGCCACACGAGGCTTTTCGTCCAATGCGGCCAGGTCTTTAGCCTCGGCCCACATGGTCACCCCGCTCAGGTCCACGCGCACCCTGCCGCGCCGGGCGTCCACCTCGACCACGCTGCCCTTCTTGCCCCACGGCACGTAGCGCACGGCCTGTCCGGTGCGCAGGGTTTCCACCTGCAATGCAGGGGCCTGCGAAGGATCTTCCGGGCCGGTGGCCTCGCCCGGCATTCCGCTAGCACCCCCTGCCAGCTTGGCGCGGGTTTCCGCAAGGGCTTTCAGGGCCTGCTTGTGGCTGACCTTGCCGGACTTCCACTCCTGCAGCACGGTCTTGGCCTGTCCCTGTACCGACTCGAACAGGGTGCGGCGTTCGCGTTCAAAGCGTTCGTCCAGCTTGGCCCGCTTGTCGCGCAGGCGGGCTTCTTCGGCCCGTAGTGAGGAAATCTCGGATTCGCGCTGCACGGCCAGGGTGTTCAGGCGGTCCACCAGGGCGCTGGTGTCCTCGCCGTCCAGCAGCAGGTACTGTTCGGCGCGGCGCAGCACCGCTTCCGGCAGGCCGTGTTCACGGGCCACGTCCAGTGCCTGGCTGGCCCCCACCTGGTCATAGGCGAGACAGAACAACGGACGCTTGGTGGTCGGGTCGAACAGCACGGATGCGGCGCGCACCGTGTCGCGGGTCAGGGCGTAGGCCTTCAGCGCCGGAAAATGGGTAGCCGCCACCACTGTGGAACCGGCGTCCATCACCTCGTCCAGCACGGCCTGGGCCAGGGCCGCGCCCTGCGCCGGGTCCGTGCCCGCGCCGAACTCGTCCAGAATCACCAGCGCGCCGGGGCCAAGGCGGTCCCACACGCCGCTCAGGTGGCGGATCTGCGCGGTGAAGGTGGACACGTTGTCCTCAAGGCTCTGCTCGTCGCCGATGAAAGCGAAAATGTCGGACAAGAACGGCAGCGAACTGCCGGGGCGCACCGGCACGGGCAGCCCGGCCAGACCCATCAGGGCGATGAGGCCCAGTGTCTTCAGGCATACCGTCTTGCCGCCCGCGTTGCCGCCGCTGATGACCAGGCCAAGCTGGCCGGGCAGCAGTTCGATGTCCACCGCCTGGGGGGCCTGCGGGCCATGCTGGGAACCCTGGCCTGCGGCGGACGTGCCCTTGCCCGTGGCGTGCGGGGCGCGGGAGGCAGGCTGAACGGACTGGGGAGAGGTGGTCGCCGCTCCGCCCTTTTCGCCGCGTGCTGCGGCCAGTGCCAGCAGCGGATGGCGCGCGCCCAGCAGGGAAACCTGCCCGCCCTCGGCGATGGACACCGCCCCGGCGTCGCCAAATTCTTCGAACCGTGCGGACAGGGCACATCGCGCGCACAGCACGTCGCCCTCCACCAGCAGGCCGTAGGCGCCGCGCACGGCGGCCAGTTCGTCGCGCACGAGGTCGGTGAGGTAGCGCAACACCTTGCGCTCTTCCTCGCGTTCCTCGCGCTTCAGTTCCTGCAGGCCGTTGTTCAGCTCCACCAGAAACATGGGCTCGAAGTAGCAGGTTTCGCCGGTCTGCGAATAATCGTGGATGATGCCCTGCAAGCGCCCCTTGAAGTTGGACTTCAGCGGCAGCACGTACCGGTCGGACGAGAGCGTCATGAACTCGTCCTGCAGATAGTGCCCGATGTTGTAGCGCTGGGCGTATTCCTTGACCTTGCGGGTACACTGCTGGTGGATGCGCCGGATTTCACCGCGCACCAGCGAAAGTTCGGGCGAACTTTCATCGCGCAGCAGGCCGTCGTCGGACACGCAGCGGTCAAGGCCCGATACGGTGCGCTGCGGCAGCGGGTGGGCATCCACAAGGCCGGTCAGCAAATCCCAGCGCCCGCCGGTGGACTGTCCCTCGCGGATGGACACGGCCAGCTTGCGGGCCAGCCCCAGAGTCTGGCGCAGCGCCCACAGCGCATCAAGGTCCAGCACGGTGGCCGGAGCATCCAGCGCGCGGAATACGCCGTCCAGCGGAGGGAAGGAAGAGAGGCGGAACCCCGTGTGCCCGGCCCAGCGCCGCGCCTCGTCGAACAGGGCGGCGGCGTGATGCACGGCTGCGACGTCGGCCAGCGGACGCACGGCAAGGGCCGCTTCCGCTCCGGCTTCGGAAACGCACAAGCCAGCAAGATGCGTAAGCACCTTGCCGAATTCCAGCACCTGAAGGCTGCGGGATTCCATGTAAAGGGCTACCCCGCCAGGCGCGCGCGAACGGTGGCGGAAAGCGCCTTGCCGTCCACCCGGCCCTTGTGGGCGTTCATGATGGCCTGCATCACCCGGCCCATGTCCTGCGGACCCTTGGCGGCGGTTTCAGCAATGGCGGCATCGATGGCGGCGGCAAGTTCGTCGCCTTCCAGCGGGGTGGGCAGGTATTCGCGCAGGATGACCAGTTCCGCCTGTTCCTTGTCGGCCAGGTCGGTGCGGTTGGCGGCGGTGAACTGTTCGATGGAATCCTGCCGCTGCTTGGCCTGCTTCAGCACCACGTCCAGCAGTTCCACCTCGGTGACCGGGCGCATCAGCTCAACCTGCATGTTCTTGGCGGCGGTCTTCAGCATGCGCAGCACGCCCAGGCGCACCGCATCCTTGGCCTTGTAGGCCGTCACGTAGTCCTTCTCGATGCGTTCGGAAAGATTCATGGCGCCACCTGGAGCGAAAAAACGAGGTTCCGGAAATACGGAATACGGGAAACCCGGCAAAGGTCCGGGTTTCCCGTTCCAGACATGGTGCGGACCGCATGCGCGGGCCGTTCACACGTCGGCGGCTTAGGCCATGTTCATCTTCCTGATCTTCTTCAGGAGACGCTTGCGGGCGGCCGCCTTCTTCTTCTTGCGCATCACGCTGGGCTTTTCGTAGTGCTGACGCTTCTTCATTTCGGAAAGAACGCCGGCCTTTTCGACCTGCTTCTTGAAGCGACGCAGCGCGATGTCGAAGTTGTATTCGTCGTCGTTAAGATACACACCGGGCAAAGAAATCACCCCCTTCGCCAGAAATCCCCTTGCGGGGTGGGTGCGAACGGGCTGTATACATCGCCCGGACACAAAAGGCAAGCCCTGTCCGCACCCGTCAGGACAAACCTGACAGGACCGTTCCGGACAGGGCCGAAAAAGAACCCGCTGACCTCGCCGCACAAGCGGCCGCAAACGGGTGAAAAGCCTTGGCCTAGTGATGCCCCTCGGAATGACACCCGCCCTTGCAGGTTTCCATCACCGACTTGAGGACCACGTAGCCCACGCCACTGCAGATCACGAACAGGACGGCGTACAGCACGCCGAAAAAGATGAAATGATCAGGCATCCACCACGGAATGTCCTGCGGCAGGGGGCTGTGAATGGTTTCACCGTGCAACATGTTGTTCCTCCGACCCTACTTGATCGAGTCCTTCAGGGTCTTGCCGGGGCGGAACTTGACCACCTTGGACGCGGGGATCTTGATTTCCGCGCCGGTGCGGGGGTTGCGGCCCTTGCGCGCCTGGCGATCTTCGACCGCGAAGGTGCCGAAGCCGGTCAGGGTAAGCTTGCCTTCGGCGGCCAGAGCGTCCTTCACCGCGTCCAGAAACGCGTTCAGCGAGCGCTCGGCGCTGGCCTTGGTCAGGTTGGCCTTTGCCGCGATCTTGTCGACCAGATCAGCCTTGGTCATCTGCCTTTCCTCCTCTCGGGTTAGCTGCGCTCAGGTTACCTGGAAACTTCAGCGCCGAGGGCGGTGCGACGCCCTGATTGCGCATTTTTTCCCAAGCCACCCTTGGAATACCAAAGGCGCACCCGGCACGCAACGGAACAACGGTACACTCCGCATCGACAAACATGATTCCCGGCACAAAGTCAAGGCTGTCAGGGGATTTTGACGGATTCCGAGAGCATGTGAAATTCTTCCGGAGCAAGGCTTTCCGGGCGCACCGCCGGGTCCAGCCCCAGCCCGGCAAGCAGTGCGGGCACATCACCCTGCACATAACCGCGTAAAATTCTTTGCAACTGTTTGCGACGTTGCTGAAAACACACTTTCAGCAGGCGCGAAAGACGCGCCGGGTCAAACCGACCCCGCGCCGCGCCCAGCGGCACAAAGGACAGCACGGCGGAATCCACCTTGGGGCGCGGCACGAACACCTGCGGCGGTACAATGAATTCCATGCGCGGCGTGACAAAGCTTTGCAGCCACACCGAAAGCGCGCCATAGGTCCCGCTGCCCGGCGCGGCCACGATGCGTTCGCCCACTTCCTTCTGGATCATGAACACCGCCCGTGCAAGGCCGGGGGCCGTGCTCAGGATGTCCCACATCAGCGGCGAGGCCACGTTGTAGGGCAGGTTGCCGATGACCTTCCACGAGCGGGCCGGGGTCAGACGCTCCCACGGAAAGAGCAGCGCGTCGGTGAGCACCGGGGTAATCACGGGCGGTTCCGGCGGGCGGGTGCGGCCATGCTCGGTCGCCCAGTGGTAGTCCTTTTCCAGCAGAAACAGCTGGGCCGGGCCGGCGGCATGGATATGCCGGGTCAGCGCGCCGGGGCCGGGGCCTATCTCGATGACCCGGTCCTCCGGCCCGATGCGCAGGGCCGCCACGATCTTGGCGGCGATGTTGCGGTCGCGCAGGAAGTTCTGGCCAAGGCTCTTCTTGGCGCGCGGCCCCCCTGCCCCGTCGGGCGAGGGCATGGTGTCATCCGCGCTCGTTCCGGAAAACGCGGCGTCGACAGGGGCGTCCGTTCCCGCAATCTCCTGGTCCGGCGACGCAGCGTCGAAACGGTTGCGCCCCCGGCGGAACTGTCCGGAGGCCGGACGGGACGCACCGCCCCCTGAATGGGGCCGGGAATGGCCGGGCTTGCCGGAATGCTTGCCGCGCATGGTCATGAATGGTCTCCGTCATGACCGCCGGTTGCGTCGGCGTCCATGGTTTGATCTGTAGTCGTGGTGGCAACGGTTGCGGCGGCCTTGGCGGCTTCGGCATCGCGCCGGGCCTGCCAGGCGCGCAGCAGCTTGATGGTCCTGCGCTGGCGGTAGGCGTTCACCCCGCGAAAGGTCAGCACGTAGGTAATGAAGGCGGCGGGAATGCCCAGCACCACCCCGCCAAGAAGCATCACCAGAAAGAAATCCGCGCCGGAAGCCAGCATGTCGCGCATGTCCAGCCGGGCCGGATCAAAGGTGGCGCTGGTGGGCACGAACATGCCGCCCACCCAGTACATCAGGGCGTACATGGGCACCACGTTGACGGGGTTGGACACCCACGTGCCCAACGCTGCCGCCGCCTTGTTGCCCCGCACGGGAAAAGCCAGGGCCACGGCCACCGCCATCTGCACCGGTATGATGGGCAGAAAGCCCGCGAACACCCCGACGGCCAGCCCCATGGCCAGCGAATGGGCCGACGCGGACTGACGCATCAGCCGCAG
This sequence comes from uncultured Desulfovibrio sp., assembly GCA_964402645.1. Lineage (GTDB taxonomy): Bacteria > Desulfobacterota > Desulfovibrionia > Desulfovibrionales > Desulfovibrionaceae > Cupidesulfovibrio. The sequence continues at coordinate 214,284 of CAYOCV010000003.1, read as the reverse complement.
ATACTGGAACCGTGCCCAGCGCCGCACGTTGGTCCACCACGTCATCGGCGCGAATCCTTGTCCGTGCTGGGCATGCAGCGCCGTACGCCGTTTGCCGCCATGCACATAGGCAGGAACATCATACCATCCTGTCAAAACGCTCGAAGCGCATCACCAGCCCGGCGCGGCCCTGGGTGGCCGAACGCAGGGCCGTGGAAAAACCGAACAGTTCGCGCAGCGGGGCCAGGGCCTGCACCACCTTCTGGCCGGAATGGTCGAACATGTTCTCCACCTTGCCGCCCCGCGCGCCCAAAAGGCCGATGGCCGACCCCACGTGGGCTTCGGGCACGCCGATCTCCACGAACATGATGGGTTCCAGCAGCACAGGGTCGGCCTTGGCCAGGGCGTCCTTCACGGCGGCAACGGCAGCCATGTGGTAGCCCGCCGGGCTGGATGCGCCGTCGCGGCGGCGCAGTTCGGTGACGGCAATCTCCACGTCCTGCACCGGGTACCCCTTGACCACCCCGCTTTGCAGGCTGTCGGTGATGCCCTGCTCCACGGCATCCACCCACGGGCGCGGCCACTGCTGGGTGTCCACCTCGAAGCGCACGCGGGTGCCTTCGTCACGCGGACGGGGGGCCACGGAAAGGCCCACGTACCCGTAGTGCGGCTGATCGCCCAACTCGCGGTCGAACTCGCCGCTGCCCGCAGCGGAAGAAAGAATGGTTTCCTGATGCACCACCTGCGGGTTGCCCACGCGGGGCGACACGCCGTACTCGCGGCGCATGCGTTCAAGCACCACTTCAAGGTGCAGTTCGCCCATGCCCGAAATGATGCGCTGGCCGGTACCCTCGTCCAGTTCCACGGCCAGGGTGGGGTCTTCCAGGGTAAAACGCTCCAGCACCTCGTCCAGCTTGGCACCTTCTTCGGTATTGCGCGGCTCCAGCGCCAGCGAGATCACCGGACGGTAGGCGGCGATGTTTTCCAGCAGCAGCGGTCGGGCAGGATCGGACAGGGTGTCTCCCGTCCGCACGGACCGCAGGCCCACGGTAGCCACGATGTCGCCCGCCATGGCGGTTTCGATCTGTTCGCGCCGCCCGGCGTGCAGCCGATAGAGCTTGGAGAACCGCTCGTCCTTCTCGCGGGTGACGTTGCGGCAGGCGTCCCCTTCCGAGACCGCGCCCGCATAGATGCGCAGCAGGGCATACTTGCGGCTGCCTTCCATCACCACCTTGAACACCAGCGCAGACAGGGGGGCATCCGGGTCGGAAGGCACGGGCGTCTTGCGGCCCAGCGCCGTGTCGTACCCCATCACCGGGGCCGTCTCTTCCGGACCGGGCAGGTAGTCGCACACCCCGTCCAGCACGGGCTGCACGCCCACGTTGCGCAGGGCCGACCCCGCGAACACCGGCACCGCCCGGCGGGCCAGGGTGGCCCGGCGCAGCGCGGCGCGGATGACCTGCGGCGGCATGTCGCCGCCGCCCAGATACACGTCGATGAAGGCGTCGTCCGCCTCGGCCAGGGTTTCCAACATCCGTTCGCGCCACGCCATGGCTGCGGCCAGCGCCGCCGGGGTCGGGGCATCCGGCAGCGATGCGGCCTGCTCCGCCGGGGTGCGGGAAAACTCGCGGCCCTGGGTGGACTGGTCGAAGGAAAGATACTCCATGGTCACCAGGTCCAGCAGGCCTTCAAAGTCCTCGCCCTGCCCCACCGGGACCATGACCGGAATCACCACGGCCCCCAGACGGGTGCGCATGGCGTCCAGCACCGCCCCAAAATCCGCCCCGGCGCGGTCCATCTTGTTCACGAAGGCCAGCTTGGGCACGCCGAATTTCTCGGACTGCCGCCACACCGTTTCCGACTGCGGCTCCACCCCGCCCACGGCGCAGAACACGCCCACAGCGCCGTCCAGCACACGCAGCGAGCGTTCCACTTCTATGGTGAAGTCCACGTGGCCGGGGGTGTCGATAATGTTCACGGTGTGGCCGTTCCACGCGCAGGTGGTGCAGGCCGAGGCAATGGTAATGCCGCGTTCCTGTTCCTCCGGCATGAAGTCCATGGTGGCGGTGCCGTCATGCACCTCGCCCATGCGGTGAATGCGGTCGGTATAGTACAGGATGCGCTCGGTAAGGGTGGTCTTGCCCGCATCGATGTGCGCGATGATGCCGATGTTGCGCAATGGGGCCATCTTTTCGCGGGGATGGCTGCGCTTGCCGCCTGTGGCTGCGTGGGACATGGATGACTCCGGAGATTGGCGTGCAGGGAATGGAGAAACCGGAGAGCGAGACGGAAAACAAGGCCGGGCCGCCGCTTGCCCGGTCGGGCCGGGACGCCGCCTGCGCGGTCAGGCCCGGACGCCGCTTGCGCGGTCAGGCCGGGACGCCGCTTGCGCGGTCAGGGCAAATCCGCAACAGCGCGGGAAGGCGACACGGGCAGAAGGGCCACGGCGCGCCGTGTGAACCAGGCCGGGGACAGGCCGGGATGCATCCAGCACCATTCATGCCCCGGTCCCAGCACCAGACCGGCATGGCCGAGCCAGGCAGACGCATGGTCCGGACCGCAGGCGACGGCAGCCAGAGGGGGCTGGGAAACAAGGGCCGATGGCGTGGCGGGCACCTCGACAAAAGCAGCATCAGGATGGGCGGCGCGCAGGGCCGCCGCTGCATCCAGCCGATCGAAGCGGGCGATTTCTGGCGTGCCATCCGCAATGCCGATGATCGGCGCAGGGTCATCACGCCACACGGGCACACCAAGGGCGCGTGCCTGGTCAGACGCCGCATCAGGATGTTCACCCAGCAGCAGCAGGCGCCCCATGCCCCGGCTTGCACCGCCATGGGCAAAAGATCGCAGCAGCGCGGGCATGACGGCGGGGGCCGCATCCGCCACCACCTCCTGCCCGGCAAGTTCCAGCGCGGCCAGCACGGGCGCGGGCCACGGCCCGTCACCGTTCACGCGCACCACGGCCACGCTACCCACCCCGGCAAACAGCGCGGGCAGCAACGCGGCCAGCAGGCGCGGCGCGGAAGTCCACGCCGCATCCACGCACACCAGCGTCCAGGCGCAGGGGGCAACCTGTTCCAGACTGGCAAATCCCTGCCGCCAGCGGATGGCGGTGCTGCCTTCGCGCACGTCGCCCCCGCCAGCCCCCCCTGCTGCCCCGTACAGCACGTGCAGCCGGGCGATGCAGGTTTTCAGACGGGCGCGGCCAACGTCTCCGGTGGCCTCGTAGGCGGCGGCAAAGGCCGCATCATCGACGGGGGTGACGCCCGCAGACGCCAGCAATTCTGCCAGATCAGGCGCAGCGGATTGCGCGGCAGACTGCCCGGCGGGCGTCGAAAGGGAGGAGGAATGGTCGCGGGCTGAAGACATGCGGTTCCTGCTGTTGCGGTACGAAAAGCGGCACATGGGCCAGACGCGCTGGCCGTGCGGCACGCTGGGCGCACTATAGCCGCTCGCCGGAAACGAGGCAACGCGCGACGTTGCGCCGCGCGTTGCCGTTGCCCCAGATGGGATTGATGGCGCTGAAGCTGCGGGTCGGGCTACGAACCCAGCGCAGGCTTGCCCAGCCGTTCCTTCATGTAGTTCTTGAGCAGTGCGCTGACCAGTTCTTCGCGGCTCAGGTGGTTGGCGTACGCGCCGTCCTTGATGATCTTCCAGAAATCGTCGCGGGAAAGAATGGCGTCGTCCTTGCCCACCACGGCCAGCCGCACGCTGTAGTCGGCCAGCGCCGAACGCAGGGCATCCTCGTTCATGCTGTCGAACTCGCCGGTACGGGCGGCAATGGTTTCCGCCGGGGGCAGCTTGTCGGATTCCAGCACCTGGCGGAACCCGGACAGGAATCGTTCCGCGCCGGAGCGGATGTGCTTGCGCTGCACAACGTTCAGGTTCGCCCATCCGGCCTTCACCCACTTGAACAGCGCGTAGCCGGTGATCTTCGCGCCGGGCTGGTCCTCGAAGAACACGGTGATGGTGGCGGAATCGTACATGTACGTGTCCATCCAGCTGATGCCGCGCGTGGTGGCGCCGGGCACCCCGGAATACACGTATTCCCAGTCGGTGTCCTTGCCCACGATGGCGCCCTTGCGGCCCACGGTGGACGGCGCGGCCTGGCGCGACACGGAAACCAGCACCGCCCGGCCTTCATGGCGCATCAGCACCAGCAGGCGGTTCAGGGTGTAGGCGTAGTAGCAGCCGCTGAACGTGTCGGGGGTGATTTCTTCGCGCTCGGAGCCGTGCAGCGCCAGCGGGGCGTCGGCCAGGCTCTGGTCGGCCATGCGTTCCCACAGCCGCACGTCGTTCTTCATGATGTCGCTGCCCGGCTGCCAGCGGCTGCTGCGAATGGATGCGGGAAACACCGCTTCCTGCGGAATGGCCGGGTCGTAGCAGTAGCGCAGCAGCTTTTCCAGCGGCGCGCCGATCTGGCTGCGGTAGAAAATGCCGTAGCCGGGATCGCGCCTGGAGGGCAGGGCCTTTTCCGTGGCGGCGGCGGGCTGCATGGCGAAATCGAGCATGGCGCGCAGGGCGGACACATCGATGCCCTTGCCGGGCACGGCGCCGCGATCGCCCACGGCTGCAAGCAGCATGGACACGGCGGCATCCACCGGCTCCGGCAGGTTGCCTTTCTCGCTGGTCTTGTCGGCATTGTTGTCGTCGGAAGCCAGCGCCGCAACGGGCCGGGCCAGGGACACGACGCAGGATGCCGCCAGAACAAGGGCGGTCAGGCAAAGGACACGAACGGAGAGGCAACGGGTACCTGAAAGAAAAGACATCGACATGGGGCGAAAAAACCTCGTGACGGGTGGGGGTGTCGGCATGGGGGCGGCGCAGCCGGGACGGAACCAGTCGGAACCAGTCGAAACAGGGCAGAACCGGGCGGAACCGGGCGGAAGTAGCCAGAACCAAACATGGTCAGTCGGGGCCAGACAGGACCGGACAATGCCGGACAAGGCCGGAAAATGCGCTACAATACCATGGCATGGAGCAAAACCGCATGGCGGGCCAAGCTTCACCACGCCCCCACGGGGCGCATGAAATCTGCGGAAGCCGCACATGCAAAACGCCCGAAGCTACCCCGGCCCGCCCCGTAAAGGAGGCGCACAGCGGAGCCGCAGCGGGCGGGCTGGGTGTTGCCCGATCATGCTTGTCCAGTAAACAGTAATTGGCTACTCTCACCACGTCAAGACAACCGGCGCGGCTGCGGGTACATGCCCTTGCCGCGCCGTATTCCGACCGAAGAGGCCGAACATGTCCTTTCTGTTGGCGCCGCTGGGCGTCGCCCTGATGGTGGCCGCCATCAGCTACCTGCTGTTCTTCCGCGCCGCCCGCCGCGACGCCGCGCCCACGCCCCCGGCATCGCTGGTGTTCCGGGGCGTGGCGTACAGCGTGGCGGGGGTGGCGCTGGCGCTGGCCCTGTATCCCTTCGGTCCGTGGATCAGGCGGCGCTGCCGCCCCCGCCCCTTTCCGTGCCCGGCAAAGCCCCAAGCGGAATCTGCAGGCCGTCCTTCGTCCGCCGACCGCATCCTCAGCCTGCCCCCTGCCTTGCCCCCTGTCCTGCTGGTGCATGGCCTGTATCACAACGTCACGGCGTGGACCCTGTACCGCCGCTGGCTGACGGCAGCAGGCTTCACGCGGGTGTACTGCCACGGCTACTCCAGTTGGCGCACCGACTTCGGGCTGCTGGTGGACGAACTGGACGAAGCGGTACGCGACCTTGTGGCCGCCCATCCCGGTGAACGCCCCCTGCTCATGGGGCACAGCCTGGGGGGGCTGCTGATACGGGGATGGCTGGCCGAAGCGGCCAATCAGCATCTGGTGGCCGGAGCGGTAACCCTGGGCACGCCGCATCAGGGCAGCTGCCTTGCCCGGCTGGGGGCGGGCCGCCTGGCGCGCAGCCTGGCCTTTCGGGGCGCGCTGATCCGCAACCTGGAAGCCTCGGAGGCTCCGGCAGAAATCCCCTGTGTGGCCCTGTACTCGCCCATCGACAACATGGTGGTGCCGCAGGAAGGGTTGCACGTGACCACGCCGGGCTGGACCCTGCGCGCCTCGCCCGCGGTAAGCCACATCTGGATGCTCTGGGACAAGGGTACGGCGCAACTGGCCATCGAGTCGTTGCGGCAACTAGCGGCCCGGCAAACCGCACGGAAACAGGAATGCGCCGCTGAAGACGCGCGCGTGGACGGCAGCAACGTGTGTCCCTGCTGCGCGTCCCCTGCTGACGGGGCTGCGGGCCACCCCGAAAAAATGCGGGAAGCACGAAATGACGACGGAGCAGAGCGTGCCGCCGACCGGAAGGACCCCGGCTACAGCCGGGCGTAGACCTTCAGGTACCCTTCCACCATCCTGTCCACGGTAAAGCGGGTGCGCCAGGCGTCCTGACCGGCCCGGCCCAGGGTGCGGGCCAGCCGGGGCCGTTCCAGCAGCCCGGCAACGGAAACCGCCAAGCCGCCCCAGTCGCCCTCATCGGCCAGCGCCCCGGTCACTCCGTCCTCCACCTGTTCAGTCAGACCGCCCACGCGGAACGAACAGACCGGCACACCGGCAGCCATGGCCTCCAGCACCACCAGCGCGTGATTGTCGGCCAGCGTGGGATAGACGAAGACGTCCGACGCGGCCAGCAGGGTATCCAGCATGGCCCGGTCCACGTAGGGCCAGCGCAGCAGGTCGCCATCCCGCGCGGCGGCGTCGCCGCCCACCATCAGCCCCACGGCGGCGGGCACGGCGTGCTTCACTTCGTTCCACAGGGCCATCCAGCGGTGCCCACCTTTCAACATGGCCTGCTCGCCCCCGTGCGCCACGAAAATGGCCACCCGCGCGTCTGGCGCAATGCCCAACGCTGCGCGGGCCTCGTGCCGGGGCGGACCTCCCGCCGGTTCCACGCCATTGGGCACCACGGAGCACGGCACATCGGGAAACCGCGCGCGCACCATGCGCGCCAGCCAGCCAGAGGGGCTGACCAGCAGGGGTGCAGCGGCACGCAGCGCGCTGGCCCGACGGTCCTGCAACGGCGCGGCATCCGGATAGCCGCGTGGACACGGGCTGGCGCATCCGTCCCGCCAGCCATCGCAGTCGATGGGGTATACACACCCCCCGGTGAGCAGTGAACAGTCATGCACGGTAACGACCAGTGGGACGGGCGAATCGGGCGGTGAGGGCATGTCAGGAGATTCGGGCGTAGCGGCAGGCGCGGACAGGGACATGCCACCCCTTCCCGCCTGCACCACGGAGTTCAGACAGGCCGTCCAGTCCAGCGTGGCATGCAGATGCAGGGGCATGCCGGGCAGCAGGCAGCCGCCTAGCCCTGCGGCAGGCACCACCCCGTGCAAGGCCCCGCCGCTTTCGGCATCGTCAGCGCCGCCCCCGTCGCCGTCCAGAATTTCGCAGGTGCGATGCACCACCACGCCGCGCCGGGCAAGGCCCCGCGCCAGCATGCGCGCCACCCGCGTGGCCCCGCCCCTGTCGGAAAGCAGTGTGTGAAAATGCAATGCGGCCGGAACGTCCGGGATCACGCGCCCTCCCCGCCCCCCTGGGGCATGCCAGACGGCGTACGCCGCATCGGCTGGGCTGATTCTGCCTGCTCTGCCGATTCCGCTTGTTGGTCCAGTCGGACCCGTTCCAGCAGATCCTGCTTCAGCGCCCACAGCACCAGAAAGCTTGCGGCCTCTCTGGCCATGCCTGCGGCCATCAGCATGTCCAGCAGATCCCCTGCCGGAACGGGTCGCCGCGCGGCAAACAGCAGCCGTTGCAGCAGAACGGGCGGCACCTGCCGCTCTATCCCGGTGTACAACACGGGAAATTCCTGCTTGCGGTACACGGCTTCGCCCGCGCGGGTCCAGCGCAGTTGCAGCCCGGCGTCCAGCCGCGCCGTGGGGTAGGAACCGAACACCTCCGCGAAGGGTATGTGCAAGGGGTGGGCAGCCTCGCGCAGTTCGCGCAGGGCCTCCGCATCCGCCTCTGCCGCCGCATGCGTCGCGGCCTCGACGCCGATGCTGTGTGTCCCCCTGTCGCCGGGGGCGCCGCTGACGCTGGGTGCAACGCCTGCGCAGGACGCACCGCCGTCAGGAGAAGACGAAACATAGCCGCCGTGACCACCGGGCGCGGGTCGCCGCCACAGCGCTTCCCACAGGTCCAGCCAGCGGGCCGCCACGCCGTCCCAGGTAAATTCCGCCAGCACCCGCGCCCGCGCCGCAGCCCCCATACGGGCGCGCAGGTCCGCATCGGTGGCCAGCCGGGCCAGGGCGTCGGCCAGGGCGGGCACGTCCACCACGGTCTGCTGGGCCAGCAGCAGGTGGTAGTGGCTGTCGAAGAACACCGACGCCAGCATGTCCACGTCGGGCGTGGCCTGCGGGGCCAGGGTGGGCACAGTCAGCCCGGTTTCGCCATGCACCACGATATCGCGGTAGCCGTCGTAATCGGAGACCACGGCGGGCAGTCCGGCGGCCCCGGCCTCCACCAGGGTAAGGCCGAAGGTTTCCTGAATGTTGTCCACGGGCGAGACGAAGATGTCCGCCGCCGCAAACAGCGCGGCCCGCTCGGCGTCGGAAGGAGACCCCACCACGCGGATGCGGATGCCCAGCCGCCCGGCCAGTTCGGTGATGCGGGCCGGGGTGTCGTCGCCGGGCTTCACGAACCCGGCCACCACCAGCAGACTGCCGCCGCGCGGCAGGCCCAGCCCTTCGGCCCGTTGCAGGGCCCGCAGCAGGGGCAGCAGATCCATTTTGGAATAGTGGGCGATGCGCGCAAACACCAGCAGCACCGGCTCGGCGGTCACGCCCAGCCGCTGGCGCATGTCTGCCCGCAGGGTTGCCTGCCGCACCTGCCCGCCATCAGCAGGTGCCGCGCCAGACGCCTGTCCAGACGCCGCGCTCAGGAAATCCGCGTCTACGCCAAGGGGAATGTGCTCCACGTGCGGCGCGGGGTATAGTTCCTCGTCCAGCCCGTACGCGCCGCGCAGGTGCTCGAACATGCGCAGCACCACCGCCTGCCCGGCCCGCGACGTGGCCACCACGGCATCGCGTTCGGTGGTGCCCGGCCACAGGTGGGCCAGGAACCGCGCGGGGTACCGGGCATAGCTGAGCGAATGGGTAACCCCCGTCACCGGAAACAGCACGGGGGCATGTGCGTTGCGCAGCCGGGCCACGTGGGGCTGGTCGGTGACGCTGTCGGACAGGTGAAAGCAGTGGTAGGGCTTGCGCGCCAGCATCCAGGCCAGTTCGTTGCGGGTGGACACCCGAAATCCGTTGCGCGCAACGATGCCCGGAAATTCCTCGCGCAGGCGGGTTTCCGTGGCCCTGGCCACATCCAGCCCCGGCAGAAAGAAATGGTATTCCGGAAACGGGTCGGCGCGCAGCAAGGCCCGCAGAAAACCCGCGTTGGCCACGGGTCGGCCCATGATGTCGCCGGATTCAAGGAAGGGGTGCAGGGTGCCCCAGGCGCGCTTGGTACTCATGGTGCAGCAAAGACACAACTTGTCGAGGCTGTCAAACCGGTTGGAGGGGGTACGGACGGACGGCCAGCCCCGCCCGGCGGTACGCGGGAAGCCGCCGCGCCCTGCCTTGCCTGCCCCACGCTGACCCGCCTTGCGCTGGCCTGCCCTTCATCCCCAGCCCACCCTCGGCAAAGCTTGCCGCAAATCTGCGAGACCCGCCATCCGGCTGACGGCGGCATCCCGCCAGAAGCCGCATGGTCCGCTTCTTGCTTCCTTGCCATGGAATTGTCGTGTTCCCGACGCCCTTCGCGCTTCGCGCGGGCGCGCCACACGGCAGGCAGGCCAGATTTTGCCCTTACGCCCGTATATCCCGGGGGGGAGACCGGACCATGAAAAAGACGCCGCAACATACCATGTGGACCATGGGCCTTTCCGAGGCCGATGCGGGACTGCTGGCCGCACACGCGGGCAGCGACTACCGCATCATCGCGCTGCCGCCGGGGCATGCACCGTCGGCCCTGGAAATGGAACGCGACGACCCGTGCCTGTTCTGGCTCACGTCCGATGCATGGACGGGTATTGCCAGCCAGCGCGAAGGCAAATCGCAGCATCTCGACCTTGTCCCGCGCGTGCTGGTGCTGGAGCAGGGCTACTCGCGCGAGGAAATCGAACGGGCGCTGGACAGCAGCTTCACCGACGTCATCAAGCCGCCGCTCACCAGGGCCCGCGTGCTGGACGTGCTGCGTCGTGCCGTGGAAACGCGCAACCTGTACCACGACATCCTGCGCATGACGCGCGAGATATTTCTGGAACGGGAAATGCTGGCCCGCAAGAACGACACGCTGTCGTTTCTGGTCACCTTTCTGACGCGGGCCACCGAAAGCCTGGACCCGGGGGAAATACTGGGCAAGGTGCGCGAAGACCTTGCGCTGCTGCTGCCGGTGACGGCAGTACACGGCATATTCTGGCCGCCCATGGCAGACGGAAGCGCGCTGGAGGCGGAACTGTTCGTGGCCACCGCGCCCGACTGCCCGGTGAACGTGCAATGGGTGGACCTGCTGCTGGAATCTGCGCGACGGCTGGGCAATGCGCCCGTGGCGGGCTACCGCGTCACCCATGTGCCCGGCATGGCCGAATTGATCGACGCGGCGGGTTGCACCGTGGAGCCTGCCCCCGGACCAACACCCGGCAGGGTGATCCTGATGCCGTTGCGCGCGGGAACCGAGGCGCTGGGCGCGCTGGCCATCCTTACCGACGGCAGCCAGACGCTCGGCAAGGACCAGGCGCAGGCGCTGGATTCGGCCATGAAGCATCTGGCGCTGGCGCTGAAAAACGCCATGGTCTACCGCGAAGTGAAGCTGCAGGCCGACCACGATGCGCTGACCCGCCTGCACAACCGCCGCAGCCTGGACGAACGGCTGCGCACCGAATTCGAACGGCACCGCCGCTACGGTCACCCCATGAGCCTGCTGCTGCTGGACCTTGACCACTTCAAGGCCATCAACGATACCTATGGGCATCAGGCTGGCGATGCGGTGCTGCGTGAACTGGCCGACGTGCTGCGCAACGCCATCCGCACCACCGACTTCGTGGCACGCTACGGCGGTGAGGAATTCGTGATCATCCTGCCGCACACGGAAGAAGCGCAGGGCCACATGCTGGCTGAGCGGCTGCGCCACTGCATCGAGCAATGCCAGGTGCAGCACCACGGCGTGCAGCTTTCGGCCACGGTGAGCATAGGCGTGGCGGGCTTTCGCCCCGGCGCTTTCGCCAACGTGGAAGAACTGGTGCGCGAGGCCGACCGTGCCCTGTATCTGGCCAAGGCCAATGGCCGCAACCTGGTATGTACCATGACCGGCTGTGAAGGGGCCAAGGCTGCCGGATAACCGGGGCACGACAACAGAACGAACGATGCGGGGCGCTCCGGAAGGGGCGCCCCGCTTTCGTGCGTTCAGGTCACGCGCGGCGCATGCCGCCACGCAATCCATTAATCGGCATTACACATTGTTGCCTGCAATCATGAACACGCCCGATTGCGCCGTTCCGCGTCCGCCGCTGCACACCCACAGGAGCAGTCAAGGGCAGCCTGTTTCCTGACCACGGCAGGCTGGGCCTGCACGCCCAAGTCTTCCACCTCCAACAGCCGCGCGGCCCCACAGCCCGCCACCTTGCCCGTAAACCTGATGCAGGCTTCCATTGCCGACTGCTGGCCGAAAGCCTGCAACAATGCAGCACAACGCGTGCTGCCCCCAATGGCCCGCGCATCCTCGCGCACGGCCTGGGCAACCTGCGCGGCAACATCCCAGTTTCCGTGCGCGTTCACCCGCCCGCGCACCGCGCCTATGGCCAGCACCGCACCGGAAATGGCCCCGCACACTTCCGCCTTGCAGCGGCCAATGCCGCCGCCAAACGGCGTGGCAAGACACACCTGCCCGTGCATGTCCAGCCCGTACGCCTCGGTTATCGCCAGAAACACCGCCTCGGCACAATTGAAGCCTGACGCAAAGCATTCCTCTGCCCGTCGTTCAATCTCTTGCAACTGCATGGTATCGCCCCTTGGTTGTCAGATTGCGGCTGCCTTGTCGCCATGACAAGGCTATCTGAAGTAACGAATACGCGTTGCTCAAAATCGAATCCAACGATACTTTCCGATGCGGGCAATCGCGGTTTCCGAACGATCAACCAGAACGGGAATGGGCGGACGGACATGGAACTACGCGACCTCAGAACCTTTGCGGCAGTGGCGCGCCTGCTCAGCTTTCACCGGGCGGCAGCGGAACTGAACGCCGCGCAATCCACGGTATCCGCGCGTATCGCCGCGCTTGAAACGGAGCTGGGCGTCCGGCTGTTCGAACGGCTGGGACGGCGCGTTGCCCTGACCGAAGCAGGTGAGCGGCTGGTGCAGTACGCGGCCAAGCTCATCGACGTGGAAGACGAGGCACGGGCCTGGGTTACCGGAGAATCGCGGCTGCGCGGCCTGCTGACGGTGCGCGTGCCGGAATCGCTCTGCGCGTATCGCCTGCCGCCGGTCATCGCCGCGTTTCGCCGCCGCCACCCGGAGGTGGCGCTGCACCTGACTGCCTGCACCCTGAACGGGCTGGAAAAGGACCTGCGCCAGGGCATCACCGACCTGGCCTTCGTCATGGCCGACAGCGTACGCGGCGGCGACCTGAACGTGGAAGCCCTGGGGGTGGAGCCGCTGGTGCTGGTGGCCGCGCCGCACCACCCTCTGGCAACGCGCGAACGGGTGACCGCCCGCGATCTGCACGGCGTCACCCTGGTGCTGTCCACGGCGGACTGCGCCTACCGCCTGGTGATCGAAGAAGCCTTGGCAGCAGAAGGCGTGCAGCCCGCCGCCGGACTCGAATTTTCCAGCGCAGCCGCCCTGCGCGGCTGTGTATCCTCTGGCGTGGGGATTACCCTGCTGCCCCTAGCCGCCGTGCGCGACGAACTGCGCGCAGGCGTCCTGCGGGCGCTGCCCTGGGCGGACCAACCCTTTGAAACGGCGGTGCTCATGGTGCGCCACCGGGGCAAGTGGGTGTCTCCGTACATGGACACCTTCATGGAATTGTGTCGCGCCACCTGTGCGGAAGCCGCCGGAACGGCGCGCCAGGCGGAGATCACCTGGGACTTTCCGTGCCCCATGGCGGACGGGGCCACCATCGTGCAGCCGCCCACCCCTTCCCTAGACGCCCGACCGCAGCCGGATACCGCCAGCCAGACCTTGGCCCCGGACGACCAAGCTGCCCCAAATGCCCCCGCTACCCCAGGCGTCCCAGACGCCCCGGTCGTCGCAGCCGCAGTGGACACCCTGAAAACTCCGGATGCCCCTGCCGCCGCGAACGCCGAGGACGTGCCCCACGCTCCGCTCCTGCCGGATACGTCCAATGCCGAGCCGGATGACATGACGCCCGGCCTGATTCCAGACATGACGCAGGGCGTGGCGCCCAACATGACGCCTGGCATGGTCCCTGACGGACTGGACGCCTGGCACGACATGCCGCTTGTAGCGGAACCGGAGATGTGGCCGGATGCGCATGAGCAGGACCAGGTTGCCGACCATCCAGGGGCCCTTCTGAATGATCCAGGCCCCGACCCCGTGCCGGATTTCTGGACCGAATCAGCGCCCGATTCCCTGACGGATTCCTGGGCCGCGTCCTGGCCCACGACCAGCCCCACGTCCTGGCCCGATGGAGGAAACATGGACGATGCGGACACCGGCCCGGAAACGGTCTGGGGTGCGCCGCAGGACATGGACCCTGGGGTAGATGCCGAGATGACGTCCGAGGCGCTGACGGGGCTGCCCCGGAATGACCCGGACGGTGCGAACCACACGGACTACCCGGACGATTTCGATGCCGTTGCGCCAACCGATGCCCAATACGCTGACGGCGACGACGCCCCCGGCTACAGCGTTGATGACGAATCGGCCAACGGTGTGGGCATGCCCTTGCACGACCAGAAGACAGAGGCCCCGTCAGGGGCCGATCCGGGACGGACGACACGCGCTGCGACGCCCGCAGCCAGCCTGCATCCGGAACCCCGCCAGCCGTCGCTGTGGGACATGCCGGAACCGTCCGGGCCGCCGCCGGTATTGGCCGTCTCCCCCCCCGAAACAGTCGGGCCGGAGCTATCGGACACGTCGACAATTCCCACAGAACTGGCAGCAACGATCGCACCGACCGAGTCCGTCGCTGCCGCCGAATCCGCCGGAGACCTCGAACAGCCCCGCCAAACCGCCCCCTCTGACCCGATCGAACATTCCGATCAGGACGCACAGGGCCAAGTGTTTCACCCCGCAGAATCGGATGCACAGGGAGCCGAGCCCAATGAGGCCCGTGAGGGCGAAGAGCCCGATGAGGCCCATCAGCCCGATGAGGGTGATCCGGGTGACGAGAGGGACACGGGCGAACAGGACGCGCCCCCGCAAGCTCCGGCCCGGCCCGCTGCGCCGGAACGTACCCCGGCCCCCGCTCCCGAACCCGCCACGGAGGCCCCGCAGTGGCTGTCGCTGCTGCCTCCCAGGCGCTGAACGGCTCCACCCCGCCGCACATGCCAGAACACGAAAAGGCCGGGCTCCCCATGGAGTCCGGCCTTGTGCATGCCTGTATGTCGCCTGGTCGAGATCAGCCCTTGGCATGCCTGATCCGGCTGATCCTGTCCTGCTGCCTGTTCGGTCCTGCACCTGCACCTTCGCCGGTTCCAGAAGGATCCACCAGCATTCCTGCCAAGGGGGTCTGCCCCGCCTTGCCATCCTTGTCGTACACATAACCGCCGATGGCGCACCGAAAACGGTATTTATCGGCCCGGTGCAGGGCGCGGCTGAACTCCACGGCCCTGCCCGTGTCGCTGAAAACGACGCTCTCCACCCAGATGCACGGGCAATTATCGCCTATCTTCAAATATTTGCGCTCGTTCTCCGTGGGCATCACCGCACCCAGTTCCTGCCGCGAATGCAAGAGGCGCATGCCGTAATCCTCGTGCAGCACCTTGTAGAGCACGGTATCCAGCTTCTTTTCCAGAAAATCGGGCACCAGGTCCGTTGGCAGCACGGAGCGCTCCAGCACCAGCGGCACGCCGCTGGCCAGCATCAGCCGGTACAGGAAGATCACGGGCTGGGTCACTTCGATGTTCAGGTGTGCGGCAATTTCCGCGCTGGCAAACTCGATGCCCGCCGCAATGGTCTTGTAATGCGGCTCCATCCCGGCGCTGATAATATCATCGTAGTAGGTGGTGATGCTCTCCAGCGAACGGGTAAGCACCGGACTCTTTTCGGAAAGCAGAAAGGTGCCCTTGCTGCGCTTGCGCACCAGCATGTGGTCGTTGACCAGTTTGTCGATGGCTTGCCGCACCGTCATGCGATGCACACTGAACATGGCGGCCAGCTCGTTCTCGTTGGGGATCTTGTCCCCCGGCTGGTACACCTTGTTCCGTATCTGCTCGGAAAGCCATTCATAAATAACAAGATACTTGGATTTTGCCATGTCCTTCCCACGGCCCGGCATGGTGCTTTCGCCACGCCAGGCGTATTCCCCCTCATTTCCCTCATTGCAGTTCGTAACGCCATGGGCATCAGCGTCCCATGCCTGCGCTCCCAGCCCGCGTACCACGGAAGCGCCCGCCCGGCCAGCCCCCGGCAACATTTTGTCCGTTTTCACCCGGCATCTCCTTGCGGCCAGTTCGCCGAAGGTCGCGTCAGACTGGATACGGCACCTCGCCTCGTGCAAGCCGCGCTTCAATCGCCTCAATGACGGAAAAGCAGTCGGCTATGGAATCGACCACATAGTGTGCCCCGGCACCTCGCAACCGAGCACCCGCCGCAGCCGTCAGCACGGCCAGTCCGTCCGAGTCCATGCGCGCCGCATCCGCCTCCGAAAGACCCACGTCGTTGCCGGTGCGCACCACGCCCACGGTCCACATGCCCGCATTGCGCCCCTCGTGCATGTCGGCCACCGTGTCGCCGATCTTGACCATGGATTCCATGGGATGCACCCCCAGCCGCATGGCGTTCAGGTGGCACATCCACGGGTATGGCCGCCCGGCGGGCACCTCCGAGGCATGCACCACCACGTCGGGGCTGTAGCCCTGGCGGGCTGCCTCCGGAACCAGCACCTCCATCATGGGGCCGGTATACCCGGTGCATGAGCCAAGGCCCATGCCCCGCCCGCGCACGCGCGCCACAAACTCCGCAAGGCCGGGCACTGGCGCGGCATGCGCGGCGATGGTCCGCACCATCAACGGCTCCACGTCGCGGTACACGGCGTCCACGGCAGATTCGCCGGGCGCATGGCCGTGTTCTGCGCGCCAGCGGGCCGCCACGCCCTCCATGGCCAGCATGCGGCGCACGTGCTCGCGCTTTTCGCTGCCCATGGGTTCCCGCGCCTCGGCAACGGTAACGTCCACACCATGCAGGGCAAACGCCTGCACGAACACTGCCGCAGGGCCCAGGCAGCCGTGGTCCACGGCGGTGCCTGCCCAGTCCAGCACCACGGCCCGCAACGGGCCGTCATACACACGGGTGCGAAGGAACGGTTCCATGTTCACCTGCCTGTTGGAAAAAATACCCATGAAAGAACGACACCGGCACCCGTGCAAGGATGTCGGACCGCCTCCAGCCACGAATGCGGGAGGGAAAGCAGCCTTCCCCTCCCGCATCATGTTCAAGGGCACTGGCGGCGCGCCATTCCGGGCATCAACCATGGCCTGTCCGGGGTCATCCTATCGCACCTTCCAGGCGCGCCGCCTGTGCCGTATCGCCGTATCGTCGTCTGCGCGGCTACTTGGGGAAGTGCCGCTTGTCCAGGTGCTCGTACTTGGGCAGGTGCCGGGTGGGCAGAGCCAGGGCGTCGCGCCGGAAGGGCGGGGCCAGGCGCGTGCCGTCGGTCATGATTTCGATGACCGAGGGCTTGCGGCTCTTGCGGGCGGCGTCCAGGGCATCGGCCAGGTCTGCCTGGGTGTTCACCTTGTAGCCCACGGCGCCCATGGCTTCCGCGATCTTGGCGTAGGAGTTGGACCAGATGTCCGCGCCCACGAAGCGGTTGTTGTAGAAGTCCACCTGGTTCTTCTTTTCCGCGCACCAGGCCCCGTTGTTGTACACGGTGGCGATGACCGGCAGGTTGTACTGCACGGCGGTGGGCACCTCGAACAGGCTCATGCCCCAGGCGCCGTCACCCACGATGGCCACCACCTGGTCTTCGGGGCAGGCCAGTTGCGCGCCCAGACCCGCCTGATAGGCGAAGCCGGTGTTGCCGAACGTCAGCGTGGAGATGTGACGCTTGGCGTTGCGGAAACGCAGGTAGCTGTTGGCCGTGGACGAGGTGTTGCCGATGTCCGTGGTGGCGATGGCGTTGTGCTCGGTAACGAAGCGGCCCACCACTTCCAGCGCCTTGCGCGGATGCATGCGCCCATCCAGCACCGGTTCGTCGGCGATGGCGGCAATTTCCTTGTACCAGTCCTCCAACTCGGCCTTGACCATGGCGTACACGGCGTCGTCACGCTTGGGGTTCGGCATGGCTTCGCGCACGCGAGCCAGCAGTTCGACCGAAGCGTCCTTGGCGTCGGCGCACAGGCCCACGGCCACGGGATGGGTCTTGGCGATATGGCGGGGGTTGATGTCGATCTGGACGATCTTGGCGGTCTTCGGGAAGTAGTTGATGTCGTACTGCGGCAGCGTGCCGAAGTAGGACAGCCGGGTGCCGATGGCCAGGATGACGTCGGCCTGCTGCAGGATGCGCATGGCAGCCTTGGACCCCATGTACCCGATGGGACCGGTCCACAGCGGATGGTCGCAGGGGAAGGCGTCGTTGTGCAGGTAGGTGCAGGCCACCGGGGCGTTGAGGTGCTCGGCCAGGGCCTTCACGGTTTCCAGCGCGTCGGAATCCACCACGCCGCGACCGGACACGATGACTGGGCGCTTGGCCGACTTCAGCACTTCCACCGCTTCGCGGAACTGTTCCGGGTTGCCAATGCCGCCGGGGGCCACGCGGTACTGCGACGGGGCAAGGATGTCCTCGTCCAGTTCGCCGTAGAAGAAGTCGCGCGGAATATCCACCAGCACCGGACCGCGTTCGGCGTAGGCGATGCGGAAGGCGGTACGCAGGATGTCGGCGGCGCGCTTGGGATGCGGCACGCGAAGTGATGCTTTCGTGATGGGCTTGAACAAGTTCCAGGTGTCACATTCCTGAAAGCCGTCCCAGCCCACGGAAATGCTGCCCGCGCTGGGCGAAATGAGCACCATGGGCGTGTGGGCCATGTTGGCCGTGGCCACCGCCGTTGCATAGTTGGTGATACCGGGACCGTTCTGGCCGATGCAAACACCTGCCCTTCCGGTCATTCTTGTAAAGGCATCCTCCATGTGGCCCGCCGTCTGTTCGTGACGCACCGAAATGAAATCGATGCCAGCCGCCGGAAACAGGTCCAGCAGATCCATGAAAGCGGAGCCGAGAATGCCGCTTACATGGGTGACGCCTTCCTGCACCAGCACTTCCGCCATTGCTTCACTGGGGGTCATCTTGGGCATTTCAAAGCCTCCTCAGAGGGTGATACCGCGTTGCCTTTGCCTGACAATGCACGGTGTTGAAGTATTTTACGTCGAGTTCCCGCCCGTCGTAAAAAACGCTTGACAAAAAAATAGCAAAGTCTCATCGCTATGTCTAGACAAAGCGAAAAAGAAGATCGCGACCGTCTACCGATTTCGACCAATTTTTTCGGAGGACCGCCCGGAACACTGCCCAAAAACGGATCGTATCCGCATCATTCCCGCCCGGAGGTAGCTCCCCGCGGTCCGCATCACAGGCGCCATCGTTTTTTTCCTGACAACCTCAAGGAGCAGGACATGAGCCCCAGTTTGAAGCAAGACCCAGCGGCATACGCGGCGGCCGACCTGGCCCACGTGTGGCACCACCTCGTCCAGCACCAGGCTCTCGCCGGCAAAGGCCCCATGATCGTGGTCGAGGGCGAAGGACTGAAGCTGCGGGACATCAACGGCAAGGAATACCTGGACGCGACGTCGGGCGGCGTGTGGTGCGTGAACGTGGGCTATGGCCGCGAACGCATTGCCCGTGCCGTGTACGAACAGTTGAAGTCCATGCCCTACTATGCGGCAACGGCCAGCAACATTCCGTACATCGAATTTGCGGAAAAGCTGATTTCCCACATGCCCGGCCTGTCGCGGGCGTACATTTCCAACAGCGGGTCAGAGGCCAACGAAAAGGCCTACAAGATGGTCCGCGCCCTGGCCCACATCACGGGCAACACCGCAAAGAAGAAAATCCTTTTCCGGGCCCGCGACTATCACGGAACGACCCTTGGAGCACTGAGCTCCACCGGCCAGGCGGAACGCAAGGAATGGTTCGGCCCCTTCGTGCCCGGCTTCGTCGAATTCCCCCACGCCTGCTGCTACCGCTGCGCCTTCGGCAAGACCTACCCCGGCTGCGACCTTGACTGCGTGAAGGCGGTCGACCGCATCATCCGCGAAGAAGGTCCGGAAACCGTGGGCGGCCTTATCGTCGAACCCATCACGGCGGGCGGCGGGGTCATTCCCCCGGTTGCCGAGTACTACACCGAACTCGCGGCGGTCTGTCGCCGCCACGGCGTGCTGCTGATCATGGATGAAGTGGTCTGCGGCATGGGCCGCACCGGCACCATGTTCGGGTACCAGCACTACGGCGTCACGCCCGACATCGTGACCATGGCCAAGGGCGTTGCCAGCGCCTACATGCCCATCTCGGTCACCGCCACCACTGAAGACGTTTTCAAGGCTTTCCTGCACGACCCGGCCGACAGGCTGGCCTACTTCCGCGACATCAGCACCTACGGCGGGTGCGCCGCCTCGTGCAGCGCCGCCCTGGAAAACATGGCCATCATCGAGGAGGAAAAGCTGCTCGATAACGTGGTGGCCATGGGCGACTACCTGCTGGCGGGCCTGAAGGAACTGGCCGTCCTGCCCAATGTCGGCGACGTGCGCGGCAAGGGCCTGCTGTGCGGCGTGGAACTGGTGGAAGACAAGGCGAGCAAGAAGCCCCTGCCCGAAGGCAAGGTCATCCAGGTGGTGGGCGAAATGGCGGCGAACGGCGTGCTGGTTGGCCGCACCAACCGCAGCCTGCCCGGCTTCAACAACATCATCAACATCGCCCCGGCCTACGTGGTCACCCGTGATGACATCGACGTCATCCTTCGCACCCTGCGTGCGGCCATGACCAAGGTGCTCGGCTGATATCCCAATCACTTCACAGGAGCATCCCATGCAAGTCGGCATTCTGAAAGAGATCAAGGTGCTGGAAAACCGCGTGGCCATGACGCCCGCAGGTGTGGTGGCCATGCGTGCCCATGGACATCAGGTGATGGTGGAAACCGGGGCGGGCATCGGCGCGGGCTTTGCCGATGCCGAATACGTGGCCGCCGGGGCGACCATGGCCGACGCGCGGACCATCTTCGGACAGTGTGAAATGGTCATGCACGTCAAGGAGCCGCAGCCGTCGGAGTACGGGATGCTGCGCAAGGACCAGATACTGTTCACCTATCTGCACCTGGCTGCGGACGAGGAACAGACTCACGCCCTTGTGGACGCACGCAACGTGAACATTGCCTACGAAACCATCCAGAAGGCGGACGGATCGCTGCCGCTGCTTACCCCCATGTCCGAAGTGGCGGGGCGCATGGCCATCCAGCAGGCCGCCAAGTACCTGGAAATCCCCACCGGGGGCATGGGCAAGCTGATGGGCGGGGTGCCCGGCGTGGAACCAGCCGTGGTTGTGGTCATCGGCGGGGGCATCGTGGGCATCAACGCGGCCAAGATGGCCTGCGGCCTTGGCGCCACGGTGTACCTGCTGGACAAGAACCTGGACCGGCTGCGCTACCTCAGCGACGTGATGCCCGCCAACTGCATCACCATGATGTCCGGCCCCTATGCCATCCGCAAGCTGCTGCCCCAGGCGGACGTGGTCATCGGCGCGGTGCTGGTGCCCGGTGCCAAGACGCCCCACCTGGTCACCCGCGAAGACCTGAAGCTGATGCGCAAGGGCGCAATCCTGGTGGACGTGGCCATCGACCAGGGCGGCTGCTTTGAAACCTCGCGCCCCACCACCCACGCCGATCCGGTGTACGTGGTGGACGGCGTGAACCACTACTGTGTGGCCAACATACCCGGTGCGGTGGCCATGACCTCTACCGCCGCGCTGACCAACGCCACCCTTCCCTATGCCCTGGCCATTGCCGACCTGGGCTGGAAGGAAGCCTGCCGCCGCCACGAGGACATCCGCAAGGGCCTCAACGTGGTGGACGGCAAGATCACCTACCCGGCAGTGGCGGAAGCCTTCGGGCTGCCGCACGTACCGGCGGCAGACATGTTGTAGACGGGGCATTCCGGGCTCGACCGGCCTCCGTGCGGGGGCCGGTCGGGTACGCCCGGCCCCCGGTGTCATGACGACGACGCGGAATCCGCCGCCCCTGTCAACGCGGCGGCCCGTTCCCTCCCGTCACCGGCCCCCGCCGGACCGACAGGAAGAAACGGTCGCCACCCGCCGATGGAGCGTACCCGTGCAAGACGCCGCCAGACCACGAACCAAGATCGAAGTATGCAATCTTACCAAGCGGTTCGGTGAACTGCTGGTGCTCAACGACATCTCCTTCTCTGTGGCAGAGGGCGAATTCGTGGCCATCGTCGGCCCCACGGGCTGCGGCAAGACCACCTTTCTCAACACCCTGTCCTGCCTGTTGCCTGCATCAAGCGGGCAGATCCTCATCGACGGCACCCCGGCCAACCCCAAGCGCCACAACATCTCCTACGTCTTCCAGGAACCCACCTGCCTGCCCTGGCGCACCGTGCGCGAAAACGTGGCCTACGGCATGGAGGTCAAGGGACGCCCCCAGAAAGAAATCGACGGGCGGCTGGACCACATTCTGGAGATGGTGGGGCTGACCCAGTGCGCCGACCTGTACCCCAACCAGATATCCGCCAGCATGCAGCAGCGCATCGCGGTTTCACGCGCGTTCGCCGTTGACCCCGACCTGCTGCTGATGGACGAGCCATACGGGCAGCTGGATGTGAAGTTGCGGTTCTACCTGGAAGACGAACTGGTGAACCTGTGGCGCAAGCTGCAAAGCACGGTGCTGTTCATCACCCACAACATAGAGGAAGCGGTCTACGTTTCCGAGCGCATCCTGGTGCTGTCCAACAAGCCCACGCGCATCAAGGCCGAGGTCAAGGTGGACCTGCCCCGCCCGCGCGACTTCATGGACCCGGAATTCGTCCGTATCCGTGAACACGTCACGGAGCTCATCAGATGGTGGTAACCCCGCAAGGGGACACGCAATGGCAAGAACATACGCCCAGACAGTCTACCGTAACCTGCTTCAAGGAGGTCTGACCATGCTTCAGATGAAACGTTGGGTTGGATTTGCGGCTGCCGTGATGGCCCTTCTTGCCATGGCGGCAATGGCCTTCGCCGCCGAGGTGAAACCCCTGAACACGACCTGGCAGGCGGAGCATGAAACCTTCGTGCCCTGGTATGCCAAGCAGCAAGGCTGGGACAAGGCCGCCGGTTTCGACTTCAAGCTGCACATGTTTGATTCCGGCATGGCCCAGATAGAGGCCCTGCCCGCCAAGCAGTGGGTTGTCGGCGGCACGGGCGGCGTGCCCATGATGTTTGGCGCGCTGCGCCAGAACGCCTACCTCATCGCCATCGCCAACGACGAGTCGGTGACCAACGCGGTGCTGGTGCGTCCGGACAGCCCCATCCTGAAGACCAAGGGCTTCAACCCCAAGTACCCCGACGTGTTCGGCTCGCCTGAAAGCGTCAAGGGCAAGACCATCCTCGCCACCACCATCTCGTCCGGCCACTACGCCATGAGCCTGTGGCTGAAGTCGCTTGGCCTGACCGACAAGGACGTGACCATCAAGAACATGGACCCCGCCCAGTGCGTGGCCGCGTTCGAGAAGGGCATCGGCGACGCCGTGGTGCTGTGGGCCCCGCAAATGTACAACGGCCTCAAGAAGGGCTGGAAGGTTGCCTCCGACGTCAAGACGGCAGGCGGCTTCGTGCCCATCGTGCTCATCGGCGACAAGGAATACTGTGACAAGAACCCCGAAGAAGTGGCCCGTTTCCTCAAGGTGTACTTCCAGGGCATCGACGCGCTGCGTTCCGAAGGCGTGAAGCTGGCCCCCGAATACGCTCGCTTTCTCAAGTGGGCCGGCCTGAACATGACCGAAGATGAAGCAAAGATGGACCTGGAACTGCACCCCGTGTTCACGTTGCAGGAACAGCTGAAGATGTTCGACGCCTCCGCCGGTGAAAGCCAGGTGCAGGCATGGC
Organism: uncultured Desulfovibrio sp.; assembly: GCA_964402645.1. GTDB lineage: Bacteria > Desulfobacterota > Desulfovibrionia > Desulfovibrionales > Desulfovibrionaceae > Cupidesulfovibrio. The sequence goes on along the minus strand of CAYOCV010000003.1, from coordinate 191,070 downwards.
AGAAGGACCTGGTGAAGTTCTTTACCGAACTCGGCAAGCTGAAGCCCGCTGAAGGTGAAAAGCTGCTGACCGGCTACTACATCACCGACAAGTTCCTGAAGCTCGTGCCCTCCGTAAAGTAAACCAACCCACGCAGCGCCCGCCCTGTACGGGGCGGGCGCCCCTTCCCACCTGCCGACACCGGAGGCATGCATGGCCGCATATCGCGAGGTTGTCGTAAGAACGCCGTTGGCGCTGAAGGTGCTGCCGATCCTCAGCGTAGCCACGTTCTTCATCGCATGGGAAATCGTCGTGCGCACCGGGGTCGTGCCGGATACCATGCTGGCCGCGCCCACAACAGTGACGCAACTTCTGTTCGACAAATTCACCAACATGGACCCCGACGGCGCACTGCTGCACCAGCACGCCTGGGTCAGCATCCAGGAAGCCTTCGGCGGTTATTTCCTGTCTCTTGCCGTAGGGTTGCCGCTGGGGCTGGCCATGGGCTGGTTCAACGTGGTCGAGGGCCTTTCCCGCCCCATCTTCGAGATCGTCCGCCCCATCCCCCCGGTGGCGTGGATACCCCTGACCATCTTCTGGTTCGGCATCGGTCTGCCCGGCAAGATATTCATCATCTGGCTGGGGGGTCTGGTTCCGTGCGTCATCAACGCCTACGTGGGGGTCAAGATGACCAACCCCACGCTCATCCAGATGGCCCGCACCTACGGGGCCAGCGACTGGCAGATTTTCAAGCAGTTGTGCATCCCCTCGGCGTTGCCCATGGTCTTCGGCGCGCTGCAGATCGCGCTGGCCTGCTGCTGGACCAACCTGGTGGCGGCAGAACTGCTGGCCGCCGACGCGGGCCTGGGGTTCATGATCACCATGGGCAGGCGGCTGGCCATGCCCGAAATGGTGGTGCTGGGCATGTTCATGGTGGGGTTGACCGGCGCCTTTATCGGCGTGATCATCGACAGGGTGGAAAAGCGGCTGCTGGCCGGGATCAGGAGGTAGACCATGTCGCAAGAAGCCACGTGCAGCGCCGCAAGCTCCTCCATCGCCAACGAAACCGTGGGGCAGGTGGTGGATCGCGGACCCGTCAATCTCGTCCGCATCCTGACCAACCGCTGGTTTCTGAACACCGTGTCCATCGTGGCCTTTTTCTCGCTGTGGGACTGGCTGGCCCGCGCCAACGTGCTGGGCGGCAACAGCAGCGCCCTGGCCCGTCCGCTTGAAGTGCTGGAACAGCTGGTGCTGCTCAGCCGCGAGGAACTGGCGGAACTGACCCTGTGGGGGCACGTGTGGGCCAGCACCCAGCGCGTGGTGGTGGGCTTTTCCATCGCTGCCGTCATCGCCGTGCCGCTGGGACTGTTCATGGCCCTGAACCGCTACGTCAACGCCATCGTCAAACCGCTGTTCGACCTGCTGAAGCCCATGCCGCCCATCTCGTGGATATCCATTTCCATCCTGTGGTTCGGCATCGGCGAAACGTCCAAGGTCTTCATCATCGTGCTGGGCACCTTCGTGCCGTGCCTGCTCAACGCTTACAACGGCGTGCGCCTGGTGGAGCCGGAACTGTACGACGTGGTGCGCATGCTGGGCGGCAAGCGACGCGACGAAATCCTGCATGTCTGTTTTCCCGCCTCGTTCCCTGCCATCTTCGCGGGGTTGCAGATATCGCTCAGCATCGCCTGGAGCTGCGTGCTGGCGGCGGAACTGGTCAGCGCCCGCTCTGGCCTGGGGTACATCATCGTGCAGGGCATGAACCTGTCGCAACCGGCCATGGTCATCGGCGGCATGGCGGTCATTGCGGCGGCGGCGTGGGGTACAACGCTTCTCGTCACCGCGCTGGAACGCAAGCTGTGCCCGTGGAAACGCAAGATCGCCGGGCTGTAGCCCAACCGGTCGCCCTGCTCCACTCCCTCAGCCAGCAGCAACCGCACACCCGCAAGGAAGGGACGACGCCGTGATCGAATGCCACAACGTAAGCAAGACCTTCATCCAGAAGGGCACGCAGGAAGTGCCGGTGCTCGAGGATGTGAGCATCGACGTGCAAGCCAATGAATTCGTGGTCATCCTGGGCCCGGGCCAGAGCGGAAAGAGCACGCTTCTGCGCATCATTGCCGGGCTGGAAACGCCCACCACAGGCACCGTCACCCTGGATGGCGAGCCCGTGACCGGGCCGGGGGCCGACCGGGGACTGGTATTCCAGGGGTACATGCTCTTTCCGTGGAAGACCGTGCTCGGCAACGTGGAAATGGGGCCGAAACTGTGCGGCCTGCCCAATGACGAAGCCCGCGACATCGCCATGCACTACATTGACCTTGTCGGCCTTACCGGGTTCGAAAAGCACTACCCGCACCAGCTTTCCGGCGGCATGAAGCAGCGCGTGGGCATTGCCCGTGCCTACGCCAACAAGCCGCGGGTGATGCTGCTGGACGAGCCCTTCGGCCAGTTGGACGCCCAGACGCGCATTTTCATGGAACAGGAAACCGAACGCATCTGGCAAACCGACAGGCGCACCGTCATCTTCGTGACCAACAACACAGACGAGGCACTGTTTCTGGCCGACAGGATCGTCACCATCGAAGGCAAGCTGCCAGGTCGGGTGCAGCGCACCTATACCGTGGATCTGCCGCGCCCCCGCGACCTGACAAGCATGCGCTTTCTGGAAATGCGCCGCGAACTCATAGACGCCTCGGTGCTGACGCTGTAGCCTGCGCGACGGCGGGCTGCCGCACCGAACGGCCAAGGGCCGGTCCCCCATGGAGGACCGGCCCTTCTTGTTTGCAGTAGGGTTTCCCTTTCTCTGTACGGTGGAGGGACGCCCAACGATACGTGACAACGCTCCGAAGCCACGCGACTCGTCCCCTAGAACAGCACCACCGTCGCCAGCCCCAGAAAAATGAAAAACCCAGCGCCGTCGGTGATGGCGGTCAGAAAGATGCTGGACGCCTGCGCCGGGTCGCGCCCCAACGCGCGCAGGATGAGCGGAATGGACGCCCCGGCCAGCGCGCCCAGCAGCATGTCCAGCAGCAACGCCAGCGACATCACCGATGCCAGCTTCCACGACCCGGCAAATACCCACACCGCGCACAGCACCAGCAAGGCCACTATGGCCCCGCTGGACAGGCCTATCTTGGCCTCGCGCAGCACGGCCCACCACGCCTTGCGCCGGTCGAACCGCTCCACCGCCAACTGCCGGATCATCACGGCCAGGGCCTGCTGCCCGGTGTTGCCCGCCTGGTTGGCCACCATGGGCATCAGCACGGCCAGCACCGCCATCTGGGCAATGGACCCTTCGAACATGTACACCACGGACGCCGACACCGCCGAGTTCAGCATGTTGATGACCAGCCACGGCAGCCGCTTCAGCACCGATTCGTGCCACGGCGTGTCCACGCTTTCGTCCGTGCCTGCGCCCACCATGCCCAGCATGTCCTCGGACGCTTCGTCGTGGATGATGTCGATGATGTCGTCGTGGGTGACCACGCCCAGCAGGCGGCCCTCGTAGTCCACCACGGGCATGGCCATGAAGTTGTAGTGGCCCAGCAGGTGCGCCACATCTTCCTTGTCCTGGTCGAACAGCACGGAAATCAGCCCCTGGCCGCGCACCTCGTCCCGCAGCTTGTTGCCGGGCTTGCAGAGCATGATGTCGCGCAGCGAAAGCACGCCCACCAGGCGGTCCTGCTCGTCCACGACATAGGCGTAGTAAGGGATTTCCTTGTCCTCGATCTCGGCGCGGATCTGCGAGATGGCCTGGTCGGCGGTCAGGCCGTGGTCAAGGATGATGATCTCGGTATTCATGACCCCGCCCGCAGTGTCCGGGTCGAAGGCCATGAGGTGGCGGATTTCCTCGGCGTCCTCGGTTTCGAGGCTGCTCAGCAGGACGTCGCGGTGGTCCTCATCCAACTCGTCCAGCACGTCCGCCGCATCGTCGGGCGACATTTCGGACAGGATCTGGGCGGCCACGTCGGCGTCAAGGTTTTCCAGCAGGTCGACGCGCACATGCTCGTCAAGCTCGGCCAGGGCCTCGGCGGCGTCCTCGGCGGGCAGGTGGCGCAGCATGCACACCTGACGTTCGAGCGAGAGGTTTTCCAGGTGGTCGGCAACGTCGGCGGGGTGGGCAAACTCGGCATCTTCGCCGGGCGTGTCGGGGTCGCGGCATTCCTCGGGCAGCACGATGGTGCGGCAGGCGTCCCCGTCGTCGCGGGGTGCGCCGTCCACACATTTGCGGTCGTGTTCGTGCCCGTGTTGCTGCCCGGCCATGAAATACCCTTGTTCCCTGTTCCGTGAAGTGTGTGCGGCGCGTGAAATGCGATAGAAAGAAGGCCCTGTCTGGCCTGCCCTTGCGGCCTTGTCGAACATGCCATCCCGCATGCCCGTTGCGTGTGGCGGGACGGCGGCGTCGGCTTGACGAAAGCGGGGCAGCCTCCTACTACACGGCATGCGCCCCGTCTGAGATGCTTCGAGTAACGCATCCCGTGGCGCACCCCGCGCAACGCCGAAAAGCTCCGCACGGCGCAGGCACGGCGCGGGGCACCCTGCGTGTATCATCTAGCCAGTGACGGCACAATCCATGTCATCGCATACCGTACCGGATTTCGACATCTTCTTCACAGGCCAACCCCGCGAGCACCTGCTGGCCGCCATCGACCTGGCCCTGCTGGAAGACGGCCCGGACCTGACCAGCGACGCCGTGTTCGGCCCCGTGGACCGGCTGGCCGCCCAGATCGTGGCCAAGGAGCAAACCCTTGTGGCCGGGCTGCCCATTGCCCCGCTGGTGATGGAACGCTGTGCAGCACTGCTGGAAAGCCCGGTGGTGGGCGGCTGGACGTGGACCCCGCACACTGCCGACGGCGACGAACTGCCCCCCGGCTCCATCGCCGCCGACATCGAAGGCCCGGCGCGGCTGGTGCTGAAGGCAGAGCGGGTCATCCTGAACTTCGTCTGCCACATGTCCGGCATCGCCAACCTTACCCGCCGCTACGCGCGCGAGCTGGACGGCACCGCAACCCGCCTGCTGGATACGCGCAAGACCCTGCCTGGGCTGCGCTTTCCCGAAAAGTACGCCGTGCTGGTGGGCGGCGGGCAAAACCACCGCCGCACCCTGGCAGAAATGCTGATGCTCAAGGACAACCACATCGACGCCGCCGGGTCCATTACCGCCGCAGTGGCGGCGCTGCGCGCGGCCTACGCGCCCTGCCCGCCCATAGAGGTGGAATGCCGCACCCTTGACGAAGTGCGCGAGGCCGTGGCCAGCAAGGTGGACCGCATCATGCTGGACAACATGGATATTGCGCTCCTGCGCGAATCGCTTGCCGTGGTGCCCCCCGGCATCGAAACCGAAGCCAGCGGCGGCGTTACCCTTGAAACGCTGCGGCAACTGGCCGAGGCATCTCCCCACGGGCCGGATTTCGTCTCCGTGGGCAGGCTTACCCACTCCGCCCCGGTGGCGGACTTCAGCATGCGCATACGCAAGGCATGACATGACCGCACAGCCCTCCCAGAAAGAGCGCATCACCGCGCTGCGCGCCAAGCTCGGCCCCAACCTGACCATCATGGGCCACCACTACCAGCACGAATCGGTCATCCGGCACACCGACCTGCGCGGCGATTCGCTGGAACTGGCCCGCCGCGTGGCCGACACCGATGCCGCTGCCATCGTGTTCTGCGGGGTGTACTTCATGGCGGAATCCGCCGCCCTGCTGGCGCGGCCCGGCCAGAAGGTGTACCTGCCGGAGCATTCCGCCAACTGCGTCATGGCCCAGATGGCCCCGGCGGAACGGGTGGACGCGGTATTGCGTGCCCTTTCGGCCGATGGCCGCAAGGTGGTGCCGCTGGCCTACGTGAACACCTCGCTGGCGGTAAAGGCCGTGGTGGGGCGGCACGGCGGCGCGGTATGCACATCCGCCAACGCCCGCACCATGCTGGAATGGACCCGCAGCCAGGGCGACGCCGTGCTGTTTCTGCCGGACAAGAATCTGGCGCGCAACACGGCGAATCTGCTGGGCATTCCTAACAACAAGCGCCACATGCTGGACGTGCGGGCCGCCAGTTTCGGCGCAGACGTGCTGACCGACGAGGCCCGCCGGGCGGAACTGCTGATCTGGCCCGGCTGCTGCGCCATCCACGCCCGGTTCAACCTGCGCCAGATGGAAACCGCCCGCGCAGCGCACCCCGGCTGCCGCATCGTTGTGCATCCGGAATGTTCGCCAGAGGTGGTCAACGCCGCCGACGCCGCCGGGTCCACCACCACCATCATCCGCTTTGCCGACGCGGCCCCGGACGGTTCCACTGTCATCGTGGGCACGGAAATCAACCTTGTGCGGCGGCTGGCCCGCCAGCATGCCGGGCGGCTGACCGTACTGCCCCTGCTGGAAAGCGCCTGTTCGCACATGGCCCGCGTGACCGAACCCAAGCTGCTGCGTACCCTTGAGGGGGTGGCGGCAGGCACGGAAGCCCCGGTCAAGGTACCCATGGACCTGCACGAACCCGCCAAGGCAGCCCTGCAACGCATGCTGGACGCCTGCGCCTGAGCGGGCGTAAGAAGAAGAGCAGCGGCCCGCGCGATGCCCGCCGATACACGGGCGACGCGCGGGCCGACCAACATCCTGCGCCTGGACGGCCTGTTCCCGACTAATCGGGCAAGCCGGATTTTTCACCGCCCGCGCCAGCCGTCCCTTTCGCCACCGGGAATGCCCCGGCAGCCGCAAGGCCAGGCGCACGAGCACCGCACCACTTCCCCCCACGCTGCCACTTCGCAAGGGACGCGCCATGAACAATTCCACCTACCGCCTGCACACTCCGGTACTGGTCATCGGCTCGGGCATCGCCGGGTGCACCACTGCCCTCACCCTGGCCGACCAGGGCATGGAAGTGACACTCATCAACAGCGGCCAGCAATTGGACAGCGGCAATTCCGCCCTGGCCCAGGGCGGCATTGTGTTCCGCGCGGGCGACGGCGACCCCCGTCAGTTGGAAACAGACATCCTCATCGCCGGGCACCGCCACAACCACCTGCGCGCGGTGCGCCACATCGCCCGCAGCGGCCCCAAGGCCGTGCAGGACATCCTTGTGGACCGGCTGCACATTCCCTTTGCCAAGGGCCGGACACCGGAATGCGAATGGGACCTGACCATGGAAGGTGGCCACGGGGCGCATCGCATCCTGCACTGCGCCGACTACACCGGGCGGGCCATCATGGACGGGCTGATGGCAGCGGTGAACGCGGCCCCCAACATCCGCGTGCTGTCGGAACGCACCGCCGTCGACCTGCTGACCAGCCACCACCACGCCCGCAACAACGAATTCCGCTACCAGCTCAACAACCAGTGCGTGGGGGCCTACGTCTTCAACGAGCAGTTGCGCCGGGTGGAAACCATCCTTGCGGACATCACCGTGCTGGCCACCGGCGGCATCGGGCAGGTGTACCTGCACACCACCAACAGCCCGGCCTGCATCGGGTCTGGCGTGGCCATGGCCAGCCGCGCCTTTGTGCGCACCGAAAACCTGGAATACGTGCAATTCCACCCCACCGCCCTGCTGCACCGCAGCTCGCGCCGGTTCCTGGTCACCGAAGCCATGCGCGGCGAGGGCGGGCGGCTGGTGAACGGCAGCGGCGAGCACTTCATGGAACGCTACGACCCCCGCGCCGACCTGGCCCCGCGCGACATCGTGGCCCGGTCCATCGTGGAGGAAATGCTGCGCAACGGCGAGGAATGCGTGTATCTGGACGCCCGCCACATGGAGCAGGACCCCTCGGAGCGCTTCCCCACCATCTTCGCCCGGTGCATGGAGCTGGGTATCGACATCCGGCGCGACCTGATCCCCGTGGTGCCCGCCGCGCACTACTTCTGCGGGGGCATCCTTACCGACCTGACGGGCCGCACCACCCTGGAACGGCTGTACAGTGTGGGCGAATGCAGTTGCACCGGCGTGCACGGCGCCAACCGCCTGGCGTCCACATCGCTGCTGGAAGCGCTGCTGTGGGGTCGCGCCGCCGCAGAGGACATCGCCAAACGCTCCGGGGCCCAGCGCGGCCTTGGCAAGCGCCTGCGCGATTCCATCCCCGACTGGCAGTCCTCCGGCGACGAACGCAACGACGACCCGGCCCTCATCGCGCAGGACTGGGCCACCATCCGCCACACCATGTGGAACTACGTGGGCATCACCCGCACCCGCAGCCGCTTGCAACGCGCCTTTGAAGACCTGCGCGACCTGTCGCGCCACCTGCACGACTTCTACAAGCGTACTCCGCTCTCCAAGCCCCTTGTGGACCTGTTCCACGGCTGCCAGACCGCGTACATGGTGACCATGGCCGCGCTGCGGAACAAGCAGAGCCTGGGGTGCCACTACCGGGTGGATTAACTCCGGAGCATACCTGCTTTTTTACGCCTCCGGCGGGCAAGGGGCTAACGCCCCCTGCACCCCCGAAAATGAATATTGCGAGATATCAGAGGATCAGAGGCTGCTCTTATCCGCAAAACAGAAAAACCGCCCAATTGGGCGGTTTTTCTTGTTAAAGGGGTGCAGGGGGAGAATCCCCCTGCCCGCCGGAGGCTTACAAAAAGCTTCTCCCCCTCGCCTACTCCACAAACAGATTGTTGATGCGGCACGCGGCGCAGGCCGCGCCGAACCCGTTGTCGATGTTGACCACGGTTATGCCGCTGGCGCACGAGGTGAGCATGCCGAGCAGCGCGGACAGCCCGGCGAAGTTGGCCCCGTAGCCCACGGATGTGGGCACGGCGATGAGCGGCTGCGAGACAAGCCCCCCCACCACGCTGGTGAGCGCGCCTTCCATGCCCGCCACCACGATGAGCACGCGGGCCTTGCGCAGTTCGTCCAGCCGGTCGAACAGCCGATGCACGCCCGCCACGCCCACGTCGGAAATGACCCACGCCTTGCTGCCCAGCATCTCGCAGGTCACGCGGGCTTCTTCAGCCACGGGCAGGTCCGAGGTGCCTGCGGTGATGATGCCGATTTCGCCGGGCTTGAAGACCAGTTTGCCATGCAGCATGGTCAGGGTGCGGCCAAGGGGATTGTAGGTGGCCTCCGGGCAGGCGGCCAGCACGTGCTCCGCCATTTCCGGCGAGACGCGGGTAGCCAGCACGTGGCTGAGACCCCGCAGCCGGGTGAAAATCTCCGCCACCTGCTCCGGCGTCTTGCCCGCGCCGTAGACCACCTCGGGAAAGCCGTTGCGCAGCTTGCGGTGCATGTCGAAACGGGTGTGTCCCATTTCAAGGTACGGCAGGTCGCGTAGCTGCGACATGCCCTTGTCTACATCAATGCTGCCCGCGCGGATGCCTTCCAGCAGGTCGCGCAGGGCGTCTGTCCTGTCCATGTCGTCGTCCATCATTGCGGCGCGCCGCGCGGGCGCAGCCGGTATTGTTGTCAAAAACCGTACGATGCTATGTGCGCACTTTCCCGATGGCCAGATACACGTCCGCCAGCGGGATGGAATGCTGCCGCGCCAGCGCCTTGCAGTCCTCCAGTTCCGGCTTGGCGCGCAGCACCTGGCCGTCCAGCAGGGCCTGCTTCATGGTCACCGGCCCCAGCGGCGTTTCCAGCCGCTCGAAGCGTGTTTCCAGCACCAGCTTGTCGATGGGTACGCTCTTGATGCCCAGCGTGGTGGTATGCCGGAACAGCAGCCGCGCGAACCGTTCCTGCTCGCCCTGGGCGCACAGCAGCGAAACACAGGTGGCAGGCCGCCCCTTCTTCATCATGATGGGCGTGAAATGCACGTCCATGGCCCCTGCTTCCATCAATGTGTCCATGGCCACGGCCAATTGCTCTGCGGTCATGTCGTCGATGTTGCATTGCAGCAGGCGCGCGGACTCCATGGGCAACGGGGATGCTGTCCCGGATGCGGCGGTGAATGGAGCAGAAGACGCCCCGCCAGTCGCAAGGGCCGCGTGGATATCGTCCACCTCGGCCATGTGTACCCGCAGCAGGTTGGGCAGTTCGGTATCGCGGTGGCCGATGCCGTAGCCTGTGTGCTGCACGGCCATGCGCGGCGCGGTGGTGAACCGGGTCACCAGCGTGGCCAGGATGGCCGCGCCCGTGGGGGTGGTTGTTTCGTGCGGGGTGGCCCCGCGCGTGGTGGGAATGCCGGACAGTATCTCTGCCGTGGCCGGGGCGGGCACGGGCATCAGCCCGTGGGCGCAGCGCACGAACCCGCCGCCCAGTTCCACGGGAGAGGCCCAGGCCGCGTCCACGCCAAGGCGGTGGTAGCAGATGGCCGCACCCACGATGTCCACGATGGAATCGGTGGCCCCCACCTCGTGAAAATGCACTGCATCCACAGGCTTGCCATGCACCTTGGCCTCTGCCTCGGCCAGCTTGCGGAAGATGGCCAGACTGGTGCGCTGCACCTGTTCCGGCAGCGTGCTGGCAGTGATGATGGCCTCTATGTCTGGCAGGTTGCGGTGCGGCGGGTGGTGATGAGCATGCGCATGGCCGTGACCGTGAGCATGATCCCCCTGCTCGTGGGGCGCGTGGGAATGGGCATGATCGTGCCCGGCGGGCTGTTCCGCATCGTGCGCGTGGGCGTGCCCGTGCGGATGATGCTGGCCGTGGAGCTCGCCGTGGTGGTGGGCATGCTGATGGACGTGATGGTGGTCGCCATGCCCATGCTGCGCGTGGTGATGCCCATCCCCATGGTGGTGCGAAGCATGCGGATGGTCGTGACCATGCTCATGACCGTGCTCATGACCGTGCCCGGCATCCTGACCATGTTCCTGCTCTCCGTGTGCCAGCTCCACATCCACGCGCAATCCGGCAATGCCCTTGCGCATGTCAGGCGCCACCCGCAGTTCGAACTCGTGGTCCAGCCCCAGTCTGGAAAGCTCTGCCCGCAGGTAGTCGGGCTCCACGCCTAATGACAGCAGTGCGGCCAGATGCATGTCGCCGCTCATGCCGGCGAAGCAATCGTAGAACAGTATCTTCACGCCGGGTATCCCTCTGGTGGCGTAGGCCATCGTTGCCCGCACGAACGAGCGGTGAAAACGTGTCGAACATCAGTATCCGGACCCGAAGCCTGCCCGGTGTCCAATGAAAGCATATCCGTCAAAAGCATAGCCGGGGCCGGGGCGAATGGTCCACCCCGGCCTGCCGAATCGTTCAGGCTGCTTCCAAATTAGGATTTTTGTTTGCTGGCGAGGAAAACAAGCCTGCCATAAGGGAACATACTCTTATTGTATTTGACCGCCATGGCAGGCGAAGTTTGACCGCTCTGCGCTCGATGCCCGTAAAACTCGCACGCTCGCTTAACGGGCACGCTTCGCGCCCTTCGGGTCGGACAGCCAGCGAGCAAAAAGACAATTTGGAATGCCCTACGCCGTGCGGCGCAAGAACTGCCGCCCCGCCTCCTGCAACTGGGCAAAGTCCGGCCCTTCCAGTTCGGCGGCCAGTTCGGCCAGTACTTCCGGAATGGCGATGTGCTGCGGACAGTTTTCCGCGCACTGGCCGCAGGCCACGCATTGCGAGGCATAGCCGGGGCCCTCGCCGCCGATCTCGCCGCTCATGCGCAGGGCGTACAGGAATTTGCCTTCCTGAATGTTTCCGAACATGTGCATCTTGTTGTACGTCTCGAAGCACATGGGAATGGACACGTTCATAGGGCACGGCATGCAATAGCCGCAGCCGGTGCAGCGCACCTTCATCAGCTCGCGGTACTTGGCGCTGGCTCGGGCCACCAATTCCAGTTCCTGCCGGGTCATGGACCCGGCCTCCGCAGAACCGGCGATGGCCAGGTTTTCGGTGATGTGCGCTTCCTCGTTCATGCCGGAAAGCACCACTGTCACTTCCGGGTGGTTCCAGATCCAGCGCAGCGCCCATTCCACCGGGGTACGTCGTACGGGCGATTCGTCCCAGATGGCCTGCACGGCGGGCGGTGCGGTGATAAGCCCCAGGTTGCCGCCGCGCAGCGGCTCCATGATGATCACCCCGATGCCCTTGCCCGCCGCGTAGCGCAGTCCTTCGGTACCCGCCTGGTAAGTCTCGTCCAGGTAGTTGTACTGGATCTGGCAGAACGTCCAGGGGTAGGCATCAATGATGCGCTTGAAGTCTTCCGCCAGCCCGTGGAACGAGAACCCGGCGTTGGTGATGCGCCCGTCGGCCTTGGCTGCGTCCAGAAATTCCACCACGCCAAGGTCATGCACGGTATCCCACAGGGTGCCGTCCAGCGCATGCACCAGATAGTAGTCGATGCACGAAACCCCAAGGCGCTCCAGTTGCGCGTTCAGGTAACGGTCCATGTCGGCGCGGTCCTTCAGCAGCCACGAAGGCAGCTTTGTGGCCACTTTCACCTTCTCGCGGTAGCCGTCGCGCAGGGCCTTGCCGAGCACGATCTCGCTCTCGCCGTTGTGGTACGGCCACGCCGTATCCACGTAGTTGACCCCGCCGTCAATGGCGCTGCGGATCTGGGCAATGGCGCGGGCCTCGTCCACCTTGCCGTCCAGCATGGGCAGGCGCATGCAGCCGAAGCCCAGCGCGGACAGCGTGTCTCCGTTACCGGGCATGGTTCTGTACAGCACGTCTCGCTCCTTCGGTGCCGGGCGCTCAGCGCCCGTTCACGGTTACGCGGCCTTCGCTGCCCTTTGCCTTGCAGACTCCGGCGGAAAGGGTCGCAGTTGCCGCCATCCATCCCGCGTACCACCGGGGTGTGACCGGCAGTTCGCAAGGGATGTTTGATGTTCCGTGAATAAACGGACCCTGCCCCGGCGAGAAGGCACATTCCTGCCAATCTCTTGCCTGATTCTGCAGCCGCTGGCAGAAACCCGTCAAAACAAGTAGGCTCCCAAAAACAACGCTTGGCATCACCCGCTTTCCGGAATGGAGGGTACATGTCTGAAATAGCAAAGATGATGGCCAGACTCGCCACAAACGAGGGCAAGACGGAAACCGGCCTGCCCGGCGTAGGGCTGTACAAAACCTCCGGTTCCATCCACAGGACGCCGCTGTTGTACCAGCAGGGGCTGATCATTCTCGGCCAGGGGGCCAAGCTGGTGCATTTTGGCGGGCGGGTCTACCAGTACGACCAGGACCACTACCTGGCGCTCAGCGTGCCCATTGCCGCCGAATGCGAAGCCGTGGCCACGCCGGAAAAGCCGTTGTTGTCACTGGTCGTGGACATCGACCTTGGCGTGCTCAACGAACTCATAGGTCAGATAGAAGACCGTATCGACTACCGGTCCCTGACACAAGGGTGTACCCACCAGGGGCTGTTCCTGGCCAGGGCGGACGCCGCATTCAGGAACACGGTGCTGCGCCTGCTGATGGCGCTGTCCTGCCCGCTGGAAGCGCAGGTGCTGGGGCCGGGTCTGGTGCGCGAGCTGCTGTTCCGGGTGCTGTGCAGCGAGAATGCGGCGGCCCTGCATGCGCTGGCCACCAGGAACACCAACATGTCGCGCATCGAAAAGGCGCTGAAGCAGATCCACGGCAACTTTTCGGAGCCGTTCAACGTGGACCAGCTAGCAGGGTTCGTGAACATGAGCCCTTCCACCTTCCACCGAGCCTTCAAGGACGTCACCGCGTTCTCGCCCATCCAGTACCTGAAGCGGGTGCGCCTGAACAAGGCGCGCAGCCTGCTGCGCGAGGACGGGGTGCGCGCCAGCGAGGCGGCCCGCATGGTGGGCTATGAAAGCGTTTCGCAGTTCAGTCGGGAATTTCGCCGCTACTTCGGCATCAGCCCCAGCCATGCGGGCGGAGTGACCGGGGAATGATCCGCGGAACGGCAAGGGAGAACCACGTGCCGGTATCCGCCCGATAACCACCTTGCAACCGCCCCCTTGCCGCGCAAAGGAACATGCGACGAACGCTGGTGCGCATGTCCGATCTGGCGCATGCAAAACGCCCGGTGGCGGCAGGACGGACCTGCCGCACGCCGGGCGTAACTGCGTGCGAAAGACGGCGGGCTACAGCAGGTAGTCGCGCACCACGCCAATGCCCGTCCACAACTGCCACAGGGCCAGCAGCACCAGCAGCAGGTTGTTGACGCCATGCACCAGCGGCAGCAGCTTGCGACGCTTCTTCACCACGTCCATGCGCTGCCCGGTCAGGTAGCCCACCGCGCACAGCGGCACCATCAGCAGCCCCACCCAGGCGTGCGCGCCGGTAATGAACATGCTCGACCACGCCAGCCGGGCCACGGCCAGCCCCAGCAGCGAACCCGCCGCCCACACGCCAAGGGCCACGGTGCCCCATTTGACGTGCGGCTTCCACGGAAAGACAACCTTGTGCCCCATGTGCGAGGCCTTAAAACGTATCCACCCGAAATACATGGCGTATATACCAACGAGCGTGGCAACGAATTGCAGGACGGGGTGAATCCAGACCATGACGGCTCCCGATGCGAATGTGGAGGGATGGGACTGTATCTGTACTTAGAATAAAGGCAGCATCCGGTCCAGCAACAACAGCAGCATCAGCGCAGGCATGGCTGCGTCTGCGGCCCGCAGGGCGATGATTTCGCGCCGGGGGATGCTGGCGGCGGGTGCAGCGTGCGATGCGCCTGCCACATTTCCCGTTGCATCAGGACCGGCCTCTCCCATCGCCCCCCCCATTGTCCTGCCCAACGCAGACACCGCCAGCAGCCCCACGCCCAGCAGCACCACCCCGGCACGAACCAGCGGGGAGTGCAGCAAGGGAAACACCGGCAGCATCAGCACAGCCACGGCATAGGCGTGGTACCACACCCGCAGCAGCCGGGCGTAGCGGGCAGCGGCAAACTGCGCAGGGGGCACGGGCAGCCCGGCCCGTTGATAGTGGATGCTCTCGCGCTGGGCGCGCAGCCAGAAATGGGGCACCTGCCACAGCACGTACACACCGTACAGCAGAATGGCCACGGGGTCGCGCGGGTCGCCGCCCGCCGCCATCCAGCCCAGCAGGGGCGGCATGGCCCCCACCAGCGCGCCCGGCAGCAACGCGAACGACGTGATACGTTTCAACGGGGTGTACACCCCGTTGTAGACCACGGCGATGCCCACGCCCACCAGAAGCAGCCACAGCCCGGACACCGGAGAATCCAGCACGGACATGGCAGCGCCGGGCACGGCATCGTACAGAAGACTTCCGGCCTGTCCGGATGCCAGCACTGCGGCCAACTCTCCTGCCGCGTGCAGACAGCCCAAAGCCGGAACGAACAGCAGCGCGCCAATGCCCGCCGCCAGCCACGGCATCATGCGCCCTGTCGGCAAGGGCCGTCCCGCAGTACGGGGCAACAGTGCGTCGATGTCCTGCTCCTGCACCTGATTCCACGCCGAACAGGCAGCGGCCAGAAGCATGGCCCCGGCCACCACCCAGGCCAATGCGAGCGCGGGATTGCCCCCGGCCAGCCCTGCCGGTGTTGCTCCCCCACCAAAGGGCAGCGGCACGGCCAGCAGAAAGCCGAACGCCGTGGCAGCCCCCACCATCAGGGTCACGTTCAGGCGCAGCAGCAGGCGCAGGTCATGCAGGCTGGGCATACGGGGCGTGCGCATCAATGTGAATGTTCACCTAACGATTTAATGTATTCCACCATGCTTCCCAACTGCTCCGGCGTCAGGTGTTCGTACGGCGGCATCATGGGGTCGAATCCCTTTACCGTGCCCTGCGCCGGCGCATTGGCGATCTTGGCGCGCAGGTAGGCGTCATCGGCGGTGACCTGCTGTTCCTTGCCATCACGCAGCACGGTGGTGGGCGCGTTCCACAGCCCCTTCAGGGTGGGCCCGGCGATGATGGACCCGTCCGTGGAATGGCACGAGATGCAGCCCTCGGCCTCCATCAGCCGCCTGCCTTCCTCGCGGCCCACCTCGTTGCCGTGCATCAGCCAGGCCAGCATCTGCTCCATGTCCTCGTTCGGCACCATGCCTTCTGTGGAGGGCATGATGGGGTCGTAGCCCACCACCACCTCGCCGTTGGGGTCGGTGAAGGCGCGGCGCAGGTACCCTTCGTCGGCGAACACCTTGCGCTTGCTGCCGTCCGGCAGGGCCACCTCGCGCTCTGCACCGTACAGCCCCTTGAAGGTGGGTCCGACACCGGGCGAACCGTCCAGCGAATGGCACGAGGTGCAGCCGTAGGTTTCCATCAGCGCCCTGCCCTTGCCGCCGGGCGCTTCGGTGCTGGCCAGCCAGGCATCAAAGGCAGGCTTGTCCACCACCTTCACCGTGGTGATCATGTTGGCATGCTTCAGGCCGCAGTATTCGGCGCACAGCAGGTCGTATTCGCCGGGGCGGTCGGCCTTGAACCAGGCGTAGGTTTCCATGCCGGGCACGGTGTCCATCTTGATGCGGAAGGCGGGCACGTACAGGCTGTGGATCACGTCCACGCTGGTCATGTTCAGCTTCACCGGGGTGTCCACGGGCACCACCAGCACGCTGTTCCTCTTGCCGCCGGGGTATTCGAACACCCACGACCACATGCGGGCGGTCACCTTAACCTCCATGGCGTCCTTGGGCACGGTGCGCAGGGCCTTGTAGCCCTCCCACCCGTAGTAGAACAGCCCCATGACGAGAATGGAGGGGATGACCGTCCACGCGATCTCGGCGGGCACGTTGCCCGATATCTGCGCGGGGACGGGGTGGCGTGATTCGCGGTAGCGCCACACGAACCACAGCATGGCTGCGGTGATGGCCAGCAATACGAACACCGAAAAACCGAAGATGATGTAGAACGCCAGGTCCACCTGCTGTACGGGCGTCAACGATTGCGGATACATGGGAACCTACCTGTAGGCCACGTCGAAGAAGGTGAACCCGATGGCGATGGCAAGGATGACGAAAGCCG
This sequence comes from uncultured Desulfovibrio sp., assembly GCA_964402645.1. Taxonomy (GTDB): domain Bacteria; phylum Desulfobacterota; class Desulfovibrionia; order Desulfovibrionales; family Desulfovibrionaceae; genus Cupidesulfovibrio. Next base: position 174,330 of record CAYOCV010000003.1, on the reverse strand, counting down.
TGAACACCATCAGCCGGATGACCCTGCCCTCGTAGCGCAGGTGCATGAACCACAGGATGACCAGCCCCGCCTTGGTGGTGGCCACGGTCAGCGCCACCACCACGTTCAGGAAGCCGAAGTCGAACCCGGCGACGCCCACGGTGATGGCGGTAAGCAGCATCAACGCCGCCCACACAAGCATGTTGATACGCACCGGGACGGCATGATGATCTGTATCGTGTCCGGTCATGCTGGCCCCCTAGACCACAAGATAAAAGAGCGGAAACAGGTAGATCCACACCAGGTCCACCAGGTGCCAGTACAAGCCGCCGTTTTCCAGGAACACGAAGTGCTCCGGCGTCACCCGGCCAACGCGCATCAGATGCCAGCCGTACATCAGCACCGCGCCGCCGATGATCACGTGAATGCCGTGCAGCCCGGTCATCAGGTAGTACAGGTTGAAGAACACCATCTCGCCGGGCGGCAGGGCCAGCAGGCCGGGGCTGTTGGGGTAGATGCCGTGGCCTATCTTGGCGCTCCACTCGAAAAACTTGTTCACCAGAAACACCCCGGCCATGGCCACCGTCAGCAGCACCAGCCGCTGCGAAAGCAGCACCTTGCCCCGTTGCAGCGCGCTGATGGCCAAGGCCATGCACAGCGAACTGGTGATGAGCACAATGGTGTTGGCCGTCCCGAAGATGCGGCTCAGATCCTTGCCCGCCGCGTGGAATTCCGCGGGGTAGCGGTGCAGGTATACGGCGTAGAGCAGAAACAGCCCGCCGAACAGCAGCACTTCCGTGAACAGGAAGAGCCACATGCCGATCTTGGCGCCTTCATAGTCGCGGTGCTCATGCATCGGGCTTCACCCCCGTGTAGTCGTAGGGGCCATGGGTGACCACGGGCTCGGCATCGAAATTGTGGTGCGGCGGCGGCGAAGGGACCATCCATTCCAGGGTGGCCCCGCCCCACGGGTTGCGGCCCACGGGCTTGCCGTTGCGGATGCCCCGCCACAGGTTCCAGAACATCAGCAGCAGCCCGGTCGCCAGCACCCACGACCCCATGGTGGAAATGAAGTGCCCCTCGGCGTACTTGGGCAGGTAGTCGTAATAACGGCGCGGCATGCCCTGCAACCCGATGATGAACATGGGAAAGTACAGGATGTTGAAGCCGATGAAGGCGATGAGGCACGACCAGTTGGCAATGCGTTTGTTGTACATGCGCCCGTATATCTTGGGAAACCAGTAGTGCATGGCCCCGAACAGGCCGAAGCCCAGCCCGCCGAAGATCACGTAGTGGAAATGCGCCACCACGAAGTAGGTGTCATGCACATGCACGTCGGTGCCCGCCGCGCCCAGCACAAGGCCCGTCAGCCCGCCGATGGAAAACAGGAAGATGAACGACAGCGCGTACCACAGGGGCGGTTCCACACGGATGGAGCCCTTGTACAGCGTGGACACCCAGTTGAAGACCTTGATGGCCGAAGGAATGGCCACCACAAAGGTCAGGAACGAGAAGACCATCACCGCCGTATCGCTCATGCCGCTGACGAACATGTGGTGCGCCCACACCAGCGACCCGGCAAAGGCGATGGCAAGGCTGGAAAAGGCGATCATCTTGTAGCCGAAGATGGGCTTGCGCGCGAACACCGGAAGAATCTCGGAGATCACGCCCATGGCGGGCAGGATCATGATGTACACCGCCGGATGCGAATAGATCCAGAACAGGTGCTGGTACAGGATCGGGTCGCCCCCGCGCGAAGGGTCGAACAGGCCGACCCCAAGCACACGCTCGACAAAGATGAGCAGTACGGTAATGCCCAGCACCGGCGTGGCCAGCACCTGAATCCACCCCGTGGCGTACAGCGACCAGCAGAACAGCGGCAGGCGCGTCCAGGTCATGCCGGGGGCGCGCAGCCGGTGCAGGGTGGTGATGAAGTTCAGACCGGTGAGGATGGACGAGAAGCCCAGGATGAACACGGCAATGACCGCCACGTCCACGTTGGTGGTCGTCACCGCGCTGAAGGGCACGTAGAAGGTCCACCCCGTGTCCGGCGCGCCCTTGCCGGTAACCAGCGAGACCACGGCCAGCACCGCGCCAGTGACGTACAGCCACCACGAAAAGATGTTCAGCCGGGGAAAGGACACGTCCTCCGCCCCGATCTGGATGGGCAGGAAGATGTTGCCGAACGCGGCGGGAATGCTGGGGATGACCACCAGGAAAATCATCACCACCCCATGCAGGGTGAACAGCGCGTTGTAGGTCTGCGGCCCCATGATGGTGCGGCCCGGCGCGATGAGTTCCAGCCGGATCAGGAAGCCCAGCGTCAGCCCCACCAGGAACATGGCGACGATGCAGTACAGGTACAGCATGCCGATGCGCTTGTGGTCGGTGCTGAAAATCCACGAGGTGATCCCGCCCTTCGTGCCGGGCAACGGCTGGAAGAAGTTCGGGTGGTCGTGCGCGTCTGCGCTCATGCGATGGTCTCCTGTGGCTGGTGCGGGCAGTGAAGCGGAAAAAGGACTGGCAACGGAAACAAACGGGCTGGCGCGGCAGACCGAAAGGCGTTTATTCCTGCGGAGGGTTCGGCTTTGGCGAATCTGACGGCGCCGGGCCGGATGACGATGCGCCGGGCGGGGTGACGTCAGACCGGGGCTGGCCTTTCGGGTCCGTGCGTTCCTTTCTGCGCGGGCCGCCCCGCACCAGCACGAACAGCAGCACCCCTGCGCCGAACAGGATGATCAGCCCGGCGATGCGCATGAAGTCGAACACGTAGCGCCGCCCTTCGGGGTCGTAGGTGAAGCAGTACGACAGCACCCGCTTCACCGACAGGCCGATGGTGCCGTGCGAAGCTTCCGTGATGGCCATGGTCAGGTCGAAGGGCATGAAGTTCTGGCCGTACAGGTAGCGCACCACCTTGCCCCCCGGCGCGGTGACCACCAGCACAACGGGGTGGATGAAGTCGCGCCCTTGCCGGGTGAACCGGAAGCCGATGGCGTCCATGAACCTGTTGATGGAAGGCAGGTCGCCGGACAGGAAGCGCCAGCCGTCCTCCGGATAGGCGAAATTCATTGCCGCGAAATAGTTCTGCTTCTTGCGCGCGGCCAGTTGCGGGGTGTCCATCTCGTCAAAGCTCACGGACAGCACGCGATAGTCCTTGCCCGGTTGCAGCGAAACCTGCGGTAGCACACGCGCCAGCGAACTTTGCAGCATGTTGCACACGGTAGGGCAGGAATAATAGATGGGTGCGATGATCACCGGCACGTCCATCAGGCTGCGCGGGTCGATGAGCTTGCCCGACTCGTCGCGCAGCAGGATGCCTTCGGGGATGATCTCGCCGAGGTGCTCGTCCACCCCGGCCAGGGGAGTCTGACTCGACGGGTCACCGGGTGCCGGTGTGCCCTGGGAAGTGCTGGCCTGACCCAGCTTGCCCGTGGTGGGCGGGGGCACCGGATGCACATGCTCCGCCGGAGCCTGACCGGCATCTGTTGCGCCATGCCCCTGATGGGGATCAGTGCTGCCGGGGGCGTTTGCCGCAGGGGCGTTCTCTACCGGGGAGTTCGCCACTGGGGAGTTCGCCATTGGAGAATTCGCTACCGGGGCAGGCATGGCATGCCCGGCGTGGTCAGCGTGATCGGGGGGCATGGCCCCTGCGTCGTTTCCGCCATGCCCTGCTTGCATGTCATGCCCGGCATGTCCGGCCTGCATGTCATGTCCGTCAGAACTGGTCGAACTGGCCTGACTGGTCGGGGCCGCAGCTTCGCCGTGCCCGGCATGGCCGGTCTGGCCCGTGCCCCCCATGGCGGAAGGCGCAACATCAACGGCGGCAAGCAGAATCGGGAACAAAACGGGGGGCGGTACGACGGTCGAAACCGCCGCCCTGCCCCCCGTAGCGGACACAGCAAGCACGCCAAGCAGCAAGGCCATGGCGACGAGCGCGCGTACACCGGCAACCGTCGCGGAATGGAAGCGTACGCGCATCGCCATGCCCCTACAGCTTGGACATGTAGTCGGCCATGGCCTTCATTTCCTCGTCGGAGTAACGCTTGACGAGGTTGGTCATGACGGCCTTCTTCTCACCGCCGTAGCTGCCATCGGCATAGCCCTTCAGCTTCTTGAACAGATCGTCGGCCTTCTGGCCCTTTACGGGATGCCCCACGCCCATGGCCTGCTTGGAGCCGTCGGCCCCGTGGCAGCCCACGCACGACTTGTACAGGGCAGCGCCATCGGCGGCCATGGCGGCGGAAATGCCAAAGGCAAGGGCGGCACAGATGCTCATGACCACAAGAATGCGTTTCATGCGAAGTCTCCTGTTCTGGTAATGCCGGGTTATCCGGAAGCGCGCGGGTGGCCCGCACGAGCCGGTCTAGAAAGAGGCCATGTGCGCGGCCAAAGCACGCATGTCCTCATCCGATAACTTTTTGGCGATGCCCGCCATGACGGCCTTCTTCGAACCGCCATAGCTGCCGTCCGCATAGCCCTTGAGCTTGCCGTACAGGGCGTCGGCGGTCTGGCCCTTCACGGGGCGCGCCGCCCCAAGGGCCGCCTTGCTTCCGTCCTCGCCATGACAGCCCGCGCACTGGGCAAACAGCCCCGCGCCGTCGGCGGCCAGAACGGCAGGGACACCCGCAGGCACCCATGCGGTACAGGCCAGCAGCCCGCCAAGGGCCGCAGCAACCACGATTGCCTTCATGTCACCTCCACGGGTCAAAAACAATTCCAAGTACCCGTAGGATAACGCCTGACGACAAAAAAAAGCAACCGCCTTCCGGCATCGGGCAGCATCTGGTTACGGCATCTTCACCCGTGCCCCATCATTTGCCGTAACTGGCAGGTATTTGGGATGATAACATGAAAAAACGGGCGGCACTTGCGCGCCGCCCGTCCATTTAATCCAAGCCGGAAAAAAACCGTCTACACGGCCCCTTCCTGCCCGACGCGAGGTGCGGGTTCCTTTTCCTCCTCCGGCATGCCGAAGTGCAGCAGCACCGGGCTGGCCACGAAGATGGAGGACAGGATGCCCACGAACACGCCCACCAGCATGGTCAGCGCAAAGTCGTGGATGACCCCGCCGCCCAACACGAACAGCGCCAGAATGACCAGCAGCGTCGTGCCGCCCGTCAGGATGGTGCGGCTGAGTGTCTGGTTGATGCTGGTGTTGATGATGTGCGCGTAGTTCCATTCCTTGCGGTGGGTACGCAGCGTTTCGCGGATGCGGTCGTAAACGATGATGGTGTCGTTCAGCGAATAGCCCACCAGGGTCAGGATGGCCGCCACGATGTTCAGGTCCACTTCCTTGTCCAGCAAGGACAGCACACCCAGGGTAATCAGCACGTCATGCACCAGGGCCACGATGGCCCCCAGGGCGAAGTTGAGCCGCAGCTTCCAGCACAGCACCATGGTGAGCACCAGCGAGAACGGCACCAGCCACAACCGGGGCACGCCGATAAGCCCCAGCAGGTACATGCCGCCCGCAAGCGTGCCCGCCATGACGGCAGACGCCATCCAGCGGCGCTCGAACCGGCCGGAGATGTAAATGGCGATCAGCAGCACCGCGTAGTACAGCGCCTCCACCGCCTTGCTCTTCAGGTCCGCGCCCACCTTGGGGCCGACCATTTCAAGACGCTGCACTTCGAAGCTGGCATCCTTGATGTTGGCCTTCAGTGCGTCGGTGACCGCCGTGCGGATTGCCTCCGCCGATTCGTCCGAATGCGAGATGCGGATGAGGTAGTCGGTTTCGCCCTCGCCAAAGCGCTGCACGGCAAGACCGGGCAGGCTTGTGCCCTCCAGGCTCTTCTTCAGGGTGTCGTCGGCCACGGGCCGGTCAAACTTGACCTGCACGATGGCCCCGCCCGCGAAGTCGATGCCGTACGTCAGGCCGCCCTTGAAGGCCATGGACAGAAGGCCCACGAGAATGAGCCCGATGGAAAGCACGTACGCCTTGTGGCGCATGCCCACGAAGTCGACATTGGTATCATGCCGGATGAACGAGAAACCCATTGTGGCTCTCCTCCGCTATATGCTGAGGCGTTTGTCGCCCGAACCGCCCTTCCAGGCCTGGAAGACCACGCGCGAGACGAAGATGGCGGTGAACATGGACGCGATGATGCCCAGCGACAGCGTGACGGCAAAGCCGCGCACCGGGCCGGTGCCGAACTGGTACAGGATGGCCGCCGCGATGATGGTGGTCAGGTTCGAGTCGGTGATGGCCAGCGTGGCGCGGTCGAAGCCTTCGTGGATGGCGGAGAGCACCGTGTGGCCCCTGCGCAGTTCCTCTCGGATGCGTTCGTAGATCAGCACGTTGGCGTCAACGGCCATACCCAGGGTCAGTACGATGCCCGCAAGGCCCGGCAGGGTCAGGGTAGCGCCAAAGACCGCCATGCCCGCCAGAAGAAGCAGCACGGTGAAGCACAGCATGACGTCGGCGATAAGGCCGGACACGCCGTAGTACACCACCATGAAGATCATCACCGCCGCGCCGCCGACAACGGCAGCAAGCACGCCCTTGTCGATGGATTCCTGACCCAGCGAAGGACCGACGGTGCGTTCTTCAAGCACGCTCACCGGCGCGGGCAGCGAACCCGCGCGCAGCACGATGGCAAGGTCCTGCGCTTCCGCCGTGGAGAACTTGCCGGTGATGCTGGCGCGACCGCCGCCGATCTTTTCCTGGATGACCGGCGCGGAATACACCTTGCCGTCCAGCACGATGGCCAGGCGCTTGCGCACATTTTCCTGGGTGATGCGTTCAAACATGGCCGCGCCGCGGCTGTTGAAGGTCAGCATCACGTAGGCCTGGTTGAAATTGTCGAAGCCGGGGCGCGCATCGGCCACGTATTCGCCGGTCAGCACGGCTTCCTTGTCCACCACCACGGGGGTTTCGGCCTGGCTGCCGTCTGCCCCGCGACGGATCATGGGGCGCACCTCGGCGCCGGGCGGCAGGATGCCGCGCGCGGCCTTTTCCGCATCCACGTCGTCGCGCACGATGTGGAATTCCAGGTGGGCCGTCTGGCCGATGATCTGGATGGCGCGCTGGGTGTCGTGCAGGCCGGGCAACTGGATCTGAATGCGGTTGTCCTGCTGCTTGCGGATGTCCGGTTCGGCCACGCCGAACTGGTCGATACGGTTGCGGATGGTCTTGACCGCCTGTTCCAGGGCCATATCGCTGATGTTCTTGCGATATTCCGGCTTCATGGTGGCCACGTAGCGCAACTGCCCGTCATCGGTGGTTTGCGGCGCGGCAACGCTGAGCTGCGGGAACTGCTTGGCCAGCAGTTCGCCCAGCACCTCGCGCTGTTCGGCCTTGGCCAGCACGAACTCTATGCGGTCGCCGGGCAGCACGCGCGGGCGCAGCACGAAAACTTCCTTGTCGCGCGCCGAGGTGCGGATGTCCTGCCCCATCTGGGTCAGGGAGTTTTCCACGGCCTTGTCCACATCGACGCCGAGCGTCAGGTGGATGCCGCCCATGAGGTCAAGCCCGAGGCTGATGGTGCTGTCGGGCAGAAACCGGCCCAACGGCGAAGACTTGATGCCCGGCAGGCTCGGCAGCACGTAGGCCGCGCCGAACAGCAGCACGGCCAGCACCACGGCGAGTCTCCAGCGGAAACCCTCTTTCATTGCGACTCCTGGAGTTGCGGTATGTCACGCGGGTGCGGCGCGCGGCCGCATTCACGGCAAAAAGGCAAGCAGGCGCCAGCCGTAGCAACGGCGCGCGTGCTTGCCCCATGCCGAGGGAAACGCGGCTATTTCTGCCCGTCCTTCCCGTCTTCCTTCTTGTCCGCGCCCTTGGCGGCCTTCTTGTCTTCCTTCTTCGCCTTGGGGTCGATGACCGCGCTGACGAAGGAACGGCCCACGCGAACCTTGGTTTCGCCAAGGTCAAGCACCAGCACGTCGTCCTGCACGTCGAACACGCGGGCGTAAATGCCCCCGGCGGTCACCACGTTGTCGCCCTTCTTGATGGACTCCAGCATGGCCTTGTGTTCCTTGGCCTTCTTCTGCTGGGGACGAATCAGGAGAAAGTAGAAAATGGCGAACATGAGAATCAGCGGCACGAAAGACGCGATGGGGTTTGCCCCGCCACCGGCCGACTGACCCGCGCCCATGGCGTACGCCACGTTGTTCCAGAACATGATGCCTCCTTGAAGGTTACGCCCCCGCAAGGAGGGCGTTATGGTCGCAAAACGTGACTTACCTACCTGCCGTGGCCTTTTTTTTCAACGCTTTTCTGCCCGCCGGTCCGCGTGCGCCATGCGGCGCGCCACCTGAAACAGGCGGCGGCAGGCATGTCCGGATTCGCCCAGATTCCCCAGATTCGCCCAGACGAGTCCGGATGAGCCAACCCGCAGATGCCCCGCCAGCCTTCCGGACTGCGGGACGGTGTTCAGCAGAAGTCGTGGCGGATACGCCTGCGCTCGGCCTCCACCTGTTCATCGGTAGCGCCAAGCTCGCGCAGCAGGAAGGTGGACAGCGCCAGCGCCACCGCACCTTCGCCGGAAAAGACCACCTCCGCCCCGCCCGCGCGCAGGGCCTCTGCCTCGCGCAAGTAGGTGGTGTGAATGAGGATGCGCGCCCTGGGGTTCACCGACCGGGCCACCTCGATAATCTCGCGTGCGGGGGCCGTCGCTGTGGAAATGATCAGTGCCTCGGCGTCTTCCAGCCCGGCATGGCGCAGGATTTCCGCCTGGGTGGCGTCGCCGTGGACGGCGGACAGGGGCCGCAAGGCGTGGGGTTCACGCGGGACGTCAGGCGTGATGTTGGGCATGACATTGGGCATGTCGCCGGGCATGTTGTTGACAGGCAGGGACTCCGCTGCATTGCCGGCATCACCGTCTGCGGCGGCATCGCCCTCACCGGCCACGCCCGCAGCCTCGCGCACAGCCTGCTCACGCAGTTCACGCACGGTGTCGATGTTCATCTCCACCACCGCCACATCCATGTCGTTGTCGCGCAGAATGCGGGCGATGGCCCGGCCCACCGGCCCGTAGCCGATCAGCACCACCCGGTGCGCGCCGTCGGCGGGGACCGGCAAAGGCGCATCCCCCGCCGCCGTGCGCGTCACGCCGATGCCCCGGCGGGCCAATGCCTTCATGAAAGGATCAATCCCCTTGTACAACATGGGGTTGAGAGTGATGGACACCACCGCCGCCACCACCATGGCGTTGCCCGCCTCTGGCGGCAGCACGCCCAGCGCCGTGCCCATCGATGCGAGAATGAACGAGAATTCGCCGATCTGGGCCAGCGCCACGGCCACGGAAATGGCCTTGCGCAGGGGGTGGCCCAACACCAGCACCACCAGTAATGCGGCCAGCGGCTTGCCCAGCAGCACGATGGCCAGGGTGATCAGCATCAGCGGCCAGCCGGTGGCCAGCGAGGCAGGGTCGAACAGCATGCCCACGGACACGAAGAACAGCACGGCGAAAGCGTCACGCATGGGCAACGCCTCTGCCGCCGCGCGGGCGCTGAAGTCGGACTGGCCGACAACCATCCCGGCAAGAAACGCCCCCAGCGCCATGGATGCGCCAAAGAATTCCGCCGCGCCCACGGCAATGCCCAGCGCCAGCACCAATACGGCCAGCGTGAACAGGTCGCGCGTGCCGGTGCGGGCCACATAGCCCAGCAGCAGCGGAATCAGCCGCTGCCCGGCCACCAGGGTAAACACCACCAGCGCGCCCAGCTTCAGGGTGGTCGCGCCCAGCGTCATCCACACCGATGCGGGTGCGCCCGAAACAGTTGCTGGCGAAAACAACGCAGGCAGCAGCACCAGCACCAGAATGGTAAACAGGTCTTCCACCACCAGCCAGCCGATGGCCACGTGCCCCACAGGGGTATGCATGGCCCGGTTGTCCGACAGCACGCGGGTGAGCACCACGGTGCTGGCCACGGAAATGGCCATGCCGAACACGGCCCCCGCCGTCCACGACCAGCCGAAGAAATGCGTGGCCAGCATGCCCAGCACCGTTGCGGCGGCAATCTGCACGATGGCCCCCGGCACGGCCACGGCGCGCACGGCCATGAGATCCTTGAGATGAAAATGCAGCCCCACCCCGAACATCAGCAGAATGACGCCCAGTTCGGCAAATTGGGTGGCCGTGTCCGCGTCGGCCACAAAACCGGGCGAATGCGGCCCCACCACCATGCCCGCCAGCAGATAGCCCACGATGGGCGACAGGCGCAGCTTCTGGGTGATGAAACCAAGGGCCAGCGCGGCGGTAAGGCCGCCTGCAAGGGTCAGGATGAGATCGATGTTGTGCGGCATGCAAGGCTCCGGTCAGGGTGAAGGCGCGGCGCATGGGGCGACGCCGAAAAAAGTGAACTGCGGACCAATGGACCAGTATGCACATTCACACGGTACGAGGCAAGGCTGGAGGTCCGTCACCGCGCAACGTCACGCATGCTGCATGACAGACCAGACCGCAGGTACGGCATGACTGCCTGCCATTATCCGACGGACAGACAGGCAGCAGGGCAAACAGCGTGCGCATTGCTCCGGCAAAATGGTAAAGGCCCCGGCGCGCATCCGTGCCGAGGCCCTTGCATGACACTGCATGCTGGCCGCCGCGTATCGCCACGGCCAGGGCATGCCCAGCAACCGTCGAGGGTTCCTAGTTCGTCCCCACGTACATGTTGCCGTACGGCCTGTGCGAGAAGGGGCGTATCTTCACGAACGGCTCGGACAGGATGACAGCCGCAAGGGCTGCGGCATCGGCGGGGGCGATTTGCCCTTCCGATCCTCCACCACCTGCCCCGGCCCCGAACTCGCCCGCGAATTCCGCCGCAAAGTCGGCAATATGCCCGCGCAAAAACTCCAGGTCCGTCTCGTCCACCGGCTCCATGGAAAGGCCCGGCCCAAGCTGGTATTCCGGCACCCTGCCGCGCAGGTAGATGACCCCGCCGTGCATGCCGGTGCCCAGATTGCGCCCGGTAATAGGCGCATCGGCCATGCCGGAATGCATGCCCAAAAGGATGATGGCCCCGCCCGCCATGTATTCGCCCAGAAAGTCGCCCGCCTTGCCGCCCACCACGATGACCGGCACGCGGTCCATGTAGGCCTTCATGTGGATGCCCACACGGTAGCCCACGTCGCCGCGCACAAGGATGCGCCCGTCGCGCATGGCATAGCCCAGCACGTCGCCCGCCATGCCGTGGATGACGATGCGCCCGCCGTCCATGGTGTTGCCCACGCCGTCCTGCGCATTGCCATGCACGTGGATGACCGGCCCGCGCATGAACGCGCCCAGGTCCTGCCCCGGCACGCCGCGCACGGTAAAACGCACGTCGCCCTCCACGGCGGTGGCGATGTAGCGCTGCCCGCGCACCTGCACCACCTCTATGTCGGTGACGCCGTGCGCGAGCGCGGCGCGGATCTGCTCGTTGAGCTGGCGATAGTACACACCCGTGGCGTCGATGACGCACCGCTCGCCCTCGCGCTGCACGCAGAAGCCCTTTTCGTCGCACATCACGTCTCCGCTCATGCGGCACCCCCCTGCGGCAGATAATCAACAATCACGGGCTGGCCCGCCTTGGGCGCCCAGACCCGGTCAAGATCGCGGCACACTTCGCGGATGGAGCTTTCCTCGCTGGACATGAATACCCGGTCGCCCTTTTCGGCCACCACCAACGGGCGCAGCTTGACCCGGTCGTTAAGGCCCATCATGCCGTGGGAATCCGTCACCAGAATGGCGAACGGGCCGTTGAGCAGCGCCGAACCGTAGACCATGCGCAGGGCCTTGAAGGCCTCGCGCTCGGCTTCGGGCATGCGGTCCACCTCATCCCAGAACGGCGGCGCGAACACCCAGCTCGCCTCGCGCTTGGTCAGGCCGTGCTTGCGGATCAGAAGGTCGATCAGATAGGCCACCACTTCGGTGTCGGTCATCAGGGTGCATTCGTAGCCGTGCTGGCACAGATACCGCTTGTTGATGCCGTAGGACGAGATTTCGCCGTTATGCACGATGGCCCAGTCCAGCAGGGTGAACGGGTGCGCCCCACCCCACCAGCCGGGCGTATTGGTGGGAAAACGGTTGTGCCCGGTCCACATGTGCGCGTGGTATTCGTCCAGCCGGAAGAAGTCGGCGATGTCCTCCGGAAAGCCCACGCCCTTGAAGGCACCCATGTCCTTGCCGCTGGAAAACACGAACACGCCGGGCACCTTGGTGTTGATGTGCATCACCGTGCCCACCATGTAGTCGGCCTCGTCGCCGGTGGCCCAGGCGGGCCGGTTGGCCTTGGGCGTGACAAAGAAACGCCAGACCACGGGCGGATTCTTCACGCTGGCCACCTTGCGGGTGGGGATGGGCTCGGAATGGCGAATGTCGTGAAACTGCTTGATGACGCCTTCTGCCCGCTCCAACGCGTCGCGGTCGTCGCACATCAGATGGAAGGCGTACCAGTCCGCCCGGTCCGGATAGATGCCGTAGGCCGCAAAGCCGCCGCCCAGGCCGTTGCCCCGGTCGTGCATGGTACACATGGCGGCAATGGGCTCCGACCCCGGTATGAGCCGCCGCGCCCGGTCGATGACGCCGAACACGCCGCAGCCGGAAATATCCTTATCGAAATGCCAAAAATCGCGTGGAGCCTGCATGGCTTCTCTCCGTGGTGTCCGGCCCTGCGGGCGGTGATTCCACCGCTGCGGCCGGTGCGTGCATATTCCATCTTGCTGACGGGTTACGCCAACTTGAAGTTTTTCTTTAACTCTTCTTTTCCATCGGTCCCGGCACAACCCCGGCGGGGCGTAGCGGGGGTGATGGCAAGGAAAACCGGCATTTTTGCAAAGGGAGCGCACTCCTTCGTGCGTGACCGGCGCAAAAAGCCGGTTTGACGCCGCCAGCGCCCGCGATCCGCCCCGCCGGATCAAAGCCCCGCATGCTTGATGCCAAGAACATTCAACTCCACCTCGTTCAGCCCCACGCCGCGCAACTTGTCGCGGTTGCCGCGCAGGCTCTCGATGGAGTTCAGCCCCATGCCGCCCAGCATTTCCTGAATCTCGTGGCCCCAGGCGCGGACCAGGTTGGCCATTCGCTGCGCGGCCACGTCCGGGTTCTGGCGCTTCTTGAGCTGCGCGGCGTTGGTGGCGATGCCCCACGGACACTTGCCGGTGTAGCAGCGTCCGCACAGGGTGCAGCCCACTGCTACCAGCGCGGCGGTGCCGATGTACACGGCGTCGGCCCCAAGGGCGATGGCTTTCACCACGTCGGCGCTGCACCGTACTCCCCCGGCCACCACCAGCGAGGCATGGTTGCGGATGCCTTCGTCGCGCAGGCGGTTGTCCACCGAGGCCAGGGCCAGTTCGATGGGAATGCCCACGTTGTCGCGGATCATGGTGGGGGCCGCGCCCGTGCCGCCCCGGAAGCCGTCGATGACCACGATGTCCGCCCCGGCGCGCACGATGCCGGAGGCAATGGCCGGGGCGTTATGTACGGCGGCGATCTTCACGGCAACAGGCACCCGGTAGCGGGTGGATTCCTTGATGGCGTAGATGAGCTGGAGCAGGTCTTCAATGGAATAGATGTCGTGGTGCGGCGCGGGCGAGATGGCGTCGGAACCCTGCGGCACCATGCGGGTGCGCGAAACTTCCTCGTCGATCTTCTCGCCCGGCAGGTGCCCGCCTATGCCCGGCTTGGCCCCCTGCCCCACCTTGATTTCCACGGCGGCCCCGGCGTTCAGGTAGTCCTTGTGGACGCCGAACCGACCGGAGGCCACCTGCACGATGGTGTTGGCCCCGTACTGATACAGGTCCGGGTGCAGGCCACCTTCGCCGGTGTTGTAGCAGATGCCGAGTTCGGTAGCGGCGCGGGCCATGGCCACGTGCAGGTTGAAGTTGATGGCCCCGAACGACATGGCCGCGAACATGATGGGGTATTCCAGTTGCAGTTGCGGCGGCAGGGGCTGCTTCAGGCGCGGTCCTTCAGGGGTGTGGATGAAGTCCACGGCGTCGGGCTTGGCCCCCAGAAAGGTGCGCAGTTCCATGGGCTCGCGCAGCGGGTCGATGGAAGGGTTGGTCACCTGGCTGGCGTCCAGCAGCATGTTGTCCCAGTAGATGGGCTTGGGCTGCGGGTTGCCCATGCCGGACAACAGCACCCCGCCTGTGTCGGCCTGCTTGAAGATGTGCTTGATGTAAGTGGACGTCCACAAAGAATTGTCGCGGAAATCCGAGGGCTTCTTGCGGATGGTCAGGCAACTGGTGGGGCACATGGCCGCGCAGCGGTGGCACCCCACGCAGCGGGCGCTGTCATGCACCACGAACTGGCGCGCCTCGTCCCAGAAGTGGGCCTCGTACGAACACTGGCGCACGCAGACTTCACAGTTGATGCACCGGGCGCGCTCGCGCTCGATGACGAAGTCGTTGAAATGCTGACTAATGGGCTTCACATGCACGCGGGTAACCTCTGCTTGGCGAACCTGTGGAAAAACTGCCGGAAACGTCGGACCGGTTCGCCCCCTGCGTAGCATGTTTCCGTGTGCGTGTCCGGTATGTCCGACGAAAAACGGAACACCTCGGGTGCGGCAAAAAGGCGGATCATGCGGCAACGGGGCGGGGATGCGGCAGCGCAGTCCCCCCGGAACGCCCGACATGGTCAAGATTTAACGATTCCGTGCAAAATCGTCAATACGGGCATCAGAACTGATCAGGATTGACCAGACGCACAGTTGAAACTGTGCAATTGTTGCGGAATATTAGCTTGTGAAATTATGCCTTTTTGAAAAAACGGCAAAAAACGCAAAAAATAACATTTTTGTCCTACGAAAAAATCCCCCGCACAAAGTCGCGCACCGCCCCACTTACCCGGTCGCGGCATTCCGTATGGGTGGTGATGACGTGGTGCCCGGCGCGCCGGTCCTTGATGTCGAACAGTTTCAGGGTCACATCGGACGAGGCCACGTGGGCGGCGATGTGCAAGGCGTTGGAGTAATGCACCGTGGCGTCGCCCCGTGCCTGCATGACCAGCAGCGGGGCCGTCACCCTGCCCAGCCCCCGGCGCACACCGGCTGCCCCCACGATAAGGCTGTGCAACTGCGGCAGGGCCGTGACCTCTTCATAGCCCCGCCACGGGGCCACGGCACGCGCAACCTCGCTGCGCGGGGCGGACGGCCACACCGGGCGCACGTGGCGCAACAGCCCAACCAGCGGCAGCCGCCAGTCCTTCATGCGCCACGGAATGATGCGGTACACATACATGGGTGCGGCCAACGCCACCACGCCCAGAGGGCGGAACACCTGGGCCAGATGCAGGGCGATGGTTCCGCCCATGGACAGGCCCACGGGCACCACCGCATCAACTTCGCGCTCCAGCGCGCGGTACTCGTCTTCCGCGTGGGCCACCCAGTCGGCGAACACGGTGCGCCGGAAATCCTCGAACGAGGTATCGTGCCCCGGCAGGCGGATGTTGCGCACCACGCAGCCGATATCGCGCAGCGGCCCGGCCAGCGGCTCCATTTCAAAGGGCGCACCGGTAAACCCATGCACCAGCAGACATCCCACGCGCATCACATGCTCCCCGGCGCACCCTTGCGCCGCCCCAGACGGCTGACGCACGCTTGCCGCACGCCATGCCCTATATTATTGAAAATCGATCCGTTGCCGGGCCACCCGGACGCCGGAATACCCGAACCCTCTCGTTTCGCCTGCTCCGCACACCCAAGGAGCCCCCCGCAAGGGGCCACCCCCAAGGAGTCATCATGCCCCGCCCCTGCGACATCCTCATACAGGCCGCCTGCATCGTTACACAAGACGCCATGCGCACCGTCATCGAGGACGGCGCGCTGGCCGTGGCCGACGGCAAGGTGCTGGCCGTTGGCCCGCGCGAGGCCGTAACCGCCGCGCATGCCCCGGCACGGGTGCTGGACCTTGGCGACGCGCTGGTCATGCCGGGCCTCGTCAATGCGCACACCCACGCCGCCATGACCTTTCTGCGCGGCGTTGCCGACGACCTGCCGCTAATGGACTGGCTGACGCAACACATCTTTCCCGTCGAAAAGCACCTTACGCCCGACATCGTGGAGGCGGGGGCGCTGCTGGGCTGCGCGGAAATGCTGCGCACCGGCACCACCGCCTTCAACGACATGTACCTGATCCAGGACGCCACCTACCGCGCCGTGGACGCCGCAGGCCTGCGCTGCCTGGGCGGCGAGGGCATCTTCGGCTTTCCCTCGCCCGCCTACCCCGATGCCGACGCGGGCCTGGCCCTGGTGCGCAAGCTGCACGAAACCTGGCGGCACAACCCGCGCATCCGCCAGTGCGTCACCCCGCATGCAGTGTACACCACCTCGCCGGAACTGCTGCAATGCTGCCAGGCTCTGGCCGAGGAACTGGACCTGCCCCTGCACATCCATCTTGCGGAAACCACCACGGAAACAGCCCAGTGCCAGCAGATGTTCGGCCAGCGGCCCGTGCCGTACTGCCATGACCTTGGCCTGCTGACTCCGCGTGCCACCGTGGCCCACGCCGTGGACCTGACCGACGATGAAATCGGCCTGCTGGCATCCACCGGCACGGCGGTGGCCCACAACCCGGAAAGCAACATGAAGCTTGCCTCCGGCGCGGCGCCCGTGCCGCAGATGCTGGCGCGGGGCATTGCCGTGGGCATCGGCACCGACGGCGCGGCCAGCAACAACAGCCTGAACATGTTCACGGAAATGACCAGTTGCGCCATGCTGCACAAGCTGCGCTGCATGGATCCCACCTGCGCCCCGGCCCAGTCCGTGCTGGACATGGCCACCCTGGGCGGCGCGGCGGCCCTGCACTGGCCGGGCCTTGGCCAGCTTGCCCCCGGCTGCCCGGCGGACCTAACCGCGCTGGACCTTTCCGCCCCCAACATGCAGCCCATGTACAACCCGGTTTCGCACCTGGTGTACGCCGCCACCGGGCACGAGGTGCGCCTGACCATGGTTGCGGGCGAGGTGCTGTATCAGGATGGACGATTCACCCGCTTCGACTACCCGGCCCTGGTGGCCCAGATGCGCGACGTGCGCCGCTGGGTGCTGGACAAGTTGGGCAGGTAGCACAGGCCGCCCGCCGGGGAGGGCGGGCGTTCACCCTACAGGAGACATACTCATGTTCACACGCTGGCTTTCAGCCATTCTCACCCAGATGCTGCTCCTGACGCTGCTGTTGCCGCTTGCCGCCTGCGTCGGCCAGCAGAGGGGGCGCACCACCACCGTCACGCCCGCAGGCGAATACGCCACCATCAATACGGCCCCGGCACTGGCACTGATGAAACGCCTGCACTCCACGTCGGCGGAAACGCGCGACGCGGCCATCCGGGAAGTGCTGGCAAAACCCCAGTCGGTGATGCCCACGGTGCTGTACTCCCTTTCCGCAGCCCTGTTCGCCAAAGGCGAAAAGGACGATGCCGCCTTCTGGTTCTATGCGGGGCAGTTGCGCGCCCGTTACGATGCCAACCGCTGCGCCGACGTCAGCGCCCGGCAGGCTGTGGCCGTGCTGAACCAGAACTACGGCCCGCCCATCAACCAATATGCCTTCCAGGACATCCCCAAGCTGAAAACGCTCATTCCCATGGTGGTGGAATGGGAGGAAAAGACTCCTCACGACTACGACCACCGCTGGATAAACCTGCACGGCATGGGCGCGATGATGCGCTCGTTCGGCGACGACAAGGCGCCACACCCCCTGAGTCTGCCCGAAGCCGACTGGCCGCACATCGGTCAGGAAACCCGCGAGGCGTACCTGCGCGGCTTCAACGAAGCTATGGAACAGATGGAAGCGAGGGCCGCAGCTACGCCTGCCTCCCAACCTGCCGCCAACTGACGCCCCGCCATTTTCCTGTTGACAATCGGGACGAACTGTATAATTGGAACCTGCTTTCTGAAAGAACAAACGCGCTTCGCGCGCGACGGAGGATTTCGAGATGAGCGCAACGAGCAACGTCCTTGCTGGTGCCACCAAGACGGCCGACGGCGTGGTGATGAACGGCATCACCCTCATGCCCATCGTCGAACAGTGCGAAGGCTGTGAGCGCATTCGCCTTTTCGAGGAAGAAAAGTTCTGCGGCAGCTACCCCATGCCCGAACGCAAGTGGGCGGGCGGCAAGTGCAACTTCGCCACGCACATCAAGGCGCAAGCCGCTGCCGCTGCCAAGGTCAACCCCCTCAAGGCGTCCAAGCGCGCCGCCAAGGGCCGTTAGCCACTACTCCGACAGCACGGGAAAGGGCGCGGGCAACCTCGCCCTTTCTTTTTTTCTCCGTCGTGCAGCCGATCCGGCCATGCTCGGCGGGCCATTCTGACTCGGCGGCCGGGCCGCTTCGTGCGGTTGCGGGCGTCACGCGCCACGCGCACGGGGTTTGCCGCATGCCGCATCGTATCCTTTCCGCTCTCGACGCCCGCCGCGACACCGTCATAGAAGTGCAGCGCGAACTGACCCGCCGCCCGGCCCTTGGCCCGGAAAGCGGCGGCAAAGGCGAACGCGACAAGGCGGACTGGCTGCTTGCACACCTGCGCGCCATCGGCGTGACCGACATCGAGCAGATCAACGCCCCCGACCCCCGCGTACCCTGCGGACACCGCCCCAACATCATCGCCCGCGTACACGGCGCATCCCCCCGCACGGTATGGGTGCTGGGCCACATGGACGTGGTGCCCCCCGGCGACCCGGACCTGTGGGACGGCGACCCGTGGACGCTGCGCGTGGACGGCGACGTGCTGTACGGACGCGGGGTGGAAGACAACCAGCAGGCCATCGTTTCCGGCCTGCTGGTGGCACGCGAACTGCTGGAGCAGAACGTCACCCCGCCCCTCTCCCTGGGCCTGGCCTTCGTGGCCGACGAGGAAACCGGCAACGCGCACGGCATGGCCCATGTGGCCGCCGTGCGGCCCGACCTGTTCCGGCCCGACGATCTCATTGTTGTGCCCGACTTCGGCGACAGCGACGGCACCATGATCGAGGTGGCGGAGAAAAGCATGCTCTGGCTGCGCGTTGCCGTCACCGGCAAGCAGTGCCACGCCTCCACCCCCGATGAAGGGGTGAACTCCCTTTCGGGCGCCGCCGCACTCATCCTGCGCATCCGCCGCCTGAACGAACGCTTTCCCGATGCGGACCCGCTGTTCAACCCGGCCACCTCCACCTTCGTGCCCACCAAGAAAGAGGCCAACGTGCCCAACGTGAACACCGTGCCCGGATCGGACGTGTTCTACGTGGACTGCCGCGTGCTGCCCCGGTACGATCTGGACGATGTGGTGGCCGCCCTGCGCGGGCTGGCCGACGAAGTGGAGCAGGAATACGGCGTGCGCATCGTCATATCGCAGGTGCTGCGCGAGCAGGCCGCCCCGCCCACCAGCCCGGATGCGGAAGTGGTCGCCCGGCTGCGCACGGCCATCAGGGACGTGTACGGCGTCACCGCCCGCCCCGCTGGCATCGGCGGGGGCACTGTGGCCGCCATCGTGCGGCGCATGGGCCTTTCCGCCGCCGTGTGGTCCAAGCTGGTGCCCAACGCCCACGTGCCCAACGAGGCCACCCGCGTTTCGTGCAACATCGGCGACGCCAAGGTCATCGCCACCATGCTGTTCGAGGGCGGGAAATAGCCGGATGCCCGGCAGCGCCCAACCGTTCGCACCCCACACCCCGGTACCGCACATGTCCGCACCCCTCACGCCGCGCAAGCCCCCATTTCCCGCTCTTTTCGACTGCATCGTGGTCGGTGCGGGGCATGCGGGCTGCGAGGCGGCCATGGCCAGCGCCCGCCTGGGGCATCCCACCCTGCTGCTGACCAGCAACGCCGACCGCATCGGCCACCTATCCTGCAACCCGGCCATAGGCGGGCTTGCCAAGGGGCACATGGTCAAGGAAATCGACGCGCTGGGCGGCATGATGGGCCTGTGGGCCGACGAGGCGGGCATCCAGTTCCGCACCCTGAACGTCAGCAAGGGTCCCGCCGTGCGGGCAACCCGCGCCCAGATAGACCGCGATGCCTACCTGCGCGCAGTACGCCGCGACGTTTTTGCGCAGGACAATCTGTGGGTCTGGCAGGATACGGCGGAAGCCATCCTCTCCGAACAGGGCCGCGCCGCCGGGGTGCGCACCGGCCTGGGGCAGGAATTCCGCGCCCGCACGGTGCTGCTGACCACCGGCACCTTCCTGTGCGGGCTAATCCATGTGGGCCTCACCAACTTTCCCGGCGGCCGCCTTGGCGATGCCCCGGCGGTAGGTCTTTCCGCCTCGCTGCGCGCCCACGGGCTGGAACTGGGCCGCCTGAAAACCGGCACCACGCCGCGCCTGCTGCGGGACAGCATCGATTTTTCGGTCATGGAAGAACAGCCCGGCGACGAACCGCCGCGCCCGTTCAGCTTTCGCGGCCCCGGCGTGCGCCTGCCGCAGGTTCCCTGCTACATGACCTGGACCAACGAACGCACCCACGCGGCCATTCGCGCCGGGTTCGACCGTTCGCCCATGTTCACCGGGGTCATCACCGGCACCGGGGCGCGCTACTGCCCGTCCATCGAGGACAAGGTGGCCCGCTTCCCCGACCGGGAACGGCACCAGATTTTTGTCGAGCCGGAAGGGCTGGACAGCCCGGAATGCTACCCCAACGGCATTCCCACCAGCCTGCCGCTGGATGTGCAGAAGGCCATGATCGCCACCATTCCCGGGCTGGAAAACGCCCAGATCGTGCGCCCCGGCTACGCCATCGAATACGACTACGCCGACCCCATCCAACTGCACCCCACGCTGGAAACCAAGACGCTGCCGGGCCTGTACCTGGCCGGGCAGATCAACGGCACGTCCGGCTACGAGGAAGCTGCCGCGCAAGGCCTGTGGGCCGCGCTGAATGCCTCGTGCATGCTGCGCGGGCTGCCGCCGTTCCTGCCCGGGCGCGATGCGGCGTACATGGCCGTGCTGGTGGACGACCTGGTCACCAAGGGCACGCGCGAACCCTACCGCATGTTCACCTCGCGCGCGGAGCATCGCCTGCTGCTGCGCGAAAACAACGCCGACGCCCGCCTGACCCCCCTCGGCCGCGACCTGGGCCTTGTGGACGACGCCCACTGGGCCGTGTTCCGCACCCGCCACGACGCCCTGGCCGACCTGATGACGCAACTGGAACAGCGGCGGGTGACGCCCGACGCGCCCACCCGCGCCATCCTTGCCGACCTTGGCGAGGCCGTGCCCACCCGCGCGGTGTCGCTGGCCGAACTGCTG
Source organism: uncultured Desulfovibrio sp. (assembly GCA_964402645.1). Lineage (GTDB taxonomy): Bacteria > Desulfobacterota > Desulfovibrionia > Desulfovibrionales > Desulfovibrionaceae > Cupidesulfovibrio. The sequence goes on along the minus strand of CAYOCV010000003.1, from coordinate 153,211 downwards.
CGCCGCCCCACCATGTCGCTGGAACGGCTGCGCGCCTTCTGGCCGGAAGCCACGGCCCACGCGCCGGAAGTGTGCGAAGAGGCGGAAACCATCATCCGCTACTCCGGCTACCTTGCCCGGCAGGAAGAACTGGTGGAGCGCGCCGCCCGGCAGGAATCCCAACCCTTGTCCGAAGGGCTGGACTACGCGGCGGTGGCCGGGCTTACCCGCGAGATCGTGGAAAAGCTGACCCGCGTCCAGCCGCGCACCATGGGCCAGGCCGCGCGCATTTCCGGGGTGACCCCGGCGGCGCTGACCTGCATCGAAATCCACCTGCGCAAGCTGGAACGAAGCCAGGGCTAGCAGGGCGCACCTTCCAGACTCGTCTGCGAGATGTACTCCGTCACTGGCTGTGAAATAAGCGACCGTCGCCGACTGTGAAGAAAGCGCTGTCACGCGCCAGGCCGTTCGTCCTCTACCGTGTCCTTCTGCCGCCCTCCGTTTCCGTTCGCCCTTTCCATCCCTTTCCAAAAGGCCTCCAACGTCCACGCTCTAACGCCCCGCCTGTTGCGGCAGGGGCCGTTTGGCGCTACCGTACATGGTGCGTCCGTCCGGTTTCGCACCCACCTGCCGCGCGTCCTTCGGCGCACCACAACAGTCCGGGGCATCATCATGAGCAGCGCCGCACCGTTCCCGCTGGACTTCAGCCTCTTCAATTCCTTCTGTCCTTTCAATCTCTCCGGCCTCTCTGGCCTTTCCGGTCCTGTCTGGCCAGACGCGGACAGCCTTTTCCTTTCCGCGCCGGTTCCGGCGGCGGCCAGCTTTCTGGCGGAAATTTCCCGCAATTTCGGCAATTACCAGGCCGATTTTTCCATGGTGCGCGAGTTCGTGCTCATCGTTGCCGCCGTTGCGGCACTGCTGGCCGCCGTGCTGCTGGTGGCCGGGCTGCGCCAGCGCGGCCAGCGCTACACCCCCGAAGGCTGGGTAAACGACCCGCACGTGATACGTGAACTGTTCGAAGCGGCCATCCTGCAACGGGGCCGCTTCGAGATGCAGTTCCACGGCCCCACAGGCCGCCGCTCCACATACTGCACGGCGGTGTCCGTGTCCCGCACGGCCCTGACCCTGGAATGCTCGCTGCTGCGCACCGTGCCGGAATCGTGGAAGGGCCGCGAGGTGGACTGCTATTTCCGCACCCAGCAAAAGCGCATGCAGGTGTATTACCAGTTCACCTCGGTCATCACCGGCGCGCACCGCGCCCCCTCTGCCGATCGCACCATCCCGCGCGGCCCCGACGCCGCCGACGCGGTGTGGCTGGTGGATCTGGCACTGCCGGAAAAACTGGAGCGCCGCCAGAAGCGCGCCTTTCTGCGACTGGACGTGCCGCGCAACCTGGTGCTGGGCCTTGCCGCATGGCCCATGGGGCAGGACACGCCAGCCCCAGCCGATGGCAGACGCCTGGGCACGCCGCTGCTGGCCCTGCCCGATGCCACCAGTCTGAACAGCTTCACGGCCCGCGCTACGCCCCCCGTCCATGCTGTCGGGTCAGAACAGGAGCACGCCCCCACCTCCGTTGTTCCTGTCGCCGGCAGTGGCGCCAGCGATGCGGGCGTTACTGACGCCCAGCCAACTGCGGCCTGTTCGGAACCGGCACACCACGACGACATGGTTGCCCCGCTTTTTCCGGATATCAGCCGTGCGCAGCCCATGGCCCTGCTGAACCTTTCCGGCGGCGGCCTGCGCCTGCTGCTGCCGCGCGCCACGGTACGCGCCGTCACGGGGCGGGGCATGAACATTGACGTCGGGGGCCGGTTCACCGCCCTGCTGGAACTGTACGACCCGCAGCACGACCGCAGCCTGGGGTTCTGGCTGCAATGCCGCATCCAGAACCGCTTTGTGGCCTTCGAGACGCGCGACGTGGAACTGGGCGCACAGGTGCTGGCCTGGGGCCAGGCCCGCGATGCCGCCCCCCACATGGCCGACTGGAAGCCGCTGTCCGACGAGGGCGAAGTGGAACCCCTGGGCAACTGGGTAATCCGCCGCCACCTTGAGCTTTACAGGGAAAGCGGGAGCGATGTAGTGTGAGCGCGAACCGCAAGCGCCCGTACCCGCTGGCAACCCCGGCCTGACTCGTACAGGCCCTGCATGAACGGACCAGACACGAATGGACCTGACATGCACGGACCTACCCCGACCGTTCCTGCACGGTCAGGGCATGCAGACCCCGGCCAGCCAGCCGAACGTACCCCGCGCACGACGGCACCCCCGCCAGCCGCCGGTGGCGAATACCGCCCCGCCCCACGGCGACGTCACCACAACACAGGAGCCCCCCTTGGACGGAGAATCGGGCAGTCCCATCTGGTCGCGCATCACGCGGCTGTTCCAGAACCGCACCGGCGACTCGGTGGAACAGGCCATCATCGAAGCCCGCGAGGACGGCGAACTGGACGCCGAAGAAGGCTCGATGCTGCTGAACATCCTGAGCCTTGACGACACGCAGGTTCAGGACATCATGACCCCCCGCACGGACATCGACTGCGTTGAGGTGGACAACTCCCTCGGAGAAGTCATCGAACGCATCGTCGCCTCCGGGCATTCGCGCATCCCCATCTACCGCGACAACCGCGACAACATCGTGGGCGTGGTCTACGCCAAGGACCTCCTGCGCTGCTTCGTCGAGCCCACCGGGTGCGAAACCCCGGTGGCCGCCCTGATGCGCGAGCCGTACTTTGTGCCGGAGACCAAGAACGTCTACGAACTGCTTCAGGAATTCCGCAGCCGCAAGAACCACATGGCCATCGTGCTCGACGAGTACGGCGGCACGTCCGGCCTTGTGACCATCGAGGACGTGCTGGAAGTCATCGTGGGGGACATCGAGGACGAGCACGACGCCCCGCGCGACGAGGACATCGTGGTGCTGGACGGCGAGAACTACCGGCTTTCGGGCCGCGCCCTGCTGGAAGACCTGGCGGAACTGGGCATCGTCCTTGATTCGGACGAGGTGGACACCATCGGCGGCTACCTCAGCATGCTGGCGGGCCATGTGCCCCAGGCGGGCGAGACCTTCGAACTGGCCGGTCGTCGCTTCGAGGTGGTGGAAGCCGACGCCAAGCAAATCCGCACCGTGCGCGTGGGGCCGCTGGACCCGGCATAAAAGGCTGCGGGGACGCGCTGCGACTCCCACCTGTCTGTACGACCATGCCGCCGCATCCGCATGACCCGCTGACGTCATGTACCGCCTGCGGCCCGGCACATCGGCGCGCCCCCCGGCGGCTTCTGCCTGCTCTTGCCTGCCCCGGCCAGAACGGCCTGGCCCCGAAAATGGCTATGGAGAAGTGGGGCCAGGTTCTGGCTGTCCCTTTGCATGGTCACGCCTTGCCGTGCCGGTTTCCGCATGTCGTCCCACTCTTGCGGCCCCTGCGGCATGCATGCTCGTTTCGGCGGCTCACACAACAGAAACATTGACGCACTACTGCACCGGGCAGCCCACCTCCGTCGCATCCGGAAGGCAGCATCGCACCACGACCGTAACCCCGGTGTTTCCGTGACGCCCTTGACTTTTCCACTCTCAGGGGTTTTGACCTCCGGTTATGCGCAACGCACTCTGCATCCTCCTCGGCGCGGTCGGCCTGTGGCTGGGCTTTCCCAACCCGGTGGCCCAACTGCCGCTTCTCGCCCTTGCCTATCCCCTTGCCCTTCTGCTGCTGGGCCTTGGTGCAACGGGCCTCTGGTCCGCATTCCGCCTGGGCTGGATTACCGGCATTGTCGGTGCTTCGGCCTGCCTGTACTGGCTGGCCCTGCCGGTGCATGAATACGGACAACTGCCCTGGGTGCTGGCCGTGCCCTGCGCCGTTGCCATCGGCGCGTACGTGGGCCTGTACGGCGGGCTGTTCTGCCTTGCCGTGCGCCTTACGCGCGACCGGCTTGCGCCCTTCCGGCGCGGGCTGTTCCTGGGTTGTGCATGGCTGCTGCTGGAACTGCTGCGCGGCGTGTTCCTGACCGGGTTCCCCTGGCTTACCCTGTCCGCCGCCTTTGTCCCGTGGCCGGTGGCCGTGCAGGGCGTGGCCCTGGTGGGCGCGTACGGTCTTTCCGGCCTGCTGGTGGCCGTGGTGTGCTGGACCATGGGGGCCATCGCCCCGGACTGCGGCCTCAGTTGCCCTGGGCTGCGGCGTTCCGTTTCGCCCGCCTCGCTGGCCCAGACCCTGGCCTGTGCGCTGGGGGCCTCACTGGTGACCTTCGGCCTGGTGGGCTACGGGGCCTACACCCTGTCGCGCGGGCTGCCCAAGGATGGCGAGCCGTTCCGCGTGGCGCTGGTGCAGGGCAACATCGACCAGGACCAGAAGTGGGAGCCCGCCTTCCAGCGAGCCACGGTGGAACGCTACCTTTCCCTGAGCAAGGACGCCGTATCCGCAGGACACCCGGACCTTATCGTGTGGCCGGAAACGGCCATGCCCTTCTACTTTCAGGAACACAAGGAATTCGGCCCGGCCATCCGCGCCTTTGCCTCGGCCAACCGCACCCCGGTGCTTGTGGGCACGCCCGGCTATGTCAACGCGCCGGTAAAGCGCGGTTTCCTGCTGTACAACCGGGCCATGCTGGTGGATGCGGGCGGCGGCGACGCCGGATACTACGACAAGGAACACCTTGTCCCCTTCGGCGAATACGCCCCCCCCGGCCTGGACATGCCCTTCCTGGAAACCCTGATGCAGGGCGTGGGCGACTTTACCCCCGGCGTTGCCGTATCGCCGCTGCGCCTTGGCAACCTTGCGCTGGGCATACTCATTTGCTATGAAACTATCTTTCCGGAACTGGCTCAACAGCGCGTGGCAGACGGCGCCAGCGTACTCGTGAACATCAGCAACGATGCCTGGTTCGGCACCACGGCGGCTCCCGAACAGCATCTGCAACTGTCGGTGCTGCGGGCCGTGGAACAGGGGCGCTACGTACTGCGCGGCACCAACACCGGCATCTCCGCGATCATCGATCCGCACGGCCGCATCGCCGATCGCGGCGGCCTGTTCCGGGCAGAGGTGATCAGCGGCATGGTCACGGCACGCACGGAAACCACCGTGTTCCACCGGGTGCAGTATCTGGTGTGGCCCGTGGCCATGGGGCTTGCGGCCATCGCGCTGCTGTGGCCCGCCCGCCGACGGCCCTGACACAAGTCCCCGATCTGCGTCGATTCCGGCCACAGGTTTGCAACGCACGCGCCCCCGGCCATACGAGGCCGGTACGGCCCGTTTTGACATTCACGCACAACCCAGCAAACAGACACACAATCCACATGCTTCAGCTTGCCGAACTGCGCGCGCGCAGCGCCGCCCTTGTCGAACAATACGCCTCGCTCTGGGGGCGTCTTTGACCTTGCGGGCAACCGCAACCGCCTCGACGAGATCGAGCGCCAGCTTTCCAGCCCCGACGCCTGGAACAACCCTGAAAAGCTCACCCCGGTCCTGCAGGAAAAAAGCCAGCTTGAAGGCGAGATAACCCGCCTTGAACGGTTGGAAACCTGCCGCCGCGACGTCGCCGAATGGCTGACCCTGGCCGAGGAAGAAGACGCGGCGGGCGAACCGGGGCAGGAAGCCCTGGAATCGCTGGCCGAGCAGGTGACCGCGCTGGAAACCCTGCTGCAAGAGACGGAGATGAACATGCTCCTCTCCGGCAAGGAAGACCGCATGCCCGCCATTGTGGAAATCCACCCCGGCGCGGGCGGCACAGAGGCCCAGGACTGGGCCGAAATGCTGGTGCGCATGTACCTGCGCTGGGCAGACACCCACGACATGAAGGCCGAATACCTTGACTACCTGGCAGGCGACGAGGCGGGCGTGAAGAGCGTCACCCTGCGCATGGCCGGGCCCAACGCCTACGGCCTGCTGAAGGGCGAAAAGGGTATTCACCGGCTCATCCGCATTTCGCCGTTTGACTCGTCGGGCCGTCGGCACACCTCGTTCGCCTCTGTCGACGTGATCCCCGACGTGGGTCAGGAAATCACCGTGGACATGAAGGAAACGGACCTGCGCATCGACATTTTCCGCTCCAGCGGCCCCGGCGGCCAGAGCGTGAACACCACCAGTTCCGCCGTGCGCATCACCCACCTGCCCACGGGCATCTCCGCCCAGTGCCAGAACGAAAAATCGCAGCACAGCAACCGCGACACGGCCATGCAGATCCTGCGCGCCCGGTTGTACGAACTGGAACTGCGCAAGCTGGAAGAAGAGAAAAAGGCCCAGTACGCAGGCAAGGACGCCATCGGTTTCGGCAGCCAGATCCGCACTTACACGCTGCAACCGTACCGCCTCGTCAAGGACCATCGCACCAACACGGAAATAGGCGACGTCGAGGCCGTGCTGGACGGCCGCATCGATCAGCTCCTGCGGGACTATCTGCTGTACCTCCATGGCCAGAAAACCAACTGACGCCGACCAGATAGCCGGTGCCGCCAGCACCGCCGATTCCGCCCGGACGGAGTCCCCCGACGATTCCGCCCAGTTGCTGGGCGAACTGGATGCCCTGCGCCGTGCATTGGCGGACGAAGCCGCTCGCCACGCCGCTGTGCCCGGCGCGAATCCGGACGGCGGTGAACGGGTTGACGGCCCATTGCTGGCCGTGGCGCGGCTGTTCCCGGGCATGACCCGCCACCGCTGGCTGGCCCTTGCCGAAGAGCACGGCCTGCGCCAGTGGTTCGCCATCGATCTCGACAAGAGCACCAACTTCAACCTGCGCGAACTGCAAAAGGCCGTGGAAGAGCTGGCCCACCAGCGCGACCACGACGCCCTCACCGGCCTGATGAACCGCCGGGCCTTCCTGCGTCTGGTGGAACTGGAACTGCAACGCGTGCAGCGAGGCGGAACGGAACTGAGCCTGGCCATGGTGGACCTGGACGACTTCAAGCGCGTCAACGACACCTGGGGCCACGCCTGCGGCGACATGGTGCTGCGCCGCATGGCCGACGTGCTGCGCAATGCAACCCGTGCCTACGATGTGGCCGCCCGCATCGGCGGCGAGGAATTCGTGCTGCTGCTGCCGGGGGCCTCGCCCCTGCGCGCCCAGGCCCTGCTGGAGCGGCTGCTGCAAGAGGTGTGTGTCGAAACCTACACCTGCCGCGACGAATCGTTTCGGGTCAGCTTTTCCGCAGGCATCGCCGGGTGCAAGGGGCCAACGGTGTGCCGGGCGGAAGAATTGCTGGACCGGGCGGACAAGGCCCTGTACGAGGCCAAGGCTTCGGGCAAGGCCCGCGTGCGGGTGCATCGGCTGCCGGGCGTGCCCGACTACGACCGCTCCACCATGGTGCACTCGGACGAGAAGCAATTTCTTTTTTCAGGCAATGACGACTAGTGCCCGGCATGGTGAAGGCGATCTGCCTTCGCACCGGGCCGCATCAACGGACGAAACATGACGCAGAACACCACACTCAGCGTTTCCATACTCAGCGGCAAGGGCGGCGTGGGCAAGACCAACATCGCCCTCAACCTCGGCTACTGCCTGTATCGCGGCGGGCACCCCCTGCTGCTGATGGATTGCGACCTCGGACTGGCCAATCTGGACGTGCTGCTGGGCATTGCCCCGGACAGGAACATGCAGGACCTTCTGGACAGCGATGCAGCCCCGCGCGACATCGCCGTGCCCATTGAGCAGGGTGGCTTCGACTTTCTGCCCGCTGCATCGGGCGTGCCCGAACTGGTGGAAATGGACGGCGACATGCGCGCCCTGCTGGTGCGCAAACTGGAACCGCTGTTCTCGCGCTACGACTACCTGTTCCTGGATCTTGGCGCGGGCATCAACCCCACGGTGCTGGCCTTCGCCGCCATGACCCAGATCCGCATCGTCATCGTGACGCCGGAACCCACCTCGCTCACCGACAGCTATGCGCTGATGAAGGTGCTTTCCACCCAGCACGACGTGCGCGACTTCTTCGTCATCGTCAACCAGGCGGAATCACGCAAGGAAGAAACCCAGACCTTCGAGCGTCTGGCCGCAGCCTGCCGCAAGTTCCTGGACATAGAGCCGCAGTTCCTGGGCGGCGTGCGCCTGGACAAGGCCCTGCCCGATGCGGTGCGCAAGCAAAAGCCGCTGATGCGCATTGCACCGCAATCTCCTGCCGCGCAGGACCTTTTTGCCATCGCGGTAAAGTTGCAGCGCATGCGTTCTGCACTGCTGCCGGAACTGGCGGACAGGCATCCTTTGCGCGCACTTGCGGAAGGGGCATATTAACCCCTTGAAACCTTGACCATCTTCAGACATAGTGCCAGCAGCGTCTTTTGGAGCGCCACGCGCGCCCCACGGCACAGGCTTTCGAAGAAGGCGCTTTGATCGCATCCGGCCACATGGCGGCATGCCCCGTGCAAACAACAGGACCACGATCGACGTTTTCGGGGCGGAACGTACCGCATCCACCGCACCGCCGCACCACGGAGGATTCCATGAACAAGAGCGAACTCATCAAGACGCTGTCCGAAGAAACGAACATTCCCATCGAGGAAGCCGCCACGGTCGTCAACACGTTCGTGGACAGCATGAAGGAAGCCCTGGCCGACGGCGACCGCGTGGAAATTCGCGGCTTCGGCAGCTTCAAGGTCAAGGACTACGGCGGCTATTCCGGTCGCAACCCCAAGACCGGCGACATGGTCGTGGTTCAGCCCAAACGCCTGCCCTTTTTCCGCGCCGGGAAGGAACTGAAAGAATTCCTCAACGACTAGGCGATGTTTGCACACCCATCGCCTGACGGCACGGCGGCGCGGGTTCTCCGTGCCGCCGCCCCGACGCTACGCCCAGCTCCATCCCCCCGAATCCGTTTCCGCCAGCCGCGCCCGCAAGCAATTGCGGCATGCCTGTGCCGTTGCCTGCTGGCAGCGTTGCTGTGCATGGTGCTGTCCGCATGTGCCCGACACGGCGCTGATGGAGCCGCCACCGCGCAGAAGCCTGCTGCGGGGGTAACGACATCCGCACCGGCAACGCCATCGGCGCAGCCGTCCGGCCCGATGCCTTCTGGCGCGCAAGCGTCCACCATGGCGCGCGACGGCCTGCCATCAGGCCTGCCTTTTGCCACGGCGGGCGAACCGCGCATGCACCTGCCCGCGCCAGCAACCCCGCAGATTCCGGCCCAGAACATGCCGGTTCAGGACGTGCAGATTCAGGACACGCAGGCGCAGGACACGGGTATCTCGGCCCAGGGCATGCCATCCGAAGCCGCTCCCGCGCCCCGCAGCCTGGCGGACTTTGCCCTGGTGGGGAAGGATACGGCCAGCGACGGAACGGACCGGGGAAGCACGGTCGGCGCGCCCGACAGGACAGGCGCGCCCGGCATGACAGGCACGCCCGGCATGACAGGCACGACTGACACGACGGACATATCCGGCGCACCGGTACTGCGCATCCTGTACAACGCCAGCACCAAGGGGACGTTGCACCCCTGCCCCTCCTGAGGGGGCGGCACCTCTGGTGGGCTTGCCCGGCGGGCAGGCATGTTCAAACAGTGGCGCGGACAGGACGGCATTCCTACCCTGGTGCTGACCGGTCCCGATGAATTTGCCCCGGATGCCGGGGAGGACGCGGCGGGCCGCCTGGCATCCATGACGCGCAAGGCGTACGGTCTGCTGCGCGTGGATGACGGCTACCTTTCCGCCGCTGCCGCCGCCTGGTTCCGCGACCATGCGGGCGGCACGCCAAAAGGCTTCCGCGAGGTGGGCGGCGAACCTGCCACCCGCCTGCATCGCATTCGCGGAGGCAACGGCGCCGAACGCATCGTGGCTGTGGTCTTTCTGCCCGCGCTGGCAAAGCCGTGGGAAGACCCCACCCCTGCCATGGCCGCGCAGGCGGTGCAGGCAGGGCTTGCCGCGCGCAGGCAGGCCGATCTGGTCATCGGCGTGGCCGGTTGGGGCGGCATGGGGGAACAGCGTTATCTGGCCGAGCTTGGGCAGGCGTTCCACATCCTGCTCGGCGGGGGCATCGGCACCGGTTTCGACGGGGTCGTGGACGGCATGGCGCCTTCGCTGCTATGGTCCCGGCCAGACATGCAAGGCAGAAGCGTCAACGTGATCGACGTGCTGGCCTGGCCGGAATCGGGCCACGGCGGCGCGCTCCGTACGCAGCCCCGGCACTGGATCGTGGGCATGGATATTTCCGTCCGGCAGGTTCCCCTGAAGGACGCCGTGGAGCCGGACCCTGTCGTCGAGGCGGTCGTCGGCACGGTTCCCGCCGCGTGGTAGGCAGCGCACATGCGCCCGTCCCGCGGTCCCGGCCAACACAAGGAGCACGCAGCATGAGCGGCAAGGCACGCACCGTACCCATCCACAAGTTGCACGGGTGCGGCAACGATTTCGTATTCATCGACAACCGGGCCATCGGTGTGCCCGTTACGGCCATGCCCGACTGGGCCCGTGCCGTCTGCCGCCGCGCCTTCGGCGTGGGGGCGGACGGGCTGGTCTTTCTGGAAAACACCCCGAAAGACCGCGAAGGCGACTACATCTGGCACTTCTACAACGCTGACGGCTCGCGCGCGGAAATGTGCGGCAACGCCTCTCGCTGCGCGGCGCGGCTAGCCGTGGAACTGGGCTTTGCCGGACCGAAACATGTCTTCGGCACCGATGCCGGGCTTATCCGCGCCGAGGCCGATGTGGCCGCCGGGATGGCCAAGGTGGAACTGACGCCCCCGCGTGACCTGGCCCTGGGCATGGAACTGGATATTGGCGAAGGCCGCGACATGGTACACTTCGTCAATACTGGCGTGCCCCATGCCGTGGTGTTCAAACGCGACGCCTCGGCTGTGGACGTGCGCACCCTGGGCGCGGCGCTGCGCCGCCACGTCCACTTCGCGCCCGCAGGCACCAACGCCAACTTCGCGCAGGTCATCGACCGCAAGAACATCCACCTGCGCACCTTCGAGCGCGGCGTGGAGGACGAAACCTACGCCTGCGGCACGGGGGCGGCGGCTGGCGCGTACATCGCGCATGCACTGGGGCTGACCGAGTCCACGGTGAATGTCAGAAGTTCCGGCGGCGAGATACTTGGCATATCCATTGAGGACGGCGCGGTATTCCTTTCCGGCAAGGCCGTGCGCGTCTTCTCTGGCGAGATGTTCCTGGAGGGGCTGGGGTTGGCCCTGGCGTAACGCACCCGGCCCGGCCGGGCCCCCTTGCCCATGCAGCGCGTTTCAGGCCGCGCGGCGCAGGCAGGAGCGGCGGCCCCGCGGGCGCGGCGTGTCGAAGGCCGGGGCAGCAGGTACCCGGTCCAAAGGAGGCAACATGCAGTTTCAAGGCGCTTTCACCGCTCTTGTCACGCCGTTCCGCAACGGCGGAGTTGACGAGGAACGCTACCGCGCGCTCATCGAATGGCAGATCGAACAGGGCATCAACGGCCTTGTCCCCTGCGGCACCACCGGCGAATCGGCAACGCTCACCCATCAGGAACACAAGGACGTCATCCGCATCTGCGTCGAGCAGGTGAAAGGACGCGTGCCCGTGTTGGCGGGGGCCGGTTCCAACAACACCCGCGAGGCGGTGGAACTTACCCGCTACGCCAAGCAGGCCGGGGCCGACGGGGCGCTGCTGATCACGCCGTACTACAACAAGCCCACCCAGGAAGGGTTGTACCAGCACTTCAAGGCCATTGCCGCCGAAGTGCCCATGCCCTTCATCGTGTACAACGTGCCCAGCCGCACGGGCATCAACCTGTGCCCGGAAACTCTGGCCCGCATGAAGCGCGACATTCCCGAAGTCATCGGGGTCAAGGAAGCCACCGGCAACCTGATCCAGGTTTCGGAAATCATCGAATACTGCGGCGCGGACTTCCAGGTGCTGTCGGGCGACGATTTCACGGTGCTGCCCCTGCTGGCCGTGGGCGGCTGCGGGGTCATTTCGGTGAGTTCCAACGTGGTGCCCGCCAAGATGTCCGAAATGTGCCGCGCCTATTTCGAGGGCGATCTGGCCACCGCGCGGCGGGTGCATTACGAAATCGCGTCCATCAACCGCGCCATGTTCCTGGAAACCAACCCCATCCCGGTCAAGACGGCCCTGTCCATGATGGGCAAGATCGAACTGGAACTGCGCCTGCCCATGGTGCCGTTGCAGCCCGCCAACCAGTCGCGCCTGCGCGACATCCTGTCGGCGGCGGGCATCGTCTAGACCACAGGCAAGGGTCGGGCACGGGGCAGAAACGGCCCTGCCTGCACATCTCACAGCACGGGGGACGCCGAACGGCATCCCCCGTTTTCGTTGTGTACGCAGCACGCCCCAGCCCCGTCACTACCCCGGATACCCTGCTGAAAACACACACCGTTATCGCCAACACGATTCCGCTCCCCCCGCAGCTACCCGCCGGGAACGCCAGATCACGTCCTGACCACGCGTCGCGCCTTGCGCAAAAGCGCTTGGCAGCGTGTGTTCTTCCGGCTAGCCTGTTGCGGGGCCAACAGCACGGCAACACGCCGCGCGCATGCCGCCCCCTTTCCCGCGCCCCAGGCATGCCATCTCACGCACAGATTGGTCAGCTCCGGCACGCAGCCTGCCTAAACAACTGCTGAAATGCGTCGATAAGTCCCGCAAGAGCCACACCGTTTCCGGGAGTACCGCATGCGCTTCAAAAGCATCTCCACGCAGATCACCGTCCTTACCGGCGGGCTGGTCATCTTCTTCATGTGCGCGTTCGTCTTCATTGCCTCCAAAACTGCCTACGACGGCATGCTGCATAGTGAAACGGCCAACATGGCCCAGGTGGGACAGCAGATCGAAAAGGTGGCGGAAGACTTTGTGACCAGCAACCTTACCGCCGTGCGCGGGCTGACCCAGCAAAAGGCGCTGGCCAGCGGGGTGCTGTACGGCAGCGCCAGCCTGGTGATGAAGGACCAGTTGCAGCAGACCCTGAAGGGCAACCCGCACTACGCCGCCATTTACGCTTACGACGCTTCGGGCAAGGTTCTGTATGGGTATACCGAAGGCGGGCAGGAGATTTCCGGCAAGCCGCTGGATATGCCTGAAGTGCTTGCCGCCAGCGGCGCGGGCAAGGAATACATCGGCACCACCCCGTTCAAGGGTTCCAAGGGCAATGTGCTGTTCACCATCGCAGCCCCGGTGCTGAACGTCATGGGACAGTCGGGCGGGGGCATTGCGCTGACGCTGGACTGGTCCAGTTTCAGCGCACGGTTCGTGGAAAGCGTGAAATTCGGCGAACATGGCTATCCCTTTGTGCTGGACGGCAGTGGCCGGTTCCTTTCGCACCCCAACAAGTCCCTGCTGCTTACCGACGCGTCCAAATACGACTTCGTCCGCACCGTTCTGGCGCAACAAACGGCAAAAATTGAATATCCGTGGGAAGGCAAGGCAAAGATCCTTGTCAGCAGCACCATGCCCATGACGGGCTGGAAAATCTGTCCTTCCGCCTATGCTGACGATCTGGCCACCGTGGCGCGCCAGCAGCGCATGCTGCTGGCCATGGTGGGACTGGCGGCCATCATCGCCCTGACCGGCTCCATAGTGTTTCTGACTCGGCGCGTCATTCTGGGGCCGGTAAACCGCATCCGCCAGTTTGCCGGACAGGTGGCGCAGGGGGACCTGCGCGCCGTCATGGACGGCGCGTACCGCTATGAACTGGACGAACTGGCCACCTCCATCCGGACCATGGTGGCCGACCTGAAGGAAAAGCTGGGGTTCTCGCAAAGCGTGCTGGAGGCCATGGTGGTGCCCGTGCTGATCGTGGACCGCGAGGAACGCACGGTGTTCACCAACAAGGCCTGCATGGACATGCTGGAAATCGACACCGACCCCAAGGCGCAGTATGGCCGTACCCTGGCCGAGGTGTTCTACAACGATCCGGGCCGCAAGACCGCCGTGGGCCGGGCCATGAACGAAAGAACCAGCATCAAGAACCTGGAGGTCGTCATCACCGGCCACAAGGGCGGCAAGGTGGACGTGCTGGCCAACGTCACCTACCTTCAGGATCTGGACGGCAACATCATCGGCGGGTTCTGCCTGTACATCGACACCACCGAGATGAAGCGCCAGGCAGCCATCATCACCGAGCAGAACGAACGTATCGCCCGCGCCTCGGCAGAGGCGGACGATGTGGCCTCGCAACTGGCCGCCGCGTCGGAACAGCTTTCGGCGCAGATCGAACAATCCGCGCGCGGCTCGGACATCCAGCGCGAACGCACGGCAGAGGCGGCCACCGCCATGGAGCAAATGAACGCCAGCGTGCTGGAGGTTGCCCGCAACGCTGGCAGCGCCGCCGAAATGGCTGAAAAGACCAAGACGCGTGCCCAGGAAGGGGCCGAGGTGGTGGACGGTTCGGTGCGCACCATCCAGCGCGCCCAGGAACTGGCGTCGCACCTCAAGGCCGACATGGCCGAACTGGGCACCCAGGCCCAGGGCATCGGCCAGATCATGAACGTCATTGCCGACATCGCCGACCAGACCAACCTGCTGGCGCTGAACGCAGCCATCGAGGCTGCCCGTGCGGGTGACGCCGGGCGCGGCTTTGCCGTGGTGGCCGACGAGGTGCGCAAACTGGCCGAAAAGACCATGACCGCCACCAACGAGGTGGGCAGCGCCATCCGCGGCATTCAGGAAAGCGCGCGCAAGAACATCGACAATACCGAAAAGGCCACCGCAGCCATCGAGGAAGGCACGGGCATGGCCCGCCGCTCCGGCGACGTGCTGCGCGAGATAGTGGGTCTTGTGGAAAGCACCGCCGACCAGGTGCGGTCCATCGCCACTGCGTCGGAACAGCAGTCCGCCGCCAGCGAGGAAATCAACCGCTCCACCGACGAGATCACCCGCATCGCCGCAGAAACGTCGGAAGCCATGCGCCACTCGGCGCAGGCTGTCGAAGACGTCTCGCGTCTGGCGTCGGACCTGAAGCGGGTTATTGGCGACATGCGCAGCTAGGGGCATCTCCAAATTGTTTTTTCGTCCGTTGGCGGCGCGGAGACACGGCATCATTCCGCGCCCTGCGAACGATACAAACTCAAGGGGGAGGAGCCATACGGTTCCTCCCCCTGATATTTTGCAGCGCTCGTCCGGCGGGACACGGAATCCCTCTGTCTGAACTGCCCCCCCCCCCAGCCTGCTAGGGCAGGAACGCCGTAACAGTCACCGGCGCGCCCGTGCCGCCGCACAGGCCCAGCGGGGCCAGCAGAACGTGCGCCCCGGTGGGGGGCAGTTCGTCCAGCGCGGCCAGGCATTCCACCACCACGGCCCCGGCAGCCAGGGCCATGCGGTTGCACAGGAACGCCGCGTCGTCCGGGGCGTCAACGCCATGGGTATCGATGCCGATGCCCCCCACCCCCCGCTCGTGCGCCAACAGATGCACGGCTTCGGGAGTGAACGAAGGGAACACCATGGGCGGGGCATCCCCCGGTCCGGCGCGCAATGCGCCCCACTGCATCCCCATGAACCGGTCCGGGTCGCACCACAGGTGGTGCCAGCCCGTGTTGCACACGAACAGACACCCGCGCGGAACCGGGCCATGGGCCGCTTCCCAGGCCAGCACTGCGTCCGGCGTGCAGCGCAGGCCGGGGTCTGCCGCCGCAGCTCCGCGCATGTCCAGCACGGCCAGCGGCAGCAGCAACGGCCACGGCGCTGCCGTGCGCACGTCCGCCCCGCCGGGCAGGAAGGACAGCGGCGCATTGACGTGGGTGCCGCTGTGCTCGCCCATGGCAAAGGCGCGCAGGTCGTAGCCGTCTTCTTCTCGGCTGGCCACGTCCAGAAACGTCACCGGCGGGTCGCCCGGCCAGCGGGGCATGCCGCTGCCTATGGGGTGCGCAAGATCCAGAAGGCGGGTGAACGTCAGGCCACGGGACATGCGTCCCCCTTGTCTGGCCCGACGACTTTGTCTGGCCCGACTCCCTTGTCTGGCCCGGCCCCCTCATCTGGTCCATTCGGCCCGCCGCCCTGGTCCGCCGCCCGTTCTTCCGTCGCGCCCTGCCCTGCGGCACCCTGCCGCAACTGACCATTGCGGTGCCCGCGCACGTCGCGCGGCCCCAGCATCTTGGCCGGGTCCATCAGATCGTCGTAGTCTTCCTGCCCCATCAAGCCTCGCTCCACGAGCAGGTCGCGGGGGGTGCGCCCCGTGGCGCGGGCGTCCTTGACCACGGCAGCCGCCGCCTCGTAGCCGATGACCGGGGCCAGGGCCGTGACCATGCCCAGCGAACCGTGCAGCAGTTCCAGACAGCGTTCGCGGTTGGCAGTGATGCCCTCCACGCAGCGCACCCGCAGGATGCGCGCCGCCCGCGTCAGGATTTCCAGCGACTGGAACAGGTTGCAGGCCATGATGGGACCGAACACGTTCAGTTCCAGTTGTCCCGCCTCTGCGGCCAGGGTCACCGTAAGGTCGTTGCCGATAACCTGCTGGCAGACCTGGTTGACCAGTTCCGGGATCACCGGGTTGACCTTGCCGGGCATGATGCTGGACCCCGGCTGCACGGCGGGCAGGGATATTTCGCCAAGGCCGGTGAACGGTCCGGACGAAAGCAGCCGCAAGTCGTTGCAAATCTTGGAAAGTTTTACCGCAACGCGTTTCAGCAAACCCGAAAGGGTGACATAGGCCCCGGCATCGCTGGTGGCCTCCACCAGATTGGGCGAAAGCGAGAGCGGCAGCCCGGTGATGTCCGCCAACCGGCAGCAGACCAGGGGCGCGTAGCCGGGCACGGTGTTGATGCCGGTGCCCACCGCC
Source organism: uncultured Desulfovibrio sp. (assembly GCA_964402645.1). Taxonomy (GTDB): domain Bacteria; phylum Desulfobacterota; class Desulfovibrionia; order Desulfovibrionales; family Desulfovibrionaceae; genus Cupidesulfovibrio. Next base: position 136,570 of record CAYOCV010000003.1, on the reverse strand, counting down.
GTTGCGCCGATGTTCACCTCGCACAGCAGGCGGGCCACTTCTGCAAGGCGCTCGGTATCCTCGCCCACGGTCACGCCATAGGCTGCGAATTCCGCGCCCAGCGTGATGGGCACGGCGTCCTGCAGCTGGGTGCGGGCCATCTTGATGACGTCGGCAAAGGCCTCGCCCTTGGCATGGAAGGCATCGCGCAGTTCGCGCAGGGCGGTTTCCAGATCACGCGCATACCACACCAGCGAGATGCGAAACGCCGTGGGGTACACGTCGTTGGTGGACTGCGAGAGGTTGACGTGGTTCAGCGGGCTGACCACGCCGTATTCGCCGCGCGCCCGGCCCATCAGTTCCAGCGCGCGGTTGGCGATGACCTCGTTGGCGTTCATGTTCACCGAGGTGCCCGCCCCGCCCTGGATCACGTCCACCACGAACTGGTCGTCAAAGCGGCCTTCGCGCACCTCGCGGCAGGCCTGCACGATGGCCTGCCCCACGTCGCCGTCCAGCAGGCCCAGTTCCATGTTGGCCAGTGCGGCGGCCTTTTTCACCGATGCCAGCGCCTGCACGAAGCGCGGGTGGCGGCCGATGGTCAGGCCGGTAACGTCGAAATTCTCCAGCGCCCGCAGGGTCTGCACGCCGTAGTAGGCGTGAGCGGGCACCTTGCGCTCGCCCAGGCTGTCGCGCTCGATGCGATATTCCATCAGGTTGTCATCCTTGGGGTTATGGTCATGGGCGCGCGACTGCCGGAACACGTCGCAACACGTGCCGGATACCCGCGCCCGGTTCCATCGTAGCACCCTTGCGCGTGTCCGCCTACGGGCTATGCCCTCGCGTGACCGGGCAAATAAGGACCAGGGGCGCGGCATGCACCCCAAAAGCACGCAAAAGCGCCCCGCCACCCGGATGGGGTGCGGGGCGCTGGTGGGCGTCTTTTCCGTCGTACCGTACGCCGGGGCTACTTCGCCGCCGGGGGCAGCACGGTGGCCTTCTTGATGACCACGGGGGTGGTGGGCACATTCTCGAACGAACCAACGGTGGCGGTGCGCACGGCCTTGATCTTGTCCACCACGTCGGTGCCTTCGATCACCTTGCCGAACACGGCGTAGCCCCAACCCTGCATGGTGGGTGCGCGGTGGTCGAGGAAGGTGTTGTCCTTCACGTTGATGAAGAACTGGGCGGTGGCGGAATGCGGAGCCATGGTGCGGGCCATGGCCACGGTGTACTTTTCGTTGCGCAGGCCGTTGTTGGCCTCGTTCTCGACGGGTTCGCGGGTGGGCTTTTCGTGCATCTTCTCGTCGTAGCCGCCGCCCTGAAGCATGAAGCCGTCGATGACGCGGTGGAAAATGGTGCCGTCGTAGTGGCCCGCCGCAACGTATTCGCGGAAGTTGGCGGCGGACTTGGGGGCCTTTTCGTCATCCAGTTCGATGACGATGTCGCCCATGCTCGTTTCCAGCTTGATCACCGTGTGTCCCCTCTGTGCCGAAGCCGCCATGGCGGTTCCGTGACCTGCGAACGCAAAAAGGGCCGTAAGCGCGGCCAGCAGCAACCAACGCATGTTCTGCTCCGGGAATGTGAAAGTTGGATGGGCGAACCGCCCGTGCCGGTGCCATTACCAGAAGCGCCACCGCAGGGCAATCGGCATGGCATACCAATGGGCGGCGGGGGCGGTCTTCGGTGGCATGCCACAAGTACCTTGCAGCCATCACACCCATGCCCCCCCGCCATCTCTTCTTCAGGAGCATGATCACACTTGAGGATTCTCGTTCTTCGGCAAGGAAGATTCGCCTTTTGTAAAGGGAGCGTGCAACAGTCGTTATGCGAGTCTGCGAGCATTACGAATGGCGACCGCAGAGCGCTCTAGCCGTACGTGACCGGAGCAAAAGGCTAATCTGACGCGTTGCTCTCGATGGCCGTAAGGTTCGCAAGTTCACCTAACGGCCACGCTTCGCGCCCTTCGGGTCGGTACGCCGAAGGGCGAAAGGCCCAAGTGTGATCATGCTCCTTACTCAAACGTCAGCTTGTCGAGTCTGACCCCGATGGTCACATGCTGCCCGTCCTTCAGGTCGCCCGAAATCAGGCGGCGGGCCAGCGGGGTTTCCACGTTGGTCTGCAGGTAGCGCCGCAGGGGCCGTGCGCCGTACACAGGGTCGTAGGCGGATTCCGCGATGAAATCGCGCGCTGCGTCGGAAAGGTCCACGGTGATCTTGCGTTCGGCAAGGCGACTCCGCAGCCTGCCCAGCAGCAGTTCCACGATGCGCGCGATCTGCTCAGGCAGCAGCGGGCGAAACATGACGATCTCGTCCACCCGGTTCAGGAATTCTGGCCGGAAGTGGCGGCGCATTTCGTCCATCACCCTGTCGCGCACGCCGGAGCGGAATTCGCCCTCGTCGGTGATGCCGTCCAGCAGGTGCGTCGAGCCGATGTTGGAGGTCATGATGATGATGGTGTTCTTGAAGTCCACGGTGCGGCCATGGCTGTCGGTAAGCCGCCCGTCGTCCAGGATTTGCAGCAGCACGTTGAACACGTCGGCGTGGGCCTTTTCTATCTCGTCGAACAGCACCACGCTGTACGGCTTGCGGCGCACGGCCTCGGTCAGCTGGCCGCCCTCGTCATAGCCCACGTAGCCGGGGGGCGCGCCGATAAGCCGGGCCACCGCGTGCTTCTCCATGTATTCGCTCATGTCGATGCGCACGATGTTGTCCTCGCTGTCGAACAGCGATTCCGCCAGCGTCTTGCACAGCTCGGTCTTGCCCACGCCCGTGGGGCCAAGGAAGATGAACGACCCGATGGGCCGCCCGGGGTCGGACAGCCCGGCCCGGGCGCGCAGCACGGCTTCTGCCACGGCCTGCACGGCCTCGTCCTGGCCGATCACCCGTTCGTGCAGCACGTCGCCCAGGCGCAGCAGCTTCTCGCGCTCCGATTCCAACAGCCGGGTAACGGGGATGCCCGTCCAGCGGGCCACGATTTCGGCCACGTCGTCGGGGCGCACCTCTTCCTTCAGCAGGCGGTTCTCGTCGTCGCCGCGTTCGGTGTCGGCCAACTTGCGCTCAAGTTCCAGCAGCTTGGAATACTTCAGTTCCGCCGCACGGTTGAGGTCGTAGTTGCGTTCCGCCTCGTCGATGGCAAGGCGGGTGCGCTCGATCTCTTCCTTGATGGTGCGCACGGCGTCGATGGAGCCCTTTTCGCGCTCCCACTGGGCCAGCAAGGTGGCCTGGCTGGCCCGCAGGTCGGCCAGTTCGTTCTCCAGCTTTTCCAGCCGCTCGCGCGAGGCGGCGTCCGTCTCGCGGCGCAGGGCTTCGCGCTCGATCTCAAGCTGCATGACCTTGCGGTTCACCTCGTCCAGTTCGGCGGGCAGCGAATCGATTTCGGTGCGGATCAGCGCCGCCGCCTCGTCGATGAGGTCGATGGCCTTGTCCGGCAACTGACGGTCGGTGATGTAGCGGTGCGACAGGGTCACTGCCTCGACGATGGCCGAATCGCTGATGCGCACGCCGTGATGAACCTCGAACCGCTCACGCAGGCCGCGCAGGATCGAGATGGTGTCCTCCACCGTGGGTTCGTCCACCACCACCGGCTGGAAGCGGCGTTCCAGCGCCGGGTCCTTTTCGATGTACTTGCGGTACTCGTCCAGCGTGGTTGCGCCGATGCAGTGCAGTTCGCCGCGCGCCAGCATGGGTTTCAGCAGGTTGCTGGCGTCCATGGCCCCGTCGGTCTTGCCCGCGCCCACGATGGTGTGCAGTTCGTCAATGAACATGACGATGCGGCCTTCGGCCTTTTCCACTTCCTTCAGCACGGCCTTCAGCCGTTCCTCGAACTCGCCCCGGTACTTGGCCCCGGCGATAAGCGCGCCCATGTCCAGCGCGAACAGGCTGCGGTTCTTCAGGCCTTCCGGCACGTCGCCCTTCAGGATGCGGTGGGCCAGGCCCTCGACAATGGCCGTCTTGCCCACGCCCGCCTCACCGATGAGCACGGGGTTGTTCTTGGTGCGCCGCGAAAGGATGCGCACCACGCGGCGGATTTCCGCATCGCGCCCGATGACCGGGTCCAGCTTGCCCTTGCGGGCTTCTTCCACAAGGTCGCGGCCGTACTTCTGAAGCGCCTCGTAGGTGTCCTCCGGATTCTGCGTGGTGACGCGCTGCGCGCCGCGCACGTCTTCCAGCACGGCCAGCAGCTTGTCCTGCGTCAGGCCGAATTCGCGGACCACGCGGCCCATGTCGGTGGACGGCGGTTCTTCCAGAAAGGCGCAGATCAGGTGTTCTACGCTGACGTATTCGTCCTTGAGCCGCTTGGCGAAGTCCTGCGCGCGCACCAGGGCCTGATTGAGGCGCTGGGTGACGTAAATCTGTCCCTGGGCCGCGCCGGGGCCGCTGACTGCCGGGCGCTTCTGCAAGGCCGCTTCCAGCGCGGCGGCGAAGGCGTCGGGCTTGTAGCCCGCACGTTCCAGCAGGCGCGGCACCAGACCCTGTTCCTGCCGAATCAGGGCCAGCGCGGCGTGCTCCACGTCCACCTGCTGGTGCCCAAGGCGCACGGCTGTGGACTGGGCCTCTGCAATGGCCTGCTGCGATTTTTCGGTAAACTTGTTGATGTCCATGCGTTCTTTCCCCCTTGCCCGGCGGGGCCGGGTACGAGCTTCGATGTGCCGAGGGCGGCGGCCTGCGGCCCCGGAAATGCCGGGGGCGGCGCGCCCGTGGCGAAAAATTTCGTGCTGCCCGGTGCGGATGCACCGCTGCCGGGCCGCGTACTCATCTGGTCATGATGCTATCGGGCCATGACGCTATCGGACCATGCCCCTGGCTGCCGTACAGCTACCGTTGGGCCTCAAGCTCGCGCACCCTGCGTTCCAGCCGGTCGATGCGGTCCAGCAGGTCCACCACGATGGAGCCGCCCAGGCTGTTCAGTTCGAAGTCGGCGCAGATGCGTTCCAGCTTGCGGGTGCGGTACACGTCCACCCGGCGGAACAGGTAGCCTTCGCCCGCCGTGCGGCGCGGTACCAGCCAGCCCAGTTCGATCAGTTCGCCCAGGCGGCTGGGGTGTACGCCAGACACCTGAAGGAATTCCGCCCAGGCGATGAATTCCGAACGGATGGGCAGTTCGCCGCCCTGTGCAAGGCCGTGCCCCCGGTCATATCCAGGATTGTTACCGTCATCGGGGTACATGTGGTGTCACCTCCGGATGCATGTCGTGTCGGCGGAGTTCCGCGCCAGTTCCGCTACGGTTACGCTAGCCTCGTCAGCTAGTCGCGCGCCCGGAACGCCGAGGTCCGGGCCAGTTCTTCCCACAGTTCCCGTTCACGCGGCGTGGCTTCCGCAGGCGTGCGGATGCCGATGCGCACGTACTGGTCGCCGCGCGCCGCGCCCGTGCCCAGCCCCTTGCCGCGCAGGCGCAGCTTGCGTCCGCTGCACGCGCCGGGGGCCACGGTAACGTCCACCTCGCCGTCCAGCGTGGGCACGCGCACCGTGGCGCCAAGGGCCGCTTCCCACGGCGCCAGTTGCAGGTCGTAGATCACGTTGTCGCCGTCCAGGGTAAACTGCGGATGCGGGGCCATGCGCACCTTCAGGTACAGGTCGCCCGCCGGGCCGCCGCCCATGCCGGGGTCGCCCTGCCCGGCCAGACGTATGCGCCCGCCTTCGCGCACGCCAGCGGGGATGTTCACCTCCAGCGTCTTGCTGCCGCCGTTCGCCTCGCGCAGGGACACGGCCTTGCGACCGCCCCGGAAGGCTTCTTCCAGCGTCAGCGCAAATTCGGCCTCCACGTCGCGTCCGCGCCGCTGCCGGGCGGAAAAATTGCCGAACGGGTCCGGCCCGAAGCCGCCCTGTCCGCCCTGTCCGCCCTGTCCGCCGTGCCCGCGTGCCCGCGCCCCGCCGCCGCCGAACAGCGTCTCGAAGAAGTCGCTGAACCCCGCGCCTTCAAAGCCGCGCCCGCCGCCAAAGTCGAAGCGCATGTTCTCGAAGCCGGGCGCGCCCTGAAACTGTTGTCCATGCTGCCAGTTGGGGCCAAGTTGATCGTAGAGCCGACGCTTCTCGTCGTCCTTGAGCACCTCGTAGGCTTCGTTGATTTCCTTGAAGCGGTCTTCCGCATTCTTGTCGCCGGGGTTCAGGTCCGGGTGATACTTGCGGGCAAGCTTCTTGTACGCCTTCGAGATGTCGTCGCGCGGGGAGGAACGCTCCACGCCCAGCAATTTGTAATAGTCCTTGTATTCGACTGCCATCTCGTATAGCTCTCCTTTAGCGTCTATGAGGCTGCAAACCTGCTGCCATTGTAGGATAATCCGACGCGCCCCGGTGTCAAGCGGATTGCGTCAAAAGATCGACACGATATTCCGGGGCATGGGGCAGGCCGCGCCGCCCCCGCCCCCTCGACGACCGCCCCCCGCTGCGCTACAGACGCCGAACGGGACCGTGTTTCCACGACCCCGCCCTTCATTCCCCCAACCGGCCCAGCCACCGTCACCGCATGTCCGCATCCTGCCCCGCCGCATCCGTTGGCCGCCCCCGCCTCACTGGCCTGAAAAGCCTGCCCGTGCTGATGTACCACTACGTCAGCCGCAAGAAAAACCCCATCGCCGTCCACCCCGATACTTTCGAGGACCACTGCCGGGCCATGCGCCGCGCCGGGTGGACCGGCATCGGCCTGGCCGAGGCCGAGGCCTACCTGCTGGGCCAGACCCCCCTGCCGCCGCGCAGCGCGCTGATCACCTTTGACGACGGGTTTCTGGACAACTACGTCTACGCCTGGCCCATCCTGAAGAAATACGGACACAAAGGGGTCATCTTTGCCGTGGCGGGCAAGCTGGAACAGGGCACGCCCCGCCCCACCCTGGACGACGTGCAGGCAGGCCGCATCCGCGAAGACGGGCTGCCCCGTGTGGATGCCCCCTACGTGCGCCACGAACTGGGCTTTGACGAACGCAAGGACCTGTTCTGCAACTGGGAAGAAATGCGGCTGATGGAGGCCGACGGCGCCATGGCGGTGGCCGCCCATTCCCACTGGCACCGTGCCGTGTTCTCCAAGCCGGAATACACGGGCTTTCACGCCCCCGGCCCCCGTTCGCGCACCTTTGACCGGGTGGACGTTGCCGTGCCGTGGGGGCTGCCCGCCTTTGCCCAGCGCCCCGCGCTGCTGCGCCGCGCCTTCTTGCCCGACCCGCAACTGGTGGACGCCATCCGCGCGCTGGTCCCGCAGGACAAGGCCGGGGCCTACGCCTTCTTTCAGGATACCGACAAGGTACGCGAGCTTGAAGTTCTGGTTGAAACTTTCGCCGCCACGCCGCCCGGCCTTGGCGCGTACGAGTCCGACGCCGACCGCACCGCCCGCATGACCCGCGAACTGGCCGCCTGCGCCGCCACCCTTGCCGATGAACTGGGGCACCCCGTGCGCTCGCTGTGCTGGCCGTGGGGCGCATATTGCGACGAGGCCCGCGACATTGCGCGGGCCCAGGGCTTTTCCGTGTTCTTCGCCACCACCATGGGCCCCAACCCGCCCGGCTGCGCCGCCCACGTCCACCGCTTCAAGGCCAAGGACAAACCCGGCTCGTGGCTGCTGCTGCGCCTGTTCCTGTACGCCCGCCCCTGGCTGGCCGGACTGTACGCGAAAATGAGGCTGTAAACAAAGCGGCTCTGGTGCGGAGCGCCAGGAATCAGCACCATCCATATAAATACGCCCTAACTTTCCCGCCTGAATCACGGCTGACAAACTACAGATCCTATCTTCCGCAAGCTCTCCAAGCAGACTGCACCCCAGATTGCCTGCCGTTCATGATGACAGGTTAACGCAATACTATTGCAAACACCCTGAATGCAGTTCTGAATATTCCCCCCCTACAACACCATGCAGGCTTCGCGCCAACACCTTCAACATGTTGCAGATACGCGGCATGATATATTTACATTCACAACGCATTTCATTAACATACGTTCAGCTTGGACAACATCCGAAAGGACTGAACAGCGAACAATGCCCGATGCCAGCACACGCTGCACCGGGCATACTTGCGCCCGACACCATCTGGAGAAACACCGCGACACAACATCAGGAGGCCTTCATGTTCTTGCCCCTGCGCCTGTGCCCCTCGCAGGCGACCAAAAGTCCACGGCGCACGCGCCGCCATGCCGCGCGCGCACCGGCAGCGTTACTCCTTTTCGCGCTACTGGCACTGGCCGCGCCCCTGCAGGCCGCCAATTCGGGCGGCAGCGAAATCGATCCCGTGCCCAATTTCGCGCACCCCGGCTACATCGGCATCTATCAGTACGATTACCATGCGGCCGAGAATGGGGACGTCACCATTGACACGGGCGTTAGCGGCCCCATAATCGGCGGCTTCAGCGTGGGCGGCAACGCCTGGGGCAACCGGGTAACAGTAACCGGCGGAACACATGCAGGCGAAGGAATCTACGGGGGATACTCCCAAACCGAAAACGCCTACGACAACATCGTAACCATCACCGGCGGCACGATAACCACGGAAGTATATGGGGGATACTCCAGGGATGGCACCGCCACCGGCAACACCGTGCGCATCTTCGGCAACCCCGACCTGGGCAATTCCGGCCTTATTGGCGGTCGCGTCCTGCAGCCTGCCCCACCTGACCCCGCCAGGGATGCCCGCACCGGCAACACGCTGGAAATCCACACCCTGAACCTTCAGACACCTGGCATCGAAAATTTCCAGAACTTCCGCTTCTATCTGCCCGATACGGTCCGGGCGGGCGATACGGTGCTCACCGTGAATAACGGGGTTATGATCAACACTCCTCCCCCGGGTGAACCTTCCACCGCCCCGACCACCGTGGGCGTGGGCATTGTGGGCGGCGGAACCCCGCTGGCCGTCAACGACACCGTTACCCTTATCAAAAGCACCTCCATCCTCACCGCCGACGCGGGCATGACCAATAACGTCACGGGCATGTCGGGCATTTCCAGCCTTTACACCTTCGGTCTGGAAACAACCGTCGACAGTCTTGTGGCCCGTGTGACCAGCATCGGACAGACGGACGAGAGCGTGCGCAAATCCCCGTCCGAGGGCAAGGCGGCCGGCGTCGCCCTTGTGACGCAGGGCGCGGACCTTGCGGCCGGGCCGGGCATGGGCAACGCGCGCGCGGCAGCCGCCCTTGGCGCAGACAACATGGCGCAGGCAGGCTGGGCGGGCTTCGGGGCCACGTCCGGCTCAACCTCTCGCTATGCCACCGGCTCTCATGTGGATATGCAAAGCTTCGCCCTCATGACCGGTCTGGCCAAGCGCCTGCCGGTAAGCGGCGCGGACCTGCTTGTGGGTGCATTCTTCGAAACAAGCATCGGCTCCTACGACAGCCACAACGAAACGGCGGCGGGCGACAGCATAACGGCCCGGGGCGACAGTCGTTCAACTGGCGGCGGCCTGCTGGGCCGGGTGGAAGCCACCACAGGCATGGCGCGCGGGCTGTACGCCGAGGCAACGGTGCGCGCGGGCAGGCTCAGTTCCGACTACAGGAGCGACGACCTGAACCCCACACTGGGAGAGGCCGAATACGACATCAACGTCGCCTACTACGGCGCGCATGCGGGACTCGGGTACATATGGAACATCAGCGAGCAGGCCTGGCTTGACCTGTACGGCAAGTACTTCTGGACGCACACCACGGGGGCGGACGTGCGCATACTGGGCGACCCGGTAACATTCGACGACATTGATTCGTACCGCACACGCCTTGGGGCGCGCCTTGGCTACGCCCTGAACAAATGCATCACGCCGTACATCGGCGCGGCGTGGGAATACGAATTCGACGGCACGGCGCACAGCGTGGTGGCCGGAGTGGATGCACCCGCGCCGTCCCTGAAGGGCGGCACGGGCCTGGGCGAGGCGGGCATCACCTGGAAGCCCGTGCCGGACAGCGGCTTTTCGCTCGATCTGGGCGCGCAGGGCTATACCGGCACACGCGAAGGCGTGGGGGGCAATCTGTCACTGATGTACGAGTTCTGATGTCCCCCTGATAGCTGGCCTGACTGCGGCATGGCGGCTCCCTGCTTACCGCTGCAGAAACGCCTGGCCGGAACTGCGCCCTGCGACACCGAACGCGGACGACAGATGCTAATACTTTGAATCAATTGAACAAGACTACTGCATACATGCATGAGTGGGCGTATGCCATGGCATACGCCCACTCTTTCATTGCCGATCTGATGCAATACGCGGCCTTGCCGTCTGGCGGGGTATGTACGGGCGGATTCCCACCACACCCTGCCGCTGCAATCCTGTGGGAAAGCGGCCTTCCCTACCCCAGCGCCTTCACGGCGTCGGTGAATTCCCGCACGTCTTCCTCGGTGGTGTCGAAGCTGGTCATCCAGCGCACCTCGTGCAGCACCGGGTCCCATTCGTAGAAGTAGAAATCCTGCTGCAATTTGGCGATGTGTTCGGGCGAAAGCCGCGCGAACACCGCGTTGGCCTCCACGGGCCGGGTAATGGTGACGTGCGGCAGGCCGCGCAGGCTGTCGGCCATCAGCCGGGCCATGGCGTTGGCGTTGCGGGCGTTTTCCAGCCACAGGTCGTCGTGCAGCATTTCCATGAACTGCGCGGCGATGAAGCGCATCTTGGAAATGAGCTGCATGCCCTGCTTGCGGATGAAGTTGAACTCGCGCGACAGTTCCGGGTTGAAGAAGATCACCGCCTCGCCGAACATCATGCCGTTCTTCGTGCCGCCAAAGGACAGCACGTCCACGCCCGCGTCGCGGGTAAGCGCCGCAAGGTTCACGTCCAGCGCCGCCGCAGCGTTGGCCAGCCGTGCGCCGTCCATATGCAGCAGCATGCCGTTGGCATGGGCAAAGTCCGCCAGGGCGCGAATTTGCGCCGGGGAATACACCGTTCCCAGTTCCGTGGACTGGGTGATGGAAATGACCCGCGGCTGGCTGTGGTGGAAGTTGCCGATCATGTGCAACATCGGCACCACATCCATGACCCGGATGCGTCCGTCGTGCGAGGGGATGACCTGCAACTTGGACCCGGTCACCGATTCCGGCGCGCCGCATTCGTCCACGTTGATGTGGGCCACGTCCGCGCAGACCACCGAATGCCACGGTCTGGTCACGGCGCGCAGCCCAAGCACGTTGGCCGCCGTGCCCAGAAACACGAAGTACATGTCGATGTCCGGCCCGAAGTGCCGGGCGAACACCTCTTTCGCCTGCTCGGTGTACGGGTCCTGCCCGTAGGGGCGGGCGTGCCCGGCGTTGGCGCGCTCCATGGCGGCGAGAATGCGCGGGTGTACGCCCGAGGTGTTGTCGCTGGCGAAACTCTTGAGGCTCACTGGTGTGTCTCCTGCTCTGGCTCTTGCGGGACGGACCGACGGCGCGGCCCAGCCGGTGTACATGGTGCGGCGGCGCGGGTGCGCCGTCGAAATGAAGAAAACATGGGGGCGGTCAAAACATGCGGGCCATCAACACATGTACGGGATGACAGGTCCTGCCCCTGCCGCCGGGGAAACCCGGTTCGTCTGGGGGCGTCTGGCCCGTCTGGCCTGTCTGGCCCGTCAAACACGCTTGGCGAGCCGAGGGACCCCGGCGAATCAGACCCCATCCTGGACATTCAGACGGCAACTGCCCTGCCATACATTGCGGCACACGCCCCTGTAGACATCCAGGGTGCGATGCAGAAAATCGGCCCGGTGCAGGCTTTCTATGCGCAGCCCGCAGGCGTCGCGCAGTATTTCCAGCCACGGCGTGCTGTCCATGGCGTGGGCGATGGCCCCGGCCATGGCGGCTACATCGCCCGGCGGCACCAGCGCGCCGTGGGGCAAAAGATCGGGCATGACGCCCACGGTGGTGGACACCAGCGGCCTGTCGCAGGCCATGATCTCCAGCGCGGCGCGGGCGATGGTTTCCGACCACAGCGAGGCCACGACGCCAAGGTCCATGGCCGAAATACATGCGGCCACATCCGGACGTTTGCCGGTGATGACCGAAATATCCGCGATGCCCGCCTCGCGCAGCCAACCGCGCACGGTGGCCTCCGGCGTGGCGGAATCGAACCCGGCCAGCATCAGCCGCAGGCGTGGGCGCGGCGTGCCGTCCCAACGACCTGCCCGCAGGCCCGCCACGGTTTCGATCAGTTCGTGCTGGCCCTTCACCGCGTCGAACCGCCCCAGCAGCCCCACCACGAAATCGTCGTCCGTCCAGCCGTATTCGGCGCGCACGCGGGCGCGGCCCGCCGCGTCGAAGCGGAACACGGACTCGTCCACCCCGCCCAGAATGGTATGCACCCGGTCGGCAGGCACGCCCATTTCATTGACGAAGTGCTCGGCCATCACCGTGTTGGTGGCAATGACCGCATCGGCCACGCGGGTATGCAGGAACAGGTTGGGCCGGTTGCCCTTGGGCAGGCGCTGGTCGCCGCGCGTGCGCACCAACCCGAAGCGGTGCGGCCCGCGCGCGTGCAGCGCCTTCAAAAGGCCCCACAGCACAAACGATTCGCCCCGGTGGCAGTTGACCACGTGGGGGCGAAAGTCACGCACTAGGCCATGCAGCGAACCGTACAGGCTCGCAAGGGTGAAGGGATTGGCGGCGTTCAGCGGCAGGGGGATGGGGTCCAGCCCCCAGGCGCGGGCGCGCTCGAATGATTCGGTGCCCGCAAGGCCCAGCACCAGGGTATCGTGCCCGGCCTCGCGCAGCAGGCGGGCCAGCATCATGCCGTACCACGCCGTGGCGTTGAACCAGCGCACGTTGACCACCTGAATGGTGCGCAGCGGCGCGCCGCCCGCAACCATGGAAGACGACAACGCCTGCGACGACGTTTGGGGCGTCTGGGGCATGCCGCCGATGGCAGCGGACATGTCGGAAGGGGCGGTTGGGTCTGGCGCGTTCACGGGCACGTCATGCCGCAATCGCCCGGCAATGACAACCCCCGCCCACCCCGTGCCCCGGCAGGCCGGATACGGGAGTGCCGGGGAACCCGGGCGGAATGCCCGGGGCTTCTACATACGAGATGGAGGCAAGGCCGCCGATGGCTGCCCCGCCAACGTGTCGTCGTTCTGTTGCGCGTGCGGCTATACCCGTTTGCGCAACCCGGTCAGAAAGGTCGCCTGATCGCCGGTAAAATCCATGATCTGCGACGACGCGCCGTCCTCGCTCCACCAGGCGCTCATGGCTTCCATCTGCAGGCGGGTCCTGAGGTCCTGGGGGGAAAACCCTTCCGCCTTGCGGGCCTTTTCGAGGTTGGACAGGGTCTGGATCTTCTGGAACTTCTTGACCATGTCCGGGTTGTCCTTGAAATATTTTTCGATCTTGGCCTTGTCCGGGCTGTTGGTAACCACGGAAACGCCGCCGGTCTTTTCATCGGTGACCACCCGGAACTCCACGTCCTTGTCCACGCCCAGCTTGGTCAGGTCTTCCCGCACCTTGGCGGAAAATTCCTCCTCCAGTTGCTTGCGGTAGTCCCCCACCATGCTGAAGGTCAGCTTGCCGGTGGCGTTTGGCGCAATTTCCTTCAGCACGCTGGAAAGCTGGGCCAGATAGTCCAGCGAATACCCGGTTACCGTGTTGCCGGAAGAGGACGACGACGTGCCCGAAGACGATGATGACGATGACGACGAGGTGGAACTGCCGTCGGTGTACGTCGAAAGATCGATGCCGTAGGTGCCGTAATTGCCGTAGATGGATGAAATGGCCATGTTGCCTCCGGACGGACGATTTTGCCGGGTTCCGTCTTTACGTTGCTTGATGCATCGCCCATGCCAGCGCGGACTCACTCTCCCTGCCTCCACGGCATGCCGCTGCGCCTGTGCCCGGCACGTCTCCCCCTGCCTTGTTCGCCCCCTGCCCGGTTCGTCCCTGCCCTGTCCGCCGCACCCATGCGCCACCGCATACCACCCTGCCGGTACGGGCCGAAACCATTGGACGCCACGCCGGAAACGGGCTATCGGGGCGGTAACGGATATACGCGGCGCACCTCAAGACGCTCTTCTCGCCATCCCATCCGGATCGGGGTGTGCTTACGTTCTTCCGCAGCCGGGCCACGCCTGGTCGGAGCCACGGCCAGTTCCGCAGCCAGTTCCGTAGTCGAACCCGCAGGCGGCCCCCTGCCGTGTGCCAGCCCGATTGCCAGGCTGGACGCCTGCCGCCTGTCAACGGTCAGCCGCGTTCCGGCCATCATCCTGTCCCAGTCTGGCCGCTATCTTGCATGACTCCGGCTGGATGACCGGCTGGCAGAGCGGCATATGCCGCCTTTGCCGCGCATCGCACACATCGCCGCTCCGCCCACCACAACCCACGAGACACATGTCGCAAACCACCACTGCCGCCACGCTGGAATTTGACGACGCCGCACTGGCCAACCAGTTGTTCGGCGCGCACAACGCCAACCTGGCCCTGATCGCAGAAAAGTCGGGCGTACGCCTGGATACGCGCGGAACCACCGTCACCGTGGACACGGACGACGCCCGCGTGCGCGAAACGGTGCTGAACCTGTTGGCGCAGCTGTACGGCCTGCTGAAGTCGGGTCACCCCGTATACCAGCGCGACATGGCCTATGCCTACGGCATGCTGGACCGCGACCCTTCCGCCGACCTGCGGCGCATCTTCCGCGATGCGGTGTTCGTGGTCTCCCCCCGCAAGACCATCACCCCCAAGACCCTCAGCCAGCGCGACTACGTGGCCGCCCTGCGCGAAAACGACATGGTCTTCGCCGTGGGCCCCGCAGGCACGGGCAAGACCTATCTTGCCGTGGCCGTGGCCCTTTCCATGCTGCTGGCCAAGAAGGTCAAGCGCATCATCCTCACCCGGCCCGCCGTGGAGGCGGGAGAAAAGCTGGGCTTTCTGCCCGGCGACCTGGTGGAAAAGGTGAACCCTTACCTGCGCCCGCTGTACGACGCCCTGCACGACATGCAGGACTTCCAGAAAGTGGCCGACATGCTGGAAACGGGCATCATAGAAATAGCCCCGCTGGCCTTCATGCGCGGGCGCACCCTGAACGACGCGTTCATCATTCTTGACGAGGCGCAGAACACCACGCAGGAACAGATGAAGATGTTCCTTACCCGCCTGGGTTTCGGTTCGCGCGCGGTCATCACCGGCGACATCACCCAGATAGACCTGCCCGCATCGGGCAAGGCCGACGCGCTGTCGCGTTCCGGCCTGGTACACGCCCTGCGCGTGCTTGACGGCGTCAAGGGAATCCGCTCCATCCGCTTTCACGAAGACGACGTGATCCGCCACCCCCTGGTGGGCAGGATCGTGCAGGCCTATGAACGCCACGAAACCGCAGCATCACGCTAGACCCGCCGCCCTCACCGCCGCATTCGTGACCGCGCCCTTCCGCTGGCTGGCGCGCCACCAGGCCGGGCCGGGGCTGTTCTTCTTCTGTCTGACCATGGTCGGCCTGGCACTGCTGTCCGGGGCCAACCTTTCGCCCTCCGTACGCCTGTACGTGGCCGGTGAAATCGCCTCGCAGGATGTGACCGCCGACCGCGACCTGCTGGTGGAAGACCAGCAGGGCACCCGCGCCCGACGCGACCAGGTTGCCCAGTTGCAGCCCGCCGTGTTCGACCTGAGCCGCGAACCCGTCACCACCCTGCGCCAGCGGGTGCATGAAATCTTTCTGGCCGTGAACCATGCCGACCCGGCGGAGCAGGAACAGTTGCGCTGGCAACTGGCCGAGGCCCTGGGCACGGAAATCACCGAACGCACCATCAGCGTGCTGGCCAGCGAGGAATTGCAGACCCTCGTCAACACCCGCGCCCTGCCGTGGGTGGAATCGCGCCTGGCGGAAGGCGTTTCCGCCGACACGCGCATCGTACTCCAGTTCAAGGGCGGAGTGCTGCTGCGCGACCTGGCCACCGGCAGCGAAACTCTGCGCACCGACCTGCAGAACCTGCATGACCTGCGGTCCATCGTTTCCGAACTGAGCCAGAACCTGAAGAACGACACCAAGGCGTCGCTGGCCGTGCGCCGCACCGCCGTACTGCTGATATCGCCCCTGCTCTCGCCCACCCTGACCCTGAACCGCGAGGCCACCGACGCCCGCGTGGCGGAAATGACCGGCGCCGTGGAACCGGTGTTCTACCGCATCCAGAAGGGCGAGGTGGTGGTGCGCCAGGGCGAACGGGTAAGCCGCGAGCAGCAGTTGAAATTGCAGGCCCTTTGGGCGCGCAAGGGCGAAAAGGTACATCTGGCCACCGTGGCCGGGGTGCTGCTGACATCGCTGCTGCTGGGCGCGGGCATGCTGTTTTCGCCCAGCGGGCGCATGGGGTCTGCCGTACGCCAGAAGGACCTGTTTTTCGTGGCGTTGCTGCTGCTGGTGTTCGCGCTGATGTCCAAGGGGCTGACGCTGCTGGGGCAGCGGGTTCTGGAGCAGGGCGCGGCGCTGACGCCCGATGTGCTGGCCTTCGCCTTTCCCGTGGCCGGGGCGGCGGGCCTTGCCGCACTGATCTTTTCGGCCCGGCGCTACTGCGTCACCGGCCTGTTGCTGGCCTTTTTCTGCACCGTTCTGGCCGACGGGGGCCTGGCGCTGTTCATGTTCTATTTCCTGGGCGCCATGTGGAACACCTGGCTGGTCACCCGCGCCCAGACCCGCCAGGACGTGGTGTGGAGCATGCTGCCGCTGTGCGCAGGCCTGGGGCTGGTCTGGCTGGGCGCCACGGCGCTGGGGGGCCATGTGGACCCGGCATCGCTGGCGTGGGGGCTGCTGGCCGTGGTGGTCAACGCGTTGCTCTCGCTGCTGCTGCTGTTCGCGCTGTCCCCCATCATCGAACTGTGCCTGGGCTACACCACGCGCTTCCGGCTGATGGAACTGATGAACCTGGAACAGCCGCTGTTGCAGGACCTGATGGTGGCCGTGCCCGGCACCTACCACCACTCGCTCATCGTCTCGAACATGGTGGAGGCCGGGGCCAAGGCCATCGGCGCCAACAGCCTGCTGTGCAAGGTGGCCGCGCTGTACCACGACATCGGCAAGCTGAGCCGCCCGGAATACTTCATCGAAAACCAGTTCGGCGGGCGCAACAAGCACGACAAGCTGGCCCCGTCCATGAGCGCACTGATTCTTACCTCGCACGTCAAGAAAGGCGTGGAACTGGCCCAGCAGCACCGGCTGGGGCAAGAGATCGTGGACATCATCGGCCAGCACCACGGCGCGCGGGTAATCCGCTACTTCTACCAGAAGGCCGTGAACCTGGGCGAAAACCCGCGCGAACAGGACTACCAGTACCCCGGCCCGCGCCCGCAAACGCGCGAGGCGGCCATCGTCATGCTGGCCGACGCCGTGGAGGCGTCCAGCCGCACGCTGGTGGAGCCCACCCCGGCACGCATCAAGGGGCACATCGACACCATCGTCAAGGGCATCTTTGCCGAGGGGCAGCTTGACGAATCGGAACTGACCTTCAAGGACCTGCACAAGCTGGGCGAAAACTTCCACCGCATCCTGACCGGGCTGTTCCACCAGCGCATCGGTTATCCGGACGCGGCCAAACCCGGCCAGCCGGATCGCAGTCCGGACCGGGACGTGCCCAAGTGCGGCGAAAAGGGTGCGGAAAAGTGCCCCGAAAAGAATGGGGACAAGAACGGGGACAGGAACGGCAAGCCCGTTGAAAAGAACGGGAAAAAGGCTGATACCCCCTGCCCCGCCTGCGACGGACCGCAGCCGCCCATGCCCTGCTGCTACGGCACGCTGGACGGCGGCAACGGAGATGCCCAAGCTCGGATCGAAGATGCGCCCGACCAGATCGCAGCGGAGTTGATGCAGACGTCGGGCCAGAATGACGGCACGCAGGATACCGCGCAGAACGAAACCACGCCGACCGTTGCCCCTGCGGCATCTCCTGCCGACACAGCCTCCGGCAAACACGGCAAGCCCGGCTAGGTAATCCATGCTGGTGCTGCGCCGCGCGCCCGGCATGGGCTTTCTGCTGCCCCTGGCCCCCGGCGAACTGCGCGCCGTGTTTGCGGCCATGCAGGAGGCCACGGGCCTTGCCGGATGCACCGTGGAACTGGACATGGTGGGTGACGAGGAAATCGCCCGGCTGAATGCCGCGCACCTTGGCTGCACCGGCCCCACCAACATCCTGTCCTTTCCTGCCCACGACGGGCCGCCCGTTTTGCGGCAAGACGGCCTGCCCGTCTTGCCGCCCGTTCTGCCGGAAGTCGAAGCGCCCGTGTCGCCGGACGGCTTTGCGCCTGAAGACCCAGCAAACGCCACTGTCGCATGGCCCGCCGCCCGTCTGGGCGATGACTCGGGCGATGGCCCGCCAGAAGGTTCGCAGGACAGTTCACATGACGGGTCGTCCATCTTGTCGGACGACACCCCCTGCCACATCGGCTGGCTGGTGCTGTCGCTGGATACCTGGCGGCGCGAATGCCTGCTGTACGGGCAGGAGCCGGTGGAACACGCCCTGCGCCTGCTGGCACACGGCCTTGGCCACCTGGCCGGATACGACCACGGCCCGGAAATGGACGAGTTCACCGACGCTGCGCACGAAGCCGGGCTGGCCATTCTGACCGCACGGGACTAGCCGCGTCTTCCCGCCTTTTCGCCCCTCTACCCCTTTTCCCTTGTCTCCTTGCCCCCTGCCCCCAGTCTCCCTGTCCGCCTTCAGTTTTGCCGCCTGCCTCGACACATGAAGCGGGGGCGGAGGAACCTTGTCCGGTTCTTCCGCCCCCGCGTTGCGTCTGGCGTCTGCGTTTCGTCGCCATGCCGGGTCATGCCCGGCATGGGCCGCGAGCTACCCCAGCTTCTTCTGCAGCAACTCCGTAACCAGGGCCGGGTTGGCCTTGCCCTTGGTCTTGCGCATGATCTGCCCCATGAAGAAGCTGATCAGCTTGGTCTTGCCGCCCTTGTAGGCTTCCACTTCCGCCGGGTTTTCGGCGATGGCCTCGTCCACGGCGGTTTCGATGGCTGAAGTGTCGGAAATCTGCACCAGCCCGCGCTCCTTCACAAAGGCCTCGGGCATGGCGCCGGTTTCCAGCAGTTCGCCAAAGATGTCGTTGGCGATCTTGGCGCTGATCAACCCGGCCTCGACGATGCGCACCAGTTCCCCCAGCGCTTCGGGCCGCATGGCGATGGCGTCCACGGTTACCGCGCGCTGGTTCAGTTCGCGCAGCAGCGCGCCCTGCATCAGGTTGGCCACCTTCTTGGGCTGGCCGCAGGCTGCCGTAGCCGCCTCGAAGAAATCGGCCAGCGCCCTGTCCGCAGTCAGCACGTCGGCGTCCTGATCGGACAGGCCGTGCTGCTCCATGAGCCGCGTGCGGCGGGCCTGCGGCAGTTCCGGCAGGTCGGCGCGCCAGCGGGCAAGATCGGCTTCGGCAATGCGCACGGGCATCAGGTCCGGGTCGGGGAAGTAGCGGTAGTCGTGGGCTTCTTCCTTGCCGCGCATGGACACGGTGACGTTCTTCACCGCGTCGTACAGGCGGGTTTCCTGCACCACGGCGTCGCCGTCCTCCAGCACGTCCTGCTGGCGGGCGATTTCGTACTCGATGGCCCGCTGCACGTTGCGGAACGAGTTCAGGTTCTTCAGTTCCGCGCGGGTGCCGAATTCCTGCTGCCCCCTGGGCCGGATGGACACGTTGGCGTCACAGCGGAAGCTGCCTTCCTCCATGTTGCCGTCGCAGATGCCCAAGTACACCACGATGGCGTGCAGGGCCTTCAGGTAGGCCACGGCCTCCTCGGCGCTGCGCATGTCCGGATCGCTGACGATCTCGATGAGTGGCACGCCGGAGCGGTTAAGATCCACGTAGCTGGCGTTGTCGCCCGCCGAGTGGATGTTCTTGCCCGCGTCGTCTTCCATGTGGATGCGCGTGATGCCGATGCGGCGCGTCTGGCCGTTCACCGTGATGTCCAGGTGCCCGTGTTCGCAGATGGGCGTCTCGAACTGCGAAATCTGGTAGCCCTTGGGCAGGTCCGGGTAGAAATAGTTCTTGCGCGCGAACACCGAGACCGGGTTCACCGTGCAGTTCACGGCCATGCCCATGCGGGCGGCGTATTCCACGGCGCGGGCGTTGGGCACCGGCAGCACGCCGGGCATGCCGGAGCACACCTCGCACACGTTGGTGTTGGGGGCCGCACCGAACGCGGTGGAGCAGGAACAGAACAGCTTGGACCGCGTGCGCAACTGCGCATGCACTTCCAGCCCGATGACGGCTTCATACAAGGCCATGACGAATCTCCTGACGGCTTGAATGCGAAGGCAATGCGGGGCTCCGCCCCGCCCCCCGCAAGGGGGCCGCGCCCCCTTGACCCCTTTTTGGGGGTATGCCCCCTAATGAAAAGTTTGGGAGGTTGGGGGGCCGGGGGAAGGAACCTTTTGCCTCAGCCGTTAGGCGAGTTTACGAGCCTTACGGATGAGGACCGCAGAGCGCAAAAGGTTCCTTCCCCCGATTATTCTCTCCTCAACGCCATTCTCCTACCCCTTCACGTGCTTGTACAATTCGGGGTTGAGGCTGGGATCGTTGTACATCTTGAACTGGTAGTAGGCCTTGGGCTGCTTGCGGCCATCCAGGAACTCCGCAGTCAGGTCCAGCACGGCCTGGGCTAGGTCGGCGCGCTGCTCGTGCAGCACGGCCAGCTTGGCGGCGCAGCGTTCACGATGATCGGGCGCGGCGTCGGCCCGTTCGGCCTGCTCTTCCATGTGGAAGACCTTCAGGCTGAGGATGGACAGCCGGTCCACGGCCATGCCCAGCGATTCCGTATTGTGGCGCGGGCGCTGGCCGGGGGCGGGGGCGGGCAGGTGCGGGCGCAGCAGCGCCACCAGGCAGGCGTCCACCTTTTCCATGTAGTCGTTGCGGCGCTGGTTCAGGCCGTCGATGGTGCGCTTGCAGTCCGCGATGACATCGGTGCCCACGTCGGTACGGCGGGCGGTGTCTTCCACGTGCCACAGGCGAAAGTTCATCAGGTGCTGGGCCAGCACCAGCCGGTGCAGCAACGCCCCGTCGGCCACCGCGTCGGCTGCTTCGGGCGCAGGCTGGTGCGCCGGGGGTTCGGCCACGTGCCAGTCGGCAGTGGCCTGGTGCTGTGCGGCAAAGCATTCCGTGAGCAGCGTCGCCACGGCTTGGGGGGTCTGCATCGTGTATCCTTGAGGCTGGGTTATCCGCTGATGCCCACGTCGAAGTACTTGCCCACGCCGTATTCGCGGCGGCGGAAGAAATTGTCCGGCGAAGGGCCGATGATCTGCAGTTCGCGGTGCTTCTTCTGCATGTCGAGGGCGATCTGCATTTCCTTGGTGCAGCCGGTGGAGTAGGTGGAATCCTTGCCCGACCACACCGAGGGCACCTTGCGTTCCTGCAGCGCGAAGCTCGTCTCTATATCCTCAACGGTCTGGAAACGCCAGATGTCGATGAGGCCGCTGCGCTGGACCCGTTCCCACATGAACATCAGGTCGTCGCCGTCCATGCCTTCCTCGAAGTGCTCGGCGGGGTTGACGATGAAGGTGGTGTCCAACTTCTCGCGCAGGTGCCGCACGAAGGCGTCCACCACGCCGATGGCGGTCTTGGTCTGGCCGGGAATGGAGCCGATGATGCAACTGTAGAACATCACCGCCTTGCCCGCCTGACGCGCTGCGCGCATGGCCTCGATGATCTCTGCGGCCTTGCCGGCCAGATCCTTTTCCGTAAACTTGCGCACCCCTGTCGCGCGGGGCTTGCAGATGATGTTGCACTGGCCGTCGTCCTCGCCCCAGAAGCACACGATATCGCGGGTGAACTGGTGGCTGGTGCGCAGAAAGATGTTGTCGGCCCGCCAGCCCTTGGCCATGACCACGTCGCATTCCTTCCACGACCGGGCAAAGGTGACGCTGGCGCGGTACAGGTTCAGCCGTTCGCGCGTGCCGTCGGAAATGACCACAAAGCGGTGCTCGCGCAGATGGCGCAACAGGTCGTTCTTGCTCACTCGGTCGTCGTGCAGCACGAAGGCGGATTCCATCTCCTCCTTCAGCGTGGGATCGGACTCCACGTCCCAGATCATGGGCGCGTAGAAGAAGAAGCCTTCCTTCAGGGCCAGCACCACCTGGTGCCCCATGCGCAACAACACCTTGATGACGGCAAGGTCGAACACCACGCCGCCGTCGCCGTCGCACAGGTACAGGATCTTCTTGCGCGGCTCGGTCTCCGGGCCGAACAGCAGGCGCAACTGGGCGGAAGGTTCGCCCACAGACTCCAGGGCTTGTTCCACTTCCAGCGGTGAAGGAGGACACTGCACCCACTGGCGGCCATGCATGGCCACGTGCAGCAGCCGCACCAGTTCCGTAAGATCCAGTTCCCAACGCATGTCCACGATGTCGCGGTGCGGGTCCAGCGTGGCGGGGGGGCGGCGCAGCAGGCGCTGCAACGCCGGGTCCTGCAACAGGGTACGGGCCTTGCGGTTGGCGGCCTGCTTGCGGCCTGTCCACGGGTCTTCCTGCCCGGACTGGGTAAGCACGATGCTGGTCAGCCGCTTGACCACCCGCGAGGGGATGGTGGTGTGCTGGCTGATATGCAGGCGGAAACGGTGGCGGCAGTATTGCAGAATGCGCCGCTTGACCTGCTTTTCGATGTGCGTGGCGCTGCGCACCAGACGCATGATGATGCGCCACGCGCGGTTGTACTGCTTTTGCAATTCCCGCGGGGTTTCCGCCGCGCACATCAGGCGGAAGGTGTCGTCCGAGCAGGGCACGTAGATCTGGTCGTCGGCCAGCGCCACCATGAAGCGCAACTGCTCCGGCGTGGCGATGAGCGTGGGGTTCATGAGGTGTTCGAGATTGTTCTCGGTCATGAAGTTGTAGACCCACGCGTCGAAATAGGGGTCCTTGCGCAGGCGGATGTCCCTGACGGCGTCGAACTCGGGCAGCTTTCGCATGACAACCTCGTATCGGCGGGCCGGGTGGCACGGCGGGGCGGCCCCCCGGCAAAGGGCCGTCGCGGAGACGGAATGGACAAACCGGCGTGGCGACCGGAAAGCGCGGCGGTCAACGAGCAGGCGGAATGCCCCCCCCCCACTCGGACCGGGCACGGATCGGGCACGGACCGCAAGACCGGCGCTACGCCTGATCCTTGATGAACCCCTTGGCCTTCAACTTGCGGTAGTACGAAAGTTCCTCGATGGTGGCGAACAGCATGCCGCCGGGCGCGCGCTCCACATGCACCACGTCGCCCGCGTGCAGGGCGTAGCCTTCCTGCCCGTCCTGGGTCAGGTAGACCTCTGTGGTGCGGTCACGCACCGTCACCGAAAGGCGGGCCTCGCCGGGCAGCACCAGCGGCAGCAGGTTGTTCAGAAACGGGCAGATGGGCGTCACGGTGTACACGTGCAGTTGCGGGTGTACCAGCGGCCCTCGCGCGGACACGGAATACCCCGTGGCCCCGGTGGGGGTGGAAACGATCAGTCCATCGGCGCGCAGTTCGCCCAACCGCTCGGACCCGACGCGCAGGTCCAGGTTGATGACCCGCGCAAGGATGCCGCGATTGATGACCACGTCGTTCACCGCGCCGCCAGAATGCACCGTAACCCCGTCACGTTCCACGCGAAAGGACAGGGCCAGCCGTTCCTGCACGGTGACGCCGCCGGACAACAGGCGTTCCAGGCTTGCCTCCCAGCGGGTGGCGGCCACCTCGGCCAGAAAGCCCACCTTGCCCAGGTTCACGCCCAGCAACGGCACCCCGGTGCCCAGCAGCCGCCGGGCCACGCCAAGGATGGTGCCGTCGCCGCCCAGCACCAGGGCCAGGCTGCATTCCTGCCCGGCCACGGCCAGGGACACGGCATCTCCCGTGTTTTCCACCACGTGCGCCGCAAGCCCCCGCGCGACCAGCCACGCGCGCATGCGTTCGCCAAGGGCCTCTGCCTCGCGGTGGCCCGACTTGGTGACAATGAGAATGGAACGAAGCGCGGTGTGCATGGAGTGTTCCTAGAGGAAACGGACCTCGCCTTCAAGGGATAACCGCGTGCGACCGCCTGAAGCGGGTCGGAACAGGGGGGACGGAGTACGGAGCAGTGCAGGGTAACTGAACGGTACGGGGAAACGAGGGGGCGATACGGGCCGAACGGAACAGGATGCCAAGTGGGCCATGGCAGCAGCGGCATATCCGCCCACCCCACGCGCGGCCCTTCCCTGCCGTGATTCAGGCGCGCCGCACGCGGGGTGCGGGCAGGGCTGGGCGTCCGCACAGCCACCCCTTCTGCCCTGCCGCACGGTTGTCACGTTCGGCCATTTGGTATACTGCCGAGTGGTTCCGCAACATTCACGCCGACGCCGCATGGCCGCCCAGAGGTACCGACCGTCCCATGACCGACACTGCCCGCCAGATCGTGCTCGAACACGCCGCCGAAGGCGCGAAGCTTCGTGAACGCTACTTCCAGCAGAACGCTGACCGTGTGGCGGAACTGGCCCTTCAGATGGCCCTCACCCTTGCGCGGGGCCGCAAGATCATGTTCTGCGGCAACGGCGGCAGCGCCGCCGACGCCCAGCATCTGGCCGCCGAATTCGTCAACCGCTTCATGATGGAACGCCCGCCCCTACCTGCGCTGGCCTTGACCACCGACACGTCCATACTTACCGCAATCGGCAACGACTACGGTTTCGAGCAGGTATTCCAGAAGCAGGTGCAGGCGCTGGGCCAGCCCGGCGACATGCTGGTGGGCATCTCCACATCCGGCAACAGCCCCAACGTGGTGCTGGCTCTGAAGGCCGCGCGCGAAAAGGGCGTGGCCACCGTGGGCATGACCGGACGCGGCGGCGGCGAAATGGCCCCGCTGTGCGACTACCTGCTGGACGTGGCCGACCGCCGCACCCCGCTGGTGCAGGAAATCCACATCACCGTGGGCCACCTGCTGTGCCAGTTGACCGATCATTTCCTGTTCGAAAACGTGCTGGCCCTGCAACCGTACCTGGAAGGCAAGGCATCGGAATAGGCCTGGGCCATTCCGCAAACACCGCGCATCCCGCATATTTCCGCCACGCCCGCACAGGCCCCCGCGCCCGGCAACGCGTCATGCGACACGGGGGCCGCGTCACGAACCGCAGCGGGCTGTCTTTTGCACCGCCTTTGGAGGAGACACGCATCATGCCCATCTTTGAATACGAATGCACCGCCTGCGGCAAGAAGTTCGAGGAACTCGTCTTTGGCGACGATGTGCCCCCCTGCCCGGCCTGCGGTTCCGCCCGTACCGAAAAGCAGTTGTCCTGCGCCTGCTTCAAGATGCCCGCGCCCTCGCGCGTGGGGCAGACCGTGACCTTCCCCAAGTCCAGCCGCGGCGGCTGTTCCGGGTGTTCGGGCGGTAACTGCTCCACGTGCAGTTAGCGATGCCTCCGGATTGTCCTTTCGTCCGCTGGCCACGTCAAACTTCGCCCGCCATATCGGTCAAATACGATAAGAGCGCCTTGCGGTCCTCATCCGTAAGGTTCGCTTCGCTCACCTAACGGCTGAGGCATATTCCCTCATGGCGGGCTTGCTTTCCTTGCCAGCAAACGAAAATCCTAACCCGGAACCAGTTGCAAGCTTCAACATCATCCTCTCACCGCGCGCAACCACATGAAGAAACTCGTCATCGCTACCCGTGGCAGCAAGCTGGCCCTGTGGCAGGCCGAACACGTCAAGTCCTGCATCGAAGGCCAGCACCCCGACGTTTCCGTTGAACTGCTGGTGCTGAAGACCCGCGGGGACATCATCCTCGACGTGCCGCTGGCCAAGGTGGGCGGCAAGGGGCTGTTCGTGAAGGAAATCGAAGAGGCGCTGCTGGATGGCCGGGCCGACCTTGCCGTACACAGCATGAAGGACGTGCCCATGGAACTGCCGGAAGGGCTGGTGCTGGGCATCATCCCCGAACGCGAGGAACCGTCCGACACCTTCCTGTCCGTGCAGTACGATTCGCTGGCCGCCCTGCCCCACGGCGCCACCGTGGGCACCAGCAGCCTGCGCCGCCAGTCGCAGTTGCTGGGCCTGCGCCCGGACCTGAACGTGGTTTCCCTGCGCGGCAACGTGGACACCCGGCTGCGCAAGCTTTCCGAGGGCCAGTTCGACGCCATCATCATGGCCACTGCTGGCATGAAGCGCCTTGGCCTTTCCGCACCCAAAAGCGAAGTGCTGGGCCCGCCCGCCTTCCTGCCCGCCGTGGGCCAGGGGGCGCTGGGCATAGAGTTCCGGGGCGACCGGACCGACCTGCATAAACTGCTGGCCTTCATGGAGCACACCCCCACCCGCATCCGCGTGGAGGCCGAACGCGGCTTTCTGGCCGGGCTGCAGGGCGGCTGCCAGGTGCCCATCGCCGGGCACGCGGTGATGACCGGCACCGACACCTTTGCCCTGGAAGGGCTGGTGGCCGACCTGACCGGCGCGCGGGTGATCCGCCGCACCGTGAACGGCGTCAGCGCCCCCGATGGCGCGCAGGCCCGCCAGATCGGCCTGGATCTGGCCGCAGAGTTGGTGGCCGACGGCGCGGGCGAGATCCTGGCCGAGGTCTACGGCAGCGGGGCGGCGACGAACTAGCCAGTCCCTGCGCCCTGCCCTTTGCAGGCCGCTTCGATCCCGCTTTCGATTGCAAAACATCGGGCCGCCCCTCCAACACGGAAGGGCGGCCCGTTTTCATGCTTTTTCCAGCTTCATAATGCGGGCTACGCCGCCTTCATTTCTTCCACCAACCGCTTCAGCACCTGGGCCTGTTCCGCCAGGGCGGACACGGCCCGCGCCGATTCGCGCATGGCCTGCGCCGTCTCGCCGGATATGGTGCTGACCTGTTCCACGGCGTGGTTGATCTCTTCACTGGCCGACGACTGCTGCTCAGAAGCTGTCGCAATGGACCGCACCTGATCGCCCGCCGTTTCCACCATCCGCACGATCTCGCCCAGGGCCTCGCCCGATTCGCGCACCAGTTGGGTGGATTCCTCGATACCCTGCACCGAACGGTCCACGTTCTCCATGTTCTTGCGGGTGCCCTGCTGCACCCCCCGGATGGCGTCGCCCACCTGCACCGTGGCCTGCATGGTCTTTTCGGCCAGCTTGCGCACCTCGTCGGCCACCACGGCAAAGCCGCGCCCGGCGTCTCCGGCGCGCGCCGCCTCAATGGCCGCGTTCAAGGCCAGCAGGTTGGTCTGGTCCGCGATATCGCTGATCACGTTCATGATCTGCCCGATGGACTCTGCCTGACGGCCCAGGTCTTCCATGTCGGATTTGAGGTTCAGCGACTGCCGCCGCACGCCGTCGATGGTGCCCACCACACGCTCCACCAGCGCCGCCCCATGAGCAGCCTTGGCCCGCGCCGCATCGGAAACCTCTGCCGTGTCGCCTGCGCTGCGGGCAACCTCCAGCACGCTGGCATTCATTTCCTCCATGGCCGTGGCCGTTTCCGAAACGCGCTTGGCCTGCTCTTCCGCGCCCCGGTCAGCCTGTTCGATCTGGGCGGAAAGTTCTTCAGACGCAGACGACACCACTTCCACTGCGCCTTCCACCTGCGCGGCGGCTTGCAGCATGCCCTCGCGCTTGGCGTTTTCTGCCTGTTTACGGGCTTCGTCAGCCTCGCGCATGGCGGCCAGGGCCTCCTGTTCCTTGCGGGCTGCCTGTACGCTCTTGTCCTCGGCCTCGGCTATCTTGGCCTTCAGGGTGTCCACCATCACCCGCAGGGCGTCGGCCAGCTTGCCGATTTCATCTCGCCCGCGCACCGCCAGTTCCGCACCCAGATTGCCGCCCGCCACCAATTGCGCGAACGACACAGCACCTCCCAACGGGCGGGTGATGGACCGCAAGATGAGCATCCCCAGCAACAACGACAGCAAGGGAGCGCCAATGGCCAGCCCCACCGAGGTGTTGTGCGCCACCCGGGCTGACGCGGCGCTTTCGGTGCGTGCAGCTTCGGCCTCGGCAAGCAGTGCTGCCTCTACCGCTCCGGCGGCGTCAGCCAGCGCGGCGTTGCCCTGGTCGCCCCTGCCCAGCACCAGTTCCGCTGCCCGTGTCTTCAGCCCCGTGTTGCCCATGTCACGTTCCCAGTCGCCGATCGCGGTGAATATCTCGTCATTGACGACACGTTGGGCCTTGCGTGCAGTAGCGAAAACATCCCACTTCTGCTTCACCTGCGGCGAAAGCTTCAGGCGCAGAACCTCACGGGACTGCTCCTCCACGGCCTGACGCGCGGCATCAATGTCCCGGCGCTCCTTGACGCGCTGGGCCGGAGAAAGGATGTCCAGCATCAGCATGCGTTGTGATTCTGCGATATTCTTCAGCTCCAGTTCGATTTCATACATGTGCTGTATGGCGGGCAGCAGGTCCTCGTTGATCCGGTGCAGGGTTTCCGCGTTCCGGTCCAGCGCGAAAAGCCCCATTCCCGCCGTGACCAACGTAAGCAGGGAAACCACAATGAAGCCCGTTATCAGCCTTATGCCAACGCTGAGATTGTTCATGAAACCCCCGTCTGCTGGTTGTGGTGGAAGTGCGTGCAAAGAACGGCAAACCCCGGCATGCGCGTCAATGCTGCAACAGAATGATGTATGAAAAGGCCTCCATTTCATCCCACGGAAAAAACGCGTGGGCCGACATGACCAGCTTGCCCAGCGCACGTTCATAGCGCAGGCGGCTCTCGTGCGTGCCCTCAAGTCGGCGCGCCAGACTTTCAAAGACGATGTTCCGCTGCGATTCCCCGCCAGTGCCTTCCCGCTGGTCCGGCGTGCCGCCGGTAACGCCGTCTGCAGCGTCTTCGGGCAGCGGATCAAGGTCCTGGCTATCGAACACCACCATGCCGAAGCCATCCACCACGCGCACCCTCGCACCCATGGCGTGGCGCATGCGTTGCAGCATGGAAACCATGGCCCCCAGCTTGCCCGTCACGATACGTCGTGAACAATGCACAGTGGCAACGCCGCCTTTGCCTCCGCGACACCCCCGAAACACACGCAGGCTGCGTACCTCGGCGGTGGCGACAACCCCTCGCCGCAGATCGATGTCGCAAAACGGCAGATCACATGTGGACAACAGTGTAGCCATGCGGTCCCTGGCCACCCGTGAAACGATCCACCCTTTACGCGTCATGGCGTCCACCAGTCCGCGCAGCAGATCAGCCTCATCAAGGTAGGAAATGCGCCACGGACGACCGGCCAGGGCATCCGAAAGCGCAACGGACGCCTGCTCCTGCTCCTCGCGCAAAAGGTACCGGATGAACATGGTGAACGCCTCGCGGTGTTCGTAGATGGCCATGCGCAACTCCTCCGGCACCATGCCCGCCACCGCGAGCATGAAATATCGGTCCACCCCCAACAGGTCAGCCAGTTGCGTCAGCCGCTCCGGCTTCAGGTTGACATCGTCTCCTCGTTCTATGCGGCTGAGGTAGGAATGATGCACTCCCACCAAGTCCGCGACCTGCCGGATGGAGAGCGGCTTGCCGTCCATCTTGCGGTCCTGCCGCGCGTCCTTCAGGAGTTTTCCGAGTAGTCTGCCCATTGCACCAACTTTTTTGTCTATAATATTGTAGCCAGCCCAATGCGGGCAATCACTGTGATAAATAACGCCACGGGTCTCCTGCCCTGCGCCGCCGCACGCAGTCTCATCGGGCAGCCATCCTGGCGCACCACGGACGCACAACGGCAGAACAAACATTCCGTGGCATGAGGCGCTGCATCAAAATATTCAAATGCAGCAGAACTGAAACCATGCGAGCATCATTTTACATAATAAAAATGCAGAAGAAGCAAAAACACGCATCTTGCACAACAGAAATCAAGCACTACCAAATCATACATTCTAACGAACGCATCATCATTGCATGTTCATTCAGACAATGAATCCAAAACATCCACACATTGCAACCGACAAGTCATACCCTAAAAATTTCCAACAATCTTGCTCCGCGCCCAAAAACATGATTCACTATAAAATTTATTTATTGCCGCACTTTCAAAAAACCACAAAAAAAGGGTGCCCCGCAGGGGCACCCTTTTTGCCGTGGGCGCGTCCGCCCGTGAAATTCATGTGTTCACAACATCAGAAAGAAAGTCCAACGGTCAACGAGCCGAAGTGCTGCCCCCTGTCCTGCCCCACGAATTCCTCCGTACGGTAGACGTGGGTATAGGTAATACGCACCCCTTCGATGATTATCGCAAGACCGCCGGAAAGGTCTGCCACAAAGTACTTCTTTTCCACGTCGTGGCTGTCGCGAAAGGTGTTGCCATCCAGAAAGATGTTGTTGCCCACCGCGCGTCCGTCGGCCCCGGCGAACAGGTACCAGCCCCAGCTTTCGCGCACGCGGGGGTCGGCATCGTCGGTGGGGGCCTCTATGCCCCCGCCGGGGCGGATCAGCGAGGTCTCGAAGTCACCCGGCAGGTTCCAGCCAAAGCGCATCTCGCCGCCCACGTTGGCCTGGCTGAGTACGTTGCCCGCCGTGGCCCCTACACGGGGCAGCACGTCCCAGCCAAAGCCGCGCCCGATGGACGAAGGATTCAGCCGCCAGTTGCGCTGCCAGGTCAGCATCACGCCCGGTTCGTCGTGCAGTTGGTTGTCCCAGCCCTTTGCCGTGGGAATCTTGCGCATCTCATGCACTTCGTTCTGGGCCGTTTCGCCGCGCGCCGAAGGCCCCACGATGCCCCCCGTGAATTGCAGGGTGTCCATGTGATCGCCCTTTTTGGCGTGCAGGCCGATCGCGCCGTACAGAAAGCCGGCATAGGGCCGGTCGCCGGGAATATAGTGCCTGGCCTGCGTATCCGACGGAGTGTAGATGGCCTGTCCGAAGGCAACGCTGACGTTGTACTGGGCGTCCGGATCGCCCGCGAAGGGCAATTTTTCGATGAGTTCGTCCAGCACATCCGGCAGCATCTTGTCGTCGGAAAGGGTCTTGAGGTCCGGCGAGACGAAGCGGGCCTGCACCGCGTTGGTGTAGTACTGGTCGGTGCCGCCGAACAGATCGTTCTCGAAGTAGATGACCACCGTGCTGAAGGCCTTGGCCTTCTTCGGCTCTTCCGGCTCAGCTGGGTCGTTGCCGACTTCGGGCGTCTCGTCGACCGGGTCGGGAAACGGCGCGGCATCACCGGCCAACGCGCTTTTGGGGATGCACAGAGGGACGCACAGCAACAGGGCCAGCAGGCCGCAGCACAATGCCGCGCGCGCCAGAAGTGAAACAGGGTTCATTTGACCGATTCCGTTTCCCGTGCCCACACGGGCAGTTCCATGTCATATTGGCGGATCAGCGCATCATGCTCGCGCATGGCGGCATAGGACGACGATTTGCGGAACGAACTGTTGCGGTTGGTGCGGTACAGCACGTTGAGGTCCCACATGGTGTCCACGTCGTTCCATTCCGGCAGGCGCACCACGTCCAGCCGGGCGGCCTCCAGCCGCTCCATGGTGGCGGCGTATACAGAGGAGCCGCTCCAGTCCACGCCATCAAACACGCCGGGCAGAAATCTGTCGCGCCGGAAGCCTATCAGATAGTAGCCGCCGTCGAAGGCGGGGCCGATGACCGCATCGTGCAGGTCCAGGTCGTCCAGCGCCTTCTGCGCCAACTCGTGCGGAAAATCGGGGATGTCGCTGCCCAATACCACCACGCGCTCGTACCCGGCGGCGTAGGCATCGGCAAGGGCCGTGCGCATGCGCGCGCCCAGGTCGTCTCCCTGCTGGGGCTGGTAGACATGCTGCGGTCCCAGCCACGCCTTGCAGGCGGCCAGCGCGTCCTGCGGACTGCCGGGCATGGCGTCCGTGTCGCAGCAGATGCGCAGGTCGGCCTTTACCTGCACCAGTTCCGACAGCATGTCCTGCACGAAATGGCGGTACATGGCGGCGGCGGGTTCCT
Organism: uncultured Desulfovibrio sp.; assembly: GCA_964402645.1. GTDB lineage: Bacteria > Desulfobacterota > Desulfovibrionia > Desulfovibrionales > Desulfovibrionaceae > Cupidesulfovibrio. Next base: position 104,907 of record CAYOCV010000003.1, on the reverse strand, counting down.
CCCCCATGACGGCGGCAAGCCGGGTCTTCACCGTGCCCGGTTCCGGATACTTGACGAAAAAGAGTACGCAGGTGTCGCTCATGATGCTCCTTTGCGGGCGCGGTACCACCGCGCCAGTATCTGCGCCGGAACCCCCAGCGCGTACAGCAGCCGCAGACAGATGTTGCGCAGGGTACAGCGCACGGCCCCCTCGTCGCGCCAGCGCCGGGCCGAGGTGACGGCCCGCAGGTCCAGCAGGGTCAGCGGCTGGCCAGGGTAATGCTGGCGGCGCAACCGGCGCATGATCTCCACATCTTCCATCAGCGGCTGGTCAGGATAGCCGCCCATGGCCCGGAACAACCCGGCCTGAAAAAACTGCGCCTGATCGCCGTACGGCGTGCGGGTAAGCCGGTTGCGCAGGTTTGCCAGCGCTTCCACCACCCGGAACCATACCCCCGACGCGTCGATGGACAGGGCAAACGCCCCGGCACGGGGGATGCGGTCACCATCGCGGGGGACGAACGATCCACCCCTCCCGATCACAGCCTCGCCATGCGCATCAGGCGGGGAACCTGCGGCAAATGGGACCGCGGCAGCGTCCGAATCATTGTCCCCAGCAACGTGCGGCGACACGCCCAACGCCCGCAGCACGGCGGGAAAGGCCCCGGCAGGCAGGCGGGTGTCCGCGTGCAGAAACAGCAGCACCCGGCCACGGGCCACGGCGGCCCCGGCATTCATCTGCCGGGCACGTCCGCGCGGGGCGGCCACGGCGCGCACGGACAAATCCGAGCCGGAAACATCCTTGCCAGGCATTGCGACGGCTGCCCGCCGCGCGTCCTTGCCCATGGCCGTCTGCAGCGCCGTCAGCGTGTCCCCTTCCGGCGCGCCGTCAGCCACCACCAGTTCCACCGTTGCCGGGGGCAGTTCTGCGGCCAGCGCGCGCACATGCCCGACCAGTTCGGCGATGCGGTGTGCCTCGTGCAGCACGGGCACCACCACGGACAGCAGAACGGCCCGATCCCGCCAGTCCCGCCAGCCCCGACAGTCCGGACAGCCAGGGCTGCCAGGGCTGCCAGGGCACTGCGAGCGTTGCGGCTCAGACTCGCCCCCTGTCGAACGACGGTCCGCACCGGGCGTTTCTGCCCCGGCGCAGGGCTCCATGACGTGGGTAGCGGCCATGGCGCGGATGATAGCCGTTCCGGCCACGGCTGACAAACCCTGTGCGCCTCCGGACGGCGGACAACCGGTGTGTGTCGCCAACTCTCCCATCGGCCCTGCCTTGCAGCGCGTGACAAGCGCGGGGCAACAGGCTAGGCTGGGAAACCCGGCCCCTCGTGCCGGCAGGATACCCCGGCCCACCCGCCGGGGTTGGCATTCCATCAAGCCCTTCGTTGTCAGGAGCATCATGACCAAGGTTTCCCCGCTGCCCGCTGCCCGCCTTCGCGCCACGCTCGACCCCGCCCGCATCCAGTGGGAGACCAGCGACGCCATTCCGCGTCCGCCGCGCAACGGCATGCGCCGCACCCCCCAGCCCCGCGTGTTGCAGGCGCTGGAACTGGCCCTGCACATCCGCGACGGCGGCTACAACGTCTACCTTTCGGGCGAGGCCAATCTGGGCCGCACCTACATGCTGCGCGAATACCTTGCGCCGCGCGCCCGCAAGATGGATACCCCGCCGGACCTCATCCACGTCTACAATTTCGAGGACCCGGACAAGCCGCGCCTTATCGCGCTGCCTGCCGGGCAGGGGCGCAAGCTGCGCACCGCCCTTACCCAGGCCCTGACAAAGGCCCGCAAGGAAGCCCCCAGCCGCTTCGAGCACGACGCCTTCGTGCGCAAGCGCACCATCCTGCTGGACAAATTCCAGAACCAGCGCAGCAAGCTGTTCAAGGAAATGGACACCGTGGCCGGGGGCGAAGGCTTCAACCTGGACATGGACGATTCCGGCAGCCTGACCCTGTACCCCATCGTAGAGGGCAAGCGCCTCAGCGAAGACGAGTACGAAAAGCTCGACGCCACGCTGCGCAAAAGCCTGAAGCTGAAGGGCGACCGCCTGCTGCAGGCCATGACCGGCCTGATGCGCAAGCTGACCCGCGCCGAGCAGGACTTTGTGGAGGACGAGCGCACCCTGGAAAAGGAAGTGGTGCGCGAGGTGCTGGACCAGTTCCTGACGCCGCTGGCCGACAAGTTCGCCAAGACCTGCCCGTGCGACGATCTGAAGCGCTACTTCGCCGACATGCGCGAAGACATCCTGGACAACATCGAAGGCTTCGTGCAGCGCGACATGCCCACCCACATGCCGCAGCAGCAGCCCGACCTTGGCCCGCCGCCGGAGGACACCTCCTTCCGCTACGACATCAACGTGTTCGTGGACAACAGCGAAACCCACGGCGCGCCCATCATGGTGGACGACCACCCCACCCCGTCCAACCTGCTGGGCTGCATAGAGCGCGAATCGGAAATGGGCGCGCTGGTGACGGACTTCACCCTGGTCAAGGCGGGTTCGCTGCAAAAGGCCAACGGCGGCTTTCTTGTGCTGCACATGGAGGACATCCTGTCCTACCCCAGCGCCTGGGAAGGCTTGCTGCGCGCCCTGCGTTCGGGCCTGGCCCGCATAGAAGACGCGGGTGACGGGCAGGATTCCAGCAAGACCAAGGGTATAGAGCCGGAACCGCTGCGCCTGGACCTGAAGGTGGTGCTGGTGGGCACCGAGGAAATGTACGAGACGCTGCTGGTCAACGACGACCGCTTCCCAAAGCTGTTCAAGATCAAGGCGCATCTGACCGAGGCCACTGAACGCAACGCCGACGGCGTGAAGGTGTACCTTTCGCGCATCGCCCGCATCATTGACGAGTCAAAGCTTTTGCCCTTCGACCGCGACGCCATGGCAGGCCTGGTGGACTACGGCTCGCGCATCATAGAGGACCAGCGCAAGCTTTCGCTGAAATTCCCGGTGCTGCGCGAACTGATGATCGAGGCCTCGGCCCTGGCCGCCATGAAGGGCAGCGCGCTGGTGGACCGCACCACCCTGCACGACGCCATGGTGGCGCGCACCTATCGCGCCAACCTGGTCGAGCAGCACTACATGGACGAATACGACCGCGAACTCATCAAGGTGCGCACCAGCGGCAGCGAAGTGGGCCGGGTCAACGGCCTGTCGGTGACCTGGTACGGCGACTTCGAGTTCGGCCTGCCGCACCAGATATCATGCACCGTGGGCGTGGGCCACGGCGGCATCATCGACCTTGAGCGAGAGGCCGAGCTTGGCGGGCCCATCCACACCAAGGCCATGATGATCCTGAAAAGCTACCTGGTCAGCCAGTTTGCCCGCACCAAGCCATTGGTGATGACCGGCAGCCTGTGTTTCGAGCAGAGCTACGCGGGCATAGAGGGCGATTCCGCCTCCGGCGCGGAACTGGCGGCGCTGCTTTCGGCCATCGCCGACGTGCCCATCCGGCTTTCGCTGGCCTTTACCGGCGCGGTCAGCCAATCCGGCCAGATCATGGCCGTGGGCGGCGTGACCCGCAAGGTGGAAGGGTTCTTCGAGGTGTGCAGCCGCCACGGGCTGACCGGCGAGCAGGGCGTAATCCTGCCAAGGGACAACATCGCCCACCTGATGCTGAAGCAGGAAGTGGTGGCCGCCGTGAACGAAGGGCGCTTTTCCATCTGGCCGGTGGCGCATATCACCGAGGCCATGGAACTGCTTACCGGCATGCCCGCCGGGCGCATGCGCGCCGATTCCACCTTCTCCCCCGGCACCCTGTACGACAAGGTGGACCGCCGCCTGGCCGAACTCGGCAGGCTGGCCAAGGACGCCTTCAAGCAAAAGCGCAAACGCTAGGCCGCCCGTTCCGGACGGCTGCCCATGTACAAAGCCCCGACATCCTGCGATGCCGGGGCTTTGTACGCTGGGCGATCAGGCCCGCCAGCGGAACGGGGATGCAGGTTCTGCACGGAATGCTGAAACCCGCGTCGAGAGGCACCGGGGAAAACGGCAGTCAGCTGGCAGCGGGGGCGGCACAGGGGCCGCCGGTCGGGGGCACTGGTCGGGGTCTCCGGTCGGGGTCCCGATCTGGGGCACCGAGCAGGGTCGCCCGGCCAAGCCGTCGTCCGCACCTGCGCAAAGGGCAACAGGCATGCGCCACATCCTGGCCATCACGCGCGCACACCCCCGGTGCAGGCTACTTCTTCTCGCTGCCCTTGCAGGCCCGCGCAAGCACATCGCCGGGCAACAGAATATCCTCACCGCAGTTCGGGCACTTCACCCGAATGCGGGCGTTCTCCGACGTCGGCTGCTTCTTGCGCATCATGAAAACCTTGCGACAATACGGGCAGCGAACCCTCAAGCCTTCCTGGTCGTCCGGCGACATCAACATCTCCCTTGCGTAGGCTGGACGCAGTTGGCCCCCCGTGGCTGGCACACACCCGCGCCCAAAGCGGGGCACTGTGCCGACTCCCCTTACTACCTATCTGGTAACCGAAGACGATGCAACAATGACGGCAGGATGCATTCCCCGTCCGCTTCCCCATTCCGGTCCGACTTCGGCAGCCCCCTGCCCTGCGCGCCTTGACCTTGCCGCGCGGAGGGGCGTAGAACCCGCCGAACATTCGTTTTTCCAACGGACCCCAGATGCACCCGCTGTTGCGCGACAGAAATCTGCACACCATTTTCGGCATAACCCTCACCGTCATCATGGGGGTTTCCAGCATCATGCCCGCGTTGCCGCTGATGGCGCGCGAACTGGGCATTCCGCTGGCCTCCGTGGGGCTTGTGCTGACGGTGTTCACCCTGCCGGGCATCGTGCTGGCTCCCATTGCGGGCGTGCTGGCCGACCGGCTGGGCCGCAAGCGCGTGCTGCTGCCCGCCATGGCCCTGTTTGCCCTTGGGGGCACTGCCTGCTTCTTTGCCCGCGACCTGACGACCCTGCTGGTCTGCCGCTTCGTGCAGGGTTTTGGCGCGGCCCCGCTGGGCGTGCTGTACACCACCCTCATCGGCGACCTGTACGAGGACAGCGACCGGGTGCGGGCCATGGGGTACAACGCGGGCGTGCTCAGCCTGGGTACGGCCATCTTTCCTGCCCTCGGCGGCTTGCTGGCAGAGTTCGGCTGGAACGTGCCCTTCCTGCTGCCCCTGGCGGTGCTGCCGCTGATGCTGGCCGCCGCGCGCATGCGCCTGCCCGCTTCGCGCGCCATACAGTCCCTTGGCGACTATTTCCGCTCCACCCTGCACATTGCGCTGTCACCCAGCGCGCTGGTGCTGTTCGGGCTGTCGCTGCTTACCTTTGTGCTGCTGTATGGCCCCATGGTGACGTTTTTCCCCGTGCTGGCGGACACGCGCTTTCATGCCGCCCCCTCACGCATCGGGGCCATCTTCGCCATATCCTCGCTGGGCACGGCCATGATCGCCTCGCAGTTGGGACGGCTGTCGGAACGGTTCCCGGCCCGGCGGCTGATCATGCTCAGCCATGTCTTCTACGCCGTCGCCATGCTGCTCATGCCGCTGATGCCCGACCTGTGGTGGCTGCTGGGACCAGTACTGTGCTTCGGCATGGCCCAGGGGCTGAACCTGCCCAATCTTTCGACGATGATGACCTCGCTGGCCCCCACCCAGCAACGCGCCGCCATCATGGCCGTCAACGGCACCCTGCTGCGCCTTGGCCAGACCCTGGCGCCGCTGCTGTTCGGCCTGCTCTACGCCGGGGGCGACCTGCCCGCCGTGTTCACGGGCGGTGCCGTCGTCAGTTGCCTGATGCTGGCGCTGGCCGCGTGGCGGCTGCACTAGGCGGCAGCAGCCTGCCTTCAACCAGACGTGAACGCACAAGGGCCTTGCGGGCAGCATCCGCAAGGCCCTTGTGCGTTCACGTCGTCCTGTTATTGCCCCCCCACCCTCTCAGGCATCCACCCGGCTTGCGCCCGCGCACAGTCGCAAATGAGAGGAATGTGCAAAAGAAAGATACAATCGTATCTTTCGCAATCCGCACTCCCTGCGCTAAAAAGCATGAAGGAAACGACGGTGCCCGGCAGACTCGGAGCGTGCGAACCGGGCAGGCAACACGCATACCCAGGCCGGACAGGAAACATCCCGCGCGACCAGAGTGCCCGATGTGCCCGATGTGACTGAAGTGACTGAAGTGACTGAAGTGACAGGGGCGGCTGGCGCAACTAAACGCGACTGAACGCGATTGGGCGCGTCACGTCCGCAGCGATGCGACGGGTACAGCACGGCACTGCGGCAAACTCTGGCGACCATGGAGGCACATGACGATGAGCGAAACGGCAAAGCCCAGGAAGGCGCACGCAGCACCCGCAGCCGGAAAGAACGAGCGTCCTGCGCGTGGGCGCAGCGCTGCGAAAGACAACGCGAAAGCCCCCTCTCCCAAGCAAACAGCGCAAAAGGGTGCAGGCCCGCAGCCTTCAAAAGTCTACTTTACCGACATGCGGTGCAGGATCGGCACCAGCCTGCTGGACAAGATGGACAAGCTCATGCTGGCGGCAGGCGTGGAGCGGATCAATTTCCAGAACGCCTTCGTGGCCATCAAGATCCATTTCGGCGAGCCGGGCAACCTTGCGTTCCTGCGCCCCAACTTCGCCAAGACCGTTGCGGACAGGGTGAAAAAGCTGGGCGGCATGCCCTTTCTCACCGATGCCAACACGCTGTACGTGGGTCGGCGCAACAACGCCCTGCTGCATATGGACGCCGCCTATGAAAACGGGTTCACCCCGCTTTCCACCGGCTGCCACGTCATCATCGCGGATGGCCTGAAAGGGGCGGATGAAGTGGAAGTACCCATCGAGGGCGGCGTGCATCTGAAAACCGCCAAGATCGGCCGGGCCATCATGGACGCCGACGTCTTCATCTCCCTGAACCACTTCAAGGGGCACGAGCTGACCGGCTTCGGCGGGGCCATCAAGAACATCGGCATGGGCAGCGGCAGCCGGGCCGGCAAGATGATCATGCACAACAACGGCAAGCCGCGCGTCGCCCACGACAAGTGCGTGGGCTGCCGCACCTGCGCAAGATACTGCAACCAGGACGCCATAACCTTCAACGAAGAGAAGAAGGCGTCCATCAACCACGAGTTGTGCGTGGGCTGCGGGCGCTGCATCGCCACCTGCAACTTCGACGCGATCGACACGCCGTGGGAAGGCAGCAGCGACGACGTGAACATCCGGATGGTGGAATACGCAAAGGCCGTGCTGGACGGACGCCCCCATTTTCACATCAGCGTGGTCAACCACGTCTCGCCCAACTGTGATTGCCACGGCGAAAACGATGCGGCCATCATTCCGGACATCGGCATCTTCGCCAGCTTCGACCCGGTGGCGCTGGACAAGGCCTGCATAGATGCGGTCAATGCCGCGCCGGTCATCCCCGGTTCGGCGCTGGGCGACAGGTTCGGCAAGCAACCGGAAGGCAAGGTTGAAACGGGCTGCGGCTGTGCCGGACATACAGGGCACACCGGACGGCACGACCATTTCCACGTTGTCCATCCCGGCACCAACTGGCGGAGCCAGATTGAGCATGCCGAGGCCCTTGGGCTTGGCAGCGGAACCTACGAACTGGTGACCATCAGGTAACTGGCGCACGGGGCAGCATGCAGCCTGCGTGAAAGGAAAGGGGAGGGACAAACGTCCCTCCCCTTTTGCGTCGCGTGTGCTCCGGCCCTGCCGGGGCCGACGCGCCGGAAGATTGCGCCTTCCGGCGAGGCTACCTGGCGGCCAGTTCGATGATGGCCTTGCAGAACGCGGGCAGGTCATCGGGCTTGCGGCTGCTGACCTGGTTGCGATCCACCACCACCTCGGCGTCTTCCCAGATGGCTCCGGCGTTGATCAGGTCGTCCTTGATGCCGGGGGTGGAGGTGCAGTGAAAACCGCGCATGATGCCCGCCGAAATGGGAATCCATCCGGCGTGGCAGATGTGCGCCACCACCTTGCCCGCCTCGTGCATGTGGCGGGTCAGCTCCAGCACCTTGGGGTCGCGGCGCAGCTTGTCCGGGGCAAAGCCGCCGCTGATGACCAAAAGGTCGAAGCTGACGTCCTCCATGTCGGCAATGGCGGCGTCCGCCTTGCAGGGGTAACCGTTCTTGCCGGTGTAGGTGCGGCCCTTCTCCGGCCCGGCCACCACCACTTCCGCGCCCTCTTCGATCAGGCGCAGCTTGGGGTACCACAGCTCCAGGTCTTCATACACGTCGTCCACGAACATGAGGACGCGCTTTCCCTTCAGACGTTGCATGGGGTTCCTCCCGCCCCGCCAAGGCGGGGCCGTCGATACGACCGTCAAACGAAAAGGGGCGGCTTTCGCCGCCCCGTGAACATCGCACACAACAGCGCAACCAATTTCCGAGGGCTGCTGACGCCATGAGGATTTTTGCTCCCTGCCTGAAACGGGCACGCTGCGCGCCCTTCGGGTTGGTCAGGCAGAGGGCAAAAGGACCATGGCGGGACAGTCCCTAGATGATGCGCTTGCGAATATGGGTGACGAACACCTCCGCGATGACCACCACCGCGAAGATGCATACCAGTATAAGCGCAACGCGGTCCCAATGGAACAGGTTGAGCGCCTCGTCGAGCGCCATGCCGATGCCGCCCGCGCCCACCAGTCCGATGACCGATGATTCGCGCACATTGATGTCCCAGCGGAACAGGGCAATGCCCCAGAACGCCGGAGACACCTGCGGCCAGTAGCCCTTCAGGAACACGCTGATCCACGGAGCACCGGCGGCCCGCAGCGCCTCGACGGGGCCGGGGGCGGATTCTTCCAGCGCCTCGCCGAACAGCTTGCCCACAAACCCGATGGAACGCACGGCAATGGTCACCGTGCCCGCCAGCGTGCCGGGGCCGAACACCGCCACGAACAGCAGCGCCCAGACCAGCGTGTTGACCGAGCGGGACGAAACCAGGATGAACGTGGCCAGCCAGTTCAGCACGGGCACGCGGCACACGTTGCTGGCCGCCATGATGCCCACGGGTATGGCGATGCCCAGGGTCATGATGGTGCCCAGGGTGGCAATGTGCAGCGTTTCGATGAGCACGGCATGCACGCCGCGCTCGTAGTACGCAAAGTCCACCGGCCACATGCGCTTGAACAGGTCGGCCACCTGCTCCGGGGCGTCCATGAGGAATTCGGGGATGATCTCTACCGTGCGGAACGACCATGCCAGCAGGATGCCCGCCGCGAGAAAGACCACGAAGCGCGCCATGCGTTCCGTGGGGGTAAAGCGTTCCCAGGTGCGCGCGGCGCTCATTGGAACACCCCCTTCACCCGCACCGCCACGTACTCCGACACCATGATCAGCGCGATGATGGACAGCAGGATGGCGCACACGAAGCTGTAGTCAAAGCGCTGGAAGGCGGCGGCCAGTGTACCGCCGATGCCGCCCGCGCCCACAATGCCGATCATGGTGGAGTTACGCAGGTTCGAGTCCACCTGGTAGGTGGAAAAACCGATGAAGCGGTTCAGCACCTGCGGCAGCACGGCAAAGGCCAGCACCGAAAGGAACGGCGCGCCCGCGGCGCGCGCGGCCTCCACCGGCTTCAGCGAGATTTCCTCGATGGCCTCGGCAAACAGCTTGGCCACAAAGCCGATGGACGCGAAGATCAGCGTCAGGATGCCCGCCAGCGGGCCGAAGCCAACCGCCTTCACGAACAGGATGGCGAAGATCACCGGGTGGAACGAACGGCACACGGCAATGAAGGCGCGCGCGGGCCAGGTCAGCCAGTCGGGCATCAGGTTGCGCGAGGCGCACAGCCCTATCGGCAGCGAAATCAGCACCCCGAAGAGCGATGCGATAAGCGCTATCTGCAACGACTCCATCAGGTTGTCGATCAGCAGCTTCCAGCGTTTGAATTCGGGCGGAAACATGGCCCCCAGAAAGCGGGCCCCGTTGTCCATGCCCGCCATCAGGCGATCCCAGGAAATGTCCAGGATCGACAGGGCGTACAGACAGTAGAGCACGGCCAGCAGGTAGCCCAGGCGGGCCCACCAGTTGACTGCGAACGGCGCGGGACGGGCGACGGTTGCGGTGCTCATGCCAGCCAGTCCTCGCCGCCGTAGATGAGCTTGAGGTGTTCGTCGGTCAGGTCGGCGGGCAGGCCGTCGAACACCACATCCCCCTTGGACATGCCGACGATGCGGTCCGCAAAACGACGTCCCAGGGTCACGTCGTGAATGTTCACCAGCACGGGTATGTCGTTGGCGGCGGCCACTTCACGCAAGAGTTCCATGATTTCCACGGACGTCTTGGGGTCCAGCGACGAGGTGGGTTCGTCCGCCAGCAGGATGTGCGGCTGCTGCATCACAGCGCGGGCAATGCCCACGCGCTGGCGCTGGCCGCCCGAAAGTTCGTCGGCGCGGGCGCGGGCGAATTCGGTCAGCCCCACCATGTCCAGCAGGTCATAGGCGCGGTTGATGTCTTCCTGCGGAAACTTGCGCAGCCAGGCGCGCCACGGCGAAATGTAGCCCAGGCGACCACAGAGCACGTTTTCCATCACCGACAGGCGCTCCACAAGATTGTATTCCTGGAACACCATGCCGATGCGCCGCCGCGCGGCCCGCAAACCGGCCCCGCGCAGCGTGCAGATGTCCTGCCCGCTGACCAGGATGCGCCCGGAGGTGGGTTCGATGAGCCGGTTGATGCAGCGCAGCAGCGTGCTCTTGCCGGTGCCCGAAGGGCCGATGATGGCAGTGGTGCATTGCCCGGCCACGGTCAGGCTGATGTTCTTGAGCACGGGCTTGCCGCGCGTGTATTCCTTGCGCAGGTTTTCGACGACGAGCGACTTGTCGCCCGCGCTGCATGCGGGGCGGCGGGTAGCGGTAGCGGACGCTGTTTCCTTGTGCACTTGCTGATTCCCGGAGCTGCGGGTGAAAGACGCGCCACGACGCCCGGCGGCGTACGGCCTGCGGGCGTGGTGCGTCCTGCGGACAGCGTGTCTGGGCCGTTTTCCGCGCCGGGCCTGTCAAGGCAACCTGCGCGGCGGGCCGGTACAAAGGCCCGGAGAAACGGGGACGACACGCGTTTTCAGATGCCAGGCACGGGAAGCCCCGCGCCGCGTGCAAAAGCGGCGGGCGTCGGTCATCCGACACCCGCCGCATGCGTGCTACTGCTTCTTGGCTTCGGCTTCCTGCTTCTTCTTGGCGGCCTCTGCGGCTTCCTTCTCCGCGATCTTCTGCAAACCGCCCTGGTTGAAGGTTTCGCCGTTGGCTTCCGCGATCTCGCGGATCACCGACCAATCCTTCTGGTAGGTCACCGGGAAAAACCGGTCGGCACCGCCGAAGGTCTTCTGCATTTCAGGCGTGAAGCGGTATTCGTTGAAGGCTTCGACGATCTTCTTCACCAGGTCGGGGTTCAGGTCGTGGGCATACCCGAACGAAGAGGTGGGAAACACGTCGCTCTGCCAGATGATGCGGTAGTCGGCTTCCTTGATGCGCCCGGCCTGGGCCATGCGCTTGAACACGTCGCCCGCCACGGGGGCGGCGTCGTAGTCGCCGTAGCCCACACCCAGGATGGACTGGTCATGCTTGCCCGAATAGACCACGGTGTAGTCCTTTTCGGGGGTGATGCCCAACTTGGGGAAGATGGCGCGCGGGGCCAGGTTGCCGGAGTTGGAAGAAGCGGAGGTGTGCGCCACCTTCTTGCCCTTCAGGTCGGCCATGGTCTGGATGGGGCTGTCCTTGCGTACGATCATCAGCAGGCGGTAGCCCTGAAAGCCTTCGGCATCGCCCTTGACGGCGATGGGCACATAGCCCGCCAGGTTGACCGCATAGCAGGTGGGACCGGTGGAAAAGCCCGCGATGTGCAGGCGGCCGGAACGCATGGCTTCCACTTCTGCCGCGTTGGATTGAACGGTGTAGTAGATGACCTTCTTGCCGGTCTTCTTTTCCAGGTAGGCCTGGAAATCGGCAAAGGCATCCTTGTAGACTGCGGGGTCTTCAACCGGGGTATAGGTGAACACCAGCGTGCTCGGATCCTTCCACTTCCCCTTGTCCTTGGGGGCGTCGGCCACCAGGTCCTTGTTGTCGTCACAGAACATGGCGTCCAGCGCGCCGCGGTTCGCGCAGCCGTCGGCGGCGTTGGCAAAGGTTGCGGACATGGCGCACAGCCCCAGGGCCAGCACCATCGGGGCGAGCAGCAGATGCATCCACTTTTTGGTCATTGCCTTCTCCTCGGTTTGCGTTGGGATAATCGACCCTTTTTCGCGGCGCCCTACCCTCTCGCCTAAACGCCGCAAAATCGCCACATTATACACCATGTCGGCACATTCGCAAAGTATTTCCCCTCTGCGGAAACACACTGCGAAAAAGGTCTGAGCATCGGCAAACTGCCAGAACCGGACATCTCACGGCAAGTGACGTTTCTGTTACGGACTGCATCTGCGCCTGTCCGTGGTGTGGATATCGTCAGTCCGCGTCAGTATCCCCCAAGATCGTCCACTACAAGGGCTGGCTGGCGCTCCAGTCCGGCCAGGTCCTCTCGCCGGGTTTCACCGCTGAGCACGAGTATGAAATCCATTCCGGCGTTTTCCGCCAGCAGCTTGTCGGTGTAGATGCGGTCGCCCACCATGGCCATTTCATGCGGCTGGTAGCGTTGCAGCAGTGAGCGCAGCAGAATGGTGTTGGGTTTGCCGAAGACAATATCCGGCGTGCGGCCTGTGGCCGCCTCGTACAGGGCGATGAAGCTGCCCGCATCGGGCAGCGGCCCCTTTGGCGAAGGGCACACCTTGTCGGCATGGGTGGCCAGAAAGGCCACCTCTGGCCGTTGCAGCAGCAGGCAGGATTCCGTGAGTTTGCGGTAGGAGAGTTCCGTGTCGTAGCCCAGCAGCACGGCCTGGCAGTCGGCCCCGGCGGTGAAGGTGACGTCGGGCATGCGTTCCCGCAGGAACGCGGTAAAGTTGGTGTTGCCCACCGGATAGACGCGGGTGATGGACTGTTCGCGCAGATGATCCACCAGCGGCAGCAGCGGCGAAAGCATGCGGTCGAGTCCGATGTGGATGCCCATGCCCGCCAGCTTGGCCGTGTAGTCGGCAAGATTCTTGGACGTGTTGTTGGTCAGAAACTGGATGTCGCGCACCCCCAGGTTGCGGCGGATGAAGTCCACCGTGCCGGGGATGGGCCGGTCGCCCAGGTATACCGTGCCGTCAAGGTCAAAGATGATGCAGCGCTTCTGGTCGAGATTCATGAAATTACCCATGCGATATGTGGATGCGATGCGTTGATGGAAAATGTTGGTCGCTGGCGAATTGTCGGGTTGCCCCATCCCCGCGCCTGGCAGAGCGGGATCGGGCAAGATCAGGCGAGCCCCGGTGGGACTGTGCCGTACCGGGCCATACCGGGCGAAAAACCGGGAACACGCGAATTCAGGCAACCCTGCCCGAAACGATGCACGTTCCCGGCAGCATGTCGCATGACAACCCTGCCGCGTCAACGCCGCAGGGCATATTCCATACTCACCCGGCCCCGCCAGGCCTGTGCAGGGCATGAGACGATGCCACCTTTCCGTTGTATTGCGAATTGTTACAACAATGTTGCAGTGACACGGCAACTCCATTATAGCTAACGCGCCGCTGGGGCGGGCAGGCCGCAAGGCCGCAGCCCGACAGCATGGCCTGCACCTGTGGCACGGCCTGCCATATCCCGGCCCGCGCATCCATCTTATACTTGCCCCGCCAGGAGCCACACCACTTGCAGGACAGGCAGCCTAAGCCCCAGCACGCGCCCGGAACGCCCGCCGACACCGCACGCGACGCCGCCCCCGATAGCGCGCACGACGCCGCCCCCGATGTCACTCCCGATGTCACTCCCGATGTCGCTGCCGATGTCGCTGCCGATGTCGCTGCCGATGTCGCTGCCCCCGATGCAGAAAGCCAGGCCCAGCCCTCGCGCATCAGCTACCTGGACGGCATCCGCTTCCGCCGGGTTGTGCGCGCCGCCGCGCGCCGCCTTATCGAAAAGCACGGCCACCTCAACGCCATCAACGTGTTTCCCGTGCCGGACGGCGACACGGGCAGCAACATGGCCGGGACCATGAAGTCCATCGTGACCTCCACCACGGCCACGCTGGAAAGCTCCATCAGCCGCATGAGTTCCATCGTGGCCGAATCGGCGCTGATGGGCGCGCGGGGCAATTCCGGCGTCATCCTGGCCCAGTTTCTGGCCGGGTTTTCGGAAGGCGTGAAGGATCTGTCGCGGGTCAGCCCGCGCGACTTCGCCGAGGCCGCATCGCTGGCCGCGCACCGCGCCGTTGAAGCCATCGCCCACCCCAAGGAAGGCACCATCCTCACCGTCATTCGGGACTGGGCCGACCACCTGCGCGACAACTGCCATTCCTACAAGGATTTTCACCACCTGCTGCATGATTCGCTGGATCGCGCCCGGCAGTCGGTACAGGAAACGCGCGAAAAGCTGGCCGCGCTGAAGGCCGCCGACGTGGTGGACGCCGGAGGCCTCGGCTTCGTGTACCTGCTGGAAGGCATTGCCGAATTCACCGAACGCGGCACCATCAACCGGCGCGTGCAGACAGAGCCCGATCTGGCCGATGCAGGCGGAACCCCCGACGACAGCCACGCCACGCTGGGCGAAGCCCAGGAGCGGGTGGCCGTGGACGAGCTGACCTACGGCTTCTGCACCGAATGCCTGATTCGCGGGGGCACCGTGGACCGCGAGGAACTGCGCGTCCGGCTGGAGGAACTGGGCGATTCCATCGTGGTGGCGGGCGCGGGAGCCGTAACGCGGGTCCACGTGCATACCGACACGCCGGATGCGGTGTTCGCCATCGCCGCCGAATACGGCGAGGTATCGCACCACAAGGCGGAAGACATGCTGCGCCAGCACCGCGACCTGCTGGCCGCCGTGGCCGCCGCTGCTGACGGGCAACCGCAGGCCGCGCCGGTGCCCACCGGCACAGCCGTGGTCACCGACTCCACCTGCGACCTGCCGCGTGAACTGCTGGACAGGTACGCCATCCGCACCGTGCCCCTGCGTCTGTTCCTGGACGACGAGGAGTTCGTGGACAAGGTGAGCATTTCGGCGGACGAGTTCAACCGCCGCCTGCCTGCTTCCCGTTCCGCGCGCACCTCGCAGCCCGCGCCTGCCGATTTCCGCACCGTGTACGAAGAAGTGCTGCGCACCCATGCGCAGGTGGCCTCGCTGCACGTCACCGCCATGTACAGCGGCACCCACCAGTCCGCCGCCACCGTGGCCCGCATGGTTTCGCCGCACATCACCGCCGTGGACTGCCGCACCCTGACCGTGGGCCTTGGCCTGGTGGTGCTGGAGGCAGCCCGCCGCGCGCAGGCAGGCATGGATGCGGCGGAGGTGGCCCGTCTGGCCGCCCGCGACGCAGACAACCTGCACGTCTACGTCGCCATGGACACTCTGGATTTTGCCGTGCGCGGGGGCCGCATGAGCCGGGGCACCGGCATGGTGGCCAAGCTGCTGCACATCAAGCCGGTGGTGTGCTTCGACCCGCGCAAGGGCGGCAAGGTGGACGTGGCGGCCAAGGGCATCGGCCCGCGCCGTGCCGGGGAAAAGCTGTTCGCCCTGCTGGAAAAGGCCATGGCTGGCCTGACCAACCCGCGCTTTGCCGTGGCCCATGTGGGCGCGCCGGAAACCGCCGCCCGCTTCGCCCGCGAACTGGAAGCCCGCTTCGGCGTGGCCCCGCTGTATGTGGTGCCCGCCTCTCCGGTGCTGGGTTGCCACAGCGGCCCGGGGGCCTGCGCCGTGGCCCTGCTGGGGGATGCGCCGTCGGGCGACGCCCCGCAGGATACCCCGCCCCCCGCCCCGGCAGCCGGATAATCACGCGCAGGCGCGGCTTTTCACGGCTGCGCCCTTGTCAGACGCCCGGCTTGCGGCTATCTTTTGCTACAGGAAACGACAGCGGCACGTCTGCCAGGTTTCCACCAGCATTGCGGCAGCCACGGACCGGCAGCCCCGAACCGGCGACATGACGCCGTCCCCACCCGCATTCCGGAAGATAGCGGAGGACGCAGCCATGCCGTCATGGCCTTTGTGCCAAAGGGGGTGCGCCATGGCGTACGTCTATTCAGACATCTCCACCTTTTCAGGCCGCAAGATACTGGAAATGGTGCTGGGCCAGCAGGTGCGTTCCGGCATGCGCCTTCAGGTGACCGACGAAATCATCGCCCTGTACATGCGTTCGTTGCAGGTGGCGGAACAGTATCCCACCAAGGTGATGACGGCCTCGCAACGCGGCGTTGCCCCGGAAGTGGTCCGGGGGCTGATTGCAAGCTGGTCCATTTGACGAAGCATTTGCTGACGGCGCTCCGGCTGACGACGCTCCGGCTGACGACGCTCCGGCTGACGACGCTCCGGCTGACGACGCTCCGGCT
>CAYOCV010000003.1:53405-88484 GCA_964402645.1 uncultured Desulfovibrio sp. | reverse complement strand
GACGACGCGTTGGCGGGTGCAACCGGAAACGTACCCGCCAGACCACCCAACTGGCTGACATCACACGCATGCGGCGGCTTCTTCGGGAGCCGCCGTTTCATTTGCCCCTGATTCCATCCGTTGTCCCTGCAGGAACCACGTCTGCTTCGGTCCGAACCGCCCGCGCCGCTGCCCGCAGCACACTACTTTTCTCCCTGTTCATGGCAGCCCCCGCCAGGGCAAATCGAACAGCATCGGCCCGCATGCCGCGCCCCTGCTGCATCGCACCCCAAAACACCCGGCCCGGCCCATGCACACGCAATGCTTCCACTGTTTGCACAACCGTGCAGCATGTCGAATTTTTCTTGCCGTGACCCGTGGTTGCGTTTATTGATGGCCCAAACGCGCGCAGGGGCGGCACTCTCACCGCACGCATCATCCCGGCCCACGCGGCCCGGCCACCACGGAACGGACGCCCTGCTCCGTTGCTCCCAAAGCCACCACTGGTGTGCCCATGTCAAAGAAGCAAAAAGGTCAGACCCGCGTCTGCGTCTACCCCGACTGGTGCAAGGGCTGCGGCCTGTGCGTGGCGTTCTGCCCCGCCAAGGTGCTTGTGCTGAACCCCTTCGGCAAGGCAGAGGTGGCCAACGAAGACGAGTGCATCAATTGCGGGTTCTGCGAACTGCACTGTCCGGACTTCGCCATTGCCATCAAGCCGCGCACCCGCAACGGTGCAGGCCAGCCGGACCCCCGCAGCGGATGGAGCGACCCGGAATCCGAACATGGCCGGGCCTCTCCGCCCGAACCCACGCCCGAACCGAACCCCAACCCCGAAGAGTGACGCCATGGCGGTGCAACGCAAGAAACGCAAGAGACGCGAACTGTTCGCGCTCGGCAACGAGGCGGTGGCCGAGGGCGCACTGCTGGCCGGGTGTTCGTTCTACGCCGGTTACCCCATCACCCCGTCCACCGAAATCATGGAGGTCATGGCCAACCGCCTGCCCCTGATCGAAGACGGCGTGTTCATCCAGATGGAAGACGAAATCGCCAGCATGGGCGCGGCCATCGGCGCGTCGCTGGCGGGCCGCAAGGCCATGACGGCCACATCCGGCCCCGGCTTTGCCCTGATGCAGGAACATATCGGCTACGCCTGCATGGTCGAAGCGCCGCTGGTGGTGGTCAACGTCATGCGCGGCGGCCCCAGCACCGGCCTGCCCACAAGCCCGGCCCAGGCCGACGTGCAGATGGCCCGCTGGGGCACCCACGGCGACCACCCCATCATTGTGCTGTCCGCCTCCGACGTGCAGGAATGCCTGGAGATGACCGTGACGGCCTTCAACTTTGCCGAAAAGTACCGCACCCCGGTCATCCTGCTGCTGGACGAGGTGACGGCCCATACCCGCGAAAAGATCACCGTGCCTGACCCGGACGAGGTGGAAATTCTTTCCCGCGTGGAGCCAACGGTGCCGCCGGAATGGTTCAAGCCCTACGCCGATACGGCGCGCGGCGTGCCCGCCATGGCCCCCATCGGCTCCGGCTACCGCACCCACGTCACCGGGCTGACCCACGACGTCATGGGCTACCCCACCCAACGCCCCGATGAGGTGAAGGACGCCATGCTGCGCCTGTTCCGCAAGATCGACCAGTATTACGGCGACATCCAGATGGCCGACGAATACATGATGGACGACGCGGAAGTGGCCGTGGTGGCTTATGGCAGCGTGGCGCGTTCTGCCCATCTGGCCGTGGAGCAGGCCCGCGAACGCGGGGCCAAGGCCGGGCTGCTGACCCTGAAGACGCTGTTCCCCTTCCCCCGCCCGGCGGTGGAAAAGCTGACCCACCGCTGCCACACAGTGGTGGTGCCCGAAATGAACATGGGGCAGATGTCGCGCGAGGTGAAGCGCGTCAACAATGGCCGCACCAAGGTGCGCACCATCAACCGGGTGGACGGGCAGATCATCACCCCCTCCGAAATCCTGAAAGCCATACTGTAGGTGGGCCATGGCGGACGTTACCCAACTCATCCACGACTACCTGCGCCATAACAAGAAGTTCCCCCACGTGTTCTGCGCGGGCTGCGGCCACGGCATCGTGCTGGGATCGCTGATCCGCAGCGTACACGCGCTGGGCCTGCCCAAGGACGACGTGGTGCTGGTGGCGGGCATCGGCTGTTCCGGCCGCATGGCCGTGTACGTCGATTTCAACACCGTACACACCACCCATGGCCGGGCGCTTACCTTTGCCACCGGCATCAAGATGGCCAACCCCAAGCTGAAGGTCATCTGCGTCATGGGCGACGGCGACGCCATGTCCATCGGCGGCAACCATCTTATCCACGCCGCGCGGCGCAACATCGGCGTTACCGCGCTGATCCTGAACAACCAGATCTACGGCATGACCGGCGGGCAGTGTTCGTCCGCCACGCCGCAGGGCGACATTTCCATGACCACGCCCTTCGGATCGCTGGAAAAGTCCTTCGACATCGCGGAAATGTGCATGGCTGCGGGCGCAAGCTACGTGGCGCGGGGCACCTCGTTCCACGCCATCCAGATGGACAGGCTGATCAGCTCGGCCATCATGCATCCCGGTTTTTCGGTGGTGGAAGTGTACAGTCCCTGCCCCACCCAGTACGGGCGCAAGAACAAGTTCCGCAACGCCGTGGACATGTACAAGTGGCTGAAGTCCAACACCGTGAAGGTGGAGACCCTGAAAGACCCCACGCAAAAGCCGGACGACGGACGCGTCCCCATCGGGGTGTTCCGCGACGTGGAAGAGCCGGGGCTTGAGGAACGCTACTTCGAGCTGCAACGCAAACTCATGGGGCAGAACCGATGAAGGCGCCGCAACCCATAGACCGTTTCGAAATCCGCCTTTCCGGCCTTGGCGGGCAGGGGCTGATTACCCTGGGCCGCCTGCTGGGGTCGGCGCTGGCGCTGGGCCACGGCTACTACGTCACCCAGACCCAGAGCTACGGCCCCGAAGCGCGCGGCGGCTCCAGCCGCGCCGACGTGGTTGTCAGTTCGCGCCCCATCAGTTACCCCAAGACCGAAAGCCTGGACCTGCTGGTGGCGCTGAGCCCGGAGGCGTGCAACAGCTACTATCGGCTGCTCAAGAAAACCGGCCTGCTGCTGGTGGACACCACCCTGGTCAAGCACGCGCCCACCAACGTCTTTCTTGGCCTGCCGTTCACCCAGATGGCCAGGGAGCAGATAGGCAACCCCATGACCATCAACACCATGGTCATGGGCGCAGTGACGCACCTTCTGCCCTTTGCCGACCCCAAGGTGATGCGGAAAAGCCTGGAGGCCAATCTGCCCGCCAAGATCCGTGAAGTGAACGCCAAGGCTTTTGCCCTGGGGCTGAAGCAGGCCCAGCGCAACTTTGGCGACGCGGGCGGCATCTGGGCGGCGGCGGAGGAGAATGGGGCGCACGCCGAGGACGACATCATCGTCTAGCGAGGAACACGCTTTCGCCCTCCTGCATCGTCAGGCGTCGTTCGCCGCTCCGGTCACGCACCAAAGAGTGCGCTCCCATCGCGGCGAACTTGCCTTCCTTGCAGGAGAACGAAATTCGTGTCCCTCGCGGGTGATGCGCATAACCGCAGCCCCCGAATACACGGAAAAGCACGGAACCGTATGGAGCCGAAGCCATTCCGACCTGAAACAACGCATTTCCGCCCCTCGCCGGGCGCAGACGGACCAGACCATGAGCACGACCATTGAAGAATTGACGGTTAACTACGAGGAAGACGGCCAGCTTGTGGTCAAGGAACTGGACAAGTCCGTGCTCTCCAAGGGCGCATGGACCACCATCCTGTTCCGCTACCAGCAGTGGGACCCCAAGACCGAAGACTACGGCGCGGATAAATATGTGGTGAAGCGCTACAAGAAGACGAACGGCGAATACCGCGCCCAGTCCAAGTTCAACATCTCCAGCGCCGACCAGGCCCGCAAGATCATCGAGGCCTTGCAGGGCTGGCTGGACGAGGACCCCACGGCGTAACGCCACGGACGGGAATATCCGGACGCGTCCGAGCACAACGGGCGGGACCGCGCGCAACAGCGCACGGCCCCGCCCGTTTTCATTTATCTGACCGCCGCATCCGCAGCACACGCCGCGTGTGCCTTGCCCAAACGCAAACGACCGGCCCCCGTTGCCGGAAGCCGGTCGCATCAATGCGTGCGTCAGCCGGGCGGCGTCGCCTACTTCATGCCGCGCGCTTTGGCCACGGCGAACTTCTTGGCGTCGATGCCGTACTTCTTCACCTTGTAGTTGACAATGCGGTAGCTCACGCGCAGGTCGCGGGCGGCCTGCAACATGTTGCCGCGCGCCTTTTTCAGCGCGTCCACCAGCAGTTCCTGCTCGAACTTGGCCACCGCCTCGCAAAACGAGAGGTTGGTGTCCGTGGCGGTGGATTCCGCCGTCTGCAACGAGGGCGGCAGGTGGTAGGTGCGGATGACCTGTTCGTCGCACACCAGCACCGCGCGTTCGATGCAGTTCTTCAGTTCGCGGATGTTGCCGGGCCAGTGGTACTGCGTCAGCAGGTCGATGGCCGGGGTGGAGATGCGCTTGATGCTGCGCGAATACTCCTCGGAGTAGATGCGCAGGAAGTGTTCCGCCAGCGGCAGGATATCCTCGCGCCGCTCGCGCAGCGGGGGAATGAAGATGGGGAACACGTTGATGCGGTAGTACAGGTCCTCGCGGAACAGCCCCCGCTCGACAAGTTCTTCCAGCGGCTGGTGAGTGGCGCAGATCAGGCGCACGTCAACGGTAATGGTCTGTTCGCTGCCCAGGCGCTGGATTTCCTGCTCCTGGATGGCGCGCAGCACCTTGGCCTGCGCGTTGGGCGACAGTTCGCCCACTTCGTCCAGGAACAGGGTGCCCTTGGTGGCCAGTTCGAACAGGCCCTTCTTGGTATGCACCGCCCCGGTGAATGCGCCCTTCTGGTAGCCGAACAGTTCGCTTTCCACCAGTTCGGAGGGCAGCGCCGCGCAGTTCAGCTTGATCAGCGGCATCTCGCGCCGGGGGCTGGCCTGGTGGATGGCTTCCGCCAGCAGTTCCTTGCCGGTGCCCGATTCACCGCGCAGCAGCGCTGTGGCCCGGCTGGGGCCAACCTGCGCCGCTTGGTTCAGCACCAGACGCATGGCCTTGGATGCGGCAACCACGTTGGACGGGGTGAACCCGATGTCGTTGCTGTCGCCCACGATGAGGCCCTGGGTCATCAGGTGCTTCTGGCGGGCCATTTCCTCCTGCAGGTACGAGGCATGGTTGGCGATCATGCCCGCCACCACCTCCAGGAACCGGCAATGCGATTCCAGCTGCGGCATGGGCACCGAGGGGGTGTCCACGCTGAGGGTGCCGATGACCTCGCGGCCTTGCCGGGGTTCGTCGGCAGGCCCAAGCACCGGCACGCAGATGAAGGCCAGGGTTTCCTGCTCTTCGTCCGAACGGCCAAAGGCCTTGTTCAGGAACGCCGGGTGGTCCTTGATGCGCGGCACGATGACCGGCTGGCCCGTGGAGAACACCTGCCCCGTCACGCCCACGCCCGGCTCGTACTCCACGTGGTCCGCCTTGGCGGGCGTCTGCGACAGGCTGAGCTTCAGGGTGCGGGTTTCGGGGTCAAAGATGACGATGTGCGGCCGCTGGAAGTCATGGTTTTCAGCCAGCGTGCGAAGCAGCGACTTCAGGGTGGACTGAAAGGGCCGCTGCGGCCCCATGTCGGACACGATCTTCTGGAGCGTGCCGAGATAGGGCTGAAGGCGCTTGTCGTCGGAGATGGTGGTCATGCGGTCAACTCGCGGAGGCTACGGCCCGAACGCCCAGTTCGACCGCCCTCAGGTTCATGTCCATGAGTTTGGGGGCAAGATGGATGCGAATGGCGGCTTCCAGCGCGTCCGGGCCAAAGGGCAGAAGCCCCGTGGCGCAGGCCGCGCCCAGCAGCACGCTGTTGCCCGCCTGCACCGACCCGGCCTGAAGGCCCAGGGTGCGGCAGGGCAGAAACCACGACTTCGCGGCGCAGCCTTCGACCTTGGCGCGGATGCGGTCCATCTCCGGGTAGGCTTCGCGCCCGGTGGAAACGCCCACCGGCGGCAGCGGCTCGGTATTGGACAGCACGCTGCCCCCGGCGGCCAGGTGGGTCATGCCGCGCAGGGTTTCCAGCGGCTCGAAGCCAAGGATCAGGTCTGCCTCGCCATGGCCGATCTTGGGGCTCATCCAGCCGCCGAGCAGAATGGTGGATTCCACCACCCCGCCGCGCTGGGCCATGCCGTGGATTTCGCCGGAGGTCACTTCCAGCCCCTGGTCCAGGGCGGTGCGCGCCAGCAGGGTGGTGGCGGTCAGGGTGCCCTGCCCGCCCACGCCGGTAAGGTAGATGCGGATGCGTGCGGGGGTGCTCATGCGTCGCTCCTCTTGCGGGCCTTGATGGTGTCCGCAACCTGCAGACAGACCATGCAGCCGCCGCAGAGGTTCTCGTCCACGTGAATGCCGGTGTCGTCACGGAAGAAGGCGGGGCAGGCCAGGTGCTCCAGGCAGTCGGCCACGGACGGCCCCTGCTCGGCAACGTAGGCCACCTGGTTGCGCGGCTTCTTCAGGGTGCGCCGGGCGTAGAGCACGCACGGTTCTTCGGCGATGATCACGCGCACGCCGGAGCGTTCCTTCATTTCCGCCAGGGCCTTCATGGTGGACTTGACGTTGAAGGGCCGCACCCTGGTCACATCGGCCACGCCGCAACCGCGCACCACGGCCTCTATGTCCAGGTGTACGCAGGCGTTGCCCAGCACTTCCTGGACCACGCCGGGGTTGGGCTGGTGGCCGGTCATGGCCGTGGTGCCGTTGTCCAGCACCACCACGATCAGGTCGTGCTTGTTGAACACCGCGTTGACCAGCCCGGTGATGCCGGAATGGAAGAAGGTGGAATCGCCGATGAAGGCCAGCGTGGGCTTGCCCGACGCGGTGGCGAAGCCGGACCCGGCAGACACCGACGAGCCCATGCAGAACAGGAAGTCGGCCATGCGCAGCGGCGGCAGCAGCCCCAGCGTGTAGCAGCCGATGTCGCTGGAATACACGGCGTCATCGCCGAACACCTTGCGTACTGCATAATACAACGCGCGGTGCGAACAGCCGGGGCACAGGTTGGGCGGGCGCACGGGCAGTGCCGTTTCCGGGTCGCAGGCAATCGGCAGCCGGGCGGTTTCACCCAGCAGGTCGGCCAGGGCCTGAGTAACGGTCTGCGTGGAATACTCGCCGTAGATGGTCAGCGCCCCGCCCTTGCCGTTGACGGCAACGGGCAGGCTCTTGCGCTGCACCAGGGCGCGCACGTCGTTTTCCAGCAGGGGTTCCAGTTCTTCCAGCACCAGCACGCCGTCGCACTGGGACAGGAAGTCGGTCAGCAGGTCTTCCGGCAGCGGCCAGGTCATGCCCAGGTCCAGCACCTTCACCCGGTCGGCCCAGCCCGTCTGGTGCAGGGCGTCGGACAGGTAGGCGCGGCTGATGCCGCTGGCGATGACGCCAAAGCGCCCTTCGCCGCGCACGGTGTTCCACGGGGAATGTTCTGCCTTTTCCCGCGCCATGCCCAGATGCCTGACCAGTTCGGCGTGACGCACGCGGGCCACGGCGGGCACGGGCACGAAGCGCCGGGGGTTGCGCTCGAAGGGCACGATGGGCGCGGGCTGGCCCAGCGGGCCGTATTCCACCGCGCCGCGCAGGTGGTTGACGCGGGTGGTGGTGCGCAGCAGCACGGGCTGTTCAAGCTCGCGCGCCAGCAGCAGCGCATCGCGCGTCATGTCCTTGGCTTCCTGCGCTGTGGCAGGCTCGAAGCACGGCATGCCCGCAAAACGGGCGTAGGTGCGGTTGTCCTGCTCGTTCTGGCTGGCGTGGCAGCCGGGGTCGTCGGCGGAAAGCAGCACCAGACCGCCGGGCAGGCCGGTGTAGGTCATGGTCAGCAGCGGGTCGGCGGCCACGTTGACGCCCACATGCTTCATGGTGACCAGGGTCATGGCCCCGGCCAGGGCCGCGCCCGCCCCCACTTCCATGGCCACCTTCTCGTTCACCGAATATTCCAGGCGGTAGCGGCCACCGCCGCCGATGCGGCGGAAGGTGTCGGGCACTTCGGACGACGGGGTGCCGGGGTAGCAGGCCACCAGGTTGACGCCCGCCTCCAGCGCACCGCGCACAATGGCCTCGTTGGCCAGCAGCAGACGGCGCATACCCGGCTCATCGGCCAGCAGAGGATTCACCGGACGCGCGCCCGGCGTTGCAGTGGACTCGCTCATGGGCTTACGCGCCCCCCTTCTGCATGCGGGCCTTCAGCGCATTGGCGCGGCTCTTGAAGTAGTCCTTGTTGCCCGCAGAATCGGAGGCCACCAACTGTTCATAAGCAGCCACGGCGCGATCCAGCTTGCCCGCACGCTCTGCCACCACGGCCAACTGACCGCGCACGGCATTGCGCGAAATCTCGCTCACCGAGCTTTCCAGCCCTTCCAGCACGGTCAGGGCTTCGGCGTCCTTGCCCGCCTGCGACAAGGCCTGCGCACGACCGATGCGGGCCACCACGCCGGTGGCGCCGTCGGCGGCGGCCAGGCGTTCCCAGGCCGAGGCGGCCTTGTCGTAGTCCTTCTGGTCCATGGCGGCGGCGGCAAGGTCCAGCAGCACGGCGTTACGCACGCCGGACGGGGCCTTGGCCAGGAACGCTTCCAGCGCCTGCACGCGATCCGCGCCGGATTTGGACACGATGATCAGGCCAAGCTCGGCCTGCGCCGCACGCGCCTTGTCGGCGGCCCACCAGCGGTAGCCCGCGCCAGCCCCGGCGGCCAGCACCAGCACGCCAAGCCCGACGGCGATGTTGCGGGCGTTGTCCAGCATGAAGCGCAGCAGGGGTGCGGCCTCGCCAGACACCTCGCCTTGCAGCGGCTGGGGAATTACAGGTTGCTGCTGGGCGCGCGGCAGGCCTTTACGGACAGTGTTCTCCGACATGCGAATTGCTCCTTGAAAATGCGGCGGATTGCCGCTTTGTGGCTGGAAATCGCAAAGCCCGATTCTTTTACGTGCCCATTACAGAAATGTCAAAAGGATTCGGGACGAAAGCCGGTTTCGCGCGGCCCGTCTGGACTTGCAGGTTTTGACAAGGGCTTTTGTCCCTGCCGCGCAGCGCGCCTGAATCATGCAAACGCAGTGCGCGATGCGCAGGGGGTGGACCATCACGCGCCGGTGAGGGCATCACGATGGCAGGTTTTACACCTGTCCTCACCATTCCCGGCGCCTGCCTGCCCATACCCGGCTGCACGCCAGCAGGGCATACTGTTGCGTTGCCGGGGGGCTGCGGCTATAGCAATCATTCGCAACCTTCACGTCGTTCCGCCACCACACGGAACGCCAGAGCGCCGGAGCCGCCATGAGCACGCAGAACATTTCCCCTGCCCCGGACACAACCAAGGGCGACATTGTCCACCTGGTCGAATCCATGGGCCAGCGCGCCAAGGCCGCCGCCCGCAAGCTGGCCGCAGCATCCCCTGCCGCCAAGATCGACGCCCTGCTCGGCCTTGCCGGGCTGCTGGAATCGCGCGAGGCCGACATCCTTGCCGCCAACGAGCGCGACCTTGCCGCCGCAAAGGCGGCGGGCATGGACGCCCCGCGCATGGACCGCCTGCGCCTTACCCCGCGCATCATGGCCGAAATGGCCGCCGCCTGCCGCCACGTGGCGGGCCTGCCCGACCCGGTGGGCGCGGTGGAAACCCAGTGGCAGCGCCCCAACGGCCTGCTGGTGGGGCGCATGCGCATTCCGCTCGGCGTCATCGCCATCATCTACGAATCGCGCCCCAACGTGACCATCGACTCTGCCATCCTGTGCCTGAAGGCGGGCAACGCGGTGATCCTGCGCGGCGGGTCCGAGGCCATTCACTCCAACCTGGCCCTGGCCGGGCTTATCGCAGAGGCCATGGCCGCTGCCGGACTGCCCGGCGATGCGGTGCAGGTGGTTTCGCGCACCGACCGGGCCGCCGTGGGCGCACTGTGCGCACTGGAACAGTACATAGACGTGATCATCCCGCGCGGGGGCGAAACGCTGATCCGCGCCGTGGTGCAGCAGGCCACCATGCCCGTGCTGAAGCATTACAAGGGAGTCTGCCACGCCTATGTCGACGCGGGCGCGGACCTGGACCAGGCCGTGGAGATTGTCTTCAACGGCAAGGTGCAGCGCCCCGGCGTGTGCAACGCGCTGGAATGCCTGCTGGTTCACAAGGATGAAGCCGCCGCCCTGCTGCCCGCCGTGGCCGCCCGGCTGGCCCCCGCCGGGGTGACCTTCCGCGCGTGCCCGGCATCGCTGCCGCTGCTGGGCGCTGCGGCCACCGCCGCCGCGCCGGATGACTACGGCATGGAATTCCACGACCTGATCCTGGCCGTGCGCGTGGTGGACGACATGGACGAGGCGCTGACCCACATCGCCGCGAACGGGTCCAACCACACCGAAATCATCTGCACCCGCGACCACGGGCGAGCCATGCGTTTCCTGCGCGAGGCCGACGCCTCCATGGTGGCGGTAAACGCCTCCACCCGCTTCAACGACGGCGGGCAACTGGGCCTGGGCGCCGAGATCGGCATCAGCACCTCCAAGCTGCACTCCTATGGTCCCATGGGCGTACAGGAACTGACCACCACCAAGTTCGTGGTATTCGGCTCGGGCCAGGTACGGGAGTAGCGGGAAGACGGAAAAGCGGAAATACCGGACCGGCGCGGCGGCCCGCAGGGGAACGCCGCGCCGGCATCGCCTGCATTGCTCGCAGCCGCCTGCTGCGCGAAGTGCCACGGTAACATCACCGGATCGGAAGGAACCAAGAGGACGGCAAAAGGTTCATGCGGCGCATCGGCATACTTGGCGGCAGTTTCAACCCGGTGCATGCGGGCCATCTGCGCCTGGCCATCGAGGTGGCCGAGGCGTTGCGGCCCGACCGCATCGACCTTGTGCCGTGCGCCGTGCCCCCCCACAAGGAAGGGCACGACCTCTTGCCCTTCGGCCTGCGCCTGTCCTTGCTGCACGCCGCCGTGCGGCCCTTTGCCGGGCTGGCCGTGAACCCGCTGGAAGGCGGACGCAGCGGCCCCTCGTACACCTGGGACACCCTGCACGCCTACCGTGCGGCGGAACCGGACGCCGCGCCGTTCTTCATCCTGGGCGGTGAAGACTTCGAGATGCTGCCCCACTGGCACCGGGGTCTGGAGTTGCCGCGCATTGCCGACTTCGTGATAGTGCCCCGCGCGGGCAGCGGACCGGAGGCCTTCCGCGCCGCCCTGTCCGCCCGCTGGCCCGACGCCGTGCCGCTGCCGCCGTATCCATCCGATACACAAGGCACGGAACGCCACCTGCTGGGTGACGGCCCTTACGGAGACACCACCCTGACCTTCCTGCCCCTGCCCCGGCTGGACATCAGCGCATCCCTGCTGCGGGGCAAATGGCTGCGCGGCGCGGATATCCGCCTGCTGGTCCCCGACGACGTGGACACCCTGCTGCGCGCCCACGCCGACGAGGTGCGCCGCTGCTGGGCACACGCCAGCCCGACTCCCCATGCCCCCCCCGTACCCCACGGTTCATGCCCGAACGGCTCATGTAAGGACACCTCATGCGAATGACCGCCCCCAAGGCCGTGCGCGACAACATTGCACGCTCCCGCGCCTATCTGGCGCGCGGTTACCTGACACGCGCCCTGGAGGCCATGGAAAAGGCCCTGCTCGCGTACGAGGGCACCCTGCTCATCGGACAGGCCCGCTTTGAGACGGAAGTCCACATCCACGAATTCGTCAACGATCTCAACAGAAATCACGTCATCCACAAATTTTTCGAAGGCCGCAAGGTGCTTTCCGGCCCGTACGTGTCTTATGCGCCGGGCGACGAGATTCCTCTGGCCGAGCGGCTGGAATCCATCCGGCACGCCATGCTGGAGGAGGAGCGCGCCCGCGCTGCCGAACAGGCCCAGAAGATACTGATGCGCAAGATGGAACTGACCGGCAACGGCCAGGCCAGGCTGGACGCGGGCGACCTGCCGCGCGGGCGGGCGCTGCTGCGCCGCGTTGCCGACGAATGGGGGCACGAACCGGGGGTGCTGTCCGACATCGGACAGCGGTTCCTGCGATCCCGGCTGTTCTACGAGGCGGCGGAACTGTTCGAGTCGGCGCTGGATCGCTTTCCCGGCGAGGCGCAGGCCTACTCCGGCGCGGTGGCCGCATACATGGAACTGCGCGAATATCCCAAGGCGGAAAGCGTGTATCTGCGCGCCTTGCGGCAATTCGGGTCGCATCCGCGCACCATGCTCAACCTGGCCAAGCTGTACATGGAGTGGCGCAAGCGCGACAAGGCGTACGAATACGCCAACCGCGCCGCGCAGGCCGATCCTTCGCTGACCGAGGCGCGGGAACTGCTGTCCCGCCTCGTCCGCTGACGGAAGGTCCGCTGAAGAATGGTGCGTTGAGGAAAGGTCGCCTGGGAAAAGGAAGACGGGGAACAGCCAGCACCGACACGCCGTGTCCACGTTCCGGAGCGGTTGCCAGTGTACATCCGGGGCGCGCCGCGCTGCCCCCTTGCGTCCGCTGACGGCTTGCCGCGTCAGCGGTTTTGCGTTTCCGTGCTCTGGCCTTGCGAGAAATTGTCGGGCGCGCCGCCCGTCACCCGCAGCACCGCCGCAAACACGGCTTCGGGCTTCAGGCCGGTCATGCAGCGCCCGGAATGGGCGCAGCGCCTGCTGCCGTGCAGCGAACAGGGGCGGCAGGCGTCGCCGGTTTCCAGCACCACGTCGCGCGGGCCTTCCGGGTAAAAGCCCCACTCGCGTGTGGTTGGGCCGAACAGCGCCACCACTGGGGTCTCCACCCCGGCAGCCAGATGCATGGGGCCGGAATCGCCGGTCACCAGCACATCAGCAGCGCCCAGCAGGGCGCAGGTTTCACGCAGGTCGGTGCGGTCGCTGAAATCCGCCGCGCATCCCCCAGCGGCACGCGCGCGCGCGACCATGCCGGACAGCGGCCAGGACTCGCCGCCTTGCGCCCCCCCCTTGCCATCGGACCGCCCCACAACGAACCAGGCATGCCCGGCAGCAGAAAGCCGCCCGGCCAAATCCCGCCAGGCTTCCGCCAACCAAGCCTTGTCCGGGTGGGTGGAATAGGGATGCAGGGCCACCAGCGGACGACGAGCCGACGACGCGCCGCCCGATCCGCCACCCGACGCAGTGGGGCATTCCAGCCCCGCCTCGTGCAGCAGGGCCAGGCCGCGTTCCCGCTCCGTCTCATCCAGCACGATGTGCGGCAGCAGTTGCCCGCGCGGCGGCGGCGCGTCCTCCACGGCCAGGGCGTAGCGTTGCGTCACGTTGCAGGCGCGCAGCCGCTGGCGGAACAGCCGTCCGCCAGACCGCAGGAACAGCCGCCGTTCCAGCGAAAATTTGGGATAGCGGCGCACCGCGCCGGGCCACAGCAGGCCCATCAGGCGCGAACGCAGGGTTCCGTGCAGATCCAGCAGCCCCGCGCCGGGCAGCGATGCCGCCAACCCGCGCACGAAACCGGGCAACGCCGCAGGGTGCAGGTCACGCGGGTCAACCGTGGTCACCCGGTCCACGGCAGGGTGGTTGCGGAACACAGGGGCCCACTGCGGGCGCGTCAGCACCACGAAGCGCCAGCCACGGGTACGGTGCAGCCACAGCAGCACCCCCGTGGTCAGCACCACGTCGCCCAGCGCGCTCAGGCGCACCACAAGCCATGTCTTGGGCAGGGTCATTCGTTCTCCGTCGGCACCCGGCGTGTCTGCACGGCTGCTGGATTCGGATACAGCACTTACCGCAAAACACACAAGCGTCGCCGCCGTTTCCTTCATGTCACATTTCAGCTACTAATGGGGTATGTATCCCCCCTTCGGCAAGGCCGGAGCGGGCGGCACAGAACTACCAGCAGCAGCGCGGAAAGAAAAGCGCCGTGTTCCGCAGGCCGCCCCTGCGGGCAGTGGTGCGGCATATCGGCTTTATCACGGCACCCGGCAGAGCGCGGTGCTAGACTCTGATGGTCCATCCGGCACCGGACCATCCACGGCCAGACAACGGATATTCACAGGCAGACCATGAACGTCATTCACCCTCGCGTCCTTTCCTCGCTGCTGCGCAGCCCGCCCGTACGGCGGCTGTGCCTGTTGCTGGTGCTGGCGTGCGGGGTGTTCACCCTGTTTCTGCTCCACGCGGTGCATACCTTCTGGGAAACGGCGGAAACATACCGCCGCAACCACCTGCGCGAAATGGTGCTGCTGGCGCGCAACCAGGTGCAGCCGATACTGGACGAACTGGCCGATGGCGCCTACGGGCGCGACCATGCCCTGGCGTTGGTGCGCGAACGTGTCCGGACCATGATTTACGCCGATGCCAACGGCCCCAACTACATCTTCATGAGCGGCTACGACGGCACCATCCTGGTATTGCCCTACGAACAACGGAAAGAAGGAAACAACGCGTTCCAGTCTTCCAACACCCGCATCGCGGCTGCCGCAACCGGGCTGGTGCGCACCGCGAAGGAAAACCCCGAAGGCGGGTTTTACGAATACGAATTCCTGCAGCCGGGGGGCGACACTCCGGGAGAGAAGCTGTCGTTCGTGCTGCCCATCCCCGAACTGGACTGCTACATCGGCACCGGAACCTACCTTTTCGATGCCCGATCAAAGGAAAGGCAGTACATCCTGGCAACGGCAAGCCTGGCCATTGCCGTGTTCCTGCTGCTGGGCCTCGCCTTTTTCACCGCGCTGGGCGCGTTGGCCCGGCGCGGCGCAGAACTGGAACGTGAAGTGGACGAGCGCAAGGCCGCCGAACAGCGGCTGGCCGCCGCCGAACTGAAGTACCGGTCCATCTTCCAGAACGCGCAGGAAGGCATTGCGGTCGTCCAGGACGGTCTTCTGACCTTTGTCAATCCGCGCATCGGTGAAATACTGCGCCGTCCTGTCCATGAACTGGTGGGCAGCCCGTTCATCGAACATCTGCACCCGGATGATCGGCACGTGGCGCGGGAACGGTATGCCCGCCGCCTGAGCGGCGAACCGCTGGGCACCTATCCGCCGTTGCGCATCCTTGTTCCCGAAGGCGTACGCTGGGTGTTCGGCACCGGAGTGCGTCTGGAATGGGATGGCCGTCCGGCAGTGCTGGTGATGCTGACCGACATCACCGACCTGAAGGAAGCCGAACAGGCCCTGCACGCGCGCGAACAGCAATTCCGCGCGGTGCTCACCCAGGCCCCCTTCGCCATGGCCCTGCTGCACCCGGACGGCACCCTGCGCGAGGCCAACGCGGAATGGCTGGCCCTGCACGGACTTGCGGCAACCACGGGCAATCCTGCCGTGTACACGCTGGAGCAGGATCGCTACGTGCTGCACGCCGGGCTGCATGGCCTTGCCGAAGCCGCGCTGGCGGGCGAACCCATCGCCACAGAGCCCCTGGAATTCCCCCCCCACGCAACGCCCGACGGCGCAACGCGCTGGATGGCCCTGCGCCTGTATCCCGTTGGCGGCGCGCCCGGCACGCCCGAAGCCGTGGCATACATCCTGAATGACCTGACGGTGCTGATGGAGGCGGAACGTGACCGCCAGGCCCTGCTGGCCGACCTTTCGCGCGCCAACCGCGCCCTGTCGCGCGCCCAGCGCCACCTGAAGGGGGTGCTGGACGCCATGCCCTCGGCCATCGTGGTGGCCGACGCCGCCGACAAGGTGGTGCTGTGGAACCCGGCGGCGGAACGGCGCTTCGGCGTTGCGGCGCAGGCGGCGCATGGTCGCCCCCTGATGGAAATTGCGCCGGAACTGACCCGCCATCTGCCCCGGTTGCACGCAGCCCGGCGCGGCGGCATGGCCATGCCGCCGGAACGGGTGGTCACGCCCGCTGATACGGCGACAAACGGCTCGCCCGGCGATATCCGCCGGGTGGAAGACGTTACCGCCATCCCGCTGGAAACCGGCGAGGAAATGTGGGGCATCCTGCGGCTGGACGACGTGAGCGAGCGCGCCACCATGGAAGACCTGATGGTGCAGGCCGAAAAGATGGCATCGGTGGGTGGGCTTGCGGCGGGCATGGCGCACGAGATCAACAACCCGCTGGGCGGCATCCTGCAAGGGGTGCAGAACCTGCGCCGCCGCCTGCTGGAGGATCTGCCCGCCAACCGGACTGCGGCGGAACGCCACGGCATGAGCTTTGACGATGTGGCCGCCTATGCCGAAGATCGCCGCATCGGCGGGCTGCTGGACGGCATCCGCGAATCGGGTGAACGTGCGGCCCGTATCGTGGCCAACATGCTCACCTTCAGCCGACGCAGTGATCCTTCGCGCCTGCCGGTGCGAATCAACGAGTTGCTGGAGCGCACCCTGGAACTGGCCGCCACCGATTACAGCCTGGCCCGCAATTACGACTTCAAGCGCATTACCGTGGTGCGCCGGTATGCCCCCCAGTTGCCGCCGGTGCGCTGTTCCGCCAGCGAGATGGAACAGGTGTTCCTGAACCTGCTCAAGAACGCCGCCCAGGCCCTGGCCCTGCGCGGCGAAGGCCCCGCCCCGGTGCTGACCCTGACCACTGCCGCAGAGGCGACCCACGTGCGCATCGAGGTGGCGGACAACGGGCCCGGCATGTCGCCCGAACAGCGCCGCCGGGCCTTCGAGCCGTTCTTTACCACACGCGAGACGGGCGCGGGCACGGGTCTGGGGCTTTCCGTGGCCTACTTCATCGTGGTCACCAACCACAAGGGAACCATCACCATAGAGGACGCGCCGGACGGCGGCGCGGTCTTCGTCGTGCGCCTGCCCCTGGCCTGACACAGGCGGCATCCCCGCGCCGCCACAACTGCCCTGCCCGTCTCACCCGTACCTCCCGCATCGCCGCCCGGCGCGGACGCCCCTCCATTCCGCCGCAGCGCAACACGTCAGCGCCCCATCCCAATCCTGCCCTGCCTGGCCTGCCCTGCCTGGCCTGACTGTTTGGCCGACGCCCCGCCTCAGCATGACGGCGTCCCCCCCGCCGCCCGCATGCCCGCAAGGGCCACACCAACCAGATGCACCGGGGCTTCTGCAAATCGTCACACGCTCGTCACCGCCGTCACACGCGCATTCGTGCTAACTACCCGACGAGAGACGAACCCGACGCCGCACGGCGTCACGCAACCGTCACCGCGCCATGACGCACGGCCAGCGCCGACACACTCAACGTCCCGCGCAAGGTTGTGGTTTTCATGCCCGCATGCGGCATTCACGTTCGTGAATCCTGCAACGTGCCCGTAAAGTATCCGGGGGGATACATGCAACACACATGGCTGGAGCCGTTTCTGGAAATGCTGGGCCGCAAGCGTGACACCCACGGCAACCCGGCGCGCCAGGACAACCTGATACCCGGTGACACGGGCGCGGCACATGCCTCGCTGGCCTTTCCCGACATCATCCGGGCCGCAGCATCCGGCGAAGCAGCCCGCGAAATCCCCGCGCATCCCGCGCCGCCTTCGCCCGGCAATGGTATCGGCGGCCCGCACGCCGCCGAAGCATCGGTGCGTGAACTGGTGGCCCGGCACGATGCCCTGCACATGCTGCTGGTGCGCATGGTGGACCACGTGCTGGTGCGCGACCTGTACGGAGAAGAAATCACGGCGGGCATAGAGGCGCTGCTGGTGGAGGGGCTGTGGGCGTCCGCCCCCGGCCTGAGCGGCCAGCCTGCTTCGGCCCACCATCTGCTGCCGCTGGAATCCGGCGAATTCCTGGTATTCTGGCCGGAAGCCGCCACCCGCCCGCAGCGCCTTGCCGACGCCGCCTTCACCATGAAGCTGAAGTTGCAGCATCACCTGAAGGATTCGGTGCTGCGCTGGACCGGGCGCGAGGTGAACATCGGCGTGGGCTGCGCCACCTACCGCCGCCGACCGGGCGCGGAACCACGCCAGGAATTCTTTCAGGCCGTGCGCGAGGCGCGCACCATGGCCCGCAAGGAATTGGACCTTTCCGACCTGCGCCTTGCGCGCGACTTCAAGGCCGTGTTGCAGGACAACGCCATCCGCACCCTGTATCAGCCCATCGTGCGCTTTCCCACCGGGCGTATCATGGCCTGGGAAGCGTTGAGCCGCGGCCCGGTGGACACGCCCTTCCACTCGCCCATGATGCTGTTCGACATCGCGGAAGAACTGGGCATGCTCTTTGCGCTGGAGCGCATCTGCCGCGAACGGGCCATTGCCTGTGCGGGCACCCTGGCCCCGGACCAGATGCTGTTCCTGAACATCCACCCGCGCACCCTCACCGACCCCGGCTTTACTCCCGGCAGCACGCTGGAAGCGGTGCGGGCCATGGGCCTTGCGCCGGAAAACATCGTCTTCGAGATCACCGAGCGCCATTCCATCCGGGATTTCGGGGTGTTCTACAAAACGCTGTCGCACTACCGGGGGCAGGGCTTCAAGGTGGCCATCGACGATGCGGGCACAGGATATTCCGGCCTTGCCACCATTGCCGAACTGAAGCCGGATTTCATCAAGATCGACATGTCGCTGATCCGCAACATCAACCGCGACCCGGTGCGCCGCGCGCTGATGGAAACCCTTGTCAGCTTTGCCGAAAAAATCGGTTCGCGGGTCATCGCGGAAGGCATCGAAACCCGCGAGGAAGCCGCCACGCTGATGGCTATCGGCGCACACTACGGCCAGGGCTATTACCTGGGCCGCCCGGACTACCCCAAGCGGGAAACCCATGTGGATATTGGCGAACTGCGCCCTGCGGCCCAACTGCCCAGCGTGGGCAGCCTGGCCTGTTCCATGCCCGTGGGTGAACTGTCCGAGCCTGCCCACACCGTGCCGCCCACCACGTTGGCCGGCGAGGTGCGCAAACTCTTCGAAACGTCCGATCCCTTGACCAGCATCGCCGTGATCGACGAACACGGCAAGCCGCTGGGGCTGATCATGGACTACCACCTCAACCGGCAGCTTTCGGCACAGTATGGCGTGGCGCTGTACTTCAAGCGGCCCGTGTCCGCCGTCATGGACACGAAGCCGCTGGTGATGGAAGACACCACCCCGGTGGAGAACGCGGCCCGCCTGGCCATGTCGCGCAGCCGTTTGCAGGCCTATGACGACATCTTGGTCACCCGCGCCGGAGTGCTGACGGGCATCGTCTCGGTGCAGCGGTTGCTGCACAAGCTGGCCCAGGTGCAGGTGGAACTGGCCAAGGGCACAAACCCGCTCACCGGCCTGCCCGGCAATGTGGCGCTGGAAAAGGAACTGGAGACGCGGCTGGCCGGGGGGCAACCCTTTTCGCTGCTGTACGCTGACCTGGACAACTTCAAGAGCTACAACGACACGTACGGCTTCAAGAACGGCGACCGGATCATCCTGCTGCTGGCCAAGGTGCTGTCATGGGCGGTGCAGCGGCACGGGGCCAAGGGGGATTACGTGGCGCATATCGGGGGCGACGACTTCGTGTGCATCACCTCGCCCCGCCATGCCGAACGGGTATGCCGGGCAGCCACGCGCTGCTTCGGGCGGCTGGTGCGCAGTTGCTACTGCGCGGAAGACATTGCGCGCGGCTGGATCACCGCACGCGGGCGCGACGGCATGGAACGGCGCTTTCCGTTCGTTTCCGTCTCGCTTGCGGTGCTGGACTGCCACGAACGCAGCAACCTGCACGAAATCGGCGAGCGCGCCGCCCACGTCAAGCACCTGGCCAAGGCCATTCCCGGCAACGCCTATGTGCTGGAATGCGGAGTGTGCCAGATGCGCGCCCTGCACTGAGTCCTTGCAGCAGCCCTGCTCCGTACACGACGGCCCCCCCACGGTGCAACGCGGGGGGGCTTGTCCGTCCGGCGGGTGCACGCGGGCACGGAGCCCACAGGAGGAGCGCACGGCTCCGTGCTTTCGGACGAATGTGGCGCCGTCCGTCATGCCGGGCGCACCTGGCATGACGGACGGCGGATATCTTTGCGGCGCCCTTTAGGGGCTGTTTTCCGTATTAGGGCAGCATCCAGCCAATGACATAGGCCTGCAAGGTCACCAGCACGCAGATCACCAGGGTCATGGCAATGCTGTGCCCGAGGGCGAAGCGGAACAGCGCCCCTTCCTGGCCCACGGTATGGGTAGAAGCCGTGGCCACCGAGATGGACTGCGGCGAGATCATCTTGCCGGTCACCCCGCCGGTGGCATTGGCGGCCACGGTCAGGTACGGGTCCACGCCCACGGCGCGGGCCGTGGCCTGCTGCATGCTGCCGAACAGCGCGTTGGACGAGGTGTTGGAACCGGTCAGGAACACGCCCAGCCAGCCCATGATGGGCGCAAAGAACGGGAACAGCGCGCCGGTGTGGGTGAAGGCGATGCCGAGGGTCGAGCTCATGCCCGAGTAGTTCATGAGCTGCGCAAGCCCAAGGATGAGCATGATGGTCAACACCGGGAAACGCAGCTGGTAGCAGGTGCGCCAGAAGCAGCCGATGGCCCGCTTCAGGCTGTAGCCCGGCATTATGGGTACCGAGAGCAGCCCCGCCAGCAGGATGGCGGTCCCCCCCGCCGACAGCAGGTTGAGGGTGTACTTGGCTGCATAGGGTGCGTTCTTGGCCACGATGGGCGCGCTCTTGGCGATGACGCCATGCAGGCCCGGCCATTCGATGGCCTGCAGGAACACCTTGTTCAGGCCGGCCTTCACGCCATCCAGCCCCCAGAAGAACACGAACACCGCCAGAATGGCGTACGGCGCCCAGGCACGCAGTATCTCCCCGGTGGTATGGTGGGCGCTGGCCGCCGCGCTGGCGGGCTGTTCGTCGGCAAAATGCCAGATGTTGGCGGGTTTCCAGAAGCGCAGCAGCACCAGCAGGCCGATGATGGTGACAATGGCGGCCATGACGTCGGGCAGCGTGGGGCCGTGCAGTTCGGCAAACAGGAACTGCGTGCCGCTGAAGCACACGCTGGCCACCACGATGGCGGGCAGCACCTCCATGGACCGGCGGAAACCGCACATGACCACGGTCATCCACAGCGGCACCACCAGCGCGAACACCGGCAGCTGCCGTCCCACGTACTGGCTGAGCACGGCAACATCCAGTCCGCTGACCTGGCTGGCCACGATGACCGGAATGCCCAACGCACCGAAGGCCACGGGCGCAGTGTTGGCCACAAGGCAAATGCCCCCGGCATACACCGGGCTGAAGCCCAGCCCCATCAGCATGGCCGCCGTGATGGCCACCGGCGTGCCGAAGCCCGCCGTGCCTTCCAGAAACGCGCCGAAGGCAAAGGCAATGAACAGGGCCTGCAACCGCCGGTCGTCGGTAAGCCGGGCCAGCGACCCCTTGATGATCTCGAATTCGCCCGATTCCACGGTCATGTTGTACAGCCACACGGCCGTCAGCACGATCCAGATGATCGGGAACAGCCCCATGGCCATGCCGTACAGCGTGGCGTTGACCGCAAGCCCCACGGGCATGCCCCACACGCCCACGGCGGCGCACAGCGCGCCGGCCAGCCCCAGTGCTGCGGCCATGTGGCCCTTGGCCCGCCGCACGGCCAGCATGTAGAAAAGTATCGCCAGCGGCAGCATGGCCACGCAGGCCGAGGCGGCGATGTTGGAAAACGGATCGTACTGCTGCACCCAGTTCATGAATGCTCCCTGTGTGTTGATGTGCGCGAACGGCCCCGCGCGCACCCTGCGTGCGCCGCGCCGTATGTTGCGTGGCGCGGCCACATTCCCGCCCCCCGCGTGATGCCGGGCGACGGAAACGGCACCGTGACCGCTTGAACCTCGCTGCATCTGCTGTTAGCGAAGGGGGCTGGCCGTTGTGAAATGAATTGTCTGCATCAACCCTATTCGAAAATGGAATACCTATGCACCTCAGGGTATTGCGATGTTTTGTGGAGGTGGTTCGCACAGGCGGGTTTTCCGCCGCCGCGCAGGCCGTGTGCGCCACCCAGTCCACGGTCAGCAAGGCTGTGCGCGGGTTGGAAGAGGACTGCGGGGCCATCCTGCTGGAACGCACCCCGGTGGGCGTCTCCCTGACGGCGGCGGGAGAGGTGGCCTACCGCCGCGCGCTGGCCATGCTGGCCGAAAAGGAGGCCCTGGACGCAGAGATGGACGACCTGCGCAACGTGCGCCGGGGCACGCTGCGCTTCGGCGTGCCGCCGGTGGGCAGCACCCTGCTGTTCGCCCGGCAGTTTGCCGAATACCGCCGCCGCTATCCGGGCGTGCGCATAGAACTGCGCGAAAAGGGCTGCTATGCGCTGGAAGAGGACGTATTGCGCGGCGAACTGGAAATGGCCCTGGCCCTGCTGCCCGTATCCGGCCAGTTCGAGGTGTCGCCCCTGTGCGACGAACCGCTCATGGCCTTGCTGCCGCAGGGGCACCCCATGCAGGGCTGCAAAACCCTGCGGCTGAGCGACCTGAATGGCAGCGCGTTCATCCAGTTCGAGCAGAGTTTTGCGCTCAACGCGCGCATTCGCGAACGCTGCCTGAAACAGGGGGTACGACTGGATGAAACCCTGTGCAGCGGCCAGATCCCCTTCATCATCAGCCTGGTGGCCGCCGGGCTTGGCGTGGCGCTGGTGCCGCGCCTGATGCTGACGGAACCGCTGCCCCAGGGCATCCACCGTGCCCTGCTGGACGACGACGAACTGCGCTGGCGCGCGGTGCTGGCCTGGAGGCAGGGACACAGCCTGTCCCCGGCGGCGGCGGCATGGCTGGAACTGATGCACGAGATGCCGCCGCACATTTCCTGCGGCATGGACGACGGCCCGACGCGGCCATACGCGCCAGACACGCCAGACAGGCCATACACGTCGAAACCAGAGAACATGGCCAGCAGCGGAACCGAGGACGCGGCGGAGGGATGGTCTGCAAACAGAAAAGCCCCGTCTGTCAGGACGAGGCGGTGTCGTACGGGGAGCGGGACGGGGCGGCGCAGATGCTGATCAGCGTTCCTGCATGCCTTGCGCCACACGCACCAGTTGGGCGGCGTCCAGAATCAGCGATATGCCGCCCTCTGCGTCCACGCTGGACCCGGCAATCCAGGCGGCGCGCCGACACGGGCCGCCCAGGCGCTTGATAACCGCCTGCTCAAGCCCCGCCACGCCGTCCACGGCAAAACCCACGGGCTGGCCGTCCACGTTTGCGATGATGACACGTTCGTAGGCGGGCTGTTCGCCCGGCACGTCCAGAAAGCGGCGCAGGCTGAGGCACGGCGTCAGCCGTTCACGGTATTCGATGAGTCCCAGCGTGGCGGCCTCGCCCTCCACAAAACGCTCCAGGCATGCCTCCACCTGGGTCAGCGGCAGGATGAACGTTTCATTACCCACGCGCACGCGCAGGCCGTCGATGATGGCCAGGGTCAGGGGAATGCGCAGCCGCCAGGCCGTGCCCTCTCCCCTTCTGGTGACTACATCCACGCTGCCGCGCAACGCGCTCAGGGCCGTGCTGACCACGTCCAGCCCCACCCCGCGCCCGGAAAGGTCGGAGACGCCGCTGGCCGTGCTGAACCCCGGCAGAAAAAGCAGTTGCAACAGTTCCGTTTCGCCGGGTTCCGCATCCGGCGCCAGCAGGCCCCGCGCCACGCCCACGGCGCGCAGTTTGTCGAGGTCTATGCCCGCACCGTCATCGGACACCGTGACCAGCACCTCGCCCCCGGCATGAACGGCGGACAGGCGCAACACCGCCTCGGCGGGCTTGCCCGCCGCCAGTCGCGCCTCTGTCGATTCCACACCATGATCCATGGCGTTGCGCACCAAATGCAGCAAGGGATCGCGCAGATGGTCGATGACGGTCTTGTCCAGTTCCGTCTCGCCGCCCTCGGTCACGAACCGCACGTCCTTGCCCAAACGCGCCGCAAGGTCGCGCACCAGCCGCCGGAAGGCGTGAAAGGTGGCGTCAAGCGGCACCATGCGGACAGACATGGTGCTGTCGCGCAGCGATTCGGTAAGCCGCTCCAGCCCCTCGGCCAGTTCGCGCAGGCGCGGATCGTCGTGGTCACCTGCAATGCGCGAAAGGCGGGCCTGAAGGATGACCAGTTCGCCCACGTTGTCCAGCAGACGGTCCACCTTGGTGCTGTCCACGCGCAGACTGGTGGTTGGCCCGTCATCACCGCCAAGGCGCGGTGTGCCTGCCGGGGCAGTCTCGTCACCGGTGACAGGTACGGCGCTTTCGGACTGGTGTCGTGTCTGGGCGCCCGTGCCGGCAGGTACGCCACCGGGTCCGCCAAAGGAGGCCACGTGTACGGCAGCGGCAGGCGCGGGAGAAAACGCCGAAAGCATACCTGCTGCCGCTGCACCGCGTCCACGCACCTCGCGCAAGGCTTCGTCGCCCGCGCCAGCGGCGGCCAGCAAACCGGCGGCATCGGCAACGCCGCCCTGCGCCGCGATGCGGCACAGCAAATCCGGGGACGGCAGCAGCCGCTCCCGCCCCAGCTCCTCCACCGTCAGCCCGCTCTCGTCCATCAGTGTCTGGAATGGTTCACGCACCATGGACACCGGGTGTTCCGTGACCAGCACGGCATCCCAGCGCAGATGGACAGACCGGGCATCCAGATGATCCAGCGCGGGTACCGCCTCGCAATGGGGCCAAAGATGCAGAACGCCAAGCCCGTTCAGGGCGTCCATCAGACGGGAAGGGTCCAGCCCCCGGTGCAGGGCGTCTGGCGAGGGCGTGTAGCGCAGCCAGTACACCCGGGGTTCACGGGGGCTGCCGTCCGGAATATCCTGCGGAAAGAAAAGTTGCCCGGCCTGTCTGGCCTGCACTGCCTGTCCGGCAAGATGGTCGATGCCTGGCCCGTTTGCAGGTTGTGCGGCGTGATGTGTGGCCGGATACGCGCCAGGATGCGCGGCAGGATGCGTCCCGGTCGATACGGACAGGAGCGAGGCGGAACCGGCACCCATGTCGGAGGCTGCGGCGCTGTCGTATTCCGCACTGACGGCTGCGCCCTGCGGGTCGGCAACCATCCACCGGGCCGCCAGCCTGCCAATGCGGTCCAGCAGATCGCGTTCCCGCTCGGCCAGGGACGCTTCGGCAGTGCTGTCGACGCCAGCCTCGCCGGTGGCCCCGCCAGTATCGTGCGTTGCCGGGGTGTCCGCCGTGCCGTGCGCCAGCAGTTCCTGCAAATGGTCCTTGGCGTCCAGCCCCAGGGCCAGCAATTCCGGGGTGGCCGGAACGCCTACCTTGCGCACGTTGTCAAAAAGGTCTTCCACCACGTGGGTGAAGCGGGCCACGGCGTCAAAGCCGAACATGGCCCCGGTGCCCTTCAGGGTATGCAGCGCGCGGAACACCCGCGCCATAAGACCGGAATCACCGGGGTGCGACTCCAGTTCCAGCAGCGCCTCCTCAAGGTCGATGAGCAGGTCGCGTGCTTCCTCGATGAACACCCGCCTGGCGGTGCCGCCGGAATTCATGCGCCGCCTCCGCCACGCGTCGCCATATCTGCCGAAGCCGTCACCGGCGCATCATCCCGGCGCGCACCATGTGCGGGCATACGCGCATCGGCCTGCGTCTGCTGCGCATTGGCGGGGGCATCTTCATCAAACAGACGGTCGGCATCCAGCAGCAGCACATGCCGCCCCTCGTGCCGGAATACCCCGTCCAGCACGTCGGCAGGCACCGAGGCGCCCATGCGCGGCGGGGGTTCCACGACGGCAGCGTCGATTTCGATAACCTCGCGCACGGCGTCGGCCAGCGCGCCCACAAGGGTAATCCCGCCACCCGCCTCGGCAGGAACGGGCACCTCGACGATGACAATGCGCGAATGCACCGTGCGCTCCACGGTTCCCATTCCCAGCCGGGTGCGCAGGTCCACCACCGGCACCGCCGCGCCGCGCAGGTTCACCACCCCGCGCACGTACCGCGGCATGCGCGGGATGCGCGTCAACTCGCCAAAATCCAGCACCTCGCGCACCACACCGATATCCAGGGCAAAGCGTTCGTCACCCAGGGTAAGGGCCAGCAGTCTGCGGATAAACGCAACAGGTCCCGGCCCCTGGGAAAGTGCCGGACGCCCCGCGCCACGCGGCGCGCCGGAAGTCCCCGGCGTGGCCGCCGTGCTTCTGCCGCCCGTGTCGCCTTGCGGCGTCTGTCCGTGATTGCCCTGCTGCACGTCGTCGTACCGATTGCACGGCGGGTCATGCCGTGACCTGGTCATAGGTGATGAAGCTGCCTGTCCGCGTTTCTGGCGGGGTGCCGCGCCATGGCGTAACGCGCCAATGCCGCCCTAGAATCGTTCGAAGTCCTGGTCGTCCGTTTCGTCCGTAAGGTCGATGCGCACCTTGTACGGGTCCTTTTGCGCCAGCGACGGTGTGGCCGAAAGTCGCTGCTCCGGCGCGCGTTGCAGCTTGGGAGCCATGTCCGCCGCAAGCCGGAAGAACGCCACCGTGCGTTGCAGATGGGCCGCCTGGGCCGACAGTTCCTCGGACGTGGAGGCCACTTCTTCGGAAGCCGCAGCGTTCTGCTGGATGACCTGGTCGAGCATGTGCAGCGCCTCGTTGACCTGGCTTGCCCCTTCGCGCTGTTCGATGCTGGCGGCGGCAATCTCCTGCACCAGTTCCGACGTGCGCTCTATGTCCGGCACCAGCTTGCCCAGCAGGCCGCCGGCCCGCTCGGAAACTTCCAGGCTTGCGCCCGACAGGCGGGTGATTTCCGCCGCAGCGGCCTGGCTGCGTTCGGCCAGTTTGCGCACTTCCGATGCCACCACGGCAAAGCCGCGCCCCTGCTCGCCCGCGCGGGCCGCCTCGATGGCGGCGTTCAGGGCCAGCAGGTCGGTCTGCCGGGCAATTTCCTCGATGATCGAAATCTTGCTGGCGATTTCGCGCATGGCCTTCAGCGTGGCGCCCACCGCCGCGCCCGATTCCCGTGCGTCGTCCGCCGCGCGCACGGCAATGGATTCCGTGGTGCGGGCGTTTTCGGCGTTCTGGGCAATGCGCGCCACCATTTCTTCCATGGAGGCAGAGCACTGCTCCACAGAGGCCGCCTGCTCGGTGGCGCCCTGGGACAGGGCCTCTGCCGTGGCGCTCAGCTCTTCGCTGCCCGCAGCCACGTTTTCCGCGCCTACCTGCACGTCGCGCACCACGTCGGCCAGGCGGCGCACCATGTCGCCCAGCGAGATCAACAGCCGGTCGTCATCGCTGCGCGGGTCAAGCGACACGCGCAGGTCGCCGGTAGCCAGCGTGGAGGCGCTGCGCGCCACGGACCGCTCCACGGCCACCATCTCGCCAAGGGCCTGCATCAATTCGTCGCGCGGTCCGCGCATGACAACTTCCAGATCCACGTTGCCCCGCGCCAGTTGGCGGGCGGTTTCCACCACACGGCGTTCCGCCTCGAGCATTTCGTGCATGGCCTGCAACAGCCTGCCTACCTCGTCCGTGCCCTGCACCTCGACCTCAAGCGAGGTCTCCCCCTGGGCCACGGCCTCGGCCACGGCAGCGGCACGGGCAATGCCCCCGCGCACCGACCTGCCGATAAGGACGGCAAACAGCAATCCCAGAAACAGCGATGCGCCCGCAACGGCCAGCGAGATCACCGACGAGCGATGCACCGCCGCTTCCATGCGGTCCTGCAGATCGTCCTTGACCG
The DNA here is from genome assembly GCA_964402645.1 of uncultured Desulfovibrio sp. GTDB lineage: Bacteria > Desulfobacterota > Desulfovibrionia > Desulfovibrionales > Desulfovibrionaceae > Cupidesulfovibrio. Next base: position 60,982 of record CAYOCV010000003.1, on the reverse strand, counting down.
TCTCTATGTTGTTGCGCACGCCATCGGCCACAGCGGCCATGCCAGACAGGCGAAGGATGCGTTCGCCCTCGTCCTTCACCAGTTGATCCACCTGCTCGCGGTAGGCGCGCGCACTGGCCAGCACGGACGAGGCCAGCTTCCAGCTTTCGCCGGGTCCTTCGCTGGCCGACAGCCCGGCGGCTGCGCTGATGGCCTTTTCCAGCCGCGCCTGGGCGCGGGACAGGGATTCGGCATCGCCCCGCCACAGGTAGTACAACACATCTACCCGCGATTGCAGGAATTCCTTCTCCAGCGTCACCAGGGTTTGCAGTTCGTCGCGCCTGGGCGCAAGCGTCGGGTTGTTCTGGACGATGCTGTTCAGGCGCGCGGCGTGCAGCCTCTCCACCCCTTCCTGCAGGGTGTTGGCGGCATCCACGGCTTTCCTGATGGTCTGTTCACGATGGGTGAGCACGCCGTCCAGTTCCAGAAACTTGCGCCGATAGTCGGCATGCATGGGACCAAGCACATCCAGCCTGCCTCCGCGCACGCCATCCGTCGCAAGCTGTTCCCGCAACGTGGTGATGCCCTGGGCATCCTGGCCGTGCTGCGCCTCGAACGCACGCACGTGTTCACGTTCCCTGTTCAGCAGGTAGTACAGGATCTCCACGCGCGAATGCTCCATGCCCGCCACCAGCGCCTGTGCGTTGCCCGTGACATCGGTCTGGCGCAGCAAATACTGCTGCTGCCGCCACGAAAAGATGACCACCGCCGCCACGATGAGCAGCAGCGAGCCAAAACCCAGGCTGAGCTTTACGAACAGACTGCAATTCTTGAGCATCCTGAAACCCCTTGCCCTGTCGAAAAATTGAAACGGTGTGCGCCATGGCGCGCCGGGCCTCACCCGTAGCGTATTTCTCCGGGGGCGGCAAACCGCATGAGTCCTGCCGAACTGCGTACGCAATAGGCTGTATTTTCAGAAAATGATCTGAAGTCACAACAACCTGACCCAGGCCATACCCCGGCAGATTGTGCCCGCACACGTTGTTGGCAGCCTGAAATCTTGCAAGAAGCACGCCGAGATAGACTTCAGACGTGACCGACGCCGAACACGGCGCGGGTACGGCGACCAACCCTGCAGACCAGACACATGGCAGCATGGGGCATCATGAAACAAGAAGCCGCCGGGGGGAACCGGCGGCTTAACACTGCATGACCTGCGGCAGGGCGGCAGCAGACATCAAAATGAGGGGGAGAAAGGCAGGAAGCTGGCCGAAACACGCCCGGCTTGATGAAGGACTACATGCTTACGGCCTTACGGGCCAACCACTGTCACAAGGCCGAACGACATGCGTACGGCGCATCTGGCAGCCGGGGCGGCACCCTCGGCCCAAGGACGAGCCGGAATCAGTACAATTCGGCCGGACTCACGCCGCGGGCTGCACGTCGGGGGGCAGACTGTTTTGCAGGCGATGCCGCGCCCTCTGCGGTGCGACAGACTGCCTCGTCGTGGGGAGCAAGCGGCTGCTCACCCTCCATGAGAGTAGCCAGCGTGGTTTCCTCCAACGAACGCTCCAGCGCCTGCGACGCGCGTACCCATGCCGACCTGGTCAGGCACGAGGCCCGCCGGGCGCAGGCATTGGCATCGCCGGAACAACAAACAGTCAGCTGGATGCCGCCTTCCATCAGGCGCACGATTTCGCCCAGGGTAATTTCTTCGGGAATGCGGGCCAGCATGTGCCCACCCGAAGCCCCGCGCGAACTGCGCGTCAGCCCGCCGCGCTTCAAGGTCTTCAGTATCTGTTCGATGAACTGGACCGTCACGCCGGTGTGCTGCGACAGCGCCGTGGTGGTCATGGGGGCATCTTCGCCGTGCATGGCAAGAGCAAGCAGGATGCGCGCCGCGTATCGTGTCTTAGCTGCAAGCTTCATTATATGGGTCCCGCGCCCGTCACTCGACGCCGCACCACACGGCACGGCGAAAAAGAGTGAGCTATTACATAAGTATGGGAAACCTATTACAGAAAATATCCTCCTTTGTCAATAGGAATTAAAAAAATTCGCTTTCACTGCACATCGCAAAAAACGACTGGAACGCCAATATGTTAGTAACCATTGACACGTCATTTCCATGAAATGGGTAAATAAAAACAAGCCCTTTATGCAACATGAAGTGGCGCTCTCGCACGTCGATACGGATTTTACTCTCATAAAAAAGGTGATCGCTCATTCCGGGCATCCCGAATTGGCCACGACGTCCCAGACGCGCCCCCCGCCTTGCCGGACGGAACCAGCCAGATCCAGACCACTCAAGACTGACCAAGATACGTTTATATTCCAGGGTATTGATCAAACAATCCCGCACAGACGCCCCAACTCGGCCGGAAGGCGTCAGCCGGACGCGTGCCAACGTGCCAGACCTGCGCAGGCATGCCGGAAGCCCCTTCACGCTCTCTGCCCCCGCCCCTGGCCCACCCGTTTCACACTGCAGGATGCCCTCGGCACTCCCCCGCACTCGCGGCATGCAAGGCGCAAAACAAGATTTATTTTTCACAACCACAAATTAATTTTTTTATTTTAGCGTGTTGCAAAATACCCTTTTTCTCAGGGGGTGCTTGACACCTAAATTCGGATAGGTTTAATTCATACGAAATTAATCTGATTCAAAAGAATTCGGATTAATCAAAATTAAATTGTATCAATATCAATACGATTCAACCCGGAATCACCCGGTCAACAGCCACACCGCGCCACGGCGCGCAGCCCTCGCTCCCACGCACAGGCACTGGAGAACGGCATGAGAATTTCCTCAACGGTGCATTACGCATCCCGGCTGCTGGTCAACCTTGCCCTGCACGGCCCGCAGGACGGGCCCCTTTCCGCCTCTGAACTGGCCGAGCACACCGGCATTTCCGTCAAGTTCATCGAAAAGATCATCCGGCAGCTGCGCACGGCGGGCATGGTCCGCAGCGTCCGCGGGGCCGCCGGTGGCCACGTGCTGACCATGAACCCCGACGACGTGACCCTGGGCGACGTACTGCGCGTGGTGGAGGGCGGCGTACAGCCCCCCAACTGCTGCGTGGGCGCAGACTGCGACGACGCCCCCTGCCGCTGCAAGGCCGCCTGGACCAGTGCCGCCAAGGCCCTGGAAGAAACCCTGGACCAGTTCACCCTTACCGACATCATGCACGGCGCGGAACGCCCCGATGACTGCGCCCACATGACCGGCGAGGCGGACACTGACGCCCGCCCGGCCCCCCAGGCCAAGCTGAACGGCAACAAGCCGCTGAACACGCCGCGATATGGCAGAACGCCCCGTGCCCTGCGGGGCTGCAATACCCGAATCTGCTCTCACCAAAGCCAATAAGTGAAGGAGTAACCTGGCATGAAGAAGCTGCTCATTCTTGGGGCAGGTGCCGGCGGCACCATGCTCGCCACCAAAATGAGGAAAAAGCTCAGCGAGCGTGAATGGGAGATCACGGTCATCGACCGCGACCTCACCCACCATTACCAGCCCGGCTGGCTGTTCATACCCTTCGGCATCGACACCCCCAAGGGTTGCGAGAAGCCCAAGAAGGATTTCATCCCCCGCGGCGTCAACTTCGTGAAGGATACCATCACCAACGTGGATCCGGAAGCGAAGGTGGTCACCTGTGAAGGCGGCAAGTACAGCTACGACTGGGTGGTCATCGCCACCGGTTGCCGCATCGCCCCCGACGAAGTGGAAGGCCTGCTGGACGACTGGCGCGGCAACATCCACGACTTCTACACCCCCGACGGCGCCGCCGCCCTGCTGCCCAAGCTGAAGAATTTCAAGAAGGGCCGCCTGGTTCACCACATCTGCGAAACCCCCATCAAGTGCCCTGTCGCGCCGCTGGAATTCATCTACCTGGCCGACTGGTACTTCACCAAGATGGGCGTGCGCGACAACATCGAAATCGAACTGGTCACCCCGCTGACCGGCGCGTTCACGAAGCCCGTGGCCGCCAAGATCCTGGGCGAACTGTGCGACAAGAAGAACATCAAGGTTACCCCCAACTTCGTGGTGGACAGCGTTGACGCGGGCAACAAGACCATCGCCTCTGTCACCGGCGACGAGATCAACTACGACCTGCTCGTCACCATTCCCCCGAACATGGGCCAGCAGTTCCTGATCGATTCGGACATCGCCGACCCCATGGGCTTCATGGATACCGACAAGGGTACCCTGAAGTCCAAGAAGTACCCCAACATGTACGTCATCGGCGACACCACCAACGTGCCGACCTCCAAGGCCGGTTCCGTGGCCCACTACGAGGCCGACATCATCGCCGAAAACCTGATGTCCGACATCGACGGCAGCGAGCACTACCACCACTTCGACGGTCACTCCACCTGCTTCATCGTGACCGGCTACGAAAAGGCCTCGCTCATCGACTTCAGCTACGACGTGGAACCGCTGCCCGGCATGTTCCCCTTCCCCGGTGTGGGCCCCTGCGCACTGCTGGGTGAAAGCCACATCAACTACTGGGGCAAGCTGATGTTCAAGTGGGTGTACTACAGCCTGATGCTGAAGGGTCACGAGTTGCCGTTCGAGCCGAACATGTACCTGCACGGCAAGGACACTTCCCTGATGCGGAAGAAGTAAGCCGGAGGCGCAAATGACCAACGAAGAACTCATTCTCCAGCGCCTCGAGGCCATGGAAGAGCGGATCGCCTTCCTGCACGAGCGCGCGATGGGCACCAAATACTTCATCGAAGAAGTGACGCCCATCGGCAACCACGCCTTCCGCCTGATGGTGGAAGAGTTGCAGGAAGTGCATGGCCGGGTGCATCTCGACGACATCTTCGAGCTGCTGCGTCGCGGTTTGCGCGGCGTCCCGAACCTGAACTACTGCCTCGACCAGTTGGAAAACCTCATCGACCTGTGGCGCACCATGCACCCGGCGGTGGCCCCCACCTGGCCCCACATCATCGAGGGGCTGGGCAAGTGGGAGCAGGAAGGCGTGTTCGCCAAGCTGTCGGCCCTGAAGGGCGCGGGCGGCAAGGTGCTGGACGCCAACACCCCCGAAGGCATCGAAAAGATGGGCGACGCGCTCGCCTTCATGACCGTGCTGCTGCAGAAGCTGGCCGACCCCAACGTGCAGGCCTTCCTGGCCCGCGCGGTGGACATGCTGGCCAAGCTGGACCTGTCGCAGGCCAAGCCTGTGGGCATGTTCGGCATGGTCGGGGCGCTCAGCTCCAAGGAAGCCAAGGAAGGCCTTGGCGTTGCCATGGAAGTGCTGAAAGGCCTTGGCGCGCTGAAGGGCGACGGCTGCTGCGCCTGCGGTTGCACCGCGCACGCTCCCGCCAAGAAAGACTAGTCGTTTCGAACGGACCCGCCGTTGCCCCCCTTGGCGCGGCGGGTCTTTTTTACCCACATCTTGTGAAGGAGTTATCAATGTCCGCGTCCAACATGAGTGCCACCCGCCGCCGCGTGCTCGTGGTCGACAACGACCCTGCCGAGCGCGAACGCCTTGCCGGACTGCTGACGGCGGAAGGGCACGCCGTGCGCACCGCCGCCTCCACGCCCGAAGCGCTGGAAGCCGCCGCCAGCTTCCGCCCCGACGTGATTACCCTGGAAATGGACCTGCCCAGCCCCGGCGGCACGGTGTTCTACGCCCGGCTGCGCCGCAGCCCCGCCCTGCGCGAAACCCCCGTGGTGGTGGTAAGCGGCGTTGGTCCGCGCCCGGCGCGCCTTGCCCGTCGCGTACACACCCACCAGAAGCCGGTGGCCCCCGCCACCCTGCTGGACACCATCCGCAGGGCCGTTCCCGCCCAGGCTTGATACCGCAACGGAGGAGTGACGGGGAGAGGCGGACACAGCTCCGTCAGATATTCGCCAGCCTCGGCTGTCCCCTGCCGCACTGCCCCCTAACCGTTTGTTTCCCCGCCTTGCCCGCCTTTATCCGCCCCTACCCGCGCAGGTGAGCCATCCTCCTCCGGCTCTCCATCTCCACCGAATCGATCGTACCGCTGCACCTCGATCACGGCTCACCTGCGCAATTCGGACTATTTTGGTCAAATTCATACCGTCCGCGTAGGATTTTGACGGCCCATCCGGGGCCTGTGCCTGGCGTGGACACGCCAAAAGCTGCGAGGCCCCCTGCCTTTCGGCAAGGAGCCCCGCGCGTAGCGTGCATCGGCCACTGGTGCGGCGCAAGGAGGAGGAAACCGCCGCGCAGGCCTTAGCCCGGCGGCGCGGCGGCACGGGGGTTGCTTTCCCCGCCGCCGCACCGCCTGCCGCCGGTTACTGGGCCGCACCCTCCGGCAGCGGGAAACAACGCAGCCAGCGCGCCGCAAGCTTTTCGGCCCGCGTCACGTCCTTGTCCTTCATTCTGTCGATCAACTCGCGCCGGGCTTCTCCGGCCTTGGCAAAACCCGCCGTCACGGCCAGGTCGAACCACATGTACGCGCGCACCTCGCTGGCGGGCACGCCCGCACCGTCACGACACATGGTGCCGAGCAGGTGCATGGCCTTGCCGTTGCCCAGGGTGGCCGCGCTGAGGAACAGTTCGCGCGCAACCTTGCGCGACGTGGCGTCCGTGGCCTCGCCATGGTAGGCAAGACCCACGTTGCAGCGTGCCTCGGCAGCCAGCAGGCGCGCCTTGCGGACAAAGTCGCGCTTGGCGGCCACAAGTTCCATGCCGAATTGCTTGTCGCGGAAGTCGGTGGGCAGATCGTCGTAGACCGGTTCGCAGTTGTAGCCGCACTTGTCGGCCTTGCGGAACAGTTCCAGCGCCTTGCCGAAGTCCTGCGCAACGCCCTTGCCGGTGGCGTGCAAGACGCCGAAGAAGTTGAGGGCCTCGTGATGCTCTGCCTTGGCGGCGCGGCCCAGCCATTGGGCGGCCTTGCCGAAGTCCTGCGCCACGCCGTTGCCTTCGTAATACAGCATGCCAAGATTGAACTGGGCGCTTGCGTCGCCCGCCTCAGCCATCGCGAACATCTCCTGAACTTGCATTGGCTTGCCCCTGTGTACTGAAAGGTTGGGAAATCCTGCCCCGGTGCTTTCGTGGTGGCCCCCGCCTCCGGCGCCATCCGGTTGCGGGTGCCGCGGCGGCAGCACCGCCGGGCCAACTTGGGAAACCTCTTCGCCTTGTTCCGGTAACCGGGCGGCGCGGGGGCATGGTTCCGCGAGTACCCGGCATGATCCAATGTCGACCTTCAGTGACCGGCACGGAGGCGCGGGTGGCAGTCCGCGTGTTCCGCTAATTCCTACCGTGCTGGTATGGGTTATTTCCTACCTAGACGGTGGGATATTGTCAACGGGACTTTTGCACATTTACTTAAAAAATATGTTCTTTAATTACAGGATAATAAAAACATGAGCGCCGGAATCCTTGATTCCGGCGCTTTCGCAGGCCTTGCCATCCCGCAAGAACCATCATTTCTTCCAGCATGCCGACAGGCCTTTCCCTCCTGCAGCAACCCCATGAAATACCAGCACCCTGCTCCGAAAGAAAACACAACTCCTACCGAAACAGGGTGTAATACGGCAAGTCTGACACATCAGGCCGCGCGCAGCGCGATTACCGCATCAGGCCGCGCGCAGCGCAATTACCGCATCAGGCCGCGCGCAGCGC
>CAYOCV010000003.1:0-53305 GCA_964402645.1 uncultured Desulfovibrio sp. | reverse complement strand
ATTACCGCATCAGGCCGCGCGCAGCGCAATTACCGCATCAGGCCGCGCGCAGCGCGTCTACGATAACCAGCCGCGACGCCTTGATGGCAGGCAGGATGCCACCCAGGCAACCCATGCCCGTACCGAACAGCAGCGACCACACGGCAATGCGCGGGCTGAGGGTAAAGCTGAACGCCAGTTCCGAAAAGGTCTGGAAATTCATGGTGGATATGGTCACGAATTGCAGCGTGGACGCCAGCAGCAGCCCGATGGCCCCGCCGCTGCCGCCCAGCAGCAGCGATTCCAGCAGAAAGGCCCGCAGGATGTCCCACCGCTGAAAGCCGATGGCCCGCAGGGTGCCTATCTCGCGCACCCGGTTGGCCACGGCGGCGTGCATGGTTATCATGGCCCCTATGATGGCCCCCAGCGAGAAGATGGCGGGCAGCATGGTGCCCAGCACGCCAAGGAACTTGGCCATCATTTCCGACTGTTCTTCGTAAAAGCGGGTTTCGCGCTTGCCTTCCAGTTGCAGGCGCGGGTCCGCAGCCAGGCCTGCCCGCACCCCGTCCAGACCGCCCGCTCCCTCGGAGCTGGTCCCCTCGTTCATGCGCGCCACCACCACGGAATAGGACGGGCGGCGGAAGGCGGCCATCAACTGGTCCACGTCGCCCCATACTTCCGAACTGAAGCCGGTAGCCCCGGCCTCGAAAATGCCCACCACGGTCCAGTCGCGCAGCCCGAAGCGCAGGCTTTCGCCAATGCCCGTACCGCTGAAGCGCCGGGCAATGCTTTCCCCGGCGATGATTTCCGACGTGCCGAAGCGCGGCATGCGCCCTTCCTTCAGCCGAACCTGCGGCCTCAGTTCCAGCGAGTGGGGACCAATGCCCCGGATGACCACGTTGGACGGCTTGGTGGTGCCGCGCTTGTTCAGGGTAATCAGCACCACCAGTTCGCGCGCGGCCAGCGGCCCGCCGTCGGCGGCGCGGGCCACCTGGGGCAGGCTTTCCGCCAGCGGGGCCTGGGCGCGGTCCACGATGCTTTCCATCTCTGCCTTGGCCCCCTGCCGCAGCAGCACCACATTGTCGGGCGACCCGGTAAGCACCAGGGTGGTGCGCAGCCCCTCGGACAGCATGAGCATGGCCGCAAACACGAACACCACCAGCGCCATGCCCCCCACGGTAAGGGCCGTGGTCAGGCGGCGCGCCAGCATGTTGCGCAGACTGTAGGAGAAGAGCGAGGCCATGCCTTTTCCTTTTACCTACCTACGCAGGGGTGTTTCTAAATGAGGATTTTCGTTCGTTGGCAAGGAAAACAAGCTTGCCATGAAGGAGTGCCTCAACCGTTATGCGAGTCATCGAGCATTACGGATGAGAACCGCAACGCGTACTCTTGCCGTATTCGACTGAGCCTTAGCCGTTAGGCGAGCGCCCGACGCGAGTCTTGCCCTAGCAGTTGGTGAGCGAAGCGAACCTTACGGATAGGGACCGCAACGCGCGGATAAGGACAGCAACGCCATGGCAGGTGTAGTTTGACGTAGCCAACGAGCGAAAGGACCATTTAGAAGCCCCCTACCTTCCCAGAACATCCGCGATACGCACTTGTCGCGCCCGCAACGCAGGCACGACGCCCGCCACAAGCCCCACCACGGCTGCCGCAGCGCCTTGCAGGGCCAGCGTTTCGCCGGACAGCAGGAACACCGGAAAATAGTCGCTCAAGACATGCGCGATACCCCGCGTGACCGGCACGGACAGCGCACACCCCGCCGCGCCGCCCAGCAGCGACAGGGCCAGCGCCTCGCCCATCACCAGCAGGGCCACGTAGCCGCCGCCAAAGCCCAGCGCCTTCAGGGTGGCGAATTCGCCCATGCGCTCGCGGGCGGACATGGCCATGGTATTGGCCGCCACCGCCATGATGATCACGATGACGATGCCCGACACCAGCCGGATGGCCACAATGATGGCCTCGCTCATGGAGATGAACCCCATCTGGAAGGCCTGTTCCGTCTCGGTAAGCGTTTCGGCCAGCGAGTTGCGGAACCGCGCGTCAATGTCGCCCGCCACGCGGGCCGCGTTTTCGGCCCGGTCCACCCCGATCATGTAAAAGCCCACGCGGTCGGCGCGGGCGGGCCGTTCCGCCTTCATCCGCTCGTTCAGGTATTCCCAGTGAAAGAAGGCCTGCGTCTCGTCGGTGTTGGGGTAGCGCCCGGTGTAGATGGCCCGCACCACCACGTTCCAGTCGCCGGGGTAGATGGTGCCTTTCAGCGGTACGGAATCGCCCAGCTTCCAGCCAAAACGCCTGGCCAGCTTTGCGCCCACGGCCATGCCCTTGCGGTCGCGCAGCAGGGCGGCCTTCTGGTCGTCGGCAATGACGAATTCCGGGTACAGGTCGAGGTAGCTGCGCATGTCCACGGTGAAGTTGGCGAAAAAGTTCTTCTCGTCCACGTAGTACGCGCCAAACCAGTTGCCCCACGAAAGGTGGGTCACCCCTTCCACGGCGCGTATCTTGCCCGCATAGGCAATGGGCAGCGGAAACACCAGCGAGATGGCGTTGCGGGCAACCAGACGGTTGGCTGCGGCTGCGGAAACCCCGGCGTACCAGGCTTCCACCGTGGTGCGCAACAGGCCGAAGGCCATGATGGAAATGGCGATGCCCAGCACCGTCAGCGCATTGCGCAGCGGGTGCCGGGCCAGGTTGCGCAGCACGAATCTAAGCGTGAGCATCGGCCAGTTCGCCTTTTTCCAGCAGCAGCAGGCGGCCCGCCCGTTCTGCCGCGCGCGGGTCGTGGGTGACCATGATGATGGTCTTGCCCATGGTACGGTTAAGCCCGCCCATGAGGTCCAGGATTTCTCCGGCGGATGCGCGGTCCAGGTCGCCCGTGGGTTCGTCGGCCACCAGAATGTCCGGGTCGGCCACCAGGGCGCGGGCAATGGCGGTGCGCTGCTGCTGCCCGCCGGAAAGCTGGCCGGGGTAGTGATCCATGCGGTCGGACAGCCCCACCATGGACAGTGCGGTACGCGCCCGCTCCCGCCGTTCGCGCCCGGACAGGGGCGTGAGCAGCAGCGGCAGTTCCACGTTTTCCAGCGCGTTCAGCACCGGGATGAGGTTGTAGAACTGAAAGATGAACCCCACGCTGTGGCTGCGCCAGCGGGCCAGATCCGCGTCGTCCAGAGTGGTGATGTCCGTCCCGCCAACGTATATGGCCCCCGCGTCCACCCGGTCGATGCCCGCCACAAGGTTGAGCAGCGTGGATTTGCCGGAGCCGGAGGGCCCCATCAGCGCCAGGAACTCGCCGGGCTCCACGGTCATGTTCACGTTGGTCAGCACCGGCACCACCTGCGCGCCGCGCCGGTAGGCCTTGGACACGCCCTCAAGCCGGATGGGCGGACTGGCCGTGCGCGGTCCTGCGGCGCCGGAGGCACCAACTGGGCCGGTAGCGTCGGAAGTGGCGGCAGCGCCGGAAGGGCTGCCGGATGTGCCGGATGGCGAGGATGGCGCGGATGGGGCGGATGGGGCGGATGGCGCAGGGGCGGATGGCGCAGGGGCGGCGTCCCTGCCAGACATCACGCCGGACATCATGCCGGACATCATGCCGGACATCATACCGGACATCATGGCTGCATCCGCACGCGGTCGCCGTCGGCGAGATCAGCGGGGGGAACGGCCACCACCCGCTCACCCTCCGCCGGGCCGGACAACAGTTCCACCGCATCGCCAAGGGCCATGCCGGTGCGCACCGGCACACGCTGCGCCCGGCCATCACGCACCACGAACACGGCGCGGGCGTCGCCATCGCCGCGTACGGCTGTGACGGGCACTGCCGGTCGGGGGCGGCGTTCGTCCGCGCTGGGGACACGTTCCAGAAAGGCCACACGGGCGCTCATTTCCGGCAACACGCGCGGGTCCAGCGCGTCAAAGGCCACCTTGACCATGACCGAGGCCTTGCTGCGGTCGGCTGTGGGCACGATGATATGCACCTTGCCGGGAAAGCGCGTGTCCGGCAGGGCATCCAGGGCGATCTCGCACGGCGCGCCGGGCGTCACGCGGCCCACGCTGGATTCGCTGACGTCCGTTTCCACAAGCAATGAGCCCATATCGGCGATGGTCACCACGCTGGCCTTGGCGTTGGCCGCCGCGCCCAGCGGGGTGATGATGTCGCCCACGTCCGCGTTCTTGGTCAGCACCACCGCATCGAACGGCGCACGGATAAAGCAGTATTCCAGTTGGGTTTCCGCCTCGCGCCTTGCAGCGGTGGCGGCGGCCAGTCCGTCGCGGGCAGCGCGGGCGGCGGCATCCGCCGTAAGGGCGCGGGTTTCTGCGGTATCCTGATCGGCCTGCGAGATCACGTTTTCCGCCAGCAGCTTGCGCATGCGGGCGTGGTTGCGTCTGGCATCCGTCAGTTCAGCGGCGGTGCGGTCGATGTCCGCCCGGGCGGCGCGTTCGTTGGCATGTACGCGGTCCAGCGCGGCGCGGGCGTCGTCGCTTTCCAGCCGCGCCAGCACCTGCCCGGCGGTCACCCGACTGCCTTCCTCCACCCCCAGCCATTCCAGGCGCGAGGTGATTTTGGACGCCACCGACGCCTTGCGCTGCGCGGTGACGTAGCCGCTGGAAACCAGCGTGGTCATGGATTGGGTGGGGTACACCCTGGCCACCACGGCAAGGCGCACTTCCCGCTCTGCCGGAAACAGCAACCGTGCGGCAACGGCGGCCCCCACAAGGACTGCCACGGCCAGCAGCCATGGCCAGCGCCGCCGGGACGTGCGCCGGGGCGACTGCCAGCCGGTCTTGTCGATGGACAGTCTGCCCAGGTCTGCCTGTGCGGTTCCCCCCGGTGCGGTGTTGCCTGACACGGGGGACGGATCGGACGGGGACGATGGAATGGAAGAGGATGACATGTGGGCTCGCGCGGCATCATGGTTGATGAAGGGGGGTGATGAAGGGCGCAGCCCCGGCGCAACAGATGTCCGGCAGGCGGCTGCGGGCACCGGGAACATACCAGAAGATGCCCCGTGAGCAAACGCATAGTCCGCGTCACGTAGGCGGGCGTTTCACCGCTTGCCGTTTTCGACCTTCCATGACGCTTATGGTATCCCGCCGTTACTGTTTATCATGACACTGCATTCCATGTTGCATGGCATGCCGCAAAAAATGAGGCGTTACTACATGACGTAGTTGCAGACAAAAATTTCTCTGCTGCTTGACCGGAGAATGAAAAGAAGATAGCACACATGACACTCCGGTTCAGAATGCGCACGGCATGCCGGTTTGTACGGCATTGCCCCACCCGCCCGATACGGGCGCGCAACCATGCGCCATCCGGACGACACGACCAACGAACAGCACAGGTTTGCACATGCCCAGCTTTGAAGCAGACAATCTGACCCTGCACAAGATAAACGTCGCTCCCATGTTCCGCTGCACGCGCTGCCATTTCGGCCCCCCGGACACCTCGTGGGCCGGCCAGAAAAACGGCGAACACCGCCGGGTGCTCATCTGCCGCTCTTGCGGCGCACGGGCCGTGGCCACCTTTCGGGTGGCAGATGACAATTCGCGTTGGGAAATCCTGTCCGTGGAGGACGTGGACTAGAGGGCCGCCCCCCCCCCGACAGCCATGCCTGCCGGACAGACCGCGCGGGTGTTCCTGCCGGGTGCGTCCGTCGGAGACATGTGCCGACCACTATATGTCGGCCAGCCCGCGCAGGCTGCCTGCGCCCCATCGACTGCGCCCACATCCCAAGCCGGGACGAGGGCGCTTTCGCGCCTCTGCGTCAACGCCCCACGGCCTCAGCGCATCAACATGCAGGAAGGTCAGGGATCGGCAGGGTCGGGCTGGAACCACGCATCATCTGCGGCATATCAGGGCACCCAGTCCGGCGAAACCACATCCCAACCCGCTTCCAGACGGCGCAGCCGCACGCATTGCAGGTGGCGCACCGGCAGGGTGAGCAGTTCGGCATGCCCGATGCGCCCCAGGGCACACAACACCGAGCGGATCAGCCCGGCGTGACTCACGGCCAGCACGAAGCCCCCGAAACCGGATACCGCCCCCACTTCTGCCGCACAGCCTGAAGACATGGCGGTGTGCCGCTTCAGTCTGCCGCAACCCCGCCAGATGGCGTCCAGCGCCCGTACACCGCGTGCCGCCACTTCCGCGCAGCATTCACCGCCCGGCGGGCGAAAGGTCCAGGGCTCCTGCCCGCGCTGCGCGTAGGCGTCGGGACTGCCTTGCCGCACGTAGGCCTGCGGCAGTCCTTCCCATTCCCCCAGATGCATCTCCGCAAGATCGTCCAGAACGGTGAGCGGGATGCGCGTTGCCCCTGTCGCGGTCCGGCCTGTGTCGGCAGCGGCATTGCCCTGCCCCAGCATCAGTCGGGCCGTGTCCAGCGCCCGGTTCAGGGGCGAGGCATACGCCTCCACCACATCCAGAGCTGCCAGCCGCGACTGCCAGGCCGCCGCCTGCGCCCGTCCCTCTGCCGACAGGGGTACTTCTGTGCGCCCGATGTACCGGCGCGGCCCATCGCCCATGTCGGTGGCCGCATGGCGGAACAGCAGGATGTCCGGCGGGCTGTCCGGCGGGCTGCACGTCAGGGTGAGTTGGCCATCCGAAAGGACGTCCGACGGGGTGTCTGGCGACGCAGTCATGAATGGTTGTTCCCTGCCGGTTCCCACGCGGGCTGGCCCACGGCCAGCGGGTGCAGGATATCCGCCAACTGCCGCCCGGCTTCCCGTTCGATGCGTACACGCAGGGCCAGCGCCCGGCGCATCCGCCCCTCTATGGCGGCGGCAGCATCGGCATCGTGCCGCCATTGGGCCAGCTTTTCGCCAAAGCGGCTCTCCACGTCCACCACGGTGTGGCAACGCACCAGCTTGTCCGCGAAATAGACCACTTCCCGCTCGGTCAGGGGCTGGTCGTCGGCACGTGCAACATCCCTGTGCGCAGCCACGATGTCCGCCACGCCGCTAAAGCCCAGTTCGCGCAGCAGCGCGCCCCCGGCGGCCTCGTGGCGGGGCTGGCCCTTGGCAATGTCGTGCAGCAGGGCTGCTGCTTCTGTCAGTTCGCGGTCCAGCCGCGCGGATGTGCCGGATTGTCCGCCCGATACCGCATCCTGCCCGGCCGCGTGACGCGCAGCATTCAACACATCGGCCAAACGCACGGCCACGGCGGCCACTCCTTCGGCATGCGCGATGCCGCCGGGCGGAACGGCACGCACCGCAAGCAGCGCGCGCGCCTCCTGCGGGGTGGGCACGTCGCGGGTGGACCAGTCTGCACAGGCGGCGCGGTAATCGTCCGGGGTGTCCATGTCGCGCAGGATGAACCTGTCGGGCACGCCAATCTCTTGCAGGACGTGTGGCCCCAGCCGGTGCAGCGCGCCGCGCAGACCACCCTCGCCCGCATCGGCCAGAACGATCGATAAAACCGATGCCTGCAGCAACGGCGGATGCCCCCACTGCCCGTCAAACACCGGCAAAAGCACCTTGTCAGGCTGCATGGCGGCGCGTTCCAGCAACAGGCGCGCGGTCAGGGGGCGCACCAACGCAGCATCCACCGGCAGCAGCAAGGCGCCAGCCCCCGCACCTCCGACAGCCCCGTCAAATGCGGCGGCATCGCCGCCACGCCGGGACACGGCCTCCAGCCCTGTGCGCACAGAGGAAAACATTCCCCCTTCGCGCCATGCCGGATTATGGACCGTGGCCGCGCCAAGCCGCGCGGCCTCCGCCGCCACTTCGTCCGCGCGATGCCCGGTGACCACCAGCACATCCGCCACATCCGCCTGCCGGAACATCGCCACGCAACGGGCCAGCACCGTGTCACCGCACAGATCCAGCAACGGCTTGAACTCCGGAGCCATGCGCGACGATGCACCCGCTGCCAGCACCACGCCGACTACGGGTGATGGAGAAGGCTCGGACAACGGGGAGAACGAGGCTGCTGTCACGCCGCACACAATGCCTGGCATGGCCGCCCCCTCTCTGTTCGTTCGGCACTTTCGATTTCACCATAGTATGCTATCGAAACCACCGAACAAGCCACCGTTTCACATGGCATTCCGCGCTCCGTATACGTCAACAATTCTGGTCTGTTGTGTGGCGATACTCTTGCATGGCTTCCGGCATGCAGGGCTTTCAGGCCTGCATGGGCGGAATGGCGTGGCGCACCCGGCTGGCGGCCCGCGCCTGCACCAGTTCCGCCACGATGCTCACGGCAATTTCCTCGGGCGTTTCCGCCCCGATGTCCAGCCCGATGGGCGAATGCACCCGTTCGATGGCCGCGCGCGGGGTACCCGCCTCTTCCAGCCTGCGGTACACGGCATCACGCTTGCGGCGGCTGCCGATCATGCCCACGTAACGGGCCGGGGTACGCAGGGCGCTGGCCAGCACTTCGCCATCGTTGCGGTGCCCGCGCGTGACGATGACCACATAGCAGTCTTCATGCACCTCAAGGTCCGCCAGCCAGTCGCCGCCCGGTTCGACGCAGCGCACCTCGTCCGCGCCGGGCAATCGATCGGCTTTGGCGAAATCTGGCCGGTCATCCAGCACGGTGACCCGGAACCCGGCCAGCGAGGCCATCAGTCCCACCTGCCGTCCCACATGTCCGGCCCCGGCAATGATCACCCGCCCCGGCGAGGCCACCGGATCGGCCAGCAGGGACATGCCCCCCGCCTCCACACACAGCGGGCCGCTGACCGTGGCAACGGCGGCACGCAGTTCCGCCAGTACACCCGATTCCAGGGCCAGATCGCCGCTGACATCCGCGCCCTGCCCTTCACCCACCAGCAGCAGACGGCGGCAGTCCGGCGCGGCGTCGGGCCGCAGTTCATTGACCAGCACGCAACGCCGCCCCTGCATGGTCAGGCGGTCCGTCTCGCGCAGCAGCGGGGCCAGGTGCGGGCAGGATGCGGCGCGCAACGGCTCCACATACAGGCGCACCCTGCCCCCGCAGATCATGTCCGACCCGGCGGCCTCGTCGGCGGACAGGTCGAAGGTGAGCAGCCGGGCCAGCCCGTCGCCCAGAGCCGCGCGGCAGGCATCCAGCACGCGGGCTTCAAGGATGCCCCCGCCCACGGTGCCCTCGAAGGATTGCCCGTCGCCGCGCACGAACAGCCGTGCCCCGGCCATGCGCGGGGCGGACCCTTCCGCCGTGACGATGGTGGCCAGCACAGCTACGCCGTCGCGCTCCAGCACGTCGGCCAGTTGTCCAAAGAATTGCGTCATGGTCGTTCCCCCTTGGCAAGGGTAATGATGTCCCAGTGGTTTCCGTAACGGCGAATACGCCCGCGCACCGGCCCCAGCCGCTGCAGCGGGCTGCCGCAACAACACGGCGGGGGCAGGATGGCCGCCGCATCGCCCGTGCGGTAGCGCAGCAGCACCATGGCCTCTGCGGCAAGTGTGGTCACCACCACCTCGCCGGTCTGGCCGTCCGGCAAGGGCGCACCGGTGAGCGGGTGGACGATTTCCACATGGATGTCCGCCTCGCGCAGATGAAAGCCGTGATGGGCGGAGCATTCCACACCGCCGCCGTAGCCGGTTTCGGTCATGCCCCAATGGTCGAATACCTCGCAGCCCAGCGCCTTGCGCACCCTGTCCGCCGTTTCCGGCGGGGTGGCCTCCGCGCTCAGCAGACAGGCGCGCGGACGGACTGCCGGGACCAGGCCCGCCCCCGCCGTATCCGCCAACACCGCGTCGGCAATTGCGCGCGCCTGGGTGGGCGTTGCCACAAAGACCTGCGCCCCGGTTTGCGCCAACAGGGCGGCGTGTTCCGCCCCGCTGGCCGCCGGAGGCAGCAGCACCGGCTGCATGCCCGCGCGCCGCAGGCCCTGGGCCAGCAGATCGCCCACACTGTCGGGCCGCTGGCCGGGCATGAAGATGGCCACCACGTCTCCAGGGCGGCACAGGGTGGTCATGCCCACGGCAAAAAAATCCACGGTGCGTTCGATGTCCGTATCGCTGAAGCGCAACCGCTTGGGTGTCCCCGTGCTTCCCGATGTCGGCAGGGTGACGATGCGGGCCACGGCGTCGTCGGCCACGCGCAGCAAGGCATCCCCCCCCACGCGCAGGTCGTCGGGCGTGGTGAAGGGCAGGCCTGCAAGATCATCCAGCGTGTACGGCAAGGGCAACCCCGCCAGCCGTGTACGGTAGAACGGCGCATCCAGTGCGCGGCGCACCGCCTCGCGCAGCAGGCCGTCCTGTCGGGCGCGCACCGTGGCCGGGGAAAGCGCACCGAGGGGAATGGACAGGCGGGCGGCCAACCACGGGTCCAGCGGCGACCGGGCCATCCCTTGCGCAGAAGGCGCGGGGCCTGGACCCGCCGCGTACGTTGTGGAGGCGACCACGCCGTCTTCCGACGATGCAGCGGACGCGACGGTCAGGGGCATGCGCCCTCCCCTTCGCCGGAACCGCTGGCATCGGCTTCCATCGTGCCCGCCTTGGACGGCGGGCCGTTGCGGTGCAGCGGCATGCCGTCCACCGAGGTCAGGTTCCACGCGCAAAACGGCACCATGCGCCCGTCGGGCGCGGCCACATGGATGCAGCAACCGCGCAGCCGTTCGGTGTCCAGGGTCCAGGCATCCTGAAAGGCCATGCCGGACACGGTGAACCGCCGCCCGGCCCGCGCCAGGAAACGCTCGAAATCATCGCGCGGCGGCGTGGCGGGCGTGCCCCCACCGGTACTGTCCGCGCCCCCCATGCCTGTGGGCGCATCGGGCGCTTTCCACTGACGGCGCACGAAGGCCCGCGCGCGTTCTGCGCCCAACGCGGCGGGGATGGGTGCCGGCGGCATGCCGCCCTGTTCCACGCCACGCGGGCCAGCTTCGCCATTGCCGCCCGTCCCGCAGCAGGACCCGCCCGCCGGTTCCAGCCTGCCGTCCTCGTGAGCCATGAACGTGCCGCTGAAGGAACACTGGGCGTGCTCGCACCCCGGCGGATGCAGATGGGCCAGTGGAATCAGCCCGCCGGTCTGATCGCACACCGCACGCATGACTTCCGGCAGGGTGATGCGCGCCGCCTCGCGTGCGTTGTTCCCTGCCGTGCCTGCCACGCCGTCGTCCTCTCCATAGGGGGGGCCGTCATCAACACAATCGGGCGCGCCGAACCCCTCGCACCGGCCAAAGAAACTCACCGGCTGAAAGTGCGCACCGCGCACCGCAGGCACCCGCGCAAGACCAAAGCGCACGATGTCGCCCAGACAATGGTCGTTGACGCCGCGCGCCACCGTGCATACCAGCACCACGCCCAGCCCCGCTGCCGTACAGGCTTCCACCGCGCGCACCTTGTCCGCATGCAGGGGCAGGCCGCGCAGCCTGGCGGTGGCCGCGTCGTCCGGCCCGTCGAATTGCAGGAATACCGAATCCAGCCCGGCGGCGGCCAGACGCGCGGCATAGCCCGCCTCGCGCGCGAGGCGCAGGCCGTTGGTGTTCAGTTGCACGAAGGGATAACCAAGGCCGCGCACGGCGGTGACCAATTGCGGCAGGTCGTCGCGCAGGGTGGGTTCGCCGCCGGAAAGCTGGATGTTGGCATCGCCCGCGCGCGGACGCAGCACGGCCAGCCGGGCGACCAGTTCGCCCAAAGTGGGATCGTCGGCCCGGCGGGATGCGCGGACATCACCCTCGCCCTGCCCGTCACCCGGTCCGTCACCCGGCCCTGCCGACGCAAAGCACACAGGGCAGCGCAGGTTGCAGCGTTGCGTCACCTCGATGAGCAGGGTGCAGGTATGCTGCCCGTGGTCCGGACACAGCCCGCAATCGCGCGGGCAACCCAACGCCCGCTCCGTGCCGGGGCCGCGCCGTGCGGTGGGAATCTTGGGGCGCACCCAGCCGGTAAAGGCTGGTTCGCCCCGCCACACCGGCGCGGAAAATTCGCCGTGCGCCGGGCAACGCTTGACCAGCAGCACCGTGTCGCCCACGGCCACCCGTTCAGCCGGGGCCGGGCCAAGGCACACCGGGCACACGCTGACGGTGCTGGCCAGCACGCGGCGATCTACCGCAGCCACTGTTGCGTCCCCGGCCTGTCCCGGCGCGGAGCAGCCGCAGCTATCGGATAACTGTCCGTGCCCGGCCATCCGCCTAGCCCTCGCGCGGCAGCGTGGGGTCCACGCCGTAGGCAGCCAGCACTTCGAACATCTTGCCGTACGCCTCCAGCAGCAGGCCGTGACACTTGCCGAAGTCCGGTCGTCCTCCTGCGCTATCGCCCAGAATGGCCCCGCACGAGATGCCCCCGCTGGCTGCGGTGCGTTCGCGGAACCATTCGGCAAATTCCGTGGTCATGGCCTCCAGCGCCTCGTGGGGTTCTTCCCCGCCGTGGCCCTTTGCCGCGCACAGGCCCATGGCCATGCATCCGCCCAGCAGGATGCCGCAGGCGCCCTCCGCAAGGCCGAAGCCCCGGCACAGGCCGCCAGCGGCACGCATGACGTCAGGAGCTTCGCGCCCCTGCACGTCCAGCAGCAGTTGGACCATGATCTGGGTGCAGCAGTACCCGGAGGCCCCAAGGCCCAGTACCCGTCCGAACGCATCATCGCTCATGGCGCATCCCCCCGTGGTGCAGCATCGTCACGCCGAGCCAGCAGCAGCGCGTAGCCGGGCCGCCCGCCTCCACCGCCCCCGCACCCGAACAGTTCCGCCGGATCGGCCCCGGCAAACAGCAGCCTGCCCGCCAGTTCCGCCAGCAGGCGGCTGTGATCCTCGAACGCCAGCACCGTGAACCCGGCACGGCGCAGCATGGTTTCCATGTCCGCGCGCGGCACGGCCCCGGCCCGGCAGGACAGGACATGGGACTGCGGGCCGGAACACCGGGATTTTCCGCCGTCAGCATAGCCATCCATAGAGCCGTCCGTGGAGCCGTCCGGGCTGCCGCCCGGGCTGCCGTCCTGGCCACGCCACACATCAGCCGCACGGCCCGGACGCACATACAGGTCTGTCCAGACCAGCACCCCGCCAGGACGCAGCACCCGCGCCACTTCCGCCAGCACGTCCTGCCGCCCCGGCAGCACAGAGAGCACGCACTCGCAGAACACGCCATCAAGGCTGGCAGTGCGCAATGGCAGGCCGGGGGCGGATTCCGCACCGGCCCCGGCATCGGCCTGAATCAGAGGCATACGCCCATTCCGCGCCCACGCCTCATCCAGCAGGCTGGCGGAAAGATCCAGCCCCACCGCCGCCATGCCCCCTTCGCGCAGCAGGGCCACGGTTTCGCCGGGGCCGCAGCCCAGGTCCACCACGCGCGCGTTGTGGGGCAGGTTGGTCAGTTGCCGCGCCAGTTCCAACGCCCGCCAGGTCAGGACCACACCACCAGGGCGCAATGCGGCCCCGGCCACAGCGCGTAGCGCCGGATGCTCCCACGGGCTGCGCAACGCCGGATGCTCCCGCGAACAGCGCGGCTTGGAGTCCGAGCCCCCATCTCCCGCAGATGCGGCAGATCCCCCCGGCACGGCGGCAACTGCGTCCAGACCTGACGACACGGTCACTTGTCCTCCAGCAATTGTTCCACTTCCAGCATCTTGCCCAGCGCCAGGGCCTCGTCCACCAGCACCTGCCCGCAGTCCGGGCAGGTCAGCAGGCGCACGTTGAAGGTGCTGCCAAGGTAGGTCAGTTCCACCGACAACGGACGCGGCGCGCTGCCGCAGGCGCAAACCCAGTTGCCCGATGCGGGCAGGTAGGCCGGTTCATGGGGCGATTCCTTCCAGCCCCCGGCAGGCGGCCCCTGCGGCAACACCATGCGATGGGCGTATGCCTGCCGGATGGCGCAGGCCGACGCGGCATCGTGCCCTGCTTCACCCCCTGTTCCGGCCCCTGCTCCGTCCCCGACACCTGCGGGCACGGGCTCGTAGCCAACCCAATGGGTAACGCGCACCCGGCGCAGGCAGGCCAGGCGCATGCCGGTATCGGTGTCGATGAAGTAGCGCCCGGCGCGTTCGGCCTCGGCGATCACGCCGCGCAGATCATCATCAACAATGCGCCGCCGCTCCATCACCAGCCGCATGTCCGGCGTGATGCGCAGGGCCACCTCCGGCGCGGCATCGGGCGGCGTTTCGCCGTACACCTCGCGCAGCAGACGGTTGCGCAGCCGGGCGCGGTTTTCCTGTCGTGCAGTGATGTGCGGTCCGGGCGTTGCCGGGTCCGGGTTGCCGTCAGGCAGCGGGGGCAGCAGCAGGTCCAGCAGGTGACTGGCGGGGCTGCCCGCCTCGGCCAGCCGGTCGCGGCACATGGCGCAGTAGGTGACGAAAGGCAGGGTCGAAGCATCGGCCCTGCGCTGGATGACGGTGCGGGCAAGGTCGGGGTCCGCTTCGGCCATCAGGCCGCCGTAACCGCAACATTCGGTGTGCTGCCCAGTCAGATCCGGCTCATGCACTGCCACCCCGCGCGCAGCCAGCAGACCGCGCACCGTGGCGCGCAGGGGTTCGTCCTCGCGCGCGGCGCAGGGGTCGTGCAGGGTCAGCGCCATCGGGACGGGCGGCTCCTGCCCGTCGACGCCGTATTCCGCCAGCACGGACCACAGCGGGGCCTGGGGCAGATCGGGCAGCAGCGTGCGCAACGTGACGGAGCAGGACGGACACCCCACCACCAGCGTGGGACGGCCCATGATTTCCCACCCATTGCGCAGTTCCTCGGCGGCGGCAGCGGCCAGATCGTCACGCCCGGCCCACAGCGCGGGCGCGCCGCAACAGCGCAGGGCAATGCCCGTGCCGCCGGGCAGACGGTCGGCCAGAATGGCCCACGCCTGCGCGACTCGATCCGGTGCGGACGCCGCAAGCTGGCAGCCGGGCAGGAACAGCCACGCACAGGTCTCCGCCCCCGCCGGGGCGCGCAGCAGCGCGGCATGCGGCCCGTTGCTGAAGGCCATGTCGTCCAGAGCAAATTCGTGGGTAGAGGGCGGCATCTTGCCGTCATGCACCAGGGTGCGCCGCGCCTCATGGCACAGCGGGGCCATGTCGAACCCGGTGGGACACACCGTGCCGCACAGCCCGCACAGGCTGCACGAATTGATGAACCGGTTGGCCTGATGCACGCCCTTGACGATGGCAAGGTTGTTGTAGATGCGCCGGGCGTGCTTTTTGGGATATTCGCCGTACTTTTCCAGATACGGGCACACTTTCACGCATTCCAGACACTGGCATTGCAGGCAGCGGGCGGCCTCGGCGCGATAGGGCGCATCGGGGCCGTCGGCAGTTCCGGGCACGGAATCGCCACCGCCGGTGCCGGTCGCCCCCACCTGCCCTGCGGGCGGCAGCGCGGGCA
The DNA here is from genome assembly GCA_964402645.1 of uncultured Desulfovibrio sp. Lineage (GTDB taxonomy): Bacteria > Desulfobacterota > Desulfovibrionia > Desulfovibrionales > Desulfovibrionaceae > Cupidesulfovibrio. The sequence continues at coordinate 38,102 of CAYOCV010000003.1, read as the reverse complement.
GCGCCACGGGCAAAGACGCTTCCACGCCTTCCAGACTGGTGAACAATCGTGTTTCGAACGGCCCCTGCCGTTCGCGGCCCGCCTCCAACGAAACGCCGGTCAGGTGGCGGTCCATGGATGTGGCGGCATGGCGGCCATCGGCGGCCTCGTCGATGCAGCGCGCGGCACCGGTCTGCCCCTCAGCAGGCCAGCCGCCGCAGAACACGCCGGGCAGACCAGGGTGGGCCAGGGTCAGCGCGTCGCACTGGCTGCGGTCCGGCAGGCCCAGCGCGCTGGCGGCAGCCGGGCTCCACGCCACGAACACCGCCCCGTGCGCGGCGCGCATCTCTTCTAGCACCGCCGCCGTGGGGGCCACGGGCGGGGCAAAGCGCACCTTGAGCCCGACGAGCCGGTCCAGCTCCTTGCGCAGGGCATCCGGCGGCAGCACGTCAGGCGGGATGGCTGCAAGGCGGCCCGCAGCGGCCATTCGGGCGACATCATCGGTGGTGCCGGCACTGCCGCCGCTCTCGCCCCCATGCTCTCCACTGTCTTCCAGCCACCCGGCCAAGGTTACCGCGTGGCCCTTTTTCGCCAGGTCCCAGGCCACGGTCAGCGCGGCCAGCCCCCCGCCCAGCACGGCGGCGCGCAGCCCCCGTCCCGGCAGGGGGCGCGGGTCAGCCGCCGGGGCGGACAGCGCAGCGCAGGCCCGCTCCAGCGCGCCCACGGCAATGGTTCCACCGGCCTCCCGGCGCAGGCAGGCCGCCTGGCAGGGGGCCTCGCACAGGCGGGCCAGTACCCCCGGCAGGGGCATGGTGCGCTCCAGCACGCCGCGCGCCTCGCGCCAGCGGCCCTGCGCCGCATGGCCCAGAAAGGCGCGCGCGTCCACGTGCAGCGGGCACGCCGCCTGACAGCGGGGCGGTTCTTCCTGTATGCAGCGCGACTCCCAGTCGCGCAGCGAGGTCTGGTCCATGCCGTGCCTCTCCTTTCCGGTCCTGCGGGCGGCTGTGCTGACGGGCCGTGCGGGCATCCCCACGACCCCGGAAAAATGAGGCCCCGGGGCGGAGCGCATCCACCCCGGGGCCGTGTTCATCGTATTACGCGCCCTTCAGGCCCGCCAGCACCTTTTCCGGCAGGGCAGGCAAGTGACGGATGCGCACGCCGCACGCCTTGTAGATGCCGTTGATGATGGCCGCATGCGGTACGGTGAGCGGCAGTTCGCCCACGCCAGACGCGCCGAAGGGGCCGTCTCCGCGCGGGGTTTCCACGTAGATCAGTTCGATGTTGTCGGGGATGTCCTTGATGTACGGAACGCCCGCGCCCGCCAGGGTGGCGTGCTTCTTGAGGTCCTCGTAATCTTCGGACAGGGCCAGGCCGATGCCTTGGGCCAGTCCGCCGTACAACTGACCGTCGGTGACCAGCTTGTTGCAGACCTTGCCGATGTCGGCCACCATGGTCAGCTTGTCCACGGTGGTCTTGCCGGTGGCCACTTCCACTGCCACTTCGGCCATGAACACGCCGTACATGTACGCGGTGAAGGGCTTGCCCTGCGCGTTTTCATCGCAATGGGTGCCCGCCGCCGTCCATGCGCCGCGGTACTTGGTGGGCAACTTTCCGTCCACCATCTCCTGGTAGGTGCGGAAGCCGCCGGGCTTGCGCAGGGCTTCCACCAGGTTTTCGCAGGCCACGCGCACGGCGTTGCCGGTAACGTACTGCGACCGGCTGCCGCCCGCCGGGCCGCTGTTGGGCGCCTTGCTGGTGTCGTTGAGCACCAGGCGGATGTTCTGCGGGGCGATGCCCAGCGGACGCAGCGCCTCGTGGGCGGTGCCCAGGCTGCCCATGTCCGCGCCCTGACCGTGGTCTTCCCAGCAATTGTAGATGGTCACGGTGCCATCGGGGTTCAGTTCGGCGTCGGCTTCCGAGGTGTCCGGCCCGTCAAGGCCGCAGCCGTACACGCCCACGGCAACGCCCACGCCCTTTTTGACCGCCGCCGTGGAGCCAGCCTTGGCCGCATCCAGCGCCGCCTTGTACTTGGGCCGGATGATGTCGATCATTTCCGGCAAGCTGTACACTTCCGGGTCCTGCCCGGTGGGGTTGGTGTCACCCTTGCGGTAGACGTTCAGGTAGCGCAGTTCCAGCGGGTCCATGCCCAGCTTTTCCGCCAGTTCGTCCATCAGCACTTCGGACGGGAACTCGCTTTCCGGCGCGCCGTAGCCGCGGAAGGCCGAACCCCAGGCGTGGTTGGTGCATACCGTGCGGCCCTGGCCCCGGATGCTCTCGATGCCGTAGCCCGCGCCCGCAAACTGCGCGCCGCGCAGGGTCAGCAGGTCGCCGAACTCGGAATACGGGCCGTGGTCAACGGTCCAGTCGGTTTCCATGGCCTTGATCTTGCCGGTCTTGTCGGCGGCGTAGCGCACGTTGAAGAAGAACGGCGAACGCTTGCCGGTGTAGTTCTGCTGCTGGCGGTAGTTATAGCGCAGGTGTACCGGGCGACCGGTGGCCATGGCCGCCACGCCCACCAGCGCTTCCATGGTGGGGCTGAACTTGTAGCCGAAGGTGCCGCCCGTGGGGTTCTGCACCATGACGATCTTTTCCGCCTCGATGCCAAGGCCGGGGGCGATCATGTACAGGTGCAGGTGCAGGCCGATGGACTTGGAATGGATGATCAGGCGGCCTTCGCCGTCGGTGTAGGCAAAGCCCACGTCCGGCTCGATGGGCAGGTGCGGCTGGCGGCCCACGTAGTAGTCGCCTTCCACCACCACGTCGGCCCCGTCGAAGATGGGCTTGGTATCCGCGCCCTTGGCGATGTTCTGGGTAAAGTACACGTTGGGCGTGCCGGGGTGGATTTCCATGGCGTCGTCGGCCATGGCCGCCGGGGCGCTCATGTACGCGGGCAGTTCTTCCAGTTGCACCTTCACCTTTTCGGCGGCGGCGCGGGCGTGCTTTTCGCTGTCGGCGCAGACGATGGCCAGGGCGTCACCGTACTGGAACACCTTCTCGTCGCACAGGATGGGCCGGTCCCAACCGTCGCCCTTGTTGGAGGGGAAGGTGATCAGGCCGGTGATGCGGTTCTTGCCCTTGACGTCCTTGTGGGTAAGCACGCTGTGTACACCGGGCATCTTCAGCGCTTCTGCGGTGTCGATGGACAGGATCTTCGCATGCGACACTTCCGCCTGCACCAACGCAAGGTGCAGCGCATCGGAGGGCATCTTCAGGCCCAGGTCCGCACCGTAGTCGCAGGTGCCCGTTACCTTGGCAATGGCGGAGGGGCGGGGGTACTTGGTTCCCCAGATGCGGCCATCTGCGGGAATCTTGAAGCTGAGGTCATCGGCACTCATTTCGCCGCGCAGCACCTTGGCGGCGTCCATCACGGCATCGACCAGAGGCTTGTAGCCGGTGCAACGGCAGACGTTGCGGTGCTTCTGGAACCAGTCGCGCACGTCGTCGCGGCTGGGTTTCTTGTTCTCTTCCAGCAACTGCTTTGCCGAAACGATGAAGCCCGGCGTGCAGAAGCCGCACTGCGCGCCGCCGTGGGCCGCCCACGCCAGTTGCAGCGGGTGCAGGCAGTCGGGGCTGCCCACGCCTTCGATGGTGGTCACCGATGCCCCGTCGGGCAGGCGGCGCATCTTGTACGCGCACGAGCGCACCACCTTGCCGTCAAGGATGACGCTGCACGCGCCGCACTGGCCTTCGCCGCAGCCCACCTTGACGCCGGTGAGCAGCAGTTGGCCGCGCAGCACGTCCGCCAGCGTCGCTTCCGGATCGACGACAAGGTTGCGGGGTATGCCGTTGACGATGAAATGCTTGTTGATCATGAGCCTGGCCTCCGTGGATCTGTCCGTTGCATGTTGCGCGGGCGGGCATGCCGCCCAATCCGTCGCGGGCGAATGATTCGCCCTTCCCTGCATGGGCGGCTGGCCGCCGCCCTCCCGTCATTGCCGGTCCGGCGGGGCTACGCGCCCTTGCCGAACGGGCAGGCGGGATACCGGCATTCCTGGCAGCCGAGGCACAGGCCGCCATGACCGAGCGCGGTGATGTCCTCCTTCGTGACGCCAAGCCCGGCCAGCAGCCGGGGCGCCACGAGATCGAAAATCGACGCCCGGTGATACATGACACACCCGGGAAGCCCCATGACGGGCACCTCGCCGAGATACGCCAGCATGAACATTGAGCCCGGCAGCACCGGAGCCCCGTACGCGACGACGCGCGCCCCGGCGGCCCTGATGCCTGCGGGGGTCTGGTCGTCCGGGTCCACGGACATGCCGCCGGTAACGACGACCATGTCCGCCCCTTCGTCCACCAGTTCGCGGATGGCCCGCGCCGTGGCGTCACGGTCGTCGGCCACCAGCACCTGGCGCACCACCTCGCTGCCCAGCTCGGCAAACTTGCGGCGCACCACGGGGCCGAACTTGTCCTTGATGCGGCCGTGGAACACCTCGCTGCCCGTGGTCACCATGCCCACGCGGGCACGGCGGAAGGGCAGCACGGAAACCACCGGCGCACCGCCAAGGGCACGTTGGGCATCATGCAGCAACTGTTCGTGGACAATAAGGGGGATGACGCGCATGCCCGCTACCATCTGGCCCGCACGCACCGCGCACAGGCCGTGCAGCGTGGACACGGCAAGTTCGCCCAGGCCGTTGACACGGCCCAAGGCGGGAACATCGACAAGCAGCAGCCCGTCGTGTTCGGCGACAAGGTTTACGCGCCCCTCGCATTTGGCTTCAGGGGCCACGCCTGCACCGCCGACGACGCGCGCCAGACGCATGGCGGCATCGTCTTCGTGCAGTTGGCCCGCGCCAAGGCGCAGGGCGTAGACGTGCTCCTTCCCCATTTGCAGAAGGAGGGGAATGTCCTCCGGGGCGATGATGTGCCCCTTGCGGAACCCCGGTCCCTTTTCCACGCCGGGGATGATGCGCGTCATGTCGTGACACAGCATCATGCCCACGGCTTCGTGGACGGGGACGACCGAAAGGCCATGTTCGAGACCATGCATGTGCTTCTGCTCCCGTGAAGGGACAGGCAGCATTCCGGCGTTGCCGCAGTCGTGTGTGGGAGCCCTCTCGGACGCAAAGAGAAGGGCATGGCCGGACTGGGTATGCAGGCACTCCTAGTGTGCATATGTATCAGCCCTGACAGGTCACGGTCAACGCGCAACGCGTGTTAATTCCAGCATGACGCGACGTTGAAATGACTGACCGCTCAATTCAAAAGCAACCATCCGAAGTATGTACGCATTCACATGACGTGAGTGCTCATTGCCGAAGCATGCTTCCGGCAGCATGCGTCATAATGGCAGCGCTTGGTGGCAATATCCAACAAATACGAACCAGGCATGATGATTTTTGCCGTAAAAATTACCCAAATAAACCAAAAGCAACATTTTACTCGCACGAAAAGTGCCAAACCATGCACATATGCTACGCTTAGCCTCTGATTTTATTGAACTTATCATTACCACCCCGCGCAGACCTGCTACGCTTGGCCCAAACTCACCATGCGGACACGGCGCATGGTCCGCCGCAGCCAGCCCCCGGCAGGGGTGCGAACCGGCGCGACGGGGCCGGACCGCGCAGCTTGATCCAAGGAGGTTGCCGGAATGCGAAGACGCCAATTCCTGAAAATGTCCTGCGTGCTTGGGGCGGGTGTCGCCCTGTGCGGGCTGGGCATTGATCTCGTGCCCATCGAGGCGTGGGCGGACGAGATCAAGAAGATCGACCGCCTGAAGTCCGCCAGGCAAACCATGTCGGTCTGCTGTTACTGTTCGGTGGGGTGCGGCCTGATCTGCGCCACCGACGAAAAGACTGGCAAGATCGTCAACATCGAGGGCGACCCGGAACATCCGGTGAACGAAGGTTCGCTGTGCGCCAAGGGCGCGGGCATCTTCCAGACCACCGAGGCCAACGAGCACCGCCTGACCAAGGTGCTGTACCGCGCCCCCAACTCGGACAAGTGGGAAGAAAAGAACTGGGACTGGGCCATCGACCGCATCGCCCGGCTGATGAAGGAAGAGCGCGACAAGTCCTTCATCACCCAGAACGCGGCAGGCCAGGTGGTCAACCGGGTGGAAACGCTGGCCCACATGGGCAGTTCCAACCTGGACAACGAGGAATGCTGGAGCATCACCGCCTGGGCGCGGTCTCTCGGCCTGGTGTACATAGACCACCAGGCCCGGGTCTGACACGGCCCCACTGTACCGGCTCTGGCAGAGTCGTTCGGACGCGGCGCGATGACCAATCACTGGATCGACATCCAGCACAGTGATTGCATTCTCATTCAGGGCAGCAACGCTGCCGAAAACCACCCCATCTCCTTCAAGTGGGTGATGCGCGCCAAGGACAAGGGCGCAAAACTGATCCACGTGGACCCGCGCTTCACGCGCACCTCGTCCAAGGCCGATTTCTACGCCCCCCTGCGCTCGGGCACGGACATCGCCTTCATTGGCGGGATGATCAAGTACATCATCGACAACAACAAGATATTCCACGACTACGTGGTCAACTACACCAACGCCCCGTTCCTGGTGGACGGCAAGTTCGGCTTCAAGGACGGGCTGTTCACGGGGTACGACGCGGACAAACGCGGCTACGACAAGGCCACCTGGACCTACCAGAAGGACGCGAACGGCATCATCCTGCGTGACGAAACGCTGAAGAATCCGCGGTGCGTCTACCAGATGCTGAAGGCGCACTACGCCCGCTACGACCTCAAGAAGGTCTCCTCCATCACCGGCACGCCCGAAAAGGACCTGACGACCGTGTACGAGATGTTCTCGTCCACCGGCACCAAGGACCGCGCGGGCACCATCATGTATGCCCTGGGGCAGACCCACCACACCGTAGGCGTGCAGAACATCCGCGCCCTGGCCATCGTCCAGCTGCTGCTGGGCAACATCGGGGTGTGCGGCGGCGGCGTCAACGCGCTGCGCGGCGAACCCAACGTGCAGGGGTCCACGGACCACGCACTGCTGTACCACTACCTGCCGGGCTACCTTTCGGCCCCGCGCGCCTCGCAGCAGACGCTGGAATCGTACATCAAGAAGATCACGCCCTCGACCACCGAGGCGAAATCGGTCAACTGGCAGTCCAACTACGGCAAGTACGCGGTCAGCCTGCTGAAGTCGTGGTACGGCGACGCGGCCACCAAGGACAACGAGTTCGGCTACGCCTGGGTGCCCAAGGCCGACGACGGCAAGGACTACTCGGTCATGACCCTGTTCGACGTGATGTACGCAGGCAGGATCAAGGGCATGACCGTGTTCGGCCAGAACCCCGCGTGCAGCATCCCCAACTCGAACAAGGTGCGCGCCGCCTTCGCCAAGCTGGACTGGATGGTGCATCTGAACATCTTCGACAACGAGACGGCCTCGTTCTGGAAGGGCCCGGGCATGGACCCCGCCAAGGTGAAAACCGAGGTCTTCCTGCTGCCCGCCTCCGCCTCCGTCGAGAAGGCCGGCAGCCAGACCAACAGCGGTCGCTGGATTCAGTGGCGCTACGAGGCCACCAAGGCCCCCGGCGACTGCATCTACGCGGGCGAGGCCATCATCCGCATCCAGAACAAGCTGAAGGAACTGTACCGGAAGGAAGGCGGCACCTTCGCCGAACCCATCCTGAACATGACCTCCGACGGTCTGGCCGAAAAGGGCGGCTACGACGCGGAGAAGGTGGCCAAGCTCATCAACGGCTATTTCCTGGCCGACGTGGAAATAGGCGGCAAGCAGTACAAGAAGGGCGACTGCGTGCCCTCGTTCGCCCTGTTGCAGGCCGACGGCACCACCTCGTCGGGCAACTGGATCTGCGCGGGCAGCTTTGCCCAGGACGGCAAGAACCTGATGCAGCGGCGCAGCAAGGCAGACCCCACCGGCCTTGGCCTGTACCCGGAATGGTCGTTCGCCTGGCCTGTGAACCGCCGGGTGCTGTACAACCGCGCCTCGTGCGACCCCAGCGGCAAGCCGTACAACCCCAAGCGCGCCGTGCTGGAATGGAAGGACGGCAAGTGGGTGGGCGATGTGCCCGACGGCGCTCCGCCGCCGCTGGCGGCGGAAGGCGGCAAGCTGCCGTTCATCATGAAGCCCGACGGGGTCAGTTCGCTGTTCGGGCCGGGCCTTGGCGACGGCCCCTTCCCGGAACACTACGAACCGCTGGAAAGCCCGCTGGCCAAGAACCTGATGTCAGCGCAGCAGAACAACCCCGCCATCCTGCTGTACAAGAGCGACAAGGACATGGTGGCCAGCGCCGACGCGCGCTTCCCCATCGTCATGACCACCTACTCGTCCACCGAACACTGGTGTACCGGCGCGTTCACCCGCTGGCAGACATGGCTTACCGAGGCCATGCCCCAGGCATACGTGGAGATGAGCCAGGAACTGGCCAAGGAAAAGGGCATCAAGAACGGCGACAAGGTGCGCGTGGAATCGGCACGCGGCAAGCTGGAGTGCGTGGCCATGGTCACGCCGCGCTTCCGCCCCTTCCTGGTCAACGGCAAGACGCTGCACCAGGTGGGCATGCCTTACAACTACGGATGGCGCTTTCCCGAAGGCAACGGCGACAGTGCCAACCTGCTCACTCCCACAGTGGGCGACGCCAACGCCATGACGCCGGAATACAAGGCGTTCATGGTCAACGTGGTCAAGGTATAGGGGGTGAGTCATGGCTGATGGAAAGTCCATACTCGTCGACGTTTCCCGCTGCACCGGCTGCCGGGGTTGCCAGGTGGCCTGCAAGCAATGGAACGGCCTGCCCGGCACCAAGACCAGGCAGACCGGCACCTACCAGAACCCGCCGGACTTCAGCCACCAGACCTTCAAGGTGGTGCGCTTCGAGGACGGCAAGACCAAGGAAGGCAAACCGTACTGGTACTTCTTCTCGGACATGTGCCGCCACTGCATGAACCCGCCGTGCCTGGCGGGCGCGAAGGGCGACGAGATGATCCACGATGATGCCACCGGCGCGGTCGTGTACACCGAGGGCACCAGCCAGAGCGACTTCGAGATGTCGCTGAGCGTGTGTCCCTACAACATCCCCCGGCAGGACCCGGACACCAAGGTGATGCGCAAATGCACCATGTGCTTCGACCGCATCACCAGCGGGCTCACGCCCGCCTGCGTGCTGTCGTGCCCCACCGGGGCCATGGTCTTTGGCGAACGTGACGCCATGCTCGCGGAAGCCAAACGGCGCGTGGACATCCTGAAGAAGACGTGGCCAAAGGCCAAGGCGCTGAACGCCGACGACGTGCGTGTCATCTTCATTGTGACGGACGACCCGCTGAAGTACCACAAGTACGCGGCGGGCGTGTAACCCTGGCAGACGCGCGGGGCAGGCGGGAACGCATCCCGCCTGCCCCGATGCGGCCTGTATCCGCGCTGCCGCCTTGCGGGACGACACCGCACCGCCACGGGCACACACGCCGCCGTGTGTACTGCCCCCACTGCCAGCATACCAAGGACATGCCCATGCCCGACGCCCCAACCTGCCTCTCGCGCACCACTTCGGAAACCCTCGACCGCCTGCTGGCCCGCCACCCCGAACATGCGCCGCTCATCGCCGCGTTCCGCGCGCTCAGCGTGGCACAGGCGGAACTGTCCGAAATGGCAGACCCTGCCGGAGCGGTCGCCGTACCCCCGGTGGGTGTCGAAGCCGATCTTTTCGCGCAGGGCCGCGCCCTGCTGCCCGCCGACGAACTGCCCGACAGCCCCGCGCTGGACGACGCCTTCCTGGCCCATGCGCTGACCATGCTGGCCCCGGCCATAGCCGCCGGACTGCCCGCCGTGGCGGACGACGTGCGGGAGCTGGCCCGGCTGGCACACGCCACGGGCCGACCGGAAGCAGCGAACCAGCCCACCCTGCCCCGCCAACTGGCAGCCTGGGCGCTGACCGGTCGCATCGCCGCCGCCCAGGAATGGGCGCGCAGCGCCGGGCTTTCGCCCGACGCCGTGGGCTTCGTGTCCATGCAACTGGCCACGGCTGCCGCCCGCCGGGTGCAGCGCGCCCTGGCCCCCTCTCTTGCCCCCCATGCCGAAGGCTGGACCCACGGCCACTGCCCCATATGCGGCTCTCCCCCCAAGCTGGGAGTGCTGCGCGGCGAAGGCGGCCAACGCTGGCTGGTGTGCGCGCTGTGCGACCACACCTGGCGGCACCAGCGCACCGCCTGCCCCTTCTGCGGGGTGGACAAGCCGGACAACATCACCCTGCGCTACGTGCAGGGGTTCGAGGACGAACGCGCCGAGGCCTGCGCGTCCTGCCGCCGGTACATCCTGGCGGCGGACCTGCGCCACCGGACCACCGACGTGCCCTCCGTGCTGCCGCTGGGCATGGCCCACCTGGACATGCTGTTGCAGGAAAAGGGCTTCATGCCCGGCGGCGTGGACGACACAACGCGCCCCGCCCGCCCGGCCAGGCCAACTCGACCCGTCTGATCGTCCCGACCGGTCATGACACCCACCGCCAGAACCGCAACCTGACGCACCCGGGCCTCGGAACACCCTTGCCATTCCAGCGCCCCAAGCAACATGACGGCCCCCGCCCGCCATGCATGCTTGGGGCGCTCTCGCATGGTATGATGCACGACGCCTTCAGTGTGCGCACTCGTTTGAACAAACAACCACTTGTATTTTACATACTTCGCGCACGCATCCCGACAAAACGCATAGCTAACCAATAATCACTCAAAATAACCGTAAAGCACACCTTGCCTGTGTCGCACTGTGACAAAGCCTGCGCATATGCTGCGTTTAACTAACTGTTTTCTATTAATATTTTCTTGTTTTCACCAAAAACCCTGCTAAGGTGCCCCCAAAAGATACGATGCGAAGGTGGCATCAGACCTCCTTCTCCGGCAGGATCAAGGGTCGTACCGGTCGCACTGCGTCAGCAGGCCCGCGCGTCCGCCCCCTCCAGCCTGCGGAACCGCGACGGCGTCTACTCCCGCGTGCGCCCGGCGGCATCGTGTCATGTCCTTCCACCACGGAAGGGGAGCGCGCACGGCCGCGCGCACGGTTCAGCGGGCACCAAAAGGTCCACAGGCCTTTCCGGTTCTGTGAGGGGCTTTAACAAGGAGTGGAACATGAAAACTACGCGGCGGAGTTTTCTCAAGCTCATGGGCGTGAGTGCCGTAGGTCTCTCGCTCGGTCAGCTTGGGTTCGATCTTGCAGAAGCGCAGGCGTATGCCAGCAAGCTCAAGATCGAAGGCGCGAAAGAAGTGGGCAGCGTCTGCCCCTTCTGTTCGGTCTGTTGTCAGATCATCGCCTACGTGCGCAACGGCAAGCTCGTTTCGACCGAAGGCGACCCCGATTTTCCGGTGAACGAAGGGGCCCTGTGCGCCAAGGGCGCGGCCCTGTTCTCCATGTACACCAACCCGCACCGCCTGACGAAGCCGATGTACCGCGCTCCGTTCAGCGACAAGTGGGTGGAAAAGGACTGGGACTGGACCCTGAACCAGATCGCGCGCCGCGTTAAGGACGCCCGCGACAAGGACATGATCCTCAAGAACGAAAAGGGGCAGACCGTCAACCGCCTCGAATCCATTTTCATGATGGGTACCTCGCACGCCTCCAACGAGGAATGCGCGATCATCCATCAAGCCATGCGCGGCCTGGGTGTTGTCCATATGGACCACCAGGCCCGGGTCTGACACAGTCCCACTGTTGCGGCTCTGGCAGAGTCGTTCGGTCGCGGGGCTATGACGAACCACTGGATCGATATCAAGAATAGCGATGCAGTGCTTATTATCGGCAGCAATGCCGCAGAACACCATCCTGTCGCCTTCAAGTGGATCATGCGGGCCAAGGACAATGGCGCCGTGCTCATGCACGTGGACCCCAAGTTCTCCCGCACGTCCGCCCGCTGCGACTTCCACGTGCCCCTGCGTTCGGGCACGGACATCGCCTTCCTGGGCGGCATGGTGAAGCACATCCTTGAAAAGGAACTCTACTTCAAGGATTACGTCTTCAACTACACCAACGCCGCCTTTGTCGTAGGCAAGGACTATGCCTTCAACGAAGGCGTCTTCAGCGGGTACGACCCCAAGACCCGCAAGTACGACCAGTCCAAATGGGCCTTTGAAAAGGGTCCCGACGGCGGGCCGGTCATCGACGAAACCCTCAAGAACGAACGGTGCGTCTTCAACCTGATGAAGAAGCACTACGAGCGATACACGCTGAAGAACGTCTCGGACGTTACCGGCGTGTCCGAAGAAAACCTGCTGCGCGTGTATGACGCCTTCTGCGCCACCGGTTCGCCGGACAAGGCCGGCACCATCCTGTACGCTCTGGGCTGGACCCAGCACACCGTGGGCGTGCAGAACATCCGCACCTCCACGCTCATCCAGTTGCTGCTGGGCAACATCGGCATCGCGGGCGGGGGCATCAACGCCCTGCGCGGCGAACCCAACGTGCAGGGTTCCACCGACCACGCGCTGCTGTACCACATCCTGCCCGGCTACCACGGCACGCCGCAGGCCCCGTGGCAGACCCTGGCCGACTACAACAAGGCCAACACCCCGACCACCACGCTGAAGAACAGCGCCAACTGGTGGGGCAACCGGCCCAAGTACGTGGCCAGCCTGCTGAAGGGCTGGTACGGCGATGCCGCCACGCCCGAAAACGACTTCTGCTATGAATACCTGCCGAAGCTCGAACCCGGCGTGGACTATTCGTACATGTACGTCATGGACAAGATGTACCATGACAAGTTGAAGGGCGGGTTCATCTTCGGGGTCAACCCGATGAACAGCTTCTCCAACACCAACAAGATGCGTGCGGCGCTGGACAAGTTGGACTGGCTGGTCTGCTCCGAACTGCACAATTCTGAAACCACGGACAACTGGAAACGCCCCGGCGTTGATCCCAAGACCAAGAAGACCGAGGTCTTCCTGCTGCCGTCCGCCCACCGCATCGAAAAGGCGGGCACCATCAGCAACAGCGGTCGCTGGTTGCAGTGGTTCGACAAGGCGGTGGAGCCGGGCGGACAGGCCCGCAACTTCGCCGACATCTTCGTGCCGCTGGTCAATAAGATCCGCGACCTGTACCGGAAGGAAGGCGGCACCCTGCCCGACCCCGTCCTGAAGCTGCACTGGACCGAAAAGTACGATCCCGAGGAATGGACCCGCCGCATCAATGGTTTCTTCTGGGCCGACACCAAGATCGGCGACAAGGAATACAAGCGCGGCCAATTGGTGCCTGCCTTCGCCCAGTTGAAGGACGACGGCACCACCTCGTCGCTGAACTGGGTCTACGCGGGCAGCTACACCGAGGAAGACGGCAACAAGTCCAAGCGCCGCAACGCCAGCCAAACGCCCATGCAGGCCGCCATCGGCCTGTTCCCCAACTGGTCGTGGTGCTGGCCGGTAAACCGTCGCATCCTGTACAACCGCGCCTCGGTGGACCTGAACGGCAAGCCGTTCAACCCCAAGCGCGCCGTCATCGAATGGGACGGCTCCAAGTGGATCGGCGACGTGCCCGACGGCCCCTGGCCGCCCATGGCCGACAAGGAAAAAGGCAAGCTGCCCTTCATCATGAACCCCAACGGCTACGCCCAGTTCTATGGAACAGGCCGTGTGGACGGTCCCTTCCCCGAGCACTACGAACCTGCGGAAACCCCGCTGGACAGCCATCCGTTCTCCAAGCAGCTGTCCAGCCCGGTCTACAAGTTCCACACCTCGGACATGGACCAGATGGCCAAGGCGGCCGACCCCGACTACCCGTACGTGCTCACCACCTACAGCCTGACGGAACACTGGTGCGGCGGCGGCGAAACGCGCAACGTGCCCAACCTGCTGGAAGCCGAGCCTCAGCTCTACATAGAGATGAGCCACGAGCTGGCCAAGGAAAAGGGCATCAACAACGGCGACGGCGTGATCGTGGAAAGTGCGCGCGGGCGCGTGGAGGCCATAGCCATGGTCACCGTGCGCATCCGGCCCTTCACCATCATGGGCAAGACGGTCCACCTCGTGGGCATGCCCTTCGCCTACGGCTGGACCACGCCCAAGTGCGGTGACTCCACCAACCGCCTTACCGTTGGCGCGTACGACCCGAACACCACCATTCCCGAAAGCAAGGCCTGTCTCGTCAACTTGCGCAAGGCCGACAAGCTGACCGAAATAGCCTAACCAGAGCAGGGCGCGCCCCGCCGCGGGGCGCGCCCCCCTCCAAGGAGCACTACGATGCCCAAGGCATTTTTAGTTGATACAACCCGATGCACGGCATGTCGCGGCTGCCAGATCGCGTGCAAGGAATGGCACGATCTGCCCGCCAACGAGACCAAGCAGCGCGGTTCGCACCAGAACCCGCCGGACCTCAACCCCAACAACCTCAAGATCGTCCGCTTCAACGAGCGGCTGACCAAGGAAGGCGTTGTGGTCTGGAACTTCTTTCCCGACCAGTGCCGCCACTGCATGACCCCGGTGTGCGTGGACGTGGCCGACATGGCCGTGCCCGGCGCCATGATCAAGGACAAGAAGACCGGCGCGGTGCTGGCCACCGAAAAGTCGGCCAAGCTCAGCCCCGCCGACGCCAAGGCGGTTGCCGAGGCCTGTCCGTACAACATCCCCCGCATCGACCCCAAGACCAAGCGCATCACCAAGTGCGACATGTGCTTCGACCGCGTGTCCGCGGGCATGCAGCCCATCTGCGTGAAGACCTGCCCCACCGGCACCATGGTCTTCGGCGAACGTGAAGAGGTGCTGGCCGTGGCGCAGAAGCGCCTTGCGGTCGCCAAGGAACGCTTCCCCAAGGCCCACCTGGTGGACATGGAGGACGTGAGCGTGATCTACCTGCTGGCGGAAGAAAAAGAGCATTACCACGAATACGCCGGTTTCATGTAGCAGGCTTGCGTGCGCTTGCCGCGCCGCGTTCACCCTCTGATGGAGGCCCCGGCCTCCGGTTCTCGTGGAGCATTCATGGCTGCCAAACGTCAAAGTGTCGCTGATACGCTGGCTGATGTCACCGCCCGTCGCCCTGTCCTTGAACCCGTGCTGCGGGTCTTCGAGCCCCTGCTTTCCGCTGGCGATGCGCTGGCCGGAAAACTGGCGGAGTCCGTACGCGAGGCGGGCCTTAGCCTGCCGGAACTCCAGTGGGACCGCGCCCAGCAGGGGGTATCCCTGCTGGCAGGCGTTTCCCTTGCCGGCATTGCCAGCCCCATGCGCCAGGCGGCGGAAGAACTGCTGCCGCTTCTGACCACCATAGAAACGGTAGCGCCGCACGCGGATTCGCTGCGGGCGTTCTTCCTGCGTCCGGTGGAATACAATGACAGCCGCGACACTCTGGCCGAGGCCGTAGTGGCGGGCAGGTCCATCGAATCCATAGCCGCTGATGGCGGCGTGGAACCGGACGTGCTTGCGTTTGTCACCGGCTTCGTGCTGTCCCCGGTGCTGCATGCCATGGTTGCCAACGCCCTGCCCGAAGACGGGGATGCCCCCTGGGACAGGGACGGTGCATGGCAGCAGGGCTACTGCCCGGTGTGCGGGGCCTTTCCCACCATCGCCTGGCTGGACAAGCCCATGCTGGACGAAAAGAACGCCTACCTCGCTGGCGGCGGCGGCAAAAAACACCTGCATTGTTCGCAATGCGGTGCTGCCTGGAAGTTCCTGCGGGGGGCGTGCCCCTCGTGCGGAAAAGAGACCAGCGGCACCATGGAAATGCTGCGCGAAACCGAGGCCGCCCGTGGCGAACGGCTGGACTGGTGTACCAAGTGCAACACCTATTGTCCCACCGTGGACCTGCGGGAGCGCGAGGCCGTCCCCAACCTGGACGCCTTGGCCCTTGGCATGATGCATCTGGACATGGTCGCGGCGCGCAAGAAGTTGCGCCCGCTCAGACCTTCCTTCTGGAATATGTATTGAACAGGAGCACCTTGATGAAATACCTGGTCATCTCCCTGTTTGCGCTGACCTTGCTCGTGGCCGGCACGTCTCTGGCGGCAGACGCCGGGGACGCCGCGAAGGCCCCGAAAAAGGTCATAGAACTGAAGCACGGCACCTCCAAGCGGATGCACGTGAAGTTCAACCACACCACCCACAAGGATGTGGCGTGCGATCAGTGTCACCACGACACGCCCGACCCCGCGAAGCCCTTTGCTTCGTGTACCAACGACGACTGCCATGCCACGCCCGGCCCGCGCGAACGTGACACCATGAGCATGTTCGTGGCGTACCACGCCAAGGACACCGACCGTTCCTGCTACGGCTGCCACAAGCAGATGGCCAAGGACCACCCCGAATTCTCGGGCTGCCGTCCCTGCCATATGAGCGCGCAGGCCAAGAAGGACGCCGCCCCGGCAGCCAAGAAGAAGTAGCCTCACGGCGGATCGGCCAGAACGCCCGCACCTTGCGGGCCGCACTGCCGGTCAACACTGCCCCCCAGCGCCGACCGGCCATCCGGTCGGCGCTTTCCGTGGGCTGTGGCGGCGCACGGCCCGTAGCCCCTGGGTAAACGCCACGCGCACGTTCCGCTTGCGGATACCCGTAAAACCGGACCGGCCCAGGCCGGTTTTCATCGCCCCGCGATTATGTCATTGTGAGCAGGTATGCTTGCCCCGGCACATACCCCAGAAAGTCACGCAAGCCATGCAGTCCGTGACGTACGCAGGGGGCACCCGCCGGATTGACCGCATCAGCGGCAGCTTCACCCCCTACACGGAACACGCGCATGAGCACTCCTCCCCTTCGCCCCGCCCCGGCCACCGGCCCACGCCCTGCACGCCCCCCGCATCCGACAGTCCGCCTGCATCTGTGGCTGGAAGATGACGGCGAAATGGTTTTCGGCATGGGCCGGGCCATGCTGCTGCTGGCCATTGACGAGCACGGTTCGCTGAAAAAGGCGGCAGAGGCCCTGGGCATGTCGTACCGCGCCGCATGGGGCAAGCTGAAGCAGACCGAAACGGCCCTTGGCCTGCGTCTGGTGGAAAAGGCGGGCAGCAACCGCGAAGGATACCGCCTGACCGCCGTCGGGCGCGAAGCCATGGACCGCTTTCGCGCCTGGTTCGCCACCGTGGAACGCTGCGCCGTTGAAAGCGCCGCCACCGTGCTGCCCTGGCCGGTGAGCCAGTTCGAGGACAAGGGGCGCGACGACAAGTAGCGCCCGCTCTCCCCCTTTCCGCCCTGCGGCGTTCCGTCCCGCCCCCCCTTGTCGCAGCCGAACCTGCCCCCCGGACTTGACGATGCCCCCTTGCTGTCGCACCTGATGGATACGGCCTGACTTCATCGAACAGGGGTCGAGCCGGGTCGATCACGGTTCGACCCAGCCGGATCGAGGCCGGACAGAACCGTCCCTTTTCTCATGGTTCTCACGGTTCTCACAGTTCCGCCCGTTCCGCCCGTTCTCACGGTCCCCACGGCCCCCACGGTTCCCGCAGCAAGGAGTCCCATGCACTCGTTCCTCCCCCGCGCCCTGTTCCTGTTCATGACGGCATTGTGCGCAAGCCTGTTCGTATTCATCGGCGGACAAGTACTGACCCTGTCCGACATGGCCGCACGCCTGCACCCGCTGCTGGGGCATGCCATATTCTGGGGAGGCATGGCTGCCTATCTCGGAGCGCTGGGCTGGCTGGGGGCCAGCTGGTTCTTGCGCCCCCGTCCGCTGACCCTGCCGCAGAACGCAACCCCTCAGGATCTGGACAACTACCTGCGCCTGCTTACCGCGCGGCTGCGGGCCAACCCGCACCTGCGTGAAGGCGGCATGGCCCATGGCGGCGCCGATTCCGCAATGGCGGGGCCCGGCACCCGACCATCTGGCGGGTCTGGCGCAACACCCGCAGACGGCACGGTTGCCGAAGCCGCTGCACTGCTGCGCGCGCTGGACGCCGCAGCCCTGCGTGAAACCAAGCGCACTGCCTCGCGCATTTTCCTGTCCACGGCGGTGGCCCGCAACGGCAGGCTGGACACGCTCATCGTGCTGGCGCTGCTGGCGCGGCTGGTATGGCGCGTGTCGACCATCTACGACCAGCGCCCCCACCCGCGCGACATGGTGCGCCTGTACATCAACGTGGCGGGTACGGCGCTGGCGGCGGGCGCGCTGGAAGAAGCGGGGCTGGAGGAACACATCCACGCCCTGCTCGGCCCGCTGCTCACTGCGTCGCCGCTGGCATCCATGCCGGGGGCCTCGCACATCGGCGCACTGCTGGCCGCCGCCCTGGTGGACGGCTCGGCCAATGCCCTGCTGGCTCTGCGGGTAGGCATCGTCACCCGCAACATGCTGTCTCCGGTGCTGCCCGGCTGCCCCGCGCGCCAGAACCCCTACCGCGAATCGGCTGCCCTGCTGGGGCGCATGACCGCCGGGCTGGTGCGCACCGTGGTCAAGGCGGCCATGGGCGGCGTGGCTTCCGGCATCCGCTCCGGCCTGGAAGGCACGGCACGCCGCACCGCCGACGCGGTGCGCAAGGGGGCGCGCGCCACCGCGCGCGGAATGGGCGGCGTGGTGCATCTTGCGGGCGACATGGCCACCTCCGTGGCCAGGGCCATGCCCTTCCGGGACGACGCCCACCCCGAAGACATCCACCCGGAAGACGCCTACCCGGAAGACGCCGAAAGCGATACCGCCGCCGCGCCGTCGCGCACCACCATTGCGCCGCATGCCCGTGCCCCCCGCGCGGGAGAATCCGCCCGCCCTCCGGGCGATGCAGCCGCGCCTACCGCACGTGGCCGCATCCCCAACCCCCTGCGTTTTTTCCGCAAGAAACAGGACTGACGCCCTTTCCGCATCCTTTCCGCCTGCTCTGCATGCGGCGGGACTGACGCGCCGTCGTGCCTTCACCTCACCTCCGGACGGCCCCTCTCCAATACCGCGCAGCCACACCCCGCGCCCTCATCCCCTCTGCCGCGCAAACGCACGGCGGCCCGCAGCATGTGCCACGGGCCGCCCACTGTCGGAAGGGAAGACAGCGCGATATCGTCGACGGGAATCAGAACGGAAGCAACGGCCTGCCCGTGGGCTGCTGCTGGGTGATGCAATGGATGCCGCCCCCGCCCCGGAAGATGTCCAGCGACGGGACCTGCACCACCTCGCGCCCCGGAAAGACACGACGCAGGGTCTCGAAGGCGGCCCGATCCAGCGACGCTTGCGGGTCTGGCGAGCTCCCCCTGTCGCCCGGTTCGCCAAAGGCGGACATGACGATGCCCCCGTTGGCCACATAGAAATTGATGTACGAAAGGTCCATGCGCCTGTCGCCGTGGTCCACGCGGTGGGGCTGGTCGATGGTGATGATCTCGAACGGCCTGCCGCAGGCATCGGTGGTCAGTTCCAGCCGACGCAGATTGTCCTGGTACACCGAATGGTTGTGGTCTTCCGGGTCGTCGCAGCGGTGCAGCAGCACCACGCCGGGCCGGGCAAAGCTGGCCACGATGTCCACGTGCCCGTGGGTGTCGTCGCCCTCCAGCCCCTCGCCCAGCCAGACCACCTTGCGCACGCCAAGGTACGCGGCGAACAGCTCCTCGAAATCGGCCTTGGTCATGCCCGCGTTGCGGCGCGGGTCCAGCAGGCACTGCTCGGTGGTGATCAGGGTGCCCTGCCCGTCCACATGGATGGACCCGCCCTCCAGGATGAACGGGGCGGCGTAGCGCCGCATGCCGAGGCGCGACAGGATCAGGTGGGCCACCCCGTCGTCGTGGGTGGGTTCGCCGTAAGTGTGCCCCCAGGAATTGAACAGCCATTGCACCCCGGCCACGCCGCCCGCGCCGTCCACCAGGAAGGTGGGGCCGAAGTCGCGCATCCACGCATCCTCAATGGGGGCGGGCAGCACGGTCACGGCGGCCCCGCACAGGGCGGCGGCGGTCTGGGCGTCTTCCGGCCGGGCCAGCATGGTCACCGGCTCGAACCGGGCGATGGCCCGCGCCACGGCGGCATA
This sequence comes from uncultured Desulfovibrio sp., assembly GCA_964402645.1. Classification (GTDB taxonomy): domain Bacteria; phylum Desulfobacterota; class Desulfovibrionia; order Desulfovibrionales; family Desulfovibrionaceae; genus Cupidesulfovibrio. Next base: position 18,294 of record CAYOCV010000003.1, on the reverse strand, counting down.
GGACGTACGCGCCGGTTCCAGGGCATCCAGCCACAGCGGGCCGGGGCACGGCCAGGCCATCCAGCAGCCCGCATGGGGCTCCCATTCGGCGGGCATGTGCAGCCCGTCGCAGGCCGGGGCGCGCACCGGCAGGCGCATCGGCGCGAATCTTGGCGGCGTGAGTGCGCTGCATCTCACGTCGGTATCCTCCTGTGTCATGAACATGGGCTACCCCTGATTGATCATGACGTGCTTGGTGATCTGGTAGTCGCCCACGGCCTCGCTGGACAGGTCCTTGCCGAAGCCGGACTGCTTGAAGCCCCCGTGGGGGGTTTCCGAGGTCAGCGGCAGGTGGTCGTTGATCCACACGGTGCCGAATTCCAGCGCGGCGGAAACACGCATGGCGCGGCCCACGTCGCTGGTGAACACCGACGAGGCAAGTCCGTAGACCACGTCGTTGGCAAGGCGCACGGCGTCTTCCTCGGTATCGAAGGGCAGCACGGTCAGCACCGGGCCGAACACCTCTTCCTGCACGATCTCGGCCTTCTGATCCGCATCCACGATCACCGTGGGCTCGTAGTAGTACCCGGCCCCCGCCCCCGTGGCGGGCTTGCCGCCGCACAGCACCTTTGCCCCTGCGGCGCGGGCCCGGTCCACGAAGCCGCCCACGGACGTCAGGTGCCCGGCGGACACCAGCGGCCCCATCTGGGTGGCCCCGTCAAAGGGATCGCCCACCACCACGCCCTGCATGGCCGCCACCAGCGCATCGGTTACCTGTGCCAGCCTGTCGCGCTGCACGTAGACGCGGGTGGCCGCCGTGCAGTCCTGCCCGGTGTTGCAGAACGAGGCCAGCGAGGCCTTGGCGGCCACCAGGTCCACGTCGGCATCGCCAAAGACCACCAGCGGGGCCTTGCCGCCCAGTTCCAGGTGGACGCGCTTCAGGGTGTCCGCAGCGGTGCGCATGACCGAACGGCCCGTTTCCGTGGCCCCGGTCAGGCTGACCATGCGGATGTCGGGATGCTTGACCAGCATCTCGCCCACGTTGCCGGTGATCACGTTGACCACCCCGTCGGGCATGCCCGCCTGCGCGGTCAGTTCCGCCAGCATCAACGCGGTGCGCGGGGTGATGGTGGCGGGCTTCAGCACCGCCGTGCATCCGGCGGCAAGGGCTGGCCCCAGCTTCCACACCGCCATCAGCAACGGGTAGTTCCACGGGGCTATCTGGCCCACCACCCCCACCGGTTCGCGCCGGTAGATAGAGGTGTAGCCGGGCATGTATTCACCGGCATGATGGCCGTGCGTGTCGCGCACGGCGGCGGAAAAGAACCGCAGGTTGTCCACGCAGAACGGCAGGTCGCCCCCCAGGCTGAGGAACTCGTACGGCTTGCCGGTGTCCTCCGATTCCACGCGGGCGAAGGCCTCCATGTTGGCCTCCAGCAGGTCCGCCAGTTTCCACAGCGCCTTGGAACGCGCGCCGGGCGACAGGCGCGACCAGCGCCCGTCGTAAAACGCGGCCTTGGCGGCTGCCACGGCCTTGTCCACGTCCGCCGCCGTGGCGGCGATGACGGTGCCCACGGTCTGGCGGGTGGAGGGGTTTTCCACGGGCAGGGTGCGCCCTTCGGCGCCTTCGGTCCACGCGCCGTCTATCCAGAGCTTCATGTCCATTGCTGGCCTCCTTTGGCGGCGTGCAGCACTAACGTTTCGGTCGCAATTCGGATTTTTGTTCGCTGGCAAGGAAAACGAGTCTGCCGCGGAGGGAGTATGCGGCAACCGTTATGCGAGTCTTCGAGCATAACGGATGGCGACCGCATCGCGCTCTTATGGTATTTGACCGTAACGGCTGATGAAGTTTGACGATGCCAGCGGGCAAAAGGCCGAGTTGCCATCAGTTAGGCACGGATGTGGCGGAGAACGTCCTCCAGCCGGTTAAGCACTTCGTCCAGCAGTTCCATGGGCGTGTTCAGGGCGGGCTCGATGCGGATGCACTCCGAGTTGGTCAGGGTGCCCGCCGTCAGCACGTTGCGGGCAAACAGCCCGGCGGCCACCTTGTAGCCGGTCTCGCCGTCCAGAAAGTCCATGCCGATGAGCAGGCCCTTGCCGCGAATCTCGCGGAAGATGCCGGGGTAGCGTTCCTGCAGGTCGTGCAGGCGTTCCAGCATGTATTCGCCCTTGGCCTTGGCCTGTCCGGGCAGATCCTCGTCCAGCATCACTTCTATGCCCGCAAGGGCCGACGCGCAGGCCAGCGGGTTGCCGCCCGTGGTGGTGGTGTGCATGAACGGATTGGGCTCCATGACCTTCCAGATTTCCGGCGTGGACATGAAGGCGGACATGGGCACCACGCCGCCGCCAAGGGCCTTGCCGAAGCACATGATGTCCGGCGCAACATCCCAATGATCAACGCCGAACACGGCGCCGGTGCGCCCGAAACCGGTCTGCACTTCGTCCGCAATGAGCAGCACGCCGTATTTGGTGCAGATTTCACGCAGGCGGGGCCAGAAGTCGTCTGGCGGCACCACGGCCCCCGCCTCGCCCTGTATGGGTTCGGCGATGACGGCGGCAATGCCTGCGCCCACGGCCTGGGCTGATGCCAGAATGCGCTCCACCGCGTCGGCATCGCCGAAGGGGGCAAACTGCACGCCGCCCAGCAGGGGCAGCAACGGTTCGCGGAACACCGACTTGCCCATGACCGACAACGCGCCCAGGGTCTTGCCGTGAAACCCCTTGAGCATGGACACGAAGCCGGACTTGCCGGTGTAGAACTTGGCCAGCTTCAGCGCGCCCTCTATCGCCTCCGTGCCGCTGTTGGCGAAGAACCCGTACTGGATGTCGCCGGGGGTAAGTGCGGCCAGCACCTTGGCAAGCTGCGCCCGCAGGGGGTCCAGCATTTCCTGGCTGTACTGGGGCGAACGGTCGAGCTGGGCCTTTACTGCCTCGACGATGCGCGGATGGCGCATGCCGTGGCTGTACAGGCCAAAGCCGCCCAGCATGTCGATGTATTCCCGGTCCAGCGCGTCGCGCATGATCGAGCCGCTGCCAACCCATTCGGTTACCGCGAAACCGCCCGATTCGGTGACGGACTTGCGGTATTGCAGAAAGCCCTTGTTGATGTGGTTGGCGAAATTTTCCGCAGTATCGCGGGCGATGCGTTCGCGCTCATCAAGGGTGATGGCGTCCGCCGGGCGGCGGATGATGTCCAGAATACGGGTTGCTTCCTGCTTTGCGAGAGCGATGTCGCGGCTCATACGGCCTTCCTGTGTTGTGGTGATGGGAGCAGGTATGCCTTGGTATCTGACGCCTCCGGCGGGCAGGGGGCTTTTGCCCCCCTGCACCCCCCTCTTCGGGGTCCGCTGCGGAGCCGGAGGGACGCGCCCCCGGAAAATCGAAGTCTGTACTGATGCTGCCTGTCGCGCTCCCCGCAGCCATGGCGGTGGCGCTGTTGCTTGTCCCTCTTCGCGCGCCTGTTGACACGCGGCAGGACTTTCGTTCTCCGGCGAGGAGAACCGGAACCGGACCACGCCGGAGAACGAAAGAACGGAGCGTGCTGCTAGCGGGTCTTGATCATGGTCCACAGCTCGTCATACAGCCGGTTGTCCTTGCCCAGGTCGCGCAGCAGTTGCAGCTTGTTGATGTATTCCTTGGTCGGGTAGATGGCCGGGTTCGCCAGGTCTTCGGGGGTGATGAATTCCTTGGCGGCCTTGTTCGGCGTGGGGTACTGCGTCCAGTTGGACAGGTGCGCGCCGTTCTTGGCGTCGAGCACGTAGTTGATGAACTTGTGGGCTGCTTCGCGGTTGGGGGCTTTGGCAGGGATGCACAGGTTGTCCACCCACATCACCGCGCCTTCGGCGGGGTTGGCAAAGCCGGAGGTGGGGTCTTCGCCCACGGCGCGCAGGCCGTCGCCGTTGTAGACGATGGCGGCCACGGCGGTGCCGGCCACAACCTTGCTGCGCGCGCCGGTTCCCACTTCAAATCCCTGGAAATACTTGCTCTTCTTCACATTCAGCATCATGTCGGCCAGGGCCTTCAGGTCGGCGGGGTCGGTGGTGTTCACGTCCTTGCCCATGTAGACCAGCGCGCTGCCCAGCGCCTCGCGCACCGAATCGATGAGCACAAACGGCCCGGCCTGCTTCTTCTCGTCGAACATCACGGCCCACGAGGGCGGATTTCCGGGCACCTTGGCCTTCTTGTACATCATGCCCAGGGTGCCCCACTGATAGGCCACGCTGTAGGTGTTGCCCGCGTCGTACTTGGGGTTCACGAACAGGTCGTCCAGGTTCTTGATGTTGGGCACCTTGGCGTGGTCGATCTTGCCCAGCAGGCCCAGGTTGACCATAGTGGGCAACAGGTAGTCGGAAGGCACCACGATGTCGTACTGCGAAACGCCGCCCGCCTGGAGCTTGGCGATCACTTCTTCCATGGACTCATAGTAGTCCACGCGCACCTTGATGCCGGTTTCCTTCTCGAAGTTGGGGACAAAGTCTTCCGGCATGTACTCGGACCAGATGAACAGGCGGAGTTCCTTGTCTGCGGCCATAGCCATGTTTGCGGCGAGCAGGACCATCGCCAGCGCCATGAAGAGAATCTTGCGCATGGATCACTCCTTGTTGGTTTTGCGGGTTACCCGCTCCGTAATCATGACCAGAATGACGGTGGCGCACAGCGCCAGCGTTGACAGCGCGTGAATGTCCGGGGTCACGCCGCGCCGCACGGTGGCGTAGATGTACAGCGGCAGGGTGACCGAGGTGGGTCCGGCGGTGAAGAAGCTGATGACGAAGTCGTCCAGCGAAAGGGTGAAGGCCAGCATGGCCCCGCCCACGATGCCGGGCTTCAGCAGCGGCAGCATGACGTGACGCATGATGTAGGCGTTGTCCGCGTACAGGTCGCGCGCGGCTTCCTCGATGTCCGTGGATATGGAGGCCAGACGCGCGCCCACCACCAGCGCCACGAAGGACACCTGGAAGGTCACGTGGCCGATGATCATGTTCAGCATGCCCGGCTCGAACACAGAAGAAACCATGCGCAACAGGCCGAAGGCCACGGCCAGCGCGGCGGCGAAGACAATTTCCGGCGTCACCACCGGCAGGTGCAGGTTGATGTCCAGCAGGGTGTACACCCGGCGCGACCAGGGGTAGCGCTTCAGCCCGATGGCCAGCACCGTCCCCAGCACCGTGGCGATGAGGGTGGACACAACGGCCAGGAACAGGGTGTTCCACGCCGCTTCCAGAATCTGCTGGTTGGCGAACAGGCGCTGGTACCACTTCAGGGTAAAGCCCTGCCAGGTAAGCCCGAAGCGCGAGGCGTTCACCGAGAACACGGCCACGGCCAGCAGCGGCACGTACAGGAACACCAGCGAACCCACGGCAGCAAAGGGGACCAGCCAGTGAAAGCGCCTCATGCCGCACCCCCTTCCCCGCTGTGCTTGCGCTGCACGTGCAGCCCCACCAGGGTCAGCACCATCAGCGCAAGGCTTACCGCCGCGCCGAAGGGCCAGTCGCGGCTGGTGCCGAACTGCTGCTGGATCAGGTTGCCCACCAGCATGTACTTGGCCCCGCCCAGCAGGTCGGGCACCACGAACATGCCCATGGCCGGGATGAACGTAAGCGTGATGCCCACGGAAAGCCCCGGCACCGTCTGCGGCCAGATGGCATGCCAGAAGATGCGCACGCGCCCGGCGTACAGGTCCTTGGCGGCCTCCACCAGCGCCCAGTCCAGCTTTTCGACGTTGGCGTACAACGGCATGGCCACGAACGGCAGGAAGGTGGCCACCATGCCAAGGTACACGGCAAAGGAACTGGGATAGAGCGGTGAGCCTTCGGGGATGATGCCCAGCACGGCGGCAAATTTGGCAAAGGGCAGCTGCGGGGCCAGCACCAGCAGCCACGCGTAGGCCCGGATGACCAGGTTGGTCCAGAAGGGGATGATGATCAGCGTCAGCCAGAAATAGCGTTTTTCCGGCGCGCGGTTGGCGATGTGGAAGCACAGCGGGTAGGCCAGCAGCACGCAGACGAGCGTGGTCCAGAAGGCCACCCACACGCTGCGAAAGAGAATCCACAGGTAGTCGGGCGACCAGCCGTAGCTGCTGTAGCCCAGCAGTCGGGTGAAATTGTCCAGCGAAAAGGTCCATTCAATCTGCCCGAAGTCGCCGCGCGTGGTCATGCTGACCACAATCAGCAGCACGCTGGGCAGCGCAAGAAAGAGCAGTATCCACAGCATGCCCGGCGCGGCCAGGTACATGCCGCGGCGGATCAGCCGCAGGCGGGTGGTGAGTTCGCCGTTCCAGACGAGATGGTTGTCGCTACTCATGCAGGGGCACCAGTGCGCCGGGCAGCAATTCGACCCAGATTTCGTCGCCCTTGGCTATGCCCCGGCGCGGCGCGGCGCTCATGCGCAGGTTGCCGGGTTTCAGCCACACCTCCATCCTGTCGCCCCTGTAGAACGCCTCGGTCACGCGGGCGCGCAGGCCGTTCACCGCCGGGCGCTCCGGATGGAACACGATGTTTTCTGGCCGGATGGCCAGTTCGCCCTGCTCCCACTCCGGCGGGGTATCCAGCCGCAACAGCCCCAGTTCCGTTTCCACGCCGCCTTCGGCGCGCCGCCCGGCAATGATGTTGGCCTTGCCCAGAAAGTCGGCCACGTAGCGGTTCACCGGGCGCTCGTACAGTTCGCGCGCAGGGGCGCACTGCACCACCCTGCCCTGGCGCATGACGGCGATGCGGTCGGACACGGTCAGCGCCTCTTCCTGGTCGTGAGTGACCAGGATGAAGGTCTTGCCCAGCTTCTGCTGCAACTGGCGCAGTTCCGCCTGCACGGCGTGGCGCAGTTTGGCGTCCAGCGCAGACATGGGTTCGTCCAGCAACAGCACCTCCGGCTCGTTGACCAGAGCGCGGGCCAGGGCCACGCGCTGCTTCTGGCCGCCGGAAAGCTGGCTGGGCAGGCGGTCCTTCTTGTCTTCCATATGCACCATGGCCAGGGCGGCCATGACCTTGTCCGACACCACCGCGCCGGTCATGCGGCGCGAACGCAGGCCGAAGGCCACGTTCTCGAACAGGGTCAGGTGCGGGAACAGCGCGTAGCTCTGGAACACCGTGTTCACGTTGCGCTCGTTGGCGGGCAGCGTGGTCACGTTGTCGCCGGTCAGCATCACCGTGCCGGAGTCCGGCAGTTCCAGCCCCGCGATGATCCGCAACAGGGTGGTCTTGCCGCAGCCCGAAGGTCCCAAAAGGGTGAAGAATTCGCCGCGCTCGGTGACCAGGTCCACGTTGTGCAGGGCCTCCACCTCGCCGTAATTCTTGTAGATGGCGTATGCTTCAAGACTCATGCGTACTCCTGACAAATGGGTCGTAGCCGAGGGGCTGTTTCCAAATTAGGATTTTCGTTCGTTGGCAAGGAAAACGAGTCGGCCATGAGGGCGTATACTCTTCTCGTATTCAACCGATATGGCTGGCGAAGTTTGACCGCTCTGCGCTCGATGCCCGTAAAGCTCGCAAGCTCGCTTAACGGGCACGCTACGCGCCCTTCGGATCGGTTCGCCAACGGACGAAAGGACAATTTGGAACAGCCCCTAGCCGATCCACACGGTCTTGACGTTCATGAACTCGTGCATGCCGCAGGCCCACAGTTCGCGTCCGTAGCCGGAGGCCTTGATGCCGCCGAAAGGCAGGCGCGGGTCGCTCTTGACCTGCCCGTTGACGAACACCGCCCCGGCGTCGATGCGCCGGGCCGCGGCCTCGCCCCTGGCTGCGTCACGCGTCCACACGGAACCGCCAAGCCCGTAGAGTGTGGCATTGGCCAGTTCCACGGCGTGATCCGCATCGCGGGCGCGGGTGACGGCGGCCACGGGACCGAAGGTTTCCTCGTCGAACACGGCCATGCCGGGGGTGACGCCGGTCAGGATCACCGGGCGGTAAAATGCGCCGCCGCCATCGCTGACCGGGCCGCCAGCCAGGGCCACCGTGGCCCCGGCCTGCACGGACGCAGACACCAGGGCGTCGAGTTCCGCGACGAAGGCGGGGCGCGCCAGCGGGCCGAGCTGGGTGGCCGGGTCGTGCGGGTTGCCCATGACCAGCGCCGCCGCCTTTGCCGCGAAAAGTTCCACAAAGGCATCGTGTACGGCGTCCTCGACAATGAACCGCTTGGCCGCAATGCACGTCTGGCCGGAGTTGGCGAAACGGGCCGTTACCGCCACGCTTGCGGCGGCCTCCAGGTCCGCGTCGGCCAGCACCACGAAGGGATCGCTGCCGCCAAGCTCCAGCAGGCTGCGCTTCAGGTGGCGACCGGCGGCGGCAGCCACCTGCGCACCCGCCGGGCCGCTGCCGGTCAGGCTTACCCCGGCCACCGCAGGATGGGCGATGACCGACTCCACCTGCCGCGCGCCGATGAGCAGCGTGCGAAAGACGTGTTCCGGCAGGCCCGCCTCGCGCAGCACCGCCTCTATGGCCAGGGCGCACTGGGGCACGTTGGAGGCGTGCTTCAGCACCATCCCGTTGCCTGCGGCCAGCGCGGGTGCGGCGATGCGGAACACCTGCCACAGCGGGAAGTTCCACGGCATCACCGCCAGGATCACCCCCAGCGGCTCGTAGGCCACGTAGGAACTGGCAGCGTCGCTGGGCAGTTGCACGGGGGCCAGGAAGGCGGCGGCATTGTCCGCGTAGTAGTCGCACACGGCGGCGCACTTGACGGCCTCGCCCTGACCGAGGGTGACGGGCTTGCCCATCTCGTCGGCCATGATGCGGGCCAGGCTGGCCGCGTCGCGCCGCAGTATTTCCGCCGCGCGGCGCAGCATGGCGATGCGCTGGTCCAGCGGCGTGGCGCGCCATGCGGGCCATGCCGCGCCTGCGTGGTCAAGGGCGGCGCGGGTTGCTTCCGGCGTCCATTCCGCAAAGGTTGCAAGGGTCTCGCCGGTGGTCGGGCTGATGGAGGCGATGGCCATGCGTCCCCCTACCCCTTGCCGCCGAAGACTTCGGCCATGGCCTCACGCAGGATGGCAAGGCCCCGCGCCAGTTCGTCCTCGCCGATGACCAGCGGCATCAGCATGCGCAACACGTTGCCGTGATGCCCGCAGGACAGGATGAGCAGCCCTTTTTCCGCGCAGTGCGCCACGACGGCCTTGGTCTCCTGCCCGGCGGGTTCGCGGGTGGCGCGGTCGCGCACCAGTTCCAGCGCCAGCATGGGGCCAAGGCCGCGAATGTCGCCGATGCAGTCCATCTCGTCCGCCCATGCGGCGAAGGTGGCCCGCAGCGATTCGCCAAGAGCGCGGCCCCGTTCCAGCAGCCGTTCCTTCTCGAACACGTCCAGTACGGCCAGCCCGGCGGCGCAGGATACGGGGTTGCCGCCGTAGGTGCCGCCAAGACCGCCGGGTTCGGGCGCGTCCATCAGTTCGGCCCGGCCCACCACGGCGGAAATGGGCATGCCCCCGCCAAGGCTTTTGGCCACCAGGGTGATGTCCGCCGCCACACCGTGCTGCTCCATGGCAAACATGGTGCCCGTGCGGCCCACGCCGGTCTGGATCTCGTCGGAAATGAACACGATGCCGTGCTTGTGGCAGATTTCCATGAGCCGCTTGAAATAGCCGGGCGGGGGCACGATGAAGCCGCCTTCGCCGGTCAGCGGTTCCACGATCAGGCAGGCCACCTGGCTGGGGGCCACGTGGTCGATGAAGAAATTCTCGAGGTGTTCGGCGCAGGCCAGCCCGCATTCCGGATGGGTGCGGCCCATGGGGCAGCGGTAACAGTACGCGTAGGGCATGCGGTACACTTCCGGAGCGAAGGGACCGAAGCCGCGCTTGTAGTTGTTGACCTTGCTGGTCAGGCTCATGGCCAGCAGGGTGCGGCCATGGAAGGCGGTTTCAAAGGCGATGACGCCCTGCCGCCCCGTTGCGTACCGCGAAATTTTCACGGCGTTTTCCACGGCCTCGGAGCCGCTGTTCAGGAACAACGTCTTTTTGGGGAAGTCGCCGGGGGTCAGGGCCGCCAGGCGTTCGGCAAGGGCCACGTACGGTTCGTACATGGCGATATGGAAGCAGGAGTGCAGCAGCTTTCCGGCCTGTTCGCGCACGGCGGCCACCACGTCCGGATGACAATGCCCCACGTTGTTGACGCCGATGCCGCCGACGAAATCGATATACTCGCGCCCGTCTACGTCGCGGATGACCGCACCCGACGCGGATGCGGCGAAACAGTCGCAAAGGTTGCCGACCCCACGCGGGACAGCGGTGCGACGGCGCTCCAGGAGAGAAGAGGAGGTGGACATGGATGGTTGCCGCCTGTTTCGCAGGGTTGCCCCCCCGCCAGCGCAAGGGGGATGACTGCGTAAAAGCAAGCAGCAGGCCAACAAAGAAATACTATTTTATTTCAGATCATTACAGATATACAGAACGCCCCAGGAGTTCCGCGTGATTCAAAAAAGAATCAAATATATGTGTAACATACCTATTATAAACACGATTTGCACGATTCATAAATGAATCAATTTTTTAAATTTACTAAAATGTAATTACTCAAGAAAACAGGCGCTACTCCTACATTTCCATGCTGGAAAGCGAGGTGCATTCCGATCACAATATATCTATAATTATCTGTTTTTCAAAAATATTTAGCAAAAATTGAATGGAATTACAAAAAAGTTATACATAGGACTAAGCACCCACAAAGCTCCACCGAATTACGCGCATCAACAAGGAGCAAACCCGACATATAAGCATAAAATGTTTATTTTCATGATGTTACTACAAAACATATTTTATTCAAAAATGTCATTTACCAGACACTCGTACGCCCGGCCTGTTTTTGGCGTTGTCCGGCAGGCGCACCCCGTGCCGGGCCATCTTGCGCACTACCGTGGGCTGGCTGACGCCAAGATATTCCGCCATCTGGCGAGTGGTGCGGCAGCGTGCCGCAGCCCGCAGCAGGATTTCCCGCTCAACGGCTGCCAGTTCCTCTTCAAGCCCGGTCTCACCTGCGGCAAACGCGGGCCGGGCCCCAAGCGTTTCGGCCAGCACGGCATCCAGATTGTCTTCTTCTGCAATGACCACGGCCTTCTTGAGCAGGTTGGACAGCTCGCGCACGTTGCCGGGAAAGGGGTGCGATTGCAGCAGGCCCATGGAAACCGGCGTCAGGCGCTTGCTGGTGCGAAACTCGCCGTTCAGGCGGTCCAGTTCACGCTGGGCCAGGGCCAGCATGTCTTCCGGGCGTTCGCGCAACGGAGGGATACGCACCACGTAGGTGGACAGGCGGTAGTACAGGTCCTGCCGAAAGCGCCGCCCGGCGGCGTCCCGCTCCAGATCACGGTTGGTGGCGGCGATGATGGCGCAGTCCACGGAACGCGGTTCGCGCCCGCCCAAGGGATAGTATTCGCGCTCATCCAGGCATTTCAGCAGCTTGGCCTGCACTTCCTGGGGCATGTCGCCCACTTCGTCCAGAAAGAAGGTGCCGCCGCGCGCCAGTTCCAGCAGCCCGGCCCGCGCTTCCTGCGCGCCGCTGAAGGCCCCCCGCTCGTAGCCGAACAGTTCCGCCTCGAACAACGCGGGCGGCAGCGCGGCGCAGTTCACCTGAATGAAGGGCCCTTCGGCGCGCGGGCCATGCCGATGCAGGAACTTGGCCAGCAACCCCTTGCCGGTGCCCGATTCGCCCAGCACCAGCACCTCCGGCGCATCCAGCCGGGCAAGCTTCAGGCAGGTAGCCAGCACCTGGCGCATTTCCTTGCCTTCCGCCACGATGTCCCGGTCAGCCAGTTCCAGCAGCTTGAGTTCGGTCAGTTCTTCCTCGGCCTTGCGGAAGGCGCGGCGGGTTTCTTCCACGGTGTCGCGCATGTTGCGCAGGTCGGTCACGTCGCGTTCATGCACCACCACCAGCGCGATGCCGCCGGTTTCGTCGAACACGGGAATGCCGGTGACGAACAGGTGCCGCCCAGTGCGGCCCGCCTGCTGCACAAAGCCCACCTGACGCCGGTGTTGCAGCACCTCCATGCTGGCCGAGCGGTCCACGATGCCCAGTTCCACAATGGCCCGCACGTCCACCCCCAGCACTTCTTCCGCGCGGATGCGGTTCAGCGCCAGCGAGGTCTTGTTCACGTCCAGCACAATGCCGTCGCCCCCCGTGATCCAGATGCCGTCGCTGGCGGTATCGAAGGCCGCGCGCAGGCGGCGCACCTCTTCCCGGCAGGCGATCAGGTCGCTGGCGGACGCATCGCCGGAAGCATCCGGCGTTGCCGGTTTCCCCTCCGGGCCGGGCGCATCGCTGGCAGGGGCATCGGGATGGATACGGGACGATCTGGTCATGGTGGCTCCGGAAGGGGGACGGGTCACGGGGTGGGCGGCGCGCAGGAAACCGCCTTGCAGGCTGGCCCGCCGCCCGGCGGCAAGCGGGCGCAAACGCCCTGCGCACCCCGCTTCTAGCGCACCCCGTGCCGGACGGGCAACGCCGCGCCGCACACGCTCCCAAAAACACGTCCGTCATTACGAAAATTGTAAATTTACATACCGCCTTTCATTTCAAAAGGATGCACCTGCCTTTTACCCCGATTCCTCCCCGTTTTCCGCGCCGCACCCGAAATTTTTCATTTGAACCCGTGTTGACGCGGGTCTAGGTTCAAGGGTGCGCCTGATGCATCTGCCGTCGCCTGTCCTTCCTGTTCATGGGCAATGGGCATGCGCAATGCAACACGGCGGCACAGCACTGGCCAGACTGGGCCAGACATCACCCGGAGGACAGCATGGCAGAAATCATCGTCGCAGCCACCCAGATGGCCTGCACCGACAGCGAATCCCGCAACATCGACCGCGTCTGCGAACTGGTGCGCGAGGCTGCCGCCATGGGCGCGCACATCGTGCTGCCGCAGGAACTGTTCTCTGGCCCATACTTCTGCAAGGACCAACTGACCGAGCACTTCGCGCTGGCCCGCACGCTGGACGAAAGCCCTGCCGTGCGCCGCATGTCGGCCCTGGCCGCCGAGCTTGGCGTGGTCATTCCGGTGAGCTTTTTCGAGCGTTCCAATCAGGCCTATTACAACTCGCTGGCCATGATCGACGCCGACGGAAAGGTGCTGGGCCTGTACCGCAAGTCGCACATTCCGCAGGGGCCGGGGTACGAGGAAAAATACTACTTCAGCCCCGGCGACACGGGCTTTCGCGTGTGGCGCACCCGCTACGGCACGGTGGGCGCGGGGGTATGCTGGGACCAGTGGTTTCCGGAATGCGCGCGGTCCATGGCCCTGCTGGGCGCGGACGTACTGCTCTACCCCACGGCCATCGGCTCTGAACCCGCCGACCCGGCGTGCGATTCGTCCGGCCACTGGACGCGCACCATGCAGGGCCACGCCGCCGCCAACATGATGCCGCTGGTGGCGTCCAACCGGGTGGGCGAGGAAGCCGGTCAGGGCTTTTCCATGACCTTCTACGGCTCGTCGTTCATTGCCGGGCCGCAGGGCGAAATCGTGCAGCAGGCCGGACGCAGCGAAGAATGCGTGCTGACGGCGGCCTTCGACTTCGAGGCCATCCGCGCGCAACGCGCCGGGTGGGGGCTGTTCCGTGACCGCAGGCCCGACCTGTACCACCCCCTGCTGACCTTTGACGGACTGGACGGCATGCCCGGCGAAGACGACGAGGACGGCGGCTGCGGCGACCATTGCGGCTGCGGATGCGGCGAGGGGAAATAACCATGGCCGATGCACGTCCGCCGCAGGGCAGAGCGTTGAGGGCCCCAGCGTTGCAGGGCGGCGCGCGCCTGCTGGTCAACGCCCGGTTCCGCGACCCACTGGCCCCCGCCACAGTGCGCGGGGCCGACCTGCCCGACGCCATGGCCGTAGAGGCTGGCCGCATCGTGGCCGTGGGCCGCGCTGCGGAACTGGCCCCTTTTGCCGACCGGGGCTTTGTGCGCACCGACATGGGCGGGGCCACGGTGCTGCCGGGCTTCATTGACTGCCATTCGCACCTGCTGCTGACCGGCATCATGGACCTGGGCATGGATCTTTCCGTGGCGGAAACCCTGGGCGACGTACTGGACATGGTGGCCGACGCCGCGCGCTCCGTGCCAGCTGGCGGCTTCATCCGCGGCTTTCGGCTGGAGGAACTGGAACTGGCCGAACGGCGCATGCCCACCCGGCAGGAACTGGACGCCGCCGCGCCGGGCCGGGCCGTGCTGCTGATGCACGCCACCTGCCACCGCTGCATCATGAATTCGCTGGCGCTGCAACAACTGGCCGTGCCGCGCGGGCTGCCCGGCGCAGATACCGAGGGCGGGCGCGGCACCGCGCCCTTCACCGGCGTGATACGCGACCCTGGCATTCTCACCTGGGTCTTTCCGGCCATGCTGCGCAGCATGGACCGCGCCCATCTGGACGCCGCCGCCCAGGTGGCCGCCCGGTCGGCCCTGCGGGTGGGCATCACCACCGTGCATTCCATGGAAGGGGGCGAACTGACCCCCGGCTGTTCACCCGTGCTGCTGGATAACGCCATGCGCCTGCCGCTGCGCGTGGTGTGCTGGAACCAGAGCATGGACCTTGCCGAGGTGGAGCAACTGGGCCTGCCGCGCGTTGGCGGGTGCATCTGCGCCGACGGCGAACTGGACGCGCGCACCGCTGCGCTGTTCGAACCCTACAGCGACGAGCCGGACAACGACGGCACCCTGCTGTACACCCAGCAGGAAATGGACGACTTCGTGCTGTCCGCCCACGCGCGGGGCTTGCAGGTTGCCGTACACTGCGAATCGGAACGGGCCATCGACCAGGTGCTGCGCGCCATAGAACGCGCCCAGCGGCTGGAACCGCGCATCGACTGCCGCCACCGCATCGAGCACTTCGAACTGCCCACGTGGGACCAGATCGACCGCATGGCCGCCGCCGGGGTGGTGGCCTCCATGCAGCCCGCCTTTGTGGAATCGTTCATCGCCGGGCACCGGCTGGACCATTGCACCCGGCTGTTCGGCCCGCACCGGGTGCGCCGCCTGCACCCCTACCGGGCCATACTGGACGCGGGCATCCGGGTATGCGGCGGGTCCGACAGCCCGGTGACCAACTATGCCCCGCTGCGCGGCATGGCCGCCGCCGTGAACCACCCCTTTTCAGAGCAGGCGGCCACCATGGCCGAAGCCTTGCGCATGTTCACCATAGAAGCGGCGTTCTCGGCCTTTGAAGAGGCGGACAAGGGCCGCCTGTTGCCCGGCATGCTGGCCGACCTGGTGGTGCTGGGGCAGGATCCGCTGGATGCCCACACTGCGGCGGACGTGGCTGCCGTGGCAGACATCCCCGTGCTGGGGGCATGGGTGGACGGCCAGCCGGTGAGCACGGAATAGCAACGCGGGCTGGCCGTGGCGGACAATCGGGGCGACGGCCCATCACCGATGGGCGCATGCGCTGCCGGGCAAACCCCCAGAACCCCGCAGCCTCGGCGGCCAGCCTTCTGTCGTTGTGGCGCACCAGACGGCTGGGCCACAACGATTCCCCGCAGCAGACCAGGGCGCGATACTGCCGATAGGGCGCGGCCTCCGGCCCACGCTCCACACTTTTTCCGCAAGACTGCCGTTTCATTCCGCCAAACCGTTGAGTTGCCACCAGCCCGCCATTTGCCCCCCCACCCCACAGCATGGCGCACGGACATCGTGCATCGCCACGGCGACAACGCGGACGAGGAACTGTTCTGCATCCCCAAACGCAGCGGCGGCGCATGGCTGCCCGGCGCGCTGATCGAAGGGTGCATGGCCGGGCAGGCGGCGGACGTGCCGGTGCTGCGCTGGCGGCCCCCGGTGGACAACTTCGTGGATGTGCCCCTGCCGCAGGCGGAGGCCATGGTGGCCGCGTGGCTGGAAGAGCACGTGGCCCCGCTGCTGGCCATGCTGCCCAGGGATCGCAACCACTACGTGGGCGGAGACTTTGGCCGTTCGGGCGACCTTTCGGTGTTCTGGCCGCTGACGGAACGGGTGGACCTGACCATGGCCACCCCGTTTCTGCTGGAACTGCGCGATGCCCCGTTCCGCACGCAGGAACAGATCCTGACCTATCTCGTCAACGGACTACCCGGTTGCGGAGGAGTCTCTCTGGATGCGCGCGGCAACGGGCAGGCCCTTGCCGAATACGCCCGCCAGACGTGGGGGCCTTCCATGGTGGCCGAGGTGATGTTATCGGAGGGCTGGTATCGTGAGCACATGCCCCGCGTGAAGGCGCGCATGGAAGACCGCACCATCGTCCTGCCCCGCGATGCGGACGTGAAGGACGACCTGCGCAGCCTGCGCATGGTGCGCGGCGTGCCCAGGGTGCCGGAAACCCGCAACCGTGGCGGCAACGGGCAGCGCCATGCTGACGCCGCCGTGGCGCTGGCGCTGGCCCTGCATGCGCAGGCCACGCTGGGTGCGGTGGAGCCGTGGGAAGTGGAGACGGTGGGAAGAACACACATGTTTACTGCATCTTTTGTATGATTCCCATACACTAAGAAAGGTTTTTAGCGTGATTCAAAAATATACCAAAATACCTTTTTATCGAACGCGCGCTGGTTCAATTGGAGATTTAGTTGCAGCAGTAAGTATTTTTATAGCTTTTGTTTTTGTGTATTCAGTGATGTATGGAACATTATTTCTTGTTCTTTTAGGTGGAAGAATTCCATTTGTGTATTTTTCTATTCAGGATTACGTTGCAGCTAATTTTTTTAGAGCAATAAATGGAACATTTATCCTTATTGTCTACGCAATAGCGATATCAATATACATTTCAAGCAAAAAATACACGAACATATTAAAATCTATAAATGAATTTTGCAGTGGAGGTATGTGGACTTTTTACTTAGTGTTTGCATGGGGAATTTTAGGTGTTAGTATATTTACAGGAAACGCTTTTCTAACTGCAACATTTGCATCAAATGTAACTGTAGCTATAGCGCTGACGTTGGCTAAGCATATATCAAGGCTGACAGGAGGAGGGAGGCGTTGGTTTTCATTCGTATTCTCATCGCTTACTGTTATCCTTCTCGTTCTAACCATGTCATTCGCTGACGCATACACTATTGCATTTAGAAGTGGAAAGGATTGCATTGTAAATCTTGTCAAAAATAATATTGAAGATTCCGAAACATTAAAAATTGTCATGTGTGGCGAGCGGTATACGGCTTTTTTTTAGGACAAGCAGTATGACTTTAGTCATTGTTAATAATGACAACATATCAAGCATTGAAATATTAGATCAAGATGGAATAATGTTCCTTGATGACACGGCTCGCGAGGCTCTAAGGTACTTCTATAAGCTCTTAAAACGTCATGGCACATAGCAAGTAGATACGGAGGTTAACAATGCTATGTCTTGGAGATCATTTACGCGTTTGGAGGGGAGCTTATTGGCATCATGGCATATACTGTGGAAGTGGAAATGTAATACACTACTCTGGAAAAAAATCGAACAATCCAGTAGTATGCCAAGTGAGTATCGAAGATTTCTGTGAGTCAAGGCAGTGGTTCAAGGTTGACCACGAGATGAAAAATCAGCCTATAGACATTGTAAAAAGAGCTATCAAGAGACTTGGCGAGCCTAAGTATAATTTAATATTCAACAATTGTGAACATTTTGCGAATTGGTGCGTGACAGGAAAGCATACCAGTAAACAAGTTGCACTCGGCATCTTCGGATTGTTGGGCACGCTTGCATTCGTTGTTTTCGTCAAGACAAAGTCTACAGAAGATAGAATTAACTCTGAATATTCATAGCGCGAACAACGATAACTCGTACGGCTTAGCATTGTTAATCAGCACAACGTCCACCACCTCCGGCATCCCCCTCCGCCATCGCATAGCCTCCTGTCCAAGCGACAGGAGGCTTTTTCATGTCCACCGATGAAGGCCCGCGCGGCCTGTACCTGCCGGATGGCTCGTTCCGCCCGTTCGATGCCGAGGCGCTGACCTCGGAACTGGCAACCCGCCAGCGGGCCGGGGATTTCTTTTCCCTTGCCGGGGGCTTTCTCGGCATTCTGCCGGACCCGGATCCGGTGCTGCGCGCCCGCAACGACGACGTGGCCGTGCTGCACGACCTTGCCGCAGACGACCAGGTGACCACGGCCATGCTGGGCCGCAAGAACCGGGTGCTGAACCGGCGCGACTACGCGCTGGCCCCCGGCCAGCGCAAGGGCCGCGATGCGCAGCCGGACGCCGCCCAGCTGTGCGACCTGCTGACGGAAGACATGGAACGCTGGGACATGGCCGCCGTCATCTCCGGCGTGCTCGATGCGCCGTCCTACGGCATGACGCCGCTGGAACTGCGCTGGGAAGCGCACGACAACATTTACGCGGCGAAAAGAATAAAAATCCCCCGGCATAGCCGGGGGTATTTCATATGCGCCTGTAAGGCTCT
>CAYOCV010000002.1:143187-475070 GCA_964402645.1 uncultured Desulfovibrio sp. | reverse complement strand
AAAACTGAAGTCGCACAGACACCTCGTAATTGAGGCACCCGTACGATTGATTACTATCGTAAAGGCTGATTCCTTCCCGACTCGCTATTTACTTGTCAAAGAACCCGATTTCGTGAACCGCAGCATTCTGCGGCCCGTTGCCCCGCCGGGGCTTCCCGTCGCGGCGAGGAGCATGTATGCCCCAGCGCCCCGCCAGGTGTCAACCGCTTTTTTCGTTTTCTTCGTTTTTTTTCTCGAAGACTCCGTGAACCCGCAGTGGGTTCAGGAAAGCGCCAACATGGTAACCCGACTGAAAGAGCAGGCCGTCGCGGACGCTGTCCGTTGCGGCGAGGGGGTATCTAGGCCAAAGGGAGCGTCGGTGTCAACACAGTTTTTGCGCCGCACTCGCACTTTCAATGCAACATACCGTTTTAAAACGGCATATTTAGCAAGGAACTTCCGCAGCATCCCCGTCTGCGTGCCCGCCACCGCCGCGCCCTTGCCTGAAAGACCGCACGCGGGTAACACTGCACGCCAAGCCGAAGCTGGACGCACGCTTGCCGCCCGGCCCCGACCGCCCACTTCCATTATATGAACGGAGCTTCCATGTCGCAGACCCATCGTGCCGAAACCCGGCGGCAGCAGGACGACGCCTACGTCCGCAAATCCACCATGTACATGGCCGTGGCCGTGGCGCTGATCGTCGGCGCGTTCCTGGGCGTGCAGGTGTCGAGCATGTACACCGCCGCGCCCGCGCAGGAAAAGCGCGCCGTGTCCGCCCCCAGCCAGCAAGCCCAGAATTCCCCGGCCAGCCAGATATCGCCGGAGATCATGGGCCGCATCCTGGAGATGGAGCAGGCCGTGCTGAAGGACCCCGCCGATGTGGCCGCGTGGACCAAGCTGGGGCACCTGTACTTCGACACTGATCAGCCCAAGAAGGCCATTCCCGCCTACGAAAAGTCGCTGGCACTCAAGCCTGGCGACCCGGACGTGCTGACCGACCTTGGCGT
The DNA here is from genome assembly GCA_964402645.1 of uncultured Desulfovibrio sp. Classification (GTDB taxonomy): domain Bacteria; phylum Desulfobacterota; class Desulfovibrionia; order Desulfovibrionales; family Desulfovibrionaceae; genus Cupidesulfovibrio. The sequence continues at coordinate 474,081 of CAYOCV010000002.1, read as the reverse complement.
GATGTACCGCGAAGACCACCAGCACGACCGCGCGCTGGCCACCTTCGAGAAGGCCATCGCCGCCAACCCCAAGCACCAGATCGCTCGTTTCAACAAGGGCATCGTGCTGTACTTCGACCTGGACCGGAAGGACGACGCCATGAAGGCATGGCGCGAACTGCTGGCCATCAACCCCGACGCCAAGGCCCCCAACGGCCAGCCGCTGAAGGAAATGATGCAGTCGCTGCAACAGCAGGGCAAGTAGACGCGCCATATTGCGGCACCGTGCGGAAGCGCGCGGCGGACTCGTGCCGCCGCGCGCCTTTTGCTTCTGTTGATACCGTGAGCGGGCATGCGCTCGTCTTCGCGGTGAATTACACCATGGACTACGTCATGGGCTGCATCACGGAACACGCCATGGACCGCGCATAGGCGCGCCATGCCCTCTCGCCCCATCCCGGACGCCACGCAGGCACGCGTCTCTTTGCCGACGCCCCAACTGGCGACGGGCCAAAGGCCTACTCGCTCCGCCGCCCTGCCCCCCGCACCGGGCCTTGATTTCCACTCGCCCCCCATGCCGAAGTACGCTATGGTCCCACGGGGCGCGGCCCAAGCGCCGCGCCGCGCAGGTCAACACGCAACCCGCGCGCCCCGCGCGCACACGGAACCATGCCGCACGCCCCGACCACAGACCCGGCCCTCCGCCCGTACCGCGCCCCGCTGCCACACCCATATCTTTCTCGCCGTCGTGTCCGGCTTCATGTTGCCGTCTGGCTGCTGCTGGCCTGCTGCCTTGCCGCATGGCCGGTTCCGCCCGCCATGAGCGCCACGGCACCCCCCGCGCCCGCAACCGGCGCAAGCCGTCCCGGCGCACCGCAACCCGCCGCACAGCCCACCGTACAGGCCGCCGAGTCCGCGTCACCAACCGCCACCCGCGCGCTGGACACCTCCTCGCTGCTGGCCACCCAGCCGCTGGCCCCGTTCATCGAGTATCTGGTGGACCCCACCGGTGTGCTGAGCGTGGACGAACTGCTTTCTCCCTCGCATCAAGCCGCGTTTGCCCCGCTGGGCAACGGTCTGCCCGTGTTCCGCTCCGGCTCCACCTGGCTGCGTCTGACGCTGGCCCCCCGATCTGCCGACGGACAGAACCGCCAGTTGCTGCTCGACCTGGGCCGCAATCTGCCCGGCAGCGCCACGCTGTTTCTGGCCAAGCGCAACCTGCCCGGCGAACCGAACGAATGGCAGGCGCAGGCTCCTGAAGGCGGCAACGTGTTCACCCTGCCCGACCCCGTGGGCAAGCCGGTACCCGTGTACATCAAGCTGGACGGCGTGCCTGGGCCGTGGTTTGCCCCCATGCTGCGCACCCCCCAGAACGCTGCCGCCAACAACGACGCCCTGGCCCGCCCGCTGGTGATCGGGGTGCTGGTGGCCGTGCTGGCCCTGTGCCTGCTGCGCGGTATTTTCGAAAAAGGCGAATGGCGGCTGTGGACCAGCCTGTTTGCCGCCGCCGTGCTTATCCAGGCGGTTGCGGGGCAGCCCTCCACGCCTGCGGGCTATGTGCCGCTGACGGGCCTGCCCGGCGTGCTGGCCCCCGGCCTTGCCCTGATGCTGCTGCCGCATGTGGGACGACACCTGTTGCGCACCCGCGAGAAGGCGTCCGGCGCGGACATGCAGTTGCGCGTGGTTTCGCTGGCAGGCGCGCTGCTGACCCTGCTACCGCTGGCGCCGCGCATGGCCTGGACATCGCGCCTGCTGGCGCTGTGGCCCATGCTGCTGGTGCTGGTGCTGCCTGCCGCCCTGTCGTGCATGCTGCGCAAGCTGCCGGGATCGCGCCGTTTCCTTACAGGATGCCTGGCCGCGCTGGCCGGGGCCGGGGTGGGGCTTGTCGGGTTGGCCTCGCCGGTACCTGCCGTATGGATATCCACGGCCCCGCTGTGGGGCCTTGCCTTGCTGGCCCTGCTGGTGGCGGGCACCAGCGCCCCGCGTCTGGCGGAAGCTGATGGCGTCCTGACCGGCGGGCGCGGCTACCGCGTTCGCAAGAGCCCGGCGGCAGAGCGCCCCGACCTGGACGATCCGCTGGCCGACGAACCTACCCTGCGCTTGATCTCGCCCACTGAGTTGCGCGGCGATGCGGCTTCATCCCCGCACGCGCCGGGCGCACCGGGCGCATCCGCATTCCATGACGACACGGACGAGGAACCCATGGAGCTTTCCCTGGGCGACGTGCTGCCCGAACTGGACAGTGCCCCCGCCCCGCGCCATTCACGCCGCCTTGCCCGCGCCGCCGCTGCCATGGCGGGCATCGAGCGCAGTGACGCGGGCGAAATGTTCCGCCCGGCTTCCCACCAGCCGCCTGATGCGCCCTCTGGCCCGGACGCGTCGTTCGACCCGCTGGCCATGGCCCGCATGGAAGAAGCCCTGCTGACCCCCATCGACGCCATGTTGCAGGAACTGGACGGCCTGGAGAACTGCGCCCTGCCGCCCGCAGCCCGCAGCCATGCCGAGGCTCTGGCCGCTGCCGGACGTCAGTTGGCGTCCATTGCCGGGGATCTGGGCCGGGTTGCCACACCGCAGCGCACCGCCCCGCGCCGCGCCGTATTCGATTTGCAGCGCATGCTGCGCGAGGCCCACGATGCCGTGGCCGACCGCGCCGAACGCAAGGGACTGGCCATCTCGTGGTTCATGGCCCCCCATCTTTCGCAACTTTATGAGGGTGATGCTGGCCCCTTGGGCGAATTGCTGCGCCTGTTGGCGGAAAGTTCCGTCCGATCCACGGACAAGGGGTCCGTACACATGTCGGTGCGCCGCGTGCCCGACAGCACCGACCCCGGCCACCTGCTGTTCACCGTCAGCGATTCCGGCGCAGGCGCGCCGCCGCACAAGCGCAGCGTCAGCGCGCTGGCGCGGGCGTGGGAAATGGCCGACGACGCCGAGGGCACCCTGACCGTGGAAAGCGGACACGGGCAAGGCACCACCATTTCGTTCACCGTGCGGTTGGTGGCCCTTTCGGGCGACGCCACCGCCCCCCGGCCCTTCGTGGGGGTGGACCTGACCGACGACCTGCGGGTGGCCCGCCCCGCGCCCGATGCCGCCGCGCCCGTCGACCATCTGCACCAGGGGCCGATGACGCCGCGTCGTCCGTTGCAGGTCATCGTGGCCGACGACGTGCCCAGCAATCGGCAGTTGCTGGCTTTTTTCCTGGAAGGGCTGCCGCATGCACCGCTGGAGGCGCGCGGCGCCACCGAGGCGGGCATCCTGTACCGGCGTGCCCCCTCCGGCCTTGTCATCATGGACGGCGACATGCCGGAGGACGACATTGTGGCGGCGCTGGCCTCCATCCGGGCCTTCGAGCAGGAGCACGACCTGCCCCTCGCGCCGGTGCTCGCGCTGGTGGCCAACGAGGCCCAGGCCAGCCGCATGCTGGCTGCCGGATGCACGGAAACGCTGGAAAAGCCCCTTACCCGCAGCGGCCTGCGTGCCGCCGTGGGGCGTCTTGCCCCGCCCCTTCCCGAACCGGAACCGCAGTACGCCCACGCGGATCATGACGATGCCGGGTACGGCCAGTACACCGACATGGCTCACGAAAGCCCCGATGGTGCGGGCGATCCGAGCGAAGAAGGCAGCGCGGGCGCTTCCCCGTATTTCGCGCAATCGCCGGACCTGTTCCTGTCCGGCGCAGGCGGCGACTACATGCCGCAGGCCTGGGATACCGGAGCGGACGATGTTTCGGCGGACCTAGACGTTGCCGACAACGCACCGGCCCCGGACATGGCCCCCCCCACGGAACGCCTTGATGACGGCGGTGCGCATTCACTCGATGCGCCGGAGCCTGCACCATCTTCCGATGCGGAGGATGCCTGGCGCGAACCGGATGAGGCGTTGGACCCCACGGAGCCGGTCATGGACACTACCATCATGGCCACTACCCTCACGACCGCGACCACATCATGGCACCCCTGGGACAGCCCCACGCCGCCCCCCTCGGATGCGCGTCCTGCCGGGCAGCAGCCCGACCAGGCAGGCGAGGCGATGCAGCACCCTGCCGCGACGCACGAGAGCGTGGACAGCGAGGCCGAAGAACTGCCCGACCTGTTCGGCGCGGACATCTTTGCCGTGCCGCATGCCGATCCCGCCGCGCACAATCAGGCTGCCGCTTCCGTGGCAGCCTCCGCCAGCGGCATGCCGTATGGAGGAGGGGCGCTGCCCGAAGGCGGTTCGCTTCTGGATCTTATCGTCACCGACGCGCCCGATTCCGAGGCCGACAACGGCACCCACACACTCACTGCATCCACGGTGTACGAAGCCCCGACCACGGCTTCCGCCACGCCTGCGGCGCTGACCCGGCCCGCCACTTCCGCGCCCGTCACGGCCACGCCCGTCACGGCCACGCCCACCACGTCCACGCCTGACGCGGACGCGGCCCAGGCCGACGCTCAGACCGATGCCCATACCCCGGCCTGGGACGACGATTTCGAGGAGTCGGTGGGAGACCCCATGCCCGTGGCAGCGACCGCCACGCCCCAGGCCGCAACGGCCCGGCCACAGCATTCCGACAAACCGCAAGCCGACGCCGCCAATGGCGCACGCAAATCCGCACCGATGGCGGACAGCGGCGAATGGGTGGGGGAACCCATGCCCATGGATCCGCACCGCGCCACGACGCATGGCGGCTCCAGCGCCTCGTCGTCCTACGGGGCTGCGGCACGCCTGGAACGCTGGGAACGTGCCCAGCGGGCGCAACAGCAGGCCCAGCGTACCGCACAGCAGGCACCCCCCACAGAGCACTCCCCCGTGCAGCAGCATTCCCAGCCGCACGATCCCCGGCCCATTCGCGACGTGTCGGCAGAGGTGCGTCCCGGATACCGCCCGAAGCAGCAACCCGCGCCTTCCGCCGCCCCTGCGGCAACCCCTTCGGCACCATCTGCACCGACCACCATTGCCGGTACAGCGCCCCTTGCCCAGCCGCAGGCAGTTCAGGCACCCTCTGCCCCCCAAACGCCTCCGGCATGGCCCACCGCCCAGCAGGCTCCCCAACAGCCCCTGCCGCCGCAGATGCAGTACACCCGGCCCCAACCGAATCAGCCGAATCCGCAGGGCCAGCCGGGCGGCCAGCCCGTCGCGCGCCCCGCTGCCCCGACTTCTGCCGCGCAGGGGCTGTCCGTACATGCCCAGACTGCGCAGGCCCCAACGGCACAGTCCCAGGCAGGCGCGACGCCCCCTGCGCCGCCCGCCAAGAGCTTTGCCGAACGCATCGCGGAACGCATCGCCATGCACCTTGGGCGCAGCGGCGAACGGACGCCGGGCAATGACGCCGGCACGGCACGGCATGCCCCCGCCCAACCCGCCCGCAGCGACGACGGCGCCCGCACCGGACGCGCGGCCCCGGCCTCCGGGCGGGACGAGCTTGCTGGCAGGCCCTCCGGCCCCGCACAGCGGCCATCTGCACCGGGAGGGCAGCGCCACGAACCGCACGCCCACAACGCTCACATGGGCGACGACATCGAGCCGTTCATCCCCGGCCTGCTGGAAACCCTGGACGCAGCCCTGGAAGACGCCCGGCGCGGGCGGGCAGACGGCAGCACCTTTGCGGTGCAGGAAGCTGCGGCGCGCATTGCGGGCAAGTCGGAAAGCTTCGGCCTGCGCGTGCTGGAGCGCATTGCCCGCTGTGTGGAACGCGCCGCCACCGCCGACGACATGGAGGCCGTGCGCGACCTGCTGCCCGAACTGGAGGTCGCCGTGGAGCGTAACCGCATTGCCCTGGCCTCGCGCGTCGGGCATGGCGGGCGGCGTTCCTAGCCAGCGCCCAGGAACCGGGCATATCCTTGCGGCATCCGGGCACGCACCGGACAGGACCCGAACGGGCGTGAACAGGTCATGCACAAGGCCTGAACTACATCCGAACAGGCAAGGCGCACATTCAGCCCCGGCCCGTCCATGGGCCGGGGCGTTGCATTCGCCCCACCGCTTCCTGCTCTGCCGAACATCCCCGCTGCACACGCGACACACAACATACTGCAATAAAACAGCAACACGGCACATTTCAGATACACGCCCAACACCGGCGTTGACACCGCCCAAGAGTGGGGTTAGCCTTCTCTCGTTTGAGCGTTCACTCCTCGCTTCTGCCGTATCGCGGCAGACATTGAAAGGATTCCGACATGAAGCGCGACACCATCCTGCTTACCGCCGCCAAGCTGTTTGCCGAGCGCGGGTTCAACAACACCCCCACCAGCCTCCTCGCCAAGGAAGCAGGTGTGGCGGAAGGCACCATCTTCCGTCATTTCAAGACCAAGGACGACATCTTCCTGACCCTGATCCGCAACGTGAAGGATCAGCTCATCAGCGACATCGAGAAGTACCTCGAAGTGCGCGCGCCCGAGACCAGCGTGGAAAAGGTGGTCTCCATCATCAAGTCGTTCTACGTGTTCGTGAAGAAGAACCGCATGGAGTTCTGCCTGATCTTCCGCGACGCGCCCACCCGCTACGGCGAACGGAACGACGATGTGTTCCTTGCCATCAAGGAAATCTACTCCTATCTCAACGAGTACCTGCTGGTGGCCCTGCGTGACGGCCAGAAGGACGGCTCGGTACGCACCGACATCAGTGTCGAGGACACCGCGTGCATGATCGTGGGCATCATGGTGGGCATCGTGCGCACCATCCATTTCCAGTTCGTGGAACCCACCGACGACCTGCTGCGCAACGTCATCGACAACGTCAGCCGCTTCCTGAAGCCGTAACGGCAACACCCGCGCCGTTCTTTACGGGGCCGTTCCGCGCAGACGGGGCGGCCCCTTGTCATTTGCCATGGGGCGACGATCCACGGCGCGCATTCCAGTCATGATCCATGTCCTGCAACGTCCAACGGAAGGCGCCCCGCAAGTGCCCATGGAGATGCCCATGTCCGCATCCCTTCTCCCCTCCGTCGCTGTCGTGCCCGCGCTGTTGCTGCTGGCATTTCTGGCGGCGTGCGCATGCCCTGTCCGGCCAGCCCATGGCGCGCAGCAGGAACTGCCCGACCAACCTGTCCGCGCCGATCAGCCTGCCAAGCCCGTGCGCCTGCCCGCCTGCCCCGACAGGCCCAACTGCGTCATCACCCAGGCCGAAGGCGCGTTGCGCGACGGTCAGTACATCGAACCGCTGCCCTTCACGGGCGAGGCCGCGCCCGCCATGCGCCGCCTGGCCGTGGCCCTGGCTGCCCTGCCCGGCTGCACCGTGGTGGAAAAGGACGGGCTGACGCTGCGCGCCGAATGCCGCAGCAAGGTCTTCGGCTTCATCGACGATGTGCTGTGCGTGGCCGACCCGGACGCGTCGGTGGTGCATCTGCGCTCCGCCGCCCGTTCCGGCTGGTGGGACTTCGGCGTCAACCGCGACAGGGCGGAACAGTTGCGGCGCAGGTTTCTGGGCCTGCCGCGCTAGAAGGGACATCCGCACATCAAGGCCTGACTTTCTTTGGACATGGCCGCATGGCCCGTTCACCGGGTCCGTTGTTCTGCCCGGACGGCATGTTCCCCCGCATGGCCGGAGTCCGTCGTCTTGCAACGCGGTTCACCGGCCGTGCCGGTCACCGCATTTCCGGTTGCCAAGCAGGCCGCAGCCGCGTAAAGCAAACCCCGCAGCACGCCCACGGCGCGCGCGTGCGGCGGCCATACGGCGCGCCGCGCACCCCCAACAGGAGCACAGACGTGGATTCCGGCGACAGTAGTAGATGTCCCATCGCATCATACCGTCTTGCAACGACGCACCCGCGCCGCTGCCGCCGTCACGTCCGGGCCTGATCCCCCCCGGTCCGCCCGGCGGCGCTGAGCGCCCCGGAGGTGGACCATGTTCCGCACACAGTTTTCCGCGACTTCCATCCTTTCTGCCCTTTCGGCCTGTTCCATCCGGCGCGCCCGCTGCCGGATGCACCGTCGCGTGCTTTCCGTGGCCCGTTCCGCGGACCCGTACTCGTGATGCTCGCTGCTTCCGCCGCCGCGCCCTGCCCTGACGCTGTCCTGACGCTGCCCATCCCGGCACATCAGGAAGTGACCCGGCACGCGGCTGTTCCCGGCACGCGCGGCCCCCGCGCCGCGCGCCAGACCGCATTCCGGAACGGACGCAAGGAGCCTTGCCGTGTTTACCATCCACAAGACCATTGACGGCGCGCTGACCCCCATCGACCACATCGAGCCAGACTGCTGGGTCAACCTTTCCAACCCATCCGACGAGGAACTGCGCCGCGCCTCGGTGCTGCTGGGCATTCCGCTGGACCACCTGACAGACCCGCTGGACGCCGACGAACGCGCCCGGCTGGAACACGAGGACGGCGTGCTGCTGCTGGTCATCCGCGTGCCCATGGAAAACGCCACCGACGCCCGGGTGCCCTACCTGACGCTGCCCATCGGCATCGTGATCACCCGCACTGCCGTGGTCACCGTATGCCGGTCGCCCCGCGACATCGTGGCCGAACTGCTGAACGGACGCGCCCGCACCATGGACACGGCAAGCCGCCTGTGCCTGGCCATCCACCTGCTGCAACGCACCGCCATCGCCTACCTGAATGACCTGAAGGACATCAATCGGCGCACCGCGTTCATCGAGCAGCGGCTGCAGCAGTCCATGCGCAACCAGGAGCTCATAGAGCTGCTGAACATAGAAAAGAGCCTTGTCTACTTCACCACGTCGCTCAAGGCCAATGACATCATCATGGAAAAACTGCTGCGCACCCGTACGCTGCGCATCAGCGAAGAAGAAAGCGACCTGCTGGAAGACGCCATTACCGAGAACCGTCAGGCCATCGGCATGACCAACATCTACAGCGACATCCTTTCCGGTACCATGGACGCTTTTGCCTCCATCATTTCCAACAACATGAACACAGTGATGAAGTTCTTGACCGGGTTCACCATCATCCTGATGATCCCCAACATCATCACCGGCATCTACGGCATGAACATAGACACCCCGCTGCACGATTCGCCCTATGCCTTCGGCATCGTGTCCGGAGTAACAGTGGGCCTGTGCATGGTGGCCTGGTTGGTGTTCCTCAAGAAACGCTGGCTGTAGCCCCCATCCCGACGCAGGGACGAAACGCCCCGCATGGCCAAGGCCGTGCGGGGCGTCGTTCGTTTGCAGCAGAATGGACATGCCGGACCAGCGGCAAAGTGACTGCGTCCGCCCCCCCCCAGGGTGAAGGAGGAGGTAAAACGGGCAGCCCGGCGGTGAACGACGGCATGAGCCGTCACGCGCAGGCCGTGCCGCACGGGAATGCCTAACGCTTGCCGTCCTTGTGTCGGGTTTTGGCTTCGGTACGCTCCGGATTGCCCGCCAGATGCCGATGACGCTTCAGGGCCAGACTTGCGAAGTTGCCCGCGATGCGCGGCAGATCGGAATCGCTCCAGATGTCCGCAAAGCCCGACAGCGCCCGCACCGAGGACGTCAGCACATACCCGTCGGATGCATCGGGAGAAAGGGCCACGTCGTCGTGGCGCACCGCCCCTGCCGTGCCCAGGGCGTCGGACAGCAGCGTGGCCACGGTTTCCGCGAAGAACCTGCGCACCTCGTCGGGTGATTCGGCGCGGTCCAGACGTTCCCTGTAACCAGGCAACTGCGCCTGCTCCAGCCGGGTGAACGAAACCTGTCGGGTCATGGGCACCTCCTTGCCGGGCCGCCGTGACGAAGAAAGACGTCGGACGTGCGGCCCCCAATGGTCCGCCGTCTTGCCACCAGCGTAGCAGAAATGCCCCCTTGCGCAAGCGCGCCCCGGACGCTGCGCTTGCGGTGCGGGCCGGGCCTGCGCCCGTACCGCGCCCCTTCGCCGTATTGTTATAATTCTGCCCCCACCAGCGGGCAGCTACGCTTGTCTGGCGCGCCCCCCTTTGCCCCGCGCACTCATATCACAGCGGAGTACCCCATGGCCCAGCCCGCCCCCGCGCCCGACGCCGCAACGCCGCTTTCCATGTCCGTTCCCGCCGCACCCCGCTTCGAGGCAGGGGTTGCCTTGCGCATCATCGCCTTGGCCACGTTCATCGCCCTGCTGTTTGTTACGGCCACCCTGGGCGGATTTCTGCCGCACATCCGCGCCAATCAGCTGAAAAACCGTCAGGATGAATTGCACCATCTGGTGCAGGCGGCCATGAAGCTGGTGGAGGGGCTGGACGCAAGGGCCAGCCGGGGCGAACTACCCCCTGACGAGGCCAAACGGCGGGCCGCCGATGCCCTTCGGCAAATGCGCTACGGCAATGGCGACTATTTCTGGATCAACGACGACCGCTCCCCTTACCCAACCATGGTCATGCACCCCACGGCCCCCGCTCTGGAAGGCCAGACCCTGGACAAGCCCGCCTACAACAGGGCCACCCACTGGCGGGCCGCGCCGGGAGCCCCGGCAACGGACTACCCCGGCGGCAACCGCAATCTGTTCCAGGCCTTCGTGGAGGTAGCGCACCAACGCGGCGAAGGGCTTGTGGCCTACATGTGGCCCAAGCCCAAACAGGGCGGCGGCGTAACCGAGCAGACCTACCCGAAAGAGTCGTACATCGCCCATTACAAACCGTGGGGATGGATCATCGGCACCGGGGTGTACGTGGATGACCTGGAGACGGAGGCGGACAAACTGCGCAACATGGTGCTGGCGGTCACCTGCGCCATTCTTGCCGTGGGGTGCGTATTGACGGTGCTGGTCACTCGGTCCGTGCGCACGCCGCTGCACGCACTGGTGGACTACGCCCGTGCCGTGGCTGCGGGCGACCTGGATGCCCAGCCTCGGGGCACATTTCGCGCCGAACTGGGCGGGCTGAAGCACTCCATCGCCAGCATGGTGGAATCGCTGCGCATGCGCATTGAAGAGGCCCGTTCGCGCACCGCCGAGGCCGCCGACCATGCCCAACGCGCGGAGGCGGCCACCGCCGAGGCCGAAGCAGCCCGGATGCGGGCGGAACAGGCCCGGCGTAACGGCATGCAGGAGGCAGCGGGCATGCTGGAAGGCATCGCCGCCGCCATCGTCGATGTAGCGGACACCGTGGGCCGTCAGGTCAGCCTTGCGGGCGGCGGCGCGGACGCCCAGAAAACGCGCGTTGCCGAAAGCTCGCGCGCCATGGAACGCATGGACGCCGCCGTGGCAGGCATGGCCGGTGGGGCAGCAAACGCCGCCGACACCGCCGACGACGCCCAGACCAAGGCCCGCGAGGGGGCCGAAGGCGTGCAACGCGTCAAGGAGGCCGTGGTCCGCGTGGAAAAAGGCGCAGCCAGCCTGCACGAAAGCATGGCCGACCTTTCTCGCAAGGCCGAAAGTATTGGCGGCATCATGGCCGTGATCAACGACATTGCCGACCAGACCAACCTGCTGGCGCTGAATGCCGCCATCGAGGCGGCCCGCGCCGGAGACGCCGGACGCGGCTTTGCCGTGGTGGCTGACGAAGTGCGCAAGCTGGCGGAAAAAACAATGAACGCCACCCGCGAGGTGGGCGAAGCCATCCGGGCCATTCAGCAAGGCACGACCGCCAGTGCGGAGCAGGTAAACAACGCCGTGGAGGCGGTGACCCAGGCCAATGCCCAGGCGGACGCCGCCGGAAGCTCGCTGGACGAAATAGTGCGCCTGGCCTCCGGCGTGTCTGCACAGGTACGCGCCGTGGCCACCTCGGGCGAGGAGCAGGCAGCGGTCAGCGCGGACATCGTACGCCTGCTGGACGATGTCACCACCATCAGCGAAGACACCGCCAGGGCCATGCGGGATGCGGAACGCTCGCTGGAGGAACTGAACACCGAGGCGCAACGCCTTGGCGACCTCGTCGCGCGGTTCAAGGAGGGGTAGACTGTCTGAAACCCGCCGCATTACCCCGAACATGCACAAGGCCCTCGCACCGTTTCCGCTGCGAGGGCCTTCTCACTCTCTTTCCCGTGGCATTATCGCACGCCGTTTGCGGCGTGAGTTTTGTTTGCTGGCAAGGAAGGCGAATCTTTCATGAATCTCGATGTCCGCAAGGCTCGCAAGCTCGCCTGACGGCCACGCTACGCGCCCTTCGGGTCGGTCCGCCTGCGGGCAAAAATCCGCCGCAAACCCTAGCGGGTCAGCTTGCGGAACTTGATCCGGTGCGGCGTGTCCGCGTCCTTGCCCAGGCGCTTCTTGCGGTCTTCTTCGTATTCAGAATAGTTGCCGTCAAAAAACACCACGCTGGAATCCCCTTCGAAGGCCAGGATGTGCGTGGCGATGCGGTCGAGGAACCAGCGGTCGTGGCTGATGACCAGCACGCAGCCCGCAAAGTTCTCTATGCCGTCTTCCAGCGCCCGCATGGTGTTCACGTCAAGGTCGTTGGTAGGTTCGTCAAGCAGGATGACGTTGGCGTTGGACTTCAGCATGCGGGCCAGGTGTACCCGGTTGCGTTCGCCGCCGGACAGCACGTCCACCTTCTTCTGCTGGTCCTGGCCCATCAGGTTGAAGCGCGAGCAGTAGGCGCGGGCGTTCACCTCGCGGTTGCCCAGCTTGACCGTCTCGTAGCCTTCGCTGATCACCTCGTACACGGTCTTGCCGGCTTCCAGCGAATCGCGGTTCTGGTCCACAAAGGCCACCTGCACGGTATCGCCCACCTTCAGTTCGCCAGCGTCGGGCGTTTCCACGCCCGCCAGCATCTTGAACAGGGTGGTCTTGCCCGCGCCGTTGGGGCCGATGATGCCCACGATGGCCCCGGCGGGGATGATGAAGTCCACGCCTTCCATCAACAGGCGGTCGCCCAGCGACTTGGCAAGGCCCGTGGCCTCGAAGACCACCTTGCCCAGGCGCGGTCCCGGCGGAATGTAGATTTCCAGATCCGGGGCGCGCTGTTCGCTTTCGTGGCTCAGCATGGCCTCGTAGGCGTTGATGCGCGCCTTGCCCTTGGCATGGCGACCCTTGGGCGACATGCGGATCCACTCCAGTTCGCGCTGGAGGGTCTTCTGGCGCTCCACCTCGGACTTTTCTTCCTGTTGCAGGCGCTTTTCCTTCTGCTCCAGCCACGAGGAATAGTTGCCCTTCCACGGAATGCCGCGCCCGCGGTCCAGTTCAAGAATCCAGCCCGCCACGTTGTCCAGGAAGTAACGGTCGTGGGTGACGGCGATGACCGTGCCGGGGAAGGTCTGGAGGAAGCGTTCCAGCCATGCCACCGATTCGGCGTCCAGATGGTTGGTGGGTTCGTCCAGCAGCAGGATGTCGGGGCTTTGCAGCAGCAGGCGGCACAGGGCCACGCGGCGACGTTCGCCGCCGGAGATGACCGACACGGGGGTGTCGCCGGGGGGGCAGCGCAGGGCGTCCATGGCCATTTCAAGGCGGGCGTCCAGGTCCCAGGCACCCTTGGCGTCCATCTGCTCCTGCACCTTGCCCTGGCGCTCGATGAGCGCGTCCATCTCGTCCGGTTCCATGGGCTCGGCGAACTTGGCGTTGATGGCCTCGAATTCCTTCACCAGGTCCACGATGTCCTGCACGCCTTCTTCCACCACTTCACGCACGGTGCGGGCTTCGTCCACCAGCGGCTCCTGCTCCAGGTAGCCGATGGTGAAGCCCGGCGCGAGCACGGTCTTGCCGTCGAAGTTGGGGTCCACCCCGGCCAGGATCTTCAGCAGCGACGACTTGCCCGAGCCGTTCAGGCCCAGCACGCCGATCTTGGCGCCGTAGAAGTAGGAAAGGGAAATGTCTTTCAGCACCTCGCGCTGGCCGTGGCGCTTGGTGACGCGGATCATCGAATAGATGATCTTGTCCGGTTCGTTGCTCATTGGTCCACCTTTCGGGGTTATTCGCGGGTCGGGGTTATTGTCTGGTCGGGCTGTTTCCGGGGCGATGTCCGCCCGCAGAATGGTTGGGCTGGCAGTTGCCGGGGCGCGCCGGGCACCGGGGTGCGCCAGTCGCGCCAGTAGTGCCAGTCACATGCTGCGCCAGTGCACCGCGCGGGCGGCACGGCGAAAACGGCCCTGTTCCGGAGTGTTCGGAGTGTTCGCCGCGTTCGGGGATATGCCGACGAAACGCGGCCCTTGTGCTTTTGCAGACCGCAGGGATTTTGTCCAGTGCGCGGGCGTGCGCGGGACGGATATGCCCCCTGCCGTTCCGGAAACATTCATGGTATGCTGTCCGGCGTGACGCCCGTCACGGCGCAACGCCGCACCGGATTTACCATGATGGCGCATCCTGTCCCGATGGCGCATCCGCCACGACTGCACGACCAGCCCTGACGGAACGACCCACCATGCGTTTCCGGCCGCAGGCCGCCGCCGCTCCGGGCGCACGACGAACACACGAAACCCCACGGGAGGCCCCATGCATCTCGCCCCGTCCACGTCCATACACGAACTGATCTCCGAGCACCCCTACATCATCGACGTGCTGGCCGACTTTGCGCCCGCCTTCGCCAAGCTGAAAAACCCGCTCTTGCGCAACACGCTGGGCCGGGTGGCCACCCTGCAGCAGGCGGCGGACATCGCCGGTCTGGAAGTCAACGGGCTGATGCTGCACATTGCGCGCGGCGTGCTGGATCATTCCAGCGAGGCCGTGACCATCATCCCCAAGGGCGCGCCCGGCACGGGCGTAAAGCCCGGCCCCAAACCCGCTGCCGAGGCAGCGGCAGCGCCCTGCGCCACCACCTGCGGCACGCCGTGCAATGTTGGGCAGGCGACCACATCTGCCGCCGCGCCCCTGTCCGATGCCGCGCGCATGGACACCCTGAAGGAACTCATCCGCGAACTGCATGCCGGGGCGGACCCGGCGGCGCTGAAGGCCCGCTTTGCCGCCGCCGTGGGCGACATTTCCGGCGGGGACATCGCCCGGCTGGAACAGGCCATGGTGGCCGAGGGGCTGCCGGAGGCCGAGATAAAGCGCCTGTGCTCGCTGCACGTGGACCTGTTCAAGGGCGCGCTGGACGAGGCCCCGGCGGTTTCCGCGCCCGCCGGACACCCCGTGCGCACCTACATGGACGAGAACGCCAAGGCCCTGGAACTGGCCGACGAGATCATCTCGCAGGTGGACCGCATGCACCGCACCCCCGGCGACCGCACCTCGCCCATCGACGAGATGGCCTGGTCGTTCAGCAGCCGCTACGTCAAGGAATTGCTGGAAGACCTGGCCCACATCGAGGTGCATTACACCCGCAAGGAAAACCAGCTGTTCCCCCTGCTGGAGGAAAACGGCATCGAGGCCCCGCCCAAGGTCATGTGGGAGGTGCATGACGACATCCGCGCCCAGTTCAAGGCCGCCCGTGCCGCCATGGAAAACCTGGCCGCCACGGCAGCCGCGCTGGCCGCGCGCGACGTGGCGGAAGCCGTGAAGGACATGGCATACAAGGAAGAGAAGGTGCTCTTTCCCATGGCCCTTGACTCGCTGGCCGAAGCCCAGTGGGCACGGGTGCGCCACGGCGAGGACGAAATCGGCTACGCGTGGGTGACGCCCGGCGACGAATGGACGCCGCAGGCGACCTATCCGGCGGGCCTGACGGACACGGCAGGCCGGGCGCGCGCCAGCGGGTCCACTCAAATGGTGCAACTGGATACCGGCGCGCTGGCCCCCAACGTGCTCAACCAGATGCTGCGCAGCCTGCCGGTGGACCTCAGTTTTGTGGATGCCGACGACCGGGTGGCCTACTATTCCGACGTGCCGCACCGCATCTTTCCGCGCAGCGCGGCGGTTATCGGGCGTAACGTGCGCAACTGCCACCCGCCGAAATCCGTGTACATGGTCGAGGACATTCTGGCCAAGTTCAAGGCGGGCGAGCGGGACACGGCGGAATTCTGGATCGAGATTGGCGGGCGGTTCCTGCACATCCGCTACTTTGCGGTGCGCGATACCGACGCGGCCTACCTCGGCTGCCTGGAAGTGTCGCAGGACGTCACCGATATCCGCACCCTGACAGGCCAGCGCCGCCTGCTGGAATGGAGTTGACCGAAAGAAAACGCACGGAAAGAGGGCGGGCATGCGATGCAGCATTTCCCGCCCGGCATCCCCATTAGCGACAACATCCCCCACATGCGTGCCTGAAAGCCCGACGGAAAACCGCCGGGCTTTTTTTCACCACCACGCCAGAAGAATCCTTGCGTATCAGGTAAAGTTGTGCCCTACTTGACCGAAAAAGTCATGTATGACGGCACGGTGCCTACAAATTTGTCCGCATTTCGCCCCGCCGTATCCGCACGACAGACACATCCTAACAGCACTCCGTCACATGGGGGAGACCGCCCGATGACCATACGACAAAAACTTATCTACGGCCTCGGCACACTCACCCTGCTCAACCTGGTCATGGGCGTGGCCATGGTGCTGGCCCTTGGCCACATCAACACGCTGGTGGATGAACTGGTCGCCAAGCATGTTGAGTTGGAAGAGACCGTGTATGCCATGCGCCATGACGCAAGCCAACTGCGCCGCTACGAAAAGGACACCCTGCTCAACATCGCCAATGCCGAACGGCTGCGCGGCTACCTGACACAGCACGAAAAGGCCGCCGCAGACCTTGCCACCCATATCGACGCAGCAGAACGCAAGCTGCGCACCATGCCGGAACTGACCAGCCTGTTGCCGCAAGTATCCGCCATCCGCTCTCTGACCGGCCCCTATCTTTCCTCCTTCTCCAGCCTGTCCCGCGAGGCCCCCGCCGCCGGACTCTCTGCCGAGCAGGCCAACATCCGCTTCGATGCCGGGCGCGAGCAGGCCCACAAGCTGGACCGGGCCATCGACGAACTGACCAAGGCCACCATAGAGGCCACCCGCGAACATGCCGAAGATACCAACAACACCGGGGCCATGGTGCGTACCGGCGCCGCCGTGGCATTCTCGCTGGCCGTCCTGCTGGGCGGCCTGCTGGCCGTGGGGTTGTACCGCAGCATTCAGGCTCCGCTGGCGGCCCTGACCGACTTCGGCATGCGCATTGCCGATGGCGACTTCGAGTACAAAAGCGCCTTCCGCTTCACGGCGGAGATGGCCCAACTGCACGAAACCATCACCCACATGGTGGACGCCATCCGCGAACGCGTGGCCTACAACAGGGCCATCATCAACCGGGTGCCCGACCCCATCATCGTCACCGGCCCCCGCCGCAACATCCGCGCCCTGAACAGCGCGGCCTGCACGCTGCTGGGCCACCCGGAACACGACCTGATCGGCAAGCCGCTGGGCAATTACCAGGGGACGGAAATCTACGGCACAGAGCCTCCCATTGACCGGCTGGCCCGCACCAACGAGGCCGAAACCCAGCTGGACTTCACCCGGCAGCTGGATGGCCAGACCCGGTACTTCCATGCCCGCGCGGCCACGGTGCGCAAAACTGACGGCACCCTGGTGGGGTACATGGAAATCCGGCAGGACATCACCGCCGTGAAGCGCGGCGAACTGGAGGCGCTGGAGCGCAGCGAACGCATTGCCGGGGTGGCCCGCGACGCTGACGCCATTGCCACCACCGTGGCCGATGCGGCCAGCCAGCTTTCCGACCGGGTGGGCGAGGCCGCGCGCGGAGCCGACAGACAGTTGCAGCGCAGTTCCGAATCCGCCGCAGCCATGGACGAAATGGCGGCAACAGTGCGTGAAGTGGCCCGCAACGCCTCCGACACCAACCGCACCACGGCGGAAATGTCCGAACGCGCCAAGCAGGGCGCGAGCATTGTGGAAAAGGTGGCCGCCGCCATCGAAGGGTTGGGCAGCCATTCGCGCGAACTGCGCAGCGAAATGGAAAAGCTGGGCATCCAGGCCAGCAACATCGGCAACGTGCTGGGGGTCATCAGCGACATTGCCGACCAGACCAACCTGCTGGCCCTGAACGCCGCCATCGAGGCGGCGCGCGCAGGCGATGCCGGGCGCGGGTTTGCCGTGGTGGCCGACGAGGTGCGCAAACTGGCCGAAAAGACCATGAACGCCACCCGCGAGGTGGAAGCGGCCATCGGGGCCATCCAGCAATCCGCCCGGCGCAGTGCGGAAGCCACCGACGTTGCCGTGCGCGGCGTGACCGACAGCCAGTCCCTGGCCGACGAGGCAGGCGGCATGTTGCAGGAAATCGTGCAGGCGGTGCAACAGGCGTCCGACCAGGTAAACTCCATTGCCACCGCCGCCGAGGAACAGGCCGCCACCGGCGATGAGCTGAACCGCATCATCGCCGAGGTCAACGAAATCTCCGGTTCCACGGCCACACGCATGTCCGAGGCGGAAGCCGCCATCGCCGAGCTTTCAACCCAGGCCGCCGCCCTGCGACGGCTGATGGGTTCCATGACGTGATCGGGACGGCGTGAGGGGGAGGGCGGGCACTGGTGAGCGCGCGGCACCCGGAGACATATGGAGGCATCCAAGGACGCTCGCTAACGCTGGCGACTCACATAAGAAAAGACACAAGGCCCCAGGCACACGCCGGGGGCCTTGTTGTTCTTTTGGGGGGCGGCACCGTCACCCGCTATCCCGTCCCGCATACCGCACTTCCGAAATTACGCGCGGTACCGTATACAGGCACCACCGTTCTCCGTGCCATCGGAATCACTGGTGCGCGCGCTTTCGGACGGCCCACGCCTCTTCCCGTGTCCGCCCTTCGGCCAAAGGACTCCGCATGCGCCGCATCGTCATCCTTGTGCTGTTTCTGCTTGCTGGCTGCGCCTATGTGCATCTGCTGCGCGTTCCGGAATGGACGGCCACGCTGGCCGCCACGCTGTGCTCGCCTCTTTTCGACCTGGCCGCCGGACGCATCTCGCCGCCCACGGCCAGCCTTTTCCTGACCGGAACGCAGGCGCTGGCCATCGTGGCGCTGTTCGCCGCGCTGGCGCTGGCGTGCAAGCGCGCGTGGCGCGGCGCGTGGACATGGGCGGGCCTGCCGGATGGCGTCATCGTGGCCGTGGGCATGTGGGCGGTCTCGCAGCGCCAGCGGCTCATCGACTGGACCGGCGAGTTGCCCCCGCCGCTGCGCGACACGCTTCGCAAGCCGTCCTTCTGGTTCGCCGCCTGCGGCATTGCCCTGCTGTGCGTCATCGTCGCCGTCCCCGTGTTCTGGACGCCCCTCAGCGACTTCCTCGGCGGCCCGGCCACGCAGGCTGTCGGCCCGGCCACGCAGGCTGTCGACGCGGCCAACGCCAAAACCACCCCGCTCGAAATCATCTACAAACTGTCGCTGATCATCGGCGGAGCCACGGCCTTCGGCCTTGCCACGTGGCGCGGCTGGTGCCACGACGTGCAGACCCGCACCACGGCGCAGGGGCACATCACCGACCGCTTCATCAGGGCGTCCGAACTACTCGGCAGCGACCAGATGGCCTCGCGCCTGGGCGGAATCTTCATGCTGTGGCGCACCGGCAAGGATTCGAAAAACACCGACGACAAGCGCGCCGTGCTGGACATGCTCTGCGCCTTCATCCGCGAACCCACGCCGGACGCCTCGTGTGACGGCGCTTCCCAAGTTGGAGAGGCGGCGGCCACTCACGAACGCGCCACCATGCGCAATGATGTGCGCGCAGCCCTATCCCTACTATCCACAGAATCCACAGACTCTTTGCCAATCCCTCCCCGCTACCAATTCGACCTCACCGGCGCACAACTGCCTGGGGCTGAGTTGGCAAAGGCCCCATTCTCCGCAGCCCGTTTGTCAAGAGCCAATCTCAAAGAGGCTGACTTTACCGAGGCGGACCTTACCGGTGCCTACCTTACGGAGACCATCCTCACAGGGGCCAAACTCACGGGAACAAAATTCATAAAGACCAATTTCACAAAAATCGATTTCACTGGGGTCGATCTCTCTTGGGTCGACTTCTCGGAAGCCAAATTCAAGAATGTCAATTTCAGAGGTGTTGATCTCGCGTGGGTCGATTTCACGGGCGCCAGTTTCACAAAGATTGATTTCACCGGGGTACCCCTCGTGTCGGGAAACTTCAGGAAGGCCAAATTTACAGGGGTCAAACTTAAGAACGCCGATTTCATGGGGGCCGACCTCACGGAAACCGACCTAACAGAAGTCGACCTCACGAAAGGCGAACTTTCATATGCCGTCTTCACAAATGCCAATCTCAGTAGAGCAAGGCTTACGAGGAGCGCATTAGTGAGTACGGACCTTACAGGGGCCAAAATCATACAAGCAGACCTCACAGGGGCCGACCTCACCGACGCGATCCTCACAGGCGCCAACCTCACGGAGGGCAACCTCACTGAAGCAATTCTCACAAACGCTTGCTTCATTAATGCCAACCTCACAGGGGCCAAACTCGCAAAGATTAGCTTCATGTGGACCGACCTCACAAAGGCCAATCTCACCGGAGCCAACCTCACAGGGACCAACCTCGCCGACGCCAACCTCACGGAAGCCATCTTAGTGGATGCCTTCGTGTCGCCGGAACCCAGCAAGGAAACTCCCGCCCCCGCCCCCATCCCCTTCACCCGCGAACACTGCGCCGACGCCGCGTCCATTGAAGGCGCCATCTTCACTGGCGATTCCTCGCCCTGGCCGCGCCCCGAAACCGCATCCGACAGCATACCACCCACGTCCCCCACGCTACCATCGCCCCCCGCTGCCCCGTCAGCAGGCAAGGACTAGCGCCCCCCTTTCCCCATCCGATACGCCCACGCAAAGGCCCCCGGCATGCCGGGGGCCTTGTCATTACGCGCACGCGCGCCGTGCATCATCGCCCGCATCCATCATCCATGAGCGGTGACAACTTTTCACGAAACCTGTCCGCCAGTGCTCTTGCACTCCGCTGTCCTTTGTCCGCCGCCCCCATGCGCCCCAAGGCATATTGTCCGCCCATACCTTTTGCCCTCCGTCTCTACCCGCCCCCCGCCTACAACCCCAGCACATCCAGCACGGCCAACCGCAGTTCCTCCACGCTCGCCGCGCGAATGACAGCATCGGCCTGGTCGTAGGTGATCCCGTTCAGATCCAGCGACTCCGGCTCCGGCGACACGGCCACAGCCAGCCACGCACCATCCGGTTGCAGCACAGCGCCGGACGCGGGGCGTTCCGCATCCACCGCCACGGCCCCGGCGGGCAGGGTGTGTTCCAATCCTTCCGCCACGGCGTACAGTTCCGACGTTCCAACGATTCCGTAAAACTGCATCAGAAGGCCCTCCTTACGGGGATGCGATACTTGCCAAGGCGCTGGCTCCCTATGCACTGCCACCTGATTACCGCATTGTCATACTCGTACAGCCAAACGCCATCACCATTGCCGGAGTTGTTGAAGTAATCCATCTGGCGCTGCCAAGGCTGTGCATCTGTGGAGTACATTTCCGGCGGGGAAACAGTGACCGGCATGCCGAACGGGTTGTGTTCATATATCCACGTCGAGGCGAGGGTTTTGTTGCCGCCATTGCCGGGGATGAAGGCAAACACGCCGGGGTGGAACGGAATCACCGCCGTGACGACCCCGCCGCTCACCACAGCCTTGCCCACATACACACGCTGAACCTGCGTGCCATCCGCCTTGCGCATGATGTTTTCCGCAGGGCTGTACCAGTCCTCGACAAACAGCAGGGTCAGTTCCCCGATGTTCGTCCACGAGGAACCGTTGTTGGCGGTGATGTTCACTTCCAGCGACTGGAGATCCTGCGGCACGTCGAACAGGAACTCGCGGGTTTCCGCCGCGCTCCACCCGGTCTGAGTAGTCTGGGTATGCGCCACGACATCCGGGGTTGCACCGCTGCCCACCTTGATGGTGAAGGCTTTCGGGGCCATGCCTGCATCGTCTGCACAGGATATGCGCACCCCACGAACCCTGCGCGTTTTCGTCAGGACCAGCCGCAGCCAGGCCGCAGCACCAGCAGACTGCCACTTGTTGCTGCCATCCAGCGGCCCCTTGTTCAGGGCCTTCCAGCCGTAGTTGGAGGTGTACGTGGAATCCACGGTTACGGTGCCCCACCCGGCGAGCGTATCGGCGGTAAACGCGGGCATGGCGTCCACCCCGCAGCGGACCGTATTGTATTCCGGCGGAATGTCCGTGGCCCCCAGCGCCAGCACGCCAGTGTCAGGATTGCGGGCAACATACAGCCAGTGCGTGGTGGGCACGTTGGGCAAGGTGACGGGCAGGTTTCCTTCCGCACGACCGACGACGTTCACGCCGCCACCGCCGAAACACGCCACAAAGGGGTTGGTCGGGTCGGCCAGCAGAGTAACGGTCAGGCCGGAGAAGGACAGGAAGCCCGGCATGGGCATGTCGGAGAACGGCGGGGCCATGGGGGCCTTCATGCGGCAGCGCATGATGGTTTGCGGCTGCTTGGCTTCGGCCCCGGAGGTTTCGATGGTGTTCAGCCGGACCAGCACGCCGGACATATCCACCGGCTCCGCGCTCATGGGGGCATGGTACGCCTTGATGCACGACACCACGGCCACGTTGCGGGGGCGGGTTTCCGAAGCAACACGGGGAGTACCGTTGGCGCCGTCTGCAGTGGCAGTGCGCACCAAGCCGTCGCCGATCTTGGTGTTCGTGTTGGCACCGCTGCTTATACCGGGGCTGGACCCACCACCGAATACGTCGCCACCGTATCTCCACAGTTCATGCCAGTGCCCCTGAAATGCATCCTCCTGCGCGCTGCCCACCGCGCGTCCGGCATCCACGCCGCGCCCCAAATCCGCCCCGCGCCGGAACTCGCCCCGGTAGTCAGGCAGGGTCGCAGAAAGCGCCAGCGGGTCGCCCGTCAGGTAAGCCACCAGTTCCGGGTACGCTTCTTTCGCCACCGTCTGCCCGGCGCAGACCAGAAAGCCCACCGGCACCGTGTTGACCGGAAAATCCAGAATGGCCCCGATGGGTACGAACGCCGCAGAGGCCACAATGGCATCGCGTGCGTCCGCCACCGCCTGGGTCACCTCGCCTCGCAGAACCGACACGCCGACCAAGGCGGCATCCACGGCGGACGCGGCGCTTTCGGCCCGGACCGCTCCGCTGCTGGCGGCGGCGGCATGGGTTTCCGCGCCCAGCGCGGCCAGTTCCGCGCGGCCCACGTTGGCGGTGATGCCCTCCAGCAGGGCATCGGTGCGGGTGGTCTGGTCTGTCAGCGGCACCTTGACGCAACGGCCCACTTCTTCGCGCAATTGCTGGGCCATCAGGGTCAGCCGGTCAAAGCCGCGCTCCAGCATTTCCGCATCCAGCACGCCGGTATTGCGCAAGTCCATTTCCTGCGTGAACGGCTGCTCCAGCCACAGCGTCAGCCGTTCACCCGACCCCGCCATTCCGGGGCCGCCGGGCGTGGTGACCACGCGGCCACCACCGCCAGGCAGCGCGACGGCAGTGTAGTCCGTGCCGTGGTCCAACACCCTGTCGCCGCCGGTGCCGCTCACAACCGCCCGCACATCCTCGGGCCGCAGAAACGGAAAGGGCACGGGCCATTCCGTCTGCACGCCGTCGCCGACATACTGCTCGACGGTATTTGTCGATACGATGGTCATTGTCCTCTCCTTTGCTTGTGCATCGCGTGCGCCCCCATGGCCCCGCGCCGCCCGCCAGCCTAGGCCAGCAGCACGTTACGCGCGCCCTGCATGCTGTTGCCGATGACCATGCCGCTGCGCCACCCCTGCCGCACCCGCGTCCACGGGTCGTCCCCCATGCTGGCCAGCAGCGAGGCGCGGCTGTCCGCTCCGGCGGCCTGGTATTCCAGGGCGCGCTGCCGCTGCTCCGACTGACGCCGCACGTCCAGCACGTCCGCCTCGGCGGCGGAGGACTGGTCCTGCAACACATCCAGCGCGCTGCCGGAGCCCACGTCCATGCCGGATGCCGCCAGCAGCGAACGCACACTCGCCTGTTGGGACCGCGCCTGACGCTTCAGCGCCCGCTCGGTGCGTTCCGCGTCACGCTGGGTTTCCTCGATCTGGTAGCGGGATTGCAGCGCCGTGTTACGCTGGGTGGCCGCCTGGTATTCCTGCTGGGCCTTGGCCGCACGGGAATCCTGGCTCATGTCCATCATGGTGTAGCCGCCTTGCAGAATGGCCGCTGCCGC
Organism: uncultured Desulfovibrio sp.; assembly: GCA_964402645.1. GTDB lineage: Bacteria > Desulfobacterota > Desulfovibrionia > Desulfovibrionales > Desulfovibrionaceae > Cupidesulfovibrio. The sequence continues at coordinate 450,227 of CAYOCV010000002.1, read as the reverse complement.
CAAAACCTGAACAAGTCCGCACATGGTCATCCTCCTGTGATGGTTTATTGTTGCCGTGCAATTCCGGACGTGAAGGGATGAAACGGCGCGCCGTCACGTCCCAGCGGCATGGGGTGGGCGGCCACGGCAAACCCGCACCGCGCCAGCCAGCGCGCCGTGGCCGGGCGCTCCGCCAGGGCCGGGGCGTGAACCATGTTCAGCAGCCGGGGCCACGCGGCGCGCATGCGCGCGGCGAACAGCGGCCCCAGCCGGGCCAGCGCCCGCCCTTCCCTGTCCAGGGCCGGAGTGCCGAACAGCCACGGCGCAGCCGTATCCGGCATGCCGGGAAAGGGGCGCGCGCCGAACAGGGCCACGCAACGCTCGCCGCGCAGCACGGCCCAACGCGACGGCGACAGGGCAAAGGCCCGCGCCGCCTCGGCCACGGCCCCGCGCGTACCCAGGGCATCCAGTTCCGCCCGGTCGCGCGGGCGCAAGTCGGCCAGCACCTGCGCCAGGTGTTGGCGGCGCGCCGGGATCACCCGCAATCTGGTGCGGCCATCCGCATCGTGCCGGGCAAAACCCGTGCGCACCGAAGGCATGGGGGCTGCGGATGCCGCTGGCACGGGGGGATGAACATCTTGGGTACCCACAACAAAAAGCACGTGATGCGCGCTCATGCCTCGCCCACCTCCACCTCGCTGATCACCGCCAGCACCGTCAGCGGCAGGGGGTCGTCCTGCCGGATGTGCAGGCCGCCCTGTGTGCCCAGACGCGCGTCCAGGGTCACCTCGCGGTCGCCGTCGAACAGCGGCAGCGCCTGTCCCAACGGGTCCTGCGCGGTGCGGAACAGCACCTCGCGCAAGTGGTCCGCGTCCGGCCCAGCCTTGAACCCGGATGAGCGATACAGCCGCACCCGCGCCCGGCCCACCCGGCGCACCCGCCCCTGGGTGGGGCCGTCGCCCGCCACGAATTCCTGCGTCACCGGCGCAAGGTCGCTGGCATAGCCCAGCCCTGCGTGGATCAACGAGGCCGGGCGGTCCAGCTTGATGCGCCCGCCAACCACAGTGCGCGGCGGATGTACCCAGCCGTCGGCCAGAATGGACACCTCGCGCCCTTCCAGGTGTTCCAGCCCGCCCAGCGCGGCTACGGGCGCGCCTTCGTACGTCAGGCCGGAATCCACAAAGAACGCCTGCGCCGGGGTTTCCGCCTCGAAGGCGGGGTCCAGCCGCTCCATGTACCGCCGCTGCGCGCCGTCCACATCGCGTCGCACCACCAGCCACAGTTCGTCGCCCCCGGCAGGGTCGGCGGGATCTCCGGGCACCACGCACAGCGCCTCCACCGCGCCGCCGGTATCGTGGCGGTGCCAGCCCGCCACCTGATGCTCGGCTATGAGGGTAAGTCCGGCCATGGCGCCGTCGTCCATGGCGCACCACACCACCGAATGGGGCGACTGCTGGTAGGCCCAGTCCACGATGGTGCGGCCCCGCAGGATGTGTTCGGCCAGAATGGTCTGGTCCGCGCCGGAATAGCCGTCCACGTCCAGGCTGTAGCGAAAGTCGCGCACCGCCCTCCCGCCGCGCTGCACGGCCAGCACCCCGTCGCCCACGGCCAGGGGCGGCAGTTCGGCCGATCCGCGCGCCGACTGGAATTCCAGCAGGCACGACAGGGGCGAAAACGGCTCGCTGCCCTGGCCGGAAAGGGTCCATTCGCCGCCGCCCGTGCCCACCAGCAGCTTGCGGGCAGGCATCATCCAGCGCACGGCGCTGACGGTTTCCGAGGCGATGGTGACGGTGACCGCGTCGTCGGTCTGGAGCGGGCGCGAAACGTCCATGTTCTCGTAGCAGCCGGTTCGGCTGGCCCAGATGGTCTGCGGGTGGCTGCGCGACCCCGCGAAGCACAGCCGCTGCTGCCAGAACTGCACCGACGAGGGGTAGTCGTCCGGCCCTTCGAAGGGGTTGCGGTGTTCGGGCGGCCCTTCGGCAAAATCGGGCGTGCGCCCGGTGTCGGCATAGGTTTCGCCCGTGGAGGCGGACCCCAGCAGCCCGTACACCGACGCCCCGCCCCCGGCCTTGTACACGCGGTATTCGCTGGCCCCCTCCACGGCGTTCCAGGCCAGGTTGACGGCAGACCCGTCAGCGGGTGAGCCCGCCGTCACGGACAGTTCCGCCGTGGGCAGGCCTTCCTCGCCCGTATCCCCGGACACGGCGGTGACCACGTAGCGATGCTGGCGCGACCCGGACGGCGCGCCCGTGGAGCGCAGCCCCGTGGGCGTGGCCACGCGCGGGCCGAAGTCCACCGCCACCAGCCGCCAGTCGGCGTGGCCGTGGCGCTCCAGCTTGCGCGGGGCGGCGTGCCGGGTGACCAGGTAGAGCACATCGGCAGACTGGCACCAGCGCAACGTGGGCAGATGTTGTGCCGCATAGGGGGTTTGCACCTGCACGGGTGCGCCCCCCTCGGCCAGCACCAGCCCGTCGCGCCACCACACCCGCAGCCGTCCCGGCGCGAATTCCAGCACGTAGGCCTGTTCCTCGTTGAACACGAAGGGAATGAGCCGGGGCGGCACGCTTTCGTCGGCGCACGGCCCCATGTAGCGCAGCCCAGGCCGCCGAAAGGCCGGGCCATGCGGGTGCAGCAGCATGTTGCGCAGCGTATGGCAACCGCTGCCGTACCTGGCCTGATCGCCGCGCGCGGCCATGAGGGGGGACAGTTCGCCCGCGTTGAAGCTGTTCTGGATCAGGGTAGTGCGGGCCATGGCTACCTCGCCGTAAGCCAGGGGTTGATCTCCACGGGGTCGGCAGCGCCCTCGGCGGCGTCGGCCACGCGGGCGGCCTCCAGGGCTTCGGCAAATCGCTGGAGCATGGACTGCTCCAGACGGGAACTGTTCATGAGCGGCACGGCCAGCGCGGCGGCCAGACGGCGGGCCAGCGCCTCCACGAACAGCGCCGGAAAGCGGGCCGGGTCGATGACGCGCACGGTCAGCACCGCTTCTGCCGGGGCCGCGTCGGTATACAGAGTGCGGGCCTCCACCACCTCGAAGGGCGGTTCGCCGCGCAGACGGCGCACCCGCAGGCAATCGCCGGGCAGGCGATAGGCGCAGGCAAAGCCGAAGGGCGGAGCCGCCGCCAGCGGGGCCAGAGAGGTGTAGCGGGTGGCGAAGTTCCAGTGGTGGTGTTCCAGCAGTTCGTCACGGGCTTCCGCGTAATAGCGGGAGCACAGGTCCGCCTCGCGCGTGGGCTGGTCCAGAGCCACGATTTCCGGCGCGCCCAGATAGCGCAGGGCCTTGTTGCAGATGGAAACCTCGCTGGTCATGACGGCGCTGGCGGAAATGACGGTCACGCCGGAGGCAAGGGCGGCGCTCATGACCGCCCCCCGCCGCGCGGGCGACCGCCCTTGCGCGTCCTGTCCTCCACCGCCGCGCGCTGCCGTTCGCGCAGGTGGCGGGCAGTGGCCCGGCGCATCTCCGCGCTGGGCGGCGTGGCGGTGTCGACCTGTTCCGCATCGCCCGCCGGTTCCGCGCCCTCCGCCATCTCCGGCCCGGTCGGCCCCTCCGCAGCGCGCAACATGCGCCGCAGGGTGGCCTCGTCGGTGGACGGATCAAACGCCACGCCCAGCAGGGCCAGCCGGGCGCGCAGGGCGGCCAGGCGAAAACGGCGCACGTCCTCACGGGTGGGCGGTTCGGACGTTTCCGCCACGTCAGGTGAACCGGGCGAGCCGGGCGAGTCTGGCGTGCCCGGTGTGCCCGATGTTATTGACGGGACAGGCGGTGCGGGGACCGCCGCGCCGGGGGCGGACGCCGCCGGTTCCTCGTGTACCGCCGGGACGTGATCCGGCGCTTCGGCTTTGGTCGTGTCATTGCTCATGGTGCGGCACCTCCGTGCCGTGTTCCCCGCCCGCCCCGCCTCGTCAGTCAGAACGGGCGGGGCGGGCGGGGGTTGGGTCCGTGGCCGCGCTAGCGCGGCAGGTAGTCGAAAACGACGTCCACGCTGCCGGAAGCCGCCGCGTCGTCGGTGCCGATCACCACGCGCACGTGGCGGCGGCAGTCGGACGGCAGGGGCAGGCGGCCCAGCACCTCGCCCCCGGCCCAGGTACGCCCGCCGGGGGCGCTGCGCCGGAACGACACCGGCAGTGCGGCAAAGGCTGCGCCGTCGTCGCTGTCTTCCAGCATCAGGGTAAGGCTCTTGCCGTCACCCAGGGTGACCGGCGCGGCGGCCACGGCCACCACTTCCGCCGCGCCCATCATCGAGCCCGCGCGCTGCGGGCCGCCGTTGCCCACGGCCTGGGCGTTCTTGGGCAGGGTCTGCCCCTTGGCCAGGTGTTCGCCATGAATGCGCAGCATGTGTCCGTACATGCGTTTCTCCTTGTGCATCGGCACCGCCGGGCGGTTGCCGTCTGTGGTATTGCGGAAGGTGCGGGGCGTGGGGCTGCTACAAGGTCAGCACGGGTTCCGCGCCGTCCTTGAAGTTGTAGGAAGTGACGATCTCGATGCCGTTCCAGTGGGTGATCTGGCGGTCCATGTCCTTGCCGCCCGGAACGATCTGCAACGCACCCGCCTTGTAGCGGTACAGCAGATTGCGCGCGCGCTCGTGCATGAACAGGTATGTGGAACCCGAAGTGGCGCGCACCTGGGCCAGCATGTCGTCGATCATGGCCTCGGTGGGCACGTGGTCGCGGCTGACGTTGACGATGGCCGCCACGCTGTGGGGGTTGGCGATCTGGATGCCCAGGTACGACTTCAGCCGCAGGCCGAAGACCAGCACGCCCTGATACTGCCCGCTGGTGGCCTTGTAGAGGTCGCCGCCGTTGATGGGCTGCACGTCCAGCACGGTGCCCTGCTTGAAGCATTCCGGGCTGTACAGGCCGCAGGTTTCGCCCTCGACAAAGCGCACGGCCAGCATGGAGTAGCAGCCGCCCGCCGTGGCCCCTGCGTCGGTGACCGTGCCGTGGTCCAGGGCGAAGGCGCGGAAGTTGTCGTAGATGATGCGCTGTTCCGCCGACATGCCCGAACGGCGCAGCACCTTGGGCATCTTCTTGGTGAAGTACTTTTCCTTGCCGCCGAACATGCGGGCGGTGTCTTCGGGCACCTCGATCTCGCCGCCAAGGATGGACAGGTCCACCTTGCGCAGGTTGCTGGTCACCTCCACCGAGGGCAGGGGCGCGTTCATGTCCACCCAGCCCGCGCCCTGCACCTCTTCCACGTCCTCGTACATGTTCCACAGGCCGTGGCTGGCCTCTTCGAAGGGAATGATGCCCAGAATGGGGGCCTCCTCGGTCAGCCCGTCCACCTGCTGCGGCTGCGTGGTCGCCTGCTCGTTGGTCAGATCCTTCAGCGTCTTGCCCATGCCGGATGCCTCCTGGCGGTTAGCGTTTGGCGAACACGACGGTTCGCAGGAATTCCTCTGTGCTCATGGCCTCGCCGCGCGCGCCCGCCGGGCCGGTGCCCGCGCCCAGCGTGTCCTCGCCCATGCGTTCGCCCACAAGGGCCATCAGTTCGGCAAAGGCGGGGTGGTTGCCGAGTCCGGCACGCACCAGCGGGGTCAGCCGCCCCTCCATGCGGACGTCCAGGCTGCGCACGGCGCGGCGGGCGACATCGATACGTTCGTCGTAGCGGCCCTTCCACAAGGTGCGCAGGCCGGATTCGCAACTGTCTGCCGCAAGGCCCCCCGCCGCCTCGTGCTCGGCCACGTAGAAGTCCACGGCGGCGCGGGCCTGTTCAGGGGTCAGCCCCTGGGCCGCGCACAGCGCACGAAAACGGTCCGCCGCCGCCGTATCCACGGTAAGGTGGTCCGGCAGGTCGAAGACGTAGTCGGCGGCGCTGCGCGCAGCGGCGGGATCGCCCGGCGACGGGGGCGAATCCGGCGCACCGGGTGATTCGGGCGACTCAAGCAAATCAGACGCGATGCCGGGTCCGCCGGAACTGCCGGATGCTCCGGCTGTGCCCGACGCCGTCGCCGCGCTTGCCGGGGCAGGAAGGGCTGCCCGGTCCGCCGAAGCCGCCGGGCCGGAAGGGGCTGATGCGGCCAGCAGGCCGTTCGCCGCGCCGGGTGAGGCCGCCGGGGCCAATGTCTGTTCCATGGTGTCCTCCATTGCAGTGTTGAAAGCGTGAGGGGTGAAAGGGTGCCTCGTGAAGGTGTGCCTGATGACGGCGTGCGCATCCGGCGCGGCGGGGTCAGCCCCGTCGCCCGCCGGGGGGCAACTGTTCCCCAGCCCAGCGCCGCGCGCCTTCCAACTGGATGCGCAGCAGGCTGGCCGGATCGGCCATGGCGATTTCCGCCGTGCGGTCACGGGCGTAGTCGTAAAGAGCCGCAGCCCCGTGGATGGCGGGTTCGGGCCGAGACAGGCGGTCGTTGGCGCAAGCCGCATCCAGCCAGTGGCGCAACACGCGCACCCCTGCCCCGCCTTCTGTGCGCAGCACCATCGCAAGGTCGTCGAGATAGGCGGCAAGCCGGGTGGCTTCATCGCGCCGGGCCTGGCGGGCCTCCGCCACCTCCGGCCCCAGCAGGTCGGTCAGCAGGCCGTCGGCACCATCAGGACCATCGGGGCCTGCGGCGTCGGCGCTGCCTACGCGGGCCAGCAGGTCGGCCAATACGGCGTCCGGTTGCGGCACGGCATGTTCCAGCCGGGCGTCGTCCTGCGTGGTGGAAGGAGTGGCGTTGTGGCGGCGGTTCATGCGCGCGCCTCCTGGCGATGATCGCTGCCTGGCGCACGTGGCGGGCCAGAGCTGCCGGGCGCACCCGCCCCTGCAACACCGCCCACACCATCAAGACCAGCTCCGGCATCAGCACCCAGCACCTTGGCCAGCGCACCCACCGCCCCCGCCGCTTCGCGCGCCACGGCAGCGCCCTGTGCCGCCTGCCCGGCCTGGCGTTCCGCACGCAACCGGGCCACCTCGGCATCCGAGCGCACCACCTTGGCGGGCACCCCGCCGATGGCGGCCAGCTCGTCCACGGCCTGCTCGAAGTCGATCTTGTCCAGCACGCCCGGCGCGGTGGCCGACAGGGCCGTAACCTCTGCCGCAAACTGGCGGATGGACTGCGCCGCGCCCATCCGCTGGGCCTGGGCCAGCGCAGAGACGTACTCCACCCGCATCTCCAGCCCTTCCAGTTCCGGCGGGTTGGGCGGCAGCGCCCCGGCCCGGCGCAGGATGCCGTAGGTGCGCGTCAGCAGCGGATCGAGCAGTTCCGTCTGGTGCCGCTCGATGACCGGGCCAAGCATGAGCAGCTTTTCCTGCCCCCGTTCGGCCACCTCTGCCGCCGTGACGTTGGAACGGCCATCCGCCGTGAACATCAGAAAGAGATCATTGAAGAACCCTTCGCGCACGGCCTTGCGCACGTCGTCGATCTTGCGCGTCACCGCCGCGATGTCCGGGTTGATCTGATAGAGCGGGGCCACGGCCTCGGGTTGGCCCGGGGCCACATAGTTCTGCGCGCCGGGGATCAGGTTGAGCCGCTGCTTGAAGCCGGTGGGCACGCGCATGGGCGGGTTGACCACCTTGTGGATGGCCAGCAACTGGCTGCGCGCCATTTCCTGCAACATCTTGACGTCGGGCAGCACGTCCATGCCGGGCGAACGGCCATACACGTCGCTGCCGGTAACGTCCCAACGCGCGGTGAGGTGCGGGAATTCCTCAAAGCCGCCTTCGTGCAGCAGGTCTCCCGCTGCCCCGTCCGCCTCGAACACCAGCGACTCGAAGGGCATGTGCAGGTTGCCGTCGCGGCCCGGCGTGCGCACGGCGCGGGGCCGCACCAGATGCACCACCTCCACGTGGCGGTTGGGTTCCTTGCGCAGCATGCGCCGCGTGCCGGTGGACAGCCGCGCCTCGCCGTAGCGTTCCGCCAGTTGACGGGCGGTCATCAGCATGCGGCGCACCACGGTGTCCACGCGGCCCGCCGCATCGCAGGCCCAGGAAAATTCGCCGCAGGTCAGCGCGGCGAACCGGGTCAGCCGTTCCGGGTCCACCTCCTGGTACAGGTCTGCGGAGCCGAAGGCGGCCAGTTCGGTGTAGAGCGCGTGCGAGGCCTGATAGAAGTTGCTGCGGGCCAGCGCCCAGTACAGGCGCTGTTCCACGGCATCCAGCCAGCGGCGCGCCGGGCCGGATTCCGCGTCGGCCCCGTCGGCAAGGCGCAGGCGGAACCAGGGCCGTGCGGGCGAGGTAAGCCCCCCCTGCATGCCCGCCGCCAGAATGCGCACGGCGCGGGTGGCCGTGGCGTCGATAACGCGCCCGCCGCGCGTGTCGTCAACCGGAGCGCGCAACGGATCGCGCCCGTGCATGCGCCCGCGCCGGGGCAGGATGTAGGCGGCGATGTCGCGCCACGCCTCGTCCCAGGGCGAACGCTGCCGCTCCAGAAAGTCCACCGCCTCGCGGGCGTCGCGCAGTCGTTGGCTGGTCATGCCCTGCTCCTCACAATCCCAGCAGCGTCTTGCGCTGGGTATCGGGCATGCCGGGAACGCCCAGCGCCCCGGTCAGGATGGTGCCCTGCCTGCCCCGCGCGCGCAGCGCGGCGCGCCGGGCGTCCTCGCGCGCATCCTCCACGGCCTTGGCCTCCTGCTCGGCCACCTCGTCGGCGGCCGGGGGAACCGGCGGGGCCGGGGGTTCCGGGGCCTTGTACGATTTGCCGCCGCCACCCATGGCATTGACTCCTTGCTGCTGTTGACGGGCGTCTCGTGGTGAGGCCGGACCGTCCGGCCACCACGGCTGCGCCGCGTGAACCGGTGCTACATCGGGGTTTTTCGGGAAATGCGGCTGGAAGGGGGCCGGAAGAGGGGCGGAGCAGGGTACGAAGCATGCGGGGACAGGATGCGCAGACCGCACGAGATGGCTGACGGAAGGAAAAAAGCCGGAAAGAGGGACACCGGCGGCCCTGGTGGACAGGACGAGGCGGCGCGAGACTGCCGGGACCGTGCAGGAGTGGCAGACCTGATCAGATTGGCGGGGGGACCGGGGGAGACCCAAGGGTGACAGGCGCGACTGGGGGGACTGAGGGGACAAGGGGGGGGCGACCGGAACGAACAAACCTTGCGGGATAGTGCTTCCACCGGGTTAAGAATACCCGCCGGAATACCGATATAGGTACATGCCGGAGCGATTCCGACCGCGCGTTCCTGCCATGCAGCGGGGCAGCGCCCGGATACGGCTCCCGGCGTCCTTCGGTCGCGGCAAGCCACGCTGGATGCGGGTTGCCGCGTCTGTTCGGGGGGGCTTTCCTACCTTGGCTGCACTCCGCGAATCCTGTTAGCTGTATACGGTCTGCGCAGACACTCGTGTACTTCAGAGGCTGGAATGCCCATCCGCCACGCGGCCCTTGCCGCGCTTTTCGCCGTCGCCATATTGTTCACGCCTCGCGCCTTTGCGGCGGACGCAGGGACACGCTACGAGCAGGTGGGAGAACACTATGACGTGTCCATCAGCTATCCCGTGCTGCACCACCCCGCCGTGGACGCCGATATTGCGCGCATTGTCTGGAAGCTGACCGACGCCTTTCGCCGCGTGGCCGGGCAGGGCCTGCCGCCGCTGTCAGCCGCCGGTCCCCGGAATGATGCCGCAGGCCAATGGTCCAGGGGTCCGCAACCCCGTCCGGGTTCCACTTCGCGCCCGGCCCCTTCGCCCGACAACGCGTCCCCGCAGGCAGACATGGACGTCTACGCCCCGGACCGACGCGACTGGCTTACCGCCACCCATCGCATCTCCCGGCCATCGGCCAACGCCGTATCGGTGATTTTCGAGGTGCAGACCGGCCTGTGGAGCAAGGACGGCGCTGCCGTATCCAGCGAACTGCTGGCCGTGAGCTACGACCTTGCCGCCGGGCGGCGCATCGAACTCGACGACCTGTTCGGCGACGACGATTGCGCCGATGCCGTGCTGGCCGCCTACCTGCGGCAACGCAACGGCGGTGATGCCGTAGAGCCCGTTGCGGGATCCGGCAGCCTGATGCCTGCCGCCAACACACCCGCTGACGGACGCCCCCCCAAGGAAAGGACGCATCAGGTCGCGCTGCCTTTCGGCACGCCACCCACAGGCCAGAGCAATGCGGAGACACCGGTCACGTTCTGGCTGACTCCACGCGGCCTCATGCTGCTGCCCGGCTCGTGCTGCTGGCAGAACGCATCCGCCGGGGGGAGATCCAGCGTGCCGGGCGACTTTCCCGTGGACGCGCGCAAGTCGCCGACGGAACCGTTTCCTGCGGTGGAAGTGGCCATCGAACCGCTGCTCCAGTGCGCTCCGCACCTTTCCTACTGGGGCAGAAGCCGCTGACACGCGGGACGACTGGCCGTGCATGCCTGCCCCTGACAGCAACCGGGCACATCTGGCCGCGGCGGGCCGCATCTGGCCGCGTCTGGTCGCGTCTGGTCGCGCCCGCTTGCATCGGGCCTTGCCGGGTGGAGACGCATGCGGTATCTCGCTCGTGGACATACCGGAGGTCTCCCATGCCGCGCGGCCACGCGCCCCGTACCCTGCCCCGCCTTTCCCCATCGCCCGCCGTCGGTATCCGGCATGCGCTGCGACCCTTGCTGGCCGCATCGCTGGCCGTATCCCTGTTGCTGCCGGTGGGTGCGCCGTCAGGCGCGTTTTCCGGCGGGGCCGTGGGCTCTCCATTCGCCTTCCCGTCCGAAGCCCGCGCCGACGAGCCAGCCTCGTACCACCCCGGCTTTCGCACCATGGGCATCTGGATTCCGGAAACGGGCGAACGGCTTGATGTGGCCGTGTGGTACCCCTCTGTCCGTGCGCCGTCGGAAATTCATCTTGGCGACTGGACCCTGGACGTGGCGCGCGGCGGCAAGGAAGTGCCCGGCCGCTTTCCGCTGATCGTCATCTCGCACTGCACGGCGGGTTCACGTCTGGCCCATCACGACACGGCAGAGGCGCTGGCGCGCGCCGGCTTCGTGGTGGCTGCGCCCACGCACCCCGGCGATAACAGCAACGACACGTCGTCGCTGTTCCTGCCGGAGCAGCTTACCGCCCGCCCCCGGCATGTCAGCACCACCATCAGCAGGCTGCTGCGCGCCCCGGAAACCGGCCCCATGATCGACCCCACGCGCATCGGCGTCGTCGGCTTCGGCACCGGCGGGGCCACCGCCCTGCTGCTTGCGGGCGCACGGCCCGACGGCAGCCGCTATGCGGGCTACTGCGAGCGCACCACCCCCGGCGACCCCTATTGCACCAAATGGGCTGCCGAACGGCTGGCCCGTTTGCCGGAAGCCCTGCGCGCCTTGCCGCCCGGTGCGGGCGCTCCGGAATCCACCATCAACGCAGCGCCCCCCCAAAAAAGTGCCAGCGCCCCTGCCGCCTCGCCCGCACCGCCTGCCCCTGCCCCCATGGAAGACACACGGGTGCGCGCCGTGGCCCTGGTGGCCCCAGGCTACGGCATGCTCTTTCCCCGCGCGGCGCTGACCAGGGTTACCGTGCCCGTGGCCATCCTGAAGGCCGACGACGACGAGGTGAACCGCGCCCCCCTGCATGCCGACGCCCTGCGCGCCGCCCTGCCCCGCCCACCGGAGTTCACCGTGCTGGCAAACGCCGACCATTACGCGCTCATGGCGGCCTGCCCCCCCAGCCTGCTGCGCGATCTGCCGGAACTGTGCGGCGGCGTGGACGAAGATACCCGCCAGAGCATTCACCGGATACTGAACGCCCGCCTGGTGCGCTTCTTTCTGGGCACCCTGGGCGAAGCAGGCCCGCCCTTGCCGCTGCCCCCGGCGACGCCGGAACCCGAAGTGCAGCAAGCCCCGCCTGCCGCCCCCCCTGCGGCCAACGCCACATCGGCCAAGGGCAAGTCCAGAAGCGACAGGGACGACAAGAAAAAGAAGGACGCAAAGCCCCGCAAGCAGGACGGCGCCCAGTAGCTGTTCTCCGCCGCGTCGTTCCCTGTCTGCATGGTTCCCTGTCTGCGTGGTTCCCCGGCCAGGCCGTACCTTGCCCACCCGGTCCGCCCGGCCTCCACACCGGCAAGGCGTACCGGACCAGGTACGGAACCAGTCCGAAAGGTACAGACAGGGCCCCTGCACCAGGTTGCGCAAGCGCCGTCCCCACCATTTCGTTACGCCCACCGGGCATCTTCTTTTCCCGCCCCTGCCGCCCCTCGCCCGACAGCCCCTGCCGGCCACCCGGCAGCCCCTGACGGCCACCCGGCAGCCCCCATGCCCAGCGCAAAACGCACCGATTCTCTAGAGTCCTGCACCTCTATCAACGTCTTGAAATAACACGGCAACCACACCAGCAGCGCATACCCGCGCACCCCACCGCGCCAATGCCTTCTCTGCGGCTGGCAACCTGGCCCATATACACTTTGCAACACATTGAAATACCACACCTAAAAAAATACTTCTGCGTACCATTCCGCACCCTTGACAGGGGCCGTCCGAATCAATAAAGCCTGCACACGTGGCCATGCGCCACCTAACACCATCCGAAGGATCGACGGTAAACATCACCATGCGCGGCGACAAAGCTCGGCGTGTACCCGGCCTCTCCATATATTTCAGCAATATAACAACTTTCCCGGTGCTAGCTTCGCTGCTGGCGCTGGTTCTGCTTGCCGTGCCCACCGTCACCGAGGCGGAGCGCGGCGACATGCCCAATGCACTGTCCGGCCATGGTAGGGCGGCGGTAAATGGCGTAGGCGACGCCCGCCGGGTTGCCCTGCGCTCCACTGCGCCCGAAGCCCAGGCGGATGACGACGGCTGGATCGACATGCCTGGCGGTTCCCGCCCGGCCTATATCGGCATCCATGGCGGCACCGTGCCGGTCAGCCTGCTGGCCACGCGCGGCGGCAACACCATGGTGGCCATGGTGGGCGAAACCGGCAGCGACTTCCTGTACCTGCTGCGCGGCGGGCGCAACCAGTCTGCAGCCAACGGCAGCGAACAGTCCGAAAGCGCAGCCGAACTGCTGGCCGCTGCCAAGGCCAGCGACAACAGCCACGCTTCAACCGTGGCTCTGGACGCCACGCGACCGGGCCAGATGCACGAAGCACGCACCGCCGCCATGCCGGATCCCGGCGCCAACGGCACCGTGCTGTTCGCCTCCACTCCGGAAGGCAGCGTGCCGGTCATCTACGCATCGGGCCGTTCGTTCGAATCGCTGGACATCGCCCTGGCCGACTGGACCCCCTTCGGCCTGACCGAAGATCACGTGGCAAACGACGGCAAGGGCAAAATCGTGGCGGACAAAAAGAACGCCAAAAAGATCAAGGCCAAGCAGGTGGTTCGTTCCGCCAAATCCGACCAGTCCGGCAAAATGCGCAGCGACAAGGCAAGACCCGAAAAGGATGACAAGGCTGGCAAAACCGACAAGGCCCCACGCCTGCCCCGTAACGAAAAGGGGCCGGTGAGCATTCAGGACGCCTCCGACTCCCTTATCGCTGCCTGAACTGTCTGACCGAATAGCTTTCGACCTTCCGACGCCCCCGCCCCGCGGGGGCGTCTTTCTTTGTGCCCACGCACAGTTGCCCGATGCCCTCCCCCATCTCCCGACAGTTCCCTCGCACGTTTGCGCATTGCAGCCCTGCCACTGGTGCGTCGCCGCCCCTGCCAACAGGGGCACGCCCGCGCCCCCTCGGCACGGCGGTGCGCCCCCCCCGCCACCCCACTGTGGCACGCCCCTTTCGCAGGCAGGGGGATATGCACGTCGTCACGCACAGGTGGTCCGGGCATGCCGTCCGGCAACCACCGTCGCGGAAGGAGTTGGACATGGACTGGAAAGACATTGGCTCCACGGTGGTTCGCGTGGCCCCGCTGCTGGGCGCGGCACTGGGCGGCCCTGTGGGCGCGGTGGCCGGGGCTGCGGGCGCACTGCTGGGGTCGGCTCTGGGGATTGCTCCGGAACCTGCCGCCGTTGCGGCGGCCCTTGGCGATCCGCAGACACTGGCCACACTGCGGGAACTGGAGGTGCGCGAACGGGTGCGCCTGCTGGACTGGCAAGCCGAGCAATTGCGTGCGGAACTGGACAACACCCGCGACGCCCGCGCCCGCGAGGTGGCCCTGGCCCGCGCGGGACACGGCGGAGCCTGGGTGACCGGCATGGTGGCACTGGTGGTGGTGGCGGGTTTCTTCGGAATGCTGCGGGTGGTTCTGGAGCAACCCACCGTGAGCGAACCGGGCTTGCTGCTGCTCGGTTCGCTGGGCACCGCATTCGGCGCGGTGGTCAATTACTACCTGGGGTCGTCCTTGGGGTCGTTCCGCAAGGATGAACTGCGCTCCCGCGCCGAAGGGGGCATGGCACGATGAACGCGCGGGAGGATGCCGAAGGCATGACGCGCCGCGACAATGGCGATTCCGGGATGCGCCGGGACGGCTGGCAGTTGGACCGCCGTGTGGGTGTGCAGGCGCTGGCCGCAGCCGCAACCGCCTTTGCCGGTGCGGTAATGCTGGTTGCCACGGTGCAGGCCCGGCTGGACGCCATGGAGGCGCGGGCCGCCAGCATGGACGGCGACCTGCGTGTAGCCCGCGAGTCCGCCGTCTGCGTGGCCCGCATGGACGAACGGCTGGCCGCCGTGCAGCGCGCGCTGGAAGAAATGCGCACGGACCTGCGCCACCTGCGCGCCGAGGCCCGCGCGTCAACCGCCATGGGAAAGGAGGGCAGATGAACGGCGAGACAACCACCTCGGCAGGCCAGACGCCTCCTGCCTCTGCTCCGGGTTCCGCCGCAGCCTCCGCCCCGCATGTGGACGGCGGGCCAGCGCCCCGGTTGGGGGTGCGCCAGCGGCGCTTTGTGGAAGAATACCTGGTGGACATGTCGCCCGTACGGGCTGCGGAGAGGGCGGGGTACGCGCCGGAACGCGCCGCGCGCACGGCGGCCCGGCTGCTGGATACCCCAGCAGTGCGGCTGGCGGTGGAACAGGCCATGCATCAGCGGGCCGCGCGTACCGCAGTAACCCAGGATCTCGTGGTCCGCGAACTGGCCGCCGTTGGCTTTACCGTGATGACGGACCTGTGCCACTGGTCCGACGAAGGGGTGCGCCTGCGCGACTCCACGCAATTGACGCGGGCGCAGGCCGCCGCCGTGGCCGAAGTGCGTGAAGGCTCAACCTCGCGTCCCCCCCGCGCCGCGCGCGCGGCGCAAGCCGAACAGCCGGAAACCTCGGCGCGGGGCGGGGTGCAGGTAAAACTGCATTCCAAGCTCAAGGCCCTGGAAATGCTGGCCCGGCACCTTGGCATGTTCGGCCCCGCAGCGAGCACGGAAGGCGACGCCACCGCCAGCGACGAGCCGTTGCCGGAACTTCCGGCGGAATTGCGCACCCGCATAGAGAGCCTGTATCCGGGTCTTGCCCCCGGCAACCGGTGCGCAGACGACTGGCAAGACACGGAAGGATGGCAAAAAGCAGAGAACCGGGAGGACGTTGCGGGCGACAAGGACGGTGAGTACGGGGATGACGACGGGACCGATGAGGAAGACGGCTTCGACGAGCGCGGGCACCCCCCGTACTGACCAGCCCCGCCACTACAGGTAGCAACGGGCGGCGCATCCGTCCTGGCGACGGAACGCCGATCCGTATCCCGCCCCGCGCAACATGGCGGGCCGCACCGGGCCGGGGCGGCCCGCCGCATTATTCCGGGCAGGCATTCCGCGTCGCGTCCAGCCCCGACAGAGGCATACGGCTATTCGGGAAAATCGGACCGCCGGGCAATCAGGCCTGTCAGGTAATCCGGGCAATCCGGCAATCCGGCAATCCGGGCAATCAGCCTGCCCCCTGGCGGTCCTGTTTTGCGACGAACCGCGCAACCCAGCGTGACCGTGGGCATCTTGCCGCCTCCGCAACCCCGTGCAGTCCCGGTCCGGGAAAAATAATGGAGGCTTGCCGACGGCAGCCGTACCACTGGTATAGTCGGTCATGCGTCACCGGTATTCCGCTGGGTGAATGCCGGGCGCAACCGCAAGGAGCGACCCATGAAGGAACCCATGCCCGACCCGTTGACCTGCACCTTTTGCGGACGCAGCTTTGATGCGTCACCCGATCAGCACGAACGTGAACTGCGTGTCCTCCGAGACGACCACTTCTGCCTCGACTGCGCCTGCCACGCCGACCCCGCTCTTCTCGCCATGGTCGGCGAAGACCGCCTGCTGGACATCATCGAAAACTGGTACGGATAACGGCCCCCCGTAAACCGAAGACCACCCCGCAGCCTGCCGTGCTTCCGTGCGGCAGGGTCTGGTCGCACGCCATCTTTCCCTGACCTTTCCCAGACATTTCTCATGACCGGGAGGGGAGATGGCGTGGCCGATGAGGCCGGGCGACAGGAGGATTCCTCCGGGCAACAGGGGGTTCTTCCGGGCAGCGAATTCGGAAAACTCAGGGCCGGGGGTCCAGACGCAGCCCCACGGGCTCGCCCACACTGGCCAGCAGGCAGGTAACCCGCACCCGGCGGGCCACGCCGTCCGGAGGGGTCAAAACGCCATCCATGCGCAGGATGGTGGACACGTAATGCCCGTCCACCATGCCGTCATACCGTTCCATGGTGGCCCGCCCGTCGTTGATGAAGGACAGGCTTGTCGGTGAACCGTACATGCCCGCCAGTTCGATCTGGGCGTAGGCGGCGCACACGTCCAGATCCTGGTCCGACACCTCTGCCCGGACGGCGGGCACTGCCCCGCCCCATAACGTGGCGGCCACAGCCAAGGCCAGCAGCAGCCCCCGCACCCGGCCCAATGACCGGGCAGACGGCATGCGCGACAGTGGCGTCTGCAACGCATCAGGCCCCACGCGATCCATCTTCCGGAGGCGGACCTGTCCGCTGTCCGTGCCGGGCATGACCAACGATTTCGCAGCAACGTCTCGCATGGCAGACTCCCAACGGGGCGGCAACGACCTCGGGCAACAACCGGGGGCAACGCTTCCTGCGGGGGCTCCGTTGCCCCGTGCCGACTGGCCGTGCCGATACGGGCTGCATTCCCGCAACAGGCATCACCAGTTCTGGCGTCACTGCCCCATACTTCAGGCGCCACACACCCCTATTCAATCATGGGGCGGCATTGCATCCGGGTCAACCCCTGCGCGCCGCGTTTGCCGAACAGGCACAACGCGCACCGAAAGGTCCGTAGCGAGTTGCCGGAAAACGAAGGCGGATTCTCGCACGCATCCGAACCGGGCGGCGTCTACTTGCAGATGCCCTCGCGCCTGGCGGATTCCATCCCCGTGCAGTCGCCATGGGAGCACCCCTTGGCAAAGGCGGCACAGGCTGCGGGAATGGCGTCGTCCGCAAGTTCCACTGCCCCCATGAAATTCCACGCCCGATGCTGGGCAGAGTCCATCTCCAGCGACCGCGCCAGATCCTTGCGCGCGCCCATCAGGTTGCCCATGCGAAAGGCCGTCAGCCCACGCCAGGCATAATTTTCGGCAGAGGGATGCTGCCGCACGGCGCGGGTAAGGTCGTCAAAGGCTTCATCCCACATGCCCATGTCGCTGTAGGCCAACCCCCGCCGGGTATACGCCTGCCAATAGTCCGATTGCAGGTCGATGGCCTTGTTCAGCAGCGCCACGGCCTTTTCAGGCTCAGTGCAGGTTTCTCCGCCCTTCCACAATACATGGGCCATGGCGAAATACTTTTCCGCCTCCGGATTGACCTTTCCGGAAACCCCCATGGGATTGTAGGGCTTTAGCGGCTCCTGCGATGCACACCCCGAAAGGGAAAACGCCAGAAGCAGCAATGCCGCAAGCAGCGCCGGAAACAACCGCGCCCTGCCACCCGTTATCTGACTGGCCGGGCTGGCCGGGGCCGGGGTGTACGCGGCAAAGGATTCTTCGGTGTTGGTGGTGCGGAACACTATGAACGGCATGTCCGTCTCCTGTATGGGGCGGGCTGGCGGCCCGATGGTGCTGAAGAAAAAGGGATGGCTGGAATGACGTCCCCCGTGCAACGTCACGTCGGCATCGCGCGCCGTTCACGGCAGAACGGCACAGCCAGGTGTGGCCGAGGCGGTCCAATGCGCCGCTTGCGGGCAACCTGCACCCGGCTTTCCTTGGCCTGCCAAGCCTCGCCTACCATTACCGCCGCCAATACGCGCCCCTCCCCCAAAGAGCAAGCGGGGCGGACCACCCGGCCCGCCCCGCACAAAAGGACTCTGTCAGCGCCTGCGCCCCGCGCGCCTAATACACCACGTTGTACGACATGACCTCTGGCCGATGGAAATGGAATTCCACGCGCCGGTTCTTGCTGCGGCTTTCGGGGGTGGTGTTGGGTTCCAGGGGGCGCGTGTCGGCATAGGCAATGCCGCGCAGGCGGGTAGGCTTGATGCCGCCATGTTCGATGATGTAGCGCACCGCAGCGGCCGCACGCGCGCCGGAAAGTTCCCAGTTCGAGGGGTACGGGCTGCCTGCGGCCACCTCGCCGCTGTCGCTGTGCCCGCGCACCATCAGGTACAGGTTGTATTCGCGCAGTATCTTGATGACCTCGTCCAGCACCTTGCTGCCTTCCGGCACCAGTTCCGCCGAACCGGCCTTGAACATCACGTCGCTGTTCACCCGCAGCAGCACCCCCACGTCGTCGGCGCTGATGCCGCTGGCGTTCTGCGGAATGGCGTCGGCCATCAGCATCTGTTTCAGCTTCTGGGCGATGGCGTAGTGCGACTTTTCGGTTTCCGACACCTTGAAGTCGCGCGTGTCCAGTTTGTCCACCCCCTGCACGAAGGGGTTGTTGGCCACTGGTGAGACGTTGCTTGAATCGAACAGGGCCCGCTCGGTAGAGAAGTAGCCAGCCAGCGCCTGCTTGGTCTCCGGCGGGGTCATGTTCAGAATCCACATCAGCAGAAAGAAGGCCATCATCGCCGTCACGAAGTCAGCGTAGGCAACTTTCCATGATCCACCGCCAGCCATGGCGTTCCTCCCTGTACGCGCGCTGCGCAGGCCGATCCCGGCCAGCCGCAGCCTGCGTGGTGCGTCAGCTCTTCAACTTCTCTTCCATCTCGGCGAACGTGGGCCGAAACGTGTGCGGAATGGCGCGCCGCCCGTACTCCACCGCGATGATCGGCGTGGAACCGCGAATGGCGGCGGCCACGGCTTCCTTGATCACGGCGAAATACATGTGATGCTCGTGGTTGGTCTGTTCGATCTTGGCGCCCATGGGGCCGAACACGCCGTAACAGAAAAGAATACCGATAAAGGTACCCACCAGTGCCGCACCGATGTGGTGACCGAGTACTTCGGGCGGTTCGCTGATCTTGCCCATGGTCAGCACGACGCCAAGCACCGCCGCCACAATACCCATGCCGGGCATGGATTCGGCCATGCGGCCGATGGAGTGCGGGGCGATGGATTCTTCTTCGTGCATGGACTTCATGTCCACGTCCATCAGGCTGTCGATCTCGTTGGGATCGCCGGTGGTCAGGTACACCCGCAACGTGTCGCCGATGAAATGCACGGTGTGCTTGTCCTTGGCGATGGAGGGGTACTTGTTGAAAATGGAACTTCCTTCCGGCTTTTCGATGTCCTGTTCGATGCTGATCACGCCTTCGCGGTGCATCTTGACGAACAGCGAATTGAGCAGACCAAGTATCTCCAAATACTTGGCTTTGCTCATGCCGGGGTCACCCATGATCACCTTCATGCTCTTCATCACCAATCCCAGGGAGTACTTGGTATTGGAGATGATGAACGCGCCAAAGGCAGCGCCAAGGATGATGATCATTTCCGCAGGCTGGAACAGCACGTGCAGAACGCCGTGCGACATCAGATAGCCGCCGATGATCGAGCCGAAGACGACAACGAAACCGATTATGACGAACATGGCGTGGTGTCAGTTCCTGTTGGCCTGCATGGCGGCGCTCGCACGCGCGGCGTCGATTTCCGCAAGCAGATGCTCAAGGTCAAGGCCGGGCGAGGGGGTGGGCTGCAGGCCCCGGCCCATGCGGGCCACCTCGTCGCACCAGCGGGTCAGTTCCCTTACCCCGTAACGCCCCGCGTCAAACATGCGGAAGGCCTTTTCGGCCTTTTCCGGCATGCCGCGCGACGTGATATGCAGCCCCAGCAATACCGCGTCGGGCGCATGTTCCACATGCGTCACGCGGGTTCCCAGAAAAAACGTATAATTCCGGCACTCCGCCCCCAGCGCAGGGGACAGCAGCTTGAGATACACGTGCAGTCCCCCGGTTGGCAGACCGCCGGGCACACCATCTGCCGACGCAAGGCCAAGGCAATGCGCGGTGTGCATCGCAAGACGCAACCGCAGACCCCGGGTGCTCACGTCGGTCACGGCAATGCCGCCTGCTCCCGCAAGTCCCAACGCGTCGGGTGTTCCCAGGTCTTCCAGCGTCAGGCGGCTGCCTTCGCCGTCACGACCGTACCACAGGGCCACTTCCCGCAGAAAGCCCGCCGGAGCGTCCACCCTGTAATTGTTCCTGCGCTCGCTCTCATCCATTGGCACATTCCGATGGGGGTATTCCGATGGGCATTTTCCGCCCTTGTGCGTACCATCATTCCGAGGTCCGCACGGTCCTTCCACCAGCATGCAGTACGGGGCATGTCATTCTGCCCCACAGTCAATGGCATATCCGGCGCATGCTCACAGTATATCCGAGAACGCACCGCAAGGATAGTGGGGTAAACCCCAATGCCGCTACTCTCCTGCCGCAGTTTGCAAAACCACACCGGCCTCAAGCCGCAAGGCGAACCTTTCCGCCCGGTGGCATGCCGCATTGAACCGCATGACACGGCATACATGGGCACACGGCGCAGCACCAGGCCGTGCCCGCCCATGACCGGGCACGGCGCTCGCATATTTGCTGTTGCATTTATATATATAAAAAACTATAACGCTCACATGAACACGACTCCTCCACCTTCCTTTGTTCATTTGCGCGGAGCCATGCTGACCTTGGCGGCATGGTTGGAAACACCGTTGCCCCCCGCCGTCGGCCAGGTCGATGCCAATGACGCGGCGCACCGCCTGCGGTCGCTGTGTTCTGCAGGATTGCGCAGCCTTGCCGACCACGCGGACGAGTACGACCAACTCATAGCCCGGCCCAACGCCTTTGCCACGCACTTCGCCGCCACCGTGGCCATGCTGGCCCGCACGGCGTCTCTGGCTGAAGGCAGGGCTGAATCTCCGTCCGCCCCATCGGATGCGCAACTTGCCGATGCCGCCTTCATGCTGGTGGAGGACATGGCCGCGCTGTTCCGCGAACGCAGTCTGCGCGCGCCCGAAACACCAGTTCCCTCCGCCGAGGAAGCCCTGCTCGCCCATTTCGAGAATTGCGGCGAATGGCAGCCTGCCGATGGCGCCACGGTTACCGACTGGTATTACGTGCGCCTGCCTGCCCTTGTGCTGGCGCAACTGCTGCGCAGGACGGAAGCCGCCGCGCGCGCGGCCAGCGCCGCCTGCCCGCCCGGTTCGTAAAACGCCGCAGCCGACAAGCACAGACGGGCGCGACCGTTCATCGAAAACGGACACGCGCCACGGTTTCGACGCTTCCGGCTTCAGCCCCTGCGGCAACACCCGCCGCCAAACGCGTCAACGCAACCCTACCGCCTTCAACCGTGCGCCCCCCACGTACGTCGCGCCCAGGCGTGCCCCCCTGTGCATGCCCACCCTGCACGCTCTCCCCCTCACAGATCCCCCTTGCATGTTCACATGCCGCGTTCCCGCGTCATGTTCCCGTGCCATGCCCCGCCAGCGTATCCCCGCATGTCTTCATGACGCTCGTCAGTGACGTTTCCGCGCGTCCCGCATCGTCCCGCCCCGGCCTGCGTCATTCAATTCCTGCATCACCCCTCCGACGGGGCCATACCCGTTGCGTTCACCCGCGCCTTCTGCCAATACTGAAAAAGTCCCACGCTCACCTTCGGCAGTACGAGTGCATCACATGCCCGCTTTGCGCGACGCCCAGACAGGGCAATCACACCCCTCCGCCTCCACCGCCGCCTCTCCGACGCCGAGTTGCGAGGTCGCTCACGACCCGCTGCCCACAGAAACGGGGCAGGGGCCAACGATGGGCCAAGGGGCAGTCGGTTGCCTGCCGCCGTTCTTTTTGTCCGGCCGGTTGCGCTGGCTGCTGCTTCTCCTGCCGCTTTCCATCTGCGCCCTACTGGGGGCCATCACACTGGCCGACCCTTACGCCTTGCCGGCAACCCCGCCAGCGCAGGCCCTGCTTATCAACTCTTACGACCAGCGCATGCTCTGGGTGCGCGACCTTACCGGCGCGATTGAATCCGAGCTGGCCCCTCCCGGCGGCAACGTGCTGCTGCGTGTGGAAAACATGGACACCAAGGCAGTGCATGACGACGCCTATTTCGCCGCCTATGCCGCCATGCTGCGCGCCAAATACGCCACCGTACGGCCCACGCTGCTGCTGTGCTCCGACGACCACGCCCTGAACTTCCTGCTCCGCTACCGCGACACGCTCTTTCCCGGCGTTCCCGTGGTTTTTGGCGGCGTCAACAATTTCACGCCCGCCCGCGTGGAATGCCTGACAGGCGTCACTGGCGTCACTGAAGACCACTACCCGTACGATACCGTGCAATTCCTGCTGCGCGCCCACACCGGGGTGGAAGAACTGTTCATCATCAACGACTATACCGAAAGCGGCAGGTCCACGGCGACGGAACTGGCCGACGCCCTGCGCCCCCTGGAAGGCCGCGTGCGGCTGCGCTGGAACTCCGACGTGCCCATGGACGACCTGCTGCGCCAGGTGGCCGCGCTGGGTCCGGAAACGGTGGTTCTGCTGGGGGTGTACTTTTCCGACGCCGCCGGGGGCATCGCCACATACGAAGAAGCGGGCCTGCGCATTGCCGCCGCCGCCAGGGTGCCGGTATACTGCACCATGGGCTTCAACCTGGGCGGCAACATGGTGGGCGGCAAACTGGTCACCGGGGCGTCGCAGGGCCGCATCATGGCCGAACTCGGACAACGCATCCTGGCGGGTGAAGACCCTGCGGACATTCCCGTCCGGCGCGGGCCTGGCGAATTCCGTTTCGATTACAACCAACTGCAGCGCTGGCGCATCAGCGAGGCGTCGCTTCCGCCCGACAGTCAGGTGGTGGCGCGCCCCTTCTCCGTCTACAACGCCTATTCCAGGGAAATCCACGTGGTCGCGGCCTTCGTTGCGGCGATGCTCATGACCATCGCGGCCCTGACGGCGGTAATGCGGCACAAGGCCCGGGCCGAGGCAGAGCTGCGCAAGCTGCGCAACCTGCTTGGCAACATCCTGGATTCCATGCCCTCCGTGGTCGTGGGTGTGTCGCCGGAAGGGCGCATCATCCAGTGGAACCGCCAGGCGGTGCGCATGTCGGGCGTGGAGCCCGCCACCGCCATGGGCCAGAAACTGGAAGATGTTTTTCCGCACCTGGCCCCGCAGTTGCCGCGCGTGCGTGAAGCCCTGGACAGACAGACGCCCGTGCGGGGCGAACGCCTGGTACATACCGAAAACGGGGCAGTCCGCTACGAGGACGTCACGGTGTTTCCCCTTGCCGCCAACGGCATGGAAGGCGCGGTAATCCGTCTGGACGACGTGACCGAGCGCGAACGGGTGCGCGAAATGATGATCCAGACCGAGCGCATGCTTTCGGTCGGGGGGCTTGCGGCGGGCATGGCCCACGAAATCAACAACCCGCTCGGCGGCATCCTGCAAGCCGTGCAGAATGTGCTGCGCCGCATAGAACCGGGCCGCGCAGCCAATGACGAGGCGGCCCGCGCTCTGGGCTGCACCGTGGAACAGGTGCGCGACTACCTTGAACGGCGCGGCGTGCCGCGCATGGCTGTGGGCGTGCGCGAAGCGGGCATGCGGGCCGCGCGCATCGTTTCCAACATGCTCAATTTCAGCCGCCGCAGCACCTCGTCGCACACGGAATGCGACATCGGAGCCCTGGTGGCTACGGCAGTGGACCTTGCCGCCAACGACTACAGCTTTCGCAAGGACCACGACTTCCGCAGGATTCGGGTGGACATCCAGATACCGCCCGACCTGCCCCGACCTGCCTGCCTGCCCACGGAGGTGGAACAGGTGATGCTGAACCTGCTGCGCAACGCCGCGCAGGCTCTGGCCGGTTTCACGCCTGCAGATGGCGCCCCCCCCTCCATCATCGTACGCGCCAGTCACGGTCCTGCAGGCGTGGTCATTTCCGTCACGGATAACGGTCGGGGCATGTCCCCGGAGGTGCGAACCAGGGTCTTCGACCCGTTCTACACCACACGTCCCCCCGGCGAAGGCACCGGCCTTGGGCTGTCCGTGGCGTTCTTCATCATCACCCAGAACCACAAGGGCACATTCTCCGTGGTTTCCGAACCGGGCAAGGGATCAACCTTCACCTTTACCCTGCCGCTTGGGGGCGCATCATGACTGGCCCGTCATACCTGACCGGCCCACCTGCCATGCCAGACATGTCTGGCATGCCCGCCCCTGTGCGTCGCTTGCGCCGCGTCATGTCCGCATGGCGGCTTCTTGCGCTGATCTGGCTATGCGCCGGACTGTGCATGACAACGACAGCGTCCTTGGTCTGCGCGGCCCCTGACGCAGCACACGGCATGCCCGCTGCGCCACCCGATGCAACGGAAAAAACCGGGCGGCCCCTTGCAGCAACTGATTCCGCATCCGGGGCAATGGCCCGGTCGGTGGCCGATTCCGTGGTGCAGACGCTAGCCGACACCATCACCGCACGCGCCGGGCGCGAACCGGGCGCACAGCGGCTTGTGCTGCTGCTCAATTCCTACGAACAGGGCATGGGCCGGGTACGCGAAATCACCGACGCCGTGGAACGCATGCTGGCCCCCATGGACAACAGCATCACCCTGCGCGTGGAAAACATGGACGCCAAGCGCGTGCATACCCCGGAGTATCTCGAGGCCTTCGCCGCCGTGATGGCCCTGAAATACGCGGGGCGCACCCCCACGCTTATCCTGACCAGCGACGATGACGCCCTCGACTTTCTGGAAACGTGGCACGCCACGCTGTTTCCGGGCGTGCCCGTGCTGTTCTGCGGGGTGAATCATTACCATGACAGCCTGACTGCGGCCCTTCCGCAGCTTTCCGGCGTGCTGAGCACCTTTTCCGCCCGTGAAACTGTACAGGCCATGCTGGGCATGCACCCCGGCACCCGCCACGTCTATCTGGTCAACGACCATACCGAAACCGGGCTGGCCGTGGCCCGTGACGCACGACGGCAACTTGCGGATCTGCCCGGCGGCGTGCAGGTGCATGAGTTCCCCCCCCTGCCCTTCGATGACCTGCTTTCCCGCCTGGCCAACCTGCCGCCGGACGCCGCAGTGCTGCTGGGCATCTATTTCGTGGACAGCGTGGGCTACGCCACCACGTTCGAAGACATGGGCGAACGCATCGCCGCCGCCGCGCGGGTGCCCGTGCATTGCCTGGTGGACTTCAACATGCGCGGCAACGTGGTGGGGGGCAAGGTATCCGGCGCGTCAATGCAGGCCGAGGCACTGGGCCGCATGGCCCTGCGGGTGCTTTCCGGCACGCGCGCCTCGGACATTCCGGTGCAGACGGAAGGGGTGAACCGCTACCTGTACCGCGCCCCGGCACTGGAGCAATGGGCTGTGTCCGAACGCAGCCTGCCTGCGGGCAGCACAGTGGTGGACCGCCCCTTCTCGCTCTATCGGGCCTACCATCTCCAGATCAACGTGCTGGCCCTGCTCGTGACGCTGCTGGTGTCCACCATCGCGGTGCTGGTGTACATGATGCGCCGCCGGGCCGCGTCGGAACGGCAGTTGCGGCGGCTGCGCAACCTGCTGTCCAACACACTGGATTCCATGCCCTCGGTCATCGTGGGCGTTGCTCCGGACGGCATGGTCACCCACTGGAACAGCCATGCGGCAACGGCCACTGGCGTGAACGCGCGGGACGCCGTGGGACGCCCCCTGGGCGAGGTGTTTCCCCGGCTGGAACAGCTGAAGCCGCTGGTGGCTGAGGCCATGCAGGACGGGCAGGTGCGGGACGGGCTGCGCCTGCTGCACCCTGTGGGCGACATGGTGCGCTACGAGGACACGACGGTCTTCCCGCTTGTGGCCAACGGAACCCAGGGGGCGGTCATCCGCGTGGACGACGTGACCGAACGCGAACGCATCCGAGAAATGATGGTCCAGACGGAAAAGATGCTGACCGTGGGCGGCCTTGCCGCAGGCATGGCGCACGAAATCAACAACCCCCTCGGCGGCATCCTGCAGGCGGTGCAGAACATGCGCCGCCGGGTGGAAGAAGAACGCGCCGACAACGAGTCCGCCGCCAGCAAGGCCGGGCTGACCATGGTGCAACTGCGCGGGTATCTTGAACGGCGCGAAATACTGCGCATGTTCGATGACATCGCGGCCTCTGCGGCACGAGCCGCACATATCGTGGCCAACATGCTGGACTTCAGCCGCAAGACGGACGAAACCAGCACGCCGCAGGATCTGCACCGGCTTATCGAGAACACTCTGGAACTTGCCGCCAACGACTACGATCTGAAAAAATTGTACGATTTCAGAATGCTTCGCATCGTGCGGCAGTATTCACCCATGTTGCCGCCCGTCCCCTGCCTGCCCACCGAGATAGAACAGGTGCTGCTGAACCTGTTCAAGAATGCCGCCCAGGCCCTGGCCACCCACCCTCCGGCGGACGGCGCGCCGCCAACCCTGACCATTCGCACCGAACGCCATCACGACCTGGTGGCCGTGACCGTCAGCGACAACGGGCCGGGCATGACGCCCGAAGTGCAGGCCCGCGTCTTCGACCCCTTCTATACCACCAAGCCCCCTGGTGAAGGGACCGGCCTGGGGTTGTCGGTGTCGTACTTCCTGATCACCCACAATCACGGCGGCAGCTTTGCCCTACACGCCGATCCGGGCAAGGGCGCGCACTTCACGTTCACCCTGCCCCTGCGGCAACGCTAGGCGTTTGGTCCGAGCAGCCAGCGCGGGCCGCCTGACAACTGGTGCGGCCCGGATGGATGGGCAAGGACGGATAGGACCTGGATGGGATAGGGCCAGACTGAATGAACCGTCCAGCCGGGCGCACAAGGCAGGCAAAACAGGCAGCGAGTTCCTGCTCCGCGTTCACTCCGCGCAACGGAAGGGCGCCTTGTCCTTAGCCGTCCCTCCGTCCTCCCGGTCTCACCAGCCCAGCGGGGCACACCCCGGCCAAACCGGCCAGATCCGGCCAGATCCGGCCAGACCCAGCCAGATCCGGCCATTCAGTCCCGCTGGCCAACTGCCGCCCCTGCCGCCAGGCCAGTCTGGGACCAGTTTCGGACCAGTCGGACCGGCCTATCAGGTCCGCTGGACAAGCATGGACAGACCCCGCCATCATGCACATATTCAGGCAAGACAGTGGCCTCTTGACCGCCCGCAGCGCAATGGCACAATGGCATGCCCCCCGGTTACGGTTTCACTCTCCGGCGTGCCATGCAAGGGCAGAATACACCCCGGCATGCCTGCCGGACGCATACGCAAAGGACATCACATGGACGCCCGCATAACACGCGCCCCGCGCACACTGCGCATCCTTGCCGGCCTGCTCGCGCTTTTCGTGCTGCTGGCCCTGGGATGCGCCCCGCGCATGAAGGCCGACGTGCAGGCCGTATCGGCTCCCGGTTTCCGCAAGACAGGCCAAAGTTACGTGCTCGTGCCCGGTGCGGCCCTGGCCACGCTGAGCGCCGTCAATGCCGACATGTTCCGGCAGTCCACCCAACGGCTGCGCGCCGTACTTACCGGACACGGCTACCGCGAGGCCGCAAGCCCGGAAGTCGCGGACCTGGCCGTGGTGGTCGAATGGAAGGTGGACGGCCCGCACGAAGTGCCGGACCTTTCGTCCGGGTATTCCCGCCCGTCCGTGGGCATCGGCATCGGGTACGGTTCCTGGCCATGGTACGGCGGCGCATACGGCAGCCGCAACAGCGGCTGGGGCTACGGCGGGTATCGGGGCTTCGGCGGCGGATATGGTTACCCGCCGCCCATGACTGTGGTGCATACCCGCATCCTGTCCATAGAAGCGCGCGACTTGCAGACCGGGCGGGCCAGCACGGACCCGTCTGCTGCACCCGCAACAAGCAGCCCGATTGCCAGGTCGGAAGGTGTAACCGGACAGAGCGCTGCCGGACAGGTTGCCACAGGACAGGTTGCCACAGGACAGGATGGAACAGGACAGGTAGCGGCAGGACAGCCCGCACCTGATCGGACATCCCCGTCATCTCACGCGCCAGCACCCCCGCAATCCGCCCCGGCAGGTGCCCCGCCAAACCCGAACGAAGTGCCGGAATACGCCAGGCCCCCGTACGGTACGCCCATCGGCGTCGTGCAGGGCCTTCCCTCGCCCTCCGAAATGACCGGGCCGGTAGTGTGGAAGGTGGTGGTTTCCAGCACCGGCAGCTCACGCGACATCCAGAGCGCCCTGCCCGCGCTTACCGTGGCCGCATCGCGCTGGATCGGCGTCACGACCAACGTCAAGGTCACCGTGGACGACGAACTCAACGTGACCATTCAGGGGCAGTAAACCCCGCCTCTGGATACCCGAAAAGGTCCGGCGCGCTGGCATTGCCGTTGCCGTGCCAACCAAATGCACGCAGGGCCGGACGGCATGCACCGTCCGGCCCGCCAATGTGTGCCGCCTCGTCCTGTTGCCGCTCGGCATGCCTCCGGCGTTGCACAAGGCGCTGCATCCTGCACGGCCGCCAGAGCTGATCCGCCCGGCTAGTGGCTGCGGTCTGTTGCGTTCAGGCCGCCATCCGCCCCGGCTCCCTCGCTGATCCAGAACCAGCGCCGCACGGCTTCCGGGTCGGCCCGGTAGGTTCCATCCGAACATCTTCGGGCAGGAAATCCGTCCTCGCGGATCCAGCGTTTCACGGCCCCTTGCCCCGCTCCCACAGCGCGCCCGATGGCGTCCAGCCCCACCAGCACGAACGGAACCCCGTGCTCCGGGCCATATGCCGCGCCGAGCGCCTGGCCATAACCCGGAACAAACCTTGCGTCAGACCAGAAGTCACTGGTCCGGCAACGTGCGTCATGGCTGCCGACCGGGTATCCCCCGCCCCGCCCACCCGCGAACGCCCCGTACCCGCGAGACGGCCTGACGCCACCCGGCACAGGAGCATATGTCGGTCGAGGCTGCGGTTGCTGCGCACCCTGCATCCTCATCCTCCTGATTGCGCGACGCCCCGCGCCGCGGCTGATGTTGTACTGCGGACAGCCGAGACAACCGTCCTCCCCCAACAACTGTCATACCGTCTCAGTGCATGCGCCGCACGCACCTGTCCGAAGCACCTGCTACAGCGGTCGGGCGGCTTCCCCACGGCACAAGGCACGGCTGCGTGGCCAGGCTCCCTTCACCCCCCGTAATGTCCGGCTCACCGGACCAGGGCGGCATGCCCGGCAAACCGGATGCCAAGGCCCCAAACCGGTGGGCTCCGCCCGCCCCGTCCCGCAACAGGCACGAAAGTTCAGGCAATCCAGGCCCGCAAGAGACGCGGCGTCCGGCGCGGGGCAATCCCCCGCCAGTGCATTCGGGACAAGAGGACGCCGCAGCTCCCTGGTCTTCACGGCGATTCATCTCCGCTTCGACCACTGCCGCGGCATGCCGCGCAGCGGGCTGGGCGGGCACGCCCGAACGCCGTTCACCGTCCACCGCCTGGACCAGCCACGCGGCCACCACAGCGCGGGCTTCCCCTTCACGTTCGCACGCCACAAGCTCACCTTCCACATGCACCAGCATGCCGCGCCGCAGCCGCGCCAGGCACCATGCGGCCTGGTCGCCGGTAACGCGCACCCGGTGCCGCTGGCCCGCATCATCCTGTCCGGCGCCCTCCGTGCTGACGGAAAACAACACGCACGCGCCGACCAGGCCGTCACCGGTCCGCGGCCCGGCCACCACGCGTCCGAGCAGCATCACTCTGTTCACAGCCGCCATGCGGCATCCTCCTCTGCGACGGTCCACGTCGCGCCAATCCGCAGCGCAACGGCGCGCGGAACCGGCATATCCCGCACCAGCGCGGGGCGCGCCGGGCGGCATCCTCGCCGTATGGCGGCCATGCGGCACAAGCCCCTCGCCGGCACAGCCGTTCGCCCTTCAGCGAGCCTCAGAATCCAAGCACCATGTCGGGCATGCGAAACAAGTCGCGACCATAGCAATCCGGTGGAATATCCCCCGACGCCCACGGGTCTTCAAACAGGCCGTGATCCACGCCGTGTGCCGCAGCCTCGCAACCGGGACCGCAAAACTTGTCCCGCAGCGATGCCGGAGTGAATCCGCGCCCGCACACCACGCAGGTGCGCGGGTGCAGCCGGGCCTGCCCGGCGGCGGCCAAGGCCACGCATTCACGGGAACAATAGCGACGATGAGCCCGGCCAGGCGGCATGGGACCGCCGCACAGGCGGCACCGTTCAGGGCGCTCCAGAGTACGCGCGGCCGCGTGGCAGGCGCGGCTGCAATACCGCCCCCGACCGTGCAGCAACCGGGCAGGGTTTACGGAAAACGGAGAACCGCAGTGCAGACAGGTTACAATCGGCATGGCGCACCTCCTTCATAAAAGCGGTTGCACGCCTCAAGCGCGCGCACTCGGGCACGCGCGGCTTCCGGCGTGGAGCGGCAGGCCTCGTCGTGGCTGGCATGGTACAGTCCGAGCAGGCGCCGGTGCTCGTCCACCTCGATGAACATCATGGGAAGCCGCCTGTCATGCAGGCTGCATCCCTCGGCGCAAGCCGGGCACAGCATTACCCCGGCAACCGCCACTCCATTCCCCGCGCCCAACCTGCTTCCGCAGACGGCGCATCGGGCTTCGCGCGACATCACATGCATGGTCTTATCCTTTTCGTTACGACGGTACCGCCGATAAACCGCCGGAGTGCCCATCCGCGAGCACACCCCCCAAATCGACCAGTCTATATTTCTGCCTTTTCACCGTTTTTACTCCCGACAGGAAAACCCGTTCCCGCCCTTGCCTGATAAACACCTCAGCCGCGCCGCACATGGTCATCAAGGGCAGCGACCTGCTGTGCGCACAGATATTTCACACTTCGCACACAAACGTCAAGAGTATCGGAACGTCGATGGCAGTTTTTTGTGGACATCCGCACAGAATGTGCTAACTTCTCATGCATGAACGAGTACGATTCCACGGGAACCGATGGGGAAGAGCTCCGGGAGTTCGTCGTCGATGCCCTGCGCAGTGTGGGCGGCGTGAAGCGCCTTGCGGAAATCGCCGGGGTCAGCGAACGCACCGTCTATGCCTGGAAAAACGGGGAGCGGTTTCCGAGCCGCACCAATCTCGCGCGGCTCAGCGACCACCTGGAGCGCATATCCAGCGCCGGGACGCCCAGCGTCCCCCAACCCCATTGGCGGGGCCTGCATGAACGCATGCAACGCCCCTATGGAGATGGGGCACACACCTCTGCGGCGTCTGCAGGGCAGGCGGAAACGCCGGAAGCACTCCGACGCCTGGCCGAGGAATTCGTGTTCGTGGACAAGGCAGAGGCGCGCCCCAGCGCAGGCGGCGGGTCGCTGCAAACCGGCGGGCACCCGGAAGAACAGCATGCCTTTCGGCTGGATTGGGTGCTGGGTCGGGCCCGGTCCACCACGGGCTTGTGCCTCATGGAAGTCATGGGCCGCTCCATGGAGCGCACCCTGCACGACGGCGACCTGGTGCTGGTGAACCAGCATGACCGCGCGCTGGCGGAGGACAGGGTCTACGTGCTGCGCGTGCAGGACGAAATCTACATCAAGCGGTTCTCCCGCACTCCCGGACGCTATCACTTCCGGGGCGACAACCCGGAATTCACCTACCAGGACATCGAAATCGACCCGCGCGACGAAATGTTGCCCTGGGAAGTCATCGGACGGGTAATCTGGGCGGGCAAGGATCTGTAACCGCCGCGCTGCCGATGGACAAAACGGGACATCCGTTGGGGCCGCCTGCAACACCCAGGCCCGGTCGCGTCCGAACACGGTCAAGCCGAACAGGCCGCCGCCCCACCGCACTCATGGCTGCCCCCTTCCGAACCTACCCCCGCCGGACATGTCTCTTTCTGGCCTTCTCCTTCCTCCCCCCGCACGCGCGGCCAGCACAACCGCCCCGCCATTCCGCAACCGCCCCGTGCAGCGCGGCCTGCTGGACCCTTCGCACATTATGTGCAAAATGTTCCCTACACCGGAACACGGAGGTCCCATGCACACAGCTTTCCCCAACCGTCTGCCCCCCTCTTTCCCGCCTGTCACCCCAATGATCCCAACCGCCCCTGGCAGCCTCGACGCACGGCAGCACGCGTTCCACGCATCCCCGACACCCCCGGCATCCCGTGCAACGGGGGGGACCGCCGCCACGCCTGCCGACGCTTCCCGCCACAGCCACAGCGCCGCTCCGCACCCTGGCGACAACCGGCAGCACTCCCGCACGCGGCGTGCATCAACCTCCGAAGCCTCTCGCTCCGCATGGTCCGAAGGGCGCGGTCCAGAACCTGCGCCGCAGTTCCTGGTCTGCTGGCACAGGGGCGACGGAACGTCGTGCCACCCCGCCGCCACCAGCGCAGAAGCTGTGGCCTTCGCGCGGGACGCGCGAGACAGCACATCAATGGAAGCCGCCATATATCGGCTGTGGAGCATCCTGCCGGACTGATGTCCTGCATGAAAGCGGGGGCGCACGGGACGAGTGAAGCCAATCGTGCAAGGACAAGCCCCCGCTCCTGCACATCCTCGCTCCCCCCCCCCTTTCAGCACTCCCTCCCGTCCCTTTTCCCCGCCCGCTCCAGTCCGCGCCCGCCTCAGCCCACGCCTGCCCCCCCATCAAGCCCCCAGCCCCACACCCCAATCCTTCACCATATTTTTCCTTTACTGGACAATAATCCTTACACCCGCTTATAGTGTCCCATGTATTCCCATCCCAACCACCGATGGGGGCACCCCGCCGGATGGAAGGAGTTCAGCCATGCCCACCCTTACGGGCCCCATGCTGTTTCGCCATCTTTCCGTTTTTCAGCGGCTGCTGCTCGGCACGCTGCTCATCGTCGCCTTCAGCATTGCCCTGGGCTACAGCACCCTGACCCTGCTGCACGGCATGGCCGAAGACGCCGACACCGTCTACCGGCACACCTTCATCGCCACCAGCAGCCTGCAGCAAGCCAAGGAAAGTGTGGAGCGCATGCGCTCGGCCATGCGCGAGCAGATCATCGAGGTGGACGAGGCCATCAAGGCTGAACAGATGACCATACTGCGGCGCGAGGAACGCCTGTTCCACGACGGGCTGGACGCCTTGCGCGCCAATTTCCGGGGCGACCCTGCCCTCATCGAAGCCATGGCGCGCCGTTATGACGACTTCCTGTCCATGCGCGACAGGGCCATGGCCCTTGCCGAAAACCGCGAGATACAGGAAGCGTGGCGGCTTACGGAATCCTCGCCCCAGAATCCTGCGGACAGGCTGCTGGCCTCCATCGACGAACTGATGCAGGCAGCGCGTTCCACGGCAGAGCACTTCTTTCAGTCATCGGTGGCGGAAAACCGCACCATGCTGATCAAGGCCGTGGCCGCGTACGCGCTGTTCTGCGGCATGGTCATCGTCATTACCTATCTGGTCAGTTGGGCCATCCGGCGGCGGTTGCTGGCCCTGACGGGATGCGTCCAGGCTCTGGCCGACGGCGACCTGGACGTGCAGGTGCCGTACGGCGAAGAGCGCAACGAAATGGGGGCCATGGCCCGCTCCCTTGAAGTGCTGCGCGGCGTTTCGCGCCAGATGGAGCAACAGCGCTGGATCAAGGCCCAGATGTCCGAGACGGCCACCGCCCTGCAACAGGCAGGCGACCTGCACGCCTTCGGCCAGCGCCTGACCACCCTGTCCGCCCAGATGGCCAATGCCCCCTACGCCGCCCTGTACGTGCCCAATGACGACGGCGTGCATCTTGATCTGGTTGCCTCGCTGGGCGGGGTTTCCGGCGGTCCCCCGGACAGCCTGCCCAAAGGCGACGGGCTGGTGGGCCGGTGTGCGGTCACGCGCGCCCCGGTCGAACTCACGCCCCCCACGGGCGAGACGCTGCGCTTCACCACCGGCCTTGGCGAGGTGGAACCCGCCTCTCTGCGGGCCTATCCGCTGATGCTGGGCGAACGGTTGCTGGGCGTGCTGGAACTGGCCACCCTGGGCCCGCTGCCGCCCCGCGCGGTCACGCTTTTCGAGGACATGCTGCCCATGGCCGCACTGTCGCAAGAGGTGCTGGAGCGCAACCTGCATACCCGTGGGCTGCTGGAGCAAACCCGTAGCCAGGCCAGCGAACTGGAGGAAAGCCGCGAATTGCTGCGCCGCAGCGAATCGTTCTTTCGTGCGGTGTTCGAGACGGCGGGCATCGGCATCGTCAGCGAACGCAGGGGCCTTGGCATCGACCGCGCCAACCCGGCCTTCATCGACTTCATTGGCGTCAGCGAACCGGAACTGCGTGGCCGCGACCTGGAAGACTTCTTTCATCCGGATGACCGCACGGCACTACAAGCCCTGCTGCAACGCCTTGATCCCGACGCCCCACCCCCCGCCAGCCAGGTTCCCGACGGCCAGGCTCCGAACGGTCAGGATCACCCGCGCGGCGTCATCACCGTGCGTGCGGAACACCGCTACCTGCGCCCCGACGGAGAGGTGCGCTGGGCCGACGTGCGCTGCGCGCTCATCGGCGACGAGGACGTCACCCCCCGGCGGGTCACCCTTATCAACGACATTACCGAACTCAAGGAACAGCAGGCGGAACTGAAGGAAACGGAAGCCTGGTACCGGGGCATCGTGCATTCCGCACCGGACGCCATGGTGGTGGCGGACGGGGACGGACGCATCGTGTTGTGCAATCCGCAGCTTGAACGGCTGCTGGGCTACGAGGCGGGCGAGCTGACCGGGCGTCTGGTGGAGGACTTCCTGCCGGAAGAGCTGCGCGAACGCCATGTGGCGCTGCGCAACGACTTTCTCGTCTCGCCGCTGAAGGTCATCGGGCATGAGCGCGAGGTGGTGGGGGTGCGCAAGGACGGCACCCGGCTGCCGCTGGAAATCAGCCTCAGCAAGCTGCCCGCCTCCGAACGGTATCCGGTAAGCGCCTGCGGCGCCCTGCGCGACATTTCCCTGCGCAAGCAATCCGAAGCCGAACTGCGCCGGGCCAAGGAAATGGCCGAAGAAGCCACGCAGCTCAAAAGCGACTTCCTGGCCAACATGAGCCATGAAATCCGCACCCCCATGAACGCCATCATCGGCATGGCCCACCTGGCCCTGAAAACGGACCTGGACCCGCGCCAGACCGACTACGTGCGCAAGATACGCGCATCGGGCCAGCATCTGCTGGGCATCCTCAACGACATCCTCGACTTCTCCAAGATCGAGGCGGGCAAGCTGGCGGTGGAAAACACCGAATTCGAACTGGAAACCGTACTCGACACGGTGGCCAACCTTGTTTCGGAAAAAGCCGCCGCCAAAGGCCTGGAATTCGTTCTCGACGTGGCGTCCGGCGTGCCCCCCGTGCTGCGGGGCGACCCGCTGCGGCTGGGCCAGATACTCATCAATTACGCCAACAACGCGGTAAAATTCACCGAGCACGGCGAAGTGGTGGTGCATGTGGCAACGCTGGAAAAAGGCGAGAACGACGTGCTGTTGCGCCTTGCCGTGCGCGACACGGGCATCGGCCTTACGCCGGAACAGAAGGAAAGGCTGTTCGTCTCGTTCCAGCAGGCGGACACCTCTACCACCCGCAAGTACGGCGGCACCGGCCTTGGCCTTGCCATCGCCAAGAAACTGGCCGACCTGATGGGCGGCGAGGTGGGGGTGGACAGCACCCCCGGCGGGGGCAGCACCTTCTGGTTCACTGCCCGGCTGGGGCTGGGATCCGGACGGCGGCCCCTGGTGCCGCGCATCGATCTGCGGGGCCTGCGGGTGCTGGTGGTGGACGACAACCCCCAGGCCCGCATGGTGCTGGCACACATGCTGGAAGGCATGACCTTCCGCACGGCAGAGGCTGACGGCGGCGAGGCCGCGCTGCAACTGCTGCAGGAAGCCCAGGCGTCGAACACGCCCTTCGGCATGGTGTTCCTGGACTGGCAGATGCCCGGCATGGATGGGCTGGAAACGGCCCGCCACATTCGCGCCCTCTCTCCGGACCTGCCCATGGCCATCGTTACCGCCCACGGACGCGAAGAAATCTTCGCCGCGTCCGAAGGGGTGGGGGTGGATGCCGTGCTGGTGAAGCCGGTGCAGCCGTCCCTGTTGTTCGACACAACCATGCGTTTGCTGGGTGCGGTACACCCGACTCCGCGCGCCAGCGCCCAGCCACCCGATACCCGGCCCGCCATGCTCGACGGCGTACAGGGGGCGCGCGTGCTGCTGGTGGAGGACAACGAACTGAACCGCGAGGTGGCCCTGGGGCTGCTGGCCGAAGCGGGGCTGGTACCCGATGCGGCCGAGGACGGGGCGCAGGCGGTGCGCATGGCCATGGAGGGGCACTACGACCTGGTGCTGATGGATGTGCAGATGCCCGTCATGGACGGGTACGAGGCCACCCGGACCATCCGCCGCACCCTTGGGGCCGACCTGCTGCCCATCGTGGCCATGACCGCCAACGCCATGCAGGGCGACCGCGAGGCATGCCTTGCGGCGGGCATGAACGACCATGTGGCGAAGCCCATCGACCCGGACGACCTGTTTGCCGCCCTGATCCGCTGGCTGCCCAAACGCGGCGACAGCCCGGCCACGCCACACCCCGCGCCCGCATCCTCCACCCCGCCGCCGGACCCGGCGTCGGCACAGGAGGACGCCCGCCACATCCTCGATCCGGAAGCAGGGCTGCGCCGGGTGTTGGGCAAGCAGGGCACGTATCATACCCTGCTGCACCGCTTCGTTTCACAGCATGCGGATGCGGCGACCCGCATTGCCGGGTTCATCGCGTCCGGCGACGGCACCTCCGCCACGCGCGAGGCGCATACCCTGAAGGGCGTTGCAGGCACCTTGGGCGCGCGCAACGTGCAGGCCCGGGCAGCGGAGCTGGAAGCGGCCCTGCGCCACGCTGCTCCTGCCGAGCGAAGGTCGCAGGTGCTGGCCGTGCTGGGAGACTCGCTGGATGAGGCGGTGCGGGCCATGCGGCGTCTGCTGGACGACGCACGGCCCGTTTCCGGCGGCATGGCCGCCGGGCCAGGCTCTGTCGAACATGGCCCTGCCGGATCTGCCGCCGCCAGCCGGGCCGCCCCCGCCCAAGGCAACACCCTGCCCGGCAGCACCGGGCCAAACGATGCCCAACCAGCTGTCACTCTGCCGGACGGCGCCCTGTTGGATGATACCCTGCTGAACCGACTGGAGATGTTCATAGAGGACGACGACAGCGAGGCCGTGGACCTGTTCAATACCCATGCGGAAGCCCTGCGCGCCGCTTTGGGGTCGCCCGTCGTGGACGAGATGGGCGAGGCCCTGCGCGCCTTCGAGTTCGAGCGGGCATTGGAGATGCTCCGTTTGGCCCGGGCGGGGCACACCGCCTGACCCCACGCGCAACAACCGCCCAGCCCCGCCATTCCGCACCAGCCTGCCGCGCCCCGCGCCGCACGGCCAGCAAGCACCTTCAGCCATGACGAGACCTCCATGACCGTACCTCCCTTCACTTCAGACGATACCCGGCGCACCGTGCTCGTGGTGGACGACACTGCGGACAACCTGACCCTGCTCAGCGACCTGCTGAAGGACGCCTATCGGGTCAAGGTGGCCAACAGCGGAGAAAAGGCCCTGCGTATCCTGTCCTCCGGCAGCCCGCCGGACCTTGTGCTGCTGGACATCATGATGCCCGGCATGGACGGGTACGAGGTGCTGCGCAGGCTGAAGTCGCTGCCCGGCACGGCGGACGTGCCCGTGATCTTCCTTACCGCGCTGTCGGAGGAAGACGACGAACGCATTGGCCTCGAACTGGGCGCGGTGGACTACATCACCAAGCCTGTCAGCCCCTCCATCATGCTGGCCCGCGTGCGCACCCATCTGCAGGTGAAGGCCGCGCGCGACTTTCTGAAGGACAAGAACGAATTCCTTGAAAACGAGGTGGCCCGCCGCATGCGCGAACTGGCCGCCGTGCAGGACGTGACCATCATGGCCATGGCCTCGCTGGCCGAAACGCGCGACAACGAAACCGGCAACCACATCCGCCGCACCCAGCATTACGTTCTCGTGCTGGCCCGGCACCTGTCGGAAAACCCGCGCTTTTCCGCCGTGCTCACGCCGGATGAAATCCCCCTGCTGTTCAAGTCCGCCCCGCTGCACGACATCGGCAAGGTGGGCATAGCCGACCGCATCCTGTTGAAGCCCGGCAAGCTTACGCCGGAAGAGTTCGAAGACATGAAGCGCCACCCCGCGCTGGGGCGCGACGCCATCATTGCGGCGGAAAAACAGTTGGACACTCCGGTCTCGTTCCTGCGCCACGCACGCGAAATTGCATACTGCCACCACGAAAAATGGGATGGCAGCGGGTATCCGCTGGGGCTTTCGGGCGACGCAATCCCCGCTTCCGCACGGCTCATGGCCCTGGCCGACGTGTTCGATGCGCTGATCAGCCGCCGGGTGTACAAGCCCCCATTCGACATGGAAAAATCCGTGGAAATCATCCGTCAGGGGCGCGGATCGCACTTCGACCCCGACGTGGTGGACGCCTTTCTGGCCAATCTGCAAACCTTCCGCGACATTGCCGATCGCTATGCGGATTCCGAAGAAACCCTGGCGGAAACCCGCTCGCGTACCGAAAAGGACTACCCGCCAGCGGTGGCCAAAGGCTGAAAGCACATACGGACGGCAGGGCGCATGCCCCCGCAACGCGCGAGCATGCCGGTGCGGCCCACCGTGTCTGCGCGGTCCTGCCGCGCGTGCGGCCCTGTCAGCGTGACGGGGGGCTGGCCTGCCTGCACCTGACGGCGTGCGGCCCAGTCCTTTACGAGACGGCGGGCGGGCCCGCACGGTGCCCGACAGCCTTGCGCCCGCCGGGGGCGTTTGCTAGACCGGACGGGCGTTCCGGCCCTCCTGCGCGCCCCGGCGCTTACCTTCACCCCCTCCGCCATGCCTGACACCCCCACGGATTCCCAGCCCCGGACGGACGCTGCGCATACCGCCCTCCACGGGGCCAAGGCGGAGGCCGTCACGCCACCCGCCGCACCACGCCGGGCACCCCGCCCGGAAGTGGCGCTGTTCATCCGCACTTACTCCCGCTACGGCGGAGTGGAACATTTCTGCCACCGCTTCCATGAATACCTGCGTGCCCGGGGCATACCCGTGCGGGTGCTGTGCGGCGAAGTGGCCCCCGAACTGCGCGCGCATTCGCAGAATCCCGCTGCCAGCGACAATGCAGGCGCTGACCGGGCAGACCCCAATCAGACCAATGACAGTCAGGCCGACCACCAGGCTGGCCAACAGGCCAACCAACAGGCCAACCAACAGGCCAACAAGGACGCTGCCCCCCTGGCCGTGGACATCCGCGAACTGGGCCTGTGGCGTCCTGGCCGGTTCATGAAGAACCTGGGCCTGCACTTCGCGGCCGCCCGCGCCCTGCGCAACCTGCCGTCCTCCACCATCACCATCAGCTTCGGCAACATGGCGGGCTGCCACATCCACAGGTCCGGCGGCCCGCACCTCGACTTTCTGCGCGACAGCCTGGCGGCGCAACGCTCGCCCTGGCGACGGTTCACCAAGGCGTTTTCGCGTCTGGTAAACCCCAACAACCTGCTGATGCTCCTGCTGGACAAGGCCATCTACACTCACCCGGCCACGCGGCGCATCATCGCCATTTCGCAGAACGTGCGGGCCGCCGTGGCGCGGCGGTTTCCCCATTCCCCGGCCACCGTGGTGGTCATTCCCAATGGGGTGGACACCGGGCGCTTCAACGTCCGCCACCTTGCCGATCTGCGCCCGGAGGCCCGGCAGGCCAGGGGCCTTTCAACGCGCCACCGGGCCATCGGCTTCTGTTCCAGCAATTTCGAACTGAAGGGACTGGACCGGCTCATCGCCGCGTTGCCCCACCTGCCGGAAGAATACGTGCTGCTGGTGGCGGGCGGACGGCGCAGCCGCAAATACGGCGACTACGCCGCATCGCTGGGGGTGGAGAACCGCGTGTTGTTCCTGGGCAAGGTGGGGGCTGCGGACATGCCGCGCTTCTATGCCTCCCTGGATGTGTTCTGCCACCCTTCGTTCTACGACACCTTCGGCAACGTGGTGGCAGAGGCACAGGCCATGGGCATTCCCACGGTGACCACCCGCGCCACGGGTGCATGCGGTCTCATCGACAGCGGCCGCACCGGGCGTGTGCTGGATGCGCCAGAGCCATGGGCGCTGGCCAACGCCATCTTTGATCTGCGCGACGTGGAGGCCGGGACCGATTTCGGCAACGTGGAAGACGACCAACAGGTCTTTGCCCGCTACCTGGCCGAGATTGAAGCAGTGCGCGAAGAACTGGCCACCGGCACACGCAACTGACGCCAGCGCCCCCCGGAAAATGAACAGCCGCCATCCCTGTCCGGAATGGCGGCTGTTTGCGTGTATGCCCGGTGCGTCCGATGTTCCCCGCCCCTCGTCCCTGCCTCCGCACCGCGCATGACAGCGACGCGGGAAAGGCAGAGGCGACGGTCTTCGGCCCTCTATTCCACAAAGCCCTCATGCTTGCCGCGCGGGGGACGGCGCATGAACCAGACGCAGAAGAACAGCACCACAAAGATGGCCCCCTGCGACAGAAAGGCGTCGTTGAAGGCCAGGGCCGAGGCCTCGCGCTGGAGCATCTGATAGATCAGCGTCTGCGCCCGCTCGGCCAGGTCGGCCACCTCGCCCAACTGCATGGCCAGCCCCGCCCGAATCTGCTCATAGCTCAACTGGTAGGCTGCGGACAGCGGTGTCATGCCTTCGGACAGCACGCTGTGGTGGTACTGGGTGCGCCGGGCCAGCAGCGTGGTGACAAAAGCCACCCCGAACGAACCGCCCAGGTTGCGCAGCAGGTTGTACAGGGGCGATGCGGTGTTCATGGCCTCGCGCGGGACGTAGGCGAAGGTGACCACCGACAGCGACACGAAGAAGAACGGCATGGCAATGCCCTGCAACACGCGGGCGAAGGCCGCCGTACCAAAGTCGATATACAGGTTGAACCCGGCCATGATGTGCAGCGAATAGGCGCAGACCAGCATGCCGAAGGCCAGCATCCAGCGGGCGTCGATGCGCTCTGTCAGCTTGCCCGCCACGGGCATGAACACCAGGGCCAGCATGCCCCCCGGCCCCAGCACCAGCCCGGCAAGGTAGGCGGTGTAGCCCATCAGCCCCTGCAGGAACAGCGGCAGCAGCACGATGGACCCGAAAAAGGCAAAGAACCCAAAGAACATCACCACATTACCGATGGCGAAACTGCGGTTCTTCAGAATGCGAAAGTCCAGCACCGGCCTTGGGTGGCGCAGTTCCCAGAACACCAGCACCACCAGCGAGACGGCGGACACCACAGCCAGCGTGGTGATGAACGGCGAGCTGAACCAGTCGTCCTGCTGGCCCTTGTCCAGCACGATCTGCAACGCGCCGATGCCTGTGGTCAGCAAGGCAAGGCCGATGTAATCCACCGCCTCGCCGCGCTGGCGGCGCTCCATGTACGGCGGGTCGAACAGGAAGGCCCCGGCCAGGTACAGCGCCAGCAAGCCCACCGGCAGGTTGATGTAGAAGATCCACCGCCAGGTGAAATTGTCCGTCAGGTAGCCGCCCATGAGCGGGCCAAGGATGGGTCCCAGCACCACCCCCACGCCGAAAATGCCCATGGCCATGCCGCGCTGCTGCGGCGGAAAGGTTTCCATCAGGATGGCCTGGGACATGGGTTGCAGCCCGCCGCCGCCCAACCCCTGAAAGATGCGGAACAGGATGATCTGCGGCAGGGTGGTTGCCGCCCCGCACAGCAGCGAACTGGCGGTGAACACGGCGATGGACAGCATCAGGAAGCGCTTGCGCCCCATCAGCCGCGCCAGCCAGCCGCTCATGGGAATGACGATGGCGTTGGCAACCAGATACGAGGTGAGCACCCAGGTCACCTCTTCCTCGCCCGCGGCAAGGCTGCCCTGAATATGCTTCAGGGCCACGTTGGCCACGCTGGTGTCCAGGATTTCGATGAGCGTGGGCACCATCACCGCCAGGGTGATGAGCCAGCGGTTGACCGATTCGGGTTCGCGCGTCATGCGTCCCTGCCGTTCCGGCTACTGCTTGC
Organism: uncultured Desulfovibrio sp.; assembly: GCA_964402645.1. Taxonomy (GTDB): domain Bacteria; phylum Desulfobacterota; class Desulfovibrionia; order Desulfovibrionales; family Desulfovibrionaceae; genus Cupidesulfovibrio. The sequence goes on along the minus strand of CAYOCV010000002.1, from coordinate 408,164 downwards.
GGGCCGGTTCGGCGGACGCCGCGCCCGCAGCCGTGCCCCCAACCGCCCCGGAAACCGTGCCGTTGCCTGCGGGCTTCAGGCCTTGCGTGGCGTTGCCGCCTGCGCCCTGCCCAGGCTGATTCGGGGTCCGCAGGGCGGCCCCTTCGGGTCCGGCATCGCGCCGGGGCACCTCGGAAACGCCACGGTTGGTAAAGATCACGGGCACCACGCTCATGCCCACGCGCAAGGGCGGCATGGCGGCGGGGTCATAGTCGGTCAGGCGCAGCCGCACGGGAATGCGCTGCACCACCTTCACGAAATTGCCGGAGGCATTCTGGGGCGGAAACAGCGAAAAGGCCGCGCCCGTGCCCGCCATGATCGATTCCACCTGGCCCTTCAGCACCAGATTGGGGTAGGTGTCCACCCGAATTTCGCAGGGCTGGCCGGGCTTCACCTCGGTAAGTTCGGTTTCCTTGAAGTTGGCCGTCACCCACAGGTGTTCGGGCGACATGGGCACCACGGCCATGATCGGCTGCCCGCGCGTAATCATGCGGCCCGGCTCCACGTTCTTCTTGGTCACGTAGCCGTCCACGGGGGCGCGCACGGTGGTCCATTCCAGATTCAGTTCCGCCTGGCGCACCTTGGCCTGCTGGGCCTCTACCTGGCGGGCGCGGATTTCCGCCACCACCTGCCCGGTGCCGGCCAGATCCACCTCGGCGCGCACGCGGCGCATTTCCGCCTCTGCCGCCGCGCGGGCCTTGCTGGCAGCTTCCAGCTTGGCGCGGGACGATTCCAGCCGGGCCTTGGCGGCGTCGTCAGCGGAACGGGCACGGTCAACTGCCTCGCGCGAGACGGCCCCCTGCCCTACCAATGCTTCCAGCCTGCGGCGGTCCAGCGTGGCCTGGGCATGCTCGGTGGACAGGCGCTCCATTTCGTAGCGGGCGGCGTCCTCTTCATCGCGGGCCTGCGCGGCACGGCGCTTGGTGGCTTCTTCCACGGCCTGCGCACCGGTTACCCGATGCACGGTCTGCGAAAGTTCCAGGGGCACGCCGCGCTGCAATGCGGCAAGCTGGGCGCGCGCCTCGGCCACGGCCACCTCGTATTCGGTGGGATCCAGCCGGGCCAGCACTGCGCCTTCCTTGACAAAAGTGTTGTCCTCCACGGGCACGTCCACCACGTAGCCGCCCACGCGTGGAGACACCATGAAGATGCGGCCGTCAACCTGCGCATCGTCGGTTTCCACCTTGCCAAGGCCGTGCCAGTACCAGATGCCCGCCGCCAGAACCATGACGCCGAGCAGTATGCCAAGGATGCGCTTTTTGCTGTTCATGCCGTATCGCCGTGTGGGCACGCGCGAACGCGTGGTGTGCGTGGAGACGCGTCGTATGCGTAGGGAGGAACCGGCCATGGCGCACGCGCGCTACAGCCGGGCAGGGTCTTGCCCTGTCCGGAAAAGGCACGCCGACCGGACGGAGCCCTTTTCCGGAATGGAAGGGAACCCCGTGCAGGGTGTCGGCATTGCCGCTTTCGGGAACGGGCAATGCATAGCGCATGCCGTGCCGGGGGCGCAACAGCGCAATGGAGGGGTGCGGCGGCAGACCCGCGCGGCAAGGGCGGCACGTGCCCGCCCAGCCCCGGAATCAGGACCAGAAAACCCGACGCCGGGGGCGCTGACAGGTACCAGCCATCCGTGCCCGCACGGATGGCGCCGAGGTATCTGGCGCAGCCAGAGAGTGCATGTCCTGCCTGGCGCGGCTGTTGCCTTCACGCCTGCGGACCAAATCCCCCGTCAATCCGGCAGCATGCCGGGCGATGCGCCAAATGGCGTGTCGGAGAGGGAACCGGAAGCAAAACCTGACATGCTGGGGGACGCCCCATCCGACGCCGCGTTGACGGCAGGTTCCGGCATCGGTTCGGAGTACCCGGCAGCGCCAGACGGCGTCCCCGGATTCCCCCGGCCCTCCGTATCGGGAAAGGCGGACTGCAACCCGTACGCCGCAAGGCAGCGTTGCAATTCTCCTTCCCGGTGCAGCGCGCGCAATGCCGCCTCGAAGGCGGTCACAACTTCCGGCGGGGCATGGCGCGCAAAGGCCACAGTGTAGTCCACCCGGCTGTGCCAGCCCGCATAGCGCAGGTTGGCCAGACGCAACAGGCCGATGGTGGCCTGACCGTTTTCCCTGTTGGCAAACACGGCGTCAATGCGCCCCTGCGCCAACTTGAGGAACCCGGAATCGATGTCCGGGGCCATATCCACGGTCATGGACGTCTGACGCGCCAACTGGGTCAGGATGTCCGACGTCAGGGAAGGCCCGTAGACGCCCACCCGGTATCCGACCACGTCGCGGGGGGCAATGTAGCGCAGCGGGTTCTCCATGCGCACGAAAAAGCCGTACTCGGCCCGCACCAGAGGCGGGCAGAAACGCAACCATGATTCGCGCTCCGGCACGTGGCCGATGGTGAAGATGCCGTCCGCCATGCCGCTGCGCACTTCCTGCTGGGCACGGGCCCACGGCAACAGCCGGAACGTGCAGTCCGCACCCATGCGCCGACAGGCCATGGCGACGATTTCGGGCACAGGTCCGACCACCCGGCCGGCGCTGTCGCCGCGCTCCAGGTAGTTGAACGGCGGATACTGCTGGGTGACGAAGACAAGCCTTCCGGCGTCGGACCGTCCGGCGCGCCCGGCCTGCCCTGCCTCATTCGGGAGCATGCCGGACTGGGCACGCACCGGAGCAGCCGCCAGCACCGCAAGGACGCACACTATCAGACACGCCGCAAGGCACGACCACAGGCGTGGCGGCCTGCACGTACGCGCCCGCTCCAGACCAATACCCCGCCCTGCCGCCGCCACGCACGCCCGGTCTGCGCGAGTCGCCCAAGTCGCCCGGCTCGTGCGCGCCGAACGCTTTGGGCGCTTCAGATGATTCGGAACGTGCATTGCCCCCAGCCGGGTGTTCGTGCCGATCAATGGCCGCGACGCCGGGTCACCGTATCGCTCCACGCCATGCTCCTTTGTCCCCCGCCAACAGTCCCGTCATCCAGGCTCATCGGCCCGCACGGGTTCCGAAGTCCCGCCCTCCCCTGCGCGCTCATCCGTCGACGGCCTCCAGCGTACACACGAAATTACCCGCTGTGCCCGCGCCGTCAAACAGCGGGACAAGACGGCATTCCGCCTCGAAGGACGTGCCGTCCCCGCGCCGCAGGGTGGCATGACCATTCCACGCTTCCCCGTGTTCGCAGGCCGTTTGCAGGGCAGCGAAGCCGGAATCCCTCTCTCCAGTTCCCAGATCCGCCAGCCGTCGCCCCAGCGCCTCGGCGCGCGGCCAGCCGGTCATGGCGGCAAAGGCCGGGTTGGCGTAGCGGATGGCGCATTCCCCGTCCAGAATCAGCAGCGCGCCCACGGAATGTTCCACCGCTTGCTCCAGCAGACGGCGCGCATCCTCTGCCCGTCGGCGGGCCGTAAGGTCGGTGAGCACGCCGATGATGCCGCCTTCGCCCGCCGCGCCGCCCCCGAAAACGGACTTCACCACGCCAAAATGTCGCACCACACCGTCGGCGCAACGCAGGGTCTGTTCGCCATAGCGCGTGCCGCCCACGTGGCGCAGTTCATCATCGTCGCGCAGCACGGCGGCGGCCACGTCCGGCGGGTACACGTCAGGGAAGTCACCCGGCGGGCGGCCCCGCACGTCTTCTCGCGCACAGCCCAGCACCGTCCTGGCAAAGCTGTCGTTGCAATCCACGAAACGCCCCGTGAAATCGCTGTAAAATATGGGATTGGGGATGGCGTTCATCAACGCGCGCAAAAAGGCCAGACGGTTGCGCGCCTCTTCTTCGGTGGCGGCGCGGCGCTCCAGTTCGCCCAGATAGTCGGCGTTCAGGCGGCTCAACTCTGCCGTGCGCGCCTCCACCAGTTGTCCCAGGCGCAGGCTGTGCCCCTCAAGATTCCCCATCAATCTATTGAAATAATTTGCAAGATCGCCGATCTCATCGTGGGTTTCCGGCACCACCCGCACGGAAAGGTCGCCGCCCGCGCCCACCCGCACCCGCTCGGTCAGCCGACGCAGCGGCCCGGTAATGCCCGCGCTGGCGTACAGGCTGGCCAACGCCACCATCACGGTAGCGGCCAGCAGCCACCACAGCGCCAGGCTGCGCATGCGGTCGAGGGGCGCGTAGATTTCGTCGGTATAGCCGGACGCGGCGACAATCCAGTCGTAGTCCGCAAGGTAGGCGTAGACCACGATCTTCTCGCGGTAGGTATCCTCGCCCGGATTGCGCCACGAATAGATGATGCGGCCCGAACGCTTTTGCAGCATCTCGCGCACGAAGCGGCGACCGGTGTCGTCGCGCGCGTCGGCAATGTCGCCCGGCTCCATCACCGGATGCACCAGCAGTTCGCCCGCGCCGGTCATGATGTAGGCGTAGCCGGTTTCGCCCACGCGGTGTGACAGCACCGCATCGCGCAGCATGGTCACATCCAGCAGGTTGCGGAATTCCTCTCGGTAGGCAGATGCGGAAATGATCCAGTCCCACGGCTGGAACCAGGTCATGTGCAGCGCCTTGGGCCGGGCGTGCGTTTCGCCGGGGTTGCGCCATTCGTACTGCATGAAGCCTTCGTGCAGGCGTGACTGGTCGCGCACGAAGGCGAACTCCGAAAGGTCGCGCCCCAGCAGCGAGGCCACCGGGTGTACGGCCAGGGTGGCGTTGGAGGTCAGGCAATAGACATACCCCGACCGGCCAATGCTCATGTGCAGCAATATGGCGGCTGCGTTGGCCTTGGCCTGCGCCTCGGTAATGGCCCCGGAGCGGTAGCGTTCGTACTCCAGCGCCACCACGTCGCGGGCCTTTTCGGAAGCGGCGCGCAGGTAGTTGCGCACGGCCAGGTCCGCCCCCACGCGCACGGTGCCCAGAATGGACTGGGTGGCCGCGTGCAGCCGTTCCTCCACGGCCTGCTCCACAGTATGCCGGGCATGGATATACGCTCCCGCGCCGCCGCACAGCAACAGCACAAGGAACACCAGCATGTAGCTGGTCAGCAGTTTTCCGCGAATGCCCCACCCGGTCATGCCGCCTCCCGGAATATCCGTTGCCCCATCTTGCCAGATGAACCGCGTGTGGGAAAGCCCGCTGCGCGAAGCCTGCGGAAAAAAGCGGCATTGTCCGGATCATGACGCGCAGATGACACAGCAACCATGCGGCAGGCCCGCCGCGCGGGCAGGAACGCGGGCAACAGCGCGGCAACAATGGGCATGACATGGGCGGATGTGGGGCAGCGTAAGGACAGCGGGAGGGCAGAAACGCGCCGGCCCGCCGCGTCGTTGAGGACGCGGCGGGCCGGCGCAAATGCGGGCAAACGCGTGACCAGCTACTTGTTCCGTGCGGCCTTCACCTTTTGCAGGGTGTCCTCGTAGCTGACGCGGTGGGCATCATCGGCCAGGCGCACGGCGTCTTCGGCCAGCCGCTGCGCCTCGGCCAGCGGCTGCGGCTCGCCCGTTTTTTCCGCGCGCGTCAACAGCAGCCAGGCCAGGTTGTTGCGGGCCGGGGCGGATTCCGCCTCCGGCAATGCCCGGATGGCGCTGCGGTAGTGGCTTTCCGCCTCACCCAGCTCGCCCTTCTGGAACAACAGGTTGGCAAGGTGCAGGTGCGCCTGGGGCAGGCCGTCGCGCACGGCTTCCGCGTATTCACGCCGGGCAAGATCCAGTTCGCCCTTCTGTTCGTAGGCACGCCCCAGTTCCAGGTGCTCCGGCCCGGACAGCGGGTCCTGATAAATGCCGATGCGCGGCACGGCGCACCCGGTCAGCAGCAGACACAACAGCACGGTGCAGCATGCGGCAGGCAACGCGGCGCGCGGCGCAAGGCCCGTGTCCCTCCGGCAGCGGGAAGCGGATGCGGAAACAAGGGCGAAAGCGGACAGCGACATGTCCGGCATGGAACCTCCCGTGGCGATTCGGGCTACGGGGCGGGCGCGGGGGCCGCACCCTGCCGCCGAACCTCCAGCGTCCAGCGGTCGGTCCGGTCCCAGGTGCGCAGAAACGATGCCCACGGCAGCCGTTGCAGGGGGGTGCGGTCGGAATTCACGATGACCGCTTCGGGCGCATAGCCCACCACCACCATGAAATGATAGGTGCTCACCGGCCCATAGCCGTGATCCACCATGACGATGCGCGGCTGGCCGGCATCCACGGCGGCCATCAGGTCGGCCACGGAACCGTCGTACCAGCGGCTGGCAAGGCTCAGGGTACGCGGGTACAGGGCAAGGTCCAGCGAAAGGGTGCCATGCATGCCGGGACGAAAGATGACCCCGGCTATCCCATCCGGCGTGGCCTGCGTACCTGTCAGGCCCAGGTGGCGCAACACCCCGGCCAGAGAGGCAGGGCCGCACTGGTACTGTTCCTGCGCAAAAAACGGCACGTCGGGGATGATCCGCTCGGCGGCGGGGCGGGTGGGGTCCGGCGCAATGCCGCCGGGGCCGCGCATGCACCCCGCGCAAAGCAGCACCGCCAGCACCAGCAGGACGCACGGAAACAAGGACCGGCGTACAGACCGGACGGAACACCGGCGCACAATGTTCGGACCGCTTGTCCGGCGCATGAAGGGAAAGGGCATGGGCATGATGGATGCGGCGTCCCTGCCGCGCCGGACAGGCCGATGCCTGTCCGGGCGGCGGGACAAAGCGGATCGCGCGGCTACTGGACGACCACGCGGCGGTCGGCGAAATGCAGGATCAGCACCACAAGCAGGATGACCACCAGAATGGCGATGACAAAGCCGAAGCCGTCGCCGCCGTGAGTCAGGTTGTCGATCTTCTTGGCCAGGTCGTGCAGTTCGGCGTCGGACAGCATGGACAGGCGCTGTTCCACTTCAGCCGAAGAATAGCCGAGGGCCTGAAGGCGCTCGGTGACCATCTTGTTTTCCAGCGCCTTCTGCACCGATGCGTAATCGTTGGTGCGCTGTTCACCGGCCATGACGCCGGCATTGGGGACAAAGGCGGCCTCCACGCGGGGCACGAAGCTGAGCAGGCCCATGACGGCCACCATGACCATGGCGATGTGACGCAGGGCGCGCCAGTTCAGAAGCATGTACATGTGTTCCTCCTTCTTGGGGTCGTCGCCGTCGCCAACGCCCCGGAACCTCACCGTTCCGGACCCGGCGTGCGTCGCGCGCGCACGGCATTCGTGAAATTTTCTAGATTTGCCTAGCAGACTTGCATGTCGATTACAAGACACCGCATGGCGAACTGTGTCACGAAAGCCGCATTCCGTCCGTACGCTGCGCCTCTGCGCACTGTGCCGCCTCCTGCATCGTGCGCAAGCGCACGACCCGCCACACCGACGCCAGACGATGCCAAACAATGCCAGCCGACGCGGCCACACCCCATCGGGATGCCCCCGCCACCCCGCTGCCATCCCCCTGCAACCGCACTTGCCCGTTTCTGCCCGCATAGGGTGTGCGCGTCACGTGCCCATGCTGTCACGTCAACGCCCTATCCCGGAGGACTTCCCGCCATGACGGTCACCACCCGGCGCAAGGCCGCCGCCCTGTATGCCGACCTTGCCGCCGACGCCGCCCGGCGCGGCCCCGCAGCCCTTGCCGCCGTGCAGGCGGAACTGGGCCGCCGCGACCTTTTCTATCTGCTTACCCGGCTCATGGGCCGCGCGGACATGGACCGCGACTGGCTGTTCGAGCGATGCCGCGAGGTACAGGCCGCGCCCGACGGCCACCTGGATCTGTGGGCGCGCGAACACTACAAGTCCACCATCATCACCTTTGGGCAAACCGTGCGCGACATCCTGAACGACCCGGAAATCACGGTGGGCATCTTTTCCCACTCGCGCCCGGTGGCCAAGGACTTCCTGGGCCAGATCAAGCACGAGTTCGAGCACAACGACCTGCTGAAACGCCTGTACCCCGACGTGCTGTGGGCCACGCCCCGGCGGCAGGCCCCGGTGTGGTCGCTGGACAAGGGCATCGTGGTGCGCCGCCGCGGCAACCCCAAGGAGGCCACCGTAGAAGCGTGGGGGCTGGTGGACGGCCAGCCCACGGGCAAGCACTTTCGCCTGCTGGTCTACGACGATGTGGTTACCCGCGAATCGGTGACCACCCCGGAAATGATCGCCAAGGTCACGGAATGCTGGGCGCTGTCGCTCAACCTGGGGGCCAGCGGCGCTGCATGCCAAGGCACGGCCCTCGGAGCAGGCAGTGCGCCGGACGCCCCGGCTGAAGGCAAACCGGATGCTGCACCAACCGCCAAAACGGAGGCGGGAACGGGCAACGCAACGGGCAACGCCACGGGCGGAGGAAACGGCGCGGGCCGCCGCCGCTACATCGGCACCCGTTATCACTTCAATGATACCTGGCGCATCATCACCGAGCGCGGGGCGGCAACGCCGCGCATCCACCCCGCCACGGCCACCGGCACGCCCGACGGCCCTCCGGTGCTGCTTTCCCCGGCGGCGCTGGCCGAAAAACGCCGCCAGATGGGGCCGTACGTATTCGGCTGCCAGATGCTGCTGAACCCCGCCGCCGATACGGCGCAGGGATTCCGCGCCGAATGGCTGCGCCGCTACGCGTCCGATGTCGGCAACGGCGCCAGCCACGCGGGGCCGTACACACCTGCGGACAGCCCGTCCTCCCTGTCCCGCTGGCTGCACTGCAACCGCTACCTGCTGGTGGACCCGGCGGGCGAACGCAAGAAAGGCAGCGACTACACGGTGATGCTGGTCCTGGCCCTGGCCCCGGACGGCAACCGCTATTTGCTGGACGGCGTGCGTGACCGCCTGAACCTTACCGGTCGCGCCGCCGCGCTGTTCCGGCTGCATCGGGCATGGCGTCCGCTGTCCGTGGGCTACGAAAAGTACGGCATGCAAGCCGACATTGAGCACGTCCGGGCCGAGCAGGAACGGCGCAACTACCGTTTCGACATTACCCCGCTGGGCGGACCCATGCCCAAAAAGGACCGCATCCGCAGGCTGGTGCCGGAATTCGAGCAGGGCCGCATGCTGCTGCCCCACCGCCTGCCCTTCGTGGACGCAGAGGGCAAGCGGCGCGACCTGGCGCGGGAGTTCGTGGACGAGGAATACCTGGCCTTTCCCGTGTCGCGCCACGACGACATGCTGGATTGTCTGGCCCGCATCCTTGACCCGGACCTGGGGGCGGAATTTCCGCTCCCGGATTCCGGCTTCGACGATGCGGCACGGCTGGGCACGGGGGCAGGGGCCGGCTCCGTTGGCAACATGGAGTACCCCCTGTATGACTAGCACCGCGCCCGCCCTGTCCGCATCACCGCTGCCGCAGTCCATGCCTGCCGCGCACTGCCGGTCGTTTCTGCCGTTGCTGGCCATGCGCTCGCGCCACCCGTCCCATCCGTCGCCGGTCACCGACGCGGAACTGGACAGGCTGTGGGACACCCTGCGCGAGGAAAGGCTGGCCTCGGTGGTGTTCCATGACGGCGGCGTGCGCAGCGCCGCAGATCTACGCGGGCTGCTGTCCCCGCACCGGGCGTGGTGTTACCTGGTGCAGGCGGCGAACGTGCCCCTGGCGCTCTGCTGGCTGGACGGATTTTCGGGCCGCGCGGCGCGCATCCATTTCTGCGTGCTGCGGGCCGGGCTACCCCGTGCGGATGAAATCGGCCGCATGGTGGTGCGCTTTCTGCTCGCCGCACCCGGCACCCCGCAGCCGCCCCTCGGTCGCCCCGCCCCTTACCGTCTGGACACCCTGGTGGGGCTTACCCCTGCCCCGTACCGCCACGCCCTGGCCTTTGTTGCGCGGCTGGGCTTCCGCCGCGCGGCGGTGATTCCCGGCGGAATGGTGCTGGCCCGCCCCACGGGCATCCGGGTGTGCGACGCGGTGCTTACCCTGTGTACGCGCAGCGATATCGAGATGCGTGCGGATTGATGCCCTGCGCGTTCGGCAGGGCTTGCAATCGTGCGGACCTCGACGGTGCCCCCCCGCACGTACAGGTCGGAATCCGCGAGGTCAGACATACCGGACCAACGGAAAGGGCCGGAACGCACCCCGCGTTCCGGCCCTGATCTTTCGTATCCTGCCACTCGCCACTCAGGGCTTCACACCCCACAATTCCAGCTTCGGCCCGGCGTCGATCAACACGCCCAACGGCACATCCACCTGCTGCGGACCGGCTGACCACGGGGCCACCTGATAGGGCGGAAAGTACACCCGCAGCCCTTCCGGCGTCAGCGCCAGGCTGGCGTAATTGTCCGCATCGGGGCTTGTGCCGCCGCGCAGCATGTCCTCGATCCGGGCATCCCCCAGGCTTTCAGCCAGTTCGTCGTAACAATACGCCGCCAGCAGCGCCAATGCCCCTTCGGTGTCGGCGAACAGGCTTTCCAGCGTCAGCCGCGTACCTGAAGCCGTGTCGTAGCTCAGGGTAATGATGTCCAGGTTGCCGTGCGCGCCCCCGGTATAGGTCCAGACGTTGAAAACGACCGTGACCGCCCGCTCGGCCCGGGCCGAGGCGCGGGTCACCTCGTAGGTCACCTTCAGTTCGTTGACGAAATGGTGCGCATTGGGGTCGGACGTGCCGGTGGCGGGCCGTGCGGCATCATCCGGTTCGGCCAGCCCCTGTCGGAATGCGGCCACCACATGCGCTGCCCAGCGTGCCAGGTCGTCATCCACAGCAGCCTGCCCAAGACGGGGATAGCGCACGTCGATGTCGAAATCGCCCTCGCGCAGGGTGATGGAGGCTTCGTCCTCGCGCGGGGCGCCGGGTTCCGCGGCCCACACCGGGGTCACGGCCAGCGCCGCCGTCATGAACAGGGCCGCCGCGAACAGGGCCGACATGAAGAGGGCCGTCATGTAGATAGCCTTCACGCTTGCCCGCGTCCTGAACGCATCTGGCACGAACGCATCTGTCTCGAACGGATCTGGCACCACCGTAGACGCGGTGCGCTCTCCCCCTGCCGCAGCACATGGTTTGGCGTCACTCATGGCCCGTCTCTAGCACGAGCGGCCCGCCGCGCCAAGGGCGCGACGGGCCGCGAAGGGTCACGTCATGTCGGTTGCCGCGCCGTCGGCGGCGCGCACGTTACACGCGAAAGCCGTAACGCAGGTCCAGCAGGGTGCGCGGACGCAGCATCAGCATGCCTGCCGCCAGCGCCACGTACACCAGGCTGAACCACACGTGCAGCCGGTCTGGAATGTGCGGCAGGCCCATGGCCGCTTCCACCGGCACCTGGATGAACGGCGAGATGAACTGCGCCAGGAACAGCGCGAACAGCACCACCGCTCCGCGCATGCCGATGCGCATGCGCAGCAGCAGGCAGATGGCGAACAGCGACTGCGCCGCCGTCAGCAATATTTCGTTCATCTGGTGCGAATCCATGGGAATGGGGGGGTGCATCGAACCGGACGAGGCGGCGTACACACCGGGAATCATGCCCACCAGCAGCGTCCACTGGTTCAGCTTGGACGAAATAAGGCTGCCCAGCGCAATGCTGGCATGCCCGCGCATGGCGAACATCAGCGACACGATGAACTCGGGCGCTTCCGAAGCGATGGGCGCAAGCCACTGCACCAGCAGAAATTCGTTGATGCCCAGCACCTTGCCCGAAGCAACCAGACTTTCGCTGAACAGTTCCGCGTCGGCCAGAATGACCACGGCGGCGTACAGGAACAGCGACAGGGTGGCCAGGCGGCGACGCCCCCTGGACAGCCTGGCCAGCACCTCTGCCGGGCCTTCGGCCTCGAATTCGGTGCAGGGCCTGCGCGAAACGATCCAGATGTACCAGACATAAATGGAGACCAGAATCACGCCGTCGTACCACGCCAGCGACCCCTTGATGGGGATGATGAACGCATACGCCGTGGCCATGGCCAGAAACACCAGATCGGTGCGGCGTTCGTTTTCCACCACCACCGCGCTGCGAAAGCGCATCCAGCACACCAGCACGATGGCGCTCCAGCCCACGCCGATGAGCAGGCGGTTGGCCCCGGTCATGTTGGCGATGGCGTAGTGGGCGTAGTCGCTTTCCGGGTGCTGCCCGGCCATCCAGGTGAAATACATGTCCACGGCGTATTCCGGCAGCACGGCAATAAGCGCCACCACGGCCAGCGCCAGCGTCTGGGGAATGTCCAGTTGCGCCACTTCGCACGCCCACATCAGCATGAACGACGCAGCAAGAATGGCCCCGCCGGTCAGCCCGGCCATTATCAGGGGGCTGATGTCGGGGTGCAGGGCGCGCATGGCAAGGCCCGGCAGCGTGGCCAGCACAGCCAGCAAAAAGGGATACCAGTCGCGGAACGCGTGTCTCACAAGCAACCTCTCGATTCTATTTGACAATTCAATAATCGCCAGAGGTCAAAAAAGAAAAGGCGAGACCTCCGGCATTCCTGCCGTGAAGGTCTCGCCAATTGGTCCGGTTTGCGGGTCCGTCCCAACGGCAACGCCAGGCGCGTGCGCCATGCTGTTGACGTTGCCCTTGCTGGCTACTCCCCTTGCTGTTCGTGTACATAGTCCGCCCCAAAGGCTGCGTCAAGCGCCCCCCTCTTTACAGCACGCCCCGTCGGCTCTATGTCTGGCCCCGGCCAACCTGACCAACCTGACCAGCTTGACGAACTTGACCAATTTGACGAACTTGCCGAACTTGACGGGCTGGGCAAGACCGACAAACGGCCAGCCATCCCACCGGGCCCGGCAATAGACCAGACAATGGGCGTCGGCATAACCGTCGCGCCTTACGGAGCTTCATCATGCATGTTCATGTTCCCAGCGGTGTGTGCAGCAAGCAGATCCAGTTCGACGTGCGCGACGGCATGCTGCGCGACGTGCGCTTTGCCGGAGGCTGTCCGGGCAACCTTGAAGCCCTTGGCCGCCTGCTTGACGGCATGCCGGTGCAGGACGCCATCGACAAGCTGACCGGCATCACCTGCGGCAACAAGCCCACGTCCTGCCCCGACCAGTTGGCCAAGGCCCTGGCCGACCTGCAAAACAACCGCCCGCTGGCCGCCCCCGCGCAGGCCGTGGGCTTCGGCCTGAAGCCGCTGAACCCCTTCGGCTAGACGGTCCGGGTGCGAAAGCGCCCGGATGGCTCGCTGGCCGCACGGGGCCGCAGCATCACAAACCGGCCCGGCAATCTTTCCCTCGCCCCGCATGCCTGCCCCCTGGCGGAGCACGCGGGGCGCTCTGTTTGCGCCCGCCAGGCAGCCCGCCAGACAGCTCGGCGGACAGCCCCGCAAATGTCCGTTGACAGTCGCACGGGGCGGTCATAAGACGCGGATGCAACCGCGCCATGCGGTACCATCCGGAGGATTCCATGCCCGTCCGCACCCCGGCCCGGCCCGCCAACCATACCGACACGCGCAAAGACGCCGCCCTGCCGCGCCGTTCCCGCGCCCTGTTCTCCATGCCCTATCTGCCCGGCCTGCTGGCAGCCCCGTTGCTGGCCCTGTCGCTGGTCATGTCGCTGGTCATGTCGCTGGCCGCCTGTGCGCCGCGCATCACCGACGACGGCGTCCAGCCCTACGCCAACCCGCAGCCCGAACGCGTCTACCCCGGCCCCGTGCCGGTGCAGGTGCTGGACCGCTTTCTGCTGGCGTCCTTCGCCCAGCGCCACCCCGACGCGGCACAACGCGCGGGCCTGGTGGTGCTGCCCGATGGTCGGGCCGAGCCTTCCGGCGACATCGTGCCGCAGGACTACCAGCCGGAATCCTACGGTCTGGAACTGGCCCTGCGCCTGAACCTGCGCTCGTTCCCCTCGCTGCTGCCGGGTTTCACCGACGATTCGCGGCGCACCTTCGCCTCGCCCAAGCAGTGGACCGTCAGCGCGCTGGACCGCACGACGCTCAACGTCTTTTCGCCCGACCTGATCAACACGGCGGTGGTCTTCGCCACCCTGGACTGGAACGGCAACGGCGTGCGCGACTGGCTGGTGCTGCTCACCCAGAAGACCCCGCATGACGAGGGCTTTTACCTGGGCTACTGGCTGGTGGTGGAAGACCCCGCGCCCAAGGGCCTGTTGCAGGCCCGGCTGCTGTCGCTGGACGAATACCGGGGCATTGGCCAGCCGGTCACCCGTACCGGAGAAGAGGCGCGCATCTTTCTGGACAAGCTGCTGCGCGAACAGGTGCTGCCCGCTTCGCAGGAAGCGGCGCGCAAGGCCGCCGACGAGGCCACCATCAGGGCCATCCTGAAGAAATAGCCGACAGGCGCGGCACAGGCCGCGCCGGACACTCCAAAGCGCCCGCCGGGCACCACCTGCCATGCACAGCATCCGCCCCCGTACCGCTCAGCGTCTTGCCGCCCCGCGCGGCCTTGCCGTCCTTGCCCTGCTGCTGTTGCTGGCCCTGGCCCAAGGCTGCGCCCTGCAACCGGTGGAAGTGGTGCGGCCCGACATGTTCCGCAACTATGCCGTCTACCTGCGCGACGAAATGGTACGCCGCAACATCCTGGACGCCGAGGGCAACTACATGGAGGCGGCCATCCGCGACAACCGCGAATACCGCCCCGCCTCGTACGGAGAGGAACTGTACCGCCGCCTGTCCACGCGGTTCCGCTCGGCAGAGGCGCGCAACGGCCTTGCGGGCGAAACCTTTGCAGACACCACCGCACCCGACGACAACGTGCGCATCGGCAAGGTGGGGTTTGCCCTGGGCCAGGGCATGGACGTGATTTCCGTGTCGCTGACGGCCATCACCGACTGGAACGGCGACGGCGTGAACGACTGGCTGGTGACCTGCACGGTCACTCCGCTGTTCGGCAACGGCCCGCGCGAATATTACCTGGTGGTGGAAAACGTGGCCCCCACCGGCGTGCTGAAGCCCACCCTGCTGGCCATCCGTGACTGCGCCAACAACGAATGCACCGTGCTGGTGGGCAAGGCCCGCAGCAAGGTGCTGGGCTTCGACCCCGACCGCAGCACCGACAAGGCCCCCGCCAACTTCGTGGAATCGCAGCCGGGCCAGCAGATCGTGGTGCCCCCGCACACCCCGGCCCCGGCGGGCGCGCCCGGCGCGGGCGGCCCCCGCGTGCAGGAGCATTCGCTGTCGAACTAGAAGTCTGTGGGTGCCTGATCGGCTGCAACGCCAGGGGACTCCTGCGCAAAAAGCAGCCCACGGAGTGGCTTCCGCAAGCGCACGACAGGATTTTCGTTCTCCGGCAAGGAAGATGAGCCTTTTTGCGAAGGGAGCGTGCGGCAGCCGTTATGCGAGCGCACCGCGCGAGTGTTACGGATGGCGACCGCAGCGCGCTCTTATCGTACGTGACCAGAGCAAAAGACGAAATCTGACACTCTGCTCTCGATGGCCGTACGGCTCGCAAGCTCGCCCAACGGCCACGCTTCGCGCCCTTCGGGTCGGTCCGCCGGAGGGCGAAAGGACGGAGTGCGCAACTGACTCAGCCCCGCCGGATATTGTACACCCCGCGCCCCTCGGCCACATGCCGGTCCGGCCTGTCGGCAGACCAGATGGCTACCTGCGCATTGCCCACCCGATTGCCCAGCAACTTCACGGTGGCCTCGGCGTACAGGTCGCTGGCGGACGCGGGCCGCAGATAGTCGATGACCAGATCAATGGTGGCGATGCGGTCGTCGATGCGGCACTTGGTCCACACCGCAAACCCCGCGCACACATCGGCCAGCGACGATATCACCCCGCCATGCAGGGCGGGCCGCCGCGTATCACCCACCAGTTCCTCGCGGTACGGAATGAACAGCTTCACCCGGCCCGCTTCCATCTCCGCCACCTTGATGCCCAGCAGCTTCTGGAACGGCAACCCGTTTTCCACCAGATCGGCCAGCGCCTTGAAATCCATGCAGCTCCTCCTGTATCTTCACCCGGCGCGGTGGCCGGTGCATGCCGATTCGTGACGGCTCCGGCCAGCTCCTGCCGGTTCCTGCTGGCTTCTGCCAGATCCGGCCAGTCCCTGCCGATTCCGTCCAGCCACGCGCCAACAAGAGCGGTCACTCCCGCCCTCGCAAGCACACCTCACAGGTACCCCATGCCCGGCGCAAGCGCCACCCGCGTCACGCCCGGCAACCGCAACCTCCACGGAGCCCATCATGAGCAAGGACGAAGCCCCCCGCATGCACACCGCCGAACACGTCCTGAACGGGGTTATGGTGGCCCGTTACGGCTGCGGGCGCTGCTTCAGCGCCCACATCAACCCCAAGAAATCCAAGTGCGACTACCTCTTCGACCACCAGTTCGACGACGCGGAAGCCCGCGCCGTGGAGGCCGAAGTGAACCGCGTGCTGTCCGGCAACCTTCCGGTCACCGCCGTGGACATGAACCGCGCGGACGCCGCCAGCCGCTTCGATCTGGGCCGCCTGCCGGACGACGCGGGCGACACCCTGCGCATCGTGCAGGTGGGCGACTTCGACGCCTGCCCGTGCAGCGGCGCCCATGTGGACAACACGGCGGAGGTGGGCGCGTTCCGGATCATCTCGCACGACGTCGAAAACGGCGTGCTGCGCGTGCGCTTCAAGTTGGACACCCCGGCGGCGTAGCCCGTCCTGCGAAACACGCCGCCCGTGCGCTTTCTGCCGTCCCTGCCGCGCCCGTCTTGACACGCGCCGCTCCGGCACTATCTGCACAGGGGATTTTCCTGCCGCAACGGCACGGAACAATTGTACAACATCCGGGCGTGCCCGGCCCCTACCGGCTACCGACACGCCCTATCCGATCACCAGACCACGCCTTTACAGGAGGAAACGATGACCGCCGCCGCGCACGAGACCCATGAATTCCGCACCGAGGTGCAGAAACTGCTGCACATCATCACCCACTCGCTGTACACCAACCGCGAGATTTTCCTGCGCGAACTGGTCTCCAACGCATCCGACGCCCTGGACAAGCTGCGCTTCTTCCAGAGCCGGGGCGACGCCGTGACCAACCCCGACCTGCCGTTGGACATCACCATCGCCGTGGACAAGGACGCGCGCATCCTGCGCATTGCAGACACGGGCGTGGGCATGACCCGCCAGGAACTCATCGACAACCTGGGCACCATTGCCCGGTCCGGCTCGGAACGGTTCATGGCGGAGCACGGCCTGAACAACGGGATGGAGCAGGGCCTGAACAACGGGGCCAAGGCCGACGCAGCCGCAGGTGATGCCGATGGCGAGGCCGCACCCTCACCTTCCGCCGCCCCCACCGACGCCGCGTCCATCATCGGCCGCTTCGGGGTGGGCTTCTATTCGGTGTTCATGGTGGCGGACACGGTAAAGGTCACCTCGCGCTCGTGCCAGCCCGGCGCGGTCGCCCACGTCTGGGAATCGGACGGTTCCGGCTCGTTCAGCGTGGCCGAGGTGGACGCCGCCAGCGATGCCGACGCCCCGGCGCGCGGCACGGTCATCGAGGCGCACATCAAGGAAGACGCGGCGGAATTCCTCGAACGCCACCGCCTGGAAGCCATCGTGCGCACCCACTCCAACTTCCTGCCCTTCCCCATCATGGTCGAGGGCGAACGAGTGAACACCACCCCGGCCCTGTGGCGCGAACCGAAGTTCTCGGTCACCCCGCAGCAGTACGAGGACTTCTACAAGTACCTCACCTTCGACAGCGCCGCCCCGCTGGAAACCATCCACGTGTCCGTGGACGCGCCGGTGCAGTTCACCGCGCTGATGTTCGTGCCGCCGCACGGGCAGGAAATGTTCGGCATGGGCCGCGACCGCTGGGGCCTCGACCTGTACGTGCGCCGGGTGCTCATCCAGCGCGAGAACAAGGACCTGCTGCCGGAATACCTCAGCTTCGTGAAGGGTGTGGTGGACACGGAAGACCTGCCCCTGAACATCTCGCGTGAGACGCTGCAGGAAAACGTGGTCATCCGCAAGATCGGCCAAACGGTGACCAAGCAGGTGCTCGGCCATCTGGAAAAGCTGGCCGCGTCCGATGCGGACAAGTACGCGGAATTCTGGCGCAGCCACGGCAAGGTGTTCAAGCTGGGTCACACCGACTGGGCCAACCGCGAAAAGTTCGCAGGATTGCTGCGCTGCAACACCTCGCACCACGACGACGCCAAGGGCCTTTCCTCGCTGGACGACTACATCGGCCGCGCACGTGAAGGCCAGAAGGACATCTGGTACATTTCCGCGCCCAACCGCGAAGCCGCCCGGCTGAACCCGCACCTGGAAATCTTCCGCAAGAAGGGGCTGGAGGTGCTGTTCCTGTACGAACCCATTGATGAATTCGTCATGGACGCACTGGGCAACTACAAGGACTTCGCCCTGAAGGCCGTGGAACACGCCGACGCCGCCACCCTGGACGCCTTCCCCACCGTGGAGGAACGCAAGGAGGCAGAACCGCTGGCGGAATCCGACGCCCCTGCCTTTGACGCGCTGCTGGCCCGCATGAAGGAACTGCTGGGCGACAAGGTAACCGAGGTGCGCGTGTCGCACCGCCTGTCCGACAGCCCGGCCTGCCTGGTCAGCCCCGACGGCTCGGTGACCTCGTCCATGGAAAAGCTGCTGAAGGTCATGCAGCGCGACGAGTCCATCCCCAAGAAGGTGCTGGAAGTGAACCGCGACCACCCCATCCTGCGCAACCTGCTGCGCATCCACAAGGCGGACCCGGCAGACCCCATGGTGGAAAGCGCCACCCTGCAACTGTTCGAGGCCAGCCTGCTGCTGGAAGGCTATCTGGCCGATCCGCACGCGCTGGTGGGCCGCCTGTACGGCCTGCTGGAACAGGCCGGCGGCTGGTACGCCGAGGTCAAGAAACTGTAGGCCGCATCGGCGGAACATGGATATGGCGACGGGCGGGGGCGGCAACCTCCGCCCGTTTGCGTTATGACGGGGGCGGCAGCCTCCGCCCGTTTGCGTTATGACGGGGGCGGCAGCCTCCGCCCGGCGCATTGACTTTCACACCGCCGCGTGAAATCACCGCACCACGCTTTCCCGGCCAGCGCGCCGCACACCGCAACCCCCACATACCCGCATGCGCCTCGTCATCGCCAAGAAACTGCGCTTTCCCCAAACCGCCGCCAATCACATCCAGGCCGTGAACATGGCCTCCGCCTTCGCGTCCTGCGGCGTGGAAACGGAGATCTACCCGGCCCTGCGCGGCGGCGATGCACAGGCACTGGCGACGCACCTTGCGGACGACTACGCCGTGGGCCTGCCCCCCGCCCTGCGTGTGCGCGCCATCCCCTTTCACGGCCCCACCCTGTACGACGCCGTGTTCCACTGGCGGCTGCTGCGGGCCGTGCGCACCCCGGACACCGTGCTGCTGGCCCGCGAGGCCAAACCCGCCGCCCTGCTGCTGCAACTGCGCCGCCTGACGGGCGGACGCGCGCCAGTGTTTTTCGAAATGCACCAGCAGCGGCACGAGCAACTCACCCGCAAGATACTGGCCGAAGCCGCCGGGGTGATTTTCATCGACGAGGCGCTGCAACACTGGGCCAGTGAACGCTTCGGATATGCCGGGCCGGGCGTGGTGGCCCCCTCCGGCTTCAACCCGCGCATCTTCGCCCCTGCCAGCGCCGGGCGCACCGCAGGCAGCGACAATCCGGGCACGGATTCCGGCCCCATCACCTTGTGTCACTTCGGTTCGCTGACCCCGGAAAAAGGCGTGGCCCAGCTTTTCGACATGCTGGCCTGCCTGCCGGAATGCTACCGCCTGCTGCTGGTGGGCGGGGTTTCCTGGCCTGATCCGGAAGACTTCCAACGCAGGCTGCGCGCCGTGCCGGGATGGGAGCACCGTGTCGTCCTGGCGGGGCGCGTGCCGCCCACCGGGGTGGCCGAGGCCCTGCGCGAGGCGGACGTGGCCGTCATACCCGCGCCGCCCGGCGGCGAATACTTCTCGCAAATCAAGATCTACGAGGCCCTGGGCCTCGGCCTGCCGCTGGCTGTTTCGCCGCGCACCCGTCTGGCCGACGGCATGCGCGAAGGCGTGCATCACGTGGCCGCCTCCGGCCCGGACGGCAGCCACCTGGCAGAGGCCGTGCTGGCCCTGACCACCGGGGCGGACGCACCCGCCCGCCTTGCCGCCATGCGCGCCGCCAACGCCGCCCTGGCCGCCGGATTCACCTGGCAGGCCCGCGCCCGCCGCATCCTCGACTTCATGCGAGACACGCTGTCGCGGGCATAGTCCCGGCGTAGTACCGGACGCGATTCCCGCCCCAGCCGCACACGGCGGGCACAACCGCGCCTGCCGCCGTGTAGTTCCGCACGGCATCCCGCGCGACCTTTCATGCGACCTTCCCCTTTCCCCTGCTCCGCCGCCATCATGCCAACGCGCACTTTCGGCATCGTTTCCCAATTCCCTGCCACGGCACAGTTTTCCAAATTTCGTCCATCACCCCACGCTGCGTTTGACAATATTCGCACAGCAACACCCCTTTCCCGCTTTGACACCACCTCCAAAAATGTGAACGATGCCCCCGTGGGCGGCACCCCGGACTTCAGGACGAACACACCGCGCCGCCCGCTCCATACGCCCGCATCGCCGGGCGTATGTGGCGTGAGGGCCGCAACCCGCAGGCCCCGCGCCAGCCGCCGCAACGGATCGATGGGGAACCGCGTGCGGCCACCGGACAGGGTCACCATACCCGCGTCCGAAGCCTGTCCACTGTCCAGCGTCAGACATGACGGTAAGGGATCAAGGTGCGGTCATGACCCTCAAACGGCAGTTGCTTCTGGGGTTTCTTTCAGTATTGGCGGCAAGCGGCATCGGCATTGCGGCCACCCTGTGGTGGGTGGGCGCGGGCGGCATGCACGAGGTGGGGCGCACCAGCGCCGCCGCCATGCAGGAACGGGCGCAGGACCAACTGGCCACCCTGCGCGGCGTCAAGTCGGCTCAGGTGGCCGACCTGATGGAACTGGTGACCGACCAACTTGTCGTGTACGCCAGCGACCGCACCGCCATCGACGCCAGCCTGGCCTTTGCCTACGACATGGACCTGGTGCGCCATGAATCCGAAACCCCGCAAGAGGCGCTGGCCGCCCTGCGCCCGGCCCTGACCGAGACCGTGGCCGGACCCGCCTTTCTGGGATGGAACGCCTTTGCCCGCCACTCGGCTTCCGCCCCCGGTTACACCCCCCGCCCCGCCGCAGAATACGTTCCCGCCGACCCCAATGCCCAATTGCTGTGGGAGCATTACATCCGCCGCAATCCGACAGCCCCCGGCGAACGGCAAAAGCTGGACGAACCGGCGGACCTCATCTGCGGCTATGTGGACAACCACCTGAAATTCCACCCCGCCTTCCGCGATTTTGCCGAGCGGTTCGGCTATGCCGACGTGCTGCTGCTGGCCCCGGAAACCGGGCGGGTGCTCTATTCGGTACGCAAGAACCCCGACTTTGCCAGGCGCATCCTCAACGGCCCGTTCTCGAAAACCGGGCTTGCCGACGTGTTCCGCGCCGCCGATGCATCGGGCAAGGCGGGCCGCGTGGGCCAGGTGGCCCAAAGCGACTTTGCTCCCTACGAACCTGCAGGCAACGCCCCGCGCGCCTTTGTGGCCGCACCGGTGTTCGACGGCGGCAAGTATGTGGCCGTGCTGGCCTTCAGCCTGCCCGTGGCCAAGCTGAACGGGCTGATGCTGTCCGGCGGACGGTTCGAGGCCTTCGGCCTTGGCAAGACCGGCGAAACCTATCTGGTGGGCCCGGACGGCCTGTTGCGCACCTCGCTGCGCACTTCGCCCGACGAACTGGACGTGCTGCGCGACAAGGTGGGCACCGACGCGGTGCGCGCCGCGCAGGAAGGCAACACCGGCCAGGCCCTGACCACTGACTCGCGCGGGCGGGCCGTGCTGGCCGCATGGCAACCGGTGCAGGTGCTGGGGGCGCGCTGGGCGCTGGTGGCCCAGATGGAATCCGCCGAGGCCCTGGCCGCCAGTGCCGAAGTGGAACGCATGACCGCCGACACCGGCACCCGCATGGCCGGGGCCGCCGTCATCGCGCTGGGGGTGTTTCTGGCCGCCGCCTGCGCCGTGGCCTTTCGCATCGTGGCGCGCATCATGACCCCCATCGACCGCCTGGGCAGCTATGCAGAGGCCGTGGCCGGGGGCGACTTCAACGCTGCCATCGACGGCAGCTTTCCGGCGGAACTGGACGCCCTGCGCGGCTCCATCCGCAACATGGTGGCCCGGCTGAAGGACCGCCTGGGTTTTGCGCAGGGCATTCTGGACGCCATTTCGCGCACCTTCCCATGCATGACCCTGGACAACGCCGGGCGCGTCACCTTTGTGGGGCAGATACTGCTCGACCTTACTGCAAAACCGGGCAAACCCGCCGACTACCACGGCCAGCGGGTGGGCGAATTCTTCTTTGGCGACGCAAGCCGCCGCACCCGTTCGGACGAGGCGCTGGAAACCCGCACCCGCGTGGAAGGCGAAATGACCGTGGCAGGCGACGGCGGCGAACACATCCTGCAGGTCAACGCCAACCCGGTGTTCGACCTGGACGGCAACCAGACCGGGGCCTTCACCCTGTACTTCGACCTGACCACCATCCGGCGGCAGGAAGCGGACATCCGCGCCAAGAACGAAAAGATCGCCGCCGTGGCCGCCCAGGCCGTGGGCATTGCCCGCGAGGTGGCGGCGTCTGCCGGGGTGCTGGCCACCCAGGTGGAGGATGCGGCCAATGGCGCACGCATGCAGTCGGCCCGCGCCACCGAAACCGCAGCTGCCATGGACGAGATGAACGCCGCCTCCACCGACGTGGCGCGCAACGCGGCAGAAGCCGCCGACAGCGCGGCAGAGGCGCGCACCCGCGCCGCCGAGGGGGCCGGGTCCGTGACGCGGCTGGTGGACGCCATCACCGCCATCCGCAGCCGCACCGAGGAACTGGAATCGTTCATGGGCGACCTTGGCCAGCGCACCGACGCGGTGGGCAGCGTGCTGGGCGTCATCAGCGACATTGCCGACCAGACCAACCTGCTGGCCCTCAACGCCGCCATCGAGGCTGCCCGCGCCGGTGACGCCGGGCGCGGCTTTGCCGTGGTGGCCGACGAGGTGCGCAAGCTGGCCGAAAAGACCATGCAGGCTACCCACGAGGTGGGCGGAGCCATCCGGGCCATTCAGGACGGGGCCGCGCGGTCCATCGACGGCGCGCGGCAGGCGGGCGAGGCGGTGCGCGAATCTGTGGGCCTTGCCCGCGAATCGGGTTCCACCCTGGACCGCATCGTGACCATTGTCACCGGCACCGCCGACCAGGTGGGGTCCATCGCCACCGCAGCAGAGCAGCAGTCCGCCGCCAGCGAACAGGTGGGCCGCGCCGTGGGCGAGGTGAACCAGGTGGCCGCCCGCACCGCCGAGGGCATGGAACGGGCCGAGGCCGCCATTTCCGGCCTGGCCGCGCAGGCCGAGGAGTTGCAGCGGCTTATTTCCGCCCTGCGCGAGGGGTAGCCGCCAAAGTGTCTTTTTGCCCGTTGGCGGCGTCAAACGCCACCTGCCATGGCTTTGCTGTCCTTCTCCGTAAGACTCGCGCTGCGCGCTCGCCTAACGGCTAAGGCTCGGTCGAATACGGAAGAGTATACTCCCTTATGGCAGGCTCGTTTTCCTTGCCAACGGGCAAAAATCCTACTTTGGCGGTCCCACCTGCGCCTTGGCCTTTCGATAATAATCTGCACACAACCGCCCCCGCAAAGAGCCTCTTCGCGGGGGCGGTCTTTTCTGCAAAACCGGGATCAGGCCTTGTCGCCGGGCGGTGCCCCTTCCGGGGCGGCAGAACCGCCCGGTGTTCCGCCCGCGTCTTCCTCCGGCTCAGAACCATCGGCCAGCGTGGCTTCCAGGCCGGGGGCCTTCTCCTCTTCGCCCGTATCCCAGGCGCGACGCCGCGCCGCGAACAGCCCGGCCTTGGCCGCAATGTCCGCGTGCGGGCCGAACACGTAGGCCACGTCGCCCGCCATCAGGCGCAGGGTGCCGTCCGGGTTGGGCAGTACCTCCTCGCCGCGCTTCACCGCCACCAGGGTCAGTCCGTGCAAGCGGCGCAAGTCGGCCTGTTGCAGGGTCATGCCGTCCAGCATGCACCCAGCGTCCACGGTCATGGCGCTCAGGTCGAAGTCGGTGAAATAGGTGGACAGGGCAGCCAAAGGTTCGGTGCGAATGTCCACCTGACGCAGCATGTCGTAGCTTTCGGTGCGCACTTCCTCCACAAACCGCTCTATCTCGGCGCGCGGCACCAGGTAGCGGCTCATGACCCGGGTGAATATTTCCACCGAGGTCTCGAATTCTTCCGGAATCACGTCGTTGGCCCCAAGGTCGCGCAGCGCCGCGATTTCGCTGATGAACCGGGTGCGCACCACGATGTGCAGCGAAGGGTTAATCTTGCGGGCCGTATCGGTGATGCTGCGCACGGCGGCGGGGTCGGAAATGACAATGGCCAGCACCCGCGCCGCGCACGCGCCCGCGTGCTCCAGCACCGCAATGTGCGAGGCGTCGCCGTAGGCGATGGGTTCGCCCTTGGCGGCAAAGGTGCGCACCGTGTCGGGATTCATCTCCAGAATGGTGTAGTCGATGCCCGCCGCCTTGGCCGCGCGGGCCAGGTGCCGCCCGCCGATGCCGAAACCCACGATGATCAGGTGGTTGGTCAGGTCCATGCCGCAGTGCGCGCCGCCCGCCTCTTCCGCCGCCGCTTCCTCGCCGTGCCGGGCCAGCCGCGCGCCAGCGGGCAGCATCCGCACGGCTGCGTCGGCCATGCGCGGCGCACCGGCGATGAGGAACGGCGTCAGCGCCATGGTCATGATGCTGGCGGCAAGAAACAACTGGTACTCGTTGCGGTCGAACAACCCGTACGAAACACCCGCCTTGGCCAGCACGAACGAAAATTCCCCCACCTGGCACAGGGCCAGCCCCACCATCAGTGCGGGCCGCAACGGATAGCCCAGCATGAGGGTTGCCCCGCCGCCCAGCAGGCACTTTACCGCCAGCACGGACAGGGTCACCCCGATGACCAGCGGCAGGTGGTCGATGACGAAGCCAAGATCCAGCAACATGCCGACGGAAATGAAAAACAGGCTGGTGAACACGTCGCGGAAGGGCATGATGCCCTCCAGCGCGCTGTGGCTGTACTCCGATTCTGCCATTATCAGCCCGGCCAGAAACGCGCCCAGCGACAACGAAAGCCCCATGGACGAGGTCAGCAGGGCGATGGCCAGGCAGAAGGCCAGCGTCGACACCAGGAACACCTCGCGGTTGCGGGTGCGTACTATGCGGTGCAGCAGCGCGGGCACCAGCTTGCGCGACAGCAGGAACACCAGCAGGATGATGCCCGCCCCCTTGGCCATGGTGAACAGCAGCGAAGGTCCGGCCTCGCCGCCCTTGCCCGCCAGAAACGGCACCAACAGCATCATGGGCACGATGACCAGGTCCTGAAAGATCAGGATGGACAAGGAGATGCGCCCGTGCGGGCTGTCCATCTGGGCGCGCTCCTGCAACAGCTTGAGCACGATGGCCGTGGATGACAGCGCGGCAAGAAAGCCGATGAACGCCGCAGTGCCGTGCGGCAGGCCCAGCAATTCCGCGCCGCCCGCAAAGGCCAGGATGGTCAGCGCAACCTGCGCCAGCCCCCCCAGAAACACCGGCTTGCGCAGCCGCATCAACTCGCCCAGCGAAAGTTCCAGCCCGATGGTGAACAGCAGCAGCACCACGCCCACCTCGGCCATGATCTCGACCTCGTGCGCGGCCTTGACCAATCCCAGACCATGCGGCCCGGCCACCACGCCGGTCAGCAGAAAGCCGACGATGGCGGGCACCTTCACATAGTGGCAAAGATAGATGACGGCCACCGAAAGGCCGAAGATTACCACGAATTCCTTGAGCAGAGGCAGTTCCATCGTACCTTCCGTGCAATGCCGGGTAGTTCGCTTCCGGGCGGCTGATGCGTGGCGTTTGGACTGGCTGCACACGACCGGAGCGCATTCTGTTGGACGCTCATAGTGGCACGTACAGGGAACGCCTTGCAAGCCCGTCCCTCAAATATTGTTGAAGCAGAACACACCGTTGCCCCATTTTCTGCGAAAGCCGCAGTGAATGCGCCACTATCGCCCCGGAACGGGCCTTGCCCGCAGCCGACAACATGGTGCAACGGCGATATTCGCGCAGCGGCGTGCCCGCAACGAAAAGGGGGGAGCTTGCGGCTCCCCCCTGTATGGTCACTGTACGCCCGCAGGCGGGTTGCGGCGGACGCGCTAGGCGGCGCGGGCCACGCGGCGCAGCTGGTCAAGGTCCAGCACCACGGGATCGATGAGGGTGAACCCGCCGGGGTTGCCCCACACGAAGTTGTCGGCACACAGGGTGTCGTAGCGCACTTCGTCGATGGCGCGCATGGTGCTGCCAAGCACCGGACCGAAGTCGGTGATGCAGGTCATGAAGCGTGCGGCGTTGAAGCTTTCCACGTTGTTCCAGGTCCAGGTGTAGCTGCATGCCTCTTCGGCAAAGCCCATCACCGCGAGGTACTTGGCCTTGCTCTCAAGGTACAGGTTGCTCATGCTGGTGGAAACATTGCCGAGCAGCGCGCCCATGTCGAAGGACTGTTCAGCCCCGTCAATCATGAGCTGCACCACGGTGTCGGCTTCAATGCGCATGCCGAAATTGCGAGTGTTGCCGCGCCGCCAGAAGTCCATGTACTTCTCGGCGTAGATCTTGCGCCCCTTGGCACGGATGGCCAGCGCCGTACGCGGCGAAACGGGGTGCAGGGCCAGGTCGCAGCTTCTGCCGGTGATGGTAAGGGTAACGTTCATGATAGGACTCCATATTCGTTGCCGATGCGCCCTCTCGGTTTCCGGCTGCATCCGGTGCGGCCGCCCGGATGCCGTGTGATCCCTCCGTGAGACCACATGTGGGGTGGGCCCGTCCGCCGTCCCGTAGGACGGCGCGCCGCCTGTGCCCCGCGCCGCTCTCGCGCATCGCGCCGTGTGCCGTGGCTGAACACCGACTGCGCACCCGCGCGCCTTCCGGTCCTTCCCCGGCCTTGTCCGGACGGCACTCCAAGTATGGATGCATGCCGCACACCGGACCCGTACGGGGTCGTTCCGGCCTCACCCCCGGCACGGCCATGCCGCTTGGCGGGGGGCGTCACCTTCATCGTGATGAACGGGCAGGTTCCGATGGAGGGACAGGGCGGGTCGCTTGTGCTGGTTGTTCACACAGCAACGACGACCCGACTGTGCCTTTTACCCTCCTGTTTGTCAACTCAACCTACCGTGAATTCTTGTGTACACACGCATGAAACGAGTGCGTACACTTCTTGATGATAGTCGATAATATTCTTTAAATTCATGATGTTATAATAGTTCAAAAACCACACAGCCCGCCCGACACACCGAGACATCCAAACTGGTTACACAATTAATTTTTGCATTTTTTCCTGTGCCCACAGCATTTTAACCGCTCGTTTGTGATTTTTTTCATTTGCCAAACAAACAGGTGCGTGCTCACACTCGTTTTCTCGAAAAAGCATTCACTCTGCCCCTGTGGTGCAACGCAAGGGCCGCCCCGTGAATCGGGGCGGCCCTGCATGCCTTGCGGCGAAAAAGGCGGGGCCCGCCGCTTACGGACGGCGGGCCCTGAGGGAGGGGGAGAGCGGAGGGTGTGGGAACCTCCGCTCTCTGGCAGGGAGGGGTAGGGCTACTACGGGTGCGGGTCTGACAAGCGGTCGGGCGGGAACCCCAACCGGAAGTGCCTGGTCATGGCGGCGTTACGCTGCCTTCTTGTCCTTGGCGGCCTGTTCGGCCTCAACTTCGCGGCGCACGTCCGCAAGGTCGATGATCAGCGGATCAATAAGAGTGAACCCGCTGGGGTTGCACCAGGAATCGTCGTCCGCAAGGTGACCGTCGTAGAACACGTTGTCCACCACGTTGTACCCCTGCGTCTTCATGACGCGGTCCCAGTTCAGCACCTGGAAACTGAGCTTGGCGGGGTCGAAATTCTTCACGTCGTGCCATATCCACTTGAAGGCGCACCACTCGTCGTCATAGCCGAGCACGGCGAGATACTTGGCCTTGCTGTTCAGATACATGCGACGGCGGATGGTGGTCACGTCGCGGTACAGCAGGTTTTCGTCCAGATCGGTCTGCCGACCGTCCACGAAAAGCCGTACCAGGCTGTCAGGGCCAAGGCGCATGCCGAAAGTGCGGGTGTTCCCCTTGCGCCACCAGTTCATGTACTTTTCCGCGTATATTTCGCGCCCCTTGCTCCGGATGGCTTCCGCCGTCTGAGGGGAAACGGGGTGCAATGCCAGGTCGCAGCTTTGGCCGATGATTTCGAAGGTGATGTTCATGACGGGCCTCTCCGTTGGAGGTTTGCGTTTGTAGGCACGCGCTGCCGTTCAGACATCATCTTCGGGCCGGTTCACCGGTCTGACGTGACGTCCTTGCCCAGCCACAGAGCACAGCCCGTGCCATTGCGCGACAGAAAAACCCAAAGACTCGCCCCCTGTGTATATAACCATCTAAAATTAAAAATAAATATTTTTATCACAATCACAGGCAATACAATCGCTGCTTCGCGCAATCTTGCGCGGACTGACCGCTCAATCTTGCATGATTGCGCGATTAGTTACTCAACTAGCGCGATAAGGGCGCATCTGACCGCTTATTTGCGCAAACAGCGCATTCGCCAAGTACAACGTCAACACACCGAAATAAAACAACTACACAAAAATACAGCGCGAGCACACCTAAGCACAACATGCGGCACCCGCTGCACTCTCCAGACCCGCACGCTCACACGTCTAAAAAAGAAGCTCCCCACTCCCGCAGGACGGCGGCTCCCCGTTCGTGCCGCACCCTGCCATATCGCCAAGGAAATCATGTTCGGCCATGCCGCCAAACGCGACTGCAACTCTGCACCGCACCCCCTCTGTCTTCTGCATAAAGACTGTGACACCGCAATTGCATCATCCGGAAGAAACCACGAAACATGCCGCCCTGCCCTCGCCGGGCAACCCTGCACCAGCGCGGCCTTTCAGACATCCGCCCCCCTCACGTCAAACTCTAGAAAATATTCAACATGCCGGAATTTCGCCATCCCTGAAGCTTACGCCCCTTCCATGCGGAATGGCGCTGCCCGCGTGCAAAACGACCTGGCAGAAGTGCGAAAACAACATTCTGCAAGGCCGCACCACCCCATCCGCTCCATCGCCAGCCCCCATCAGCCAGCTTTTGAGCGCCAAACACGTGCAATTTTCTGCGCATCCACCAGAGAATGCTTGTCATGAGCACACCTCTACAGTAATGCTTGTGCGGACACGGACGTGCGACACCCATCTGATGAAAACCAACGGCATGGGCACGCACACTGCGGACAACGCCGGGCAAGCCTGCCCCGCAGTGGTTGCCCGCACCGCACAGAACTGATTCTGGCTGCAATACCGGGGCAATGCGCTCTCACGACGCCCCCCTTGTCGAGGCCAGACAATGACACTCGCAGGCCGGAGCATTCCGGCAACGCATTGCGAAGGACGCGCACCCGCGCGGCCAGGAACACCGGATTCCCGACCAGGAGAGGTCGGCTCGGAAAGGCGACACACCGCATGCGCATGCACAGCATCGTTCCCGGCCCCACGGCCCAGATATCCCAGCTCGTATCCCCTCGCCTGACTACCCTACCCGTTCGTACCTGCGCCCCGGGGATTACGGCCCGTCTGGCATGCCTTGCCTGCCTTGCCGCCATGGCGGTTGCAGCGCTGTTCGCCGTTCCCGTCGCGCATGCCTCCAACCACGATACACTCGACGTGCGGTCCGCCATGTTGCTGGACATGAGCACCGGGCGCGTCCTGTACGAGCAAAACGCCGACGAACCTATCCCCCCCGCCTCGCTGACCAAGGTATTGTCCATGTTCGTGGCGCTGGACCAGGTGCGCGCGGGCAAGGTATCGCTCAAGGACACCGTCAAGGTCAGCCGTCGCGCCTTTTCCACGGGCGGTTCGCGCATGTTCCTGAAGCAGGGAGAAACCCTGACCCTGGACGATCTGCTGGAAGGCATGGCCGTGTCTTCGGGCAACGACGCCAGCGTTGCCACCGCAGAGTACATCGGCGGCAGCGTGGACAATTTTGTGCAGATGATGAATGCCAAGGCCAGGGCCCTGGGCATGAAGAACAGCGTGTACCGCAATCCGCACGGGCTGCCCGCCGCCGGACAGCACACCACCGCGCGCGACATGCTTACCCTTTCCCGCGCCTATCTTGCCCAGTACCCGGAAGCCCTGCGCTACCACTCCACCCGGTACATCAAGCACAACAAGGTCATCACCACCAACAAGAACCCCCTGCTCGGCAACTGCGAAGGCGCCGACGGCCTCAAGACGGGCTGGGTGTTCGCCTCCGGCTACAACATCATTTCCACGGTGAAGCGCGGCAAGACCCGCATGCTGGCCGTGGTGCTGGGCGCGGAAACCACCCAGGCCCGCGCCCAGGAAGTGAACCGGCTGGTGGAAGCGGGCTTCCGCTCCGTTTCCGGCGGCGGCAAGAGCGTTGCCGCACTGCTGCCGGACATGAAGCCTTCGGACTACGCGCTGAACATGCACAAGACCAACAACGAGGCGTACGCCGAGCTGCGCCAGTCGGCCAAATCGGCCAAGGCGGCCAAGGCGCGCAAGACATCTATCGCCGCCGCCAAGGCATCGGACGACAAGGCCGCCCCGGCGCAAAAGAAGCCCTCGTCCAGAAAGAAAAAGGCAACGGCCACGGCAGAAACGGCATCGGCCCGCAAGAACGCCCCGCAGGCCTCCAGGACTGCCGCAACCGTTTCCGGGTCCACGACCTCCAAGACTTCGAAGACCAAGGCCGCCGCACAGGCCCAGCCGAAGCAGTCCTCCCGCAAGGCCGTGGCCAAGGCCGAAGACCAGGAACCGGCGCCCAAGGCCGCCAAAAAGAAGTCATCCGCCACCAGGTCCACGGCGGACAAGTCGCCCGCCCCCGGCAAGAAGCCCGCGCCGCGAGAGGTGGCCGACAAGCAGGGCTGATGCCTGCCTGCCCGTTGCACATGACAGCACGCAAAAGGGACGCCCCGAAAGGCGTCCCTTTTGCGTGCCATGTCCTTAATCCGGAAGTCCGACCGGCAAATGCAACCGGACATCCCCCAGCAGCCTGCCCCCCCCCACAATTGCCGGGTGCGCCCCGCAGGGCTGGCGGCCAGGCGCGTCTGCCCGGAACCGTCAAACATCCTGGCAAACGAATTTGGCAGCCGACGTTGGCTGCCGGAAACCCCATCCAGCCCGGATACCGGGATGGGCGAAGAACGCCCTACGCGGCCCCGCCATCCCCTTCGTACACTGCCCCGGAAGTGGGGCTTTCACGCACGACCAGGCGGCTCAATTGCGGCAGGTCTGGCTTCAGTTCACGCCACAGCCAGCGGGCAATGCACTCGCTGGTGGGGTTTTCCAGTCCGGGGATGTCGTTGAGATACGCGTGGTCCAGCCGGTCGATGATCGGCTTTGCCAACCGCTTCAGATCGCCGAAATCCATCACCCAGCCGGTGTCGCCGCCCACGGGACCGCGCGCATGCACTTCCACGGTAAAGGTGTGGCCGTGCAGATTGCCGCACTTGTGCCCCTGCGGCACACACGGCAGCCGGTGCGCCGCGTCGAAGGTAAGCGTCACAAAGATGTCCATTCGTCCTGCCTGTGTGTCAGCCGTGCGTGTACGGCGTGGTGTCGAGGTGATGCGGCCCGTCGTGCAGGCCAGCTCATGCCCGGAGTGTGCCCGAAGCCTGCGCATTTACGCGGGCTTCGGCGGCTTTGGGGGCATCGGGGGCATCGGGGGCATCGGGGGCTTTCGCACCATGGGGCGCAGCCCCTAGCGGATGCCCAGGAACTTGTGCGTCTGCAACCCCAGTCGCCAGCGCGGGTGCGCCAGACAATACCGCACGCAGGCGGCCACATGGTCCGGGTTGCCGCCCGTGCCCGCCCCGCGCCCGGCTTCGTCGCGCGGCTGGAGAATGAAATGACGGAAATCCAGCCCCGCGTACCCGGCGGGATCAATCCCATCCTGCGGCCAGACCAGCTTCAGTTCGTCGCCCTGCGTCACGGCAAGGCGCGTACCCGCCTTGGGGCTTACGGTCACCCAGTCCAGCCCGACGGGCAGGGGCAGGGTTCCGTTGGTCTCCACGCCGCACTGGCAGCCGCGCGCGTGCAGGGCGTCCAGCAATTCCGGGGTCAGTTGCAGGGCAGGTTCGCCGCCGGTGAACACCACATAGGGCCGCCAGCCGTCCCCGTCCAGAGCGTCCAGGGATTTCAGGGGAGCCAGGGCGTACGGAAAGGCGGTGCAAATGGCCCCGGCCAGAGCCTCGGCATTCTCGAACACGCCCCCGCCGGGACCGTCGGTTCCCGTAAAGTCGGTATCGCAAAAACGGCACGCGGCGTCCTGCCGGTCCTGCTCGCGCCCGGTCCACAGGTTACAGCCGGAAAAACGGCAGAACACGGCGGCGCGTCCGGCGTGCATGCCCTCGCCTTGCAGCGAGTGAAAGATTTCCTTGACCCGGTAGCCCATCAGCACCCGCCGCCGGAGCAACTGCGCAGGTAATCGGCCCAACCACGGCGGCGCAGGTCGCAGGCCGGGCAATCGCCGCAACCATAGCCCCACGGGTGGCGGGTGGTGCGCACGCCCTTGTAGCAGGTGTGGGTGTGTTCCAGCACCACCTCGACAAAGGCGTCTCCGCCCACCTGGCGGGCAAGTTCCCACGTGGCCCCCTTGGTCAGCCACATCAGCGGGGTGTGCAGCACGAAGCGCGACTCCATGCCCAGGTTCAGGGTCACCTGCATGGCCTTGATGGTGTCGTCGCGGCAATCGGGGTAGCCGGAATAGTCGGTTTCGCACACGCCGATGATGATGTGCCGGATGCCCTGCCGGTAGGCATGGGCCGCCGCCGCCGTCAGGAACACCAGGTTGCGCCCCGGTACGAAGGTGGTAGGCAGGCCGTTGCGGCCCATCTCTATGGCCACGTCGTGGGTCAGCGCGGTGCGCCCCAGTTCGCGGAACAGGGCCAGTTCCACAGTGGTGTCGTCTGCCAGGCGCTCATTCCAGGTCGAGGACAGGCGGCGCACTTCGTCCATGAGGCGCAGGCGGCAGTCCATTTCCACGGTATGGCGCTGG
Organism: uncultured Desulfovibrio sp.; assembly: GCA_964402645.1. Lineage (GTDB taxonomy): Bacteria > Desulfobacterota > Desulfovibrionia > Desulfovibrionales > Desulfovibrionaceae > Cupidesulfovibrio. The sequence continues at coordinate 375,206 of CAYOCV010000002.1, read as the reverse complement.
CCGTAGTGAAAGCCGATGGTGGACACCCGGCCAAAGCGCTCCAGCGCCCAGCCCAGACACGTTGCGGAATCCTGCCCGCCGGACAGGACCACGAGGGCTGTTTCGTTGCTATGCATGGCGGCTCCTTGCGAAAGACGGGGACCAATTGCGCGAAAGCGGGCAAAGCTGCGCAGGGCGAGCAAAACGCCCGGCGCGCCGGAAAATGCAGAACATTCCGAACCTTCGGGGGGACGGCAACAGCCTGCCCCGGCACGGCCACCTGCAACAGTCGGCGTGACCGGCGAGATTCGTGTACCCGGCGGGTTTGGTCATGCCGATACCGGACCGTTGCGATGGGGAAGACACTGGCTACCCCGCCCGCCACGGCTTGTAAAGCGTCCGTGGCCCGCAGCCCACCACGCGCCTGCGGCGTCCCCGGTGTGTCCGGGACAAGATTATGCCCCCTGCGCGGATTTTTCCGCCAATCATGTCCGCGCACTGTACCATCCGCCCGCATTTGTGCTAGGAGGGGACATGGTCCGGCACGCAGAAACGCGTGCCAATCCCGCAGGCAGGTTCCACTGTTTTCTCACCCTGCCCGGCCCTGCGCGTCCACGGGTGCCTACAGACGGGAACCACGGACGGGGGGACTCTCCGGCCTGGCCATCCATGTCAATCGGCCAGTCGCAGGGTGACCAGCCCAGGCACGGCCAGGGCAGCAGCACACCACAGCGGAGCACGCATGGAACATATCGCCATCATCGGCGGGGGCGGCACGGCCGCGGCCCTCGCGCACGATCTGATTCTGCGCGGCTTTTCCGTCGCCCTGTACGAGCGGGGCGAATTCTTCAGCGGGTCAACGGGACGCCATCACGGGCTGCTGCACAGCGGCGCCCGCTACGCGGTACACGACCCGGAAGCCGCGCGCGAATGCATCGAGGAAAACATGATCCTGCGCCGTCTGGTGCCGCAGGCCATGGAACAGAACGAAGGGCTGTTCGTGGCGCTGGACGACGAGGACATGGCCTACCGCCAGCGGCTGAAGGAGGCCTGTGCCGCCACGGGCATCCCCACGCGCGACTACACGCCCGAACAGGCCCACAGGCTGGAACCCGGCCTGGCCGACAGCATTCTGGCGGCCATGCAGGTGCCGGATGCCACCTTCGATGCGTGGCGGCTGGCCCTGCCCTTTCTGGCCACGGCCCGCGCGGGTGGGGCAACGGCCCACAACTTCACCGAGGTCGTCGGCATAGACGTACAGGGCGGCGCGGTGCGCGGCCTGCGCCTGCGCACCCTGACCGAAGACGCCCACGGCACGCGGGGCCGCGAATGGTCGGCCCCGGCAGACCTGGTGGTCAACGCCGCCGGAGCCTGGGCAGGCAAGGTGGCGGCGCTGGCCGGGGTACACGTGCCCATCCAGCCGGGGCCGGGCGTGCTGGTGGCCATCGAGGGCCGGGTTACCAACATGGTCATCAACCGCATGCGCAAGGCCAGCGAGGGCGACATCATCGTGCCGCAGCGCCGCCTTTCGGTGTTGGGAACCTCCATGTGGCTCACCGACGACCCGGACCATCTGGACATCCCGCCTGAACATGTGGAACGCATGGTGCGCCTGTGCTCGGAAATGGTGCCCGCCTGCGCCGGTGCGTCCATCCGCTCGGCGTGGTCCGCCGCCCGCCCGCTCATCGGCAACGCCGATGCCGCCCGCCCGCAGGAGATCAGCCGCACCTTTGACTGTTACGATCACGGCACGCGCGACAACGTGTCCGGCCTGCTGTCCATCATTGGCGGCAAGGGCATGACCCTGCGCGCCATGGCCGAAAAGACCGCCGACATCATCTGTCGCCTCACCGGGCACGACGCGCCATGCAGCACGCGCGAAACGCCCCTGCTGCCCGCGCGGACCTTCTACAGGAGCTGACCATGAGCGACGCCGACAAGACCGCGCCCGCATCGCCGGATGTTGCCGCAACCGCGCCATCCAACGCCCCTTCTCCCGCATCCGCGCCGCAGCAGCAGGCGCGCACGCTCACGGTACGAGTCCAGCGCAGCGGCCCCGGCGGGGTCAACGCCCGCTTTGACGACTTTCGCCTGCCGGTACGACCGGAAGATTCCGTGCTCGACGTGCTGGACCGCATCCGCGTGGAAACGGACCCCACGCTGGTCTACCGCCACTCGTGCCACCACTCCAGCTGCGGCACCTGCGCCATGCGCATCAACGGGCGCGAACGGCTGGCCTGCATCACCCGCATGCTGGCGCTGGGGACCGACGTGGTGACGCTGGAACCCTTGCGCTCATTGCCCGTGCTGGGTGACCTGATGGTGGACATGCGCCCCATGTTTGCCCACATCGCCCCGGACTGGGGCTACGTGCGCCCGGTGGAAAAGGCGTCCACCGGGGTTCCCCACGGGGTGGCGCGCTATACCCGCCTGGAAAACTGCATCGAATGCGGGGCGTGCATGTCTGCCTGCCCGGTAAGCAGCGGCACCGACGACATGCCCCCGCCCGAAGCCCGGCGCGGCGGGCACGACGCCGCCCCCCAGAACGCGCGCGACGCGGATGCCCCAGCCCCGCAGCCCATGTTCATGGGACCCGCCCCGCTGGCCGCGCTGAACCGCGAACTGGCCCGCCACCCTGAACAGCGTGAGGAATTGCTGCACATCGGCAAGGGCCCGCACGGCGAACGCCATTGCCGCCGCCACCTGGCATGCAGCCGGGCCTGCCCCAGCGGGGTCTATCCGGCCAAGGACATCATGGACATCCGCATGATGCACGGGGGCGGAAAGGACTGATGCCCCCGGGACCAGATCAGGCCGCTGGTTTGCCTGTACGGCCCCCCCTTCGCCAGCCGAAGCAACCGGAAACGAACAGGGCAAGCCCGGCCCCCCGGACTTGCCCTGCCTGCCTTCCATGGGCTATCCCCCCACAGAGAAACATCTTTCACAGGATGGAGCCATGGACGACACCTCTCTTTCCCCAAGCGCGCGCCGCGTGCAGGACTGGCTGGACGAAGCCGTGCGCAACGCGGACGGCGGATACAGCACCCCACGCTTTGCCGTACGCGAATTGCCCGATTCCACCCGCACCGCCCAGGAAGCTGCCGACGCCGTGGGCTGCACCGTGGCCCAGATAGCCAAGTCGCTGATCTTCAAGGGCAAGCATAGTGGGCGGGCATGGCTGATCATTGCCAGCGGGGCCAACAGGGTGGATGAAAAGCGCGCTGCCGCGCTGGCGGGCGAACCGCTGGGCCGCGCCGACGCGGACTTCGTGCGGCAGGCCACGGGCTATGCCATCGGCGGGGTGCCCCCGGTGGCCCACGCCACGCCGGTGGGCTGCCTGATCGACGCAGACCTGCTGAACTTGCCTGACATCTGGGCGGCGGCAGGCACCCCGCACGCCGTGTTCCCCCTGACGCCGGACGACCTGATACGCCTGACGGGCGGCACCGTGGGCCACGTGCGCAAGGAATAGGGCTCCGGGGCGCGTCCGTCATGCCGCGCGCATGCGCCCCTGGCCTCGCTCTCGTTCCCGTGCTTGTTCCGGGTTCCCGTTCCGGACGCGTCCTGTCGCCACACCCCGGCTCAGCCCAACCCCACCCTGTCGTCGCGCGGCCTTGGCCGCAGGGAAAATCCGTGCGCTTCTGCCCAGGCTCTGGCATCTGCCTGCGAATGCAGCGCAAGCTTGCGGAACAGATTGGCGCGGTGCTTTTCCACGGTCCTGTCACTGACCACCAGCAACCCGGCTATCTCCCGGTTGCGGTAGCCTTCCGCAACCAGATGCAGCACCTCCCGTTCGCGGGTGGTCAGCAGGGTCGCCGTGTCGCGCTCTCGCTCGACGGGTTCCGTCTCGACCGTGCTGCGCCTGTCCTGCAACATCTCGCGCGCGGCCCAGGGCGACAGCCACCCCCCGCCCGCCAGCACGGCGCGCACCGCAAGGCGCACCTCATCGGCGCTGGCCTCGGGCAGCAGATATCCGTCCACCCCGGCCTCCAGCGCGGGGCGGAACATGGCCGGATCACCACCGCCAATGGCCAGCACCCGCCGGGCCGGATGGCGGCGCTTGAGCAGCCTCATCACGCACACCCCGTCCAGCAGGGGCAACCCGCACTCAATGATCGCCAGGTCCGCCCCCAGCCGTTCACACCCTTCCAGCGCAGCGCGCCCGTCCGACGCCTCGCCGCACACGAGCACCCCGTCCAGCCCGCGCAACAGCACCTTCAACCCCTCGCGCATCAAGGGCTGATGCGCGGCTATGAACACCTTCCGCCCACTGTCCATGCTTCACCCCTGTACCTCACCGTCTGGGTCACGCGCCCGGCACCCTGCCCCGCAGTGCCAGCGGCCTTCGCCCGGCATATGCAAACTGCCGCGACCCGCTTTTTCATCCCTACCGCTTCGTTTCGAGTGTCCGCATCCCGGCGTCCTTGCCCGCCTTTTCTTTCTCCACCCGCATGGGGGCAGCACGGCGCACATCCGCAGCATGCAGTAAAATCGCGCCATTCAAGCGCGCAACCACTACCGGATGAAGTGCCACCCTACACCTTTTCAGGGGGACACTACCATGAAAATACTGTCCCGCTCAACGCCCAAAATACCATATCACCACGTTTACAAGGCTCCCTCTTCATGGTTTCAGCGATACCATGGTTCAGTGCCCTCCGCGTGCCGTCAGCGCCAGGTGGGGCACGCCGGTTTCCTGTCACCGCAGCCGGAGGTAGCTTCCATGCGCAGAAACGTGACCAGCATCACCCAGAATGCCGTCCTTGGCGCACGCCGGTCCAAGTGGGTTGCCCAGCAGATCGGCAAGCCCTATCCCACCATGATGCGGGAACTGAACCCGCACGACCACAGCGCCAAGCTGGGCGCGGACACCTTGCTGGAAATCATGCGGGTGACCCGCGACGTGGCCGCACTGGAGTACATGGCCCATGAAATGGGGTACCAGCTCACGCCGCGCCAGGCGGGAGTTGGCGACGACTCCGAATCCTGAAGTGTTGGGCGGTTGCCGCGCCGGGGGGGGCCGCGCATGGCCCCGCACTGGCGACGGATGGAGGCCGGCTTCGGCGTGCCGCCGGACAGCTTGCGGGGTGCAGGGACGCGCCCCGCGCGCATGCCGTCCGGGTTCTGCGAGGATGCTTGCAAATCCGTGCGAAATGGCGCACTTTGGGAATGCCGTTCCTTACAGGAAAGGCAATCCAGCACACCCGAACGGAACATCATGCCGCATCCGCTCATCCTCATCGTCGAGGACAGCCGCGCCAGCGCGGACGAACTACGCACGCGCATCGCCGAACGCCTCGGTTTTTCCGTGGTCACGGCAGGCACCTGCGCGGAAGCCGTCCGCATCATGGACGAGCAGGGTCCCAACCTGTTCCTTGCCATCCTTGACCTTACCCTGCCCGACGCCCCCGACGGCGAAGTGGTGGACCAGGCGCGCGCCCGCAAGGTGCCCTCGCTGGTGTTCACCTCGCGCCTGGACGACACCACGCGCCGCTACATCCTTTCCAAGGACGTGATCGACTACATCATCAAGGACGAGCACGCCGTGGACAACGTGGAGCGTGCCGTGGCCCGGCTGCACCGCAACCGTTCGGCCAAGATCCTGGTGGTGGACGATTCGCCCTCCATGCGCACCTTCATGAAGGAAGAGCTGCGCCGCTACATGTTCCAGGTGTACGAGGCGTCAGGCGGCCCCACGGCCCTGCGCGTGCTGGAGCGCAACCCCGACGTGATGCTGGTGATCACCGACTTCATGATGCCGGACATGGACGGGCTGGAGCTGACACGCCGCATCCGCGAACGCTACCCGCGCGAAACCCTGGCCATCATGGGGGTTTCCGTACATACCGACCGGCCGCTCACGGTGGAATTCATCAAGAACGGCGCGGACGACTTCATCACCAAGCCCTTCCTGCGCGAGGAACTGTACTGCCGTGTGCTCCAGAACGTGGAAACGGTGGAACGCGCGCGTACCCTGGTAGAGCTGAACGACGTCAAGAACCGCTTCCTGGGCATGGCCGCGCACGACCTGCGCAACCCCATCAACGGCATCCGGGGGTTCAGCCGCCTGCTGCTGGACGGGGTTCTGGGGCCGCTGACCGAAGATCAGCGCAGCGTGCTGGGCACCATGCATCAGGCCAGCAACGAGATGCTCCAACTGGTCAACGACCTGCTGGACGTCACCGTCATCGAAAGCGGGCGGCTGGACCTGGTGCTGCAACCCGGCGACCTGGCCGTGCTGGCCGCAGAGCGTCTTTCCTTCGCATCGCTGGCTGCGGGGGCCAAGAACATCCGCATCGACAAGCAGTTCGAGCATGCGGAGTGCATGTTCGACCCGCGCCGCATGGCCCAGGTGTTCGACAACCTGCTGAGCAACGCGGTCAAATTCACCCCGCCGCAAACGTGCATCACCGTGGCCGTGCGCGTGGAAGGCTCGGAAGCGGTGTTCGAGGTGACGGACGAAGGCCCCGGCATCCGGCCCGAAGAACGCGAACGCATGTTCCGCTCGTTCGAGAAGCTGAGCGCCCGGCCCACGGCGGGCGAGACCAGCACCGGCCTTGGGCTGACCATCGTCAAGCGCATCGTCACCGCGCATGGTGGCCGGGTGTGGGTGGAAAGCGAACCCGGCAAGGGCGCAACATTCCGGGTAGCCGCGCCGCTGCGCGTGAAAGGGCCGACCACGGCAGAGCGGGCGCTGGCGGCCCCGTCAGGTGGACGCTAAGGCAGGCACCGGGGCAGCGCGCATCACCGCCGAACACCACGGCGCACGTCTGGACGCGGCCCTGGCCCCTCTGCTGCACCTGCTGCTGCGCCAGCCGGAGCCGTCGCCCGACGGCACGGCCCCCACGTCTCCTCTTCTCCCGCCTGACGCCGGACTGCGCGCGCGCCGCCGCCTGTGGCAGACCCATGCCGTGTTGCTGGACGGACGTCCGGCCCAGCCGGGCACCCGCGTACGTGCCGGACAACAGGTGGAACTGCGCCCGCTGGCCGCTGCGCAGCCCGTGACGCAGGCTGCTGCGCCCGATGTAGCGCCCGATGCGTCACCTGACGCCGGGTCGAATACCCTCGCGGACGCCGGACGGGGCAACGCCATCGGAAATGGCCACGACGCGCCCTGCGTGCTGGCGGAAGCCGACGGCCTTGTGGCCCTGTACAAACCCGGCGGGCTGCATTCCGCTGCCATAGCGGGCAGCGCCGCCCCGTGCGTTGAGGCATTGCTGCCGGTGCTCCTCCATCGGCCAGACCGTCCTGCGGCAACCGCTTCCACCCCACTGCCCGGCACGGATACCACCGCCGGTTTTCCGCGCCTGCTCAACCGGCTGGACGGCCCCACGTCGGGCATCCTGCTGGCCGCACGCACCCCGCAGGCCATGGACCGCTTTCACAGGGCCGAGGATTCCGGGCAGGCGGCCAAGACCTATCTTGCGCTGGTGCATGGGGTTCTGGACCATCCGGTCACTGTACGGTGCGCACTGGACACGGCCAACCGGGCCACCACCCGCGTCCTGCCGCAGGACACGCCCGATCCGTTGCGTCATACCGAGATAACCCCGCTGGGCGTCATGCAGGGTACAGGCATTCCCGATGCCGCGCCGTGCCCGCCACACCTCGCGGATGATGCCGGGTTGTCCCCTGTGGCCTGTTCCCCAGCCCCCCCCTGCCTTCCGGACACCGCCTGCACGCCTGGCTCCGCCTGTACGCCTGGCTCCGCCTGTACGCTAGTCCGTTGCGTCATCCGCAAGGGAGCCCGACACCAGATTCGCGCCCACCTTGCCGCGCAGGGGCATCCCATCGTGGGGGATGCGCGCTATGGCGGGACGGATGCCGCCGGGCAGCAATCCCCGACAGCAGGGCAGCCTGCTCCGCCCCCCAGCCCGCAAGCGGGGCAATACCCCGCCGCCCCCACGCTCTTTCTGCACCACGCCCGCATCGTGCTGCCCGGCCTTGCCGTGGCCTGCCCGCCGCCGTGGCTGCATCTGCTGCCGCAGGAACTGCAAGAGGCGGCACGCACCGCGTACCGCCTCGATTCCTGAATTCTTCCCGCTCTCTTCGCCTGCCGCGCTGCGGCCCGCCGCAGCCCTGTCCGTGACGGACGGTGCGGCCATCTGCGCCTGAAGGCGCGTGTCCGCCTGACGCGCTGCTAGTGCAGCACGTCGGGTCTGCCCTTGCGGTTGTCGGCGTCCTGTCCGCCATTTTCGGCATTGTCCTCTTCGCAGCCGTCTCCTTCCTCAGAGGGGGTGCATCCGGCCACCACGGGCGGCGCATTCCTGTCCCTGCTGCGCCAGCGCATCCGACGCAACTGATAGGACGCCACCATGCGATAGGCCGCCACGTAGGCCAGCACGCCGGTTATCGCGCCAAACACCACACCGCCCGTACACAACACCAGGTACACGTCCCAGCCCATGGACAGCAGCGAACCCAGGTTGGCCAGATCGTCGGGCAGCGCCACATGCATGTCGGGCAGCAGAAACGACCCGATGGCGAAGAACAGGACGTACAGCGGCCCGCACGTGACCGGATTGGAGTACAGCGTGGTGACAATGGCTGCCGTGGGGCTGGCGCGCAGCAACCAGGCCACCGCACCGGCCAGCAGCATCTGTGAGGGAATCAGCGGGATGGATCCGATGAGCATGCCAAGGGCCACGCCCAGCGCGATGCGATGCGGCGTGGATGGCAGGCGCACCAGCCGCAACCGGTGCAGCCGCACGGCCCGCCACAGGCGTTCCAGAGGGGGACGCCCGTTGCGGCGCGGCCCGGAAACGCCGCTTCCTACGCTGTCTGCCTTTGCTGGCGACGTACGGCTTTCCTGTGGATGCGGGCTATTGACCATGCACGGCTCCGGCGAATTGCGACGGCGCGCAGGCTACCGCACCGCAGGGATACGATACCCGCACGCGATAGTGGGGGCAACGCCCGCAGATCGTCGCCAGGCACCTACCCCGAACCGGAATCAGCAACAGACTCACTCCCGCTTCCAGTCCTTGATGCGCAAATCCACGGACGCCGCGCCGTTGTAGCGGTCGATGCGCGGTGTATAGGCAAGGCGCACCCGCGTGCCGCGCAGGCTGTCCGGAAATTGGCCGGACTGGCGCCACGCCTTGGCCCGCAGGGTGATGCCGCAACTTTCGTCGGTCAGTTGCAGTTCCACGTGGTCGCGCGTGGGGCCAAAGCGGCGCAGATCGCGCACCAGCACCGGCGGAGAGGCGAACACCGGCTCTGCGTTGCCCGTACCGAACGGCTGGAGCATTTCCAGTTCCTTCAGCAGGGTGAAGTCGCCCGCAAGGGCAAAGCCCAATTCGCCGTCCAGCTTCAGGCGCGGGGTAAGCGGGGTGTCGCCCAGTTCCGCCCGCACCACGGCGTCAAACCGCTCACGCAGGGTATCCACGTGGCTGGCGGCCATGCTCATGCCCGCCGCCTGATGGTGCCCACCGAACGAAGAAAACAGGTCGGCGCAACGGGTCAGCCCGGCGTGCAGGTCGAATTCCGCCACCGAGCGGCCCGACCCCTTCATGGTCTCGCCGTCGCTGCTCAGAATCAGCGTAGGCCGGTAGAATTCTTCGACGATGCGCGAGGCCACGATACCGATGACGCCGGGGTGCCAGTCGTCGCCGTGCAGCACAAGGCCCATGCGGTCCAGTTGCCCTTCGGCCTGCTTTTTCGCGGCATCCAGGATGCGGTCTTCCTCCGCCCGGCGGCGGGCGTTTTCCGCGTCCAGTTCCTGGGCCAGCCGGGCCGCCTCGGCGTGGTCGTCGGTCAGCAGCAGTTGCAGGGCCAGTTCCGCCTTGCCCATACGCCCCGCCGCGTTGATGCGCGGCGCAAGGCCGAACACCACCTGCCCCGCGCCGATGGCCGCCGTGGGGTTGTACCCGCTCACGGTCTTCAGCGCGGCCATGCCGGGCCGCCCGGCCTCCGCTATCTTCAGCAGGCCGTTCTTGACCAGGATGCGGTTCTGCCCGTGCAGGTTCACCACGTCGGCCAGCGTGCCCAGAGCCACCAGATCCAGAAAGTCGCGCATGTCGGCCTTCTTGCCGGTGCGTTCGGACAGGGCCGCATTTACCGCCGCCATGACCAGAAAGCTTACCCCCACCCCGGCCAGGGCCGGACACGGGCATTCCGCCAGGCGCGGGTTGCAGATGGCGTGGGCGTCGGGCAGGCCTTCGGGCGGCATGTGGTGGTCGGACACCACCACCGTCATGCCCAGTTCGCGCGCCCGTCGCACCGGCTCCACGTCCGATATGCCGCAGTCCACGGTCAGCAGCAGGCGCACGCCCTGCTCCGCCAGCCGCTCCACCCACGCCACGTTCAGGCCGTAGCCTTCCTCGCGCCGATCCGGAATGTGATGCGCCGCCGCGATGCCGTGGCGGGCCAGCACGCCCTTGACCAGCGCCGTGGAGGTCACCCCGTCCACGTCATAGTCGCCCCATACGGCAAAGGGCAGCCCGGCCAGCAGGCCCTCGGTCAGGGTGCCGGCCGCCTGCTCCAGCCCCGGCCATTCGGCCAGCGGGGCCAGGTGCCGCAGGTTGGGCGAAAGATACAGGGCCATGTCGTCCACAGACCCCACCCCGCGCCGCCACAGCAGCCGCACGATGAGTTCCGATACTTCCAGCCGCTCTGCCCACGCCGTGAACGGCGGCGTTGCCGCCTCCGGCTCCGGGCGGAATATCCAGTTGCGAGTCACGCATGCTCCGGGTGAACGTGAATGAAACGGGGGAGAGTAACGGGGAGGGACCCTTTGCGCGTTGCGATCCTCTTCCGCAAGGCACGCAAGCTGGACCAACGGCGAAGGCAAAGGGACTCCTTCCCCGAACCCATCCCCCTGAACTTTTCCTTTGGGGTCAGGCCATGCTTCGGGCGGGGAAACCAGTTGCCGCAGTCGCAACGTCAATCGGCATCACTGCACTTGCAGCGGAAAAGCACGTATCCGCCATGCTATGCCAACTGGGATACAAACTGCCCTATCCGCTCGCCTTCGAGCAGGGCTTCGATTTCCGTCATGAAGGCAGTAACGTCAACCCCCAGCGAACGGGCCGCATCATCCAGCCCCTGCGGAATCAGCAGATCATCCGGCAGGTTGCCTTGTCGCCCGCCGGGCTGGCCGTCCGCATCTTTCGCGGCCAGCCGTTCGCGCAGGCGCAACGCGGCGTCGGCCACATGCACCACCAGCGCCGCGCGCTGGTGCTCACCCGCCAGATGCGGGGCATGGTGCCAGTTGATCGGCTCTGTCAGGGCCATGGGCAGGTCCCAGAACGACAGCAGACGCGCTCCCACCACCCCGTGGTCCAGTCCCAACTGCCGCTCCTCGGCCTCACAATCCATGAGGTTCTCGTCCTTGCTCAACTGGCGGATGGTCGCCCAGTCGTCTGGCCGGTACGCGGCGATGAGCAGCTTGCCAAGGTCGTGCAGCAGCCCTGCGGTGTAGCAGGTTTCCGCATCGCAACCGGGCACCCGGCGGGCCAGCAGGCGACACCCCGCAGCCACGGAAAGCTGATGCCCCCAGTAGTCGCGCAGGTCGAAACCGGCAGGCAGGCGCGAGCGGTCGATCATGCGCGAAACGCCCAGCGCCAGCACCAGCGCGCGAATCTCGGCCATGCCCAGAACGGCAACGGCCCGCTGGACGGAGGTAACCTCCGATTGCAGGCCGTAATAGGCGGAATTGGCAAGGGACAGCACGCGCGCGGCAAGCCCTTGCGCCTTGTTGACCACCCCGGCTACAACGGACAGGGGGGCCATGGAATTGTCACGGGTGGAATCGAACAGTTCGCGCAGCAGGCCGGGGTCGTAAGGCAGTTGCGGCGGGCGGCGCAGCAGTTCGTCCAGCAGCGCCTGCGCCGCACCCAGAGCGCCAACGCCTGCCTGCCCGGCGCATCCGCCTGACGGAGCTAGTCCGGCTGACGGAGCAGGTCCGCCTGACGGGTCAGGTCGGGCAGGGTCGGGGGGGACGCCGCCCGATCCGTTGCCGGAACCGCTCCCGGCTCCGCGCGCAGCGCCTCCGGCGGGGCTCACGACCCGCCTCCGCCCGCATCCGCCTGCGCCCCGGCCTTGCCGCCCCCGGCGACGCGCTCCAGCATTTCGCGCGCTGCGTCCTGATGTTCGGCGGGCACCAGCTTCTTGGCCAGCATCCATTGCAGGAACTTGACGCCCGCATCAATGGCGGGGTTGATCTCCAACGCCTTCAGCACATGTTCCACCGTGCCGGTGAAGTCCTTCTTCTCCAGCATGGCGCGGGCCATGTTCAGGTGCAGGTTCTCATCCTTGCGGGTCAGTTCCAGGGCTCGGCCATAGTAGGTCACGGCCTGGTCGAACATCTGGCTTTTGCGCAGGTTGATGCCGAACTCGTTGAAGAGGTGCTTGTGCTCCTCGTCAAAGGCGGCTTCCAGCTTTACCAGCCGCTCGAAAATGTCGTCGGCCTTGCCCGTTTCGCCGCGCGAAAGATAGGTGAGCCCCAGGCCAAAGTTGGCGCGCACGTTTTCCTCGTCCACCTCAAGAGCGTTGCCGTACTCGTACTCGGCGCTGAAGGTTTCTCCCTTCTGGCGGTGACGGTCTGCGCGGGCCACGGTCTTGTTCAGTTCGCGCATGCGCGGAAACACGGTCTGGACGTAAAATTCCGGCTCCGGCGCAAACTTTTCCAGCAGCTCATCCATGCTGATGCGCCGCTTTGGCCCCGAAGGCACGTAATTGTTGTTCAGGGGCTGAACCTCAATGTCGCCCTTCTCGGTCTCTTCGGCGTACCAGAAGCCCTTCTGGATAGTCTTGCGGGTGGTGGTGCCGGTGCCCACCTTCTTCACGTCCTGCGTCGAGAACACGCCCTTGATGCGCTGGCGCTCACCGTGGGGGGCCGGGGCCGCCGGGGTGGAGGGAATGGGGTCGTCACGGGTCACGTCAGTCATCTAAAGCCTCCAGCTGGGGGGCGGGTGATCTGGCATCCGGCCCGGTTTTCCGGAACTGGCAACGCCGGGCGTCGCAAAGCAGCCGCGCCCCGCGCGGTCGTGCCTGCTTCCACCCTTCCCCCTTTCTCACATATCGGCAACAACCGCCATGCCTTGAGTGCGGCGTGCCGGCATGCGATGCGACATCAGGCCCCTGCCTGTGCCGCTTCGGCCCCGTACATCTCGATCAGGATGCGGCGCGCCGCATCGGCGGGACCATTCGGGCCTGACGCGCCGGTCACCGGACGGCCTACCACCAGATAGTCAGAACCCGCGCGCACGGCCTCTGCCGGGGTCATCACGCGGCGCTGGTCGTCGCCGCCTGCCGCTCCACCCGGTTTCCTGCCAGCCGCTCCCGGCACCGTTTCCGCCCCAGACGCCGGACGAATGCCAGGCGTCAGGCAGATGAAGTCCTGCCCGCAGCGTTCTTTTATCTTCTCTGCTTCATACCCTGAACAGACGACGCCGTTCAAGCCCCACTCGCGGCCGCACACGGCCAGCCGACCTGCCTCGGCGGAAGGATCCGCGCCGCCGGGCAGTTCGCCGGGGGCCACGCTGGTCAGCACGGTAACGCCCAGCAGGATCGGGACCACCCCGTGCCCGCGCGCCGCCGCGCCCTCGGCAAGGCCCTCCACCGCCGCGCGGCACATGCGTTCGCCGCCCGAAAGGTGAATATTGCACATGTCTGCCCCGGTGGCCACGGCGGACCGCACCGCACCGCGCACCGTGTTGGGAATGTCGTGAAACTTCAGGTCCAGAAACACGGGAAAGCCCATGTCCTTCAGGCGGGCGACCACATCCGGTCCGGATGCGGTGAACAGTTCCAGCCCCACCTTCATCCACAGGCGTGCGCCGCCTGCGGCGTCTTTCCCCGCGCCCACCTCGCGCAGCGCGCGCGCCGTGGCCAGGGCTGCATCCATGGCCGGATAGTCCAGTGCGATAACCAGTTCGGCCATGCGGCTCACAGTCCTTCCCTCCACCCTTCCATCAGCCCGCCCACAAGGTCGGGGCTGCACGAGGGCGACAACGTGGCGGCAATGTATGCGGCCCGCAGTTCGTCATAGGCGATGTCCAGGTCTTCGTTGACGATCCAGGCATTGAACCAGTGGGCCTGGTCCAGTTCCTTGGCGGCATTGGCCAGGCGACGCTGGATGGTGGATTCGTCGTCGGTCGCGCGCGCCCGCAGGCGGCGTTCCAGTTCCGCCCGCGAGGGCGGCAGGATGAACACGTAACACCCCTGGCGCAGGCTGCCGCGCAACTGGCTTGCGCCCTGCACGTCGATGTCGAAAATCACGTCGCGCCCCTCACGCAGCATGTCCAGAGTGGCCTGCAACGGGGTGCCGTAGAAGTTGCCGTGTACCTCGGCCCATTCGGCGAAAAAGCCTTCGTCGCGCAGGCGGGTGAATTCCGGCACGGTGACGAAGTGGTAGTCGCGGCCATGCACCTCGCCCGCGCGCGGCTGACGGGTGGTGTAGGAGATGGAGTAGGCAAAGCGCGGAAATTCGGCGAGCAGGCGTTTGGTAAGCGTGGTCTTGCCCGTGCCCGAGGGGGCGCACAGCACAAGCACGATGCCGGAGCGTTGGCGGGCCATCAGTCGGCGTCCTCCTGCGTGTAGCGTTGGCCCACAGTTTCGGCCTGGATGGCCGAAAGAATGACGTGGTTCGAGTCGGTGATGATGATGGAACGGGTCTTGCGCCCCTGGGTGGCGTCCACCAGCCGCCCCTCCTGCCGCGCATCTTCGCGCAGGCGGCGCATGGGCGACGACGAAGGGTTGACGATGGCCACCACGCGCGAGGCCACGACAAAGTTGCCGAACCCCACGTTGATGAGCTTTTGCGATGGCGTTTTCTGCTGCATGACGTTCCGGCGTGCCCCGTTGCCTCATGCCCGGCGCGGCGTCCATCCGGTGCGGGCCGGAGGGACGGATGCGGCGGACACGGGCGGGCTATTCGATGTTCTGCACCTGTTCGCGGTACTTTTCCAGTTCGCTCTTGAAGTCCACCACTAGGCGCGAAATCTGCGCATCCTGAATCTTGTTGCCGCAGGTGTTGATCTCGCGGAAGCATTCCTGAAGCGTGAAGTCCAGCCGCTTGCCCGCATCGCCGCCCTGGTCCATGAGTTCGCGCAGCCTGTCCAGGTGCGCGCGCAGGCGGGTCAGTTCCTCGCTCACGTCCAGCTTGTCGGCCAACAGGGTGATTTCCTGCAGAAAGCGCCCTTCGTCCAGTTCGCCCCCGGCGCGTTCCAGCAGTTCGGACAGGCGCTCGCGCACGCTCTGGAAGCGCTCTTCCTTGATGTCCGGGGCGCGTTCCTCGATGCGGGCCACCCATTCATCCATGCGGATGATGCGCGAGGTCATGTCCATGGCCAGGGCCTTGGCCTCGCGGGCGCGCGCTTCGTTCCAGTCTTCCAGCGCGGCGGCAAGGCCGGATTCCAGCCCGGCCAGCAGATCCTCGTCCGGTTCCGAGCCCCCGTCCTCCCACAGAAAGGACAGGCCGAGCATGCGGTTGTAGTCCGGGCTGTAGACATCGCCGCGCGTGGCGGCGAAGGAGGACAAGGTGTCCAGCATGGCCGAGGCCTGGGTTTGGTTGAAGCCCACCACGCCCAGGTCGCCCCGGCGCAATTGCAGGTTGAGGGTAATGTCCACCCTGCCTCGCGTGGCGAACTTGCGCACCACCTTTTCAAAGCGCGGTTCAAGGTTGCGCACGAAAACGGGAAGCCGCCACTTCATGTCGAGGTGGCGGCCATTGACGCTGCGCACTTCCCAGGTCTGCGTCCAGTCGGCGTCTTCAAGGAAGCTGCGTCCGAAACCGGTCATGCTTCTGAGCATACGAGTCTCCTGCGGTTGCGCCCCGCGCGGCGGGCCGTGACACCGACAACCGACAAGGCAGACGGCGGGCGGCAGACGGAATGGGCGGGGCGGACGAAAGGCCGGTGCGCGGCGTGCGCCCGACGTGGCCCCGAAGTACGCGAAAGCGCGGCTTGGCGCAACCGCGCGCGGCGCGGGGCACCTGACAACCAGGAAAGGCCAGACACCGGCGCGCCTGAAGCGACGGCCCGTCGATGCGCGGAAAGAAAACCGCGCGCGGGGCCGCCGCCCTTTCAGCGAGTCAGGCTGCCCAGCACGCGGCGCAGGGCCTCGCGGTCCAGGGGCTTGGCGATGTAGTCGTCCATGCCCGCCGCCAGAAACCGTTCGCGGTCGCCGCGCAAGGCGTGGGCTGTCAGGGCCACGATGGGGGGACGGGGCCGCCCCGTGCTGCACGCAAACTCGTTGATGCGCCGGGCCGCCTCGGTGCCGTCCATGCCGGGCATCTGGATATCCATGAAGATGATGTCGTAGTCGCCCTCGCCCGCCGCGCGCACCGCCTCCGCGCCGTTTTCGACGCACACCGCCCGGTGGCCTTCGCGCTCCAGCATGCGCTGCACCATCAGCCGGTTGATCTGGTCGTCCTCGGCCACCAGCACGCGCAACGCACCAGAGGCGGCCTCCTGCGCCTTGCGGCTGGCCTCCCGCAACTGCGGGTCCGCGCCGGACCCTGCCGACGCGCCCCTGCCGTTGACGGCACCCGTAAACGGCACCGAGCCATTGGTACTCAGGGTCTTCCTGCCGTTGCCGACGACAGCGGCGGCATCGGCCTCCACCGTGGGCAGCGGCAGGCAGACATGGACGGACGTGCCCACGCCCTCCTCGCTTTCCATGGTCATGGTGCCCCCCATGCGGGCCACCAGGCGGCGCACGATGCCAAGGCCCAGCCCCGCCCCCTGGTAACGCCGGGTGGACGACCCGTCCACCTGCGCAAAGGGTTCGCAGACCACGGCCAGTTTTTCCGCAGGAATGCCGATGCCTGTGTCGCGCACCGTGAACAGCAGTCTGCCGCCCCCTACCGGGCAGGCCAGGATGTCCACGCCGCCCTGATGGGTAAACTTCACCCCGTTGGCCGCGAGATTGTACAGCACCTGGCGCAGCCGCGCCGCGTCGCCGCGCACGAGTCCGGGCAGCGAATCCACGATGAGCCCCAGCGCCAACCCGCGCCGCCGCGCCGCCGGGTCCACCATGTCGGCCACCTGGCGCAGCACCTCTGCCGGGGCGAACGGTTCGTCGCGCAGGCCCGATCCGATCGCCCCCTGTGCAGAAAGGTCCAGCAGGTCGTCGATGATGCGCAGCAGGGCGTGGCTTGATTCCATGGCCGTGCGCACGCAGCCGCGCTGTTCGTCGTCCAGCGTCGGGCCGTCCAGCAGTTGCAACATGCCCAGCACGCCGTTGAGCGGCGTGCGCAGTTCATGGCTCATGTTGGCCAGAAATTCGTCCTTGGCGCGGCTGGCCGCCTCTGCGGCGTCCTTCGCCTGGCGCAGCGACGCCATGGCGCGCCGCCGGGCGATGTGTTCCCACATGCCGTGCATGAACAGGTCCAGTTGGCGGCGGTCGGACCGTTCGTAGGGCTGGTTCTTGTTGGCCACCCCGGCCACGGCCACCAGGCGGCCATCTTCCAGCACGGGCACGGCCAGGTGACGCCACAGCGAAATGCCGCCCACGCAGTGGGCAGGCTGATGGTCCGCCGGGGCGGTCGCAACAGCCGCGTCGATCGTAAAGGGCGCATCCTCCGGGTTTGGCTGGCCGAGGTCGTTGCCGTTACCGTTGCGGATTTGGGGCTTGCCGGTGCGCACCACCTCGGACCACGGGCCATCTACGCCCCCCCTGTCCGACACAGCCACGCCAGTTGCCGTGTCCGTCATCAGGTGCGACCACAGCACGCCGTCCGCCGTCACCCTGTCGCCGTCCACCAACGCAAGATACCCGAACTCGCTGCCCGTCAGGCGCACGGCCTGCTCCAGGGCAAACCGCATGATGGATCGTTCGGGGGCGCTGTCCATGTGCGACAGCCTGTGCAGCGCCGACAGGCGCGCCCCGCTCAGCCTGCGTTCGCGCCGGGCGCTGCGGCGTTCGGTGATGTCTCCCCCGATGATGACAAACTGCCGTTCGCGCACGCGGTAGGCGCTTATTTCCAGCCACTTGCCCATGTTGCGGGAGTAACGCTCCACGTACAGCGGCTCTCCGGTCAGGGCCACCCGCCCAAGCTGTTCAAGCCAGACCGGGTCCTGCGGACCAAAGACCTCGCTGGCCGTACGGCCCAGCACGTCTTCGGCCCGACGGCCGGAAATGGTCTCGAAGGCCGGGTTCACCGCCAGAAAACGGAAGTCCACGGGCTTTCCCGCGTCGTCCAACAGCATCTCATGCACGGCAAAGCTGGTAATCAGCTTGCGGAACAGGGTGCGGAAATCGTGTTCGGTGGAACGCTGGCGGGTCACGTCGCGCAGCAGGCTGAGCACGGAGGCCACACCGCCGTCGGCATCACGTTCGGGCACAAGACGCCAGTCGAACAGCACGCGCCCCGTGGGACCATGAAAGACGTAATCTGTCTGGATCGCCTGGCCGGATTCCAGCACCTGCTGCAACTGCCGCGCCCAGAAATCCGCCACCTGCGGCGCAAGGCCCAGTTCCGTCACCACGTGCCCCGTGATCGTTTCCGGCCTTCCCAGGTAGGGGATGACGGCGGGGTTCACGTAGGTCAGGCGCAGGTCGCTGTCGAAGCGCATGACAATGTCGGGGGTGTTTTCCACCAGGGCGCGGTACTTTTCCTCTCCGGAGGCCAGGTTGGCCATGGCCGTGTAGCGTTCCGTGACGTCTTCGTAGATCAGCAGCAGGTCGCCCGAATCGGCGCGGCTGATGAAATAGTGGCGCCAGCAGCCACGTGACGTGTCACTGTAGAGGAAAGAGGGGAGATGCTCGGCGATGCCGCTGCGCCACGCGCGGGCCAGGGCGGCACACAGGGTGGCGGCAACGGGGGCAGGCAACAGCGCGGACAGGGGTTTGCCGATGGCTTCCCCGCGCGGCAACGTGCTCAGACGTTCTCCCGCCGGATTGATGTCCAGCAGGATGAAGTCCGCCTTGTCGTCAGGGATGGAGTCAGGGATGGAGTCGGGGGCGAAACCGGAATCGGACGCAAGGCGGGTGCCCGCAGGGCGCAGCACGGCCACGCCCGCATTCATGTTGCGGAATACGCCACGGAACAGCTCCGCCTCTCGGCGCTGTTGTTCCGCAGGCCCGTATGCGTCACCGAATCCGGAAGGCTGTGCTGCCTGTTCGACCAGATCCGCCTGTCCGGCCAGATCCGCCTGTCCGGCCAGATCCGCCTGTCTGGCCAGATCCGCCTGCCCGGCCAGATCCGCTTGCTCTGCCCGCTCCGCTAGCCTGGCTCTTTCCGTCTGTTCGGGCTGGTGTTCCCGATTCTCGTGTAGACCCGACAGGTCCGCACCTTCCGGGCGTTCGCGGTTGCCCGCGCCGTTTCCATCGTGCATTGCATCAGCCCCTTGCTTCCTGCTGCGCACGACTCCCCCCGGAACCTGCGCAACCGTCTCCGACGCCGACACCCTACCTCAAAGCAGCATGACGTCAAAGGGAAACCCGCAACGAAACTGTGTGATGCCCGCAACAACGTGGAACGCGCCGGTTCCCCCTTGCGGACGAAAACCGGCGCGGCATGGCTAGAGAGCACTTACTGACACACTGGACTGGGGCAGCTACCGCTCGCGGCGCAATACGGCCCGTGCGTATTCCACCACTATGGGCAACACGGAAATGATGATGATGCCGTAGATGACCAGGCTGAAGTTGCGCTGCACCACCGGCATGTTGCCCAGAAAGTAGCCCGCCGTAACCAGCAGCCCCACCCACAGGATTGCCCCGCTGGCGTTGAACAGCAGAAAGCGACGGGCGTCCATGGCCGCCACCCCCGCCACGAAGGGGGCAAAGGTGCGCACCACCGGCACGAAACGGGCCAGCACGATGGCCTTGCCGCCATGGCGCTCGTAGAATTCGTGCGCCCGGTACAAATGCTGGCGGTTGAGCAGGCGGTAGTTCTTCTCGAACACCGGCGGCCCGACGTAGCGGCCAATGCGGTAATTCACCGCATCGCCGATGACGGCGGCGGCCAGCAGCGTGAACGCCAGGGGGAAGTACTCCAGGTGCCCGGCACCGGCGATGGTGCCCGCCGCGAACAGCAGCGAATCGCCCGGCAGGAACGGCGTGACCACCAGCCCGGTCTCGCAGAACACGATCAGGAACAGGATGGCATAGGTATACGCGCCCCAGTTGGAGACGAGCTCGAACAGGTGCTTGTCCACATGCAGCAGAAACGAAACGAAGGTGGAAAAAAGACCCAGAATGTCCAAGGAAAGCTCCGGTGCCGGTGCTGCCGGCGCATCTGCGGATATGGCGACGGGCCGCGGGAGTGCGGCCCTGCCTCTGTACGCCACGCCGCACAGCCACGCAAGGGCGCGCAAGGATCGCGTGCGCAGGCCATGCGGCGCAGCGATCCCGGGCGCACGCAGGCACAACCGGGCCTGCCGCATGTTGCGTCGCATGCATACCCGGAACATGCCGCAATCGCTCCGCCCAGACCACCACCCCCAAGCCTCCCCCCCCTTTTTTTCGTGACCCCCCGGTTTTTACTTGAAAAGGATTTTCATTTTCACTATGGTCCCCTCAACGATCAACCACAACGACGCCAGCACATGCCCACATCACCCACACGCCTTCCAGCCTCCGGCATTTCCCGTCCGCATCGGCCTTGCAACCCGGTGCGGACGGGGATTGCCAACCCCTGCGCACACGCGGCGCGCCCCGCGAGCCATGCGTATCCCACGGACCATGCGAAACAGTGTAGTCGGGCCGCCTGACGGGTGGCCCGGCACATACACAACCACGCATTCCGACACCATACCATTCGGAGGATTCCCATGGCCAACGTGCTCATCGTCTACGGTTCCACCACCGGCAACACCGCCTGGGTTGCCGAAACCGTGGGCCGCGACATTGCCGAAGCGGGTCACAGCGTCGAAATCCGCGACGCGGGCCAGGTAGAAGCGGAAGGCCTGTGCGAGGGCCGCGACCTTGTGCTGTTCGGCTGCTCCACCTGGGGCGACGACGAAATCGAACTGCAGGACGACTTCATTCACCTGTACGAATCGCTGGAAGCCACGGGCGCGGGCAAGGGGCGCGCGGCATGCTTCGGCTGCGGCGACAGCAGCTACACCTACTTCTGCGGCGCGGTGGATGCCATCGAAGAACGCCTGTCCGGGCTTGGCGCGGACATCGTGGCAGATTCGCTGAAGATCGACGGTGATCCGCGCACCATGCGCGACGATGTTTCGGCCTGGGCCGGGCGCGTGACCGCCGCACTGTAAAGCCGTTCGCGTCTACCGCCACGTCTGCCGCCCCCCAACGCCATGCTGGCGTCATGCCCGGCGGGACTGGCGGGACTGGCGGGACTGGCGGAAATGACGGGAATGGCGCGCCACGCTGCATCGCAACCCCACGGAGGACCATGTCATGACCCTTGCCTGCTCCATCGGATCCGGCCGCGTGGCGGCCCGGCGTTTCGCCGGTTCGTTGCGTCGCCTCATCACCAGTGACGACCGCAGGGAACACGATCTTGCCCTGACGGCCCAGCCCGGCTTTGAAGGAGTCGATCACGACCACGGGGCGGACGCGGCATCCCGGTCCTCCGCAAACGCAGCGGGCCGACCGAACGGATAGCGGGCGAAGCGCGGCGCACGGCGTGCGCCGCGCTGCAACTACCCGGCAACCACACAAAGACTGGGCCGGGCGGACGCATTAGACGCACCGCCCGGCCCAGTAGAACCGCTATGAAAGACCTTGTCCTGCTCATCACCGCCGCGCTGCTGCTGGAAATCACCGTGGCCACCCTGCTGGTGCGCTGACCCGCATCAGGACACAGCGCCGCCCTGCCGCACATTCCAGCCAATTCCAGCCGTTCGCCAGTCACGCACGCCCTCGGCAGGGTGCTGCCTTCTCCATCCTTTTCCGCCTCACCCTGCCCCGACCTCCCCTTTCCGTGGGCACCCCACCCTGCGCCCGGCTGCTCACCGCAGCATCCCTTTCCCGCCCTTGTTCCCTGCTGGCCGCCGTCGCGGGCGGCCAGCCCCCGCCTTTCATCCCGATGCGACTACGCGCGCACTTATGTTCGCCCCGCGAACCTTTGTTCACGAAATTGAAAAACAGAATTTCGTCACGCAGTCACGCCCCACTCCCCCGGCAACACACAACGAAAAATGCCATTCTTGCCGCCATCCGCGCACAGCATCCTGCGCGGCAACGCCCTGCGCAACCATTCCACCACCGCAGACGCGCCCAGAGCGCACGCGGAAGCACGCCCAAGAACAGGGTATCTTCTGCATTTTCATCGTTATTTACTTTTTTGTTTTTAAATTTCTTAAAAAAATATCATTTTTGTATTTATTGCGCCTCATATCCGCGCAATATTCTCCCCCCTTCGCCTTCCGCCACCGTGCCCGTTCCGTCCGTCCAGTTCCGTCCGGTCCCGCCCGAATCCCTGTCGCCCAAGGCCGAAAGCCGCCCCCGCATCCGGACCTCACCCGACCGTCGCACCCCCGCTGGCATGCATGATGCTTTACCCCGCCGGTCACGCATCAACCGCATCCGGTTCAGAATACGCAACCGGCCAGAAGGAGACACACAATGAGCGGCACCGCCACACCGGCAACGCTGGAACGCAAGCTGGGCCCCTGGATGCTTTGGGGCCTTGGCGTGGGTTACGTCATTTCGGGCGAATACTTCGGGTGGAACCTGGGGCTGGAGCAGGGCGGCACGCTGGGCCTGGCCATCGCCACGCTGTTCGTCATCCTGATGTATCTGTGCTTCACCTTCTGCTACACCGAAATGGCCTGCGCCATCCCCCGCGCGGGCGGCGCATTTGTCTACGGCACCCGCGCCCTTGGCCGCCAGATGGGCTTTCTGGCGGGCATTGCGCAGGTCATCGAATTCGTGTTCGCGCCGCCCGCCATCGCGGCAGCCATCGGGGCCTATTTCAATCTGTTCCTGCCCGATGTTCCGGCCATGCACATCGCCATCGTGGCCTATGTGCTGTTCACCGCGCTGAACATCTACGGCGTCAAGGCCGCAGCCCAGTTCGAGCTGTTCATCACCGTACTGGCCGTGGGCGAACTGCTGCTGTTCTGCGGCGTCACCGCGCCCAGCGTGACCTGGGCCAACCTGTCCATGAACGCCCTGCCCAACGGCATGAGCGGCGTGTTCGCCTGCATTCCCTTCGCCATCTGGTTCTTCCTGGCCATCGAGGGCGTGGCCAACGTGGCCGAAGAAACCGTCAACCCGCAGCGCAACATCCTGATCGGTTTCGGCTCGGCCATCATCACCCTGGTGGCCCTGGCCGTCTTCACCTTCATCTGCGCCTCCGGCGTTGCCGGGTGGGAAGCCATCGTCTACCCCACCCCCGGCGCGGACCCGTCCGACTCGCCCCTGCCGCTGGCCCTGGGCCACGTGGTGGGCGACAACAGCGTGCTGTACCACATGCTGATCTTCATCGGCCTGTTCGGCCTGGTGGCGTCCTTCCACGGCATCATCCTGGCTGCCGGGCGCGCCGTGCTGGAAATGGGCCGGGTGGGGTACATGTCCCCCATCCTGGGCCGCGTGCATGCCAAATTCCGCACCCCGGCCAACGCGCTGATTGCCAACATGGTGGTGGGCATCATCGCCCTGCTTTCCGGCAAGACGGCGGACATCATTACCCTGTCGGTGTTCGGCGCGCTGACCCTGTACGTCATCTCGCTGCTGTCCTTCTTCTCGCTGCGGGTGAACGAACCGAAGATGGCCCGCCCCTTCGTGGCCCCGCTGTACCCGCTGGCCCCCGCCGTGGGCCTGGTCATCGCCCTCGTTGCGCTGGCTGCGGTGACGTACTACAACCTCAAGCTGGCGGGCATCTACGCGGGCATCCTTGCCGTCTCCTACGCCTACTTTCGCCTGTTCGCGGGTTCCGCCGCCGGGCTGGAAGCGGACGACATGGAAGGCGTTGCGCTGGCCGAAGCGGGGGCGGAGGACTAGCGTCAGCGAGTCCGGCATCTGGCAGACTAGCGTCAGCGAGTCCGGCATCTGGCAGACTAGCGTCAGCTAGTCCGTCGTCTGGCCTGACAGCCCAGCCCGCACACGCCTGACAGACACGAGGCGAATCGGGGCAAGCCGAAACCGGCGGACCTGCCGCAACGGCTCCCCCTTCTCCCTCGGCTTCACGGATCACACCGGCCCCGCCGCCCCACGGCGGCGGGGCCTTTGCCTTTCGCACCCCTGGCCGTCACCGGCCAGGGCTTCACGGAGCCCGGCATGCGCACCTGCACCCTTGGCAACCGGCATTTTTCCTTTGCTTCCCTGGCGGAACTGATGGCCAAGGCCACGCCGCACCGTTCGGGCGACGTGCTGGCGGGCATTGCCGCCGCCAGCGCCGAAGAGCGCGTGGCCGCGCAACTGCTGCTGGCCGACACCCCCTTGACCGCCTTTCTGGAGGAGCCCCTCGTCCCCTACGAGACCGACGAGGTGACCCGGCTCATCCTCGACACCCACGACGACGCAGCCTTTGCCCCGGTATGCCACATGACAGTGGGCCAATTGCGCGAATGGCTGCTGTCCGACCTTGCCGACGGCAGCGCCCTGCGCGCCGTGGCCCCTGGCCTGACGCCGGAGATGGCCGCCGCCGTGTCCAAGGTGATGCGCAACCAGGATATGGTGCTAGCGGCGTCGAAAATCCATAACATCAGCGCATTCCGCACCACCATAGGCCTGCCGGGCCGCCTTGCCGTGCGCCTGCAGCCCAACCACCCCACAGACGACCCAAAGGGCGTGCTGGCCTCGGTCATCGACGGGCTGGCCTACGGCAGCGGCGACGCCTGCATCGGCATCAACCCCGCCACCGACAACCTGCACGCGGTGACCCGGCTGCTGCACATTCTGGACGACGTGCGCACCCGCTACGACATTCCCACGCAAAGCTGCGTGCTTACCCACGTGACCACCACCATCGAGGCCATCGCCAAGGGCGCGCCCGTGGACCTGGTGTTCCAGTCCATCGCGGGCACGCAGGCCGCCAACGCCAGCTTCGGGGTGGACCTTGCCATGCTGGCCGAGGGGCGCGCGGCGGCCCTTTCGCTTGGGCGCGGCACGCGGGGCGACAACGTGATGTATTTCGAGACCGGGCAGGGGTCCGCCCTTTCGGCCAACGCCCACCATGGCGTGGACCAGCAGACGCTGGAGGCCCGCGCCTACGGCGTGGCCCGCGCCTACGCGCCATTTCTGGTGAACACGGTGGTGGGGTTCATCGGCCCGGAATACCTGTACGACGGCAAGCAGATCATCCGCGCCGGGCTGGAGGACAACTTCTGCGGCAAGCTGCTGGGCCTGCCCATGGGCGTGGACGTGTGCTACACCAACCACGTGGAGGCCGACCAGAACGACATGGACGTGCTGCTGACCATGCTGGGCGTGGCGGGCTGCGCCTACATCATGGGCGTGCCGGGGGCCGACGACATCATGCTCAACTACCAGTCCACCTCGTTCCACGATGCGCTGTACCTGCGCCGCGTGCTGGGCCTGCGCCCCGCGCCGGAATTCGAAAAATGGCTGGCTTCCGTCGGCTTTTTCGACGCGGGCATGCGCCCCAGCCTTGCCGACGGCGCCCCCCTGCCGCTGGACCTGCCCCCGGAACTGGCGGCTGATACGGTTGATACGGCAGTTGCGGCCAATCCGAACAATCCGAATAGTCCGGACGGCGCGGACATTCCCGAACATGCGACCGGGTGTACCCGTTCCGGAGATGCGGCATGAGCGCGCGCAACACCACTCCACAGTCACCCGACGCCAAGGCCGCCGATGCCGTGGCGCAATCCGCAAACGCATCCCCGCTCACGCGGGACGCCTGGGCCGCCTTGCGCGCCCACACCGATGCGCGCATCGCCCTGGGGCGGGCCGGGGTAAGCCTGCCCACGGCAGCCTGCCTCGACTTCCAACTGGCCCACGCCCGCGCCCGCGACGCGGTGCATCTGCCCCTGGCCCGCGAGGAACTGTTCGCCGAACTGGGCGCACTGTTCGACACGCCGGACCTGCCCCTGCTGGAACTGCGCAGCCGCGTGCGCGACCGGCAGGAATACCTTGTCCGGCCAGACCTGGGCCGCAGGCTGGACAACGATTCCGCAGCCCGGCTGCATGCCGTGGCCGCCAAAGGCACGCCCCGTGCCGACGGCTCCCTGTTCGACCTTGCCATCGTCATCGCCGACGGGCTGTCCACCGCCGCCATCCAGCGCCAGGCCGCGCCCTTCCTGCATGCCTTTCTGCCGCTGGCTGCCGCGCGCGGGCTTGCGCTGGCCCCGCCCTGCTATGTGGACATGGGCCGCGTGGCCGTGGGCGATGACGCAGGCCAGTGCCTGAAGGCCAAGGCCGTGGCCGTGCTGATAGGCGAACGGCCCGGCCTCAGTTCGCCGGACAGCATGGGCATTTACATGACCTACGCCCCCAGCGTGGGCCTGACCGACGAGCGACGCAACTGCATCTCCAACATCCGGCCAGAGGGCTTTCCTCCGGCGCAGGCCGCCCGCACGCTGGACTATCTGCTGGGCAAGGCGCTGGCCCTCGGCCTGTCCGGCGTCAACCTGAAGGACGACCAGGTGCTGGACAACGCCGAAGCACCAGCCGCCATCGCCTGAACCATACTCGCCCGGTCGGACCAAGCAGTTCCGGCCAACTCCGGGCCGCCTCACATCGCTCCCCCACCCCTGCCATGCCGCCGTCCGGCAGGACGAATCGCCAGCATGCCCCGTGCGCGCAACCGCCGCACGGGGCTTTTCATGGCCCCAATGCAAACTCCCGACGAGAAACGAAAACCTGTCGACGGATGGCAAAAGACCGGTTTGCAGGCCACATTAGCACATTTACATTTCTTAACCAAATCACGGGTTGAGCCGCGCCGGATACGGACGATAGCATTCCCATGCACCGGCCTTCACGCCACGGGATGCGGCGGCGATCCGCGCATGCCGACGCCCTTGGCGTGGCCGGTTATCAGGAGATGGAAATGCTGCCAGCCACCGTCCGTACCGGGACCTGCGCGGCCCTGCTGTTGGCGGGCATGGCCCTTGCCGCCGTGACCGTCAGAGCCGTGGGGCCGGTGCATACCTCCTTGAGGTCCGACTTCCGGCACGACTTCGGACCACCGCCCCCGCCGCCCTTCACCATGGGCCTCCCCCCGGCACTCCCGCCCGCCTTTTCCAACGGCGTTCCCTATGGGGCCCCGCCGCCCACGGCCCCAACGGAGGAACAACGTTCCGTCATCCGCGACATCCGTACGGCGTTCTCCGCGCGCTTCGAGGCCTTGCGCCAGGAACAGTACGCGGCATGGACCGCGCTGGAGGCCGCGCTGACCCGCGCCACGCCCGACCCGGACGAAACCGCGCGCAGCGCCAGCGCCCTGCGCGACGTAACCGCGAAACAACAGGACCTGGCCATTGAAATGCGCCAGCGCATCATCCGGGAAACAGGCATCCGCACGCCCCTGCCCGGCCACCTGCCCCCGCCGCCTCCGGGCATGACAGGATACGCCCCTCCGCCTCCGCATCGCGGGGCAGCCGCCGCAACCACTCCTGGCGCAATCCCCGGCACTGGAGACGATGCAGACACCCGCACGCCTCCCGCAGGGGCGCAGGACGGTGCGCCGCACCATCCCGGCCCACCCCCGGCGTGAGGCCCGACATGCATTTGCCGTCCGGCGCCACATGACCCCACCGTGCGGGGCCATGACGCCGGATACGGCCAAGGCGCGGCGTTCCGATGGTCGGAGTGCCGCGCCCCATTTTTTCACGCATCCGTAACCCGCTGACGCACACACGCGGCAACGCCCTGCCCCACGCCCACACCACTCACGTTTTTGTGATTTCAAAGCTTTTCCGCTTGCCTTCTCATGCGGCCCCGCCTATTCTCGCTCCCATCCCGCCGGGTGACGCTCTGCAAGTTTGCAGCGTCACTCCCGGAACAAGCCGCAGCCGCCCCAGCCTTGCGCCGCACAACGCAGCCATGGCGCGGGGAAGCCCGGCACCATGGAAGACGTGGCAGCGCACCCCTGGCCCCCGACATCGTACACAGGTACCGCATGATCGCCAGCACCGAACACCGCCCCGCAACGCGACCCACCATGGCCGCCGCGCACAATGCCCCCCTTCGTCCGGCGCAGGACCCCGCCGACGCGGGCCGGGGATCGGTTTCGGCTTCCGTGGCCCTTTCCGCCCCGTGCGCCAAACGCACCGTGGCCGCGTCGTCCCGCCAGCCCCTGGCCGCCACCCCTGAAGTATTCCTAGCGCCCCGTTCCACCGGGGCGTTTTTTTACTTCTATTACTTTTGCCGGACAGCTTAGGCGGGCGTCTCGCATGGCATGCATGGCCGGGCGCACCGCAGGTGCTCCCGGCCTTTTTCATGCCGCGCGGCAGCCATGGCGACCATGACCGGACACAACGAAAGGAAAGGGACATGACCACAAGGATTCGGCCACATCAGCCCGCACCCACCGCCAGCGGCAGGCGTCGCCCCATGGCCGCCGCAGGCACGGGATGCGGGACACCGCAGGCCGACCGGCCCGCGCCAGCATGCCGCACCGGACGTATTCCGATGCCTGTTGCCCGCCGCCGGGACCGGTAAGAACATTTCACGAGGAGGTCCAGCACCCCATGTATGCCCTGTCCGTCCTGCTTGCCTTCATGCCCGTCATCGCCATTTTCGTGCTGCTGCTCGTCTACCGGGTGGCGGCAGACACCGCCGGGTACATCGGCTGGACCGTGGCCGCGGCCATCGCCTGGCTGTTCTTCGACACCGCGCCCACGGTCATCCTGCTGTCCAGCCTGGCGGGGCTGGTGGCCTCGCTGCCCATCGCCCTGGTCATGTCCGCCAGCATCCTGCAGATCACCGTCATGCAGGAAACGGGGGCCGTGTCCCGCGTTGTGGCGCTGATGAAAAGCGTGGCCCCCGGCCAGCAGGCCGTGCAGATCATGCTGATCAACGTGGGCTTCGGCATCCTGCTCACCTCGCTGGGCGCGGTGACGGTGTCCATCCTGCCGCCCATCATGCTGGCGCTGGGCTATTCCACCTTTGCGGCCATCATCCTGCCCGCGCTGGGCTACGACGCGCTGTGTACCTACGCGTTGCTGGGCATCCCCGCCGTGGTCTACGCCAACTTCGTGGGCCTGCCGGTGACCGAGGTGGGCGGCTACTTCGCCCGGTTCATGCCCGCCATCTCCACCTGCATTGCGCTGGGCATGCTGTACCTTACCGGCGGCATGAAGATGGTGCGCGAAGGCATCGTGCCCGCGCTCATCGCAGGCATCACCGCTGGCGTGGTGGCCATCTTCATGGCCAAACTGGGCCTTGTGACCATCACTGGCATTGCTGCGGGCCTTACGGTCATCGTGGCGCTGATGCTGTACATCCGCCTGACGGGCCGCCCCCTGCGCGACCGCAACCTGCTGAACGAGGCGGACCTTGCGGCAGAGCGTCGCCACTCGCTGGCCGCCGCCTGCTCGCCGTGGATCATCCTGACCGTGGTCTCGCTGGTGCTCAACGCGCCGTTCCTGCCGTTCTTCGACCTGACTTTCAAACAATGGTCCATGCCGCTGGAGATCATTCCCAAGTCTCCGGAACGGCTGCGCATCTTCTGGCAGGCCTACTTCTGGGTGCTGGTATGCACGGCGGCGGCCCTGCCCTTCCTGAAGGCCACGCGCCAGCAGGTGACCACCTCGCTGGTCAAGGCGGGCAAGCGTGCCGGGCGTCCGTTCATGTCGGCCTCGGTGTTCTTCGCCATCGCCTACGTCATGAACCATTCAGGCAAGGGGGCAGACTGGACCCTGGCCCACCCCCTGCACAACATGGTTTACGTCATGGCCGACGCCTCGGCCTCGCTGTTCGGCAAGATGTACCCCTTCGTGGCCCCGTACCTGGGGCTGCTGGGCGGGTTCATCAGCGGTTCGGAATCGTCGTCCATCGCCATGCTGACCAAGCTGCACCTGTCCACCGCCGAAAAGATCGGCGCGTCGGGCCTGGTCATTGCGGCGGCAAGCGGCATCGGCGGCGGGCTGGCCAGCGTCATTTCGCCCGCCAAGCTGCAGAACGCGGCGGCCAGCATCGACCGCATCCGCGAGGCGTCGCAGGCCATCCGCCCCGCATTCGTCATCTCGCTGCTGATTACCACCGTGTGCGCCGTCATGACCCTGTTCTGGGCCTTCCCGAACTAGTCGCCAGAAAAGTACGCCGGACACATACGCCGGAAACGACAAAGGCCGGGAGCATGCACGCTCCCGGCCTTCATCGTTTTCGCCCCCCCGGCGGCAGGCAGACAGGCAGGCAGGCAGGCAGAACGGCGTGTGCTAGCCCAACCCCGCCGCACGCCACAAAAGGCCCGCGCCGGACACGGCAAACAGCCCCAGCAACACCTTGCGGAAGGTTGCCTCGTCCAGCCTTCCGAAGCACAGATGCCCCCCGTACAGTCCAGCGGCCAACGCGGGCAATCCGACACAGAACAGCAGCAGCACCCGCCCGGTGATCTCGCCGTGCAGCCCCTGTGCCCCCACTATGCCTACCCCCGCCAGCAGGAAGTATCCGGCCAGCGTGGCCTTCAGCGCGTGACGCCCCCAGCCCTGGCGCATGGCCCAAGCCACCACGGGCGGGCCGTTGATGCCCACCGCCGCGCCCAGTGCGCCGCTGACCAGCCCCACCGCCACGGTAACCGCGTGGCGTAGCGGCGCGCCTGCCGCAGGCAAAGACGGCGCGGACGCACCATCGCCAGCCGACGCGGTGCGCGCCGCAAACACGGTGAAGGCCAGCACCATGGCCCCCAGCAGCCCTTCCAGCCACGCTTCCGGCGCAACGGACAGCAGCCTGCCGCCCACGGCCATGCCCGGCAGTGAGGTAAGCAGCAACACAATCAGCGGCCCGCGCCGCACGTGGCCGAACATGCGGCCCACCAACGCCACGTTGATGGCCAGCGCCATCAGGCAGCCCAGCGGCACGGCCACCCGCAGGCCCAGCACGGCCACCAGCAGGGGCAGGGCAATGACCGTGGAGCCGAACCCGGCAAACCCCTGCGTGAACCCGGCGGCCAGCGCCGCCGCGCTCACCGCGCTCACCGCGCCCACGGAAGCCGGGTCGGCCAGAGTGCGCAGGTCGGGCAGACCAACAGAAGCGAAAATGGCGAAAACATCAGTCATGACGCGCCTCCGGCGTCATGAACAGCCGCAGCGGCCGCCCGGCGCGCAACACTGCCCGCCTTCACGCCCTCCGGCCAGCCAGGCCCGAACACCTCGTCCATGACCTCCAGCGCAAAGCGGGCGGAAACCGTGGCCGGTCCGCCGCCCATTTCGATGCCCACCTCCACCGCCTCCAGCACTTCGGCGGCGGCGGCCCCGGCGGCGGCAGCCTGCTCGATGTGCCACTGCATGCACGAGCGGCAATCCAGAACCACGGAAATTCCCACGGCAATCAGTTCCTTGTGTCGTTTGGCCAGCGCGCCGTCAGTGTAGGCGGCCCGTTCCATATCCAGAAAGGCGGCGTACACGGGCGCGCCCGTTGCCGCAAGCCGGGAATGGGCGCGCTTGCGCTGCACGGTCAGCGCACGCAGTTGGTCGTTCATGGCGTCTCCTTCGGTTCGTATTTCACGAACCATGGCGGGATGCTGATATCATTTGCCTGCAACGATAACGCGTGGCACGATTTGCAACAAACGAATCATCATGAAGGTTCGATTCACGAATTTCGAACAGTCACCCCGCGCCGCCCTGCGCGGCATCCGCCACGGGCTAACCACCCGGAACGCAGCCCGAAGCATCACCGCCCTCATCCCCCGGAGCATCTCATGGACATCCGCCACCTGAAGACCTTTCTGGCCGTGGCCGCAGGACTCTCGTTCCGCAAGGCGGCGGAGGCGCTGCACTACGCGCCCTCCACCGTCACCGCGCAGATCCGCGCGCTGGAAGACGATCTTGGCGCGCCGCTGTTCGAGCGCACCGGCCGCAGGGTGCTGCTTACCGATCAGGGGCGACGGCTGCTGCCCCGGGCCCGGCGCATCGCGGAAATGGCCGACGACGCCCGCCGCGCCGTCACCCATGACGCCGATTCCGGCGAACTTTCCGTACGCATGTCGCAAAGCCTGGGCATGCTCTGCCTGCCGGAGGCGCTGCGCCGCTTTCGGGTGCGCTTTCCGGCCACGCGGGTGCATGTGGCCACGGCCTCGCGCCACGGCCTTGCGGCAGACCTGCGCCATGGCGAG
This sequence comes from uncultured Desulfovibrio sp., assembly GCA_964402645.1. GTDB lineage: Bacteria > Desulfobacterota > Desulfovibrionia > Desulfovibrionales > Desulfovibrionaceae > Cupidesulfovibrio. The sequence goes on along the minus strand of CAYOCV010000002.1, from coordinate 343,120 downwards.
GTGGATCTGGCCCTGTTGGTGGGCCGCCCCTTTGCCGCCGAGGGCGTGGACATGGAAACCCTGCGCCGGGAACCGCTGGTGTGCATCGCCGCGCCCCAGTCGCCCCTTGCCGCGCTGGACCGGGTGACACCCGCCGATCTGGACGGCCAGCCGCTGGTGCTCACCCGGCACGTCTGGAGCCTGCGCCCGGCCATCGAACAGACCCTGGCTGCCGCCCACGTGCAGCCGGGGTCCGTGCTGGAATGTTCCAGCATCGTCATCGTCAAGCGCTGCGTGGCGGCGGGGCTGGGCCTGGCCGTAGTGCCGCTGTGCGCTGTGCGCGACGAGGTGGACCGGGGGGAACTGCGCGCGCTGGACGCCGCTGCGCTGGCGGATGTGTCGCAGCCTGATATGCCCCAGCCCGATGCGGCACGAACGGATGCGGCACCAACAGATGCGACTCGGACGGATGCCCTCGCAATACACACGCCCCTGTCCGTCCCGGTGCTGCTGGCCCTGCCCGCCCGGCGTCAGGTGCCCGCGGCTGCCGCCTTTTTTGCTGCGATCCTGCGCGACATCTTCCGGGCATGACCGGACCGTGACCAGAGATTAGCCCGACCACACCCGACCGGACCCGACCGCGCCCGACCGCGCCCGACCGGGGCCTGCCGCTCCCGACCGCGCCCGACCGGGGCCTGCCGCTCCCCGGCCAGTACACTCCGCGCACACGTCCCCAGCCATCGGACACAAAAAACGAAGACGCCGCAGTGTTTCCACTGCGGCGTCTTCAAAATATGGTGCCGAGGAAGGGACTCGAACCCTTACAGGATTTCTCCCACTACCCCCTCAAGATAGCGTGTCTACCAATTCCACCACCTCGGCACGGGGAACGACCGTATAGCCTTGGACAACCCGGCTTGGCAAGCGTTTTCTGCTGTTTTTCCGCACCCCCGGTGACGGTGCGCGGCAAACCCGCGTGCGGCGTTGCCCCCGCCTTCCCAGCGCAGACAGCAGTGAGTCAAAACGGCATCCGCTCCGTCCAAGTGGCGCACGGCGACGGGACCGCCGCCACCGCCCATCTCCGGCATCCCATCCCTCACGCGTCTCAACGGCTTGCGGTGGTTGCGGGTTTGCATGTACTGTCGTGCCCTGCCTTCATATGCCGCCGCAGCGGCCCTTTCCGGCAACACCGCCCTGGCCGCCCGGGCCACCATGGTGCTGCTTGAAGCGGCACGGCCCATGCCATGCCGCACCACACCTTCCGACGGCCACGCGGCGCACCAGCAACCATACCGAACCACACGTAAACACTACTAAAGCATGAACATACCCAGCCTTCACCCCGCCCCGCAGGCCCGGAACATTGCCGCATCGGCCCCTGCCAAGTCGGGCGCGGCCCCCGGCAGCATCCTGTGTCTGGATATCGGCAGCGGCACCCAGGACGTGCTGCTGACCATGCCCGGCCTGAACCCGGAAAACTGGCCCCGCTTCGTGCTGCCCACGCCCGCCCGCCGGGTGGCCAGGCGCATCGCCGAACTTACCGCCGAAGGCCGCCACATCTGGCTGCACGGCGAAAACATGGGCGGCGGCTTTTTCGGCGCGGTGAAGGCCCACGTGGCCGCCGGGCTGCACATGGCCGCCCACCCCGATGCCGCCCTGGCCCTGCACGACAACCCGGAACGGGTGCGCGCCCTTGGCGTGGACATTGCCGATGCCGGTCCTGCCGGGTTCGTCCCGGTGCGCCTGGCCGACTACGAACCCGGCTTCTGGCGCGCCCTGCTGGATACCTGCGGCCTGCCGCAGCCGCATCTGGTGGTGGCCGCCGCGCAGGATCACGGGCACCATCCGCAGGGGTCCAACACCGTGGGCCGCTTCGAGCTGTGGCGCGACTTCCTTGCTGCGTCCACCGATGGTCAGGCAGGCGCAAACCCCGCCAGCCTGATCTACACAGCGCCGCCCGCCCAGTTCACCCGTCTGGCCACCCTGCAGCGCGCCATCGGCGGCGGCCCCGTGGCCGATACCGGCGCAGCCGCCGTGCTGGGTGCGCTGGCCCTGCCGGAAGTGCAGGCCCGCAGCGCCCGCGAAGGGGTGCTGGTGGTCAACGCGGGCAACAGCCACACCATCGCCTTTCTGGTGTTCCGCCAGCGGGTGTGGGGCGTGTACGAGCACCACACCGGCATGCTGACCACCGAAAGCCTGCTGCATGACCTGAACGAATTTCGCCTGTGCTGGCTGCCCGACGAGCAGGTGCGGGCCGCCGGGGGCCACGGCAGCGCCTTTGCCCCCGACATCCCGCCGGAGACGGAAGGCTTTCGCCCCGCCTTCGTGCTGGGGCCGCGCCGCGAGATGCTGCGCGGGCACGGCCAGTTCATCGCCCCGCACGGCGACATGATGCTGGCGGGCTGCCACGGGCTGTTGCACGGGCTGGACCTGCGCGGCGGCGCATAAGCACCGTCCGGTCCATCCCCGCGCCCGTTGGCGTTGGCAACGCCTGCGGTCGCACGCCTTTTTCGGCCAACACGCCCGCCACGCGGGCAACCATAAAGAGGGGCGTCATGGAATTCTTCGACATTGCCGAAACCTGGAGCCGCGAGGCCATTACCGCCGCCCAGATCGTCCGCCTGCGCAACACCGTCGAGCAGGCCATGAAGTCGCCCTTCTACGGCCAGCGGCTGAAGGAGGCGGGCGTCACCCCCGGCTCCATCCGTTCGCTGGACGACGTGCGGCGCATCCCGCTCACCACCAAGGACGACCTGCGCGCCCAGTACCCGGACGGACTGATCTGCGTACCCAAGTCCGAACTGGTGCGCATGCACGCCTCCAGCGGCACCACCGGCACCCCCACCGTGGTCTACCACACCCAGTCCGACCTCAATTCCTGGGCGGACCTGATGGCCCGCTGCATGTACATGGTGGGCATCCGCCGCGAGGACGTGTTCCAGAACATGGCCGGGTACGGCCTGTTCACCGGCGGCCTCGGCATCCACTACGGGGCCGAACGCCTGGGCTGCCTGACCATCCCCGCCGGGGCGGGCAACACCCGCCGCCAGGTCAAGCTGGTGCGCGACTTCAAGACCACCGTGGCGCACATCATCCCCTCGTATGCGCTGTACCTGGGCGCGGCCCTGCGTGACGAAGGCGAGAACCCCGCCGAACTGCCCCTGCGCATCGCCCTTATCGGCGCGGAACCCCACACCGAGGAAGCGCGCCGCCGCATCGAGGACATGCTGGGCCTCAAAGCCTACAACTCCTACGGCCTGTCCGAAATGAACGGCCCCGGCGTGGCCTTCGAGTGCGTGCATCAGAACGGCCTGCACGTCTGGGAAGACGCCTACATCGCCGAAATCATCGATCCCGCCACCGGCGAAGCCGTACCCGACGGCGAGGTGGGCGAACTGGTCATGACCACCCTGTGCCGCCAGGGCATGCCCGTGCTGCGCTACCGCACCCGCGACCTTACCCGGTTCCTGCCCGGCGAATGCGCCTGCGGCCGCGTGCATCGCAGGCTGGACCGCATCCTGGGCCGCGCCGACGACATGCTCATCGTCAAGGGCGTGAACATCTACCCCATGCAGGTGGAACAGGTGCTCATGGGCTTTCCCGAAGTGGGCCAGAACTACCTTATCGTGCTGGAACGCGACGACTTCCGCGACGTGCTGCGCGTGAAAGTGGAAATCCGCGACGAATACTTCGAGGAAGACATGCGCAAGTTGCACGGCCTGCGCGAACGCATCACCCGCCGCATCCACGACGAAATCCTGGTCACCCCCAAGGTGGACCTGGTCCAGCACAACAGCCTGCCCAAAAGCGAAGGCAAGGCCCAGCGCGTGCAAGACCTGCGCGAACGCCCCGCGTTGTAAGGCGAAAAAACAACGAAAACATGAATGTGGGGGAAGGGAGGGAACTTTTGCGGCAGCCGTTTGTGAGCGCACAGCGCGAACATTACGGATGGCGACCGCAAAGCGAAAAGTTCCCTCCCTTCCCCCACACCCCCTTCCCGCCCTCAAAACTTTTCAATTGTGGGTTGTACGGGTAGGCTGGGGGCATCAGTGCCAACCCACTCGCCCCATATCCTCAACGGAGCCTCATGGACTACATCCTCGCCGCCCTGTGCATCATCGTGCTGTTCGGCATGATCGGCCTCAACGTGTTCGGCCTGCCGGGCAACTGGCTGGCCGTGGGCGTGCTGGCGCTATGGAAGCTGCTGGCCCCCGCCGCGCCGGGCATGGACACGTGGTTCTTCGTCACGCTCATCGGGGCAGCGGCCGTGGGCGAGGTGCTGGAATTCGGCGTGCAGATGCTGGGCGGCAAGCGGTACGGCTCCACCGGGCGGGGCAACCTGGGCGGCATTCTGGGGGCCATTGCCGGGGCCATTCTGGGCGCACCCTTCCTGTTCGGCCTGGGCGCGCTGCCCGGCGCGCTGGCCGGGGCATGGTTCGGCTGCTATCTTGCGGAACTGAGCCACGGACGCCCGCGTGATGCGGCCCGGCAGGCCGCCTGGGGCGCGTTTGTCGGCAAGTTCCTGGGCCTGTCGCTCAAGTTTGCCGCCGGGGCCGTGGTGGCGGTCATGGGCGCGGGGCAGGTCTGGCCCGCGTAGGCATCTCACCCTTCCGCCCAACGGACCAAATATAAAGTTTGAAAGGAGGGATGGGGGTTCGGGGGAAGGGAGGAAAAATTTCGCTCTGCGGTCGCCATCCGTAAGACGCGCGCGTTGCGCTCGCCTAACGGCTGGCGCAAATTTTTCCTCCCTTCCCCCGATACTCCTGTCTTTCCCCTCACCCTCCAACCTTCTCCCCATACGACAATGCTGCACAACCTGACGGTGGTACTGGTAAAGACCCGGTTTCCGGAAAACGTGGGCATGGTGGCCCGTGCATGCGCCAACATGGGCGCGCGCGACATCGTGCTGGTGGACCCGGAACGCTGGAGCGAGGCGGCGGGCGACCCGGCCAAGGCAGTGCCGCTGGCCACGGCCAAGGGTCAGGACATTCTGTCCGGGGTACGCGTGGTGGCCACGCTGGCCGAGGCGGTGGCCGACTGCGCGGTGGTGTTCGGCACCACGGCGCGCACGGGCGGCTGGCGGCGCGAACTGCTTTCGCCGGAACGCGCGGCGGCAGAGGCCTGCCCTGTGCTGGCCGGTGGCGACCGGGTGGCCGTGGTGTTCGGCCCGGAGGACCGTGGCCTGACCAACGATGAAATCGAACACTGCCACCGCCTGCTGACCATCCCCACCGCGCCGGACGCCTCGTCGCTGAACCTGGCCCAGGCGGTGCTGGTGGTGCTGTACGAATGCCTGAAGGGCGCATCGGCGCACCCCTTCCGCCCCGGCCCCGCCCCGGATTCGCGGCTGGCCAACCACGCGGAACTGGAACTGCTGCACGACACCCTGCGCGACACCCTGCTGGCCATCGACTATCTGCGCGCTGACAACCCGGACTACTTCATGATGCCGGTGCGCCGCTTTCTGGGCCGCACCCGGCTGCGCCGCCACGAATTCGACATGGTCATGGGCGTGTGCCGCCAGGTAAAGCGCGTGGCCGCACTGGCCCACGCCGCACCCACCATAAAAGCTGCCCCGCCGGACGACACCGAGCCCGCTAACTAGCTCCCTCACAGCCAAGACGCCCACCACCGCGCCGCGCAATCCCCTTTTCCGGCACGGCAGAACACAACGGCCCGGCACACCACCGGGCCGTTGCGCATTAGTTCGACACTGCGCATAGCCACCCCTTCCGGATAGCCAGCCCCCCGCAGAATCTATCTTATCCTTTAATTCAAGCATGTTGAAAATTTACTGCAACATCCGCGTACGCAAAAATCGATTGACCTCTTGTGAAAAATAGTGCAATCCCCCAGCGGAGGAGTGGGGCCTTACGTACCTATGGGGGACCGTCAACGGGAGGCGACGACAATGCGTCTAGACACACTCAGGATCACCACCAAGATGTATTCCGGGGTCATAGTGGTGGTACTTTCCACCATCGTGTTCCTGTCCGGCATCGTGGCCTGGCGCACACAGCACACACTCGACAAGCTGGGGCATGACAACCTTTCCGGGTTCATGGACGCCATGTGCGACGTAGCCACCATGCAGGACAGCATTGGCGGCGAGGCGCTGCACAACAGCCTGGAAGCCCTGACCAGTTCCCTGCTCGGTCAGGGTGAACTGCATCTCAGCGCCACCAATACCGCCAAGCATCAGGTGACGGACCAGACCACCGGGGCTTCGTCCACCGTGGCCGTGCCTGATTTCGAACTGAGCAGCGATGGCATGCCGTTGCCCTTTTCGCCCAACGCGCTGGTGGAACGGCACAAGCGAACCGTGGGGTCGGACGCCACCCTGTTCACGCTGCTGCCCGGCAAACTGCTGCGCGTGGCCACCACCCTTACCGACGCCCAGGGCAAGCGCGCCATCGACACCTACATTCCGGACTCCAGCCCGGTGTACCAGGCCATCGCGGCGGGCAAGGACTACAAGGGCCGGACCACGGTCATGGGGCACCTTTTCCGCACCCATTATCGTCCCATCAAGGACGCCTACGGCACGGTCATCGGCGCTCTGTTCGTGGGCGAACCCCTGCTTACAGAGGCCTTTCGCACCATGTTCGGGCAGGCCAAAGTGGGCGGGCGCGGCTATACCTTCATCTTCACGCCCGACGGCACACGCGTGCTGCACCCCACCCGCACAGGCACCAACATCCAACAGGATGCGTACGGCAAGCAGATGCTGGAAACCCGCAACGGTTTCCTGGAATGGGAATACGACGGCCACAAGGTGGGCTTTGTGCGCTACTTTGAGCCGTGGGACATGTACCTTGCCGTGGCCATGACGCGCGACGAAATGCTGCAAGGGGCCGATACCGATATGCTGCGCTGGACGACCGGCGGCGGCGTGGCCGCGCTGGCGCTGGCCGTGCTGTTCGTATGGCTGTTGGTGCGTGAACTGATGAAACCCATGGGGCGGCTGGCCGCCTATGCGCGCACCGTGGCATCCGGCGATTTTTCCACCGTCATGCACTACCCAGCGCAGGACGCCGTGGGCGACACCATTGCCGCCGTCAACGCCATGGTGGCCGAGATGAAGAACAAGCTCGGCTTCACCCAGGGCGTATTGAACGGCATGACGGTGCCTTTCGCCATCAGTTCGCCGGACGAGAAGGTGGTGTTCACCAACGAGGCGCTGGTGCGGCTGCTGGAACGCCCCGGCACCCCGCAGGACTGGGTGGGCAAGCCGCTGGACCGCTTCGTCTACGGGCGCACCATGGACGACATGGCCACCCGCCGTTGCCTGCAAAGCGGCGGGGCCGAATGCAACCTGAGCGTGGACCTGACCACCGAAACCGGCAAGACGGTGCATACCCAGGTGGACGTGGCCCCGCTGTACGACCTGGACCGCAACCTTATCGGGGCCTTCACCATCTACGCCGACATTACCGGCCTGCGCACCCAGCAGGCCCGCACCGAGGCCCAGCATGCCGCCATCACCCGCGTGGCCGAGCAGGCCGACGGCATAGCCCGCCAGTTGGCCACGGCTGCGGACGAACTGGCCCAGCAGGTGGACGAGGCCAACGGCGGCGCGGACCGACAGCGCGCCCGCGCCTCTGAAACGGCAACAGCCATGGAACAGATGAACGCCAGCATGCTGGAAGTAGCCCACAACGCCTCGCAGGCCGCTGGCAACGCCGAGGGGGCGCGGGCCAAGGCCGACGAGGGCGAACACCTGGTGGCCGACGTGGTGCAGGCCATCACCGGAGTGCGCGACCTAGCCGTGGACCTGCGCGCCAACATGGAAGGGCTGGGCCGCCAGGCCGAGGACATTGGCCGGGTGATGCAGGTCATCGAGGACATTGCCGACCAGACCAACCTGCTGGCCCTGAACGCCGCCATCGAGGCGGCGCGCGCCGGGGACGCCGGGCGCGGCTTTGCCGTGGTGGCCGACGAGGTGCGCAAGCTGGCCGAAAAGACCATGGGGGCCACCCGCGAGGTGGGCCAGGCCATCGCCTCCATCCAGACCGGTGCGCGCGACAACGTGCAGGCCACGGCGGCTGCCGTGGACGCGGTGATGCGCTCCACCGAACTCACCGAAAAGTCCGGCGGCGCGCTGAAGGAAATCGTGACCATGGTGGATCAGACCGCCGACCAGGTGCGCTCCATCGCCACGGCGTCTGAACAACAGTCCGCCGCCAGCGAACAGATCAGCCGATCCACCGAAGAAGTGAACATGATCGCCCAGGACACGGCGCAGATCATGTCGCGCTCTGCCTCTGCCGTAAACGAACTGGCCGGGCTGGCTGGCGACTTGCGCCGCCTTACCGCCGAAATGCGGGCGTAAGCCTGGAACACGCATGTGCCCGCCAGGCTGGGCGCAGCCGCACCATTGTCCATTCCAACGCCGGGGCCTCAGGGTCCCGGCGTTTTTTCTGGCGACGCCATTTCGTCACACTACCCTGCCATTTTGCCCAAAAACAAGATGGAGGCCATCATGCATGCCATCCGCGTCCTGTTCCTTTGCGTGCATAATTCCGCCCGCAGCCAGATGGCCGAAGCCTTCCTGCGCAAGCACGGCGGCGATGCATTCCTGGCAGAAAGCGCCGGGCTGGAGCCTGGCCCCCTCAATCCCCTGGTCGTGCAGGCCATGCGGGAAGTGGGCATCGACATTTCTGACGCCAGGGCGCGCTCGGTGTTCGACCTGTTCCGCCAGGGCCGCATGTACGACCATGTGGTTACCGTGTGTGCCGAAGGTGAATCGCAGTGCCCCCTGTTTCCTGGGGCGGTTCGCCGCCACCACTGGCCCTTCGACGATCCCGCCGCACTCGTTGGCGGCGAGGATGAACGCCTGGCGTCCACACGCCGCATACGCGACGCCATCGAAGCGCGGGTGCGCGAATTTGTGGCATCCCTGCGCGACACACCCGAAGCCGGAGTCTAACACCGCCACGGCAACGGGGCCGGGACACGCGCACCGCGTCTGCCCGCCCAGCATGCGCGCGTAACGTCTGCATACGCAAAAAACCGCGCCTACAACGAAGGGGGACGCCATGCGGCGTCCCCCCTTTCTGTCTTTGTCCGCCGCGCAGGCGGCCATTGTCCGACTACGCGCCCCCGTTGGCCCCGCTGGTGGCTGCCCCGCCGATCTGGCCCAGCAGCCGTTCGCCCGCCGGAGTATCCAGCATGTCGCGCAGGGCATGCACCACGTTCACGTCGTAGCTGTCGGTCTGGCTTTCCAGGGCGTCCAGCACCTTTTCCAGCGGCATGGCCGGGCGGTACGACCGGGGCCGCAGCATGGCGCAGAAGGCGTTGGCCACGGCCAGAATGCGCGCGTGGGCGGATATCTGGTCGCCGGAAAGACCCTCCGGATACCCCTTGCCGTCCTGGCGTTCATTCATCTGGATGATGGCGGGCAGCACGGGCAGGTCGAACTCGATGGAGGACAGCACGTCGCGCGCGTATTCCACGTGGCGCTCCATCTCCTGCTTTTCTGCGGCGGTGAGCTTGCCGGGCTTGTTCAGGATATCGCGCGGCACGAACATCTTGCCCACCTGCGAAAGGTTGGCCGCCGCATCCACAGTGGCCACGTCGCGTTCGCCAAGGCCCATGACCCGCGCCGTCAGACTGGCCGCGCTGCCCATGAGCCGCGAATGGCCCGCAAGATACGGGTCGGTCTGTTCGATGGCGCGCACCAGCGCGTCGATGGTCTGCTGCACCACCCGGCGGTTGCGTTCCTGCGCCTCCACCAGTTCCGTGATGTCGTGGAATACGGAAACCACGCCGCGCACCTGCCTGCCGTCCGGCCCGAACAGCGGGGCCTTGGCGATCTGGAAATGGCGCTTGCGCGATTGCAGGTACACCACCTCGTTCACCGTGGCCGGGTCGCCGCCCATGAGCACCTGTGCGTCGGGCGCGGTGATGCGCCGGGCGGTGTCAAAGCCGAACACCGCCTGCATGTCCATGCCCAGCAGTTCTTCCGGGCTGCGCCCCACGGCGCGGGCAAAGGCCCGGTTCACGTACTGGAACACGCTCTGGTCGTCGGTGAGCGATACCGGGTGCGTCATGGCCGAGTTGATGCCGTCAAGCAACTGCTTCTGGTCGTCGATGACCTCGAACAGCGCCTTGAAGTCGCGCGCGATCTCCCGCTGTTCGCGGCCCACCAGCCACCACCACAGCGAGGCCAGCATGACCACCAGCAACAGGGTACACAACACGGCCAGCCCAACCACGGTGCGTTCGCGCTCGGCCAGGCGGGCCAGCGCGAGGTCGGCGGAAATTTCCTCCACCGTCCACCACTCGACATGCGGCACCTTGCGCCCGGTGGAGTACACCTTGACGCCGCTGTCCACCGAGGTGCGCAGCGCAAAGGGCAAGTCGCCGGTTTCGGCAAAGGCGGGCGCGGGCACGTTCTTCAGCCCTTCCTGGGCCGAGGGAGAAATTTCCTCGAACCCGCGCGGGGTGCGCTGCACCAGGCGCGACACCTGGCCCTTTTCCACCAGCGGAGAGGCGGCCAGAAATTCCGTCACCTTGCCGGAAATGATCTTGGACAGCATCAGCACCGCCACGGGCCGCGCGCCGGTGGCCGCCTCGAACTGGGGCGGCAGGATGGGCATGAACAGGTCCAGCACCAGCCCGGTCTGGGTGGAGCGGGCGTGCGAAAAATGCATCTGCCCCGTTTCCAGCACCGTACGGATGGCGGCCTGCTGGTCTTCGTTCAGCGGCACGGGGGTGGCGTCGGTGGATATGTAGGTCTGGGCGCGGGTGTTCACGATGCGCCCGGACACGAAGTCGGAATAGGTAACAAACTCGCGCAGCAGGTTGCGCATCAGCGGCAGCTGCGCCGCCAGTTGCGAGATGTCGTCGTCACCGCCGCCAGCGCCTTGCGCGCCCCCCGGCTTGCCCGGCCTGGCCGGCTTGTCCGCATCCTGACCAGGTTTGTTCAGCAGCAACCCCACGTCGCCTTCCAACTGGTTCACCTCTGAGGCGAACAGCCGGAACAGGTCGGCGTTTATCAGCCGCGCCCCCTGTTCGGTCATGGAAGCCAGCCACAGGTTCACGGACTCCACGCGGGCCAGCGTCTGCACGGACTGCCGCTGGGCAATGTCCGCCTCCAGCTTGTGGCGCGCGTCGGAGATGTTCCAGTAGGCGCCCACCGTGGCGGCAGCCACGGTAACCCCAAGCACCACGATGCCGAACCACAGAAGCCGCGAACGGCCAGCGGGTCTGTCGCGGTCCGGCGTGCCTGTCGATGCGCTGTTCTCTGCCATGGGTCCTCCGCGGTCTAGTGCGAATTTTCAATCGGGGCGGGCGGCGTTTTCCGCGCCGCCTGGGGTTTCCCGACAGCCGTTTTCAATGTCGAAGTGCCCTACTGCATTCTTCGGACGCCGGGACCACCCTTGATAGGGATATGCGCCCAGCGGTATTCTTCGTTGATCGAGTACTGCGGCACATAGTGCCCATAACGCTGATGCGACAGCACCACGTTGGAAAGATTGTCCAGCACGTAAGCGTCGCCCCCGGTGTATACCACAAGGATGGCGTGGCCCAACCGGCGGATGGAATCCAGCAGGATGACGATGCGCATGTCCGCTGCGGGCACGCCAAGCTGCTTCAAGGCAAAATACTTTGTAATGGCGTAGTCTTCGCAATCACCCGACTTGCGCAGAAACTCTATGGGCGCTGCCCAGTAGTCCACCACGCCCCAGACTTCGCTGTCCAGCCGGTACGGCCACTGGTTGAACAGGGAATTCACGTTGCGCAGCTTGTCCATGATGGACAGGCCGCGCCATTCTGCCCGCAGGTCGCCCCACAGGGCATTGCGCCCGCCAAGGGCCCGTTCCGGGATCAGCCCCGGCGTCTTGCGATCCACGTTCAGCACCCTGTCCCACTTGGGCAGATTCTTCAGCGGCCCCCGGAATTCGATGGTATTGAACAGCCGGATGCCGGTGGGCCGGGAAGAAGGCGGTGCGGCCTGTGCGGACGCTTGACCGGACGCTTGGCCGGACTGCTCGGCCCGGGCATCCCTCCCCTGTTGACCGCCCTGCTTTGCCTGATTCGCCTGTCCCGGCTGTCCCGGCTGTTCCGCCCGGGCCACAAGGGGCGCATCGGGCAGACCCACCGAGGCCGTATTCACCGGGTCCGCAGCCACCGGAGGCGTTGCTCTTCCGTCAGCGGCATCGGCGGTTGCAGCGGCGTCGGCGGCGTCGGCGTCGGCGGCGTCCACCCTTCTGGTGGGCGCTGGCACATCAGGCGTGACCGCAGCAGCAGATGTATCAGGCGTATCGGCAACAACACGCGTTGCCTGCACCTTCGTATCCGCCCCTGCCGCGTCCCGCGCCGTTTCGGCCACGTCACGGGCGGCACTTTCCACCGCCCCGCGCACCTCCGGGCTGGCGGGCGGCACGGCCCGCACGGTGCCCGCGTTCTCCGCCTGCATCGGTGCAGCCTTGGGGGCGGAACCGACCGCCATGGCCGCATCAAGCCGTACAGTGCCCCAAGGGCCGACGCCCGTCGCCAGGCTCAGGGAGCACACGGCAAACAGGGCAAGCAGGGGCAATGCCCGTAATCGACGCCCGAAAAAGAACCACACGGAGCCAACTGCGCCCGTTTTTCCGGGTTCGCGGCGTACGCCGGGCTGGCGGCGCGAACGCCCCCCCCCGGCCCGGTCCGCCGTTACCGGCTGAACGGGATGATGCGGCACGCTGCCCGCGCCGTTTCCATCATCCGTGGCCTTTTGCCGCATCAACGCTCCCGCAGGGCATTCTGCTGCGCCTTCAGGATGGGCTTCAGCAGATAATCCAGCACCGTCTTCTTGCCGGTAAGAATGTCTACCGTGGCGGTCATGCCCGGCATGATGGGCAGGCTTTCGCCGCGATAGGTGATGGCGCTCTTCTTGGTGCGCAGTTTGACCAGGTAATAGAACTCGCCCTTGCGGTCCTCTATGGTGTCCGCGCTGATCTGCTCAAGCCCCGCCTCCAGGCCGCCGTAGATGGAAAAGTCGTAGGCGGTGATCTTGACGATGGCCTTCTGGCCGGGATGCAGGAAGGCGATGTCCGCAGGGCGGATGCGCGCCTCCACCAGCAGGGTGTCGTCCAGCGGCACCAGTTCCAGAATGGATTCGCCCGGCTTCACCACGCCGCCCTGGGTGTTGATGATGATGCGCTTGACCGTGCCGCGCACCGGGGCGCGCAGGTCGGTACGGGTCACCCGGTCTTCACCGGCGGACAGGGTTTCTCGCAGCGAGTTCAATTCACCGCGGCGCTTGTTGATTTCTTCCACAGCCTGCGAACGCACCTCTGCCTTGCGGTGCGACAACCGCTGCTCCACTTCATGCACGGCGCTGCGGGCCTTGGGAATGTTCACGGCCAGCGAACTGATGTCGCCGCGCAACTGGATGACGCGCTGCTCAAGGCTCAGGTAGTCCACCTTGGAATAAATCTGCTTTTCCACCAGCGGGCGGGCAATGTCGCGCTGTTCCTGAGCCACCCGCAGGCTGGCCCCCAACTGGCCCTGCCGCCCCACCATTTCATCCACTTCCTGGCGCTTCTGCGAAAGCTGGCTTTCCAGCACGCTCAGTTCCAGTTCCAACTGGCGCTTGCGCGCGTTGTGAATGGATGTCTGGTCGGCCACAACCTGCGGGGCATTCTGCATGACTTCGGCGGGATACACCGGGTCCTTGCCCGCCATTTCCGCCTCCAGGCGGGCGATGGCGGCCATGTGCTCGTACGACTTGGCCACCGCATCACGGAAAAAACTGGCGGCCGATTCATTGTCCAGCCGCACCAGCACGGTGCCCTTTTCCACTATCTGCCCTTCGCGCACGTATATCTCGCTGATGATGCCGCCTTCCAGGTTCTGGATCTCCTGGGTGCGCTGCGAAGGAATGACCTGCGCCTGGCCGCGCGTCACCTCGTCCAGCGAGGCAAACGCCGCCCAGACGATGAATATCAGAAAGAACCCCCCCAACGAGGCGGACAGCACGAAGGCCAGCGGATGCCCCTTGCGATGCAGGGCCGCATCCACCTCGCTCATGTATTCCAGATCGTCGCGGCGCACGCCCTGCGTGGGGCCGCTGCCCAGCGCGCTGCTGCGGGAAGCGCTGGCCAGGCGTTCGGCCAGGGTCTGCTTGCCGGGGTCGCCCGCACCGCCCGCCATGCCGAGGGGCACGCCGGGGGGCATGCCGGAAACCGGACCGGGGGGCATGCCGGGGGGCATTGCTCCCGCCCCGCCCCCGGTGGCGCTTGCTGTGGTGCTCATGGTCCCGCCCGTGACGCCAGTCGTCGTGCCGTCGGGAATCGTCTTGTCGTTTTCCATGGTCATGGTTGGCTGCTCCGGTGGCGCGCCGCGCCGTTAGCCCTGCCGGGGGGTTGCGGCGGGTGTACCCGTGAAGCGCGCGGTACCTGCCGTGCGCACCTGGTCGCCGCGCAACGCGGCAAGGACGGCCTGCTTGGGGCCGTCGGCCACCACCCGGCCATGGTCAAGCACGAGCAACCTGTCAACCAGGTCCAGCATGCTCACCCGGTGAGTGACCAGAACCAGTGTTTTCTTGTCCAGTATTTCCGCAAGGCGCCGCTTGAGCGCCATTTCCGATGAATTGTCCATGTTGCTGGACGGTTCGTCCAGTATCAGCACGTCCGGGTCATGCAGCAGCGAACGGGCAAGGGCCACGGCCTGACGTTGCCCGCCAGAAAGGGCCATGCCGCGCTCGCCCACCGGCATGCCAAAGCCCGCCGGGTGCCCGCGCACGAAATCGACCACCCCCGCGATGGTGGCGGCACGCAGGATCATGCGGTCATCGGCATTGGGCACGCCGATGGCAATGTTGTCACGCACAGAGCCGTAGAACAGGTAGTTGTCCTGCGCAAGGTAGCCCACGCGCGAACGCAGGTCGGCCATGTCCATCTGGCGGATGTCCACCCCGCCAAAGCGCACCGCGCCCTCGCGCGGCTGGTACAGCCCGATGGCCAGGCGGCCCAGGGTGGACTTGCCCGACCCCATGCGGCCGATGATGCCCACCCGTTCGCCGGGGCGGATGGTGGTGTTGACGTTCTCCAGCGCCAGCCGTTCCGAGCCGGGATAGGCAAAGGACACGCTCTCGAAGACGATGGAGTGTTCCAGCGGGCCGAAATCGACATAGGGCCGGTCTTCGGGACGCTCGGTGGGCAAGTTCATGAGCATGTCAAGCGATTTCAGAGCCATGCGCGATTGCTGCAACCGCGCGAGCATGGCCGCCACCTGACTCAGCGGGGCCATGGCGCGCGAAGCCAGCATGTTGCAGGCGATCAGCCCGCCCATGGTCAGCAGGCCGTCGGAAATGCGGTACACGCCCCAGATGATCACCGTCACGCTGACCAACTGGGTAAACAGGATGGACATGGTCACCGAAATGTTGGCCAGCCCCTTGGAATGGGCGTTGGATGTGGCGCTCATGCCCACCACCTTTTCCCAGGCGTGCTGCATGCGGCCTTCGGCCAGCGACGATTTGACGGTCTCCAGCCCGTTGATGATCTCCACCAGCAGGGCGTTCTTCTGCATACCTTCCTTGAAGCCCGCCTCGGCCACCCGCTGGAAGGGCAACTGCAGCAGCATGCCGATGCCCACCACGATGGGCACCGCCAGCATGGGCACCACGCCTATGGGACCACCGATGAAGCACACGATGATCACGAACAACACCAGGAACGGCAGGTCAACCAGCGCCAGCAGCGTGGTGGAGCCGAAGAACTCGCGCAGCGACTCGAACTCGCGCAGGTTGTTGGCCAGCGATCCGGTGGAGTCGGGCTTGGCGTCCAGGCGCAGGCTCATCAGCTGGTTCATCAGACGGCTGGCCAGCACGATGTCCGCGTTGCGGCCCGCCACGTCCACGAAGTAGCTGCGCAGGTTGCGCAGCAGAAAGTCGAACACGTAGGCGATGCCGATGCCGATGGCCAGCACCCACAGCGTTTCCGTTGCGCTGTTGGGCACCACGCGGTCGTACACGTTCATGAAGAACAACGGGCTGACGATGGTCAGCAGGTTCACCACCACACTGGCGAACAGCACGTGCTTGTAGATGGGCAGGAAGTGCAGCAGCGTGTCCCAGAACCAGCGTTTGGCCTTCAGCAGCTTTATCTCGCTGGCCCGGCGGTCCAGCTTGCCTTCCAGCCGGGCGAACATGGCGTAGCCGGTGTATTCCTTGGTCAGTTCGTCCACCGGCACGCTACGCGGTTCCATGCCCGTTTCGGGAAACAGCACCTCGGCCTTGTCGCCGTTCAGGCCCAGCAGCACGCAGGCCTTTTCCTGCCGCAGCAACAGGATGCACGGCAGGGTCAACGAAGAGATGCGGTCCAGGGTGGGGCGATACACCACGCTGGACGACATGCCCGCCGTGCGCGCGGCGCGGATGCAGGCCGAAGGATGCACCGGCCCGTCGGACATGGGCAGCCCGGCAATGAGAAACCGCGTGGACACGGGTTTGCCGTGCAGCCGGAACAGAAAGGCGATGCACTCGATGAGCGGCGGCGTGTAATCCACGTCGCCCGGATCCAGCCCGCGCATGTCGGGAATGCCGCCCTGCGGCACCGGGGGTTCCAGCGCGGCATCCAGTTGCGGCCCTTCCAGCGCGGCGGCAGTGGCCGCCGCCGCATCGGGCGGGATGGATGACGGCGGGACCGGGGGCACCGGGCGCGGTGCGCCCACTGCGGGGATGGGGTCTTCCGGCGCGTACGCAGCAGCGCGTTCCGGGTCCGGCACCATGGCCGGACGCGGCACGGAGGCGGATGCCCCCGGTACGGAGGATTTGCCAGCGGGACTGGCTGCCGGGGCCGGGGAGACCGGATGTTTGCCGGGCGTTACCGTGGCGTGCAGGGACGACTGGCCGCCGGGTTGAGCATTGGGCTGGCCGCCGGACGGCTTTGCTGCCGTATCCGCAGCCTGGCCTGTCGCCGGGCCGGTTACTTGACCGGATGTGGGGGCGGTTACGTGGCCGGATAGGTGGCCGGTTACGTGACCGGATGTGGGGGCGGTTACCGGACCGGTCGCAGGCTTGGCCGCACCCGTTGGGGCTGCCGGAGATGCCTTGGCCGTTGCGGCGGAAGTTGTCGTGGACCCTGCCGATGCAGCGGCAGCAGGCTTCACGCCGTCAGCGGCAGTCCCTTTGCCGAGTCCAACGCCGGGAGCTGAACCGGAAGCAGGGGCCGTGCGTCCCGAAAAACCGTAGGAAGGCCGGGCGGGCTTGTCGCCCGCGCGCTCCGTGCTGCGGTCCGCAGTTGCTGCGGAAGGTTTGTCCGTTGGCTTGTCGGGCGTCCGATCGGAAAAACGTGACAGGGGCCGCTCTGCGGCCTTGCCTGGCTCCGCACCTGTTGGACGGGGCACGGGCTTGTCGGCAGCGCCCGCTGCGCCGGGGGTGGTCGCTGAAGGCCGCACTCCGGCGGCTGTGCCGGATTCGCGGTCAGGCGTGACGCCCGCCGTTCTGCCTGAACCCAGGCCGGGGCTCTGGTCAGTTCCCTTGCCAGATTCCTTGTCAGGCTCCTTGCCGGGATGCGTGGCCTCGGGGCGTGCGGAAGGCGGGGAGGAAGGCTTGTCTGTCACGGCGGACCCCTCGTGATCTGGATGAGCAATATCTGGACGAACAATGGCGCGGTGGGGAAACGTCAACCGGCCCCCTTTCCGGACATTTCATCATATACGCGCGGCCCCCCTGCCGCGCAACCGTATTATGTCAGCCATGGCAACCTTCATTGTCTCCCACCTCCCCTTCCGGAAAGCAGAAATACCCAACTGCGACGATGCCTGACAACGCCACGGCGCAAACATTCCCCCGTATCTGGGTAGGGGAAAAACCGCATAACCAGGGGGCAGCGGTACGTACATGTCATTGCGGGCACTACCGCAGCCAGATCAGCCCTTGGCAATGCAAAACGGACCGCCCCCATGGGGAACGGCCCGTTCGCTTGCAGCATGGGCAACTTTGGCCCGGCGCTACCCGCCGAGATAGGCCTTCTTCACTTCCGGATCGTTCAGCAGTGAATCGGACGGGCCTTGCGCAACGATCTCGCCGGTATCCAGCACGTAGCCACGGCTGGCCACCTGCAGGGCAAGGCGGGCGTTCTGTTCCACCACGATGATGGTCAGCCCTTCGCGGTTCAGTTCCTTCAGGGTGCGGAACATCTCGTACATCAGGAGCGGGGCGAGACCCATGGACGGTTCGTCCAGCAGCAGCACCTCGCAACTGGTCATCAGCGCGCGGCCCACGGCCAGCATCTGCTGTTCGCCGCCGGACAGGGTGTCGCTGCGCTGGGTGCGCCGCTCTGCCAGGCGGGGGAACAGGTCGAAGATCCGTTCCAGGTCGCGGCTGATGGCCGGGTCGTTCTTGCGGGCGTAGGTGGCCAGCATCAGGTTTTCCATCACGGTCAGGTTGCCGAAGATGTGCCGCCCTTCGGGCACCAGCGCGATGTGCAGCTTGCTGACCACGTCGTGCGGTTCCACGTTCAGCAGCGACTTGCCCTTGAACAGGATGTCGCCGCCACTGACCTTGGGCGCTTCCGGCGGGGGCAGGCGCATGATGGACTTCAGCGTGGTCGATTTGCCCGCGCCGTTGGCCCCGATGAGGGTGACGATCTCCCCTTCGTTCACATGGAACGAAAGGCCGTGCAACGCCTCGATATTGCCGTACTTTACGTAGAGATTCTCGATGGAGAGCAGCATCAGATCGTATCGTCTCCCAGGTATGCCTTGATGACGACCGGGTTGGACTGGATTTCCTCCGGCGTCCCTTCGGCAATGGTGCTACCGAAATCGATGACCTTGATCCATTCGCACAGGCTCATGACCACTTTCATCTGGTGTTCGATCATCCAGATGGCGATGTCGAACTCGTCGTGAATCCAGCGGATGAGCTTGATCAGCCCGTCCACGTCCGCCGAGTTCAGGCCCGCCGCCGGTTCGTCCAGCAGCAGCAGCTTCGGCCTGATGGACATGGCCCGGGCAATCTCCACCCGGCGCTGCAACCCGTAGGGCAGGTTGCGGGGCAGTTCGTGCGCGGCGTCCTTCAGGTCCATGGCCTCCAGCATTTCCCAGGCGATGGCGTCGATGTTGCCTTCGCTCCTGGTAAAGCGGCCCGTGCGCAGAAAGGCGTCCCAGATGGTGTAGCCAAGGCGGTGGTGCTGGGCGATGCGGATGTTGTCCAGCACGCTCATCTCGTGCCACAGCCGGATGTTCTGGAAGGTGCGGGCAATGCCCCGCGCCGTCACCTGATGCGGGCGCAGCCCGGCAGTGGGCTGGCCGTTGAAGATAATCTGCCCTTCGGTGGGCTGGTAGAACCCGGAGATCAGGTTGAACACCGTGGTCTTGCCTGCGCCGTTGGGGCCGATGAGCGCAACAAGCTTGCGCTCTTCCAGCGATATATTGAAGTCGGAAACGGCCTGCAGCCCGCCGAAGCGTTGCGTCACGCCTTTCATTTCAAGCAGCGGCATGTCCTCGTTCCCCTATTTGAACGTGTAGAAGCGGCGCAGCTTCGGGAAGATGTCCGAAAGCTCGCGGTTGCCCATGATGCCTTCGGGCCGGAACTGCATGAGCAGGATGAGGATGAGCGGGATGATCACCCACTTCCACACCTGGCTCAGTTCATATCCGGCGGGCAACAGGTTGACCGTGTGCAGGGCCGCATCCAGGCCGGGAATAACGAAGCGCAGCGATTCGAGCAGCAGCGTGAACAGGATGGCCGCCGTGACCGAGCCGGACAGCGAGGCCATGCCGCCAAGGTAGACCATGACCAGGCCTTCCGTGGACTTCAGGATGTTGAAGGCCTGCGGGTTCACGTAGCCGTACACGTGGGCGTACAGCGCCCCGGCCACACCGGCAAGGCCGGACGACACCATGAAGGCCACCAGCTTCACGTGGTTGGTGTCCACGCTCATGATCTCGGCGGCCACCTCGTCCTGGCACACGGCGGAAATGCCCTTGCCGTAGGTGGAGTTGACCAGGCGGCGCAATATCCACACCGAAAACAGCGTGCCCAGGATCACCCAGATGAACATCCAGGGAATGTCCACCAGGTCGCGCATGCCGTTGATGACCCGCTTCATGCCGTGAAAGCCGCGCGGACCGCCGATGATGTCCAGGTTCTCAATGACCGAGATGACAATGTAGTTGGCCGCGATGGTGATTATGGCCAGGTAGTCGCCGCGCGTGCGGAACGAGGGCAGCGCCACCAGCAGGCCGAACACCGACGAGACAAGCCCGGCCACGATCAGCACCACCGGGAACAGCATGGGGGCCAGTTCCGGCGGCAGCAGCGCGTCGCCCACCATCTTGTTGGAAGTGAACAGCACCACCGACAGCACGGACGAGGCGTAGGCCCCCACGCACATGAACCCGGCGTGGCCGCACGAGAACTCGCCCATGTAGCCGTTCACGACGTTCAGGCTGCTGGCGAAGATGATGTTGATGCCCATGAACATGAGCACCGTCTGGGTGTACTGGTCCATGATGTTGAACTGCGCCAGCAGCACAAGGCCAAGGCACAGCGCCGCCAGTGCGGCGTTGAGGGTGTATTTCTGCATGGTTGCGTATCCTCTGGCGTGCTTCGCGGGTTAGATCTTGGTGGTCTTTGCCACG
The DNA here is from genome assembly GCA_964402645.1 of uncultured Desulfovibrio sp. Lineage (GTDB taxonomy): Bacteria > Desulfobacterota > Desulfovibrionia > Desulfovibrionales > Desulfovibrionaceae > Cupidesulfovibrio. The sequence continues at coordinate 322,558 of CAYOCV010000002.1, read as the reverse complement.
CCGAAGAGCCCGGTGGGCCGTTGCCACAGGATCATCAGCAGGATGGTGAAGGCGAACAGGTCCCTGAAGGTAGAGGGCAGGAACGCCGCCACCATGATCTCGATGAACGCCAGCAGAAAACCGCCGATGAACGCCCCGCGAATGTCGCCGATACCGCCCACCACCGCCGCGATGAAGGCCTTCCAGCCCACCATTGCGCCCATGTAGGGGTCGAGGATGGGGTAGGACATGGCGAAAAGCAGCCCGGCAAGGCCTGCAAAGCCCGACCCCAGCACGAAGGTGAACACGATGATCGAATCGAGCGGAATGCCCATCAGCGGCAGCGCAAACTTGTCCCACGCCACCGCGCGCATGGCCATGCCGATGCGGGTGCGCGTGACGATGAACTGCAGCAGAAAGAACACCAGGAACGCCGCCACGATGACCCACACCTTCAGGTTGGTCACCGACACGGTGCCAAAGGTGTACACCACCTTGTCCACCATGTCGGGCAGCTTGCGGCGGCTTGCGCCCAGCAGGGCCAGGTTGCCGTTTTCAAGGATAAGGCCGCACATCAGGGCGGTGATGACCACGTACAGCCGGTGCGCGCCCTTGCGCCGCAAGGGGCGGTAGGCAATGCGTTCCAGCGTCACGCCCACCCCCGCGGTGAGCAGCATGGTCAGCGGCACGGTCAGCGCCAGCGCGGCCCAGCCGGGCAGGTTGAACACGCCCAAAAGGTCGCCCAGCAGCAGCGAGGATACGAAAAATGCGATGTACGCGCCAACCATGAAGATGTCGCCATGGGCGAAGTTGATGAGCAGCAGCACGCCGTACACCAGGGTGTAGCCCAGGGCGATCAGCGCGTAAAAGCTGCCCCACTGAAGCGCGTTGAACAGGTTCTGGATGAAGATGTCCACAGTCCCGAAACCCTCCGTGGAACGGTTTGCCCCTTGGCGCGCGCCGTGCGTGCGTCAGGGGGGCAGAACACGGGCGGCGCGTCGTACGCGCCGTCCGTGAAAGGTGATTCGTATGTTCCGCTTCGCAGGCGCCAGGTTCCGGATGGGAACTCACGCAGGGCGGCGCCTTGGCCGGGCGGCAACCCGGCGCGCCGCCATGGCGGCGCGAGTGGAAACGGAAGCCGCGCAGTGCGTGCGGCGGAAAAGGCCCCGCGCGACCCGAAGGCCGCGCGGGGAGTCATCATACTACTTGGGGCAGACCGATTCGGCGAAGGTGAATTCGCCCTTCTCGCTGATCTTGACAACCACGGCGCACTTGATGGGGTCGCGGTTTTCGTCGAAGCTCATCTTGCCGGTGATGCCGTCAAAGCTCTTGATGTTGACCATGGCATCGCGCACGGCCTTGCGCATCTTGCGGGTATCCGAGTCAACCTTGCCCACGCTCTGGACGGCCTGGAGCACAAGGCGGGTGGCGTCCCAGGTAAGGGCGGCAACGTCGTCGGGGATGTAACCGTACTTGTTGTTGTACTTGTCGATGAATTCCTTGGTGGCGCCGGTGGCGCCAGCGGCGGCGTAGTGGGTGGAGAAGTACTGGCCCACGCATTCCTTGCCGCACAGGTCCATCAGCTCGGCAGAACCCCAGGCGTCGGAACCCATGAAGGGACCCTTGTAGCCAAGGTCACGCGCCTGCTTCACGATAAGGGCGACGATGTTGTAGTTTTCAGGCAGGAAGATGAAGTCGGGCTTGGCGGCGATGACCTTGGTCAGCTGGGCCGAGAAGTCCTGGTCCTTGGTTCCGTGCGATTCCATGCCCACAACGGCGCCAGCGCCGTGCATCTTCTCCCACTCCGCCTTGAAGAACTCGGCAAGGCCCTTCGAGTAGTCGTTGGAGATGTCGAACAGCACGGCGGCCTTCTTGGCCTTGAACTGCTTGGTGGCGAAGTTGGCCACCACGGGAGCCTGGAAGGGATCAAGGAAGGCGGCGCGGAACACCCACGGACGGCCCTTGGTGGTATCCGGGTTGGTGGACCAGGGCGAGATCATCGGGGTTTCGTTGTCGTTGGCGACGCCGCCGGCGGGCACGGCCTGCTTGGACGACTGCGGGCCGACCACGGCCAGAACCTGGTCACGTTCGATGACCTTCAGCATGGCGTTGACGGCGGATTCGGGCTTGGCTTCGTTGTCCTCGAACACGAATTCGAGCTTGTACTTCTTGCCGCCCACATCCAGGCCGCCCTTGCCGTTGATTTCTTCGCGCAGCATTTCGGCGGCGAACTTCGAGGCCTCACCCACCTTGGGGATGTCACCGGTAAGGGGGATGACGAAGCCGATCTTGATGGTGTCGGCGGCGAACGCCTGACCCGACAGCACAAGCAGAAGCGCCAGCACGAGCAATACTGTCTTCTTCATCTTTGCCTCCTCGCAGGGAAACTAGGGTTTTTGATAGCGGTTTAGTATCCCAATCAGAGGGTGAAGGGAACCGCTTTCTTCAATAATGTCTTTTTTGTGAATGTTAAATTATTTCAGCATGTTTATGTTTAACCATTTTGTCATCACATTTTCTGCCGTCATGCTGGACAGTTAGATAACCATCGGGCATCATGCGCAAGATGCCGCGCGGCAGCCTGCCATTCTTGTGCGGCTGCGCACAATGCGACGTCCTGCAGCCCTCTCGAACGATCATCTCCATGCATACCAGCATATTCCAGGTGAATTACGGCTTTTTCGCCGCGCACGGACGTTTCGCCCCCAAATGGCGCACCCCGACCGGCACGACAAGATTGTTCATTCAACCCATTTTCTGCCATGCACCATCCGAGCACCCTGCGCTTTCACAAATTCAGCCCTGGCGGCAACACCACCATCCTGGTCACCGACCCTGTTCCCGCAGCCCGGCGCGCCGCCGTTGCTGCGGAACTGATGGGCGAGCATCACGTGCATGCCGAGCAGGTGGGCTTTGTCACGCTGGCGGGTTCCCACCCGCGCATCGACATGATGGGGGGGGAATTCTGCGGCAACGCCTGCCGGTCACTGGCGGCCCTGCTGGCGCTGAAACAGGTGCTGCACGCCGGGCCGGGTGGACTCATGTCCGGCGAGATCGCAAGTTCCGGGGTATCCGGCATACTGCCGGTCCGGGTGGTGCATACCCCCCATGGGCCGGACGCCGCCGTGCGCATGCCCCTGCCGGCCGCCGACCGCACAGCCGACGGCGCGACGGGGGAACAGGGTGCTGAAAACGACGCGTCCTGCCAGAGCAGCGGCCAGAGCAGCGGCCAGAGCAGCGGCCAGAGTGGCGGCCAGAGCGGCAGCCAGAACGGCCCGCACGATGTTGCAGACATGGTGCGGCATGTCAGCGAGGGCGTCGCACTGGTTCACCTGCCGGGCATCACCCACCTGCTGCTGGACGCCTCCGTCCATCCCTTTCCGGAAAACTGGCATGCCCGTGCCCGCGCCCTGATCGCCCTCCACGGCCTGGACGACGAGCCCGCCGCCGGGTGTATCTGGCACCACGGCCCCCTGGCCGCCCCATCCATCACCCCGGTGGTCCGGGTGCGCGACACCGACAGCATCATCCTGGAATCGGCCTGCGGGTCCGGCTCGCTGGCCTATGGCCTGCACCGCGCCGCCATGACCGACGGCGAGACAGCCCTGATGGTGCGCCAGCCAAGCGGCGCGGCCATCCGCGTATCGGTAAGCCGCCGCGCGGGTCTGGCCCCGGAGGCATGGATAGGCGGCACGGTGCGCCTTGTGGCCAGCGGAACCGCGTACCTGTACGACGAACCCCCTACATAGCCGCATGGCGGGCAGGCCGTGCAGTCGCCGCTCCCCCATCGCGGCAAGCGCACGGCACTGTCGCGGCAAACGCACCGCCCCTTTTCCAGGCCCGATCCGCACATTGCCGCTCGTTCCCCAGCCGCACAATTGACGACGCCGTAACCTTTCCGTAACAATGCATGCACGGGAACCTCCCGAAATAACGGAGGCTCACCCGACTATTCCCGGCACCGCCGCAACGCACCGCCGGGGCCACCGCAACATTCACGGACGCCCGCCGTCACTGCGACATATCCATGGCATTTCGCACACTTTTCTTCGACCAGCAGGACCACGAGTTGCTGCTCATGGTCAACAAGGTTCTGGAGAAGGCCCGCACTCCCAGCCCCTTCGTGCGCAAGCTGTTCGACGCCAGCCTGCACCCGCACGGCATCAAGGAACTTTCCGTCTCGCGCGAACTGCGCGTAGCCTATGCCGTCATCAACCTGCTGGATTCACTGGAAGCAGGCCTGGCGGAAGACCGCCTGCTGGCCCTCCAGACCCTGCGCGACGAGGTGCTGTACAGCGCGCAGACGGGCTTGCGCCGCAACACGGCGCGCGTGCTCATCCAGATCATGAAGGATCTCGTGCGCGCCCACGGCGACACCTGCCGCCAGCTCAAGCTGGCGCACGACTTCCGCCGCGCCGCATCGGGCAAGCCGCGCATCGTGCGCGCCCTGCTGGCCCAGTACCACCTGCTGGAAATGCCGGAAGAATGGAACCAGCTGGCCTTCGACAACCATGTCCACGACGCCAACACCAAGGGCCGCAAGAACCCGACGCACCTGATCATGGATGCGTGGATCAAGGGCATCCGGCACCTTACGGTCATCTACTACAACTTCGTGGAATCCGCGGCGGCCCGTGAATTGATGCAGGCCGCCGACATCATGGGTGTTTCCGTCCGCATCGGGGTGGAATTCCGGGTACCGGCCCGCCACAAGTACGCCGAACTCATCTGGGTGCCGCGCGGTTTTTCCGACTCGCAGGGCTTTCTGTCGTTTCTGGAAGAAACCCCCACCCAGCACCTGATGCAGGAAGGGCGCAAGGCCTCGCAATACCTTGCGGAATACGTGCTGCAGGTGCTGCGCCGCTACAACGAGCGCCACCGCCGCGCCATCAACGACGAATTCGGGCTGACCCTGGAGCCGCTGCACCCCGACGAATTCCTGGCCTTCGTGGGCACCGGGCAGCCTTCGCTGCTGCACCTGGCGGAGTTCATCCACAAGCGGCTGGTGCCCGCCCTGCAAGGTCGGGTAGAGGAACTGCGCGACGAATGGGCCATCGCCACCCAGCCGGAACGCGAAGCCATCGAAGCCCTGGTGCAGCGCCTGGACGCGCTGGACGCCGAAACCGTGCATGACCTGTGGCTGGCCCCCGGCTGCAACCCGGACCTGCCCTCTGCCTTCGTGCCCCGTGAAGGCACCGACGTGCCGGACATCCTGCGCACGCCGCCCCGCGCCCTGCTGGACTGGCTGACCAGCCTGCACAGCGGCTACCGCATCACCCTGAACCTTTCGGAACTCACCATTGCCGACGTGCTCGAGCTGCTGTGGGACTGCGAGGGGCTGATAACCCATCTTGAGCTGTTCAACCTCAAGGACTGGGCAGAGGGCGACGAGGCCCACGTGGCCAACATCCGGGCCATCAACGAGTTGCAACTGGCCATCAACAGCGGCAGCGCCCCCCGGCTGAAGCGGCTTATCCGCGCGCTGATCCGCGACTACGCCGAATCCGGCGCGGAAGATGCCTGCGAACGCTGCGAAAAATTCCGCCGCATCCTGCGCAACATCCCAAGGCTGCAAGCGTTCTACAAGTCGGTGCAGCTCAAGTCGCGCATCGGCAGCGATTCCACCAGCCGTTCGCACCGGGTGCATGGCATGGGGCTGGTGTTCCGCGAAACGCTGCCCCGCCGCGCCCAGAAAATGGTGGACGACCCAAGCGACACCATGCGCCAGATCGTTCCCGTACACACGGAAGTGTACCTGCGCGAAAGCATGCTGGAGCGCCGCACCCCCGTGCTGCCCAGCCCCCTGCTGGTGAATCTGGTGCGGCGGCTGCCGGGCTGCTCGCGCTTCGGCTTTCGCCGGTCGCGCGAATGGGTGGTGCGCACGGACACCTCGCGCGTCACCCCCCACGGCAACATCGCCACCCTGGGCGGCTTTGCGCGTAGCGGCGGCAACGGCCTTTCCCTGCACCTGCGCGGCGGTGCGGTGTGCAAACGCTGGATGGGCATGCGCTACCTGAACACCGGCGTGTCCAATGCGCTGAAGGTGCTGGCCGGATTCATCCCCGCCGTGCTCTCGTTCATGCAGACCCAGGACAGCCTGGTCACCGCCTTGCTGTGGACCACCGTGTGGTTCGGCATCACCGGGGTGCGCAACGTCATCCAGGCCGTCACGGGCGGCGGCGGCGTTAGCCGTTCGCCCCTGCTGCGCTGGAACGACTACGTAAGCTGGAGCCGGATCAGCGATTCGCTGCTGTTTACCGGCATTTCCGTGCCGTTGCTGGAAAACGTCATCCGCGTACTGCTGCTGGAACAGGGCTTCGGACTGACGGTGAGCAACAACCCCACCCTGGTCTACGCCGTCATTTCGGCGGCCAACGGGGCCTACATCGCCGCGCACAACATCTACCGGGGCCTGCCCAAGGAGGCGGTGCTCGGCAACATCTTCCGCAGCGTGCTCGCCATTCCCACCTCGCTGCTCTACAGCGAAATGCTGGTGGAATTCCTGGTGCTGATGCACGTGCCCAACCCCACCGTGCTCATCCAGCCCTATGCGGCGGTCATCTCCAAGATGGCGTCCGACACCATTGCCGGGGCCGTGGAAGGCTACGCCGACCGCAACAACAACATGCGCATCCGCCGCTGGGACTACGAAAGCAAGCTGTTCCAGCTGTTCGACACCTTCTCGAAGCTGGAACTGCTGTTCCCCGAAGAAGACGTGCTTGAACTGCTCTCTCAGCCCAAGCAGTTCATCCGTGCGGTGGAGGCCGAGGCAGAGGATCTGGAACGAACCATCATCATCAATGCCCTGGACATGATGTACTTCTGGATGTACCAGCCGCGCGCCCGCAACGTGCTTTCGCTGCTGGTGCGCGACATGTCGCCGGAAGAAAAGGCCATCCTGGCCCGTTCGCAGATGGTGCTGACCCGCGAACGCGAGGTGAGCCAACTGTTCGTGGACGGCATCGTGGGCAAGAACTTCTCCAAGCCGCTGGCCTTCTATCTGGACCGCAACGTGGAATACCTGACGGCCATGTCGCGTCTTACCGGCGTGGATACGGTGGGCAACCGGGTGGCCTCGCCCGTGTAGCCGCCCCCTTGCCCGGCCCGCGCTTTCGTGCCATACAGGCCGCGCGAGCCGCGGCAACCCCGCCTTTGCTCGCCCCACTGGCCCCGCTTCGGCGGGGCTTTCCTTTTGCGGCCCGCGCACCGTCATGCTGGTCCGTCTCCCCCATCTTCCGGCCCCGTCTTCCGGCCCCATTGTCAGGTCCCGTCGGGCGCGGCCCGCCCCCTGCGTTTCCCGCCTCCCCCGTACCCGTCAGAACCGCACCCGTCAGAACCGCACCAGTCTGGGCCGTACCCGGCAGGGAACCCGGTTACTTTTCCGGACCTTCTTGTGCGAACCGCCAGGCTGCCCTACCATGCAGGGCGAAGTACCGCCTCGCCCCACCGGTTCGGAACATTGCCGGACGGGCAAGGCGCCCTGCATCGGCACCAACGCGGCAACCCCGCACGGGAGGCGCACATGTCCACGACATCCGGAACATCCAAGGCCATCTTCTTTCACGAAACCGGCGGGCCGGACGTGCTGCGCTGGGAAGACCACGATCCCGGCGCGCCCGGCCCCGGCGAGGCGCTGGTGCGCCACGGGGCCGTGGGCCTCAATTTCATCGACGTGTACCACCGCACCGGGCTGTACCCGCTGCCCGCGTTGCCTGCCATCCCCGGCATGGAAGGCGCGGGCACGGTGGAGGCCGTGGGCGACGACGTGACCGAAGTCAAACCCGGCGACCGGGTGGCCTACGCGGGCAACCCGGTGGGGGCCTATGCCGAGCGCCGCCTGATTCCCGCCCACCGGCTGGTGGCGCTGCCGGACGACATCGACTTCGTCACGGCGGCGGGCATGATGCTGCGCGGCATGACCGCGCGCTACCTGCTGTACGGCTGCTATCCGGTGACGGAGGGCGCCACCATGCTGGTGCATGCGGCGGCGGGGGGCGTGGGGTCGCTGGTGGTGCCGTGGGCACGGCACCTGGGGGCCACGGTCATCGGCACGGCAGGCGACGAGGCCAAAGCGGAACGCGCGCTGGCCAACGGCTGCCAGCACGTCATCCTGTACCGGCAGGAGGACGTGGCAGCCAGGGTACGCGAGCTCACCGACGGGCGCGGCGTGGACGTGGTGTACGATTCGGTGGGGCAGGCCACGTTCATGGCCTCGCTGGACTGCCTGCGCCCCATGGGCACCATGGTCTCGTTCGGGCAGTCGTCCGGCAGCGTGGAGCCGTTCAACCCCGGCCTGCTGGCCGCCAAGGGTTCGCTGTTCCTCACCCGGCCCAGCCTGATGCACTACACGGCGAAACGAGATGATCTGCTGGCCCACGCGCGCGACCTGTTCGACGTGGTGCGCGCGGGCATCGTGCAGGTGCAGGTGAACCAGACCTTCCCGCTGGCGCAGGCCGCCGACGCGCACCGCGCGCTGGAATCGCGCCGGACCACCGGTTCCACGGTGTTGCTGGTGTAGGGATCGGAAAGAGGGATGCCCCGTCGCCGGGGTCAGCTCCGGCGGCGGAAGGGCAGACGCAGCAACGCCCGCAGGCGGTTGCGCCACAGGGTCAGCCCGGTGTCCGCCGGAAGGGGCAATGCCCCGTCACGCGGGCACACGCCTTCGGCCAGCAGCGCGCGGGCGGCCAGTACGGCCCCCTTGCCGGTCAGGCTGCGGCACTGCGCGAAATGGGCGGCCTTGTCGTGGCGCACATGGCGGATGAGCACCCGGCAGCAGGTGGCCCCGCAGTCGGCGCGAAAGGCGTCGTGCATCCGGCGGGCAAGGGCGCGCCCCCTTGCGCCGCCCGCGCCGCGCTCCGGGCGGCCACGGTACAGCCCCACGGCGGCCACAGCCCCGCTCAGCGCGCCGCATGTACACCCTGCGCCGCCCATGCCCTGACAGAACGGCGTGCCCAGCGCGGCTGCCTGATCCGGAGAAAGGGGGCCGTCCAGCGTTTCGGCCACGGCGTGCAGTACGGCTTCCGCGCACAGCAGTTGGCGGGTGTCGAAAAGGTTCTCGGCGCGACGGCGGATGGCCTCGACAATGGGGTCGGGATCGGACTCGGCGGGATCGGACACGGCGAGGTCGGCCATGGCGGCGTCAGCAGGGCCTGCATCCGGCAGGGGACCAGGGGAGCCAAGGGGAACGCAGGCAACGTCATCGGAAGCGCCGCCGCAGCCTGCGCCCTCGGAACAGGCCTCCGCACACGTGCCCGCACAGGCCTCCGAACATGCGTCGGCACCCGCAGCATGTACCGCGCCATCCGGGTCGGGATTCGGGTCGGGATTCGGGGGGGTGCCTGTCTTCATGCCAGTCCTGATATGCCGCGCCATGCGGGCGGGCAAGGGGAGAATCCGCATCCGGCCAGACCATGCCGACCAGCGGAAAAAGAAAAGGCGGGGCGCCGCGTGGTGCGCCGCCCCGCCGCAATCGGCTAGTTCACGGTCTTCGCGGGATACCCGGCTTCCTTCCAGGCCACGATGCCGCCGGGCAGGCGGTACACCTTGTTGTAGCCCAGCTTCTTGGCCCACACCGCGCCGTTGTGCGAACGGGTGCATTTGACGAAGCCGCAGTAGAACACCAGCGGGCGGTCCTTGTCCGGACCGAGCAACTTTTCGAAGTCCTGTTCGCTCTTGTCGCCGGTTTCGGTCATCTTCCATTCCGGCATGTCGGGGATGGGGAACAGGAACTGCACCGCATTGGGAATGTGGTTCTTCTTGTACGAATCCTCGAAGGGCATGGTGTCGACGATGAGCATGTCCTTGCCGTCGTCCTGCCACTTCTTCAGTTCGGCCACGGTCAACAGCTCGTAGCCGCCCTTGACGGTGTCGCGCGCCAGCTTCACGGCCTTGGTCTCCAGATCAACCTCGGACGGCCCGGCAAACGGATTGTTGCACCCGGCAAGACCAAGCGCGGCAAGCATCACCAACGGGGCAACCAGCTTCTTCAAAGACATCGCAACCTCCTCTATATGTGTGAAACAAAAAACCTTCGCTCTCACGAAACAACCTGCAACGACCTCTCCGTACCATGGTCCGTACCAGAGTCCGCATCAGGACCTGCACCAGGTCCCGTCGTGCGATCTTTGGCCGGGCCTCAGTTCACACGGCGGCGCAGCCCGCGCCAGGCGTACAGATAGGCGACGCCAGCCAGCAGCACGATGTCGCGCAGCAGCGCCCCGCGCAGGGCGGAACCATCCTGCACGCCTTCCGGCAACTCGCCGGGGGCGAAACAACCGCAGTCGCCAATGGACAGCCCTGCCGCCAGCGCGTATCCCAGCACGCCAAGAAACAGCAGGCACATGACGGCGATGGCCCCCAGGCTGCCGCGCACGGCGAACAACAGCCCCGCCCCGGCGATCACTTCAGCCAGGGGCAGCAGCAGCGCCACCGGTCCCACCGCCCACACGGGCAATATCCCGTAATGGTGGATGACCTCGGCAAAGCCCCGCACGTCGGCCAGCTTGACCCCGCCTGCCGCCACAAAGACCAGCGCCAGCGCCACGCGCACCGCGCGCTGGCACCATACGTTGCCCAGCAGGCGCAGCACGGGGCTGGCGCTTGCGCCAGACACGGCAGCAGCACCGGACGGGACGGAAACGCCGTCCATTGCCGGGCCAGCGTACCCGCCTTCGCCGCTGCTGCGTGACGAGGCGTTTCCTGATAGCATGTTCCGGTGCTTACAGAGCAGCGCCCTGGCGTCAAATCGATTGTTCCAATCCGTTGATATGAAAAATATTTGCATGGACAATACATCGCCCGACACATCAGACGACATGTCGTCGTCCGGCGCAGAACTGCGTGAAGGATTCACCACCGGTTCTGCCCTGACCGCCGCCGCCGTGGCCGCCCTGCGCCTGCTGTTGCGCGGTGCGTGGCCGCAGGTCGTGTCCGTGCCCCTGCCGCCGTTCACCATCGGCGTTTGTGACAGCGGGAGCAGTGGCTACAGCGTGAATGCTGTCGCCCCGGCGGGCTGGCTGGACGTGCCGGTGGCGGAGGCGATGCTTGCCTCCCCCTTGCGTGCAGGGAGCGGCGCAGCACTGGGCGTGGTCATCAAGGATGGCGGCGACGACCCGGACGCCACCCACAGGGCGCGCATCGAGGCGCTGGTGGAATGCGCCCCAGAGGGTGTGGCCTTGCCGGAGCACGATGCATGCCTGCCCGGGGACGACGTGCCCGGCACGACCGATATGCCCGCAGCGCCCGGTTCCTCCGATATCCCCGGCTCCGCCGGTTCCACCGGTTCCTCCGAACTGTTGCTGCCGTTGCCCGGCAGCGGTGCATCCTCCCCCGCCCGCCCACCTTACGATGGCATCATCATATTGCTGCGCGGGGGCAAGGGCGTGGGCAGGGTCACCCTGCCCGGCCTGCCCGTGGCCGTGGGCGAACCTGCCATCAATCCCGAACCGCGCAGGCAACTGGCCTTCGCCATGCACCGCGAATGCGCGGCGGCGGGCTGGCGCGGCACGGTGCGCGTGACCGCGCGCGTGCCCGAAGGCGAACGCATCGCCCGGCATACCCTGAACCCGCGTCTGGGCATTGTGGGCGGCATTTCCATTCTGGGCACGCGGGGCACGGTGCGCCCATACAGCCACGATGCCTGGCAAGCCGCCGTGGCGCAGGGGCTGGACGTGGCCCGCGCCGCCGGGCTGACCGAGGTCTGCCTGTCCACCGGGCGGCGCAGCGAAACCCTGCTCATGCGCGCCTACCCCACCCTGCCGCCGCTGGCCTTCGTGCAGGCGGCGGATTTTGCGGCCTTTTCGCTGGCCACCGCCGCACAGCGCGGCTTTACCCGCGTGGCCTGGGGTTGCTTTTTCGGCAAGCTGGTCAAACTGGCGCAGGGGCTGCCGCACACCCACGCCCACACTGCGCCGCTGGACCTGCCCCTGCTGGCCCGCTGGGCGTCGGAAGCGGGCGCGGGGACGGAAACCAGCGCGACGGTTGCCACCGCCAACACCGCCGGGCAGGCCCTGGAACTGCTGCTGGCCGACCCGGCCCACACCGCCGTGCTGCGCGCCGTGGCGGAACGGGCGCGCCATGCCGCCCACGGCTGGACAGGCGGGGCGGAAAGCGTCACGGTGTCCGTACATCTTTTCCACATGGACGGCAGATGTCTGGTGACGGCATGACCCACGCAACGCCCCCCCACACCACGCCCACCGGGCATATCGGGCACACGGCTGCCGCAGCAGCCTTGCATCCCGTGACGGTCATTGGCTGCGGGCTGCGCGGAGATCCCCTGCCCTCCGGCCATGCCGCCGCTCTGGCGCAGGCCCAGGTACTGGCGGGCGGTGCGCGTCTGCTGGAGTCGTTTGCCGGGCATCCCGGCCAGCGCATCGTCATCGGCGCGGCACTGAATGCGGCCCTGCACGAAATGGACGCGTGCCGGGCACGCGGGCTGCAGGTGGCAGTGCTGGCCGACGGCGACCCGCTGTTCTTCGGCATCGGCGCGCGGCTGGCGCAGCATTTCGGCCCCGACGCATTGCGGGTGCTGCCCGCCGCATCCTGCCTGCAACAGGCCGCCGCCCGGCTGGCCCTGCCGTGGCAGGACGCGCGCTGCGTTTCCCTGCATGGCCGCAACGACTACCGCCCCCTCGCGTCGGCCCTGCGCGATGCCCTGCGCACGGGCAGCCCCGTGTGCGTGCTGACCGACGGGCGCAACACGCCGGGGGCCATTGCCCGGTTCCTGATCGAACGCGGGGCGACCGGCCTGCGCCTGCATGCCTTTGCCGACATGGGCAGCCCCGATGAACGCCACGTCACCTTCACCATGTCCCCTGCCGAACGAGGCCCGCGTGCCCCTGCCGCCAAACAGGAAGACCTGCCCGAACTGGCAGAATTGACAGAACTGGCAGAACTGGACGCATTGGGCGGCAACTGCACGGTCCTGCTGACGCCTCGCGCCGCGCCCGCACCATCTCCCCGCGCCGAAACCCCGCAAGGCACGGGCGGATACGCAGCCCTGCCCGTACTGGGCATCCCCGACGACGCCTTCGCCGTACAGGCCCGGCTGATCACCAAATGGCCGGTGCGCGCCGCCGGGCTTGCCGCCCTGCGCATTGCCCCCGGCCATACCGTATGGGATCTGGGTGCGGGCAGCGGGGCCGTTTCCGTCGAGGCCGCCGCTCTGGCCCGCGACGGACAGGTGGTGGCCGTGGAGCGCGACCCGGCCCGCGTGGCCCTGATCGAGGAAAATCGCCGCCGCTTCGGCGCGCCCAACCTGCATGTGGTGCATGGCGCGCTGCCGGACTGCCTTGACGAACTGCCCGACCCCGACCGGGTGTTCATTGGGGGAGGTTTGGGAGGGTGTGACCAGGTGGGCGATGATCCGAGCGGAGACGGCCATTCCCCGCAGGCGGACCCGTTGCTGGACAAGGTGTGCCGCCGCCTGCGCCCCGGCGGGCGGCTGGTGGTGCATTGCGTGCTGCTTGGCACGCTGGAACGGGTGCGCGCCGCCCTGGCCCGGTACGGCTGGCCCGCCGAAGTGGCCTGCATCCAGGCCAGCGAGGCCGTGCCCCTGCTGGGCGACCTGCGCCTTGCGGCCATGAACCCTGTCTTTATCGTGGCGACCACCCGGCCCGGAGGTGACGCTCCATGATTCCATTCCCCTGCCATTCCCGCCGCAGCGGCAACGCGATGCCCCACTGTACCCTGCCTGCCTTGCCGGTCTTGTCTGTCCTGCTGCTGATGCTGGCGCTGCTGCTGCTGCCGCGCGCCGGCGTGGCAACGGAAACCGCTTCACCAAACGCCATCCGGTTGGCCAGCACCGCGAAAGCGGCCAGTGCCACGAGCACGGTCAGCACGACCAATGGAACGGGCGTAACGGGCGTAACAGGCGTAACGGGCGTAACGGGCGTAACGGGCACAATGGACGCAACGGACGTCAGGCCCGATGCGCCGCTGCGCGTGTTCATCCTCGACCAGCCGCCATGGAGCTACCTGCACGACGGACAACCGTACGGAGCCGCCGTGGACGTGGCCCGCACCGTGCTGCGCCACATGGGGCGAGAGGTGGAATTCATCACCATGCCCTTCAACCGCGGCCTTGCGCTGCTCCGGCAGGGCAAACTGGATGCGGTCCTTGCGGTCTACCGCACCCCCGAACGCGAACAGTTCCTGCACTACACCACCGTACCGCTCTACGATGAAGACGTCCTGCTCATGGCGCATCCGGATGACCACTCCCTTGCAGCCGACACCAGCGGCACCGCGCGCGATGCCGCATTGTACGGGGAAAAACCCCTCGCCCTGGCACTGGGCTACAGTTACGGCCCTACCCTGGATGCCATCTTCGCCCGCAAGGGGTTGGTCCGCACCCGCACCGTCTACTCGCTTCAGGAGGGTGTGGAGGCATTGTTGCGCCGCGAAGTGGCGGCAGTACCCGGCGCCGAATCGACCCTGAAGGCGGTGCTCGACCGTCTGGCTCCCGGCAGGAAACCGGTGCTGCTACGCCCCCCCTTCGACTATGTTTCCGCCTACCTGGCCTTTGCCAGCTCCGACGCCAACGCCTCGCTGGCGGCGGAATTCGACAGCATGCTGGGGCGAATGCGCGCCAGCGGCGAATACACGCGCATTCTGGCTGAAGCCGACAGGATACTGCATGCCCATCAAAAACAGTGACCCCACCGGGGGCACACCTGCCGCCAGTACATCTTCCGCCGCGTCCGACGCGGCGTTTCCCGAATCTTCTCCCGTAGCGCCGCCCACGCCCTCACCCACGTTCGCGCCTGCAAGCAGCGGCCACGTATGGTTCGTGGGGGCAGGCCCCGGTGATCCGGAACTGCTGACCCTGAAGGCCCGACGCATCATCGCGGAAGCCGACCTGGTGCTCTACGCGGGGTCGCTGGTACCGCCGCAGGTGGTAGCCTGCGCAAGGCCGGATGCGCGGGTGATCGATTCCGCCCCGCTGACGCTGGAGCAGACCCACGCCCTGCTGCGTGAAACGGCCCTGGCGGGCGGCATGGCTGCGCGGGTGCATACCGGCGATCCTTCGCTGTACGGCACCGTGCGCGAACAGATGCGCCTGCTGCATGCAGAGGGCATCGCCTGCTCGGTGGTTCCGGGAGTGACGGCGGCCTTCGCTGCCGCTGCCGCCGCCGGGGTGTCCTTCACCGTGCCGGAGGTCACCCAGTCGCTGGTCATCACCCGGCTGGAAGGGCGCACCCCCGTGCCCGACGCGGAGCGGCTGCGCGAACTGGCCCGCCACGGCAGCGCCATGGCCGTGTACCTTTCCGCCGCCGCGCCGGAACGTCTGGAAGAAGAACTGGCGGCGGCAGGCGTTGCCCCGCACACGCCGGTGCTGGCGGCCCACCGGGTGGGCTGGCCAGACCAGGCCCTGGCCTGGACCACGGCGGGCGGACTGGCCGGGACGGTACGAGAACACGGTTTTTCACGCCAGACGGTGTTTCTGGTGCTGCCCGGCGAGGCTGCGGGCGCAACGGAATCGCGCCTGTACGCGGCGGATTTCGCCCACGGCTGGCGCACAAACGCCGCAACCGGAAACGCCGGGCAAAACGGGCCAGACAGGCAGAACGGGCAGAGCGGGCAGGCCGGATCTGTCGGATAGGCCGGACAGGACAGACGGGGAAAAGGGCGATACGGCGAGAACTGGCCGCAGCGTGCAGCAACGCACACCCGTCACGGGACGTGACGGCATGTGCTTCACTTTCGTGAGCATCCGCGCTATCATCCGCATATCATTTCGGGGTATTGCGCACTACATGCAGTACGCGGGCATCCACCGTCACTGCGTTGAAGCCGCACCGGGCGTCATCCGGCCCCGCAAGCCCAGCCAACCGGAAACGCAGGAGCAAGCATGCGGCGCATCGGCAGACGACGCTTCCTGAAACTGGCCGGGATCACCACGCTCGCCGGGGCCGCCTGGACATTGTGCCCTGCCCTTCCTGCGGCCTTCGCCGCGCAGAACACCTCGGCCCCGCGCCCGGTCAGCGTCCCGCTGCCACCGCCGCGCCCCCTGGCCGGGCTGGATACTGCCGCCAGCTTCGATACCCCGCTGCCCCTGCCCGGCGACCATTCCTTCATGGGGCTCATGGACGGCGGGGCACGCATCGAGCTTTCCGCCACCGCCGCGCCGCGGGCTCCCACCAGCGACATGCCCCCAGCGCCGCCGTTGTGCTTTCAGACCGAACATGGGCAGCGCCCCTACTGGAACCCCACCCTGATGCTGCAGCGCGGGGCCACGTTGCGGGTGCGCCTGATCAACCGTCTGGATGCCCCCACCCTGTTGCGCTGGCACGGCCTGCTCGCCGACTGGCGCATGAGCGGCCACCCGGTGCAGATGCTGCTGCCGGGGGCGGAATTCGAGTGCCGCATCACCGTACGCAACCGGGCGGGCATCTACCCCTATCATGCCATTGCACCGGGGTTCTCAGGCCGCCAGGTGCATCAGGGCATGGCCGGGCTGTGCATCGTGGACGACGAGGAAGAACGGGCCGCGCTGGCCGCCATGGATATCGAAGCGTTGGGCGCATCCGGCACCGGGGCATTTCAGGCCACCCTGTCGCGGCCCGGCACGGGGCCCTCGGACATTCCCCTGCTGTTTCAGGACCGACGCCTGGACAGCAACGGCGTGCCCGTATACGCCCCCTCGCTGGACGATCGGATTTCGGGCCTTGTCGGCAACGTGCTCACCGTCAACGGCGTGCCCGGCGCGCGGCTGGACGTCGCCACCCGGCTGTACAGGCTGCGGCTGGTGAACATGTGCAACGCGCGCATCCTGCACGTGGGCCTGGCCCGCGCCGACGGCACGCCCCAGCCCTTCCATCTCATGGGCACCGACGGCGGCATGCTGGAACGCCCCCTGCCCGTGCAGCGGCTGTTCCTGGGGCCTGGCGAACGCGCGGACATCCTGGTTGACCTGCGCGCGGCCAGTACGGACGACGATCTGTATCTGGTCAACCTGCCCTTCGATCCCATGCGCCGTGCTGGCGCGGCGTCCGGCGGCCCCGGCTCGCCCGGCGAAGGAGAGGCGGCGCGCCTGCTGCGGCTGCGCGTGGCACTGCGGGTGGACTACACCCTTCCCCTGCCCGTCCGCCTGTGCGATTTCCCTGCCGGGCCCGCAGCGCCCGCCATGCAGGCGGATACGCCACGCAGGCTGGTTGTCTCGCGCGGGGAAATCATGGGCCGCCCATCGTGGCTGCTTAACGGCCAGCCCTTTGCCATGCGCCATGACACCAGCACGGAACTGCCCGAGGAGTTTCCTGCGCTGCGTGTGGCCGAGCGCAAGCCGGAGGTATGGGAACTGGTCAACGACGCCGTGTCCATACCCCACCCCCTGCACGTGCAGGGCTATCAGCTGCGGGTGCTGGAACGGCGCGGCAGTCCCGCCCTGGTGGCTGCCCTGGCCGTGGACGCCGCCGGTCGGTCCGCCGCCGATACCGGCATCAAGGACACTGTGCTGGTCTGGCCCGGCGAGACCGTGAAGGTGTTGCTGGATCTCAGGGGCGACCTGAACGGGCCGCAACGCGCCGCGCTGTATTCGCGCGTGCTGGAATGTCTGGACGATGGAATGGTGCAGGATGTCGCCCTGCCCTGACCCGACGGGGGATGTCCCCCGCCTTGCACACAGTGCCCAGGAAGGGCGTGGCGGTTATCCCGGCAGCAATGCCGCCGGTCCACGTCACCGCAGGTCGGCCACCCGGCTCTTCCCGTCTGGCAAGCCTTTCTTCACCGCACGACCTTTCCCCTTCGCCCTGACCGGCGGCGCTGCCAGTGCCCTCACGGCGTCCCTGTGCCGCACGGTCGGGGGGCTGCTGCTGGCCGTAACCGTACCGCTGCTGGCCGCCAGCCTGCTGCTTCCCGCAACCGGTCGTTGCGGCGACGGCGCACGGCCAACCCGGCTGTCCCCCCTGTCATCCCACATCCTGTTCGACGACGACCAGCCGCCGTATGCCTATCGCCCGCCGGGCGAGACGCACCGCGCGCGCGGCATCTACCCGGAACTTGCGGCAGAGGCGTTCCGGCGCATGGGCCAGAAGTCATCCATGGAACCCGCGCCGTGGGCGCGCGCCCTGACGGAACTGGACAGCGGGCGCGCCGGGGTATGCGGCCTGTACGCCACCGGGCCGCGCCTGCTGCGGTATGACTTTTCCGCACCGGTATTCGAGGAAAGCCTGCACCTGGTCATTCCCGTGGGTGCGGACTTGCCCGGCCCTCTCACAGGGCTGGGCGGCAACGCCCTGGCAGCCCTGCGGGGCATGCGGCTGGGCGTGGTGCGCGGATGGAGCTACGGCGACGCGCTGGACACCGCACGGGCCGAAGGCTCGTTCACCACGGAGGAAGCGGGCAGCGAGGCCCAGAACATGCTGAAGGTGGCCGGCGGGCGGCTGGACGGGGCCATCGTCACCCGCGAAGGAGCAACATGGCTGCGGGAACGGCTGGGGCTGACCCGCCTGGTGATCGTTGCCCCGCAACCATTGGCCGTGCTGCCCGTACACCTGGCCTTTCGCAGGCAGGACATGCAACACCACCTGCTACGCGCCTTTGACGCTGCCATTCGGGAAATGAAGGCCGACGGCGCGTACGCCCGCATCGTGGAACGCGCCCTGAACGGACAATAGCGGATACGCCGTCCCCGGCGCATCCCCTGCCTGGCGTCGCCTCCCTGCCTCCCCCCGCAGCATCGCCTAGCGTCGCAGCGTGGCCACCAGCCGCAACGGGTGCAGCAACAGATCCAGTCCGTTGCAGATGTGGCGCACGGCAACGTCGGCAGCGCACAGCGCCTGCACCGAAGCCCCCTCGTCGCCCATCACCGCCACCGAAAGCCCCGCCTCCAGCAGCATGAGCAGGTCGTTGCGCCCGTTGCCCATGGCCACGGTGCGCAACGCACCAAGGTCGGCCACGTAGCGGCGCTTGGCTTCGTCCTGCATGCCGGGCGGCAGCACGTGCAGGCGCACCGGCAGCCCGGCCAGCGCCGAGGCCACGGTGCCGAAGGTGTCGGCGGTGACCACGTGGACGGCCAGTTCATCGGCCAGTTTGGCGATGCGCTCGGCAACACCGTCCACCAGCGCGCCGGAAGCCGCGATGGTGCCGTTGTAATCAAGGACAAGGTGATCCAGTTCAAGGGCCTCGCGGCCCGGTATCTCCAGTCTGAGCATGTCGGCCTACCCCGGTTGCGCGTCCCTTTCCGGCGGGAACCATGGCTTGCTTGCGGCCCCTCCCGCAGTCGCCGCCCGCGCGGTGCGCGCTCTGCCCCTGTATCCGGTTGCGCCGGGGGTGGCAACGCGTGCGGACCCGCCCGTTTTCCCGGCACGCCCTGCCCGCCGCGCCGCATCACCGGATGTTCCCTCTGCATTCAGGTGCATGGCCGAAACCCGGAAGGCCCCGCCTTGCCACTGGACAGCCCCTGCACGGGGGGCTAGAAACCGGACGACGCGCCGCTTCCCGGCGCGCATACCCGAAAAACACCCCTTCGTGACGGAGGAACCATGGCGTCCATCACCGGCGCTCTCATACTGGCAGCGGGCAAGGGCACCCGCATGCATTCCGACAAGCCCAAGGTGTTGCAGTCCATCCTGGGCGAACCCATGCTGCGCTTCGTGTACGACGCGCTGGAACCGCTGTTCGGCGACAACCTGTGGACCGTCATCGGCCACAAGGCCGACATGGTGCGCGCCGCCTTCAAGGGCGAGGACCAACGCTTCGTGGTACAGGAAAAACAGCTTGGCACCGGGCACGCCCTGCAGGCCGCCTGGGACGAACTGAAAGCCGCAGGCCTTGAACGCGTGGTGGTGGTCAACGGCGACACCCCGCTGCTGCCCACGTCCACCGTGGCCACCTTCCTGAAGGAAGCCATGGACGCGGACGTGGCCTTCATGACCCTGACCCTGCCCGACCCCGGCGCGTATGGCCGCGTGGTGCGCCACAACCGCCGCGTAGTGGCCATCGTCGAGGCCAAGGACTACGACGAAACCCTGTACGGGCCGGAACCGGACGAGATCAACGCGGGCATCTACTGCCTGCGCATGGACGCGGTGGAAAAACTGCTGCCGCGCCTGACCAACGCCAACAAGAGCGGCGAATACTACATCACCGACCTGGTGGGCCTGGCCGTGGCGGAACGCATGGACGTCATCGGCGTGGAATGCGGGCAGGACCCCAACCTGCTGGGCGTCAACGACCCGGCGGAGCTGATCCGGTCCGAAGCCCTGGTGCGCGCGCGCATCGCCCTGAACTGGATAGAGAAGCGCGTGCTCATCCACGCGCCGGAAACCGTGCGCATCAGCCCGCGCGCCGTGCTTGAGCCGGGCGCGGAGATATATGGCCCCTGCGAAATCTACGGGGCGTCGCACATCGCGCGCGCAGCCGTTGTTCATTCGCACTGCTGGCTGCGCGACGCCGTGGTGGCCGAAGGCGCAACCGTTCACCCCTTCAGCCACGTGGAACAGGCCGAAATTGGCCCCGACTGCGTGGTGGGCCCGTTCGCCCGCCTGCGCCCCGGCGCGGTGATGGAAGAAGGCGCGCGCGTGGGCAATTTCGTCGAAATGAAAAAGGCCCGCCTGTGCAAGGGGGCCAAGGCCAACCACCTGACCTACCTTGGTGATGCGGAAGTGGGCCCCGGCGCAAACATCGGCGCAGGCACCATCACCTGCAACTACGACGGGGTACACAAGCACAAGACCGTCATTGGCGAAGGGGCCTTCATCGGCAGCAACAGCGCGCTGGTGGCCCCGGTCACCATAGGTGCGGGCAGCCTGGTGGGCGCCGGGTCCGTGATAACAAAAGACGTTCCGGACAATTCGCTGGCCATTGCGCGGGGCCGCCAGACGACCCTGCCGCGCCGCAGGAACTCTTGATTTCACGCCGTGAAACGGCTAGTTAACAGACATGGAACTGATTGACCTGCTTGAAACCCGCGTCACGGCGCTCCTGTCGCAGCTCGAAACCCTGCGCGAGGAAAACCGAAGCCTTCGTGAAGAGGTCGAAGGCGGACTTTCGGCGCTGGCGGAAGAGAACCGAACCCTCAGGGAAGCCCTTGAAGAAGAGCGCACCGTGAAAGACACGGTGCTTGCGCGCATCGACGCGCTGCTGCTTCGCCTCAAGGATCAAACCGGCGACGCCTAGGCGCGTCGAGGCCCCATGCGTACATACAACCTCACCGTGCTGGGGCTTGAGGTTTCCTTCAAGGCCGAGGCCGACCCCGCAAGGGTCGAAACCGCCAAGGCGTTGGTGGAAGAACGGTTCAACAGACTGAAGTTCCACGGAAGACAGCTCAGCAAGGAGAAACTGCTGACCTTTCTGGTACTGGGACTGGCGGACGACCTGTTGCAGTCTACCCAGCAGAGGGATGAAATGCGCACCCGCATGGAAGCCCTGCTGGCGAAAATAGAGGAATCTGCGTAACTCCCGTTGCGCAGATGCATAACGATCCCTGGAGTGTGCGTGATTGACTTGCCATCGCTGACCTCACAAGAAAAAAGCAGGGGACCTGTACGGCAGACCGGTGTGCATACCCGGCCCAGTGCCGGGAAGCCTGAAGGCCCGCCCGAGGTCCCCACCCTGACATAGTCAGGTCCTGCTTTGGCACGTCACACGGCGCTCCGGGGCATCGCCCATGCCCCCTCGCCCCCAACAAGGCCCGCCCGGCGGGGCGTCCGCGTTTAGCACAAGAGTGCGCGGACCCCGACGACGCGGCCGCCCGTCCCCTCCTTGCCCGAGCTCCCGTCTTCCCCGTGCTCATGGAATCGGCACGGTTACCGGGCGTGTCTTTACGCCGTGGCAAAGCCCGCCGCCCCACGCGGGGCGGGCACATGCACGGCACGGAAGGCGCGCGCGGCCCGTTGCCGGACACGACATCGGACGCAGGTCCGACACCATAACGGGAGTTGCAGTATGGGGCTCATTGAAATCATCTACGTCGTCGTGGGAGCGATCATCGGCGCGGCATCGGGCTATGCCCTGCACCGCTACGTCAGCTCCAAGCGCATCGCCGATGCCAACGAACTCGCCAAGCGCATCGTCGAGGAAGCCCGCAAGGAAGCGCAAGCACAGAAGAAGGAAGTGCTGCTTCAGGGCCAGGACGAAATCTTTCACCAGAAGCGCGAGCTGGAACACGAATTCAAGGAACGCGAGCGCGAACTGAAGGCCCGCGACAGAAAATTGCAGGAACAGGGCGAACGCCTTGAAGAAAAGCTGGAGAAGGCCACCGAGAAAGAGCACGAGGTGCTCGCCGCGGAAAAGGACCTGACCCGGCGCGAACGCCGCCTGGCCGACATGGAGGAGCAGATATCCTCCCGCATCGATGAACAGGAGCGCCGCCTGCAGGAAATCTCCGGCCTGACCGCCGAAGAGGCGAAGACGCGTCTTTTTGAAGACATCGAATCGCGCACCCGTCACGAAGCCGCCAAGATGATCCGGCTCATCGAAACCGAGTCGAAGGAAACCGCCGACCGCAAGGCCAAGGAAATCATCGCCAACGCCATCCAGCGTTACGCGGGAGACTACGTGGGCGAACAGACGGTGACGGCGGTAACCCTGCCCAGCGAGGACATGAAGGGTCGCATCATCGGCCGCGAAGGGCGCAACATCCGCGCGCTGGAAGCGGCCACGGGCGTTGACCTTATCATCGACGACACCCCGGAGACGGTCATCCTTTCCGCCTACAGCCCGCTGCGCCGCCAGGTGGCCAAGATGGCGCTGGAACGGCTGATCCAGGACGGGCGCATCCACCCCGCGCGCATCGAGGACATCGTGCGCAAGTGTGAGCAGGAACTGGAAGTGCAAATCCGCGAGGTGGGCGAACAGGCCACCTTTGACGCGGGCGTGCATGGCATCCACCCCGACATCGTGCGCCTGCTGGGCCAGCTGAAGTACCGCACCAGCTTCTCGCAGAACGTGCTGCAACACTCGCTGGAAGTGGCCGCCCTGTGCGGCATGATGGCCGCCGAGCTCGGCATGGACATCAAGAAGGCCAAGCGCGCAGGCCTCTTGCACGACATCGGCAAGGCCGTTGACCACGAGGTGGAAGGCCCGCACGCCATCATCGGCTCGGACATCGCCAAGAAGTACAACGAGAGCAAGGAAATCATCCACGCCATCGCCGCCCACCACGAGGACACTCCGCCCAAGTCCGCCCTGGCCGTGCTGGTGCAGGCCGCCGACGGTCTGTCCGGCGCACGCCCCGGCGCGCGCAAGGAACTGCTGGAGAACTACGTGAAGCGGCTGGAAGACCTGGAAAACATCGCCACCGGCTTTGAAGGCGTGGCCAAGGCCTACGCCATCCAGGCGGGCCGCGAAATCCGCGTCATGGTCAATTCCGACAACGTGGACGACGACCAGACCTACATGCTGTGCAAGGACATTGCGGGCAAGATCGAAAAGAACCTGACCTACCCCGGCCAGATCCGGGTTACGGTCATCCGCGAACGCCGCGCCGTGGGTTTCGCCAAGTAGCCCGCGCGGCCCTGTGCCGCATGTCCCTGCCCCCCCGCAGACACGATGAAAGCCCGGCCCATGGCCGGGCTTTTTCGCATTTGCCCCATTTTCGCGCGACCCCCACTTTCGCGCGCGTCCCCCATTGACGGCGGGGACGGCCCGACGTTAGGCAAGGAAATACTTTTTACACTATATCCATTCCGCTTGAGCATTCCCGGAATCCTGGCCGCCGCAGGGATTCATTGTCGCATCACGCGGCGACGGGAACCGCCACCGGCTGGCGCAGGCCACGTCGGGGGCGGTTCCTTCATTCATTCGGGGGGGGGAGCAGGACAGTACCCGGCGATGGCACAGCCCCCGGCAAGGATGCACCCCAGCAAAAAACCGCCAACGTCAGGCAGACATCGGCGGCATCGCGCAGTGCGGGGCATTCCTTCACCCCTCCCAAAATCCCCTTACGGCTCCACATGCCGCCGCACGATGCGCCGCAGGGTGCCGTCCTCGTCCATGTGGTGCAGGGCCACATCCATGCGGCGCACCGTCTCGTCCGGCACGGTGAGCGGCCAGAATACATGCACCGACAGTTCCAGCCCCACGGGGACCACGCGCAGGTGAGCAGAATCGGCGGGATCCTGCAAGCGCAAGGCTCCGGCCTCGCTCACCAGCGCCACCTGAACCCGGCCCGCCTCCAGCTTGCGCAGGCACAAGGCCTCGCTGGGCGCGGGGTCCAGCTTCCAGCCGCCGTCCACAACGGCGCTGTCCAGGGGGGGGCCGTAGTTCCATCCTTCCACAATGCAGGTGCGGTATGGCTTCAGGTCGGCTACATGGCTGACCGGAACGTGGCTTGTCTCGGGCAGCACGGCCACAATGCGCGCCTGGTGCAAGGGCAGGCTGACCCGCCACTGCCCGCGTGCCCTGGTGGTTGCAAAAACGCCGCCAAGCGCCGCCTCGCCCATTTCAAGGGCGCGCAGGGCGCGCGTCCACGGGGCCACGCGGATGTCCAACTGCACGCCGGACCGACGCGCGGCTTCATGCAGGATTTCCGGGTACAGCCCGGCGGGCCGCCCGGCATCGTCACGATAGGAAAGGGGAAAATGCTCGTCGTTGCACAGCACCACGGGGGGCGCAGCGCGGCCCGCCGCCGGATGCACCAGCAGCGTCACCACCATGACCAGCATGGACAGGTGCAGCAATATGGCCCATGGCCGCGGCATGACTTCCCCCACCGGGGTGCAAACGCCCGGTCCCCCGAAGTGCGCGTCTTGATGGCTGATCTTCGTCCGTGCCTTTCCCCGCCGAAAAAGACGAACTCGAGGCAACCGGAACAACCTGCAACGACACCGCCGCTGATTGTTCGCCCAGTATCATTATCAGCTATGTTGCGTACGAAGGATTGTCAATGCATCCCCACGGTTCTAGCCGCCCCTGCGGCTGGCCCGGCTGCGCCTTACGCGAACAGGGGCAATCCGGGCAGGTCACGCCCGGCCATGGCGGCAGCCTTTTCCAGCAGCGCACGAATGGCGGCGCGGCCCTCGTCGCGCAAGTCCAGGCTGAAGTCGTTCACGAAGGTGCGGATGTGGCTGGTCGTGACTTCGTCGGACATTTCCTGGGCGTGCTCGCGTATCCACCCGCGCGAAGCCGCCGGGTTGGCGTTGGCGTATTCCAGGCTGCGGCGAATGGCGTCCTGCACCGCCAGAATGGCGGCGTCGCCCAAATCGCGCCGCGCGGCAATGGCTCCCAACGGCAGGGGCAGCCCGTAGGCGGACTCCCACCACTGCCCCAAGTCCAGCACGCAGTGCAGGCCATAGCCGCCGTAGGTAAAGCGCCCCTCGTGGATGACCAGCCCGCAGTCTGCCTTGCCGGAAGCCACGGCGGGCATGACCTGGTCGAACACCATTTCCTCGCGCGGGCCGTGCAGCGCGCCGTGCAGGGACAGCAGCAGGTTGGCCGTGGTCATGCGGCCCGGTATGGCCACCCGCGCCCCGGCGAGGTCGGCGGGGGACAGCGGTTCGCGCGCCACCAGCAGCGGCCCGCAGCCGCGGCCCAGGGCCGCCCCGGCATTGAGCAGCACGTAGTCGTCCAGCACGTGGGCCATGGTGGCCAGCGACAGCTTGGTCACTTCCAGCGTGCCCGCGCGGGCGCGATTGTTCAGCACCTCCACGTCGGCCATGAACAGGTCGAACCCGCAAGGAAGGGGGATGCACCCCTTGGCCAGGGCATGGAAGATGTAGGTGTCGTTGGGGCACGGGGAAATGCCCAGCGACAGGGTGCGCGATGGGGACAGGGTACCTGCCGGAGTGTGCTGGCTCTGCGAAGACATGAAAACGGCCTTGCTGGGCCGCCCGGATGGCCGGGCGGGTGGGAATGGTCGATGAAATGGCGGGCAGGAACGACGGTGAAATGACCGCGCGCAATGCGCAGGAACATGCCAGAATAACTGCACGAAAAATCGACAAGGACCGGCACGTGGCAACCGCCCCGGCTTGCGGGCGGTGTTGACACGGGGCCACGCCGGGTCGATACTCCGCCTTCCGTCAGCGGGACGCAAGCCCCCGTCCGGACAAATCCGGCGAGATCGGCCAAGTCCGACGATTTCGGGCCCTGGCCGACACTGTCCGGCCTTATCCGGCCCGCAAGCCGTCCCGCCCGCCAACCGCAAGACATTTCAGTCCCGCCACACCGGAGGACACATGCTCGACGCTGCCCATTACGCCCGCCTGGGCCTTGGGACCGCCTATGAAAAAGTGATGCAGGGCGCGCGCCTTTCGCCCCAAGAAGGTCTGGCGCTGTTCAACTGCCCGGATATCACCGCCGTGGGAGCCCTGGCCCACCACGCGCGCACCCGCCTGCACGGCGACAGAACCTATTACGTGCTCAACCGGCACGTCAATTACACCAACATCTGCGTCAACGGCTGCCTGTTCTGCGCCTTTCAGCGCGAACGCGGGCAGGCCGGGTCCTTTGCCCTGACGCCCGACGACATCCTGCGCCGCGTGCTGGACGACCGGGGCACCCCGTTTTCCGAGGTACACATCGTGGGCGGCTGCCATCCGGACCTGAATCTGGCGTGGTTCGAGGACGTCATCCGCCGCATCCGTGCCGCGCGCCCCCAGAGCATCGTCAAGGCGTTCACCGGGGTGGAGATCGCCCACTTCGCCGCCATGGAAGGCATCAGCACGCTGGACGTGCTGCGCCGCTTGCAGGACGCAGGCCTGGCCATGATGCCCGGCGGCGGGGCCGAAATATTTGCGCCGGAAGTGCGCACCAGAATCTGCCCGCGCAAGGCCACGGCGGACGAATGGCTGCGCGTGGCGGGCGAGGCGCATTCCCTCGGCATCCGCACCAACTGTTCCATGCTCTACGGGCACATCGAAACCTTCGAGCACCGCGTGGACCACCTGTGCCGCCTGCGCGAACAGCAGGACAAGTCCGGCGGGTTCACCTGCTTCATCCCCCTGCCCTTCCTGACGGAAAACAGCCTGCTCAAGCTTCCGCCCGAACGGGTGGGCGAGCACGTGGGCCTCGACCGGCTGCGCACCGTGGCCGTCAGCCGCCTGATGCTGGACAACATTCCCCACGTGAAGGCCTACTGGGTGATGATGGGCGTAAAGATGGCCCAGACCTCCCTGTACTTCGGGGCCGACGACCTGGACGGCACCATCGTCGAGGAACGCATCGGCCACGACGCCGGGGCCGATTCCGCCCAGTCGCTCACCGTGCCGGAACTGGAACTGATGATCCGCCGCTCCGGCTTCACCCCGGTGCGCCGCGATTCGCACTTCAACCCCGTGGCCGACCCGGACGTCATCCGGAACGACGACGGCCATGCGGCAACGCCGGAGGTTCGGGCATGAGCGCCGCCACTGCCGCCGCCACCAACGCCCCCATCATGCCGGGCGGCTCGTCCCTTGGTGAATCCGCCGACGTGGCCGCCGTGGCTGCAAAAGTGCTGGACGGCCAGCGCCTTACGCGCGCCGACGCCGACCTGCTGTACGACCGCGCCGGGATGCACACCCTGGGCCATCTGGCCCATGCCGTGCGCCTGCGCAAGCACCCGCAGCCCGTGGTCACCTACGTGGCCGACCGCAACATCAACTATTCCAACATCTGCGTGTGCGCCTGCCGCTTCTGCGCCTTTTTCCGCGCCCCCGGCCACCCGGAAGGCTACGTGCTGACGCGCGAGGAACTGGGCAGGAAGATAGAAGAAACCCTGGCCCTCGGCGGCACCCAGATACTGCTGCAAGGCGGCCACCACCCCGACCTGCCCCTGTCGTTCTATGAAGGCATGATCGGCTGGATCCGCGACACCTACCCCGCCATCCACATCCACGCCTTTTCGCCGCCCGAAATCGTCTTTTTCGCGGACCTCGAGAAGATCACCGTGGCCGAGGTCATCGCCCGGTTGCGTGCCGCCGGGCTGCATTCCATCCCCGGCGGCGGCGCAGAAATCCTGGTGGACGAGGTACGCACGCAGGTTTCGCCCAACAAGTGTTCCGCCGGGCGCTGGCTGGGCGTCATGGAAGAAGCCCACACCCAGGGGCTGCGCACCACCGCCACCATGATGTTCGGCCACGAGGAAGAGCCCAGCCACCGCCTGGACCACCTGTTTGCCGTGCGCGAGGTGCAGGACCGCACCGGCGGGTTCACCGCGTTCATCCCGTGGACCTTCCAGCCCGCGCACACCAATATTCACCGCGACCCGGAACCCGCGCCCGCCTACCTGCGCATGCTGGCGCTGTCGCGCCTGGTGCTGGACAACGTGGACAACGTGCAGGCCTCGTGGGTGACCATGGGGCCGCAGGTGGCCCAACTGGCCCTGTACTTTGGCGCCAACGACTTCGGCTCGCTGATGATCGAGGAAAACGTGGTGGCCGCCGCAGGCGTCAGCTTCAGCCTCTCGCGCCGCGAAATCCACAACTGCATCCGCGCCGCCGGGTTCACCCCCGTGCAACGCACCATGAACTACACCCCCGTGTCGCCCCAACCCGTGGTGGAAGGGGAGATTTAAAGGCATCTCAAAAGAATCGGGGGAAGGGACCCTTTGCGGCATCCGTTAGGTGAGCGCGAAGCGCGAACCTTACGGATGGCGACCGCAACGCGTAAAAGGGTCTCCTTCCCCCGTACCCCCATCCCCCCAAACTTTTTATTTGGACAACTGAAAACATCAACCATCCGCTTTAGCGCAAGAAACGTCTTCATTGCACCCCAAATCGGGGGTGCAGGGGGTTTTGCCCCCTGCCCGCCGGAGGCGCAAAAAATAGCACTCCTCGCAATGCAGCCAAAACGGAATCTGCCAATGAGCAACAAAGCCACCACCACGCCGTCGTCATGTGCGCGCCCGCTACGCCTGGGCCGCATCGGGTACCTGAACGTGCTGCCCATCTACCATCCGCTGGAGACGGGCATCATCCCGCACGAATACGAACTGGTGGCCGGACCGCCTGCGGTGCTGAACAACATGATGGCCCGCGGCGACCTGCACGTGTCGGCCAATTCGTCGGTGGAATACGCGCACCGCTGGCAGAACTACCTGCTGGTGCCGGACCTCGCCATCGGCAGCCGGGGGCCGGTCCAGAGCGTGCTGCTGCTGTCGCGCCGCCCGGTGGAGGACCTGGCCGACCAGCCGGTGCTGGTCAGCGCCGAGACGCACACCTCTGCCGCGCTGCTGCGCCTGCTGTTCCGCGACTACTACAAATTTCCGGTACGGTACGAAGTGGGTTCGGCCACCGGGCGCATCGCGGCGGGCAACCCGCCAGAGGCGTTCCTGGCCATCGGCGACGAGGCGCTGCGCCTGCGCAACCACCCGGAATTTCCGTACCGGCTGGATCTGGGCGAGGCGTGGCGGCAGTGGACCGGCCTGCCCTTCGTGTTCGGGGTGTGGGTGGTCAGCCGCGCGGCGGCGGCCGCGGGATGCTTCAGCAGCGACCCGTGCGAACTGTTGCAGCGCGCCCGCAACTGGGGCGAACTGCACATGGACGTGATTCTCGACCTGACCTTGCAGGGCTGCCCCCTGTCGCGCGAAGAACTGCGCCAGTACTACCACGGTCTGGTCTTCCACATGGGTTTTCCGGAAATGGAAGGGCTGCGCCTGTTCTACCACCGGCTGGCCGAGGCGGGCGAAATACCCGTTGCGCCGGAACTGGAATTCTTCAGCATATAACGCCAACGGCCCCGCAAACAGCATGCGGGGCCGCCTTGCGTTTACGACCAGCCATGCATACCCGCGAAAACCTCACGCCCCCGGCCAGTCACGGTGCGCCTGCCGCGCCGCATCCCGCCCGCACCCTGCCGGTGCGGATACTGGGTCTGGACGTAACGGCCACGCCCTGCCCGCGCAAGCCGCTGACCCTGGCGGTATGCGACCTTGCGCCGGGGGACGGAAACGCGCCGGATAATGGAATACCGGGGGTATCGGGAACATCGGGCAAGCCGTGCATGCCGGGCACGCCGCCCGTGCTCACCCTGCACGAACTGCGCGAACTGCACACCCTGGACGATCTGGACCGGCTGTTCGGCGGGCAGTTGGACGCGGGCTTCGCGGGTGACAACATCGCACCCGACACGGGCTGGGTGCTGGGCATCGATGCCGCGCTGGCCCAGCCGCTGGACCTGGTGGAGCAACTGGCTGAACAAGTGGGCTGGCCGCGCGACTGGGCCGGATATGCCACCCTGTGCGGCAGAATGGACCGCGCCGCCTTCCGCGACCTGTTGCGCGGCGTTTCCGCGGCCCGGCCCGCCGGGCAGAAGTACCTGTACCGCGTCTGCTGCCGCCGCGCCGGAGCCGCCAGCCCCATGAACACGGTGCGCCCGCCCGTGGCCCTGATGTTCCACGCCGTGGCCCCCCGCCTTGCCGCGCATGCGGTACATGTGCCCCTGCTGCGTCCCCTGCCCTCCGGCCTGTCGGACGATGCCCGCGTGGCGCTGGAAACCTACCCCGGCTGGCTGGCCCGCCAAATGATCGGGCGTACCCCGTACAAGGGCGGCGACGCCGCGCAGCGGACAGCCCGGCGAGAGGCCCGCGCACAGTTGCTGCAACAGCTTGCGGGATTGGCTGAACTGAAGGCATCGGCAACCGCCATTGGCCCGACGAGCGCCACCGGCCTGTCCTCACCCCAGTCCACCCTTCAGCCCGCTCCCAAGCCCGGCCCCCTGCCCCGCGCCCTGCCCGACCTGACCGTCCGCTGGGACGTGGAGCATGCCACCCGCATGCTGGACGACCCGGAAGCGGATCTGCTGGACGCCCTGCTCTGCGCCGTGCTGGCCGCCGCATCCGCCATGCGCCCCGGCTACGGCCTGCCATCCCTTGCCGCCCCTCCCCCCGGCGTCACCGCCGCGCAACTGGCCGTGGAGGGCTGGATTGCCGGGCTGCCGCAGGAGGCATAGCCGCACCGCCCGCATCCCTTGCGGCTCCCATCCCCCCCCAAAAAAAACGACGCGGCGCGCGACGATCATCGTCACGCGCCGTACCTGAGCAATGCATGGGGTGCCTCCGCTGGCGGCATCAGCCGCTCATCTCACTTGCCGCAACCCGCCCCGTCTCACCGACAGATGCCTGCCGCCGTCTCACTGACGACAGCCCGCGTCCTCTACCAGCCCGCTCCGCCGCTGAACAAATACGACAACATGGACCACGTGGCCCCCAGCAGGGCCAGCAACAGCAGCCCCAGAAACAGGCGCAGCACGCAACCGGCGGCGGCCAGCAGTCCGCGCACCAGCAACCAGCCAAGCACCAATGCCACGGCGGTCACGAATATCAGGCTCAAAATCTGCACCGTCATCCCTCCGTCCGGTTGCGGCGCAGCGCGCCCTGATGGTCATGCATCCTTGTGCGGCGGCGCATCAGTACCGTCCGCCATCTCGCCCGGGCGGCACACCCGCACGCCCGATCCACCCGATCCACCGCCGCCCGATCTGCCCGATGCTCCGGACAGGCCCAGCCAGATGGCGAACAGGGCTATCCCCGCCCCGGCCATGCCCCACGCGTCGGTGGGCCGCTTGAACAGCAGGATATCCCACATGAACGACAACGCGGGTTGCACCAGCATCACCAGCCCCGCAAGCGAGGCAGGCAGACGCGGCAGCCCGGTGGACAGCAGCACCCAGCCCACGCCCTGGCACAGCACGCCATAGGCCACCAGGTAGCCGCCGCTGGCCGCATCGGCGATGGCAAAGCTGTCGCCCCGCGCCAGAATGCCCGCGCCGCTCACCGCAGCGCAGGCCAGCGAAATGACGGCCATGTTGGCCACCGGCGAAAGCATGTCCGCCATGCCGCGCGACTGGCGCAGCAGCAGGATGAACCCGGTGTAGAACAGCGCCGTGGCAAACCCGTAGCCCACCCCGGCCAGCGAATCACCCACCACCAGCCCGGCGTCGGTGGACGTGGGCAGCAATTCCGCCGGGCTGACGCCCAGCAGCAGCCACAGCCCGCACAAGGCCAGTGGAATGGCGGTAATGTGACGCCCGGACAATCTTTCGCCCAACAGCAGCGCCCCCGCAATGGCAATGAAGAACACCTGGAAGTTGCCGATGATGGTAGCCAGCCCCGGCCCGATAAGCAGAATGCCCCGGTGCCAGCACTCCAGGTCCAGCGCGAACAGCACGGCGGCCCCCACCATCACGCCCCACACGCCGGGCCGCGCGCGCAGCCTTTCACGTCGCGCCAGGGCCACACACAGCAGGGCCAGGCCGCCGAAGAGCATGCGGTAAAAGGCCGACTGGCTGGGCCCCACCTGCACCAGCTTCACGAACACGGCGGAAAAGCTGATCAGCACGCCGCCCCCGGCAACGCGCAACAGCCCTCCCGCATCAAGGCAGGGGGAACGGTGTGTACTCATGCGGCCCCCCATACTGCGAAGCCGGGTGAAGCGCAAATACTGTCGCCTCCGGACAGGACGCAGCCATGGCACCAGCCAGCACGCCGGGCATGACACCAAAGAAAGCCCGGCGATGTCATCCATACAGTGGCAGACAGGGGCAGACAGGCTGCGGGCAAGCTGCGGTCTGAGTGCAGGCCGCTTGCGGCCCACCAGAGTCTGTGCGCGCCTGCAACGCAAAGGCGGCGCACCCCGCAGGGGCACGCCGCCTGATATACACGTTGCGTGACCTTACCCTTCCGGCGCTATCCGGCGCTATTCCGGACGGCTTATGGCGACCTTGGCGGGACGCAGCAGGCGTTCCTTCAACCGATAGCCGCGCTGCATCAGCGTACACACGGTGTTTTCCGGCAGGTCGGGGCGCACTTCCGCACCGATGGCCTCGTGGATTTCCGGGCTGAACGGCTCGCCCGCCTCGCCCACAGGTTCCAGGCCGTGCCGCTTCAGCGCGTCCAGCAAGAGCTTCTGGGTCATTTCCACGCCGATCAGCATGTCCTTGCAGGCCGCGTTGCCGCGCCCGTATTGCAGGGCCAGGTCCAGGTTGTCCAGAGTGGGCAGCAGGTCGGCCAGCACCACTTCTGCGGCATAGCGCACCTGGTCGTCCTTTTCGCGCTGCAACCGCTTCTTGAAATTGTCCATTTCCGCCAGGGCGCGCAGGCGCTGCTCGTCGGCATCGGCACGCTCCGGGCATTCCGGGCACAGGCGGGCCGCGCACTGTTCGCGCAGGTCATCATCGTCAATCATCAGAGCGGCAGTCCCGGTTGCGGACTGGTTCCGCGAGGCCGCATCGGCCTCGGTGCGCAGGGCCTCGGCCTCCGGGCTGATCTCCACATTGTCCTTGAACACGTTGCTGGAGGGCATGTTCCTGAATCTCCTTGAAAATCCTGATGCTGAAGTCGTCGTTGAACATTTCCCGCCGGTTGGCGGGTTGCATGCGTCCTGAAACAGATGAAAATGAAGCGCTACGGCAGCAACGAAGGTGCGGCGGCAAAGCGTTCGCGGAACAGTTGGGTAAGCGCGCGCGACACACATTGC
This sequence comes from uncultured Desulfovibrio sp., assembly GCA_964402645.1. GTDB lineage: Bacteria > Desulfobacterota > Desulfovibrionia > Desulfovibrionales > Desulfovibrionaceae > Cupidesulfovibrio. Next base: position 289,241 of record CAYOCV010000002.1, on the reverse strand, counting down.
ACCACCGGCACGATCTTGGCGTAGTCCATGCGCAACGGCCCGACCACGCTGACCACGCCGCGCGGCGTGTCGCCGCCGTAGGGGGCACTGACCACACTGCACCCGCGCAGCCCATCGGGCGCGCCTTCCGGCACGTCCTGACAGAAGGTGATGCGCACGTCTTCTTCGGACAGGGTGCGGTCCAGCAGTTCCAGCAGGCGCGAGCGCTCCTCGATGGCGGACAGCAGGTCGCGCATGCGGCCCACGTCGGTGAATTCCGCGTGTTCCAGCATGTTCAGCGTGCCGTTGACGATAAGTTCGCGCTCGTCGCCCATGTACTCGACGGCGCGGCGCGACAGGGCCAGGGCGCGCACGCACATTTCTTCCAGCCGCGACCCGGCGCGGGTCAGCTCGCGGCCAATGCGGTTGCGCGCTTCTGACAAGGGCAGGCCCCGGAAATGCTCGTTAAGGTAGTTGCCGAAGCGCACCAGTTCGTCCGGGCCGTAGCGTTCGTCCACACGTACGGTGCGTGTGCGCACCAGCCCGCCATCCAGCACCAGCACAGCCAGCACCAGCCCTTCCGCCGCCGCGGCGAATTCGATGCTGCGCCAACGGGCCTCGCCTTCGCTGGGGGCCACCACCATGCCCAGTTGACGGGCATGCCCGGACAACAGGGTAGCGGCGCGGCGCAGAATGCCGGAGATCTCCAGTTCCTGCCGCGAAAGCTCGTCGGCAATGGCCTCGCGCTCCGCACTGCCGAGGGGCAGCGGGCGCAGCAGGCTGTCCACGTAAAGCCGGAAGGCGCGCGTGGTAGGCACCCGGCCTGCGGACGTGTGCGGCTGCTCCAGATATCCAAGCTCGGTCAGGTCGGACATGGTGGCGCGCATGCTGGCCGGAGAAAGGTGCAGGCCGGAATGCTCCGCCACGGCGCGAGACCCCACGGGCGAGGCCGAGGCGATGTAGCTTTCTATGATGGTGGCAAGCACCTGGGATTCGCGCTGTCCGATGGTGGGCATGAAGGCTCCGGCATCACAAGGATGCAGTTCTTGCAGTAGCACAAACGGGTAACAACGGGGGTGGGGGCTGTCAAGGTTGCCGGGGCCATGCCCCCGGGGGGGATAGGTGCGCGTAACTGACATGCCGGAACGTGCTGTGCCAGGGCGTTGGAACACTGCGCACAGCCATCCGGAGCAGATCGGTCCATCTCTGGTGATTTATTTCACAAGAACAGCGCAGCAAGAAGCGCTTATTCGCAAGAAAATCTTTTATTTCAGCATAATGATAAAAACCGCGCCTGCGTCCCCATTTCCCGCTGCCATGCTGGCAACGCACTGTACCCGGCATGTTGTGCCCCTTTACACTTCGTGCATTATTTCACATGCATTGACACACATCCGGCAACACACTACAGTGCCACCTGTCAGCGGGTACGCAGAATGCATCACGCCATGCATCGTTGCCCCTGCTCCTCATAGCACACCCCATGCGGCCTGCTTCGCGTCCATTTTGCCGGGCGCGTTGCGGCTAGTGAGCAACTGTTTACACGCTCACCCGTAGGGGGCTGTAATGCTTGCCGAAAAAACACCACCGCCTGCCTTGAATTTTTCATGACATTGTGGCATCTTGTGCCTCGTCCGCATGTCTGGAACCCGGAAAAACCCGCGCGATTCGGATCTCCGGTACCCCGTGGCTGCACCCCCTCGGATGCACGTTTCGGGTTTACCGGTGAAGCCCCCCCAGGGGTCCTCGTTGACACGCCGGGTGGCTGCGGTTTATCCAGCGGGCAGAATCTGCCCTGGGCAGACCATCATTCGGATAGAGGCAGCGGATCGCTGCTTATCATCGGCCGGCGCATCGCCGCACGATGCGAAGGTCAGGCGTTTGTCGTGCATCCCTTTCACTGCCAAGAACCTGTCCAAGGAGGACACGCATGGCTGAAGTCACTTACAAGGGCAAGAGCTTCGAAGTCGATGAAGACGGCTTCCTTCTTCGCTTTGATGACTGGAGCACCGAGTGGGTTGAATTCGTGAAGGAATCCGAAGGTATCGCGGACATCACCCCCGATCACCAGAAGATCATCGACTTCCTGCAGGACTACTACAAGAAGAACGGCATCGCCCCGATGGTTCGTATCCTCTCCAAGAACACCGGCTTCAAGCTGAAGGAGATCTACGAACTGTTCCCCTCCGGCCCCGGCAAGGGCGCCTGCAAGATGGCTGGCCTGCCCAAGCCCACCGGCTGCGTGTAGTCCATACGTCTCATTGTTCATTGGAAGGGCGGATGCGTAAGCATCCGCCCTTCTTCCGTCAGGTGACCTGCCACCCGGGCGTTGCGCTTTTGTCCCGCCCCTGCGGGCACAATCAGGACAGAAGCCGAACCAGGGCCACAAACCAGCACGGGCGGGAACTCTCATTCCCGCCCGTGCTGGTTTGTGGCGGCACGTCCGGCCAGTTCGGACGCGCCGGTTTCGGACTTCGTACGGCGAAGCGTGCGTGCAAATGGGAGAGGCAAGCCGAAATCAATGTTCCGTGCCGTCCTCCGCGGCGTCGAACAGGGTGTTCAAGGCCTCTTCGCGGCACAGGACACTCGACGCCATGGCAATGCTGAACGTCGAGTGGGCCTTTTTCCAAAGGGAAAGTATCTGCTGCACGGAATGAACCATGGAGACCAGCACCGATGCCGGCACGATGTACGCGCCGTCCGGCGTGCGCTCCAGTCCGTCCAGCGATACGGAAAGGCCCGTCAGTTCCTTGCCCACGTTACCCAGTAAACCGTCCATGTCATGCTTCACGTTGCGAACCCCGTTATAGGAACTTGGCGTCGTGCGCGGCAAGCGGCGACGCCCGATCTGGTCTAGCAGGCGGGGCCCGTGCCGGTCATTTATATTTTCCCCGTGCCGCCGTTGCGCGGCTGCGCACGCTTGACGCGGACCACGCCGCACAATACACCGGGCAATACGTCATGTTCGATTACACAAACGCCACCACCGATGCCATGTCCTGGCTTGATGCCCTCTCTCCGCTGAGCGAGCAGGATCTGTGCGACCTGTGCCTTGCCTTGCGCACGCGCGGCCCTGCCCAGCGCTTTCGGTGCACCCAGGACGCCAGCCTACTGTTGCTGGAAGCACAAGGCGCCGCCAGCCCCCTGCTGCTGTTGTCCGAACGGGCCGCGCGCAACCTGCTGGATCACCTGATATCCGGCTACCTGCGCGACAAGCCGCGCGGACTGCGCAACTGGCACGCCCGCGAATACGGCGGCCACGACTAGCCCCCTCCACTCTCCCCACATTTCCCCGCGCCGACGCGCCCTTTCTCCACGTTTCACCTCGCGTCTCACCCCACGCGTACGTCCCGTTACGCGTCCCACGCAAAACGGGGACCCTTCCCATCGAAAGCGCCCCCGCATACAACACGGCAACAGACATCCCCCACTGCGGAGGGACCAGGCCGAAAGCGGCACGTTACTTGCGCAGCACCTCGGCATCCCAACCGCGTTCCAGCGCCTCCAGCCAGTCTGCGGGTATTTCAGGCACCGCCCGCCTGCCCAGCACGTCGGGCGGCAGGGTGGCTTCGCCCATCTTCACGGCGGCAAAGCGCACGCGCCATTCTTCCGGCAGGCGCGCCACCTCGATGGCCGGAAAATCGCCCCACCATGCCGGTTCCATCTTGGCCAGTTGCGCCTCGGGCGACAGCAGGAAGTTGGCAACCACCATGGCCCCGGCCTTGTTGGGCGCGTTGAAGGGAATGGCCACGAAATGGGTATTGAAGATGGCCCCGTCGTCCAGCACCACGGTGCGCACCGTGGCCGGATAGGTGCCGTCGTCGATGAGCGCCTGGGCGTGCGCCGGGTGATACGAGATGGAAAAATCCACCTCGCCCCGCGCGAACAGCGCGTCCTGCGCGGCGGCATCGCGCGGATAGGCGCGCCCGGCCTGCCACAGGTGCGGGGCAAGATCGTGCAGCCAGGCCCAAAGAATCGGTCCCTTCCGGTCCAGCAACGCCTTGTCCAGCGGGCGCATGTACTGCGCATGCCCCCCGGTAAGGGCGTAGAACGCCTGACGGATGAAGGCGGACCCCGTGAAGTCCGGCGGCTGGGGATAGGTGAATCGGCCCGGATGCGCCTTCACCCACTCACCCAGTTGGGCCATGGTGCGGGGCGGTTCGGGGGTGCGGGCGGTGTCGTATTCCAGCACCAGTTGCGCACGGCCATAGGGCGATTCATACCCGTCCACCGGATAGCCGAAGTCGGTGGCGCTCTGTACCGGGTCGGTCAGGGCCATGTTGGGCAGGGCCGGGGCATACGCCCCCCACAGCACGCCGCCAAGGCGGGCATTGCGAAAGTTCTCGCCGTTGATCCACAACAGGTCCATGCTGCCCTTGGCACGGCCCGCCGCTTTCTCGGCCAGCAGCCGGTTGACGAACACCGGGGCCTCCATGGGCGTCCGCACCAGGGTGATGCCGTAGCGGCGCGCCAGTTCCGGCGCAACGTACCCGTCCACGTAGCGGTTGGCCGTGGCCATGCCCCCGTACATGTGAAAGCGCACCGTGGAACCGCGCGCGGCGTCCTCCACATCTTTCCATGGTTGCGAGGCAGGCGCGGGCAATGGTTCGCCAGTCGTGACGGTAGCGGCGGGCGCGGCGGTAGCGGCGGTCGCGGTGGTCGTGACGGCAGCGGCGGTCACGACGGGCCATCCCGCTGTCAGCAGCGCCAGCAGCGCCAGCGCCAGCACGCGGAACGCGCCGGATTGGCGAACAACACGCAAACAGAACGGAATCATGAAACCTCCCGGAAGACTGGGCTGATACTACCGCCCGATATTTACCTGACGCTGGCTGATGCTGGCCTGAGGATACGTGCGCATCGAATCTGCCATGGGCATTGCTGCCGGGCGGCTGCCCTGCGGACATTGTCCCCGCTGCCGCTCTATTCCGACGCAGCCTGTTCCGCCTGCCCTTCGGCGCTCTTGGCGATCTCGTACAGCGTGGGGTCCACCCCCACGAAATCCACCATTTCGCGTTCACCAGCGCGCAGTCGTTCGCGCCAGCGGCGCAGCACGGCATCGTCGGGCACGGCAAATGTCAGCCCCCTGGCGCGCAGCGTCTCTCGCGCCTCGGCCTGGGCCTCTGCGGCCAGAGTGCGCCCCTCGTCCACGTGGGCTTCCCAGGCATCGCGCAGCACGGTGCGCATGTCTTCGGGCAAGCGTTCCCAGAACGCCCGGTTGACCAGCGGCACATACATGGCGAAGTAGGCGCGGTCCTCGAACACGTGCGAAACCCCATAGCGCCACAACTGGCCGGATACCACCGTCTCGTGGGTGGTCATCAGCCCGTCCAGGTTTCCGTCCCGCAACCATTGCGGCAGATCAGGCCAGGGCACCACCGTGGGCCTGGCGCCCATGGCCGCCAGGCGCAGTTCGTTGGCCGCACCGCCCGCCACACGGATGCGCAAACCGTCAAGATCCTCGTGACGCCGCACCGACCGATCCACCAGGTACAGATTGGCGTGGCCCAACGGCAGCCAGCGGCCCAACACGGTGACGCGCAGGTTGCGCTCGATGCGCGCGTCGATGATCCTCCCCGCCGGGCCGTCGGCCACAGCCAGGCTGGCCCCGGCCGATGCACCGTAGAACGCGGGCAACATGAACACGCCGCAGTCGGGCACCACGGAATGCAGCACCCACGTGCCGGGCAATGCCATTTCCACGCGGCCAAGGTTCAGGGCCTGCAGAACATCGCGGTCCCGATACAGAGTGGCGCTGTCGTACACCTCCACCCGCAGCCGACCAGCCAGGCGCTGCCGCACGTCATCCGCAAAGCGGCGCAGGGCCTTGACCTGAAAATGCGTGGGACCGTTGTCCACAGAAATGCGCAGCACAGGCACGCCCTGCGCGGGCGCGCTGACCGGAGTGGACGGAGAGGATAGGGAAAGTGCAGTGGCAGGAGATGATGCGCCGATTTGAGAAGATGTGCCGGATGCCGGGGGGGCAATCTCCGGTTTGGCAACACTCTTTTGCGCCCATGTACAGGGCACGGCGGCAGCCAGCAGCATGCACAGCGCCAGGCAAGCCAGCAGGCTCGCGCGGCGTGCGGTCCGGGTACGCGCAACAATCTCCATCATGCAACTTCCCCAAGGCGAGGTGAACAAAGCTTCTGTGTCTGCTACTATGACACAACCCTTTGCGTCAGTACACCTTTCTCCGGGCAAACTGCCCCCCAAGCACGGTAAAGGTGTTTTCAACGATGAACAGCGCATCCGGGTCCACGGTAAACACCAGTTCCTCCATGCGCTTCAGCTGCACATTGTTGGTCACGGTCATGACGATTTCCCGGTCGTCACCGGAATATCCGCCCCGCCCCTGCAGAAAGGTGGCTCCCTGCCCCAGCTCGGATACCAGGTCGTGCCCGATGCGCCTGCTGTGCTCGGAAATGACGAACACCACCTTGCGCTGGTTGAACAGTGCAAGCACATATTCCATCGTCACCGCCGCAATGAACACCTGGATCAGCGAGGCGATCACCGTGTCCACGGGCATGGAAACAAGGCTGGCGGTAAACAGCACCGCGTTGAAGCCGAACCCGAAGCGCCCGATACCAAGGCCGAAGCGCTTGTGCAGGATGATGGCCGCCACGTCCAGCCCGCCGCCAGACCCAAGCGAGCGCAGCATGATGCCGCCGCCCGCGCCGCAGATGACCCCGGAAGCCACGGCGGCGTATAGCTGGTCATGCACGCCAAGATTCGCGCTCCGGAATACCTCCGCGAACAGCGTGGTGGCCAGCATGCCATACAGGCTGTACAGCAGGAAACGCCGTCCCACGTGCAGCCACCCCAGCACGAAAAGCGGAATGTTGCACAGCAGGTACCAGGCCGCCGGGGACAGCAGATGGGTGTGGTACCAACTCAGCAGCGCAATGCCGTAGATGCCGCCGGTCAGAAATCCGTGACGAACCACAATGCCTTGCGCCCCCAGGGCGAACAGAGCCGACCCCACGGTAAGCAGCAGCAGGTTCCAGCGGACAGAATAGGCCAGTTCCTTGCGGGTAGACATGCACAACCTCCCTGCCCGGCCCGGATCCGCACACCCGTGGCCAGCATAAAAAAAAACAGGGGCACGCCCCGCCATGCGGCAGGCGCGCCCAGCTTAGTCCAGTTCAGTGCGTACCGCCAATGCCGTGGAGGCCGGGGCGCGTTGGCCGTGCCTCTACCCCGGATGCGCCGCGCGGGCAAGGGCGGAAATGGGAGGGGGCAAGGTACGGGACATGGGGGGGCGCCGTCAGGTTGCCCGACCGGGGGCTGATGCCTTGGGACGTGGGCCATGCGGCGCAGGTCACAGGCAGCATCGGCCAGGGCCGGACGGAACGGGCAATACGGAGGGATCAGGGCAGTGCGGCGAAATCAGGGCCGATCGCAGTCCGGCCAAGCCATGCCCGGCACTTCGGTGCGCAAGGTGCGGCACAGGGTGCGGCCATTCTCGGCCAGAAACAGCGCCTCGTTTTCCAGGCGCAGACGAAAGCCTGTGGAATCGATGCGCGCATCGCCGCCCTGTCGGCACACGGCCTCGGTTCCATCCAGGGTCCGCTCCAGCCGCGAGGCAGATTCGTTGGCGCGGCGAAACGCGGCGCGCAGCATTTCCTGCCTGGGATCGTTCTCCACCAGCAGCAGCCGCTTCATGGCCGCCTCCGACCCGGTGCGTGCGCTGCGCACCTTGTCCATGTCGCCGCCAATCCGCCCGCATATCGGTCCCACGCCGTAGGCGTCGGCAAGCTCGGCACCTGTGCGGATGAACTGCTGCACGGCGGTGGCGTCCTGCCCCAGGGTGTTGCCCGCCGCATGCGCCGCAGGGAGTGCCGGGAACGCCGAGACCACCATGATCGCCAGAATCGCCGGACCGCACAGCAGCCAGACCGCCAGCAGCCAGGCGGCCCGCAGGCGCATGGCGGGCGCAAGGCCCATTGCCGCGAAAACCGGTGACGTGAAGACCGGTGACATGAATACCGGCGGCCCACCCATGGCAGGAGTACACTCCGGACAGGCACGGTCCGCACCATCACGGAGCGAATGTAAAGTTTTGTAAAGCAGCATGGCCATTCAGCCCCTCTATATGCCCCAACGGGCGAATGCAACCCCCTGCCCCGCCGGACGCAACCGTGAACATGGGGCGAAAGGTACCGGGAACGGGCGAACGCGACGGGGAATGGGGGAAATGGCGCTTCTGGCCAGCGGAAAGGGCCGCACACGCAGCAGCCCCCGGCGTAGGGGCGCCGGGGGCCGTGCGTGAGAATACCTTCGGTGGGAGAAGAACCGTCTACAAGAGGCCAATCAGCATTTTCGTGGCCATGGCGACGAGCAGCACGGCGAAGATCCGCTTGAGCTTGGTCACCGGCAAGCTGTGCGCCAGCCGGGCTCCAAGGGGGGCCGTGAGCACGCTGGCGCAGACGATGCCGACCAGAGCGGGGAGGTAAACGAATCCGAAGGTGTTCGCGGGCAGGCCCTGGGTAGCCAGCCCGTTAACTATGTAACCCACGGTGCCGGACACCGCGATGGGAAAACCGATGGCGGCAGAGGTGCCGATGGCCGTATGCATGGCCACGTTGCACCACGCCATGAACGGCACCGACAACGTACCGCCGCCAATGCCCACAAGGCTGGACACCCCGCCGATAACGTTGCCCATGCCGAACATGCCCATGGTGCCGGGCAGTTCGCGCGAAGGCTTGGGCTTGAGGTTCAGCAGCATCTGCGCCGCCACCCAGTACAGGAAGCAGACGAAGAAGCCCTTGAGAAAACCGGTGGAAAGCTGGGCCACCACCCACGTGCCGATGAGCGTGCCGGTGATGATGCCGGGGGTGATGCGCCACACCACGTTCCACAGCACCGCGCCGCGCTTGTGGTGCGCCCGGAAGCTGGAAATGGAGGTGAACATGATGCTGGCCATGGACGTGCCCAGGGCCAGGTGCTGCAAGTAGTCGCCCGGAATGGCCTGCAACGCGAAGGCAAAGTTGAGCATGGGCACGATGACCAGACCGCCGCCCACGCCGAGCAGCCCGGCCAGGATACCTGCGATGGCGCCAACGAGAAGGTAGAGCGCAAGGGTAAGGATCATGGATGACTCTCCGCGTTGCGGGCGGCGTGCGACCCGCGTGGTTCCGGACATGCCGCGCGGCATGCCGCCGGGCACCGGTGTGATGACCCGGCGACAGCCTGCGCTGGCTGCCGCCGGGCCGGATATCCGTCACATTGCAAATGCGGATTTTCGTTTGCCGGCGCGGCCAGCGAACGAAACGGCCATTCGCAATTACATGCGCAGGGCGTGGCGGCCTATGGACGCCACATTGGCGCTGCCGGTCAGCACCATGGCCTGCACCAGCTGTCCCTTGATGGCGTCAACCAGCATGGCCACCCCGTCCTTCAGGCCGCCCACGGCGGCGATGGAGAAGGGGCGGCCCAGCATCACGGCGTCGGCCCCAAGGGCCAGCATCTTGAACACGTCCACGCCGTCGCGCACGCCGCCATCGGCCAGGATGGCGATGCGCCCCTTCACCGCGTCGGCGATTTCGGGCAGCACCTCGGCGGTGCCGGGGGCGTGGTCGAGCACGCGGCCCCCGTGGTTGGACACCACGATGCCGTCAGCGCCCACCTCGACGGCCAGGCTGGCGTCGATGCTGGTCATGATGCCCTTGAGAATGAACGCCATGCCCTTGGCCTTGACCTTGGCCACTATGCGCGAAAGTTCTGCCGGGGTTTTGGGACCCACAGGGCGGCCCATCTTGCGCAGGGTGACAAGACCGGCGGCGTCGATGTCCATGCCGATGGCCGGGCAGCCCAGTTCCAGCGCGCGGTCCAGCTTTTCGTCCAGTTCCGCGCCGTCCCACGGCTTGATGAAGGGAATGCCCCGCCCGCCTGCGCCGGTGATGGCCGCAAAACCCGCGTCGATGATGAACGGGGGCACGCCGTCGCCGGTGCAGCCGATGATGCCGCGCTCGGCACAGCCGCCCACCACGGCAGCCGCGTAGTCTTCCTCGCTCACGCCGCCGCCCATGTTGAACGACACGCCGCCGATGGGCGCGGCCAGCACGGGCATGTCCAGAGCGATGCCGCACACGGTGGTGGCGGTGTCGGGTTCCTTCACGTCGTGGACCAGGCGCATGTTCAGGCGCACGGCGGCCAGCGCGTCAAGGTTGGCAGCAAAGGTTGCGCCGGTGCCCAGGCCGCCCATGCCGGGCACCTCGCCCGAGCAGGCCTTGCCGTTGCACACCGGGCAGACCCGACAGTAACCTTTCATCAACTGGCGTGCCTTGTCGCGAACTTCTTTCATCATGTCCCTCCGTTGCCAGGCGAACATGGGCGGTGCGGGCCTGGCCCGCACCGGGCGCGGATCGCCCTGGGCGTCGTTGGCGTGATGCGCGCCGGAAGCCCCGGACGGACCGGATGCGCCGGAGCGCGCGGTGAGTGGTCTTGCCGCTTGCGTGGTCATGCGTGGTTGCCCATGGAGGTCATTCCCCCGACCATTCGAGGGCTATTTCCTCGACGTGCAGAATATGTTCGTGCATGGCGCGAAAGGCCGCCTGAGGGTCGCGCGCCTCCATGGCGGCGAGGATGTTGGCGTGGGTCGAAACGGCCCACTGGCGGCGGTCCGCCGTCTGCAAGGTGAAATCCCGGCTGTCGCTGAGAATGTCATGCAAACGCGTCAGCACTTCCTGCACCACCGTATTGCGGGTGGCGCGGGCGATGATCATGTGAAATTCCACGTCGGCGTCGGAGCCGGTGTTGCCGCCGTCCGTCTCGGCTATCTGGGCGTCCAGGGCGCGGCGCAGCGCCGCAAGGTCGCCGTCGCTGACGTGTGCGGCGGCCAGCGCCGCAATCTGCGGTTCCAGCAGGCGGCGAAACTCCAGCACCTCGCGCAGCTTGGCGCGGCGCTGTTCGATGATGGCGGCCAGCGGCTCGATAAGCGTTTCTTCGGTATCGTCCAGCACGTAGGTGCCATCGCCAAGGCGGCTGGTGACGATGCGCTGCTGCTCCAGCGAACGGATGGCCTCGCGCACGCAATGGCGCGACACCCCGAACAGCTCGGCCAGGCGGCGTTCGGGGGGCAGCTTGTCGCCGGATTTCAGTTCGCCCTTCTCGATGAGGTCGCGGATCTGCCCCACGATTTCCTCGTGCAGGCGGATGCGGCGCGCGGGCTTGAAGGCGGGGGTCATCTGCGCTTTCACGCAACGGCCCTCCTGACAGTGGGATGCGTGGTTGGCTGTAAAATTGGTACAACCATTCACTGGTTGAACCAATTCACCCGAACCGTTGCCGGCTGTCAACGAAAATCCACGCCGGGTTGCCCCCTTCGGACGGTGCAACCGGTCGGGCGATTCCGCTCTGCCGCGCCCCATGGAGTCTACGAACCGGACAAAAAAACGCGCGGTCCCACAGGACCGCGCGTTGCACGTCGTAAGAGAATTCAAAGCATGGGTAATGCTATTTTGCCCCGCCGATGATCTTCCCCTCGGTAATGAACGAAATGCCCTGCGACGACACGGTGCCGATCATCACCCCCTGGGCCAGGGGCTGCGACACCGACGCAGCGGCGCGCCACACCACGATGAACGCGGGGCCAGCGCCGCCCAGTGTGTCCGATTCCTCCACCACGAACTGGGCCGAGCCCAGCGGGGGAATCTGGCGCGGTTCCGTCAGATAGCTGCGCACCGTCTGGCCGTGATCGTCCACGTAGCGCACGTCCATCAGGGTGATGGGCACGCGTTGGTCGGTATTGCGCACCGAAAGCATGGTGGTGATGTTCAGGGTGCGGCCACGGTTGCCGTAGACCACCGACGAATACACCGGCACGTAGAGGGTCTGGCCCACGTTCATTTCCGCGCGGGCCTCGCCCGGCAGTACAGACGGGGCTGACGCCGGGGACGGTCCGTATCGCGCGGGCACGGGCAGCGCGGCAAGGCCGCAGCACAGCACAAGGCAGGCGGCCACGCGCAGGGCAACCGCGCGGGCGCGGGCCATGAAAGGCCGGGACGGCTGGGACATGGACAATGCTCCTTGCGCCGCCGGGTCAGCGGCTTTCCTGCACGTGGTCCAGCGCCTGGCGGAACAGGTGCCGCACGTGGTCGTCGTCCAGGGTGTAGAAGGCGTTCTTGCCGTCGCGGCGCACGCGCACCAGCTTGGCAGCGCGCAGCAGGCGCAACTGGTGCGAAACGGCGGACTGGCTGTGCCCCACCACGGCGGCCAGGTCGCACACGCACAACTCGTCGCAGGCCAGCGCCTCCAGAATGCGCACGCGGGTGCGGTCTCCCAGCAGCCGGAAGGTTGCGGCCAGTTCGGCCATGTCCTCGTCCGGGGCCATGCGGGCGCGCACCCGTGCGATGACATCGGCATGTTCGCAGTGCTGCTGGCACACCGGGGCGTCGACAAGGTCGATCCCGGCAGGCGCGTCCTGCACAGCAGGCATGCCGGGCGCGCACGCAGAACTGCGTGAACGCCCGCGCTTCGGGCTGGTGGATTGCATGGCGTCTGTGGCGCTCACCGGTTGCGGACTCCTGCGGCGGCGTGCCGCCCGTTGCGGACAGAAACCGCGCCCCAAGCTTCCGGAAGGACGGGCGGCGGCAGTACGGCCAAGGCTACCCGGAACACCGGGGCGGCGCAAGACCCGGCGGCACGGCGTGCCTGCGGCATGCCCATGGACGGAAAAACGGGCCGGACGCATGCGCCCGGCCCGTGATATGCGATGGATGCGCCGTTCCGGCGGTTACAGGGACATGCCGTCGCCGTCGGCAACAGCGGCTGCGGAGGCCCCGCCTTCACCCGCCAGCGCCCCCGCCGTCATTCCGGCGGCGGCCAGTTCCTCCACCGAAAAGATGCGGCTGCCGTCCAGAATGATCACGAAGCCGTCGTTGCGGTGTCCCATGCCCTTGATGAAGTCCTGCCGCACGGCGGTGCCCATGCGCGGGGCGGGTTCGATGGCTTCCAGCGGAATCTCGACCACCTCGCGCACCGAATCCACCAGCGTGCCGATGACGGCAGCCTCGCCTTCAAGCTCGGTCTCCACTATGATGATGCAGGTGCTCACGGTGTCGGCCACCGCCTCCATGCCGAACTTGCGGCGCAGTTCCAGCACGGGCACGGCGCGCCCGCGCAGGTTGATGACCCCGCGCATGAATTCCGGCGTGCGGGGTATGCGCGTGATGGCGGTAAGTTCCAGCACTTCGCGCACGGTGCCTATGTCCAGCGCGAACACTTCTTCGCCCAGAGTGAAGGTAAGGTACTGGTTGGTCTCGTTCATGCTGCCTCCCGGTGGCGCCCGGCGCTAGAAGCGCTCGAACTCGCTGTCGTCCGCATCCGCGCCCATGTCCAGGGCGATGTTGCCGCCCTTGCCCGCCACCGCCTTGCGCGGGGCAGAGGCCGCCAGCGCACGCGGGGCAGAGGCAGGCTGCGCCCGGCGCGGGGTGCGCGTTGCGCTTCCGTCCAGCGACGCCACGCGGAAGCGCGAGACGGTGGCCTGCAACTGCTCGGCCTGGCTGGACAGTTCTTCCGACGTGGATGCCATTTCTTCCGAAGCGGAAGCGTTCTGCTGGATGACCTGGTCAAGCTGGGCGATGGCCTTGTTGACCTGTTCCGCACCCACGTTCTGCTCGTTGCTGGCGGCGGCGATTTCCTGCACCAGTTCGGCGGTGCGGCGTATGCCCGGCACCATCTTGGTCAGCATTTCGCCCGCATGTTCGGCAACGGCCACGCTGGAGGACGACAGTTCGCTGATCTCGGCGGCAGCCGCACCGCTGCGTTCCGCCAGCTTGCGCACTTCCGCCGCCACAACCGCAAAGCCCTTGCCGTGTTCCCCGGCGCGGGCCGCCTCGATGGCCGCGTTCAGCGCCAGCAGGTTGGTCTGGCGGGCGATTTCCTCGATGATGGAAATCTTGGCCGCGATTTCGCGCATGGCTCCCACGGTGTCGCCCACGGCCTTGCCGCCGCCTTCCGCGTCGTTGGCGGCCTGCACGGCAATGGTTTCGGTCTGGCGGGCGTTTTCCATGTTCTGGCGGATGTTGGCCGCCATTTCTTCCATGGACGAGGATATTTCCTCAATGGACGCGGCCTGCTCGGTGGCCCCCTGCGACAGGGTTTCCGCAGAGGCGGAAAGTTCTTCGCTGCCCGAAGCCACGTTCTCTGCGCCGGCGCGCACCTCGGTAATCACCGAAACAAGGCCGTCCGTCATGTCCTTCATGTCGGCGTACACGCCGCGCAACTTGCCGCTGGCCGCGTCGAACGACACGTCCAGATCGCCCGCCGCGATGCGCCGGGTAATGGCGGCCAGGGCCGCAGGGTCCGCGCCCAACTGGGCCATGACCACCCGGATCAGCAACCAGGCAATGGCCACGCCCGCCACCACGGCGGCCAGGGCGATGCCCCCGGTCAGCATCTGGGCCTGTTCGTTGGATGCCTGCACCCGCGGTCCGATCTCGCGCTGATCCGCCGAATAGGAATCAAGAATCGCGTTGCACGCCCCGGTAATGAGGGGAGCCTGCTTCAGCAGCACGCCATTGTACACGGCTTCACGCTTGAACCCGGCCTGGGCCATGGGCTCGAACATGGCCGCATACTGCGAGAACTGGCTTTGCAGTTCCCGCGCGGCCTCGCGCGCGGCCGCGCCGCGCAATTCGCCCTGCAGCCTGCCGATGGCGCCGGTTGCGGCATCCAGAGCCGATTTGGCCTGATCATACCACTTGCGGTCCGCTTCGTAGAGCAACCGCGCCGTGGGCACGCGCACCGACAGGATCAGGCGCATGACTTCTTCCGCCTTGACCCGCCCGGCGGGGTCGCCCTCGCGATCAGAGGCCTCGGCTATGCGCCGGGCAAGTTCCATGAGCTGCGGGCCGATCTGCCCCATGCGCTCGGACTCGGCATCCCGCGCTTCCGTCTGCTTGCGCAGTTCCACAAAGCCCAGCCCATATTCCTTGAAGGCATCCTGCGCCACGGTCAGTTGCTTGCGGCGCTCGGGATTCTGGATGGACTTGTCCGCCTCTTCCAGCCCCTTGGACAGGTCCGCCTTGGCTTCATCATAGGCGCGTAAGGCCTTTTCGGACGGCGCATTCAGGTAGCTGATCACATTCACGCGCATCTGGTACAGATCGGTGACGATGTTGCCCGCCAGCAGCGAACCGCGTGCCGTGCGCCGGTAATCGTTGAAGCCTGTCGTCGCGTCGGTGAGCGCCTTGTAGGAAATGCCCCCCATGGCAACCAGCAGCACAAGCACAAGGCCGAAACCCAGAATCAGCTTTTTGGCGAGCGTCATGTGTTTCTCCCGTCCGGAACGTTGACGTAATGGCGCCACGGATTGGCCAAACCGCCATTCCGTGCGCCATTGGGCCAGAACCGCCACAACGCGTCTGCGAACGCGTTCGCGGCCACTCCCGCAGGTAGCCTGCAAACGACTTCAGACACAGCGCGGCCCCATCCGGCCCTTTGCAATCCAACCAGCCCCGTTCTGCCAGGCGGCACCATGCTGCCTGACAAGCCTAGTCACGCCCCCGTCCGGGCGACATGATTTTCAGCCCCGCCGTCAAGCGGGCGCAATGCCGCACAGCCTGGCAGCAAGTTCCATGGCCCGGACATCATCTGGCGTGGCCAGGAACTCTTCAAACAATTCTCCCGGCAACACCTGCGGATCATAGTCCAGCGTGAGCGTGGAGGAGAATACGTCAAAGCGGGTTCCGCGCAGCCCCGGCCATGTTTCCGGCGTCAGGGCGCGCAGTTGCGCGGCTGCGGGGTGACGGAGGACGGCGAGGTCCACCTTCAGCCGCAACCGGCCAGGAATATGATCGGCAACTTTCAGAAATTTCCTAAGGTCCGCAAGCACACTCTGGTTCATATTCTGTTGCATTCTCCTATGATACACGGCGATGCCGGGTTACACACCTTACGCCGCAGGTTTCGCAGACGCAAGCAAATGCAGGGAAATGCCTCGATTCGGGTTTACATGCGCGTCTGTAGTCCAGCGTCCGCAGTGACGCCCCGGTGATACACGCACTGAATTCTCCGGTGCTGCAACAGCACTGCGCCAGGCGCGCAACGTATCCGTCACGACAGCGCACAACCGGATTGCCGGTCAGGACACGCCGCGCGGCCCTGGCGCACCGCGTTCCGCAACGGACGCCGCCGGGGCCAGGCGGCGGCGCTGCGCCACCGCAACCACCTTGCGCAACATGGCGTCCATGTCGAAGGGAATCAGGATGTCATCGTCAATGCCCCGTTTCATGCACTGGATGGAAAGGCGCACCTGATCGGGGCGGACCATCAGGATCACCCCCATGTGCGGGGCCAACCGCCGCGCCGAATCCAGCAACCCCAACGGGCAAGGCGGTCCTTCGGCGCAGCCGAACAGGAACACGTCAAAACCGCCCGTGGCCAGCAGGCGACGAGCGTCGTCCGGTTCCGCCGCCACCACGCAAGCGCTCCCGCCGCCGCCAAGCAACTCGGCCACATGCCGGGCAAAGGCCGTATCGCTATCAAACACCAGCACCGAGGTCATCCACATGACGTACCGGCCTTTGTCCCGATGTCCGGCCAGGTGTGCCGCCTGCCAGCAGGCGTCGCCCGGTCCGGACATGCCAGCGCCCGTCGCCGGGCGGGGTTGAAGTACAAAAGGAGTGCTTACACGTGCAGGCAGAAGCGCCTCGTGAAATCAATAGCAAGTGCCGTTCCATAGCGATTTCGTGTATTGTCGCGGCATGTTGTTCAGTTGCCCACTCAACTTGGCTGAACGTCGGGAGGGTGCAATGGTCGATCGCACTTTCCCCGCGCATCATCATGAAACATTACGCAACACAACAACCCCACTGAAAGGGGGGACATCAACCGAAGGACGGCAAAGGAGCTGGCCCCTACCCCTCAGACACAGAGCAGGGTTGCCGACGAGGCTGCAGAGCCCCAGCCGTCACCCAAAAACGCAGGAAAAAGCGCAAACAACAAGGAAGGAAGGAAGGAAGGAAGGAGAAACAAAGAAGAAGAAAAAGGCGGCAAAAGCGCCCGCACATGCCTCCCCCATAGTGGCACATAACGGCACCTAACGACACATGGCGACAGTCCGCCCGTCGACGCCGCCGGATTGCCCGCCCCAGCGATCTCAGCGGCCAGCCCCCCCCCGCTACACGCCGCCCAGCACCGCGTCTGCCTTCAGGGTGCCGGCCAGCAGCGCCCCGATGACCGCATCGCGCCCGCCCACCACGCCGTCCAGCACGGCGATGCGCTTCCAGGTGAGGTAATCGTAGAATTCCTGCTCTATACCGCAACAGACCACGGTGGTGACGTTCTCGGTCAGAATGATCCGGCACAGCTCTTCTGCCGTGGCGTTGGCCAGCACCATGGTACGCGAGCGGGCCAATCCACCCTCGCCGTCGATGCGGCCCAGCCACGCCTCAGTGGCCCGGTCGAACCGGGGGGCCACCGCATCACGATGCAGGGCCACAAGCACGTTGCCGCGCATGGGGGTCTCCCTGATGGCCGCACGGTGCGGCACAGTAGTGTCCATGTGTTTGCTCATCGGTCCAGCCCATACTGACGCATCTTGCGCCACAAGGTGGTGCGCGCCCAGCCAAGCTCCTCCGCCGCCGCCCCACGCCGCCCCCGCGCCCGCACCAGCGCCTCCAGGATCAGGCGACGTTCCGCATCGGCCCAGGTCGTGTCTGGCCCAGCCATAGCTGGCCCAGTCACGCTTGGCCCAGTCATAGCTGGCCCAGCCGAGCCGACATGCCCGCCGCCGGAAGGCGGCGCGCCACGGTCGCCAACGCGGCCCAGGCCCGGAACATCCGGCGCGGCCCCTTCGGCGGCGGCAACGCCGCCCTGCGCAGCGCCGGGCATGTCGCCGTAGCCGCCCCCCCGCGTCGCATCGGTGTCCCGGCTGGCCGAAGGTTCATGCAGACTGTTCGCCGCAACTGGCCTGTCTGGCCTGTCTGGCCTGCTTCCGCCTTCAAGGGCGTCTTCCTCCAGCAGATAGCGGGGCAGGTGCGGCATATCCACGTGTGTATCCTGGCAGACGTTGACGCAATACTCCACGATATTGCGCAGTTCCCGCACGTTTCCGGGATAGGCGTGGCGCAGCAGGACCTGTTCCGCCCCCGGCGTGAACCCGGCCAGCCGCTTGCCGAACATCCCCGTATACACCTTGAGATAGTGCGCAAGGAACAGCGCCACGTCGTCCCCCCGCTCGCGCAGGGGGGGCAGATGAAAGCGCACCACGTTCAGGCGGTACAGCAGGTCCTCGCGAAAGCGCCCCTCGCGCACCATGCGCCGCAGGTCGCGGTGCGTTGCAGCGATGATGCGCACGTCCACGTGTACGCCGCGCGTGGAACCCAACGGGTGGATAATCTTGTCGTCCAGAAAGGTCAGCAGCTTGACCTGCAACGGCAGGGGCAGGTCGCCCACCTCGGTGAGAAACAGCGTGCCGTTGTGGGCCAGCCGGAACCTGCCGGGCTTGTTTTCCGACGCCCCGGTAAATGCGCCCTTCTGGTGCCCGAACAGTTCCGATTCCAGCAGGCTTTCCGGCAACGCACCGCAGTTCACCTTGACGAACGGCCCCTTGGCCCTGCCGGAGGCGTTGTGTATCGCCTCGGCCAGCAGATCCTTGCCGGTGCCCGTTTCTCCGGTGACCAGCACCGAGGAGTCTGTCTGGGCGATGCCCGGCAACAGCCGGAACACCCGCTCCATCTCCGGGCTGTGGCCCAGCATGTCGCCAAAGCCCTGCGGCCATTCCGGCCTGGCTTCCGACGGACGAAACAGGCGCAGGTCTTCCAGCGTTTCAAAGTAGCCCACCCGGCTGCCGTCGGGCGCGGTAAGCGCGCCGCAGGTCACCCGCACGGGGATGCGCGCCCGGTCGGCATTGACGATGTCCGCCTCGCGCGCCACCGGGGCCTCGGATGCCGTGGACGACTTGTCCACAACGTCCAGCGGGCAGCCGCCGGTACACAGGCTGCACCGGAACACATACCGGCACGGCAGGTTCTGCGCCCGCTCGCGCGACATGGCCGTCAGAGCGCAGGCGGCCTGATTCAGGAACACCACCCGCCGCTCCGCAGACACCAGCGCCAGCGGCAAGGGAATGCGGTCAAGCAGGGTGCGCGCAGCCACCGGCTGGGCAAACAGCCCTTGCAGCAGCGGCCCCAGCGAAGTTCCCATTTCCTGTCCTGATTCCATGGCCATGCCCTTCTCTCCGGTGGCGCTATCGGCGGCCAGCCCCCGCTCCCACCCCGCGAATCCATGATTGTTCCAGGGGAAGCACGCGAGGCGCGGTGCAAAATGTTGCAAAACTTTTCACAGCAATATCCCATTCCCCTGCACGGGACAAGCAAGACCCTGCACAGGAAAATTAATACTATGAAATAACAAGCCAAGTTACACATGTGAATTATGGAACGAAGCTTGCTGCTTCCCTGAGCCAGAATCGACGCACCGGGCGCGCACGCGGCAGGGGACCGCGTGCCGCTGTTTCCGTTTCCCAAAGAGGAGCACATTCATGGGGATCAAGACCAGGCTGTACCTGTTGCTCGTTTCCGTTCTCGTGGCGTTGACCGCCATCATAGCCGCCAGTTGGATGGGGTCTGCCAAGGTGGACAAGGCCCTGGAACTGCGCGCCCTGGCAGTGGATGCCAACACGGAGCTGTTGCAGGCCCGCAGGCAGGAAAAGAATTTCCTCATGCGCAAGGAACAGCAGTGGGCGGACAAGACCCGCAAGCACATCGGCACCGTGGATGCGCTGCTCCAGCGCATCACTGCCGCCGACCCCGGCAACGCGGCCATGTGCGACAAGGGGCGTTCCACCCTGTCCCGCTACAACGCCTCGCTTGACGAGGTGTTCCGGACGGTGACCGAAACCGACGCCATGATCCAGGCCGGGCGGGCCGTGGAACCGGCGCTGGCGGACATTCGCAAGGCCTACGAGCAAAAGGCCGACGAGATTTCCGACATGGTGAACATGGTGAACACGGTCATAGAGGTGGGCATGGGCGTGCTCATCACCCTGTTCGTGCTGGCCGTGATTTCCGGCATCACCCGTTCGCTGGCCGCCTTGCAGGCCTTCTCGCGCGAGGTGGCGACAGGCAGGCTGGACGCCACGGCCCAGGGCAATCTGGTGGGCGAATTCAGCCTGCTGCGCGACGACCTGACAGCCATGGTGAGCAGACTGAAGGAAACCCTGCACGACTGCTCCGCCAAGGGCGAGGAAGCCCTCCACCAGGCGGAGCAGGCCCGCGCCGCCATGCAGGCGGCCACTGCGCGTGAACAGGAAGTGAACGTGCTGGTGGAAACCATGCGCCGCGTGGCGGGCGAGGCCGCCGCCATTGCCGGGGACCTTACCGACGCATCGCAGGAACTGGCGGCGCAGACCCAGCAGGTCAGCGCCGGGGCCGAGGTGCAGCGCGCCCGCATGGCCGAAACCGCCACCGCCATGGACCAGATGAACGCCACGGTCATGGAGATCGCCCGCAATGCCACCCTGGCCGCCGACGCCTCCAAGTCCACCCGCGAAGAAGCCCAGAAAGGCGCGCAGGTGGTGGAAAATGCCGGGCAGTCCATCTCGCGGGTGCATGAAATCGCCACCCGCCTGCGCACCGACATGCAGTCGCTGGGGCGCGATGCCGAATCCATCGGCGAGGTCATCAACGTCATCAATGAAATAGCCGACCAGACCAACCTGCTGGCGCTGAACGCGGCCATCGAGGCGGCCCGCGCCGGTGACGCCGGACGCGGCTTTGCGGTGGTGGCTGACGAAGTGCGCAAGCTGGCCGAAAAGACCACCAACGCCACCAAGGAAGTGGAAACGCGCATCTCGGCCATCCAGACAGCGGCCCAGCGCAACGTGAACAACATGGACACGGCCACCCAGGCCGTGGCCGACGCAACCGGACTGGCCGACGAATCAGGCGGAGCGCTGCGGCGCATCGTGCAGTTTGCGGACAACACCGCCGGGCAGGTGCAGTCCATCGCCGCCGCCAGCGAAGAACAGTCCGCCGCGTCGGACCAGATCAGCCGGGCCGTCAGCGAGGTCAACGACGTGGCATCCGAATCGGCGCGGGGCATGGAGGCGGCCAGCGAGGCCGTGCGCGCCCTGGCGCAGATGGCCCAGCGGCTGCGGTCGATCATCCAGCAGATGGACGGCGGCAAGCGTTGATCGCGGCGGAAACTGCCGCACGCAGCAATGGTACAACGGGGCGGCACGCATGTGCCGCCCCGTTTCTGTTCGCGGCTGACGCCTGCCGGAACCCACGCCTGCAATGCGCGTGCGGAGACGTGCGCCGCATCCGCGCCCGGGACACCGAAAGGCAACAGGCCCGGTGCATGAAGCACCGGGCCTGTCCTGCGTCGTCTCGCCTGTTCCGCCGAAGCGGAACCGGGAAGCGGCGGACGCGCACCGCCTGTCGCTAATTGATCCGGGACTGCCGACTCACCGGATCGAGCGCGGGCGGATTCGCCGTGTGGAGGCAGGCGATAGGAAAATTCTGGCCGCTCACGCAGGAAACGAAGGGGAAGAGAGGGGGGGCCAGGGGTGTGGGCTCCCTGGCCCCGCAGGGCAAGAGTGAGAACCGAACAGGCATGATCGGCGGGGCCGGGAGCACTGGCCCCGTTGTTCTCGTCTCTCAAATCGCCCCCGGCAGGGCGGCGGCCCGCCGTTGAGGGCGTGGGTACTCTCTTCGCATCATACGGGCCGCGTGTTGTCCGCAGCCGTATCCTGCCGCCGCAGCGCAGCCGCCAAGGCCCATGGCCTTTCGCGGCAGACACCGTGGCGTGGGTCCGGCTGACGCGCAAACTGTGCAACCAACCAGACACAATTTCTGCTTAGTCGAGTTCCCGGCAGGAGTCCAGCATTTCACCACAGGTTTTTGTGATTTTTTTAGCAAAATATTTCAGCGCATTACCACAATGTTGTCACTCGTTTTCACGAAAGTGGGCACATGCTTTGGCAATAATTCCTACTCCGCAAGGCGGATGACCACTTCCGCCCCCGGTGAATAGCCCTTCAGTTCCGTCAGCATGCCCTTCAGCGCACCGGACACGATGCGGGCCACAAAGGGGTTCAGCCCCAGTTGATGCCCGTTCACCGTCACCGACAGCGGCCCGTCCACGGAACAGCAGTCACCCGGCACGGCCTGATGCGCCACCACCATGCGGGCAAAACCGGCACAGTCCTGTTGCCCGCAGGCCCCGCAGTCCAGGCCCGGCAGCACGAAGCCGCGTTCCGCCACCAGTTCCGCCAGCGCATCCACGCTGGCCCCATCGAACCGGGGCAACCCTTCCGCGCCCACCGCGCCAAAGGTGCCCAGCGCCAGCCCCCTGTCCAGGGCCTGGGCCTCGCCCGCCTCGCGCAGGCACAGCACGCGCGGCAACCAGCCAAGGCTCTTGCCGCCCTCCACCAGCAGCACGTCGGCCCGCACCAGCGGCAGCAGGTCGGCCAGATGCCGCCGGGTGGACCAGAACACCGCGCATTCGCCCTCGGCAATGCCGATGACCGTGCGGCCCGGCTTCATCAATCGGGCGGTGTCGGTTTCCGCCTTGTCCAGGTTGTGGTGGGTATGCTTGGCCACGGCCACGGTCAGGCCCCGCGCCTCCAGCGCATCGGCCAGCAGCGCGGTGCAGGTGGTCTTGCCCGAATTCTTGAACCCGATGATGCTCACTGCCTTCACGGCGTCCTCCATATGGCTGGTGCGGTCTGCGCACGCGTCCCGCGTGCTGTTCCGCGTGTCGTCCTTTTGGATTCCATCCTAGCGTTGCCCCGGTTTCGGCACAAGCCGGGGCGAAAAAAAAGAGCGCCATCCGCGTATCCGGTTCCCGACGCGGAACACGGACACGCGGACGGCGCGGAACGCCGCCTTGCGCAATGCCGGACGCCACATGCATGGCGCGTCGGCATGGCCCGGCGCGAGGCAGGCGGGAAGCCGCCCCGCACCCAAGGAGGCAGGGATGATGGAGAAAACACCGGCCCGCCGCGCGTTGTCGAAAACGCGGCGCGGCGGGCCGGGTCATGTCATGCCTCTGCGTTACGCGCGTACCCGGAACAGCTTTGCGAACAGCTGCTTGCGGGTAAGCGGGCCGGATTCCAGTTCCGCCACCGCGTGCGTGAAGTAGCTCTTGGGGTCACGCTGGAACAGGTACACCACACGCACGTCGTTGGGGTCGCCCAGCACGGCCTTGGGGTGCTTCTTCTTCACCTCGGCCAGGCGCTTGTTGGCCAGTTCCGTCATGTCCGCCTCGTCGCCGAAGTTCATGCACCCGGTGGGGCAGGTCTTCACACAGGCAGGCAGCAGACCGTTCTGCACCCGGTCGTTGCACATGTCGCACTTGGACAGCTGGCCGGTGGCCGCGTCCTTGCGCGGGATGTCGTACGGGCAGGCCGAACGCACCATGTCACCGTCCACCTTGGCGGTGAGTTCGGTGAAGATGACGGCGCCGGTGGCCTCGTCCTTCAGCACCGCGCCTTCCAGGTCCACGTCCGCCTGGCCCTTGCAGGGCGGCTCGACGCAATGGCGGCACTGTTCAGGAAAGAACAGCCAGTCCATCTTCTTGTCGAACACGCCTTCCTCGAAGCGCACCGTCTTCAGGGTGACGTACGAGAGGTCCGGCGGGTTCTGGTGCGAACCGGTGTTGCGGGTTTCCTCGGCGGGCAGGTTCTTCCACTGCTTGCAGGCTATCTGGCAGCCGCGGCAACCGGTGCAGCGGGTAAGGTCGATGAAGAACATCTTTCCCATGACTACTTGCCTCCCACCTTGCGGATATCGACCATGAACGCCTTGGTTTCGGGGATGCCGGTGTTCGGGTCGCCCGCCGACGGCGTGAGCAGGTTGGCCGTGTCGCCGCCGTTTCGGGGCACCATCCAGCCGTAGTGCCAGGGCAGGCCCACCATGTGGATTTCCGCGCCCATGACCTTGTACGGCTTGATGCGTTCGGTAACGATGGCCACCGCTTCCAGCGAACCGCGCAGACTGGAAACCTTCACGCGGTCGCCGTTCCTGATGCCGCGCAGCTTGGCCAGTTCCTTGCTGACTTCCGCGAAGATCTCCGGCTCCGCTTCCACCAGCCACGCGCAACGGCGAGTCATCAGGCCGGTCTGCCAGTGTTCGGTGACGCGGTAGGTGGTGCCGATGAAGGGGAACTTCGGATCGCACACCGCCGACTTTTCCCCCTCGATCCTGAAGGCCACCGGGTTGTGCAGCTGCTTCGAGAACGGATTCTTGGAAACCGGGCACTCCAGCGGTTCGTAATGCTCGGGGAAGGGCCCTTCCTCGCGTCCCGGGCCGTACAACGCGCCAAAGCCATGCGTCTGCATGATGAACGGATGTTTTGCGCCGGGGTCGCCGCCGCCGTCCACCACGTCGCCCACCCACTTGCCGTCCTTCCATTCGATGACGGCCTTGGCCGGGTTCCAGGGCTTGCCGGTCTTGTCCACGGAAGCGCGGTTGTAGATGATGCGCCGGTTCACCGGCCAGCAGAACGACCAATTGGGGAACAGGCCGATGCGCGCCTGTTCCGGCGTCTGCGCGGTGTCGCGGCGGGCCATCATGTTGCCCGCATCGGTAAACGACCCTGCGTGCAGCCAGTTGCCGGAACAGGTGGAGCCGTCCGCCGTCAGGAAGGCGAACGAGGGCACCTGCTGCCCGGCCTTGAACTGCTTGCCGCCCACTTCCACGTCTTTCAGGAAGTAGCCGTTCATCAGCCTGGCGGTCCTGGCCGGGGAGAACTCGTTGTGTTCTTCCCAGTCCTTGATGTTCAGCTTCAGGATGGGGTCGGCATGCACGCCCCCATCCTTGGCGTATAGGTCGCGGATCTTGTGCATCATTTCCAGCATGATGTCGCCGTCGGGCTTGGTCTGTCCCCACGGCTTGGGCCCGCGATAGCGCCACTGCATCCAGCGGCCGGAGTTGGCGACGGAACCTTCCTTCTCGATGGACACGGCGCACGGCAGGAAGAACACTTCCGTGCCGATTTCCTCCGGCTTCATGCCGGGGCCCTTCCAGAACGACGAGGTTTCGTTCTCGAAGATGTTCACGTTCACCAGCCAGTCCAGCTTGCCCAGGGCGCGCCGGTTCTTGTTGGCGTTGGCGCCGCCGCAGGCGGGGTTCATGCCCCACGCAAAGCAGCCCTTCACATCGCCCTTGTCCATCTTGTCGAAGATGTTCAGCCAGAAGTAGTAGGTGGCGGGTTTGGACGCATCAAGCTTGGGCATGATGTCGTAGGCGTCCGCCGGGGCCATGTCCGGATACAGGGCCTTCAGGTAGCTGGCCATGTACTTGGGCCGGTTCTGCCACCAGTTCACGCTCATGGGGTCTTTGGATTGCGGCGTGATGGTGTTGTACAGGTCCAGCGTGGCCTGCTTGGTGGTGGGCGTGGGGTTGTAGCCGGGCCAGATGTGGGCCAGCAGGCCCTGGTCGGTGGAACCCTGGACGTTGGATTCGCCGCGCAGCGCGTTCACGCCGCCGCCCGCCACGCCGATGTTGCCCAGCAGAAGCTGGATCATGCACATGGTACGGATGTTCTGCACGCCCACGGAATGCTGCGTCCAGCCCATGGCGTACATGATGGTGCCCGCCTTGTCCGGCTTGCCCGTGGCCGCGTAGGCCTTGTATACCTTCAGGATGAGGTCCTTGGGCGTGCCGGTGATGTCGGCCACCTTCTCCACGGTGTAGCGCTCGTAGTGCTTTTTCAGCAGGTTGAGCACGCACCGGGGGTGCTTCAGCGAGGGGTCGCGCTTCGGCACGCCGTTCTCGTCGAGCTCGAAGGCCCACTGCGACTTGTCGTACTTGCGCTTGTCCGCATCGTAGCCGCTGAACAGGCCGTCCTTGAACGAGAACTTCTCGCCCACGATGAGCGAGGCGTTGGTGTACTCGCGCACGTACTCTTCAAAGTACAGCTTGTTCTCAAGAATGTACTTGATGAGGCCGCCAAGGAACGGAATGTCCGAACCAGAGCGAAGGGGGGCGTAGATGTCGGCCTTGGCCGACGTGCGCGTGAAGCGCGGGTCCACGTGAATGACCGTGGCGCCCTTGTCCTGCGCGCGCAGTACCCACTTGAAGGAAATGGGATGGTTTTCGGCAGCGTTGCTGCCCATGATCAACACACAATCACTGTTCGCAAGATCGTTCCAGTGATTCGTCATCGCACCGCGACCGAACGACTCTGCCAGAGCCGGTACAGTGGGGCTGTGTCAGATCCGCGCCTGGTGTTCGATGAACACCAGGCCGAGGCTTCTGAGGATGACCTGGTAGGCCCAGCATTCCTCGTTGTCCATGGCGGCGGAGCCGAAGGAAGCGATGGCTTCCGTCCGGTTCACCTTTTCACCGGCCGGGTTGGCCAGTTGGAAGGATTCGTCGCGGGTCTTCTTGACGCGCTTGGCGATTTCGGTCAGCGCCCAGTCCCATTCCACTTCCTTCCACTCGCCGCTATTGGGCGCGCGGTACAGGGGCTTGGGCGAGCGGGCGTTGTTTTCACCCAGCTGGAAGATGGACGCGCCCTTGGGGCACAGCGAACCTTCGTTGATGGGATGGTCCGGGTCGCCTTCCACGTTGACGGCGCGGCCCTCGCCATTCTTGGCGGTATGGACGATGAGCCCGCAGCCCACCGCACAGTAACAGCAGACCGAGGTGGTCTGCTTTGCCCACTGGAGTTTCTGGAGTTCGGCCCGCGCCACCGAGGGCGCAAGGCTGATCCCCAGCCCGCCGAACGCGCTTGCCAGGGTAGCCCCCGCGCTCAACTTGAGAAATTGCCTGCGATTGACAGTCATCATGCCTCCTTGCGTACCGGTTGCACCGTTGCCGCAGAGGCGCCGTAACGTGGATGCGCCTGGGCGCCCCGCGTTCAGCGCCCCCTTGTTTCCCGTCCCAGTTCCACGTGCAGCGCATAGCCAGCGCGGCGGGGCGCAGGCCCCGCACAACGCCGCCATGCCGCATGCGTCCGGACATCACGTTGCCGCCGCAGGGGAATCCATGCCAGCAGGCGGACGTGCGATGCCACGGGCGCAAGATCGTGCCCAAGGCCCGCGAACGGCAGCGGAGTTTCCTCCGGCAGCTCGTGTGTTGCAGGGTATGCGAACATGGTCGTCCCCTTTCCCTGTAAAGGTCCGGCGGCATGCCGGCCCCCCTGCCCCTTCCGCGCCGTTCCCGGCGGCGCGAATGAGACTTCTTTCCTGTTACAGCAGGGTGTTAGACGTGACCATGCAACGCGGCAACGAGCGTTTTCCTGCGCACGTTCCTGCACTGACGCCGATTTTTTTATGCCATCATTCGCACCCGTTACATGATGTCAGAAAGCATATAATTACACTTTGGCACCAAGCCACACCACGTCCGGCAAGAGCGCCACGCTCGCAACATGCCGGAATACAAAAGAGAAGGCCCGCAGCCGGAAAACCGGGCACGGGCCGAATAATCACGAATCGGGTGTAAAACAGTGACGAAGTGTCAGGTGGGGGGGGACGACAAGCCTCTATGAACGGGACTCATCCAACTCCGGCACATCAGGCACCATGTCGCACAGGTAGCGCACAAGCGTGGCGAACAGGTTCTCGCGCCGGTGGTTGAAGCGAAATTCCAGTTCCTTGAGGTACAGCGGAAAACGCTGGGGCGACACGCCCTTGAAGGCGCGCAGCCGCCCCCCGGCAAACTTCCAGAATTCGCCGGGCGGCTCCGCCGGGCCGTCGGCCCGCCGCCGGATGTATTCATAGGGCAGCGAATCGTCACCGCACAGCACCAGCGCGTCATAGTGGCGGTAGGGCGCGGTATGCACCAGATTGCCTGCCCGCTCGATGCGCAGGTGAAAATTGTGGTTGAAATGGAACACCGTCTCGGCGGACAGGCCGGACACAAGGTCGATGAACACCCACCCGTTGCGTTCCATGATGCCGAACACGGGAATGGGCGTCTGCCCGCCCCCGCCCTTTGGCTCTCCGGTCAGCTTCTTGCCTTTCAGGTAGCTGCCAAGACCTGTTTCCGGCCCCAGCAACTGGCGGGCGTCCGGCGCGTGGGCCAGGATGGCGAAGCGCGCCGTAGTCACGGCCTTGTAGGCGGCGTTGTACGAAAGGCCCAGCTCGGCGGCCAGGGTATGCACCGTGGCCTCGCCCGCGTACAGGTGCAGCAGGCGCAGCCAGGTCAGCGGGGTGAGGTTGCCATTGTTGATCCAGCGGCCGGAAAAGGGATGGAAGGTGTACTTGCAGCCCGCGCAACGCCAGCGCCCGGCAGACAGATCGTACAGCCGCCCTCCGCCGCAGCGGGGGCAGAAACTGCGCCCGCCCGGCCAGCAGTGCTCCAGCAGGTGGGCCAAAGCCGCCTCTTCCGAGGCAAGGCACGGCTCCTCGTGTAACGATTCCATATTGTTCTGGTAGCCCAAGTCACCCCGTGCGCGCAATGCGCCGTGTTCCCTTTTGGCGTTGCCTTCCCCGCCGCTGTCCTCAATGCCGCTCACGACAACGGCCCCGCAGCCGCCAGCACGCGGTCCAAAAACTCTGCCGGGGTTCCGGAAAGCGCCCCGGCATGGGTGAACAGCACCCGGAATCCGTCGGTCTCGCGCCGCAGCACCCAGGTGTACGGCACCGGCAGGCCGCCCAACTGGCCGTGCAGGGTCAGGTCCGGATCGGCGAACAGGGGAAAGACCAGCCCGTGCCGCAGGCGAAAGGCCTGCACCAGGTTCCAGTCGTCACCGGCGGCAATGCCCACCAGCCGCACCTTGTCGGCAAGCCCGCCCTTGCCGCCTGATGCACCATGATTGGCGGACGCACCATGACCGGCAGACGCAATCCGCGCGTGCAGGGCGCGCAGGGCCGGGGCTTCTTCCTGGCAGGGGGCGCAAAACCAGCTGTACATGTTCACGATGAACACCTGCCCGCGCAATTCGGAAAGCCGGGCGGGCAGCCCTTCCGGAACAGCGGGACTGGCAGACCCGGCAAGGGGCGCAGGCATGGCCACGTCCGGCCCGCCGGTCCAGCCTGCATCCGCCGAAGGCGCGGCCAGCGCGATGTCCGGAAAACGTGCGCCCGTAGGCCAGGCCGTGGCGGCATCATCCGCAACCGCACCGACCTGCTCCAGCGGCTTGGCAACCTGGCCCGCCTGCGCCACAAGGACCGGAGACAGGGCACACGCCAGCAGACAGGACGCGGCCAGCACACCGCAGCAAATCCGCCGAAACAGCGACACACCTCCCGCCACGGACACGGCGTCACGCCATGCCCCCCTGTTCGGACGCCGCCCCCGCATCCACAAGCTCCTGCCCGATACAACCGATGCCATCCGGACTCCCGTACATGACGCGGCAGGTGGTGCGCGGCGCCGGGCCGCGTTCCGTGGCGCCATTAAAAAGTGTAGTCACACTCCGCCTTTCTGACAACGGGGGCACGGCCATGTATTGCCCGTCAACCGGCCATCCACGCCGTTTCCCTGCCATTCCCGGTGGTTCTGCGCAGCACAACGAAGCTGTGCGCACTATTTTCCGGGTCTTGCGCACCCTTGAACTTTCCGCCGTCGTCAGGCTACAGTCCGCACGGCGCGCACCCATGCGCGCGCATTCCCCCGATTCCGCCGGGCAACGCCAGCACGCAGGGAGAGCAAGTGTGACCACGCGCACCGCAGCATCGCGCACCGCCGCCCGGCTATACCTGCCGACGCTGTTGTCCGTGCTGTGCCTGCTGTCGCTGTGTACCGTGCTTGCCGCCTGCAACAGCGACACCCCGCGCGAACAGGACCGCGCCGCCACGCCCGGCGTCACCGACGACGCCGTCCACCTGGCTTCGTCCCTGGCCCTTACCGGGCACGCCAGCTACCTGGGGGTGCAGACCCTGCGCGGCGCGCTGTCGTACCTTCATCACGTCAACGATACCGGCGGGGTACACGGGCGGCGCATCATGCTTACCGCCGTGGACGACGGCTACGACCCGCCCCGCTGCCTGACCAATACCCAGCGATTCCTCATCGACGGCGACGTGTTCGCCCTGTTCAGCTACGTGGGCACCCCCACAACCATGCGCGTGCTGCCGCTGGTGGAAGAAGCGCGCATACCGTTGGTGGGCATGTTCACGGGGGCCAACGGCCTGCGCGAACCGTTCAACCGCTACGTGTTCAACGTGCGCGCCTCGTACTACCAGGAAACGGTGGCCGCCGTGCGCCATCTGGTGCGCGACCTTGGGCTGACGCGCATCGCCGTGTTCTACCAGTACGACGCCTACGGCTTTGACGGGCTGACCGGCACGGAAATAGCCCTGCGCGAACTGGGGCTGGCCCCGGTGGCGCGCGGCTCGTACGTGCGCGGCACCACCAAGGTGGAAGAAGGGCTGCGCCGCATTCTGGCCGCCGACGCCCAGGCCGTGGTCATGGTGGGCACCTACGAACCCTCTGCCCGGTTCATCCGCCTGGCGGAGCAGGCAGGCCTGCGCGCGGTGTTCCACTGCCTGTCGTTCACCGGGGCGGAGGAACTGGCCCGGCTGCTGGGCAATTCCACGGTGAACCCGGTGACCATGTCGCAGGTGGTGCCGCCGCCCCGCGCCAGGGAAACGCCCTCGCTGCTGGCTGCCGCCGCCGACTACGTGCAACTGCTGCACCGCTACTTTCCGGACGAGACGCCCAACACCATCGGCCTTGAAGGCTACGTCAACGCGCGCATCCTGGTGGAAGGACTGCGCCGCGCGGGCCGCGACCTGACCCGCGAAGGCTTTGTGCAGGCCCTGGAATCGCTGCGCGACTACCCGCTGGGCGGCAGCACCTACGTGTCCTTTTCGCCCGGCAGCAGCCAGGGCATGAACCAGGTGTACTTTACCCGGCTGCACGACGGACAGTTCGAGCTGATCCGCGATTTCCGCGAAATCCTGCCCCTGCCCGCCCCTGTCGCGCCGCAACCCGAAGCGGAACGGGAAACGAAACCGGAAACCGCCGCCACGGAGGCGCAGTCATGATTCTGCGCCGCTTCCAGCGCCTGGGGCTGCAACAGAAGTTCTTCATCACCATTCTGGTGGTCATCATGGCCATCAGCGGCACCATCGCCCTGCTGGCCCGGTGGATTCTGGTATCCGGCCTGACGACGGAACTGGAACTGCGCGGCGCGGCCATTGCCCACAGCGTGGCGGCGCGCGGGGCCGGGTACATTCTGGACAACGACGTGCCGCAATTGGTGGGGCTTATCTTTGACGAAGCCCAACTGCGCGAGCGGCACCAGTTCATCGCCTACATCTTCGTCACCGACCCTCAGGGCACGGTGCTGGCCCACACCTTCATCAAGCCCTTTCCGGAATACCTGCGCACGGCCAATCCCCTGCCCGACGGCATAGCCAAGAGCGTGGAACTGGTGGACGTGATGGGCATGTCGGCCTACGACATCGCCGTGCCGGTGAAGGAGGGGCTGTACCGCATCGGCGACGTGCATGTGGGCCTGAGCAAGGACCACATGGACAGCCTGGTGGGCAAGCTGCGGGTGACCTTTCTGGGGTTCATCACGGCGGTGGTGGTGATCACCTTCTTCATCAGCCACTACCTCGCCCGGTACATCACCGCGCCGGTCACGCGGCTGACGCGCATTTCGGACGATCTTTCGCGCGGCAACTTCAACACCGCCGTGGACCTCGACGTGCCCGACGCGGGCTGGGACATCCACGACTGCCCCGCCTACAGCGATACCGACCTGCCCTGCTGGCACTTTGACGAGCAGCGCCGCGTGCGCCCCGCCCCCGACAGGCAGGAACCGGAAAAGCTGCACCGCTGCGCCACCTGCGTGTTCTACCGCAAGCGCGGCGGCGACGAGGTGATCCAGCTGGCCGACTCGTTCCGCAACATGGTGTGGTCCATCCGGCTGTACCGCAAACGGTTGCAGGAATCGGAGGGCAAGTACCGTTCGCTGTTCGACAGCGGGCCAGACCCCATCTTCGTGGTGGATTGCACCGACCTCAGCATTCTGGACGCCAACCCCCGCGCCGTGGAGATGTACGGATACACCCGCACGGAACTGAAGGGGCTGTCGCTTACGGTGCTGGGCGGCGACACCGTGCGCGAATGCAGCGCCGTGTTCGACACCGTGTTCGATGGCGGCGATGCAGCGGGCGGCTGCCTGAACATCCCCAAGGCCATGCAGGTGCGCAAGGACGGCAGCGTGTTCCACGTCAACCTGCACGCCTGCCCCATCAGCTATCGCGGGCGGCCCGCCATTATCGTGTCCACCACCGACATCTCCGAAATGATGGACAAGGACGCCCAGATCATCCAGGCGGCCAAGATGAAGTCGCTGGGCGAGATGTCCGCCGGGGTGGCCCATGAACTGAACCAGCCGCTCAACGCCATCCGCATGGGCAGCGACTTTCTGTCGCTGGTCATCGAACAGGGGCTGGCGGTGCCGCAGTCGCGCCTGCACGAGGTGGCGCGCGACATCTGCACCCAGGTGGACCGCGCCACGGAAATCATCAACACCCTGCGCTCGTTCGGTCGCAAGGCTGATACGGTCATCGAGCCGCTGGACATCAACCGGCCCACCCGTGCCGTGCTGCCGCTGGTGGAACGCCAGTTCCTGCTCCAGAACGTGGAGGTAAAGCTGGACCTGGCCGAGGGGCTGCCCATGGTGCGCGCCCACGAAAACCGTTTGCAGCAGGTGTTCTTCAACCTGGTGACCAACGCCCGCGACGCCATCCTTGACCGCGCCCGCACCGACGGCGGCCTGCGCGGGGTGATCACCATCTCCACGCGGGCCGAGGTGGACGGCGACACCGTGGTGGCCACCGTGTCCGACAACGGCGCGGGCATTCCGGAAGCACTGCGCGAGCAGATATTCCAGCCGTTCTTTACCACCAAGGTCACCGGACAGGGCATGGGGCTTGGGCTGTCCATCGTGTACGGCATCGTGCGCGACTACGGCGGCGACATCCGCATCGAAAGCACAGAGGGCAAGGGCGCGGCATTCCACGTGCGTCTGCCCGCCCACCGCGATACCCCGCCCCACGGCGGACGAAAGGACGACAGCCATGCGCATTCTGGTGATTGACGACGAGGTGCCCACCCTGAAGATGTTCGGCCTGCTGCTGGAGGCGCTGGGGCACGAGCCGCTGGCGGCGGAATCGGGCGAGGAAGGGCTGATCCGCTTCGACCGCGAACGCCCCGACGTGGTGCTGACCGACATCAAGATGCCCGGCATCGACGGCATGGACGTGCTGCGCGCCCTGAAGGAAGCTGACCCGCGCAGCGAGGTCATCGTCATCACCGGCCACGGCGACATGGAACTGGCCATCGAGGCGCTGCACCTTGACGCCACCGACTTCATCAACAAGCCGGTGCGGCGCGAGGCGCTGGAACACGCCCTTGCGCGGGCCGAGGAACGCATCCGCCTGAAGCGCGCCAAGGAGGAGGAAATCCGCCTGGTGGCCGGGCCGGGGGTGACATTGCAGGCTGCGGTTGCGGAACGCGATGCTGGGCCGAATGCGACGGATGCCGCGAATGCGCCAGACACGACGGGCGCGCCGAATGCGACGGATGCCGCAGCCGACGCGCCGTACGACGGAGCCGCCGTGGTGCGCATTCGCGGCACGGTGAACAGCCCGGCGGAACCGGTGCTGCGCCACGTATTCGAAGAAGCGTTGCTGACCGGCGCGTCCACCGTGGTGCTGGACTTCGAGCCGTCCGTGTCGGTGAACGGCGCGGGCATCGCCGTGCTGGCAGAACTGGTGCGCCACGCCCGCACCCTGGGCCGCGCGGTGCGCATCTCCGGGGTTTCCGCCAACCTGTCCACCGTATTCGACGTGGTGGGCATTGCCCACCACGCCACGGTAGAGGTGGCGACGACGCTCGAATAGCCCGGCGGGCGCAATGCTGCCGTCACGACCGGGCACAACCCGGCGCGGACGCAAGAAAGGGCCGTATGCACGCAGCATACAGCCCTTTTGTCATGTCCGGCAGACTGATTACGATCGTGGGGCACAGCGCGGAAATTCCTTCAGCGCCGTCTCGACCACATCCCCTATGACATCACCCGCAACGAGGGACACGGAAAGCAGAACCAGTCCCCCCACCAGCCCCGGCGAAGGCCGCTCGACATTCTTGATCCACAACACCGTGCCATGCTGGGCGTCGATCAGGCGCGCGGCCACGCCCCGCACATCGTAGTATTCCTTGCCCTGGTTGTTGCCCCGGTAGATGGACGTGGCCTCGATGATGAACATGGCCTGCACGTTCAGCAATTCGGCCAGCTTTACCCGAAAGTCCCTTTCCATGAGCTGGTTGTATTGCAGCTTCTGCTCCCGCAAGATCATGTCGATATCCGACCGGCTGGCCAGCAGGTAGCCCTTGCGCGTCAGGTCCTCCATGGCCACGTTTTCCGCGCGCACCGCATTGAACCCCTTGTCGGGAATGGCGATTACCGCCACCCGCTGCAGGGGCGCACCACTGGAGGTCACGATGGGCGGGGGCGGCGGAGCCTTGGGGTCCGCCCCGGAGTTTGTCGACTTTGGCGTGCATGCCGCCGCCAGCAGCAGACACACCATGGCCAGCGCCACCGCCCCGCCAGCCACCACACTACCGAATCTGTCTGAACGCGGATTCAAGTGCATCAGAAAGCGCCTCCTTCTTCATTTGGTCCATGGGTGATTCCTGTCCCTGAAACGCCACCGACCGGCCAGTGGCGCTGACCTTGTGCAGTATCCGGTTCGTGTTCGGGGCATATGCAACGATGCTCACCTTGGCGTAAGCACCCGTTGAAGACAGATCTCCCCTGCCCGGCGCACGTTCGTTCCGCGAGAATAACGATTCGATATCCACTTCGACGAACGCCTCATTCAGGTATTGCTGGCCTCCTACCTCGCGCTTCACCACCCGCTCGATATCCTGCCGCAACCAGGCGTCCACAGTCCGATCACTGACAATGACATCCACACCGCCAAGGGGCCGCGCAGAGGTGACAGGCTTCGGCGTCGGTGACGGCGTAGGCGTGGGGGTTGGTGATGGCGTAGGGGTGGGTGTGGGTGTCGGTACAGGCGTGGGGGACGGCGCAGGCGTGGGGGACGGCGCAGGCGTGGACGTCACGCCCTTGCCATCGGAATAGAGCGCCTTGACGGCATCAAGATTCCCGCCCCCCCAAAGCAGAAAAGCGCCCAGCAGCACATACGGCAACACGGGCCGGAACGGCACGCCCCAACGGCGATGCCACACCATGGCCAATACAATGTATGCGCCCCCAACCACGCCCAACAATTGGAGCATCGGAACTCTCAAGGGGGCGAACGAAAACGCCGCAGTACCGGCAACCCCCACCAAAGCCACCAAGAGCATCACCATCGTCGTTGACGAGAACAAATGCTCGCCAAAACCACCCGACGTTTCCCTGCTGCTGCCCACACAGCCCCCTCTTCTGAACCATCTGTGCGCATTTTGCCCGCCCTGTCGGCATCCGGGGCGGACTTCTCTAACCGGAGGATACGGGATATACGAAAGACGCAGCCCCGGTGTCGGACCATCCTCTTGGTGCTGCGCGTGCGCGCATCGCCCGAAAGGCAGGCACCGCCTGATGTTTTTAAAACAGATATCGGTTTTGCTATATAAAAGTCGGCAAAATGTAAATCGCCAAAGGCCCCGCACTTCCTTTCCGGAAAGGCACGTTCATGACCATCCGCGCCCTTATCGTTGATGACGAACGCCCCGCCAGGGACGAACTGGCCTATCTGCTGTCGGCCTATCCGGACGTGGAGGCCGCAGAGGCGGCATCGGCCAGCGAGGCCCTGCGCAAGCTGGCGGACGAACGGTTCGACCTGGTCTTCCAGGACATCCAGATGCCGGGGCACGACGGCTTTCACGTCATGCGCGAGGCGCAATCCCAGGCCCAACCGGGCGAGAGCGCGCCGCTGTTCGTCTTCGTCACCGCCTTCGACGAGCACGCCATCCGCGCCTTTGAGGAAAACGCCCTCGACTACCTGCTCAAACCCGTGGCCCCGGCCCGGCTGGCCCGCTGCCTGGACAGGGTGCGCGGGCGGCTGGCCACCGATGGCGCGCAGCCTCTGCAGAACGCCGTGGCCACCCTGCTGGGCGCGCTGGGCCATTCCAAGCCGGTGGAACGCCTTGCAGTGGAACACGGCGGGCGCATCAGCCTCATCCCCACGCGCGACGTGGTGCTGATAGAAGCCGAGGAAAAGCGCATCGTGGCCGTCACCGATGAAGGCCGCCTGCCCTGCCACAACATGAACACCCTGGCCCGGGCGGAAGAACGCCTGGCCGGGCTGCCGTTCTTTCGGGTGAACCGCGCCGTGCTGGTGAACCTGGAACGCATTGCCGAATTTTCGCCATGGATCAACGGCAAGTACCACCTGGTCATGAACGACGCGGAGCGCACCGAGGTTGCCGTCAGCCGCAACCGTGCGCGCGACTTCCGCGCCCGGCTCGGCGTCTAGGGCAGCGCAACGCCGCACACGGCGCGCCGCCCGCACGTTTATCCGCGCCAGTCCTGTCCCATCCGGACGCATCCGGACGCAGCCGGGCGCAGCCGGGCGCAGGCGGGCGCAGGCGGACCGCATCCGCCGCAGGGCATCAGCGCACGCGTAACATGTTGCAGAGGGGGGCCGCATGGACCCGATACTTTCCCCGCACGTTCCGGAACTGTTCATCACCCTGACCCAGCGCTTCGGCCTGCTGCTGGCCGGGGGCTTCGCCATTGTGACCTTCGCCCCGCTGGACAAGGTGGGGCCGGGCCGTTCGCGCCCGTTGTGGACAACGGCGCTGCTGGTGCTCATGTTCGGGATGTTCGGCATCCTCGGCACCTACACCGGCAACTTCGTGTTCCAGTCGTTCGCCAACCTGCGGGCCATGGGGGTAATCACCGCCGGGCTGTTCGGCGGGCCGGTGGTGGGAGCGGGGGCGGGCATCATCGCCGCCGGGCACCGCTACCTTATCGACGTAGGCGGGTTCAGCGCGCTGCCGTGCGGCCTTGCCACGCTGAGCGAAGGGATACTGGCGGGGCTGGTGGCCTGGCGCTTTCCGGAACGGCGGCTGGACTGGGCCACGGCCC
Organism: uncultured Desulfovibrio sp.; assembly: GCA_964402645.1. Classification (GTDB taxonomy): domain Bacteria; phylum Desulfobacterota; class Desulfovibrionia; order Desulfovibrionales; family Desulfovibrionaceae; genus Cupidesulfovibrio. Next base: position 252,290 of record CAYOCV010000002.1, on the reverse strand, counting down.
TGACCCTGGGGCTGGTGGGCGAAACCTACCACATGGGCCTTGTGCTGTGGCTGGCCGAACCCTTTACCGAGGCCGTGGAACTGGTGCGGGTGATCAGCCTGCCCATGATCCTCATCAACGCCATGGGGGCTGCGCTGTTCGTGCAGGCCTTGCGCCTGCAACTGCACTTCCGCGACCTGCGCGACTCCACCCAAGCCCGGCAGATCCTGTCCATCGCCAACCAGAGCCTGACCCACCTGCGTTCGGGGCTTACGCGCAGCTCGGCGCAGGCCACGGCGGAAATCATCCTGGACGAAACCCACGTGGCCGCCGTGGCCCTGACCGGGGGCGACATGGTGCTGGCCCATGTGGGTGCGGGGGCCGACCACCACCTGGCCGGGTTCCACGTGCGCACCAAGGCAACCCGCAAGGTGGCGGAAACGGGGGAAGCACTGTTCGTGCGCGACCACGAATCCATCGGCTGCCGCCAGCCCGGCTGCCCGCTGACCGATGCCATCATCGTGCCGTTGCGCAAGGGCGGCCAGATACTGGGCTGCCTGAAGCTGTACGGCACCAAGAACCGCCCGCTGGACCAGACCCGATTCGAACTTGCCAAGGGGCTGGCGGACCTGTTCTCCACCCAGATCGAGTTGGAAGAGATAGGCATCAAGAACCAGCTCATCGCCCGCGCCGAAATCCGCCGCCTGCAGGCCCAGATCAACCCGCATTTCCTGTTCAACTCGCTGAACACGGTGGCCTCGTTCTGCCGCACAGCGCCCGGCCAGGCCCGCGACCTGATCCTGGACCTTGCCCGGTACATGCGCCGCAACCTCGATTCCAGCCGGGGGGCCATCCGCCTGTCCGAGGAACTGGAGCAGGTGCGCTCGTACCTGGTCATCGAGCAGGCCAGGTTCGGCGACCGCATCCGCGCCGACATCGACCTGGCCCCCGGCACCGCCGACTGGCTGATCCCCCCGCTGCTCATCCAGCCGCTGGTGGAAAACAGCGTGCGCCACGGCATTCTGGCCCGCGAAGAAGGCGGGCTGGTGCGCCTGTCCGCCCATGCCGACGGCGACCACCTGCTGGTGACCGTGGAGGACGACGGCGCGGGCATGGATGACGACACCCGCAACGCCATCCTAGCCCCGGACGCCAGCGACATTTCGCCGCACATGGTCCCCGATGCCCAGCCCGAGCCGCCCGCAAGCCAGACCTGCCCCGACTCCACGGGCGAAAGCCTGCATGACGGCATCGGGGCACGCAACTGCAACCAGCGGCTGGTGCAGATGTACGGTCCCTCGTACGCCATGCGCATCGACAGCGAACCGGGCCGGGGCACGCGCGTTTCGTTCCGCATTCCGCGCCAGCAGTTGCAGTAGCACGGGGAGGAATAGCCCCCCGCGCGCACCGTCACGCACATTCACCCACTGCATGCCGCCCTGCACGCCGCGTTGCCATGCGCGGCGGTTGCGGGTATTTTCCCCCGGTCGTCGGCACCATGCCGCCCGCGCATTTCCCTCAAGGAGCACCCATGCCGCCCGGGGCATATCTTGCCATAAGCCTTGCCGCCCTCGTCTGCGGCTACCTTCTCTATGGCCGCCTGATGGCGCGCCTGATGCGCCCGGACAACGCCCGGCCCACCCCCGCCTGCACCATGGCCGACGGGGTGGACTACGTGAATATGCCCGCAAGAAGCGTCTTTCTCATCCAGTTGCTGAACATCGCGGGCATAGGGCCGGTGTACGGCCCCATCCTGGGCGCGCTGTACGGGCCGTGGGCGCTGGTGTGGATCGTGCTGGGGTCCATCTTCGCCGGGGGCGTACACGACTACTTTTCGGGCATGCTTTCGGTGCGGCGCGGCGGGCTTTCGCTGCCCGACGTGGTGGGCGACCATCTGGGCGCTTCCATGCGCCGTTTCATGCAGGTTTTTTCGCTTGTGGTAGTGGTGCTGGTGGGGGTGGTGTTCGTCACCGGCCCCGCGCGCCTGCTGGCAGACATGACCGCCATACCGGTGATGACCTGGGTGGTGGTCATTTTCATCTACTACTTCCTGGCCACCATCCTGCCCATAGATGTGGTCATCGGGCGGGTCTATCCCATCTTTGCGGGTTCGCTGCTGGTCATGGCGGTGGGGCTGACGGTGGCCCTGTTCGTGGAAGGGCATGCCACCGGCGCGCCCCTGAACTGGACAGCACCGCCCGCAGACCTGCCCATGTGGCCGCTTTTGTTCATCACCATTGCCTGCGGGGCCATTTCCGGCTTCCACGCCACCCAGTCGCCCCTGATGGCCCGCTGCCTGCCCGACGAACGCAGCGGGCTGCCCGTGTTCTACGGGGCCATGATTGCCGAAGGCGGGCTTGCGCTGATCTGGGCCACCCTTGGCATGGCCCTGTACCCCGACCCGCAGGCGCTGCATGCCGCCATTGCCGCTGGCGGCCCCGGCAAGGTGGTCAACGACGTATCCATGGAATTGATGGGGCCCGCAGGGGGCATCCTGGCCATTCTGGGGGTTATCGTACTGCCCGTCACTTCCGGCGACACGGCCTTCCGCTCTGCCCGGCTGACCATTGCCGACCTGCTTGGCGTGCCGCAGAAGGAACGCAGACGCCGCCTGCTCATCGCCGCCCCCTTGTTTGCGCTGGGAGCCGCCCTGTCGCAGGTCAACTTCGAGGTGATCTGGCGCTACTTCGGCTGGGCCAACCAGGTGCTGGCCACGCTGGTGCTGTGGGCCATCGCGGCCTTTCTTGCGCGCGGGGGCGTGTTCCACTGGCCCGCCAGCCTGCCCGCCAGCTTCATGACTGCGGTGTGTACCACCTACATCTGCCACGCCCGCATCGGCCTGAATCTGCCGCTGGCCGCCTCGTCGTGGGCGGGCGGCGCGGCTGCGGCGCTGGCCCTGGCCTTTTTCCTCTCCCGCTGCCGTCGCAAGGCCTGAGTTTTCACCCAGCCCCGCCTCCCCCACTCGGCAATCTGCCCCCGGCAGGCCTGCCTGGACGGGTGGGCGTCTCCCTGCTGCCGCCAGCAGGGCATGGGGCTTTCCGCGCGTCCCATCTTCCCGCCCTCCGGCATGCTCAACCTGCATTGCCGGTTCGCAGGACCGTAAAATCCACCCATTGTCTCGCCGCAGTCCGGAGGCTGCCCCTTTCCACGGGCACGCTCGACCGGGCCACTGCGAAAGGCGTACGCGCCTTTCCCGCTTCACGACAATTCCTTTAAATCAAGCATGTTATGCCACACAAGTTTCAGCAGACACACTTCGGGCATGCATATTTTTCCACCAATCCAACGGCTTCGTTGTTCACCATGGCACTTCAGAAGCACTTTCCTGCACTTCGCGGGCAAAAAAGCGCACATCGCGGCAATGTACGTTGCCATGCTTCACGTTTTCCTTTGATGATGCACCCAAGAGTCCAGGATTGTGGGCAGGCTATCCGCCGGTTTTCTCGTCAAACCGGCGAACATGCAGCATCAACGGAGGAACATGATGAACGCTTTGACGCTGGTCTTCGCGGCTCTATGCGTCTTCGCCATCGCATACCGCTTCTACGGGTTGTTCCTGACCCGTACGGTCCTGGGCGTGAAGCCCGGCAGGCCGACCCCGGCGGTGCGCATGGCCGATGGCCACGACTACGTGGAAACCAACAAGTACGTATTGTTCGGCCACCATTTTGCCGCCATCGCGGCGGCAGGCCCCCTGCTTGGCCCGGTGCTGGCGGCGCAGTTCGGCTACCTGCCGGGCACCCTGTGGATTCTCATCGGCTGTGTAGTGGCGGGCGCGGTACATGACACCGTGGTGCTGTTCGCCTCCATCCGCCACAAGGGGCAGAGCCTCGCCTACATCGCCTCCCGCGAAATCGACAAGTTCACCGGCTCGGTGGCCTCGTTCGCGGTGATGTTCATCCTCATCCTGACCCTGGCCGGCCTGTCCATCGCCGTGGTCAACGCCATGCACGACAGCGCGTGGGGCACCTTCACCGTGTTCGCCACCATCCCCATCGCCCTGCTGATGGGCGTGTACCTGCACGTGTGGCGTGACGGCGACGTGAAGGGCGCTTCCATCATCGGCGTGGTGCTGCTGGCGCTGGCCATCCTGGCCGGACCGTATGTGGTGCAGCACCCGGTGTTGTCCTCGTGGTTCAACATGTCGCGCCACACCATCGCGCTGACCATTCCGGCGTACGGCTTCCTGGCCTCGGTGCTGCCGGTGTGGCTGCTGCTGTGCCCGCGCGACTACCTTTCCACCTACCTGAAGATCGGCACCATCGCGGCGCTGGCCGTGGGCATCTTCTGGGTGCATCCCACCTTGCAGATGGAAGCCGTCACCCCGTTCACGAACGGCGGCGGCCCCATCATCCCCGGTGCGGTGTTCCCGTTCCTGTTCATCACCATTGCCTGCGGCGCGCTGTCCGGCTTTCACGCCATCATCGCCACCGGCACCACCCCCAAGATGATCGGCAGCGAACGCGACCTGTTGTTCGTGGGCTACGGCGCCATGCTCACCGAAGGCTTTGTGGCCATCATGGCCCTTATCGCCGCCTGCGTGCTGGCGCCCGCCGACTATTTTGCCATCAACGCCGCCCCCGCCGTGTACGCCAAGCTGGGCATGACCACCGTGGACCTGCCGCAGCTTGCCGCCGCCGTGGGTGAAAACATCCAGGGCCGTCCCGGCGGCGCAGTGTCGCTGGCCGTGGGCATGGCGCACATCTTCTCGTCCATCCCGTTCATGGAACACCTGATGTCGTACTGGTACCACTTTGCCATCATGTTCGAAGCGGTGTTCATCCTCACCGCCGTGGACACCGGCACCCGCGTGGGCCGGTTCTTCCTGCAGGAAATGATCGGCGTGGTGATTCCCAAGTTCGCGGAAAAGCGCTGGATGCCCGGCATCCTCATCACCAGCGGCATCTTCACGGCAGCGTGGGGGTACCTGGTGTACACGGGCGACATCTCGACCATCTGGCCCCTGTTCGGCATGTCCAACCAGTTGCTGGCCGCCGTTGGCCTGCTGATCGGCACCACCATGATCATCCGCATGAACAAGGCCAGATACGCGTGGATGACCGCCATCCCCGGCCTGTCCATGGTGGTCATCACCTTCTGGGCCGGGTACCTGAACGTGATGGACAACTACCTGCCCAAGGGCCTGTACCTGCTCTCCACGCTGGCCATCATTGTCATGTGCCTGATGGCCGTGGTCATTGTGGGCACGGTGAAGCGCTGGATGCAACTGCTGGCCATCCACAAGACCGTGACAGACGAGGACGGTGACGACGTGCTGGAAGTGGTCACCGAATAGCAGGCACCAGATCGGCACGGGGGGGGGCAGCCCCGCAGCCGCCCATAGCACCCAGAGGTTGCGGCGGAGCCTGCCCCTCCTCCCCGTGACCCCGCACAAACAACCAGGGCAACGCCCACCTCTGCATTCCCTTTGCGCCGTCCGGCATATTGCCGGACGGCGCCCTCTTTTTCCGCCAGACGCGCGATGCAACCCGAATGCCGTCGCCATACTCTCCATACCAACAAACAGGCACTTCACGCTAAAAATACTACATCTCGGCGCTAACACATTGCCTTCGACATAAATCAGCGTATTAGAGACATCATGAAGATATTCATCCACTAAATCTTCAGAAAATTACCACTACATCACACGCACAAACACAATAATACATCATTTATTAAAAAAAATACATACTTGTATTGCATTTCTGTAAACATACAACAACCCATCAATGCATTTCATCAATATTAAGAGCAACAATTCAATGCATTCTCAAAATGCACCCAGCAATCAAGGCATACACATACCCTTCCAAAATGAACTTTTACTTATTCTGTCGCGCTGCACCTCACTCACAAACCCGAATCAAAGCAATTTCCGCGCAAGCGAAACCTCTTAACATTCAGCAAAAGGAGCGCCGAAATGCCACCCGTCATGTATTTTCTGCTCAGCCTGGCAGCCCTCATCGTTGGCTACTTCGTCTATGGACGCATTGTCGAACGCATGTTCGGGGCAGACAACTGCAAGGCAACCCCTGCCTGCACCATGGCCGACGGCGTTGACTACGTGAAGATGAATCCCAAGAACATCTTTCTCATCCAACTGCTGAACATCGCTGGCCTTGGTCCTGTATTCGGCCCCATCCTGGGCGCGCTGTACGGCCCGTGGGCGCTGGTGTGGATCGTGCTCGGCTCCATCTTTGCCGGTGCCGTGCATGACTACTTCTCCGGCATGCTGTCGGTGCGCTACGCGGGCAAGTCCGTGCCGGACGTGGTGGGCTACAATCTGGGCAACGGCTTCAAGCAGTTCATGCGCTTCTTTTCGGTGGTGTTGCTGCTGCTGGTGGGCGTGGTCTTCGTCACCGGCCCGGCGGCGCTGCTGTCCAGCTTAACCGGCTGGGGCCTGATGGTGTGGGTGTTGATCATTTTCGCCTACTACTTCCTGGCCACCGTCCTGCCCATCGACAAGATCATCGGACGCATCTACCCCTTTTTCGCGGCCATCCTGCTGATCATGGCCGTGGGCCTTACCGCCATGCTGTTCATCAAGGGGTACAACTTCTTCCCGTCTGCGCAGTGGACCAACCAGCACCCCACCGGCCTGCCGCTGTGGCCGCTGATGTTCATCACCATCGCCTGCGGGGCCATTTCCGGCTTCCACGCCACCCAGTCGCCCATGATGGCCCGGTGCATCCCCGATGAAAACTGCGGTCGCCCCATCTTCTACGGGGCCATGATCGCCGAGGGCGTCATTGCCCTTATCTGGGCGACCCTGGGCATGACCTTCTACCAGACCCCCGAAGCGCTCAACGCGGCCCTGACTGCGGGCGGCCCCGGCAAGGTGGTCAACGACGTCTCCATGACCCTCATGGGCCCCATCGGCGGCGTGCTGGCCATTCTGGGCGTGGTGGTGCTGCCCATCACGTCGGGCGACACGGCCTTCCGCTCTGCCCGCCTGACCATCGCCGACTTCCTGAACTTCTCGCAGGTGGAAAACAGCAAGCGCCTGATGATCGCCGTACCGCTGTTCGTCATCGGCGCGGCCCTGTCGCAGGTGAACTTCGACATCATCTGGCGCTACTTCGGCTGGGCCAACCAGACCCTGGCCACCATCGTGCTGTGGGCGGCCGCCGCCTACCTGGTGCGGCGCGGCATGATGCACTGGATGGCCAGCGTACCCGCAACCTTCATGACCGCCGTATGCACCACCTACATCTGCTACGCCAAGATCGGCCTGAACATCCCGCTGAACATCTCCACCTGGATCGGCATCGCCGTGGCAGTGGTGTCATTCGGGCTGTTCCTGTCCAAGCGCAAGGCGTTCGAGGCGTCCCCGGCATAGCCGCAGCCGCCCGTTTCTGCATGAAAAAAAACGAAGGCGGGGTCCGCAAGGATCCCGCCTTTTCGTTGCCCGCCGTCACCCGCACTCGTGGAGTGAACGCCAAGAAAATACCTGCGCAACCTACCCGCCGATGGCGCTCATGCGGCGGTTGGCCACGGCGGTACCGCCCTCGCACGGAGCGTTGGGCAACGCGTGCGCCTCGCCGCGCAGGTCGGCCAACTGGCCCGCCCGCACCCTGGCCAGCAACTGATACCCCAAAGGCTTGCGCCGATTGGCCAGGCGCAGCACGGTACGCACCGCGTCCATGCCCAGTTTCGGGTGGCGCAACAACGGGCGCAGGCGGTATTCGCGGTCGGAGAACAGGCAGGTGCGCAGCCGCCCGTCGGGGGTCACGCGCAGGCGGTTGCAATCGCCGCAGAAATGGTCGGACAGCGGGGTGATAAGACCGAAACGGCCCAGCCCCCCGGCAATGCCCCACAGCTTGGCCGGTCCCTTGCGCCGCTGGCCGGGGGCCAGAGGCACCAACTCGGCCAGCCGTTCCGCCGCCGCCAGAATGTCCGGCGCGCCCCAGAACTGGTCTTCTGTCCAACTGGTGCCGCCACCCATGGGCATGAATTCGATGAAGCGCACGTCAACAGGATGGCGGCGCGCGAAATCGAGGAAGGTGGCCAGTTCGTCGTCGTTGACGCCTTTCAGGGCCACGGCGTTGATCTTCACGGCAAGGCCCGCGTCCAGCGCGGCATGAATGCCTTCCAACACCTGGGGCATCATGTCGCGCCCGGTGGTGGCGGCAAAACGGTCGCGCCGGAAGGTGTCCAGCGAGATGTTCACCGTGCTCACGCCAAGGCCGCGCAGTTCGGCGGCGTGCGGGGCCAGCAGGGTGCCGTTGGTGGTGATGCGGATGTCCAGCGCCGGGTGACGTTCGTGCAGCATGGCCATGAACCCGGTCAGCCCCTTGCGCACGAAGGGTTCGCCCCCGGTCAGGCGCACCTTTTCCACGCCTTCTTCCACGGCCACGTCCACGATGCGGGCCATTTCCTCGTAGCGCAGCACGTCATCGTGGGGGATGAAGCGCATTTCCGTGCAGCCCCAGCAGTACGAACAGCGCAGGTTGCAGCGGTCGGTGACGGACAGGCGCAGATAGCGCACTCGGCGGCCATGCGCGTCGGTCAGACTGGCGTGGTCGGGCGCGTCGGTCAGGTTGGCATGGTCGGGCGCAACACCCGTGGCCATGCCGGATACTGCACGGTTTTCTGCGCCCCCTTCCGGGGCGGCTGCATCTCTGGCAAGCAGGGCATTTCTGGTCTGGGCATTTCCGGTCATGGCATTTCCGCGAAGCCGATGCGGGGGCTTCTGGCCGTGCGGCGTGCCTGTTACAGCGCGCCGATGATCCGCCGGGCCATTTCGAGGTCGGCAGGGTAGTTGATGTTGAAGAACGGCAGGGCCTCTCGCACCGAATAGGGAATGTGCTCGCGCAGATCAGGCGGCACCACCCGGCTCAGCTTGCGTTCCCCGTCCTCCAGCGCCTGCCGGAACAGCGGCAGGGCCTCGAATTCGTACACGGCCACCAGCGATTCGATGAACCCGGTTTCCACCTGCTGGAAAGTGGTCATCACCGTTCCGGGCCGCCGTTCTGCCCTGCGGGCCAGCAGCCGTTCCAGCACGGCGCGTTCCATGAACGGCAAATCGCACGACAGCACCAGCACCGGCCCCTGGGCCACGCGCAAGGCGGTTATCACCCCGCCGAACGGCCCCATGTTCTCCACCTCGTCGTTCAGGCGGTAGCAGGGACCGTCAAGACCCGTTTCCGCCACCGGGCAGGGGCGGTTGCCGCGGCAGGATATCCACACCTCGCCAGTGACGGAGCGCAGCAACTGCGCCGTGCGGGACAACAACCCCGGCGCGGTTTCGCCATGCAGGCGCAGCCGGGTCTTGTCCTGCCCCAGTCGGGTGGACAGCCCGCCAGCCAGCACCACGCCGACAATGCCGTGGGCGGAGGCGGCGTCCGCCCCGCCTTCCGGCATGCCTGCCGGGTGCTCCGCGCCAGGATGGCTCATTCCAGCACCCTGCTCCCGGCATCGGCAAACACGGTAAAGCGTTCCTCGCGGTCACGCGCAAAGCCCACCAGCGTCACGCCCTGCTCCGTGGCCATGTCCACCGAACCGGTGGTCACGGCGGAGCGGCTGACGATGAACGAAAAACCCGCACGGCGCGCCTTGGCGAACAGGCTGGCCGTCACCCGCGCAGAAACCAGCAGCAGGCGGGGGGCCAGGTCCACCCCTTCGCGCGCGGCCCATCCGGCCAGGCGATCGATGCAGTTGTGGCGGCCTATGTCCTCGGCCCGGCGCAACAGGCGGCCCTGCACGGGGTCGTACACGCCCGCGCGGTGGAAGCAGCCAGTGCCGTCCCACAGCCCTTCCTCGCCCATGAAGGCGCGCATGGCGTCCAGCAGCACGGCGGCCCGCATGGGGCTGGGCATCTGCGGCGCGACAACGGGGGGGGCGGCGCGCAGGGCCACCCGGAAGGCAAGAGCATCACCCCCGCCTGCGTCCGCGCTCATAGCGGTCACCATCCCGGCATGGCGGATGCCCCACGCCCCCGGCTCCTCCCCGGTCACGGCGGGGTGTACCCGGTCCAGCAACACGTGGCCAAGGGCCAGGTCGGCCAGACCGTGCGGCCAGGCCCACAAGCGGGTGGCCCCGGCGGTAATGCCCGCCGTGCCTGCGTCTTCGGGCTCCGGCCCCCATGCCACCTGCACCGGCACTTCGCGGCTCACCACGTCGTCCACGGCGCCCCAGGCCGCATCCTTGTAGCGACGCACGGAAACCTGGCGCGGCATGGCCCCGCCCGTTCCGGCTGACCCGTCTGGCCGATCTGGCCAGTCTGCCCGATCTGGCCGATCTGGCCGATCTGGCCTTTCTGGCTGTCGCGTCGCGTCGCGCCCGGTCATCAGAACCCCCAGGCCGACGCCGTGGGCCGCGCATAGCCCTGCTGGCGCGCCACGATGTCCAGCGCCAGCGACTCCAGGTCGTCCAGCACAGGAATGGAAATGCGGTCGAACTCGCGGAAGTCCGCCACCTTGATGTACCCCTTGCACGACTTGCAGACATGCACCTGAAAGCCGGGTTCACCATCGGCGGTGAAGTATTCGAGATTCTTCGACTCGTTCTCCAGGCAGAACGGACACTGCAAGCGCTTGGCCCGGTATTCGTGACGGCAGAACGAGCAGGTATGGTGCAACGCCCCTTCCTTGCCCACCAGGCGGCCCACCAGCGGCGCGCTGCCGCACACCGGGCAGTGGCCGTGCTGCCAGACCACGGGAGTGCCCCCCGGCTGGTCCGCGCCCGTACGCCGGGCGTGCTCCGCCGCCACCGCAGCGGCCAGGGCCTCCACCGCAGGCGTTACGCTGCCCATGGCCAGAAAACGCACCAGGCTGGGCGCGTCGGGCAGGCGCAGGGCCCAGGCGTCGAACCAGGCCACGTCATCGCGCAGGGCCGCGTCGCAGGCGTTTTCAACGGCAAGCTCGCCCTTTTCCATGGCCTCGCGCACCACTTCGGCGGCGGCCCCAAGGGTGCCCCCGGCGGCGCGCATCATGGCCAGCAGGCGGCCAAAGGTGGCTGCCGTGCGCGCCCGGTCATAGATGAAGGCATCTCGCGGAAGCAGCGGCGCGCCCTGGGCGTGGGCTTCCGGCGTGGCCAGGTCGGCGACGGGAACGGCGGACAGATCCGCCTGCACGGCGGCGCGCGCTTCCAACTGGATGGCGGCGGTGCGCGCCACGATCTCCAGCAGGGCGTCGGGAATGTATTCCTTGCTGCGCAGGGCCTTCAGCTTGCCTTCAAGGCGTTGCAGATCGCGGTCGAAATCGGAAGTCATGCGTTCTCCTGAATGGAACGTGGATGGGGCGCGGCCCCGGCGGGGCACTTTCCGGTCACGGTTTCCCGCCAGTCAGTGCTTTCCCTGACAATCACCCTAGCGCCCTTGGCGGCCACCTTCAATGGACAGGGGTCCTGCGCAAGGTCTTGCACCGGACAGGCTCCGCATCGGGCGGTTGCTCTCCGGGCTGGAAGGTTACGGTAACCATGTTCCGCGCGTCTGTGAACCATCCCGGTTCATTTCGCCACCGGCGCGTTTTGCCCCTGCCCTGCCCGCTCCCTGTCCATTTTGTCCGGCTCTGGCCTGCCTATCCGGTCCTGACCCGGCCCTGGCCCCGGCGTATCATCCGTGACCGCCCGGCTTGACACCTCCTTTGCAGGCTCTACCTGTTGTGGAGAAACCAACCCCGTTCGGGGATATGCCCTGCGGGACACATCCGCCCGCAACACGCCCGGATGCGCCGCAAAGCCCACTGGCTACCCAGAGCCAACGCGGGGCAGGGCCAAAGCAGGCAGCACAGAAACGCCACCGGGAGGCCGCCATGCATGATCCTCACGCCACAGCACGTCCCGCCCGGCGTTCAACGGACGGCAGGACACGACTCATCTCGCGCGTTGCCGCCCGTCTGCCGCGCGCCGCGCGACATCGCCCCGACCAGAAACCCACGGACGCAGCCGCTGCCCCCGCCACCAACCGCAGCATCCGCCTGCGCGACGGCCTGCCCGACCTGCTCTGGCTGATGCTGGCCGTACTGCTGTTCGCCCTGCTGGCCGGGCAACCGGGCGTGGCGGCGCAACAGTCCCCGGACGTCACGCCCGTGATCACACCCGTCATCACACCTGACGCCGCACCCGGCGCGCCCGCCGCATCCGCCGCACCCGCCGCACCCGGCGCATCCGGCGCATCCGGGGCCAAGGGAGACATCCCCATGACCACATCCGCACCATGGCAACGCTTTTCCAAGCCCACGGACAAGGAACTGCGCGCCCGCCTTACCCCCCTGCAATACGAGGTCACCCAGAAGGAAGGCACCGAACGCGCCTTCCACAACGAATACTGGGACGAAAAGCGCCAAGGCATCTACGTGGACGTGGTGTCGGGAGAACCGCTGTTTCTTTCGTCCGACAAGTACGATTCGGGCACCGGCTGGCCCAGCTTCACCCGGCCCGTGGCGTCCGACGCAGTGACCGAGCACGTGGACCGCACCCTGTGGATGGTGCGCACCGAGGTGCGCAGCCGCATCGCCGGATCACACCTGGGGCATGTGTTTCCTGATGGTCCGCCCCCCACCGGGCTGCGCTATTGCATGAACTCGGCAGCTCTGCGCTTTGTCCCGCGTGAGGCCATGCAGGCCGAAGGGTACGGGGATTACCTCAAGATGCTGCCGTAACCACGCGGTAAAATAGCCACTTGCCGCCCCGTTCCGGCTCTGCTACACGGGCCGGATGAAGCATACCATCCGCCCGTTCGTCCGCCCGCTCGCCCGTCATCTCGTCAGTCCGTTCGCCCTGGCCGCGCTGCTCTCTCTGGCCGTGCCCAGCGCCGCTCTGGCGTGGGATGGCTTTGATACGGAGTCGGGGCACCTTGTGGAAGTCGATGTGGATACCGTGCCCATGCGCGGCGAAATCGTCGACGTGTACGACTGCGACACCAAGGAAACGGCCTCGCTGATGGTGGACGCCGTCAGGAACAACGCCCGCACCGTGGAGATCACCGTGCGCGAGTCCGACACCGGGCGCACACGCATACTGGTGATGGAAGCCCGCTAGGGCTTTCACTCCGCAGGTCGTTCCTGCCGAACGCACCGCCGAACGCCGACAACCGCACATCAGGAAGGGCCGGGCATTTTCATGCCTGGCCCTTTTGTTGTTTTTTTCCGCCGCTGGCCGTTACTGCCCCGGCAACTTCATGCCCGGCGGCATGCCCATGCCTTCCAGCGTCTTCATGTCCGGCATGTTCTTCATGTCCGGCATGTCTTTTATATCGGGCATGCCGGGCATGTTCTTGCTCCGGGTGTAGCCCTTGGGCACCTCGAACAGCGCGGCGGGCTGCGCCCCCACCCTGATATTGCGGAACTCCTCGGTTTCGCCCGTTTCGCCGCGTTCCCGCAGGGGCACGTCGAACTCGTCGGCCATCCACACCGTGGACACTGTTGCCTGCGTCTGGCCCATGACCTTGGAGGTGACGGTGACCCGCTTCTTGCGCGTGGCGTAGCCGTTCACTTTTTCCTCGCCCAGTGGCTCTTCCTTCACGGTGCTTTCGCCCACGGCCATGCGCGCGGCGGGGGTCAGGGGCATGGTGTCGTCCAGGGGCTGCTCGAACCAGGTCCTGGCCGCCTCGTCGATCATCCACTGCACCTTGCGGTCTGGCCGCAAGATGAGCACCATGGGTCCCATGCCTTCTTGCGCGGGCACTTCCACGCGCACCTTGCCATCGGAAAAAAACAGGCGGCTGGAGTTCTCCACCGTGCCTGCCGCATCCAGCGACACCATGTCTCCTGCGTACTCCCTGACGCTGCCCGCGCATGCCGCCACGGTCCACAAGCAAACCGCAGCAGCAAGGCATGACGCAATCACGGCCTTTCTGGACGCGGCCTGCATTCCGTTCACATCCTGCATCCGGCTACCTCCGTGCCCGTGCGCGCGGCGCGGGCGTGGTTCGGCCATCCCCGCGCCCAGCATACCGCACCTGCCGCACGGTGGGCAAACCCCTGAGATGCATGCCGGGCAATCATGCGGGAGCAGCAACACGGCGACAACGGACGGCGACAACGCAACGGCCCGCCGCGATGGCGACGGGCCGTGCAGTTCGTCATGCAAAAAGACGGAACGGAAAGCGGGAACTGTCGTGAAGGAACTGGCGCGCCGCTTACGGTCGCACCGGCACCGTGGATACGGAATTGTAGGGCGAACCATCAATGATCTTGCGACTTACGGCAAGGTAGACCAGGGTGTTGCGCTCCTTGTCCCACAGCCGGGTGACCCGGGTGGCCTTGAAGAACACCGACGTCGATTCCTTGAACACGTTTTCCTTGGCGGGCAGCTTGTCGGGAACGGTGATGGGGCCGGTCTGGCTGCACGAAACCGAGAAGTTGGACGGGTCTTCGGCCAGCCCCAGGCTGCCGCTGATGCCGCCGGTCTTGGCCTGGCTGATGAAGCACGACACGCCGGGAATGCGCGGGTCCTGAAAGGCAAAGACGCACACCTGGTGGTTGGCCCCAAGCAGCTTCCATTCGGTGGTCACGCAGCCCACCTCGCTGTCCTCGGCGCGTACGGGTGCGGCCAGCGCCAGCATGCCCAGCAGCAGGAACACAATGGCGGAGGCCAGAAGAAACGCGGAAACTGTGTCGTCGCGGGTGGCGGCAATGGCCACGGCGCGGGGGCGGGCGGTGCGGGTACGAAGATGCATGGCGAGGCTCCTTTGACTTCCTGACGTCGGATGAACGCAACCAGCTTTCAGGATAACGCATCGCGCGGACGATGCAAGGCCGGGGATGACGGCGGAATGCCCTACCGCCAGCGCACCAGCCCCAGCGCATACCGCTCCACGGGAGCGTATTCGTCGGTCAGCGGGGGCACGTCGTCGCGGGCAACATCCGGCAGATTCAGGCGGCGGGCCAGCATTTCCCGCACTTCCGGGGGCAGTGCGTCGGCGGGCGCTTGCGGCAGACCCGACACGGGGCGCGCCACCAGCATCAGGTTCTGCACATAGTCCACGGAATCGGCGGTGGCCACGGCATACACCCGCACGTCGGCGAACGAGGCGGCAAACGCCGCGCGGATGCCCCGGAACAGCCGCCCGTCCTCGCCCCCGGCGGCGGAGATGATGTTCATGACCACGGCCCCGTCGTCGGCCAGCAATGCGCGCATGCGGCGCGCCGCCTCCACCGTGCCCACGTGGAACGGCACGGAATAGTACGAGTTGAAGATGTCGGTGAAGATCAGGTCGTAGCGGGCCGCGTGGTCGGTTTGCGTACCGGCGTCGGCCCCGGCGGTGGCCTGCGCCTGCCGCGCCCGCCGGTTCAGGAAGGCCCGCGCGTCCTCGTGAAAGACGCGCAGCCGCGCGTCGTCCGTCAGACCGAAGTGACGGTGGGCCACCCCGGTCATGCCGGGGTCCAGTTCCACCACGTCCACCCGCAGCGTTGCCGCATTCAGCCCGGCCCGTCCGGAAAGCAGCCACTTGGGCACGGAATACCCGCCGCCCCCCAGCATCAGCACCCGGCGTGCGCCGGGAACCAGCGTCGGCCCCAGCGCGTAGAAGCGGGTGTACGGCAGAGCCAGTTCGGCCATGTCGTCGGGATAGGCTGCGGACTGGTAGCGGCCCGGATCCGTGGCCAGCAGGCGCAGGGGCCGCCCGGCCTGGGTGGCGTCGTAGACGCGGATGTGGTTGTACGGCGTCTCGGTCACCCGCACCCCGTAGTAGCGCTCCGCAAAGGCGGCATAGGCGTGCGAGGCCCATGCCAACGCGCCCACCCCGGCCAGCAGCGCCAGCCGGACCAGCGGCGCGCGGGGGTGCGCCAGCAGCGAGGCCCCCAGCAGGCAGGCTGCCACCCCGTGCAGGATCAGCGTGCTGCCGAACCACGAAACCAACACCATGCCGCCCAGAAAGGTCCCCAGGATGCTGCCTGTCGTGGACACGGCGTACAGCCGCCCCACCACCGCGCCGGAGGTATCCATGTCCGACAGGGCCAGGCGCACCACATAGGGCGAAACCATGCCGCACAGCACGCCCGGCACGGCGAACAGCAGCACGGCAGCCAGCACGGCGGCGAGGTACAGCGAATCCAGCCCCCCGGCCACCCAGCCCACCACCCGGCCATGCGCCAGCGCCACGGCCAGCACGGACAGCGCGGCCCCGGCCAGGATGCGCGACAGGGTGCGCCGCGACAGGGTGCGGTCGGCCAGGCGTCCGCCCAGCCAGTAGCCCGCGCTCAGACTGGCCAGCACCACGCCGATAAGGCTGGTCCAGACGATGACCGAGGTGCCCAGATGCGGAGCCAGCAGGCGCGCCCCCACCATTTCGAGCACCATGACCATGGCGCCGGACAGGAACATGATCGCGTCGAGCATGGAGCCTCCTGCAGGAACGGGGAGAGGGGGAAGGAAAAACAGCGGGAGATGCCGTTTTTTCGCTGTAACAGGGGGCGGTGCGGCAAGGCAACGGGGCGGCGGGAGCAATGGCAGGACATGGCGGGTAAACAGAACGATTGTGCGAGAAATTGCCCCGCACACGAAATGGGAGGCCGCCATGCCCGGCAGGGGTACGCCACCCCCCTTTCGCGTCTCCGCAGCGTGGGCGGAGCATGGCGGGCCGAAGCGATTTCGCGGCCAGCACCGGGCGCGGCGGCCTCCACGCCGGGACATAGGGCAACGCACCTGCCGCCGCAAGCGCGTGTACGACCGCGCACGCAAAAGGGGCCCCGCGCCAGCGGAGCCCCCTTGTCAAAAGACCATGGGCCGGGCCTGCACGCCGCGCTCTTCACGCGCGGACATGCAGTGGACGCAGCGGGTGGTGGTGGGCACGGCCAGCAGACGCGCGGCGGGAATCTCGTTGCCGCAGTCGTCGCAGTAGCCGAATTCCTCGTCGTCCAGCCGTTCCAGCGTGGCGCGCAGCACTTGCAGGCGCGCCTCGGTGCGCTGCTTCCACGAACGGTAGGTCATGCCGTCCACGTCGGGCAGCCGTTCAGGGTCAGTTGCATCCTCCACGCCCTGCATGCCGCGCCAGCGGTCCAGGGCCTCGCGCAGGTCGCGGATTTCCTGCTTCAGTCTGCGCCGTACCACGGCAATGGTTTCTTCGCGCATTGCACTCCTCCTTCGGCGTGGCCCGGCCCAGCCCGCGCAGTGCGCGGGGGGCGGCCATGCGCCGATGCCCCTTGGGGCCAGTTTGACAAGGTGAATACCTGGGGTGAAAAAAAAGACCCCGTCTACCTGATTGGTGGACGGGGCCGCGTGTTGCGTGTGCGTGCGGAATGCTGCCGCTATGCGCCCCCCCCTGTCCCGGTAGCGCGTTCACCACGTGCAAAGAACCGGTCGGAACCGGTGAATGCGGTGGAGAGGGACGAAAGGGTGTTGAAACGCATGGGAGATTCCTTTTTCATCTGCTGATCGCGGCGTGCCGCTGCTTCACGAAAGAACTGCTTCGGACGCAACGCCTACAGAATACATCATCCTGCGGACAAAGCAAGCCCCGTTGCGCAACATCCTTATCGCCTTGCATCTTTGCTGCACAACAGCATGAATTATCTTGCGTTCGGCTGTCTGTACAAAACAATGGCACGGGCAGAACGCCCCCGCTGTTGCAGGGGTGCGCCGCACGCGACTGGCCTGAAAAACGGAACGCGCCGACCGGCCCAGGGGCCAATCGGCGCGCACGACCGGCGTCGAACGCCAGCGGGTTCAGCGGTCCTGTGCGGGGGTGGAAGGTCCGGGCACGCTGGCTGCCGCTTCGGCAGCGGCTCCGCGCGCGACCTCGTTCTGCGCATGGACAAACGTGAACATGGCCGAGGTGAGAATGATGATGGCCAGCAACAAGTACCTCATCGAACGGACATCCTTCTGCGACGGTTGAAGGTGGCGCGGTGCGGCGCGCGAAGCGCCTGCCAGCGCAATGCGGTCCCCGTTGCAAGCGCTATAGTCCGGGACGCCCCGTCGCGCAAGACAAAATGCGTTTTTTGCCAGCATGGTGCATTACATTGCACAATACCGCGACGGTATCGCCGTCTGCCGTCACCGAACATACGCACGCCAGCGCGCCACACGAAAAATGCGGCGGCACGCCGCATGAACTGCCGCGTTGCTTCCGCACGTCCCCGCTGCTAGATTGGTAGCAATCGGAAAAGCGCGACGCCGGCTTCCCCGGCCCGACCCGGACGAGTCGCCCCCACCCACTCACGGGCAGACTCCACGGACGACACGATTCCACGCGGGCAAGCGCGCGACTTCGCACACCCACCACCATCGCCAAGGAGAACACCCCATGTCCGGCTACATGCTCTGGGGCGGCTTCAACCTTTTCGTGTTCATGCTGCTGGCCTTCGACCTTGGCGTGCTGCACCGCAAGGACAAGGAGATGACCCTGTCCGGCGCGCTGTGGATGAGCCTGGCCTACTTTGCGCTGGCGCTGGCCTTCGGCGGCGGCATATTCGTGTTCATGGGGCCGCAGAAGGGGCTGGAATTCCTGACCGGCTACCTTATCGAAAAGAGCCTCAGCGTCGACAACATCTTCGTGTTCGTGCTGGTGTTCACCCATTTTGCGGTGCCCGCCGCCTTGCAGTACCGGGTGCTGTTCTGGGGCATTCTGGGCGCGCTGGCCATGCGCGCCGGGCTGATCCTGGCCGGTGCGGCCATCCTGAACGCCTTTCACTGGGTGATATACGTGTTCGGCGGTTTTCTGGTGGTTACCGGCATCAAGATGCTGCTGGCGGCGGACAGCGAACCGGACCTTTCCGGCAACCGGGTGGTGCGGCTGTTCCGCCGCCGCTTCCGGCTGACGGAAGGCTACGAGGGCGGGCACTTCGTGGTGCGCAAGAACGGCCTGCTGCACGCCACCCCGCTGCTGGTGGTGCTGGTGATCATCGAATTCTCCGACCTGGTCTTTGCGCTGGATTCCATCCCCGCCATCTTCGCCGTGTCCACGGACCCGTTCATCGTCTACACCTCCAACGTGTTCGCCATCCTGGGCCTGCGGGCGCTGTACTTTGCGCTGGCAGGCGTCATCCACCGTTTCCGCTACCTCAAGTACGGCCTGTCGCTGGTGCTGGTGTTCATTGGCGGCAAGATGATCGTCAACGCCGCCTTCGACGCCAAGATCATCTCCACCAGTGCGGCATTGCTGGTGACGTTTGCCATCATCGCCGGGTCCATGCTGATTTCGGTGCTGAAGACGCGCGGCGCGGGCGCGGATGCGCAGGCCGCCCCGCCCCTGGGCTGGGTGCCGGGCACCCCGCGCAAGACCGAAGGAACAGGGGACGGGGGGATAAGGGACGACAAGACAGGGGGCGGCGATGCAAAGGGCGGCGGGGGCTGCCGCGCTCCGAAAAGTCCTGACGACTCATGCTGACGGCTCGTGCTGACGATGCGCCAGCACGGCCACACGCAAAGGCCCCCGGCGTCACACGCGGACGTGCCGGGGGCCTTGTGCATCATGCCATGGGCACAGGTAACGAAACCGTCCCCTCAGGACAGGCCCGCCCCATCAGGCGGAACAGCGTTGCCCCCTTCAGGCCCGGAACACGCCAGCGGCCCGCCTGCGGGCAGGTCCACCCGGAACACGCTGCCCTCGCCGAGGCGCGACTCCACGTCCATGCGGCCCTCATGCCCCTTGGTGATGATGAAATATGATACCGACAGGCCGAGGCCCGTGCCCACCCCTGGCGGCTTGGTGGTGTAGAACGGCTCGAAGATGCGGCGCTGCACCTCCGGCGGCATGCCGGGGCCGTTGTCTTCCACCTCCAGACGCAGCCAGCCATCCTGCGGAAAGGCGCGCAGCACGATGCGCGGCTCGTCACGGGGCGGGTCCATGCCAGACAAAGCTTGCGCCGCGTTGCGCAGCAGGTTCAGCAGCACCTGTTCCACCTCTGTCTCCACGCAGGGCACGGGGGGCAGGTTGTCCGCCATGCGGATATCAATGCGGATCCTTCGGAAATCATAGCTTTTCTTCAGGTCGTAATCGCTGGCGGCCAGGTTTACGGCGCGGTCCACCAGCCCGCGCAGATCGCAGGCGGTGCTGCGCGCCGCGCTGCTGCGGCTGAAGTCCAGCATGTGCCGGATGATGTCAGAGGCGCGGATGGCTGCCGCCCGGATGTCCTCGATGAACCGATCCACCTTGCGCGCCCGCAGGTATTGTTGCAGGGCATCCAGGTCCAGCCCCGCCTCCTGCGCTGCGGCGATATTGGCGGGCAGCACGGTGTTCATGCGCTGCTGCATGTTCTGCGAGGCCTGCATGATGGCCCCCAGGGGGTTGTTGATCTCGTGGGCGATGCCCGCCGCAATGCCCCCCACCGAGATCATCTTCTCGGTCTGGATCATCACTTCCTGCATCTTCTTCATTTCGGTCACGTCGCGCAGCACCAGCATGAACAGATGCCTGCCGCCAATGTCCATGGCCTGGCCGGACAGGGAATGGACCACCTCCCGCCCGTCCCCATCACCCGGAGAACGCCCCGCCACCTCCACGTTGCGGATGCTTCCTGCACCCTCCAGTTGCGCCCACACGGCGCGCCGCGAGGCCTCGTCGGGCAGGATGCCCAGGTCGTGCAGCCTGCACCCTGCCATGGTCTGGCGCGCAAGGCCGAACGCGGCGGCGGCAGCATCGTTGACGTCCTCCACCACGCCGCTCTCCGGAGCCACCAGCAACACGCTGTCCGGAGAAAGACGGAACAGGGTGGAAAAACGGTCTTCGGACCGGCGCAGCCGGGTCATGGCCCGTTGCAACGCACCCAGCGCCAAGGCCACGCAGGCCAGCGTAACCAGCGATATGCCCCCGCTGGCGGCAGCCAGACGGTGAGCCGGGGACAGGATGTCCGCTTCGTCCGCCTCTACCACCAGAAACCAGTTGGTGACCGCATTGCGCCGGAAGGTAATCAGGCGTTGCCGCCCCGCCCGCTGCACTGCTTGCGGCACCGGGTTGGCGCCTTGTACCGCACTGGCGCCTGCGTGCAGCATTTCCAGCAACCGGGCGTCGGGCGTAAAAACGTCCGGGCCGGCCCATGCGGGACGCGCCAGCAACTGCCCAGTGTCGCTCAGGATATACGCGCCGCCCGATGCCCCAAGGTGAACGCTGTCCAGAATGTCCCGCGCAAAGGCATCCATGGCGGTGATGGCCGCCACCAGCCCCACCACACCGCCCTCGGAACCGCGCACAGGCTCGGCGGCGACCAGCACCGGTCCGCCGGTAAGCTGCGACCGCTCGACAAGTTCCAGAACGGAAGCGCCCTGCATGACTGACCGGAAGGCGTCCCGGTGTGAAACGTCGCGCTGCGACTCGTTCAGCGGCAACGTGGAAAGCACCACCCGGCCCGTCTGGTCGACCAGCAGCAAATGACTGAATCCGCCTTCCTGTACAAAGGCATCCAGCCTGCGCTGGGCCGACACCCGCGCCGAGCGACCCAGGTACGAATTTTCCAGCGCCAGCGGCAACACTTCTTCCCGGCTTACCAGAACGGTGTGCCCCGTCACCTCCCGCACCCGCCCGGAAACGTCGCGGTCCAGCAGCTCCAGCGCCTGCACCATCTGCGCCCCGGCCATTTCCTCCGCCGCGCTGCGCGTGTAGCGATAGGCCACTGCGGAAATGACCACCACGCCGATGAACACCGCCGTAAGCGCCGTGGCGATGAACCGCTCGGGCATGGACCAACGCCAGGGGCTGCCCGGCGCGCGCGGCTGTTCTGCCCTTTTTGTCGGATCAGGTGCTTCAGGCATGTCTGGCGCGGTGCTCATTGAATGACGATCTCCGCCGCCTTGATGATCTCGTAGGGAATGACCAGCCCCAGGCGCTCTGCCGTCTTCAGGTTGACGAACACCTGGCCCTGCTGGTTGACGACCACGGGCAAGCCGCCCGCCCGCCCCCCGCGCAGCACCAGATGACGCGCCATGCGGCCCGCCAGCAGGCCTTGCTCGTGGGCCGATTCCAGGATGCCGCACAGGTGGCCGTGGTCACGCGTGGCGTCGCTGAAGCCCAGCGTGGGTTTGCGCAGCACGGACAGGTTCCAGTCGCGCACGGTTTCGGCGGGCACCACCTTGCCGGTGGCGGCATCCACCAGCGAATGGTACAGGCCCAGCGCAATGGCGTCGGCATGGTCCTGTGCGGCAAGCACAGCGCGCTTCCATTCCTGAAAGGTATGCAGCATGGCCACGTCGGACAGTTGCAGGGCAAAGGGACCGTTGCGGGCAAGGTCGTCGCGCATGTCCGCCAGCACATATCCGGCGGATTCGGAATCATCCAGCAACACCGCCACGTTCCTGATGCGGGGGTCTATCTTGCGCAGCAGGTCGAACCCTTCTCGAAAATGCCAGCGTTCGCGCACGCCGCTGATGTCGGGCGCGGGATACCCGTAGCTGGCGAGCGGGGCGTTGACCCCGCAGAACACCACCTGCGGCCCCGCTGTGCCCGCATCGCGCCCCTTGCCCACCAGGTACGGCACGGCCAGATACAATTGCGCCGCATCGTCCACGGTTATCACCACCTGCGGTCGCAGTTCCGCGATGCGGGAGGCAATGCCCCGCGCGGCGGCGCGCAGATGATCGGGCGAAGGGTTGCGCTTGGCGTCCAGGTAGAACACCTCGATGATGGCCCCCGCATCCCGCAGCGCATCACGAATGCCCTCATTGATGTTCTGGCACCAGATGTATTCGGGGTGGTAGCTCTGCACCACGCACACCCGCGTCAACGCGGTGCGTGCCGAAGCCGCCTGCGGCTGTGCAACGCCCCAGGCAAGCAGGAACAGCGCCAGCAGCGGCAACAGCGGGATGTAAGGAGAACGGCGAGCCATGGCACCCCCGTGGCGTGACAACAACCGAATGCCGAAATTGCACCCGGATACTCCGCCATTCTGCACCATGAAACAAAGTGGTCGGCATGTCCATTATTGCCGCAGGGATCGGGACCGGGACAGCTGTTTGCCACCTGCAGCAGCACACGAAAAACCCCGGCGCGGGGCCGGGGCTTCGTCATGCCTGCGTGCGCATGTCATGCGCCGGACACGCGGGCAGAAGTCGGCGCCTGCGTCACGCATCCGGGTTCGTGCAAACGGGGGTCAGTCCCCCTGTCGTCGAGCAAGGGCCAGCCACGCCGCCGCAATCTTGCGGCAGAACGCCTCCGAGGCTTCCACCAGCAAGGGCATGTCGCGGGCCAGATCGTCGAAGTACACGTCGTCGAATTTTTCGCGGTAGGTTGCGTATTCGCTCATGCGCCCCTTGCGAAAAATGTCCACCCAGTCCTGCACGATGGCGGAATCCACCTCCAGATGGAACTGGAACCCGTACGAGGCGTTGCCCACCCGGAAGCACTGGTTGGGGCACTGGTCGCCCCGCACCAGCAGGGTGGCCCCTGGCGGCAGGTCGAAGGTGTCTTCGTGGAAGGACATCAGGCGCGGCAGGGGCAGCGCGCCAGAAGACATCACACCAGAAGATATCGCGCCAGACAGCACCGGACCCAGCACTCGATCAGTCAGGCCCGACTCGGTGGGCGTAAAACCCACGAAGCCGAATTCCAGCGCATCCATGGTCCACGGCCTGCCGCCATGTGCCCGCGCCAACAGTTGCGCCCCCAGGCAGATGCCCGCCACCGGCCTGCCCGCCGCGTCAAAGCTGCGCAGCAGGTCCATCAGGTGTGGAAAATGGGGGGAGCCTGCATCGTCCCAGCTGTGCTGCGGCCCGCCCAGCGCCACCAACGCGTCGTACCCGGCCTGGGCCTCGTCGGTGGATGGCAGGACATCCCCGTGCCCCGGGCGCAGGGTGGTCAGCACCGCGCCACAGCGCGCCAGTTCCTTGCAGAAGTTGCCGCCGGGGGCGTCGTTGCTGTGCTGCACCACCAGCACGCGCAGGCCGGTGACCCCATCGTCGGGCCATGGGGTTACCCGCACGCAGGTTTCGTAGTACGGCGTGCCGCGCCCCACCTGGCTGGACAGGGCGCGGGTAAGCAGGTTCAGCCCGTGCCCGGCCTTGTTCCAGCCGCCCCGCTCGGCAACCAGGATGTCCGGACGCTGGCCGTCTTCGGTGCGCAGGACGGCCTTCACCGCGCCCACGCTGCTTTCCACCCGCACCACCGCGCCGTCGGACAGGCCCAGCCGGGCGGCTTCGTCCGTGGCCAGCACCACCTCGGTCAGGGCGTCGTGCTCGACCATGGTGCGTTCCGAACAGATGTACCCGTGCGGGGCAATGGTCAGCAGGCGATAGGGATAGTCCGGCTCCACCGCGCCAAGCCCTGCGGGGTCGAACTCCGTCATGAACCGGAACTTGCCGGACGGCGTGGGAAAGGTCTTGTCCGCATACGGGGCCATGGGCGCGTCCAGCCGGTAGGCCCCGGCGCGCAGCCGCTCCAGCGTGCAGCCCTGCGCCCACATGGGGGAACACAGGTCGTGCAGCCATTCGTCCACGCCGCGCCGGAAGCGGTCGGCAAAGGGAAAGCGCGCCGCAAGGTCGTGGAACATCATGAATTCCGAACGACACTCGCCCACCGGCTCGATGGCCTTGTTCACCGGTCCCACGTAGTTGTGGCCGTAGCTGGCCATGGCGTCGTCTTCTTCCAGAAAGGTGGTGGCGGGCAGGAAGACGTGGGCCAGGTCCGCCGTGTCGTCCATGAAGTGGCCGGAATAGACCACGAATTCCGCCTTGCGGAAGGCACGGGTAACGGCCCCGGCGTCCGCCGCCATGCAGGCCGGATTGCCCGCCGTGACCATGACCATGCGGATTTCCGGGTCGCGCGCGTCCAGTATCTCGCGGCCTATTTCCGGCAGCAGCAGGGTGCGCCGGGGCGGGTTCAGCCCGTCTCCCCAGTACTGCTGGTCGTAGGGGCCGTATTCCTCGAAGCCCTGGCTCACGCCTCCGCCCGGCACGCCGATGTTGCCGCTGATGGCCCCCAGCGCATCCACGGCGCGGATGGACAGGTGCGCCGCCTCGTGCCGGTGCATGCCCCAGCCCAGCAGGATGGACGTGGGCCGCTGGCGCAGCATCATGTCCGCCAGAAATTCCGCGTCGGCAATGGGCACACCGCAACGGGCGCACAGGTCGTCCACCGTGTACCGGTCAAGGATGCGCAGGTATTCCGCCGCGCCCTCGGCGTGGCGTTCCATGAATGTGCGGTCCTCGCCCCCGGCGCGTAAAATCAGCCTGGCCACGGCCATGGCCAGAAAGGCGTCCGTGCCCGCACGCGGGGCGATGTGCCGGTCGGCCAGCGGGGCCGAACGGTTGCGGGCCGGGTCCACCAGCACCACCGTGGCCCCCCGTTTGCGGATCTCGCGCAGGATGGGCACCAGGCTGATCTGGGTGGACGCCGGGTTGCGGCCCCACAGGATGAGCGAATTGCTGTTGTAGTGGTCCAGCGGGTCGTGCGAGACGCGCTCGCCGAAGTCGAGGTTCTGCGAACCCTGCCCCGCCCCGCCGCACAGCGAGCCGCGCAGGGTGGTCACCCCGCCGAACAGGTTGAAGAAGTAGCGGTTCAGCAGCTTCAGCGCGGTGCGTTCGCCGTAGCCCTGGTAGTACAGGATGGCTTCCGTGCCGGATTCGTCGCGGATGGCGGTCATGCGCGCGGCGATGCGGTCCAGCGCCTCGTCCCACGTGGCGCGCCGCCACGGCTGGTCGCGGTGATCGCGCAGCAGCGGGTGCGTGATGCGTTCCGGGCTGTACACCCGCTTCACGTAACGCTGCGCCTTGACGCAGGCCTTGCCGCGCGTCAGCGGGTGGTCCGGGTCGCCCGCCAGCCGCACCAGGCGGCCATCGCGCACGGTGGCCACAAGGCCGCAGCTGTTGGGGCAGTCGCGGGTGCAACTGGTAATGATGCGTTGTTCGGCCACGGCGGCGTCCCCCATGTCTTTGGTGCTCACAGGCATTCCGGAGGGCATTGCGTGGCGCGGGACGCAGCGTCCCGCCCGTTCGTCACATCGTCTGTCGCAGCAGCCGCGCAGGCCGTGCCCTGCCGCAAGGCCAGGCAGCCGCCCTGGCAGCGGCGCATGAAGTCCTTGCAGTCCAGGCATGCGGCGGAGACGTTTTCCTGCCGCAGGGGGCGCACCGCCTGGGCAAAATGCCAGCGCAGCGCATCCTGGTCGGTAAAGCGCGTCACGTCGGCCACCCGCAGCCCGTTCAGGGGCAGGCAGTACGAGGCCGACAGGTCGGGGTGTACGTCGATGGACGGATGGCACACCCCGGTGAACTTGGTGGAGACGCGCTCCAGGTAGCGCCGGTCGTCATCCCTGAGGTCGCACAGCCGGACGCTGCAATCAAGCCCCGTGCGCACCCCCCGCCGCTCGCATTCCTTCACGAAGCCCACCACGTGCGCCATCATGGCCCCGGTGTCGTCAAAGGTGCAATGGTCGTTGCCGCCCCTGCCGCTGGGCCGCGAGATGTCGTAGCGCACCGAGGTCACGCCGTAGCGGTCGATGCCGTGCAGCAGGTAACCGTAGTCGGCATGGCCTGGCGCGAAGTTCTTGGAAAAGGTGATCCGCGCCGAAAGGTCGTGCAGGCGGTCCAGGTTTTCGTGCAGCAGGGTCCACTGCGCCGGGGTGTACACCTCCTGCGCGTTGTAGTTGATGACGAAGTTGGACACCCGCCCCGCCAGCCGCGCGGCCAGGTCGCGCGGGAACAGGCCGTTGGTGAACAGCACGGCGGCCACGCCCGCGTCGGTGGCGCGTTCCACCATGTCCGCCAGGCGCGGGTGCAGGGTGGGTTCGCCCCCGATGAACGCCGCCACCGGCACCCCGGCCCGCACCAGCCAGTCCAGCAGGGTGTCGAAGCGGTCGTCCGACATGTCCTGCGGGAATTCGCCGTGCAACTCGCGCGCGAAACAGTAGGAACAGGCCAGGTTGCAACGGTAGGTCACGAAGATGTTGATCATGCGCGTCTCTGGAACAGGCGGTTGGCCAGGTCTCGAATGAACGGCAAAAGGGCCGGGGCAAAGGACACGGGGACGGGCGGAAACGCCTTAGCCATGCAGCAGGCTGCGCCCACCGTCCGGGTCGAAGGCCAGCATGCGCGGCGTGTTCACCGTCTCCAGTCCCACCGGCTGGCCAAGGCCCAACGACCGGGCCTCCGCGCTGTCCACCAGAACCCGCAACCGCGCCGCCGGGTTGACCACCGTGAGCACCGACTTCAGCCCCAGGGCTTCGATGTCGGTCAATTCGCCGGTAATCTGACCGGATACAGGTTCCGTCAGGCGCAGGTTTTCGGGGCGGATGCCCAGTTCGAAGCACCGGGGCACCCCGCCGAAGGCCAGCGCCAGGTGCGCGGGCGCGGCCAGTCGCGCGCCTGCCGTCTCCATCTGCCCGCCGCCTTCGCCGGGCACGTACGAGGCCTCCAGCAGGTTGATCTGCGGCGAGCCCACGAACAGGGCCGCCTCGCGGTCCACCGGAGCGTCGTACAGACGTTGCGGCGCATCCACCTGCACCACCCGGCCCTGCCGCAGCAGCACCACCGTGTCGCCGATGGCCATGGCCTCGTTGAAGTCGGGGGTGGCCATCAGGAAGGTGCAGCCCCGTTCGCGCTGCAAGCGCTTCAGTTCCGCACGCAGTTCGATGCGCAGCTTGGCGTCCAGGCTGGAGAGCGGCTCGTCCAGCAGGAACAGCGCGGGGGTGCGCACCAGCGCGCGGCCCAGGGCAACGCGCTGGCGCTCGCCGCCGCTCATGGTCTTGGGCAGACGGTGCAGCACGTGGGTAATCTGTAACGTGGCCGCAACCTCGGACACGCGCGTCTCGATCTCGTCCTTGGCCATCCTGCGGATGCCCAGCGGATTGGCAATGTTCTGGAACCCGGTCTTGTCCGGGTACAAGGCCAGGTTGTCGAAGATCATGGCGATGTCGCGCTCGCGCGGTTCCAGCCCGGAGGCGTCGCTCCCGGCCAGTTCCACCGTACCCGCGTCGGGCGTATCCAGCCCGGCCACAAGGCGCAGGGTGGTGGTCTTGCCCGCGCCCGCCGGGCCAAGGATGACCGTCAGCGCGCCCTGCGGCACGCTGAAGCCCACCCCGTCCAGCGCCGTGTTGCCGCCGAACCGCCTGCTCAGGCCGTCCACGGTCAGGGCGGGGGGCAATCCCGCGCCGGGCATGGCGCATCCCGCGCCCATGGCGACATTGGTCGCCGCGTCCTCCGCGTATGTCGCATGTGTCGTCGTCATGTGTGCCGTCGTCATGGTCATGCTCCTGGCCTAGGCCCTTTCTCCGGGGCAGAACGCAGTTCTGCGGTTGGTATCGCCGTCGAACAGGCACAGCGCCGCTGCGGGCACGCAAAGGCCCACCTCCTGCCCTTCACAGGCAGTCTCGGTGGCGGGCGTGACCACCTTCAGCATCTCGCCGCCCACCGCCACGGACAGCACGCTGTCCGCGCCGCGCGGCTCCACCAGCGCCACTCGCCCGGTGATGGCCGCATCGCCCACCCGCGCAAGGCGCAGGGCCTCGGCGCGAAGGCCGAGGGTGTACACGCCTTCGGGCACGCCCTGCCCCGCCGCTTCCGGCATGGGCAGCACGAAGCCGGGCGCGCGGAAGGACAGCCCTCCGCCCCCCAGTTCCCCCCCTCGCAGGCTGCCGCGCACCAGATTCATGGGAGGCGACCCCAGAAAGCCCGCCACCAGCACGTGGCCGGGTTGCTCGCAGATCACCTGGGTGCGCTCCGCCTGCAGGATGCGCCCGGCGTGCATCACCGCGATGCGGTCGGCCAGCGACAACGCTTCCACCTGATCGTGCGTCACGTAGATGATGGTCAGGCCTATCTCGTGCTGCAAGCGCCGCAGTTCCTGGCGCATGGCCAGCCGAGCTGCTGTTTCGAGGTTGGAAAGAGGTTCGTCCAGCAGCAGGATGGCAGGCCGGGTGACCAGGGTGCGCCCGATGGCCACCCGTTGCAGCTCGGACCCGCCAAGGTCGCGGGCGCGGGCGTCCAGCCTGTCGGACATGCCCAGCAGTTCGGCCACCTCGGCCACGGCCCGGTCGATCTCGGCCCGGGGCGTCTTGCGCACTTCCAGCCCGAAGGCCAGGTTGCCGCGCACGGTCATGGAGGTGAACACCGCGTAGTCCTGAAACACCAGGCCCACGTTGCGCCGCCCGGCGGGCACGCCGACCACGGATTGCCCGTCGATGCGGATGTCGCCGGAGCTGGGATCCTCCAGTCCCACGATCATGTTCAGGGTTGTGGACTTGCCGCAGCCCGAGGGGCCCAGCAGCGCGATGGTTTCGCCGGGGGCCACGGACAGGTCGATGCCGTCCACGGCCACCACGTCGCCGCCGTCGTATTCCTTGCGCAGGGAAACCAGTTCCAGCTTGGGGGTACTCATTGCTTTATCGCTCCAAAGGTCATGCCCCGCGCGAGGTGGGACTGGATGCGGTACCCCACGATGACCAGCGGCACCATGGCCAGCACGGCCAGGGCTGCCTGCACGCCGTACAGCGTGCCCGCAGTGGCCGTGACGTACTTGGCGAGCTGGACGGGGATGGTGCTCACGTTGCTGTAGGACAGCACCAGGGCGAACATGAATTCCGACCAGTTCAGGATGAACACGAACATGGTGGTGGCGAACAGCCCGCCCTTGATGAGCGGGATGGTCACCGTAAGGTGGGCCATCATGCGCGACTGGCCGTCGATCATGGCGGCTTCCTCGATCTCGCGCGGCAGGTCCTCGACAAAGCTCTTCAGCATCCACGTGGAGAACGGCAGGGTCACCGCCGCGTAGATGGCGATGACGCCGGGGTAGCTGTCGATGAGTCCGATGGTCGAGAACATGATGACGAAAGGCACGGCGATGGCCGCCGGGGGAAACATGCGCCCCGAAAGGATGACCAGCGGCGTGGACTTGCCGCCGTTGCCGTAGCGCGAGATGCCGATGGCCGAAAACAGCCCGATGACCACCGAGATGGCCGTGGCCGACACCGAGGCCAGCAGGGAGCCGATCACCGCCTCCGTGGCCGCCTGGCTGACCCCGCCCACGCCGTATTCGCGGATGGCGTCGGGGTCGAACAGGGTCCGGAAGTTGATCAGCGTGGGCTTGGACGGCACCCAGATGGCGGGCGAGGCGTTCCAGTCCGTGGGCGGCTTGATGGCCGTCATGACGATCCAGAACACGGGAAACAGCACCACGATCAGCGCCAGGCCCATCAACAGGGCCTGCAACGGGGTAAGCTTGCGGAGCATCATTTGCGACCTCCTTCCAGCAACTGGTCGCGCACGGGGGCCAGCAGCAGATGCACCAGCACCAGCGAACCGATCAGCACGATGAACGCTGCCGCCGCGCCGTAGGCGAGCTGAAAGTCGTTGAAGGCCAGCTTGTAGATGTACAGGCTGATGGTTTCCGTGGACGAGCCGGGCCCGCCGCGCGTCAGCATGAACACCTCGTCGAACAGCTTGATGATTTCCATGGACCGGATGACGAAGGCCACGATGATCACAGGCTTCAGCATGGGCATGATCACCCGCCAGAACACCTGCCGGGGCGATGCGCCAAGGATGACCGCCGCGCGCACCGGGTTTTCCGGCACCGAGTTGAGGCCAGAGAGCAGGATGAGGAAGAACAGCGGCGTCCAGTGCCATACCTCGGTGATGATCACCGCCAGCACGGCAAACGGCGCGCTGCGGAACCATTCCACCCCGGCCCCGGCCCCGAAGGCGAGCTCCAGCACCTGGTTCACCGGGCCGTTGGACTGAAAGAGCATCCAGAAGATGTAGCCCACCACCACGGGCAGGATCATCATGGGGGTGAGAAAGGCGGAAAAGAGCAGCGACTTGCCCCGGAATTCGCGCATGAACAGCACGGCAAGGCCAAGCCCGAAGGTGAATTCCAGCGAAAGGCAGACCACCGAAATGCACAGGGTGCGCAGCACGGCGTAGGTGAACCGGGTGTCGTAGATCAGCAGTTCGCCGTAGTTCTCGAAGCCCACGAAGTCGGCGTCGAACAGCGAGCCGCGCGTGGGCGACCAGTCGGTGAAGCTCATGTACAGGGCCACCAGCAGCGGCAGCACCAACACCAGCAGCGACACCACCTGCCCCGGCACCGTCAGGGCCAGGGCCACGGCGCGGGCCCCGTTGCGCGGGGCATGAGAGGGACGTGGGGCGCCGGGGCGCGGGGTGTCCGACGCTGGGGAAGCGCCCTCTATGCCGGATGCAGCAGCCTGCGGTGCGGCGGCTGCCCGTGGGGACGGAGGCGCGGACGACCGTGCGGCCACGCCCGTTCCGGAATCCGTCCCGGCCTCAGCCGGGGTATGCAGCAGTGCGGAATGATTCAAGACAGTCACCTCTCCGGTGGCCGCCCTCCCCATACAGTCAGGACGGGCGGCCACTGGTGGTTGATCAATGCAAGGTCGGGGCTAGCTCCACTTGTCCGCGCCGCTGGCCTTTCTGATGGGCTCGGCGAGGTTCTTGGTCAGGGCCAGCCACGACTTCTTCACCTTGTCGCGGCCAATGCGGCGGGTGATGCGCTCGAAGGCGCGGGCCGCGTCGTCCAGGGCTTCCTTGGGCTTCTTGGCCCCGGTCATGCAGGCATGCACCTGCTTGTCCAGGGCGTCCTGATACTCGAAGCCGCCGGGCACGCAGAAGTCGGGCACGGTGTTCACCATGTTGTCGTACAGCGTCTTCAGGTATTCGGGCGAATACGTGTCGATCAGGCGCTGGGTGGGCGACAGCATGTGGTTGACGCGGTACGGGTCGGAGTAGCCGCCAAGGTACGGAATGGCGTCCGACGAGATGGTGGGCGAGGTCATCCACTGGGAGTACGCGTAGGCCAGTTCCGGGTTGGCCGAGTACTTGGACACGGCGTAGCCGTAGCCCCAGCAGAACATGCCCGCGTACAGCAGGGTGCCGTCCTTCAGCTTGTCGGCGGGCATGACCGTGGCGGCGATCTTGCCGGTGGTGGCCGGCCCGGTGGAGGGGGCCTTGGAATACTTGAAGCCCGACGGCCACACGATGTTCATGAAGCCTTCGCCACGGCCGAACGCGTTGTAGTTGGACGACCAGGTGAAGCTGAAGGCGTCGGGGTGCAGGTAGGCGTTCATGGCCAGCATGTCTTCCAGCGCGGCCACACCCTCGTCGGAGTTGAAGGTGGGGTTCACCTCGCCGTCGAAGTACAGGCGGCCCTTGGAGACAAGGCGCTGCATGAACATCCACTTCACGTAGTAGGGCGAGCGGTATTCAAGGCTGCCGTAAAAGCCCTTGGCCGGGTCGTGCATGAACTTGGCCAGGTTGTAGTATTCGGCCCAGGTCTTGGGCACGCCCAGCTTGTAGCCGAACTTGTCCTCGAAGGCCTTGGCCTTGGCCGGGTCGGTCAGGTGGTCCGACCGGCACAGCAGGGTGATCTGGTCGCCGTCGTTCAGCAGACCCGCCACACGGCCATTGTACAACTGGGCATGGTGGCTGGCCGGAAAGACCACGCCCCATTCCTTGTTGAACAGTTCGGGGTCGTACTTTTCCACCCAGTCGGTCAGGTCGTGGATAACGCCGGAATCGATCCAGTCCGGGTAGGACATGGCCGTGGGCATCATCACGTCGTAGCGGCCCGTCTTGGCCACGGCTTCCTGCATGCCCTTGGTGTGCACCACCTCGTCCGGTTCCTCGATGAATTCCAGGGTGATGCCCAGCTCGTTCTTCCACTTGTCGGCATAGGGCTTCATGTTGCCGATGGAGCCGGTGGGAATGAGCAGGGTGAGGGTTTTCCTGGTGGCCTTGGCGGCGGCCACCTTGGCCAGTTCCCAGGCGCGCTGTTCCGCGCCCTGGATGGCCGCATACGCCTTCGCCGCGCCCAGCGGCGAAATGCTGACCGCGTTGGCCACGAAGGTGGTCACGCCCAGCGCCGCAAGGCTCTTGAGGAATCCACGGCGGTTCATCCTGCCCGCATCAAACGTGGCAAGCACCTTGTCGATCTTCCGTTCCCTGGTGTTCATGCTGCACCTCTGTGCGTTGAGTTGTCCTGCGGCCTTGCGCGGGGAACGCTGCCCCGCCAGCCGTGCCTGTGCGGCCTGTTTCCGCCCGTATCCCTGTATCTGGAGCCGCCCGGCGGGGCCGGGGCGTTTCCTTGCGTTGTCGTCCGTTATCGCGCTGTCGCGCCCGGCATTGTCGGGCCCTTTTGCGGACTGTCTGGTTGTCCGGCCCCCTTGCGGACCGTCTGCCAGTCCCCTTGCGGGCTGTTGGCTGACGCGCGGTCAGCCATCCTTCAGCATGTTGCCCAGCAGCCGTTGCAGCAGCCCTTCCAGCACGCCGAAATGCGCTGTGGTTTCGCGCATGTGTTCCGGCGTCTGCACGAACGGCGCAGGCACGAGGTCGATGGGTTCAGCGTTCTCGATAAGCGCCTGCATGCTGGCGGGTGTTGTTTCGAGGTGAAATTGCAGCCCCACCAGCCGTGACCCCACGGCAAAGGCCTGGGTAGCACAGGCTTCGCTGCTGGCCGTGCGGATGGCCCCCGGCGGGGTGGAAAAGGTTTCGCCGTGCCAGTGAAAGGCGGGAAATCGTTTGGGAAACCCCGCGAACGCTGGCGACACCTCTCCCGGCGCGGTCAGTTCCACCGAATGCCAGCCGATCTCGCGCGCGGGGTTGGCGGTCACCTGCCCGCCCAGCACCGTGGACAGCAGTTGCGCGCCCAGGCACACACCCAGCACGCGCACGCCCGCGTCCACGGCGGCGGCAATGTAGCGTTTCTCCGCAGCCAGCCAGGGGTGGATCGCCTCGTCATGCACGCTCATGGGGCCGCCCATCACCGCCAGCAAATCCACCGTGCCCGGCGCGGGCAGGGGTTCGCCCGCATGCATGCGGGTGCGGGTAAGGGTGTACCCGTGCGCTTCGGCATAGTCGGCAATGGCCGCCGGGCCTTCGAAGGGCACGTGTTCAATGGTGTGGATGCGCATGAAGGTGTCCCGTTTTGCCGTGTTGTCCCGTTAGAGTGTAATTCTGCGATATTCGCCGGTGCAGGGGTTGCCCGCACACAGGTCAAGCCACCCGGCGTCCGGGTCCATGACCACGGCGAAGCAGGTGTGGAAGGCCGTCTCGTCCGCCTCGCCGGGAAAACCGTGCGCGCAGATGCACCGGGGGTGGTTGGTGTGGTCGCGGGTCAGTTCCTTGAGCAGGTCGGGGGTCAGCGTCCCGCGATGGGCCTTCAGGAAGCGGTCGGCCACCTGCTTGCGCACCATGGATCCGCCGTGGCTCAGCCAGTTGGGCGTCTCGTACCGGCGCATGGTGGACCCGACGAAATGGTTGGTGTGGGCGATGGCCCCGTCGATTTCCAGCAGTTCGTAGCTGGCCGCCGACGTTTCCGCGCAGAAGGCCACGCCCGCCCCGGCCAGCTGGTAGTTGATGCCCGTGGCCCGGGGCGAAAAGATCACCGCGCCCAGCGCGTCGCCTATGCGCTCCGCCGCCAGGGCCTTGCGCATGATGAAGGGATAGATGACGCCGGGGCGCGCGTCGGTGGCGGCCACCTTGTTGATGACGGCCCCAATCCCGGCGCTGTTCAGCCCGTTGAGGCCCAGCACCCCGGCAAAGCTCACAGCCAGCATGGCCGGGCCCTGCTGCGGGGTGATGCGCAGCACGCACAGGAACCGCTCGTAGTAGCGTTCCATGTCGTAGGTCTGGCCGATGCAGGCCCTACCATCGGCGCTGGCTTCGGGCAGCACGTTGAAGGTGGTGCAGCCCCACAGCCCGTCCCCCAGATTATCGGGAAGAATACGCGCGCCAAGGCCGGGGGCGCGCAGGTCTTCCAGTTCCAGAAACATGTTCAGGTGCAGAATCTCGGCAAACTCGACGCCCGCGCCATCGGCGATGCCGCGCATTTCCTGCACCAGGTCGGGCGAGAACTTTTCCAGAAAGCCCAGGTTGCGCATGCAGAAATCCAGCAGTTGCCCGTGCCCGGCGCTTAGCCACGGGTTGTTCAGCTGATGCACCCGCGCAATGGTGCCGATGAATTCGCGGATGGTTTCGCGCAAGGCGCTGCCGTGGGTGTGGCCGATCTCGTAGGGGGTGCCCGACAGATCCAGGACGGGAATGGGGGCGGCGGTCGTGAGGGTCATGCTGTCTCCGTATGCGGTGAACGGGTCGGGCCGGATGGACCGGCGATGGTCCGGTATGGTCCGGTGCTGAGCGGGCCATATTCCGAGTGTCCCGAATGTCCCGGCATGGTGGCGAGGGGGGCGGTCACCCCCTCGCCGGCAGGGAAGGGAAGCGGAAGCGTTTCGGTTGGTGCGTGCTACGCCGCGCAGGCAGGGCTGCTGTTCTCTGCCGCGAAAGGCAGAGGGCATAAGAACACCTGCGACTAGAGCAACTCCATGAAGTAGTCCCACTCCCACGGATCCACCCGGTTGTTGAATTCGGGCGTGCCGTAGTCCGCAAACTTCTCGCGGGCCATGTTGGCCTCGAACTTCTTCACCGCAATGACCAGTTTGACGAATTCGGGGTGCAGCACCGCGTGCAGGTCGGTGTCCTGCTCGAAGGCCGTGATGGCTTCGTCCAGGCTGAAGGGCAGGCGCGGCACGTCGTCCATTTCGTAGGCGATGCCGGTGATGGGGAGCGGCAGCACGGGTTTGGAGCGGATACCTTCCAGCCCGGCGGCCAGGGTGCTGAGCGCCAGCAGGTAGGGGTTGGCCCCGCCGCAGGCCAGGCGGTTTTCGAAGTGGGTGCTTTCGCCCCGACAACCCTTCAGGCGCACGCCGATGGTGCGGTTTTCCATGCCCCAGGTGGCGCTGTGCGGGGCAAAGGAATTCACGCGGTAGCGCTTGTAGCAGTTGATGGTGGGGGCGGTGAACAGCGTGTTGGCACGGGCGTGCTTGAGCACACCGGCCAGGAAGTTGCGGGCAAGCTCCGTCAGGCCGTACTGGCCGTCGGGGTCGTTGAAGGCGTTCTTGCCGGTCTTCTTGTCGATGAGGCTGACATGGAAGTGCGAGCCGGAGGCGCTGGATTCGATGAACGGCTTGGTCATCCACGAGGCGATGTAGCCGTGCTGCAACGCGATTTCCTTGGCGCCCGTCTTGTACAGGAAGGCGGTGTCGGCGGCGGGCAGGCCGTCCTTGTAGTACAGGTTCAGTTCCTGCTGGCCGGGACCGTGCTCGGAATTCTGGGTGATGATGCGCACCCCGGCCTGATCCATCTTGCGCATCAGGTCGTAGATGAAGTCGATGTCGAAGTTGTTCTTCAGGGTGACGAAGATGGGCTGGCCGGTGTAGGCGGGCTTTCGCGTTTCCTTGTCCAGCACGTAGAATTCGAATTCGTAGCCAAGGCGGCAGATGTAGCCCATGGCGTCGAAGTCATCGATGATCTTCTTCAGCAGCAGCCGGGGCGACGCCATGGCCGGGGAACCGTCGTACCAGTAGGGGTCCACGGTGATGTTGGCGGTGTTGGGCACCCACGGCAGCACCTTGAAGGTGGACAGGTCGGGCACGGTGCAGTGGTCGGCGTAGGCCACTTCTTCGGCGTAGCCGGTGCCGGTGGGCACCATGGACTGAATGTCCAGCCCCAGCAGCCCGCCGTAAAAGTTCAGGCCGTTGTCGATGTAGTCCATGAAGCTGCCCACGGGCACCGTCTTGCTGCGCGAGACGCCGTGCAGGTCGGCCTGCTCGAACCGCACGAAGTGGATGTCGTGATCCCTGATGGTCTTCTTGATGGTATCAATGATGTGGGACTTGGCCGGAAACGCGCTCATAGGGCTTCCCTCGCTGGTGTATTCGGACCCGTGGCCAGGGGTATGGACATCACCCTTGCCATCAATGTCATTTGACCAGCACTAATCAATTCCCGTGCCAACACCCCGCATTACGAATTTTCCCTTATTTTTCAGTATACAAGCAAAAACATGCTGCTCTTGCCCTTTCAGGGCAACGCTCTCCTCATCTCCATTTTCTTATTTACAAGAATCATTTTATTGAAAACAATATTCCGATCGCGCCCGAGTCGATGCACCATAATAAAGTATTTTCGATGTGTTATCACATATCAATACCGTCGTTGCCAAGTCGCACAAGTTGGTCTACATCTTGCGAAAGGGGTGAATTCCGAAAAATGTAATCTCTCACCTACCCCGCCTGCGCCCGCCAGTTGCCGCAGCGGGCCGGAGCGTTCCGCCATGACCGCCCAGCCGCATTCCGCCCCCGTGGCCCAGCCTTTTTCCGCCTTTCTGCGCTATGCCGAAAACGCCCCCGGCGCGCTGGCCGTGTTCGACGCGGGCAACCGCCTGACCTACGCCAACCGGGTATTCCGCGAAACGCTGCTGGCATCCCCTTACCTTTCCCCAGTCGCTCCCCCCGCCGTCCCAGGTGACGTCCCGCATGACCTCCCCCCGTGCAACCAGGCCCTGCGCCACCTGCCGTTATCCCCCGCCTTTGCCGCTGCCCTGGCGGGCGGACTGGCCCTGGCCCGGCAGGAAGGGCACGAACAGCACTTCTCGTGGCAGGAGGCTGACGACGAGGAGCCCGGTCGCCGCTGGTGCCGGGTGGTGCCTGCCGGACCGGACACAGGACTGAGTGCCGGGCCGGCCGGGACGGGGTGCGGGACGAACGGGTCCGGACCAGACAGCCCCCTGCCCAACGCATTGCTCATCGTCGAAGTGCATGACGCCCCCGCCCCGGAGCGGCTGAAGGAGGCGCTGAAGACCGAGCGCATCGTGCGGCGGCAGGCGGAATACCTGAAGCGGCGCGGGCGCGAGCTGTTCTTCCGGGTCATCGATCAACTGCCGGTGTTCGTGTACATGCAGCGGCCCGACTACCGGGTGGCCTACGCCAATCGCAAGACCACCTCGTTCTACGGCGAGGCGGAAGGCCACCTGTGTTATCAAGTGTTCTGCAACCGCACCTCGCCCTGCCCCACCTGCCCCACCTTCCGGGTGTTCGAAACTGGAGAGCCGGAAGACTGGCAATTCACCGACGGCAAGGGCCGCACCTTCCACATCTACGACTACCCGTTCGAGGACGAGAACGGCGAACCGCTGGTGATGGAACTGGGCATCGACGTCACGGAGCTGAAACGGGTGGAGCGCGAACTGTTCCAGGCCCAGAAGATGCGCGCCATCGGCGTGCTGGCCGGTGGCATTGCCCACGACCTGAACAACAACCTGGTGCCCATCATCTTCAACATCGACCACGCGCTGGGAAAAACCGGCGACCCCGGCCTGTCCGAACCGCTGGGCGAGGCCCTGCGCGCCGCCTATCGCGCCGCCGACCTGGTGGAACAGGTGCTGGACTACAGCCGTCAGCAGAGCCTGAACCGCGCGCCGCTGCGGCTGATCCCCCTGGCGCAGGAGAATCTGGAACTGTTGCAGGCATCGCTGCCGCGCAGCGTGGAACTGCGCGTGGGCTTTGCCACGGACAGGGACTGCATCGAGGCAAATCCATCGCAAATTCAGCAGCTTCTGCTCAACCTGTGCCGTAACGGGGTGCAGGCCATGCCGGAGGGCGGCACCCTTACCGTCACCCTCAGCCACGCGGTCATCCAGCCCCTGCGCCACAACACCCACCCCGGCGTACGGCCCGGTGAATACGCGGTGCTGCGCGTGACCGACACCGGCCACGGCATCGAGCGCGAGCGGCTGGAACAGATATTCGAGCCGTTCCACACCACCAAGCGCAACACCGGCGGCACGGGCATGGGCCTGGCCGTGGTGCATGCCATCGTCACCAGCAGCGGCGGCCACATCTTTGTGGACAGCATGGTACAGGTGGGCACCACCTTCACGGTGTATCTGCCGCTGTACCAGCCGGGCACCACGCCTTCGCGCCGGGCGGTGACCATGGGGGTAAGCCAGGATGCCCCAAACGGTATGGCGGACGGCATGCCGGATGGCAGGCCCGCTGGCAGGCCCGATGGCAGGCCCGATCCCAAGAAGGACGGCGGGCTGGCGGTTTTCGCCGCCGCCGGGATTGGCAGGCCAACGGGCGGCAGTGTGGATGGAACGCACGGGACAACGGCAACCGCTCCGCGCCCGGCCTGCGGATCGGGGCGCAACGCCCCCCGCCGCCTGCTGCTGGTGGACGACGACAAGGGCGCTTCACAAGCCATGCAGCGCGTGCTGCGCGATGCCGGATTCCAGGTGGCCACCGCCGACAGCGGCGAGGCGGGCCTGCGTGCCTACCGCGACGGCGGCCCCGGCTACGACCTGGTGGTGGCCGACCAGTCCATGCCCGGCATGACCGGCATCGCCATGGCCCGGCGCATCCTGCAACACGACCGCGCAGCGCGCATCGTCATCTGCACCGGGCACGTGGCCCCGGAACTGGAGGCAGAGGCGCAGGCCGCAGGCATCGCGGGCTTTCTGATGAAGCCCATGACGCCGGGCACGCTCATCGAAAACATCCGCCGCCTGTGCGGCGCGGCGCGGGGGTAGGCCATGGGACGCGTGCTGGTCATCGACGACGACATGCTTGTGCGCAACAGCCTGTCGCGCTGCATCGCCGACATGGGCCACCAGGTGCTGCTGGCAGGCAGCCTGGCCGAGGGGCTGGAACACGCCGAAGCCGACGTGGACGTGGTATATCTGGATCTGAACCTGCCCGACGGCGACGGCCAGCACGCCATCGATGCGCTGGCGGCCAGCGCCGGGCGCCCGGAAATCGTGGTCATCACCGGCCTTGGCAACAACTACGGAGCGCAGGGCACCCTGGCGCGCGGCGCGTGGGACTACATCACCAAGCCCGCCTCGCCCCGGCTGATCCGCGAATCGCTCACCGCCGCGCTGGAATACCGGCGAGAACGGGCCGCGCCCACCGCAACCCGTCCCTTCGACCCGTGCGGCATTGTGGGCGACGGACCGGCCATGCGCAGGGCGCGCCAGATGCTGGAACGCGCGGCGCACACCGACGCCGGGGTGCTGGTGCTGGGCGAAACGGGCGTGGGCAAGGAACTGGCGGCCAAGGCCATCCACGCCAACAGCAGGCGCGCGGACGGCCCCTTCGTGGTGGTGGATTGTTCCAACCTTACGGAAACGCTGGTGGAAAGTGTGCTGTACGGCCACGTGAAGGGGGCCTTTACCGGCGCGCACGCCGACCGGCGGGGGCTGGTGGCCGAGGCCCACGGCGGCACGCTGTTCCTAGACGAGGTGGGCGAACTGCCGCCCGCGCTCCAGAAATCCTTTTTGCGGGTGTTGCAGGAACACCGCTTTCGCCCGGTGGGCGCCGGGCGCGAACAGTCCAGTGACTTCCGGCTGGTGGCGGCCACCAACCGCGATCTGGAAGGCATGGCCCGCGACGGGCGCTTTCGGCCCGACCTGCTGTTCCGCCTGCGCACGGTGGAAGTGCGCCTGCCCCCCCTGCGCGAACGCGGCGACGACGTGGCCCTGCTGGCCGCGCACCTGGCCGGGCAGGCCTGCCGCCGCTACGGCCTTGCGCCCAAGACCCTGTCGCCCGCGCTGATGCGCGCCCTGACCGGGCACCACTGGCCAGGCAACGTGCGCGAACTGGGCAACGTGATGGAGGCGGCGGTGATCGAGGCCGGGGCCGACCCGGTGATCCACCCCAAGCATCTTCCGGGCCAGTTGCGCATGGCCGTACTGGGCGGAGCAACCAGCGGCGGGCCAGACCAGGGCACGGGCGAGGCCGGGGAGGCGGAATGGCCGGACCACAACGCCATGCGCGCATTCGAGGCCGGGTCAGCCCATGATGACGGCTGGCCCGACGCCTGGTCTGACGATGTCATTCCCGGCGCGCGGGTGTGGACGCCCCGCCGGGGCACGGATGATCCAGGCCGGGGCTGGTCGGGGCACGAGGACGACCCGCTCATGCCATACGGCCCGCACACGCCGCAGGGGATGCCCCACGATACCGCGCCCTGCATGCCGGAAACGGGTGATGCCTTCCCGACGGGAAACCGCCAGCCGGAACATACACACCCATTCGCGCCCGAATTCACCCCCGAAATCACTCAGGGCACGCCCGCCCAACCGCGCGGCACACCACGGCCCGGCATGCATGAAGGGCATGAAGGGCATGAAGGGTACGCCGGGAACGCCGGGCACGCCGGGCACGCCGGGTACGCCGGGTACGTGGGCCGCGGCGGGCGTGAAGGCCAGCCCCAGCCTCGGACCGCCTCACCCGCGCCCCGTGCGCCAAAACAGGATGCCGCAAGCTGGAACGGCATGCCCTACCACGACTACAAGGCCGTGCGCGACCGGGCCTACTTCCAGCACCTTCTGGACGTATGCGAGGGCGACGTGGTGCGGGCCAGCCAACTTTCAGGTCTGAGCATCGCCAGTGTGTACCGGCACCTCGCGCTGGCGGGCATTGCCACGCGCACCCGCGCCAAACGCTGACGGATGGCCGCTCGGCTGCGACACGCCCCCAACCACGATCAGCGGCAACGCCGCGACACGCACGTCAGACCGTTCCGTCCGCAGTGCGGCCTCCCCTTGTGAAGGCAGCCATGCGGCGCTACAACCATGACGGCACGGACGACGTTGCGCGCGTATTCGCCCGATTGCGTCCCGGCGCGTCCCGGCGCGTCCTTTCGCACCGCGCCAGTGCGTGCATACCCGCGCCGCCCCGCGCGGATTGACACCCGCCGGGGCATGGGGCAAGGGTGCCACAGGCTGCCGCCTGCCGTGCCCCGCCTTCCGCGTTCCGGAAGGCCCGCGCCGCGAGGCACCATCGCCACCGCCACATGGCGGGCCGCCCGGCCCTGCGCCGCGCCCGCAAACCATACAGGAAGCCATCATGTCCAACGGCAAAATCCGCGTCGCGGTCTTTTTCGGCGGGCGTTCGCCCGAGCATGACGTCAGCATCGTCACCGGCTTGCAGGTCATCCAGGCACTGGACGCCGCGCAGTACGAACCCGTACCCGTCTATGTAGACCGCTGCGGCGTCTGGCGCACCGGCGAAAAGCTGCTGGACCGCGCCACCTACATCCCCGCCCGCGATGCCGACGGCCTGCCCGCCGTCTCGCTGGAGATCGCCCCCGGCAAGGGGGGCATGCTGGTGGAGCAGACCTCCAGGCTGTTCGGCAAGCCCAAGCGCATCCCCTTTGACGTGGCCATCCCCGCCTTTCACGGCCCCTACGGCGAAGACGGCGGCATGCAGGGCCTGTTCGAGGCCGTGGGCATTCCCTACACCGGCATGCGCGTGCTGGCCTCCGCGATCTTCATGGACAAGGCAGCCACCAAGCAGGCCCTGGCCGGTACCGGCATTCCCACGCTGCCCTGCGCGGTGCTGCGCAAGCCCGTGGGCGGCCTGTTGCCCCCGCGCGCCGACATCGAGGCCGCGCTGGCGGGCATCACCCTGCCGGGCTGCCTGAAGCCCGCGCACCTTGGCAGCAGCATCGGCGTGGCCAAGGTGGATTCCATAGAGGACATCGAGGCGGTGCTGCCGGGGCTGTTCAGGAACGACACCGTGGCCATCGTGGAGCCGTACCTGGACGGCTGCGTGGAATACAATATTTCGGTGCGGCGCGACGGCGAAGGCCACGCCACCTCGGCCATCGAGCGGCCCAAGCGCGACAGCGAACTGCTGGACTTTCGCCAGAAGTACCTTTCGTCGGGCGGTAAGACCGGCAGCAAGGCGGGCGTGACGAGCGGCGGCGCCAAGAGCGCGGGCGATTCCGGCAGCGCGGGCATGCTCTCGCTGACGCGCGAGATCAACCCCGACCTGCCCGAAAGCCTGGAAGGCCGCATCCGCGACTTTGCCGTGCGCACTTACGCGGCCTTTGGCGGCACCGGCGCGCCGCGCATGGACTTCATGTACGACGCAACGCGCGACGAGGTGTGGCTGAACGAGGTGAACCCCATCCCCGGCTCGTTCGCCTTTTTCCTGTGGGAAGC
Organism: uncultured Desulfovibrio sp.; assembly: GCA_964402645.1. Lineage (GTDB taxonomy): Bacteria > Desulfobacterota > Desulfovibrionia > Desulfovibrionales > Desulfovibrionaceae > Cupidesulfovibrio. Next base: position 209,707 of record CAYOCV010000002.1, on the reverse strand, counting down.
GGCGGAAACCCCGGTGCGCTTCACCCGGCTGCTCTCGGTGATGATCGACGAGGCGCGGGCCATGGCCCGGCACACCGCCTGCCCGGAGGATCCTACCCCGGAGGCGGCTCGGCTGTTCCCCCGCCGGTAGCCAGAGCGTCAGCTTGCCCGTTGGCGGGCTGGCTAGAAGAACGGCCCCCCCCACGCGGCTGGCTGTCCACGGTCCTCTCTTCCTGCCCGGCATTCTCCGCATGCACCGCGCGCCGTCCCCACCGGGCGGCGCGCGTTTCGTTTGTCTGCGCCTGCCGCCTCCACCGCACGCAGGGACTTGCCGTCGCGCCCAACGCCCGTCCGACGCCCGCCCCCCATCCGGCACGCATCAGGCCGCCCCTTGCCCCTTCGCGCACCCCCGGTGTACACCACGGGGCGCGCCACGCCGTTGACCCCGCCCGTTTCTGCGGCAATTTCCGCATGCGGGCAATGGCCGCAGCGCCGAACACACCACTCCGAGGCCAGCATGGATTCCGCCCAGTTCACAGCCACTCCCCACGCCGCCGCAGCAGACCCGGCAGCCCCGCACCTGCACGTAGTGCATCTGCCCAATGCCGCGCCCGCCCGCCGTAAGCCGGGAGACATCGGCGCGGCAGATGCCGCGCCCCCCAGCGTCCCCCAGATAGCCCCGCAGATCGTCCCGCAAATCATATGGGCGCACGGCTGGATGCACACCCACGCCAACCTGCTGCCGCTGGCCAACACCTGCACCCACGGGCGCGACAACTACCTGCTGGACATGCCCGGCTTCGGCAGTTCCGGCATGCCGCCCGCCACCTGGGGCACGCAGGACTACGCCGACCACGCCGCCGCGTGGCTGCGCACCCTGCCGCGCGGCAGGCGCATCTGGGTGGGGCATTCCTTCGGCTGCCGGGTGGGCCTGCAACTGGCGGCCCGCCACCCGGACCTGGTGGACGGGCTGTTCCTGATGGCTGCTGCCGGGCTGCCCCGCCGCCGTACCCCCATGGAAAAATTCACGCGCGGGTGCCGCATCGCCGCGTTCAAGACGCTGAAGCACCTGCACTGGCTGGGCTTTGGCGCGGAACGGGTGCGCCGCTTCTTCGGCAGCGCGGACTACGCCAACGCCGGGCCGCTGCGGCCCGTATTCGTCAGCGTGGTCAACGAGAACCTGTCCGACGTGGCCGCCCGTGTGGCCTGCCCCGTACACCTGCTGTACGGAGAAAACGACACGGAAACCCCGCCCTCCATGGGGCAGGACTTTGCCCGGCTGCTGGCGCAGGCGCACTTGCAGGTGCTGCCGCGCTTCGGGCATCTGGATATTCTGACGGCGGGCGGGCATCAGGCCGTGTACGCTCTGGACACCTTCTGCGAGGAAATCTTCGGTGGCTAGCTCTCTGTTTCTGGGCGCGGCGTTTCTTGCGTTCGCCGTGCGGCGCAGCCTGACGTACCTGCACATCTTCCAGCAGGAAGAATACGACGGCCCGCGCTTTTTCCGCTGGATGGCCTCGGCCCGCGCCTTCGACAAGCGCGCCACCCTGCCCCTGCTGGCCTGCTGGGGCGCGGCGCTGGCCGCGCCGGAGTTGGCAACGTACGCCAAATGGGCGGCGGGGCTTGTGCTGCTGGCCGTGGCCGCCGTGGAAGACAACCCCCTGAAGGCCGCCAAGAAAAAGCTGGTGCTTACCGCGCGGGTCAAGCGCATCCTGTCCGTGGCGCTGGGCCTGACGGCGGTGTACGCCGTGGCGTTGGCCCTGTGCCCCGCCACACCGGTTACGCTGCTGCCGTTCTGGATATTCGGGGTGCAGGCGCTGCCGCTGACGCTGGTGGCGGCCAACGCATCGCTGGCCCCGGTGGAGGCGCGCATCCAGCAGGGCTTCTGGAACGAGGCGCACGAAAAACTGCTGCGCCTTGCGCCCACGGTGATCGCGGTCACCGGCTCGTACGGCAAGACCAGCGTGAAGCACATCTTGGCCCACGTGCTGGGCTGCTACCACCCCACGCTGATGACGCCGGGCAGCATCAACACGCCCATGGGCATCTCGCGGATCATCCGTGAAAAGCTGACCGACGCGCACCGCTTCTTCATCGCGGAAATGGGGGCCTACGGCATCGGCTCCATCGAGCGGCTATGCAGGCTGGCCCCGCCTGATTTCGCCATCATCACCAACGTGGGCCCGGCGCACTACGAACGCTTCAAGGATCTGGCCACCGTGGTGCGGGCCAAGTTCGAGCTGGCGCACGCCACCGTTGCCCGCGGGGGCCGGGTGGTGCTGCCTGCCGCACTGCTGGCCTACGACCATGCGCGCGACTTTGCCGCCGCCAACGCGGGGGCGGTGCTGCTGTGCGCGGGTGCGGACGGCAGCGCGGGGCCAAATGGAGCGGGCGCGACGGGCGCGGCAGGTGTGACGGACACGGCCGAACCGTCCGTACGCGTGCTGGAGGCCGGGCAGGATCTTTCCGGCATCCACGCCCGCCTGCTGTACCAGGGGCAGGAATACGAGGTGCGCGCGCCCATTCACGGCATGCACCACGTGGACAACGTGGCCCTGGCCTTTGCCGCAGCGTGCGGGGTGGGCGTGGAGCCGCAGCGGGTGGTCAGCGCCCTGCGCAGCCTGCCGCAGATCACCCACCGGCTGGAGGTGAAACCCCAGCCCGATGGTTCCGTGCTCATCGACGACGCCTACAATTCCAACCCCTCCGGCTTCGCCTCTGCCCTCGACCTGCTGGACCTGTACCGCAAGTCCGGGCGGCGCGGTGTGCTGGTGACCCCTGGCATGGTGGAACTGGGCACCCTGCACGACAGCGCCCACGCCGAGCTTGGCGCGCGCGCCGCAGCCTGCGCCGACGTGCTGCTGGCCGTGGCCCCGGCCCGCATCCCCACCCTGATGGATGCCTTCCGCGCCGCCGCCGGGCCGGACCAACTGGTGGTCGAATGCCCCGACTTTGCCGCCGCCCGCGCCTGGCTGGCCGCCAACATCGGCCCCGGTGACGCCGTGCTGCTGGAAAACGACCTTCCCGACCTGTACGAGAAGAAGGTGCGGGTGTAGGCGCGCATGTCGAAAAAGACTGACGCTCCGGCCCACCCCCTGCGAGACGACCATCACCCGCAGGGCTGCCCCTTCTGCGACGCCGGGTTGTCCGTACAGGCGGAACCGGCGTGCGGCGCCTGCTTCGCCATCGCGGACAGGCATCCCGTCACGCCGGGACACATGCTGATCATCCCCCGGCGGCACGTGATCGACTGGTTCGGCCTCACGGAGCAGGAACGGCGCGATGCGGACGCCCTGCTTCATCAGTTGCGGGCACGCATCATGGCGACGGACCCCACCGTCACCGGCTTCAACATCGGCATGAATTGCGGCGCGGATGCCGGGCAGACCATCTTTCACGCCCACATCCACCTCATACCGCGCCGCAAGGGCGACTGCCCGGACCCGCGCGGCGGTGTGCGCGGGGTCATCCCCGACCGCATGGGGTATCCGGCAAACTGACACGCTCCCCCACCTGCGCGGGCAACCCGCACGATATCCCGCCCGTGCCGCCCCCCTCCAGCCTTTACCTGTCTCCACCACTGCCCCGTCCTTCGCCCCTCCGCGCATTTCCCATCATCCCGCCCCCTTGACGGAACAGCTCAGGTGCGGTCTACTGCCTCAGGCATTGTGACGGAGACGATACTACAGCAGCACAAGCCCGCCTCCACGACAACCCTTCGCCGCACAACGCCATTCCCGTGCAACTGCAACCGCAGTGGCCCCGTACGCATAGCAGGCACACACTCCATGACGTACCTGTCCACGATTCACGTCGATATTCTCATGTGTCTCGCGTTGCTTCCCGCCATTGTCGTGGCGGTCCTGAAGCTGGACAAGAGCATTTCCGCACACCGGCATCTTGTTTCCGCCATGGTGTGCGTCTTCGCCCTGCTGGTGCTTGAAGCATGCAGCGTGGCGGTCGACTCCAACTTCAACGGCACAGTCCGTGACAACGCACAGCTTGTCCCCTTCGGCAAGCTGGTGAACAGCATCGGTTTTCTGCTGGTGCCCGTACCCGCCTTTCTGACATGGACCTTCCTGCACCATTGGACCGGCGTGCGTCTTGCCGCAGCATCCGCCCTGCTCTGGGCGCTTCCCCTGGCATGCAATGCGGCATTGGCCCTGCTCAGCTACGACGCGGGGCTGCTGTTCTCCATCGCGCCTGACAACACCTACTCGCGCGGACCGTGGTTCGCGCTTTCCCCCGCCGTTTTCTACGGCTACCAGGCCCTGGCGGCCAGCGTCCTGATCTGCCAGCGCAACCGGCTGCGGCGTGAAGAAACGGCCCTGTTCGCCCTTGCGCTGGTTCTGCCCGCCGCCACCGCAATCATCCAACTGCACTATTTCACCTTTCTGACAATCTGGAGCAGTTGGGCCATCTCGTGCATCATCCTGCTGGTGGCCGTCTTCATCCATTCATCCGAACGCGACGAACTGACCAAGCTGGCCAACAGGACGGCGTACCGCAACGCCATCGACAAGGCACGGCGCATGCGCGAACTGAAAATGTGCGTGGCCCTGCTGGACATGGACGGCCTGAAAGCCATCAACGACAGGTACGGGCACGCAGCCGGAGACATGGCGCTGCTGGCGCTTGCGGAAGGACTGCGGGAAACCTTTGCCGAAGGGTTCAGCGTGATGCGCTTTGGCGGCGACGAATTCGCCGTGGTCCAGTTCGACAACGACCCCACCGCGATCTACGAAGGGCTTTGCACCCTTGAAAGCACCCTGGCAGAACGGGATGCTGTTTTCGGCAGGCCGTACCGCGTGGCCTTCAGCTACGGTCTGGCCTGCTCGCGCGACGGCGAAAGCGTTGACGCCCTGCTCAAGCGGTGCGACGCGCTGATGTACGATCGCAAACGGCAGAAGCACCTCAAGGCACACACCACCGCCGACTGACGGATGCGTCCGGCCTGACTATTGCCTGGACCCGACGGGGGCACCCTCTGGCGCAGTCATACCGGCAGCCGACGGCCTTCCGCCTGACATGCAGGCAATACCGGGCCAATCCCCCAGCCCCACACCATACCGCACCTCCGGGAGCAGCATGCGCACCATCCCCACCACCGTCCTCGGCCCCATCGCGCTTGTCGTCATGCTGTGTTCCGCTGTGCCGTTGGCCGGGGGATGCGCGACCAGGCAAGATGCCCGCAGCGCGGGCCACACCACGAACGCACCCGCCGGGCAAAACGCACCAAGCGCAACCCCGCAGGCCACCCCCCAGGCGAGCACGTCATCCTCCCCCCAGCCAGCCAGCCAGGCTGCCAGCCAGGCTGTCAGTTCCGTCCAACTCGTCCAGTCCGAACGCAGTTGGGACGGGGCCATGCTGCCCGCCTATCCGCAGGGCCAGCCGCAGGTCACCATCCTGCGCATTACCATCCCTGCCGGGGCGCGATTGCCCCTGCATCTTCACCCGGTGATCAACGCCGGGGTGCTGACGCGCGGCCAGCTGACAGTCACCACGGAGGACGGCAAGGAACTGCACCTTGCGGCGGGCGACCCCATCGTGGAAGTGGTGAACACCCCGCACCAGGGCTTCAACCCCGGCAGCGAACCCGCAGAAATCATCGTCTTCTACGCTGGGCAGGCTGGCGCGCCGCTGGCCGTCAAACAAGGGCAGTAGCCCGCCCGCTCTCGCCGGCGGCAGCATGCCGCCCCCTGCTTTCTCCACCCACCTCGTTGCGGCGTCCTTCGCTGCCGCCCCGGTTGCGCCCTCCTACCTCCGGCCCACTGCCCCGGCTGATCCCTGAAAAAAAATCAGGGACTGCACGCGTGGCGCAGATAGACTACATTGGTGCTTCGACCGCATACCCGGCGTCGGGTGGTCGCATGTCCCCAGGCCCGGCGCTCTTCCGTTTTTTCCAACGGACAGCGCGCGGCGTATGGTACGCCGCCGCCTTGCAGCAGATCGGGCACCGCCATGAGCACCCCCACCCCCCATCTCGCCCGCGCCACGTTGCGCCGCCCTTTCATACGCATCGCCCTGCGTTGGCGTGCCGCCCTATGCCCTGTGCCCTTCATGGCCCTGGTAGCGACCTGCGCGCTCTGCCTGATCCTGGCCGCCCCTCCCACGCCCTGTCAGGCCGCGCAGCAACGCGCCCTGCTGATCAGTTCCTACCACCCGGCGTTCCCCACCTTCTTCCAGCAGATCAACGGGATCCGTTCCGTGCTGGACCCGGCGGGCGTGGTGCTGGACATCGAGTTCATGGACAGCAAGCGGTTCAACGACCAGGCCAACCTGACGCATTTTCTCGACCATATCCGCTACAAGCTGTCCCGCGTCCCCCCGTACGACGTCATCATCACTGCCGACGACAATGCCCTGAACCTTGCCCTGACGCACCGGGGCGAACTGTTCGCCTCTGCGCCCGTGGTGTTCTGCGGGGTCAACAACGTTGTCCTGGCCAGCGAGCTGAACGGCAGCGAAGCCTTCACCGGGGTCATCGAGGCCGTGTCCATGCAGGAAACGCTGGACATGATCCGCCAGGTGCGCCCCGGCGGCATCATCCACGCCCTTTCCGACGCCACGCTGTCGGGCCGCGCGGACATGACCACCTTCAGGGAACTGACCGCACGCAACGGTTCTGCGTTCTTCGACGAACTGTCGCTGGAGGAACTGGACTGGAACGAACTGGCACGCCGCCTTGAAACACTGCCGCCAGACGACGCAACCCTGCTGCTGTCCGCCTACGAGGACAGGACAGGCGCCCCCATGCAGTTCGATGAAAGCCTGGCTTTCATCCTGAACCATACGCACACGCCCGTGTTCCACCTGTGGGAACATGGGCTGGGCAAGGGGCTGGCGGGCGGCAAGGTCATCTCGCATTTCCAGCAGGGGCGCATAGCAGCCCGGCAGGCCTTGCGCATCCTTGGCGGCACGCCGCCCGGCGAGATACCCGTGGTCGAAGGCGATGCGGCAAACCGGTACATCTTCGACCACAACGTGCTGGTCCGCTTCGGCATTGCAGAGGACAGGCTGCCGCCGGACAGCCTCATCCTCAATGCGCCCTCGTCACCGTGGGTGGTCTACCGGCGAGAACTGCGGGTGCTGGGGGCATCGTTCGTGGTCATCCTGGCCCTTGCGGTGTTCCTGGCCTTTCACGTCGTCCGCCTGCGCCAGGCAAAGCAGGCCATCCGCCGCAGCGAGGAACGCTACCGCACCCTGTTCGACCAGTCGCCCGTGGGCATTGCCCATTTCGACGGCGATGGCCGGATCTTCGACCTGAACACCAAGTTCGCGGAGATCGTCGGCGCGCCCCCCTCGAAAATACTCGGCCTCGACATGCCCCGCGAACTGCGCGACCCGGGCATGCTCAGGGCCCTGCACGACGCGTTCGAGGGCGACATAGGCTTGTACGAGGGTGACTACACTTCGGTGACGGGCAACAAGACCACGCTGGTGCGCTGCATCCTCAAATGCATCTTCACGCCCGACGGCAGCCACCCGTACGGGCTGATCATTGCCGAGGACATCACCGAACACCGGCGGGCACAGGACGCCCTGCGCGAACACGAAATGTTCCTGCTCGAAACGCAGCGCATCGCCCGCGTGGGCGGATGGAAGGCGGGCATCAACAGCGACACGCTGGTCTGGACAGACGAGGTGAACCGCATCCTTGAAATGCCGGCGGACTACAAACCCGGCCTTGCCGAGGGCATCACCTTCTACGCCCCGGAATACCGGCCCAACGTGCGCGAAATGCTGCAAACCGTGGCCCGCGACGGCACGCCCGTGGAACTGGAGTGCGAAATCATCACCAGCCGGGGCGCGCGCAAGTGGACCCACCTGCGCGCCGTGGGGCGCATAGAGGAAAACGGCCAGCAGCTCATCCTGGGCACGTTCCAGGACATCACCGCGCGCAAGACGGCGGAGATAGAACTGCTCAACGCCAAACTGCGGGCAGAAGCGGCCAGCAAGGCCAAAAGCGAATTCCTGGCCAACATGAGCCACGAAATACGCACCCCGCTCAACGGCATTCTCGGCATACTCCAGCTCATGCACACCACGCGGCTGGACGAGGAACAAAGGGGCTACACGGGTATCGCCATCCAGTCCGGCAGGCGGCTGGCGCGGCTGCTTTCGGACATGCTGGACCTTTCGCGCATCGAATCCGGCAAGCTGGAAATACGCAACACCGCCTTCAACCTGGAAGCATCCATGCATCAGGTAGTGGAACTGTTCCTGCCCACCTCGCTGCAGACGGGCATACAACTCGACGTGCGGGTTGCCCCCGACATCCCTGAAATGCTGCGGGGAGATACCGTGCGGGTGCAACAGGTGCTCACGAACCTGCTGGGCAATTCCTTCAAGTTCACCCGCACCGGCGGCATAACGCTGGAAGCGCACCGCCTGCCCCCGAAGCACGGCCCCCTCTGCCGGGTGCTGTTCACCATACAGGACAGCGGTTGCGGCATTCCTGCGGAAAAGCTGGGGGAATTGTTCGAGCCGTTCACCCAGGTCACCAACGGACTGCGGCGCTCGCATCAGGGCGCCGGGCTGGGGCTATCCATCTGCAAGCGGCTGGCACACCTGATGGGCGGCGAAATCACCATGGAAAGCGAAGAAGGCGAGGGCACCACGGCGTACGTCAGCCTTCCCTTCACGGTGGTGGCCGATCCGGCGGCTGGCGCGGAACAAGGCATCACGGCAACAACGAATAACCAGCAGGGCTACGGCCTTGCGCCCACCCCGGACGCCATCGACTACGCCGCACCCCACACCGAGGGCATGGACGGCGCCAGCTATTCGGGGCGGTCATCCCCCCCCGCTGCCCAGCCCCCCTGCCGGATATTGCTGGTGGAGGACGACCCGGTCACACAGATGGCCCTGCGGCGAATGCTGGAAAAGGCGGGACACACCGTCACCGTGGCAGGCGATGGCCGCGCGGGGCTGACAGCCCTGGCCGAAGGGCAGTACGACATGGTGCTCATGGACATCCAGATGCCGGTCATGGACGGCATGGAAACAACCGGACAGATCCGTAACGGCGGCGCCGGGGCGGACAAGTCGGGCGTTCCCATCGTGGCGCTGACCGCCTATGCCATGGAGGGCGACAGGGAGCGCTTTCTGGGCGGGGGCATGGATGCCTACATCCCCAAGCCTGCGGACATGGACACCCTGAATACGGTCATCGAGCGATTCTGCGGGCTGGAATAACCAAACGAAAAGGGGGCTTGCGCCCCCTTTTACAATCGCGGCGGCAACTGCCCCGCGTATCACGCCTTCTTCGGTCGGCCCTTGCCCTTGGCTGCCTTTGCGGGCTTGGCCGCAGCGGCGGCCACGGGGGCGGTTTCGGCACCCTGAGGCTTTGCGCCTGCGGTAGCGCGGCGGCGTTCCCAGAGCTGCATTTCCTTCATCTTCTTGCGGCGGGCGCGCACAAGCGCCTTGCACGCAAGCGGGGTACCTTTCTTGATCCCCCACTTCTCGCGGTAGGCATCCGCATCCAAGCCGTGCAGGGCAAGATGCTTCGCCGTGATGATCTTGCACACCTTGCCGCATTCAAGACAGGTGACGCCCGTTTCCCTGATGGATTTTGCAACATCGCCCATCGGTGCGGGGGCGGATTCCGCCGCAACGCTCCCTGCTGCGGGTTGCGACAGGGCTTGCAGACTTCTGACCAAAGAACTCACCATGCTGGTCATTTCATCAGCAGTCATCGCGCGAACCGTTGCCTGCGCCCTTACCAGATCCAGCGCCTGCTTGAACATATCGTCCATATCGACCTCGGGTGTTTATTGTCAGGTTGCACAACTCACTGATGCACATACATTGTTATCAGCACCTGTCAATATTTTGCACGCATGTTTCACAATATATCCTGCCCGACGTGCGGCCGCGCACGCCGCATGTCGTTGGGCCGTGCGGCATCTTACGGTCGGACAGGCGGAAAATAATAATGCCGCCCCGACTTGCGAAGTGCAAGACCTGCCGCTCTCCCGCAGCCGCAAACGCTGCGCTTTTGCTGTGACAGCATGCACTGCCGGTCCATGCCGACGCCGGGACCGCCGGTCGATCGAGCGCCAGCCGAATTGCCCGCCGAAGTACATGTCAGGCTGCCGGACAGCAGGCGGACCGCGTGTGCCGATCCAGAACATGTCATCACGGCCTGCAACTCACCCAGCATCCCGTGTAACGTGAAACAGCACGCCGGCCTGTCCAGTTTCTTCACCTGCCGGACATTGCCGGGGCAGAATCCTCGAAAAGTAATGGAAAGAATCCACACCACCCTGCATCATTGGCAAACCAGCCCTCTCGCCTCTCCATATTTCGGAACACAAGGCCGACCATGTTGTACCTGCCAGTCGCCCGCACCCCCTCCTTCCGGTCAAAACCGTCGTCCGACGATGGGCGCGCCCTGCCATCGCATATCGTCCACACACCCCCACCCCGCAAACCTCGCACATGCCGCGCAGGGTTGGGGGGCCTATGCGCAAGCGCCGCCCTTATCGCCGCGTTGTTGTGCGTGGTCGCCGTCAGCCCGGCATTCGGCGAACCGCTTACCATCTTCTATGTGGAACGCCCGCCCTATTCACACACCCTGCCCGACGGTACGGCGGCGGGCCTGCTTGTGGATGCCGCAAGGGAAATCCTGCGCCTGGCGGACATCGACCACGAATTCAGGCCAATGCCCGTCCCCAGGATATTGCAGGAACTGGAGGAGGCGGCGCATGCGGCGGCAGCCCTCGGCTTTTTCAGGACTGCGAACCGAGCCGCAACATTCAAGTTCAGCGATGCCATGTATGATGACGGCCCCCTGCTCCTCGTCTACACCACGCCGTCATTCCTGCCGGACAGGGAAAACGCCCGGCTGGGGCACATTCTCGCGCAGCCAGGCATCCACGTAGGGGCCATCGAAGGGTACTCGTACGGGGAACAGGCCGACACCATCCTGAAAGCGCACTCCGCACGCATTCACAGAGTGTCCGGGGTGACGGAACAGCTTTACAGGATGCTGGCGGTCGGGCGCATCAACGGATTTCTTGCCCGCAAGCCCGACACCGACTATGCCGCCGACACCTACGGGCAGGGAACAACCCATGCCGTCCTGCAGGACGTGCCGCCGCATCAGTACCGGTACCTGATGTTCAGCCGCAGCGTCGGGGATGACCTGATCGACAGGATCAACGCCGCCATCGGAAAGCTGACGGTGTGCCCTGCGGACTGACGGCCCCCGCATGCACGCAGTACATGTGCCACGTGCGGCGCGTGACGCGCGTTACGCCCATGACGCCCGTGACGCCCATGTCGCAAGGAAGGGTTGGCCCCAGGGCACGCGGCATGCCCCTACTCCACGCCGTACTCCTTCAGCTTGCGCCACAGGGTGGTGCGCGGCACGCCCAGCACCTGCGCGGCAAGGCGCTTGTTGTAGCCGGTCTTTTCCAGAATCCTGATCACGTAGCGGCGTTCCACCTCTGCCAGGGTGGGCAGGCCGTCACCCTCCAGCGTGTCGAATTCCAGGTTGCGGATGTCCTCCGGCAGGTCCAGCAGGCCGATGGTCTGGCCGTCGGTAAGGGCTACGGCGCGCTCGATGATGTTTTCCAGTTCGCGCACGTTGCCGGGAAAGCTGTACCCCGTCAGCGCGCCCAGTGCCTGTTCGTCGATGCCATGCACGGATTTGCGGAAGGCCAGGGCGTACTTGTCGATGAAGTGGCGCACCAGCAGGGGGATGTCCTCGCGCCGGTCGGCCAGGCGCGGCAGAGTGGTGCTGACCACATTGAGCCGAAAGAACAGGTCCTCGCGGAAGGTTCCCTTTTCCACTTCCGCCTTAAGGTCGCGGTTGGTGGCGGCAATGACCCGGATGTCCAGTTCCACCGGCTTTGTCCCGCCCACCCGCAGGATGCGCCGCTCCTGCAGCACGTGCAGCAGGCGCACCTGCATGGACAGGGGCATTTCGCCCACCTCGTCCAGAAACACCGTGCCCCCGCTGGCCGCTTCCAGCAGGCCCACCTTGCTGGCGCTGGCCCCGGTGAAGGCCCCCTTCTCGTACCCGAACAGCTCGCTGCTGATGAGTTCCTCGGTAAAGCCGCCGCAATTGAAGGTGACGAACGGCTGGTTCTTGCGCGGGGAAAGATGGTGCAGGGCCAGGGCCACCAGCGCCTTGCCGGTGCCGCTTTCGCCCTGGATCAGCACGTTGCAGTCCACCGGGGCCACCTTGCGGACAAGGGCGAACAAATCCTGAATGGCCGGGCTGTTGCCCACGATGGACGACAGGCCGGAACTGCCCAGCAGCGCCTCGCGCAGGCGGGCGTTTTCCATGCGCATGCCGATCTTTTCCTGCGCCCGCTTGGCGATGGCCCGGATCTCGGTGAAGTTCACCGGCTTGGTCACGTAGTGGAAGGCCCCCTCGCGCATGGCCTCTATGGCGGTCTGGATGCTGCCGTACCCGGTGACGATGACCACCTCCGTCTCTGGCCGCAGGGCCTTGATCCTGGGCAGCAGTTCCAGCCCGTCCATGTCGGGCAGGCGCATGTCCGAGAACACCACGTCGAAGGGCCGGTCGATCATGGCCTCCAGAAACGAGCGGGCGCTCATGAACGCCTCCACCTCGTAGCCTTCCTTGAACAAGGCGTGGCTGAGGCGCTTGCAGACCACGGGTTCGTCGTCAACGATGGCGACGCGCAACAACAGCATCAGGCATCCCCCTCTTCAGGCGCGGCATCGTCAGACATGCCGTCTTCTTCCCCGTCCCCACCTGGCCGGGCCACGGGCAGCAGCACCGTGAACACGGCCCCCCTGCCCTCGCCGCCATGCACCGTTATGCGGCCCTCGTGCCGATGCACCAGCGCGTAGGTGACGGCCAGGCCAAGGCCGGTGCCCTTGCCCACCTCCTTGGTCGAAAAGAACGGCTCGAAGATATGTTCGCGGATGGTTTCCGGTATGCCGGGGCCGGAATCGCGCACCTCGAAGGCCACGTGGCCCGGCGGCACGGCCATGGCCACCACGGCCACATCACCACCGCGCGGCGTGGCCTGTATGCCGTTGAGCAGAAGGTTCATGAACACCTGTTGCAGGCTGCGCAGGTCGCCCCGCACCATGGGCATGTCGGCGGGCACATGCACCGCAAGGCCGACGCCGGACAGCATCACCTGGTTCTTCAGCAGGTTGACCGTGGACCCGATGATGTCCGCCGGGCGCAGCGCCACGAAGGTGGGGTGTTCGGTGCGCGAAAAGTCCAGCAGATTGCGCACGATGTCCGAGGCCCGCTCCGCCTGCTGCATGATGTCGCCGATCATCTCCTGCCCGTCGGCGTCAATGGCCTTGCCGGCATCGCCATAATCCTCGCGCAGGCCTTCGGCGCTCAGCAGCACGTTGTTGATGGGGTTGTTCAGCTCGTGGGCGATGCCTGCGGTAAAGGTGCCCAGCGCCGCCATCTTGCGGGCCTGCAACAGGTGCTCCTGGTTCACGGCCAGTTCGTGCGCCATGCGGTTGAAGGCGTGGATGAAACTGGCGATCTCGCTCAGCTGTTCCGCCCCGGTGGCAATGGGGCTGAAGTCGCCGCGCCCCACCCGGCCCGTGGTGGCGGCCACCATGTCCAGCGGGCGCAGCAGGCCGGTGGAGATGAGCTTGATGACCAGCACCATCAGCAACACAAACACCGCCAGAAAGGCCAGGGGCAACACCAGCGTTCGTTCCAGCGCCTTGTGCGCCCGTTCGCGTTTCTGTTTGCGCAGGGCGTCGGCCTCGTCGATGAGCGACTTGCCGAGGGTGCGCAATTCTTCCTGATTGGCCGTGCCGCCCTGCACCAGGGTGCGCACCGAATGGCCGTACCGGGCCAGCAGGTCGCTAAAGCGCACCAGTTCCACCTGGCCCGCCACCACGGCCATGTCGTCGGCCAGTTCGGCGGTCAGGGCGTCGATGCGTTCCAGATAGGCCAGGCTTTCGGTCAGGCTGCCCGCGTCGCGGTAGAACAGGTAGTTCTTTTCGTAGCGGCGCACCTCCAGGATGTTGTTCAGGAGGTCGTCGTAGCGTTCGCCCAGCAGCAACCGCTGGCTCACCGTGGACAGGCTCCAGTAGTTCAGCGCGGCCAGCGCGCCGATGGAGATGAACGTCACGGCGAACAGGATGAAAATCTTCCCCTTGATGGAGCGGAAGAACTGCCGGGGGCAGTCGAAGGCGCAGGCCTTGTCGGCCCGGACGGAGCCCGCGTGCGGCGATGCCGGTGCGCCCGTCGCGTCGTTTGCGGCAGGATCATTCTGGCTGTTCATGCTGTATTCCTGGGCTGTTGCGGTCACCTGGCAACGATGGATGCCCGCAGGTTGCGAGCATTGGCCCCTGCCGCATTTCCATATTGAAACATTTTTCACGATGTTTACGCGCAGGTTGTTCAAAATGGAATAGCCCGATCACCCCCTCTCTACGCCCCGTCTCGGCAACACGCTGAAACATTTCATTAAAAAAATGCGTTCCCGCATGGCATCGCGGTTGCTTAGTGCGCCGCACGAGGTCGTGCATGGAACGCATTCTTGTTGGCATCGACGAACGCCGCGCCCACTGGGATGCGCTGGCCCATGGCTGTTCGCTGGCCCGGCGCATCCGGGCCAGATTGTACGTGCTGTTCGTGAACGGCACGCGGGCCGGGGCTTCCGGCGGCGCCGTGCGCCAGCGTCTGGAACTGCTGGTGGGCGCGGCCAAGGCCGAAGGAGTTCCCGTGGAATATTTCATCGCTGAAGGAGGATACGAGGACGCCATAGTTTCATTCGTGAACACCCACGGAATAACGCTGCTCATTCATGAAGCGGCTCCCACCGATCATGCTGCCACCGGCCATGCCGTATCCGCGTTGCAGGCGCTGCGCCACCGGATTTCGTGCCGGGTCGAGATCGTGAATCCCAAACGTGCATAACGTGCGCTGATGCACCACAACGAGGCTGACGTATGAACATACCGCTGCACATGTACCTGCCCATAGCAGGAAACAGCGTAAACATCGCCGCCATTCTGGGCCTTGGCGGGGCCGTCGGGCTGCTTTCGGGCATCTTCGGCGTGGGCGGGGGCTTTCTGATGACCCCCCTGCTGATAATGCTGGGCATTCCGCCCACGGTTGCCGCCGCATCCGACTCCAACCAGATCGTGGGGGCCTCCACCTCCGGCACGCTGGCCCATTTTCGCCTGGGCAACGTCGATTTCAAAATGGGACTGCTGCTGCTTGTGGGCGGCGTGGCCGGCGGCAGCGTGGGCGTACGCATCATCAAGTTGCTGCGCGCCATGGGCAACGCCGACTTCCTGATCAACGTCACCTACGTGCTCATGCTGGGGCTGGTGGGCGGCTACATGTTCTTCGAAAGCCTGCAATCGTTGCGCGCCCCGCGCGCCGGGGCCGCGTCCAAGCCCGCCCCCACCGGAGAATCGCTGTACGAGCGCTGCATCCGCAGCATGCCGTGGCAGACGGACTTTCCCCGTTCCGGGGTGCGTCTTTCGCTGCTCATGCCGCTGGGCCTGGGCGCGCTGGTGGGCGTGCTGGCCGCCATCATGGGCGTGGGCGGCGGGTTCATCATGGTGCCGGTGATGGTCTATCTGCTGCGCATGCCCATGCACGTGGTGGTGGGCACCAGCCTGTTCCAGATCCTGTTCACCTGCGTCAACGTGACGGTCATGCAGTCCATAGAAAACCACACCGTGGACTTCATCCTGGCCCTCTTGCTGCTCATCGGCTCGTCCGTGGGTGCGCAGGTGGGCACGCGCATCGGCAAGAAGCTGCAGGGCGACCAGTTGAAGATCCTGCTGGCCACGCTGGTGCTCGCCGTCATGGGCAAGATGCTCTACGACCTGCTGGCGCGCCCCGACGTGCTGCTGGCCTACGCGGGGGGGCACTAGCCATGCGTCGCACGCATCCGCTGCACATCATTTCCGGCCTGCTTCTGTGCCTGTGCCTGCTGACCGCCACGGCCCACGCCGATGACGACGGCGTGGCCCTGGCCGTGAAGCCCGGCGACATCGTCATCGGCACTTCGTACACTGGCGCCACCCTGCACTTCTCGGGCGAAGCGCCGCGCGGCAGCGCCATCGTGGCCCGGTTCACCGGGGCTTCCGGCGATCTGGCCCTGCGGCAGAAGGGCAAGGCCTTCGGCCTGTTGTGGATGAACATGGGCACCGTACACCTGCACAACGTGCCCACGGTGTACCTGGTGGCCTCGTCGCGTCCGCTGGCGGACATCGGCGGTACGGGCCTTGGCCTTGACGCCGTGCGCGCCGGAGTGAAGCAGGAAGGGGGCGCGACAGCCGAAAACGCCGACGCGCTGGACGTACCCGCAGAACTGGTGCGCCTGAAGCAGCAAGACGGCCTGTACCGCGAAGGCGTGGGCGGCATCACCGTCACCGACGACGGCGCGTTCTCCGCCGAACTGGCCATCCCCTCGCGCATGTCGCCCGGCACCTACACGGTGGACGTGTTCGCCCTGCGCGACGGGCAGGTGGTGGGTTCCACCTCCGTGCCGGTGCGGGCCGAACTGGTGGGCGCGCCCGCGTGGCTTGCCCACATGGCCTTCGACCGGGGGCTGCTGTACGGCGTGCTGGCCACGCTGGTGGCCATTCTGGCCGGGTTGGCCGTGGGGCTGGTGTTTCAGAGCAAGGGCGCGCATTAGACGCCAAATTGGCCCAATCCCAACTGGGTTACCAGATACCGGGGGGCGGCCTGCCGCCCCCCGAACCCGGAGCAGCCGTGGGAATCCTCTCGCACATGGCCGACCTTCTCGCCCGCTGGCGCGGTTCGCGGGGGCTGCCGTTCGCGCTGCTCTTCAAGAAATTCAAGAGCATCCTCGAGCGTAACAACCGCATCCTCGAACTGATGGCCGACATGGGCGACAAACTGGGCGGCGAATACGTGTTCGACCGCCAGTACATTGTGGACGCCTGCGAACAACTGGACGACCACGTCTTCAAGCTCATCTCGGACATGAGCGTGCTGGGCCAGCGCAAGAACGTGGAACTGTTCCTTGCCTTCGAGCGCATCCAGCACCAGTTACAGGAGGAAATCGCCGGTCGTCACCACTTCGAGGGGGGGCGGCTGGTGCTGCCCTTCCGCGACATCGGCCCGGACGCCGAGGACGAGGTGGGCGGCAAGCTGGCCCAACTGGGCGACCTGTCCAACCGCCTGCACCTGCGCACGCCCGACGGCTTTGCCGTCACCACCGCCGCCTTCTTCGCCTTCATGACCCGCAACGGCCTGCTGGCGCAGGCCCAGCGCGGCATGCAGGACTGGGACGGCACCGACAGGGGGCTGCGCGAACTTTCCGACCTCATGCAACGCGGCATTCACGATGCCCCGCTGCCCTGGGGGCTGGTGGCCCAGATCAACGCCATGGTGGACGTGCTGGGCATGCGCCGCAAGCACCCCCTGCGCCTGGCCCTGCGCAGCAGCGCCTGGGGCGAGGATGGCGACGCCAGCTTTGCCGGGCAATACGCCACGGAACTGAACGTGCCGCCCGACCGGGTGGTGGAGGCGTACAAGAACGTCATCGCCAGCGTGTATTCCGTAGAGGCGTGGCGCTACCGGCTGGACAGGGGCTTTCGGGAAACCGAGGTGGCCATGGCCGTGGGCTGCCAGTTGATGGCCGACAGCCGGGTAAGCGGCGTGTTGTACACCTGCGCCCTGCACGCGGGCGACAACTGCGAGGCCATGGTCGTCAGCGCCGCATGGGGCGGCGGGGCCGCCGTTGTGAGCGGCGAGACGGCCACCGACACCTTTCTGCTGGAACGCACCCCGCCCTACCACATCATCACCCGCGAAATCGCCCACAAGGCGCGGCGCATGGTGCCCGCGCCCAAGGGCGACATGACCTGGGAGGACGTGCCCGCCGACCTGTGCGACGCCCCCAGCCTGACCGACGCCCAGTTGGAACAGCTGGCGCGCGCGGGCATGTCGCTGGAACGATATCACAAACGTCCGCAGGACGTGGAATGGACCTTCGACGCCGAAGGCGAACTGCACGTGCTGCAATCGCGCCCGCTATGCACCACGGCGGAAGCGGGCCTGTGCGTGCCGGTGCAGGACGCCACCAGCCGGGCAGAGGTCATCCTGTCCGGCAGGGGCATGGTGGCCCAGCGCGGGGTGGCCGTGGGCCGGGTGGTGCTGGTGGACCACGCCACGGACCTGGACGCCTTTCCTGACGGCGGCATCCTGGTGTCCAAGTACACCTCGCCGCGCTATGCGCGGGTCATGCGGCGGGCGCAGGGCATCATCACCGACGTGGGTTCGCCCACTGGCCACATGGCCACCATCGCCCGCGAACAGCGCGTGCCCGCCGTGGTGAACACGGAAGTGGCCACCGAACTCCTGCGCGACGGCGAGGAAATCACCCTCGACGCCACCCAGAACGTGGTCTACCGCGGGCGCATCGCGGAATTGGACCGCTTCGAGCGCACCGAGACCGACGTGTTCGAGGAGTCGTACGAATACCGGCTGCTGCGCCGCCTGCTGAAACGCATCTCGCCGCTGAACCTGGTGGACCCCCATTCCGACGACTTCAAGCCCAGGGCCTGCCGCACCTATCACGACATCACCCGGTACATCCACGAAAAGGCCGTGGAAACGCTGGTGGACCTCAGCCAGCGGCACGAGGCGCTGCACCATGCCCCGGCACGCCGCCTGCTGGACGGCCCGCCGCTGGGGCTTACCGTCATCGACGCGGGCGGCGGCACCGAATGCCTGCCCGACGAGGCCGCGCTGGTCACCGGGCAGGTCTGCTCCGTGCCGCTGCGCGCCTTTCTGGACGGGCTGACGGAATCGGGCATGTGGGATACGGCCCCGGTGCCGGTGGACCTTGGCAGCTTCATGTCCAGCTTCACCCGCACCTTCAGCGCCTCGCAGGCCGGCCCGCGCGAAGTGGGCCGCAACCTGGCCGTGGTGCTGCGCGAATACATGAACGTGAACATGCGCCTGGGCTATCATTTCAACATCATCGACGCCTACATAGGCGACAGCATCAACGACAACTACATCTACTTCCGGTTTCTTGGCGGGGTCACGGAGCTGGTGCGGCGCTCGCGCCGGGCGCGCTTTGTGGCCGAGGTGCTGGAACGCTTCGACTTTCGCGTGGAGGTCCATGGCGACCTCGTGGTAGGCAGGATCAAGAAACTGTCGGAACCGCGCATGCTGCTGCGCATGCGCATGCTGGGCGGTCTGGTGGGTTACGCACGCCAGTTGGACGCCCGCATGCACAGCGACGCACAGGTGACGGACCACGTGCGGACCTTCATGGAGGCCATTTCCAACGTCGTCGCCACACATCACGACGAACGGACCGAACGGAAGGGGAACGGACATGCCGTCACGACTGCGCATCCTGGTGCTTGACGACGAACCCATCGTCTGCAAGCGGCTGAAACCCGCCTTCCAGAAGGCGGGCTACGAGGTGGAAACCTACACCGACAGCGCCGCCGCCCTGCGGCGCATAGAAGAAACCGCATTCGACGTGGTGGTCACGGACCTGAAGATGGAAGGAGCCGACGGCTTGCAGGTGGTGGAACGCACCCACCAGATTCTGCCGCAGGCGCGCATCGTGGTCATCACCGGATTCGCTACGCTGGACACGGCCAAGGAATCGTTCCGCAAGGGCGCGTTCGACTTTGTGGCCAAGCCGTTCAAGCTCGGCGACATACTGGACTGCGTGCGGCGCATCGAGGCGGAGTTGCGCGGCGGGGGCGACACAACACACGGTTTGTAGGGGGCGCACATGTGGTGGCCGTTTTCCAGCCGCGCAGGCGCGCAGCCCCCGGCGGATACCCGCTGGCGCATCCGGGCGCTGTTCCAGAACTTCCGGCGCATCCTGACCTGCAACACGCAGGCGCTGGAGCGCATGGCGGAAATGGATCAGGCCCTTGGCGGCGCGTACATCTTCGACCGCGCCTTTCTGGAAGCATCGGTGCATGAACTGTCGCGGCTGGTGCATCACGTGGTCTACAACCTCAATGCGCTGACCGGGAACGGGTACGTGGCGCTGTACGACCGGTACGAGGAACTGCGCACCGCGCTGGGGGGCGTGCTGGCTGGCGGCATGGACGGCGCAAGCCCAGCGGCGCAAGCGGGTGCGGAGGAGACGGCACAGAGCCTGGCCGACATGATCACGCCCGTGCGCGACGTGGATTGGGAACAGGAACCGACGGCAGGATTCGAAGCGGCATGCCTGGCCCGGCTGGCCCGCCACCACGGGGCGCGCATTGCGGATGCGCTGGTGGTGGGCACAGCCGGGTGCGCGGTTCTTGCGGACGGCGGTGATACCGCCGATGTTGCGGGGCGGGATCTGCACGAGCGGGCCGTGCGCATGGCGGGCGGCGCAGCATCCTTCACCCTGCGGGTCAGCGCGGTGGACGAAACAGGCCGCCCGACAGGCCCCGAAACGGAACGCACCGGCGTGCTTCCCGACATTCTGCCCGAAGCGTTGCGGGGTGCGTTGCGCGAAGCGATGACGAACGATGAGGTGACGGGCGATGCAGGCACCGGTCACGCCACGGTGGCCCTGATCCTGCCCGAATTTCCCCTGCCCGCCTCCGGCTGGCTGCACAGCCACGCGCCCATGGGGCCGGTGCGCCATGCCGTGCTGGTGGAGGCCCGGTTTGCCCCCGGAGACGCTGCGGAGCACGCCTCCCGCGTGTCCACGGACCGCTACGCCTTGTCGCGGGTGCATCCCTTCGATCTGCTGTGCTGCGAAATTCCTCAACGCGCAGCCAAAGCCGCCCTGCCCGACGGCAACGAGCCCCTGGCCCCCTCCGCATCGTTGCGCGGCCTGTTGCGCGGGTCCGCCCTGCTTGAACCGCCCTTCCTGCAAGGGTTGGCCGGTCTGGCCATGGCGGCGGAACGCCTGGCAGGACAACCGGTGGAACTGCGCTGGGGCCTGGACTCGGAGGGCGGCTGCGTGCTGCTGGGGGTGCGGCCATCCACGGTGCGGCTGACGGCAGACCCACAGGACCAGCCAGAGGAACCCGCCGATTCGGAAGATAACGCGGATGACGCCCCCGCCATGCATGTACTGCGCAACGGCGGTCAGACCGTGCAGATGGGCGTGGCCGCGGGCGGCGTGGTGCGCCTGACGGAAGCCACCAGACCGGAGGATTGCCCTCTGGGCGGCATCGGCGTGGCGCGCGCCGCCTCTCCCAATCTGGCCCCCCTGCTGGGCAGGCTGGCCGGGCTGGTCACCGAAGTCGGCACCACCGCCGGGCACCTGGCCACCGTGGCGCGCGAACTGCGCGTGCCCGCCGTGTTCGGCATGCCCGGCGTGTGCGACGCTGCCAGGCCCGGCGACATCGTCACCCTGGACGCAGGCGGCACCGTGCTCTACCGGGGCGCGGTGGAAGGGCTGCTGCACACCACGGACGCGGACGAAGACCTGCACCCCGCCGCGCCGGAGTACCGCACCCTGCGCCGCCTGCTGCGACTGGTGGCCCCGCTGGACCTGGTGGACCCCGACGCGTCCGACTTTTCTCCGGCGGGCTGCCGCACCTACCACGACATCCTGCACTTCTGCCACGAAATGTCCGTGGAGGCGCTGATCAACCTGCGCGACACCCGCCCGGAACTGGCCGCGCCGCGCGTGCATCGGGTACGGCTGGACCTGCCGCTGGACCTGCGCCTGCTGGACGTGGGCGACGGCGTGGCCGTGCCGCCCGGCATGACGGATAACGCGGGCGCGATGCATGGGGGCGATGCATGGCTGGACCTGTCCGCCGTGCGCAGCGCGCCCCTGCTGGCCTTTCTGGACGGGCTGCGCGCAGAGGGCGCATGGTCCCACCGCCCTGCCCGGCTGCGGGCGGGAGACATCCTGTCCGGCATGGGCGGCGCATCCGGCACTGCCGCGAACGGGGCCGGACCGGATGCGGACTGGGCCGCCACCGGGGCCAACCTGGCCATCGCCGGGCGCGACTACCTCAACCTCACCCTGCGTCTCGGCTACCATTTCACGGTGCTGGACGTGCTGCTGAGCGACAACCCCAACCGCAACCACGCCTATTTCCGCTTTGCGGGGGGCATGGCCGATCCGGCCCGGCGGGTGCGCCGTGCTCATCTTGTGGGCAACGTGCTGGAAGGACTTGGCTTTGCCACCCGAATGCGCGGCGACATGGTCACCGGCAGGCTGCGCGCCATGGAACACGCCGCCCTGCGCGACGCCGTGGCCGCGCTGGGCATGCTGACGGCCTTTACCCGGCAGGTGGACACCACCCTGAACGACGACGCCGACATGGTGCGCGCGGCCACGGATTTCCGCCTGCTGCGTGAAAACGCGCAACGGCGCACGCGGGGCTGACCATGCTGCACCATCTTCTGGAACGCTGGCGGGCACGCGGGGCCGCGCGACAGGCGGCGGCGCTGGACACGCTGAAGGCCCGCTACCACGCCTTCCGCATCCTGCTGGAAAACAACGGGCGGGCGCTGGAATGTCTGGCCGGTTTCGACGGCACATCCGGCACTGCCCGGCGCGAACTGGTGGAGGAACTGGTCTCGCTGACCGGCGAACTGGTGGACGGGCTGGACCTGCTGTCCGACGGGGCGCATCCCGGCCTGTTCGGCGCGTACGGGCGCATCGCGGGGCGGGTGGAACAGCTGGGTGCGGATACGGACCCCGCGCGGGAGCGGGATATCCTGTGCCTTTCCCTGGACGGCCTGTCCCCGGAGCAGGCCGGCCTTGCGGGCACCAAGGCCGCCACGCTGGCGCGGCTGCGCGGCTACGGACTGCCGGTGCCGCCGGGATTCGTGGTCACCGCCACGGCGGTGGCCCGCCTGCTGACCGCACCGGGGCTGGATGCCCAACTGCGCCGCCTGCTGGACGTGGCCGAAGCCGACCCCGGCAGCCTTGCAGTGACCACCGCCCGCATCCGCGAAGCCATCCTGGCCGCCCCCATGCCCGCCGAGGTGGAGCATGCGGTACGCCGCGCATGGACCGATCTGGCGGCGGGCCTGCCCCCGGAACACGGCCCGCTGCTGCTGGCCGCGCGCAGCAGCGGCACGGCAGAGGACAGGGCGGAACATTCCTTTGCCGGGCAATACGCCACGGTGCTGGGCATCCGCACACCGGAGGGCCTGCTGGACGCCCTGCGCGAGGTGGCGGCCAGCGCCTTCGGTCAGCGCGCCCTGGCCTACCGGCGGCACATGGGCCTGCCGCGCGGCGAGGCGGACATGGCCGTGCTGTGCCAGGCCATGGTGCCCGCCCGCACCGCCGGGGTGCTGTTCACGCGCGATCCGGCCCGCGCGCCATGCAGCTATCAGGCCGACGACGAACGCATGCTGGTGGTGGCCGTGCCGGGGCTGGGCACGCTGGCCGTGGACGGGGCCGCCCCGGCGGACGTCTACCTGCCCGCGCGCGATCCGGCGGCGGTACGCGCGGGCGACGTGGAAACCCGCATCGCCCGCAAGACCCTGCGAGAAGCACTGGAACCGGACGGCACGCTGGTCCGGCTTCCCGTGCCCCCCGAAGACGCCGAGGCCCCCACCCTGTCGCCGCCGGAACTGGCCACGCTGGTGCGGTTGGCCCGCATGGTGGAAGGCGTGGAGGACGGACCGCAGGACATCGAATGGGCGGTGCACGAGGCCACCGGCACGGTGCATCTGTTGCAGGCCCGCCCCCTGCGCATGGCCGGGGCCCGCCCCCCTTCCGCCGCGCATCAGGACGGCATGGACGGCGCGCCGCTGCTGCGCGGGGCGTGCGCCTCGCCGGGGGTGGCCGTGGGGCGGGTACACCTGGCGCACAGGCCCCGTGAATTCGCGCCGCCAAACGGCAACGCGGCGGCAGGGCACAATGGAACCGACGGCGCTGGCGAGGGGGACCTGACCGGCAGCGATGCCGCGCCATACAGCGATGCACCCGCCGTGCTGGTGCTGCCGCACAGCATTCCCGACGCGGCCACCCATCTGGATGGCTATGCGGCCATCCTGGTGGAGGCCGGGAACCCGGCGGACCATCTTTCGTGCGTGGCCCGCGAGCGGTCCATCCCCATGCTGGTGGGGGTGGCCGGGGCCATGAATCTGCCCGAGGGCGCGGGTGTGCTGGTGGATGCCGGGCGCGGCGCCGTGCTGGAAGTGCCCGACGCCCTGTGGGACGGCGTGCTGGCCGCCACCCGACGCGAGGCGACGCGCAGGCGCACCCCGCATGACAGGGAAACGCCCGGCGAACGGGAACTGCGCTCGCTGATCGTGCCGCTGAACCTAACCGATGCCTACGGTCCCACGTTCAACGAACGGGAATGCCGCTCGCTGCACGACATCATCCGCTACGTTCACGAAAAGGCCGTGCTGGCCATGTTCCGGGCCGGGGACGACGTGATGGAGACGGCGGGAACCCTGTTGCGGCGCGTGGAGCTGGGCGTGCCCTTCCACGTGCTGGCCATCGACGTGGGCGGCGGTTTCCGGAACGGCACGGCCAACGGGAGGGCACGGCGCACCACGAGGGGTACGGCGCTGCCGACCATTCCGGAAGACGTGGCCTCCGCGCCGTTCGCGGCGCTGTGCGAGGGGCTGACCACGCCGGGACTGGCCTGGGGTCCGCCCGATGGGGGCGTGCCCGCCGGTCTGCTGTCGCGCGCGCTGCTGGACGGGCGCGGCGAGCGGCCCGTGGGAGAATTCAATTATGTGCTTGTCTCGCGCGATTACTGCAACCTCAACGCGCGGGTGGAATACCACTTTGCCATGCTGGATGCCCTGTGTACCGACAACCCGCGCGAAAACCACATCCGCTTCCGGTTCAAGGGCGGCGGCACCGGCGGTGCGCGGCGGGCGCGGCGCATTGCCTTCATGCGCGAGGTGCTGACCGGGGCCGGGTTCTTCACGGCGGCGGTGGACGACCTGCTCACGGCCACGCTTGCCGGGGAACCCGCCGGAGTGATGCGGCAACGGCTGGTGCTGCTGGGGCGGCTGCTGGGCTACACCCGCCTGCTGGACGCGGCCATGGCCGATGACGATGCACCGGCGCTGTTCGCGAGGGCCTTCCTGTCCGGCAGGTACGACACCAAGGACGCGCAGGCGTTGCGGGCCGGGCCGGACCGACTGGACCGGCCGGACCGGCTGGACCGGCTGGCTGGCAATGCAGCCACCGCCGCGCCGGACAAGGGCATGACCACCGCCGTACACCATGGCGAGGACACGGCGGAAAACAAGATAGGGTGACCTGCGAGATGCGCCTCTTGCCGCGCACGTGCATCCAAAAGCTGATGAAAGGTCGTGCGGTGGGGACGTGCCCCGCCATCAGGCGTGGTGGAAACGCAGGGCGGGCAGTTCCAGTGCAGTGAGCATGTGCCCGCCGCCCGCGCCGGTATCGATGCCGATGCGTCCGGGGGCCACCAGCGGCGTGGCAAAGGAACTGTGCCCGAAGACCACGGTGCGGTTGCCGATATGGTGGTGCGAGTCCATGTCCCGCCGCACCAGTCGGCGGCTGTCCAGGCGCTGGGGTTCGCTGCGCGGGTCGTCGGCAAGGCCCGGATCGGCATGCACGAAGACGTGGGTGGGGGTTTCATGCGCAAAAGCCAACCCGCGCAGGAAGGCCGCGTGCTGCGGCGGCAGGCAGGCCAACCCGGCCAGATGGTGCGGCGCATCGACGCCGTAGCTGCGCAGGGTGGCCTCCAGCCCCAGAAAGCGTAACAGCGGCAGCAGGTCCGCATCGCCCGCATCCGCGTAGTCCAGCAGGGCCTGCTCGTGGTTGCCGCGCAGGAACACCGCGCCCGGACAGGTGCGTTGCAACTCCAGCAACAGGTCGATGACGCACCTGCTGTCCGGCCCCCGGTTCACGTAATCGCCCAGAAACACCGCGGTGTCCCGCTCGCGGTCCAGCGGCAGGCGGCGCAACAGCGCCTCCAGCCGGTCGCAGTGACCGTGGATGTCGCCCACAGCAAAGGTGCGGGGGGGATTGGGGCGGATCGAACGGGTGCGGGGCATGGCGCGATGGGGGTTGCGGGAAAGGCCGTAGCGGCAGGAAATGCCCACGTCGTGAGGAACATCTCTGTCCTAGCGCAAGGCCTTCACGAGCTCAAGCAATTGGAAACGAAAACAACAATCCGATATTACTAAAAAAGCCCTTGCAAAACATCGCAAGGGCCTGATTGCTGGCGCGCCCGAAAGGGGGAACCTATCCATCCCTTCTCGCCATGCCGCCGAGGGGGCTGCAGTCAAAAGACAAAACAGAAGAGGGAGCTGCACGCTGAAGATTACTTTTTCATCCGTTCGTTGTACGCGTCCTGATCCCAGTTCAATGGTGTAAAGTCTTTCTTCGGCATAGAAGGTATCCGAAATTTTTCAGCGTCTTCTTTGGTATATCTGAATTTGTTTGCAAAGACTGGTCGCCAATCCGGGTCAATGATTGCGCTTCTTTCATAGCGAACAGGATACAAACCTGTCTCTGCAGTGATGAGGATAGTTGCCGCCTCGAAAAAATCAAACTCGGACAACTTCCATCCCATCTTGTTCGAAGCATCCAGCGGATGCATACTAATAAGCTCGTACTCGGAATATGTCTCAGCCCAACTCCGCATACTACTCTCAAATAATTTATCCACCGCATTCCATTTTATATTTTTAGAATCTTCAGAATAAACATAACCGGCATACAGAGGAAATTCGTATTTTTCTATCCCATCATTTCCGTATGCAGCGCGCTTAAAAAATTCTGGCCTTACGATAAGATACATTACCCAGTCGACTGGCTTGCTGCTTTCGGCATGTGCGGCAGCAGTGAGCATTGCAAGTATCACGACAAGCAAGCTAACGTTTTTCATCAAAAAACCTCCGCGAATTAAGCTGTTCTATGAATTTCTCTGAAAACGCACGTGCATGCGCTTCACATGGGCGAGCCATATACAATCCATATGAATTTCCAACGGACGCTCTAATCATATGGTCAACAAGCAGCAAACCGCCAATTTCAGATTTCTTTCCGTCAATCTGATCGTTTATAATGTCAACCTGCTTCATATGCACCATCTCATGTACGAGCATTTCAGTAAGCTTCTTAAAACCAACACTACCGTTTAATACAGATCCACCAGACGGGATAAATATTATTCCATCAGACTTTATCGATACGCCATTCGTCATAAAGTGAAACAGTGTGGTCTTTATTGTCGTTGTTACATAAGCCCCAACATTTGAATCTTGATCTGCTATGCTTACCTGTATATCCTTTAACCCCATCTTGTCACCAAGCACAGAAACCCAGCCTTTTATCGCATCGACCCTCTTGTCACTACTATCTGCCGTTTTATACAAATCGAAATAGTTGGCAGCCAATTGTCTATTATCCTCCGTTGCAACCTTATCTGCAATCGCATCAGCTCGTTGCGATTCCTTTTCCCAGAACTTTTCCGGAAGAAAGTCTTTCGCAGATGGTTCCAGATCTTGGTATTGCTGAGCAGATGCAACCTCCGAATATATTCTATACGTCTCGCCACCCAGAATAGCCATGGTGGCGAGACGCAAGTACTCCCCTTTCTGGTCTGTATTTGGACTTTTCCCCAGTTGTATCTGCGCATATGCCGCAAGCCCAATTCTTTCGTCCACACTCAGCCCATCAACAAACGCTGCCTGCTTTTCTTGCGGCATTGCCTGGAGATCCTGCAGATTCTGCTGCGCCGCCTTCCGCTCTTCAGTGCTCATGTTCTTCCAGTTGGCCAGAGCATTCCAAACCTCTTCCGGGAGTAGCCCCCGTTTCACAAGCTCTGCCCCCGTTGCTTGGGCAAGAGCAACCTGAGCCTCGTCTGTGCTCGTCAGCGCTTTGTTCAGGAGATCGATTACTGCTCTCATGGCCGCCGGATCGATGTACACCGACACCACGGTTTCGGAGTCCTTGGTGATCTCCTGCGCGCGGGCAAGGTCGCGGTTCAGGCCTTCCAGCCCGGCGTCGGGGTTGGAGCGGATGATGATGGCGCCTTCGCCGATGGTGGCCCGGTTGATCTGGCGGCGGTCCCGGTCGGAATAGTCGACGGTCACGGAGTTCGGCACTCCCTGCGACTTGTCGCCGTCCTTGTTGTCCCCGTCCTTGGACCCTGCGGCCCCCGTGGTCGGCTTGCCGCCCCCGCTGTCGGTGCCCAGCAGTTCGCCCCAGCTTTTCTGGGTGGAGTAGCCGCCCCCGCCGTGACTGCCGCTGACGGACACCCCGATGTTGATGTTGCTGGCCTTGTCGTGGTCCTTGATGTCCGCGTAGGTCAGGGTGTTGGTGTCCAGCTTCAGGTTGCCGTTTTCGGCGGCGATCACCGCGCCTTCCACGTGGGTGTTATCCTCCACGCGGATGTCCACCTTCTCCTTGCCGATGATGGCGGTCTGTTCGCGCACCCACCCGGACGAACTTTCACCCTTGCCTGCGTTGACGCTGATGCTGCCGGATGCACCGATACCCAGCATCACGTCGGCGGATACCCCGAACGAGTGCGAGCCACCGTCGCTTTCGTCCTGCCTGCTGGCCACCACCAGGTCGTCGCCCACGTTCATGGTGACGGTGCTGCCCTGCACCCGCGCGCCCGCGATGGTGGTGTCCGCGCCGGATTTCGTGGTCAGGTCGTTCCGGGCCGCCACGGCGGCGTTGCGGTGGTAGATGGCCTCGTAGTCGCTGCCGGAGCCGCCGAGCGAGGCGTAGACATTCACCCCCGCTCCCATGCCATTGGTGCCGAAGTTGACCTTCAGACCACCGCCCGCAGAGGCGGACATGCTGTCGGCGTCGTAGGCGGTGCCCCCGGTGGCGGATTCCACGGTCAGGTCGCGCCCGGCATCCAGCGAGACGTCGTGGCCTGCCGCAACCTGACCCGGAGGAGTAAAGGCAAAAGAAAAGGCCGCACAAATGGCGGCCTAGTCAGCGGGGATGAGGGGGCTACTTTTTCATTCGCTCGTTGTACGCGTCCTGATCCCAGTTCAATGGTGTAAAGTCTTTCTTCGGCATGGGGGCTATACGCAACGCGTCAGCTTCCTCTTTGGTATATCTGAATTTGTTTGCAAAGACTGGACGCCAATCCGGGTCAATAGTTGCGTTTCTTTCATAGCGAACAGGGTAAAAGCCAGTTTCTTCAACGATGAGGACTTGTGCCGCATCAAAAAAATCATAGTCTGACAGTTTCCACGCCACCTTGTTTGAAGCATCAAGCGGATGACGGCTCACAAGATCATATTTGGAGTACGTCTCTGCCCAGCGCTTCATTTTCCTCTCAACGACCTTCTCTAATGCATTCCATTTTATGCTCTTTGAATCCTCAGAATAAATATATCCAACGTATAGAGGAAATTCGTAATCATGTATCCCATCGTTACTATATGTAGCATTTTTAAAATTGTGTGCCCTTACGACAAGATACATCACCCATTCGACATTACTGCCGTTTTCAGCATGCGCTATTGATGTAACCAGCACAAACGCCATCAGGAATAAACTAGCGATTTTCATTAAAAAACCCCCGGCCATCAAGATTTTCTACCAAATTCTTTGAAAAAGCATACGCATGCGCCTCGCGCGGACGCACTCGATACAATCCGTATGAACTTCCGATTGATGCGTTAATCATCTGATCGACAAGCAGCAACCCGCCCATTGCAGACGTATTTCCCTTAATCTGAGCGTTCATGATGTCAACCTGCTTCATATGCACCATTTCATGAACAAGCACTTCTGCGACAGACTTGAAATCCATAGCGCCGTTCAAAAGCGGCGAATCTGCTGGAATATATATTACATTATCAGACGTCACCGTCAGCTTGTCTGACAGAAATGGACGTGCCTCGTTCACCATATTTACAGTTGCATATGCGCTTGCGCCTGGCTTTGGGTCTGCCACGCGCACCTGCACATCGCTTAACCCCAAGAAAACACTAAATACAGATGCCATCCCAGCTATCGCCGTGAGTTTTTCATCATTATTGCTGGCCGTTCTAAACGAATCGAAATAATTCGTGGCCAGCTGTCTGTTTTCATCCGATTCAAGCTGCGTTGTGAGCTTGTCGACGTTTTGCGACTCCTCTTTCCAGAAATTTACCGGGAGGAAATCCTCTGCATTGGGAGCCAGATCTGCGTACTCCCTATCCGAGTTGACTTCCGAATATATTCTATACGTCTCGCCACCCACAATCGCCATGGTTGCAAGACGCAAGAATTCCCCTTTCTGGTCATTACTCGAACTTTTCCCCAATTGTATCAGCGAATATGCTGCAAGGCCAACTCTCTCACTCGTGCTTAACCCATCAACGAACCCTGCTTGTGCTTCTTGTGGCATTGCTTGGATATCCTGCAGATTCTGCTGTGCCGCCTTCCGCTCTTCCGCACTCATGTTTTTCCAGTTGGCCAGAGCGTTCCAAACCTCTTCCGGGAGTAGCCCCCGTTTAACAAGCTCTGCCCCCGTTGCTTGGGCAAGAGCAACCTGAGCCTCGTCTGTGCTCGTCAGCGCTTTGTTCAGGAGATCGATTACTGCTCTCATGGCCGCCGGATCGATGTACACCGACACCACGGTTTCGGAGTCCTTGGTGATCTCCTGCGCGCGGGCAAGGTCGCGGTTCAGGCCTTCCAGCCCGGCGTCGGGGTTGGAGCGGATGATGATGGCGCCTTCGCCGATGGTGGCCCGGTTGATCTGGCGGCGGTCCCGGTCGGAATAGTCGACGGTCACGGAGTTCGGCACTCCCTGCGACTTGTCGCCGTCCTTGTTGTCCCCGTCCTTGGACCCTGCGGCCCCCGTGGTCGGCTTGCCGCCCCCGCTGTCGGTGCCCAGCAGTTCGCCCCAGCTTTTCTGGGTGGAGTAGCCGCCCCCGCCGTGACTGCCGCTGACGGACACCCCGATGTTGATGTTGCTGGCCTTGTCGTGGTCCTTGATGTCCGCGTAGGTCAGGGTGTTGGTGTCCAGCTTCAGGTTGCCGTTTTCGGCGGCGATCACCGCGCCTTCCACGTGGGTGTTATCCTCCACGCGGATGTCCACCTTCTCCTTGCCGATGATGGCGGTCTGTTCGCGCACCCACCCGGACGAACTTTCACCCTTGCCTGCGTTGACGCTGATGCTGCCGGATGCACCGATACCCAGCATCACGTCGGCGGATACCCCGAACGAGTGCGAGCCACCGTCGCTTTCGTCCTGCCTGCTGGCCACCACCAGGTCGTCGCCCACGTTCATGGTGACGGTGCTGCCCTGCACCCGCGCGCCCGCGATGGTGGTGTCCGCGCCGGATTTCGTGGTCAGGTCGTTCCGGGCCGCCACGGCGGCGTTGCGGTGGTAGATGGCCTCGTAGTCGCTGCCGGAGCCGCCGAGCGAGGCGTAGACATTCACCCCCGCTCCCATGCCATTGGTGCCGAAGTTGACCTTCAGACCACCGCCCGCAGAGGCGGACATGCTGTCGGCGTCGTAGGCGGTGCCCCCGGTGGCGGATTCCACGGTCAGGTCGCGCCCGGCATCCAGCGAGACGTCGTGGCCTGCCGCAACCTGACTCGGGGGAGTAAAGGCAAAAGAAAAGGCCGCACAAATGGCGGCCTGAGTTTTCACATGGTAATTGGGCCTACTTTGATTTGCTTGAAGTCAATTATATGCTCTACGAAAACCGCCCTCAAATAGTCACAATCATAAAAGCGTTCATTCTTATGAAAAAGTTCACACAGATAATATGTATGAAACGACTCACTATTCAGGCGACTGTCGAACGCTGGGATTGTTTTTTGATAAAACTCTCCTCGAAATCTTTTTAAGAAAAATATTCTACTTGTAATGTAGAGGCTTGGAGGCTGTATTTCCTCATAATAGTAATGCCCATCGTGAAAAAGTATTCCGTCAGTCCATGTAAACGGAATGTAGAGCCTTGCCATAAAGGCGGAATCAAGGCCTCTACTTGAGAGATAGTCAATTGCTTCGAGATACAAGCTGACACTTGGAGCTAGCGTGGCGTCACAGTTTTTTTTCACGCTCTTTCCCAAAAACCAATCAACGTGCTGACTAGTATCTACACAATCGGAACGCTGCGCTATCGAGCTGTCTATCCACTCTTTCAGCCTGTTATTCATTGGGCAAACCCCACCCATTGGTTTTCAGCCATTTTTTTTCTGCACTTGATAATTTTTTCCAGCCATGCCGCCATGTTCCATCCTGATAGATCGACGATCCGCCCTCAAAGTGAACATGAGCTTTGGGTGTTCCATTTTCCGTTGCGTACTCGACACGAACAACACTCTCCGGAGCCAGCCCTTTTTGAACTTGCTGTCGCATCTGGTTTACGCCTGTAGCAAGGAGCAGATACTCGCCAGCGGTTCCACTCTGATCCGGCGTGGTATGCGTCGTGTCCGTGACGCCGCCTTGGTCGGGCGTCGTCAGCGGGTCGGTTCCTACGCCGCCAGTGTTGTCAGTATACCCATCGGGATTCGTACCGGGAAGTGGCGGGGGAGTGTTGTCGTGAATCGATGGCTGGCTGCCGCCGTTGTCGGCATAGCCGGGCAGGGGCACGAATTCGCCATAATCGGCCATCTGCAGGGGCCTTGTCACGTCAGCGCTGCCGTCTGCATAAACCCGGTAGTAATGCCCTGTGGCTTTGTCTCGACCGTAAGCCGCCATTCCGGCTTGGTCGACACGGACATCGTCAAGCAGCAATTCCTGCTGCGAGCCATCAGTTGCTTCGAATTGAACAACCGCCTGATGCGTCAACGCGCCGTAGCCAGGTATGTACTTGACGGCTGTTTCATTTGCGCCGTTTGCCGTCATGGTGTTCTTGAGTGCCGTAACGATTGGGGCTGCTGCATCCTTGTCGACAGACGCCACAATGGCACCGACAATAAGTGTGCCCGCTAATACTATTGTCCCTGCGCCTTCGATGGCGTAGGCATTCTGAATTCCGGGAAGCGTTAGATATGTTTCTCCACCAATCGAGATAAAGTTAAGTCCCTTCTGATCAATTGTATTTGCCCAGTCTTGAAACGCAACGATATTGTTTGTTATTTCGCCGATGGCATCGGCATGGCTCAGTCCGTTTTGACGCAATGCCTGGTAGTCTTTCTCCATTCCCGCGACGATCAGGTCGGCATATGCCCCCTTCTTCTGGCCGGAAAGCGCTGCAGACAATTTCGTTGCGCTGAGCCCCTCCATGAGCATGCCGCGCAATTCCTTGCGAACCTGTTCGTTCATGGCCGGAGCGGCCCTCAACTTTTCGACAGCCTTTCCCAGCGCATCCGTTATTTTCCCGAAATCCTTTCGTATCCCTCCGAACCCGTCAGCAATTTCCCTGATCACCGCCGGATCTATGTACACCGACACCACGGTTTCGGAGTCCTTGGTGATCTCTTGCGCGCGGGCAAGATCGCGGTTCAGGCCCTCCAGCCCGGCGTCGGGGTTGGCGCGGATGATGATGGTGCCTTCGCCGATGGTGGCCCGATTGATTTGCTGCCGGTCACGAGCGGAATAGTCGATGCTCCCGGCGGTTGGCACGGCCTGGAACTTGTCGCCGTCCTTGTTGCCCCCGTCCTTGGAACCTGCGGCCCCTGTGGCTGGCTTGCCGCCCCCGCTGTCGGTGCCCAGCAGCTCGCCCCAGCTTTTCTGGGTGGAGTAACCGCCCCCGCCGTAGCTGCCGCTGACGGACACCCCGATGTTGATGTTGCTGGCCTTGTCGTGGTCCTTGATGTCCGCGTAGGTCAGGGTGTTGGTGTCCAGCTTCAGGTTGCCGTTTTCGGCGGCGATCACCGCGCCTTCCACGTGGGTGTTATCCTCCACGCGGATGTCCACCTTCTCCTTGCCGATGATGGCGGTCTGTTCGCGCACCCACCCGGACGAACTTTCACCCTTGCCTGCGTTGACGCTGATGCTGCCGGATGCACCGATACCCAGCATCACGTCGGCGGATACCCCGAACGAGTGCGAGCCACCGTCGCTTTCGTCCTGCCTGCTGGCCACCACCAGGTCGTCGCCCACGTTCATGGTGACGGTGCTGCCCTGCACCCGCGCGCCCGCGATGGTGGTGTCCGCGCCGGATTTCGTGGTCAGGTCGTTCCGGGCCGCCACGGCGGCGTTGCGGTGGTAGATGGCCTCGTAGTCGCTGCCGGAGCCGCCGAGCGAGGCGTAGACATTCACCCCCGCTCCCATGCCATTGGTGCCGAAGTTGACCTTCAGACCACCGCCCGCAGAGGCGGACATGCTGTCGGCGTCGTAGGCGGTGCCCCCGGTGGCGGATTCCACGGTCAGGTCGCGCCCGGCATCCAGCGAGACGTCGTGGCCTGCCGCAACCTGACCCGGAGGAGGGAAGGCAAAAGAAAAGGCCGCACAAATGGCGACCTAGCGGAGGCGGGAGAGAGGAAGGGAGAGGGGGGTTACTTTTTCATTCGCTCGTTGTACGCGTCCTGATCCCAGTTCAGAGGCCGAGGGATGCGAGATGGAAAGTCACTCATTTCATTATTGTCAGCTTGCATATTTGAATAGCAATATTTATCTTTAAATTCCGGAATCCAGTTTTTATCAATTATTGCATTCCGCTCATATCGAATAGGAAACATTCCCGCAGTGTGCCAAATAAGTGAAACGGCAGCGTCAAAAAAATATTCATCAGACAACACCCAATACATACCATCTGCATGCATTATAGAAAACTGCTTCGGGAGAACATGTGTTGTGTATGCCGTAGACCAAGATTTCATTGCTTCACCAGCAACTTTTAGCGCAGAGTGCCATTTTATTGACTTAGAGTCTTCAGAATAAATATACCCTAAATACAAAGGGAATTTGTGCGTTTCTATTCCAAGATTGCTGGATGTTATAGACCTGTAATGTCGAGGCGAAGTAACGAGGTACATAACCCAATCCACGCGTCCTTGCCCCTCAGCAAACACCTGACCAGAAGTCAAAAGGATTGCCCACAGAAGCAGCATAATCTTCTTCATTTTAGCACGCCTCCAAACTTGAACCAATCAATAAAATCGTCAGAAAAGGCATACGCATGCGCTTCGTCCGAGCTTATTCTATAGCCCCCCCCCAAGCATGATCTTGTCACCACGGGGTTGCGCATGAATGATGCCTGCTTGCCGCATCTGAGCCAGTTCGTAGCAAGCGTCTTCACAATGTCGACACAATACGCACCGCCACCTAAACTCCGCCCGCAGGCGGGAGGCCCTGACCGTCATGTCGCCAGTGCGGGATTCCACCAGCACGTCGCCCTTGGCGTCCAGTTCGCTGCGCACCACGTCGATCTTGCGGGGTTCATCCCGCGCCATCCTTGAAGTGAAGGCGCCTTTCTTCTGTTCGTCGTCCTGCGCATAATGCTGGTCCGTTATGGAGGTGACCAGTACGTCGTCGGCAGCAGTGACCGCGATGGTGCCGCCGGAGTACCATCGCATCGCTGACGTTCGTACCGCAGAGGTTCATCTGCAAGACCGAGAACAGGTGCAGGCAGGAAATGAATGGGCGCCCGGCTGGGGCCGGGCGCTCGTTAGTCATTAAAAATTCCACGCGAGAAAGTAGGTGAGCGGCCTGTCAATTTTCAGCGGTGGCACCGAAGAAGACGGGCATGTCCTTGGACACATGCGCCCAGTACTGAACCTTGTCGCGATGCGTCTTGACCGAGCCGGGAAGTCCTTCCCCTCCGACCAGCCTGAGGTTGCGCAAAATCTGGCCCCTTTGATCCGGCGTATATTCGGGATTGACGGTTGCGATGAGTGCAATCATGCAGGATATCGTATCCATCGCCGCATTGGCATTTCCACCCGGAGCCGCCATCAGCATGACCTCGCGCACCCGGCGGGTTTTCTGGTCCGCAGTAACCAGAAAGCCCACAGCGTCCGTCAACATGGCCTGTCCGGTATCCCGGTCTTCACCTTTTTCGATTTTCAAAGCAGACAGCTTGTGATTGAATTTTAGTTTTTTTGCTGTCTTGTTGAAATTCTTGTGGAATTCTTCGATTTTCATATTCAGTGAGGCGGGAGGAAGCGGGGCGGGTGCAGGTTTCTCTGGCTCGCGCTGCGGCTCTGCACTTGGTGCTGGAGCTTGTGTCGTGGCTTGACTGGAGATGTCTGCGGCGGGAAAAGCATCTTCTATGATGATAGTAACTGTCTTCTTGGTAGTCGCGGCGACATCAAATGCTATGATGAATACTATGAATGCACAAAAATAAAGACCAAATGCCTTCAGTCGAGTCGGATTGTTTATCCGTAGTACCCACTCCGGCTTCAATAGACCAACTACTGAAGCAATTAGTGAGCAGAGTGCAGCGAGACCCAGAACAGTGCCCATAAAGCCTCCTCCGGCGAATGCGTATGTATTCGTAAAATACATACGCAAAACCTTTACGGGCTTCAACCGGATGGAACGCCTTGGCTGGCCCTTTTCGCCCCCTGCGCCAAGCCTGTAAGCAACCCCAATGCTTAACCCAGCTAAGAAACCGCCGTTCTCAACTCACGTGGCGAAATTTCTCAACTATCGCGACAACGCGAATGCAGGCTTTTAGTGCCAAGCGGGCTGCGCCGCCGTGTCAAATGTCGCGCGCGTGTACAATTTCTATTCACATCCCCAAGGTTGGAAATAGGGTTGGAAAAGTTTTTCCAACCCTATTCGAGAAAATTCTTTTTATCAGCCAACCATTTGATTTTATTTTGGTGCGCCCGGGAGGATTCGAACCCCCGGCCAAGAGCTTAGAAGGCTCCTGCTCTATCCACCTGAGCTACGGGCGCGTGACGAGAGGGGATTTTTCTAGCCGAGCCAGTGCCGCCGGTCAAGGGCAACGGTGGGGCAACGGTGGGGCTACAGGGAGAGGCAACGTGCAACCAAGCCAGCACACGAACTGCTGGTTGCCCCCGCACGGAGGCGCCCACCCGTCCGCCCCGCCACGCCACAGGAGCAACCCAGACGCACCGCAAGCGCACCCGGCCTGCGCGCCATCCGCGCCATCCGCGCCATCCGGGGCATCCGGGGCAGCCTGGGGCAGCCTGGGGCAAAGCGCCCCCGCCTCGCAAACCATTCAGCAGTCCGTCCAGATGCTGAACCATCGTTGCCGCCGTGGGGACAAACACCTTGTTCCCCTTTCGCACTTTCCGCCTTCAATCCGTCCCCCGCTTGACGTGCCCCGTCCGGCGTCCTAACCGAAAGGGATGCGCCCCGTCCGCAATGTACGGCTGCCGGGCGCGCTCTCTCCCCTTCTACAGGCAAACGCACCATGACACACGCTTTCGCCGCATCCCCTTTCGCCACCTACAACGACGTGCAGGCCCACCTGGACAGGCTGGGCATGTTCCACATGGACCTTGGCCTTGGCCGCATGGAGCGCGTGCTGGACGCGCTGGGCCTTGCCGCGCCGCCGTTCACCGTGGCCCAGGTGGTGGGCACCAACGGCAAGGGATCCACGTCCACCTTTCTGGCCGCCATCGGCACGGCGCACGGGCTGCGAACCGGGTTGTACACCTCGCCGCATTTCGTCACCCCGCGCGAGCGCATCCGCATCGACGGGGCCATGCTGGCCGCCGACCTGTGGCCGGGCCTGGCCAACCGGGTCATGGCGGCGGGCGGTGATGCCCTGACCTATTTCGAATTCCTCACCGTGCTCGGCCTGCTGGCCTTCCGCGAGGCGGGCGTGCAGCTTGCCGTGCTGGAGGCGGGCCTTGGCGGCGCGCACGACGCCACCACCGCCGTGGCTGCCGACGTGGTCTGCGTGACGCCCATCGGACTGGACCATCAGGCCGTGCTGGGTCCCACTATCGCCGCCATCGCCGCCGACAAGGCCGGGGCGCTGCGTCCCGGCGTGCCCGCCGTCACCGCGCCCCAGCCTGGCGAGGCCATGGACGAACTGCGCACGGCGGCGGACGCCTGCGGCGCGCCCCTGCGCGAGGCCGACGACGTGGCCAAGCTGCCCGCCAGGGCGGAACTGGGGCTGGCCGGACCGCACCAGCGCACTAACGCGCTGGTGGCCCTGGCCGCTTGGACCACGCTGGCCAAGGCCAACGAATGGGAATCGCACGAGGATGCCGTGCGCCAAGGCCTGGCCGAGGCATGGATTCCCGGTCGCCTGCAATGGGTGGAACGCCCCGCCGCCGAACCTTACGGCGCAGGCGGGCCAGGCAGCGCAAACGGGGCAGACGGGACAGACGGAGCGGGCGCACCCAAAGCGTCCGCCCCCCCCGAAACACCCGGCATGCCCGCCCTGCCCGCGCGGCTGGTCATCGACGGCGCGCACAACGCGCACGGGCTGGCCGCCCTGCGCGCGGCACTGGCCGACCAGTGCGCGCGCCCCGCCGTGGTGATCTTCTCGTGCCTGGCCGACAAGGACCTTGTGGCCGTGGCAGAAGAGGTGCGCCGTCTTGCCGGGGACGCGCCCGTGCTCGTGCCCACCATCCGCGACAACGCCCGCGCCACGCGCGGCGAAGACCTGGCCGTCCTGCTGGGCCCCGCCGCCCGTCCCGTGCCGGACATGGCCACGGCCCTGGCCGAAGCCACCGCCCTTGCCCCGCAAGGTCCGGTGTTATTGTGCGGCTCCTTGTATTTGCTCGGCGAGTTCTTTACACTTCGGCCCGATTGTCTGGAATCGCGGGGTGCTGGCGACTCGTGCGAGGTGGACGACACCTCCTTGGACGGGACGCCCCATGTATCGCCCGCCGTGTCACCGGGCGCGTCGCCGGACACGCGTCCTGACGCACAAGCGGATGACGCCCCGAAAACACCGCCCGGCCCGCAGCACCCCTGAAGCCGACAGGCCGCCCCGCATTCGCCGTACCGCAGCAAGGAGCCACACGTGTCGAACCTGTTCCGGTCCCTGCCCTCCATGGACGCCCTGCTCACCGCCCTGGCACAACCGGAACAGGCCGGATCGGGAACGCCCGCAACCGTGGCCCCGATCTCACAGCCCGACCTGGCCGCGCTGCCGCGCCCACTGCTGCGCGACCTGATCAACGCCTTTCTCGACCAGTGCCGCGCAGCCATCCGGGCCGGAGACATCACCGACGACGCCGCCCTCTCCACGCAGGCGCTGCTGCCCGCCCTTGCCGCGCACGTGCTGCGCGCGGCGCGCCCCCACTTCCGCCGCGTGCTCAACGCCACGGGCGTGGTCATCCACACCAATCTCGGCCGTTCCCTGCTGGCGGAAGAAGCCACCGCCGCCGTGGCCGAGGCCTGCGCCCACTATTCCAACCTGGAATTCGACCTGGCCACCGGCGAACGCGGCAGCCGCTATTCCCACGTGGAAGAGTTGCTGTGCAAGGTCACCGGGGCAGAGGCGGGCCTTGTGGTCAACAACAACGCCGCCGCCGTGCTGCTGGTGCTGGACACCCTGTGCAAGGGCGGCGAGGTGGTGGTTTCGCGCGGGCAACTGGTGGAAATCGGCGGCAGCTTCCGCATTCCCGAGGTCATGGAGAAGAGCGGCGCGGTGCTGCGCGAGGTGGGCGCGACAAACCGCACCCATCTGCGCGATTACGAAAACGCCATCAACGAGCACACCGTAGCCCTGCTGAAGGTGCATACCTCCAACTACCGCATCACCGGCTTCCACAAGGAAGTGCCGCTGGCGGAACTGGTGGCGCTGGGCCGGTCGCGCAACCTGCCGGTGATCGAAGACCTTGGCAGCGGCAGCTTTCTGGATTTCACCCCGTGGGGCCTGCATGGCGAACCCACCGTGCGCGAGGTGGTGGCCGACGGGGCCGTCGTGGTCAGCTTTTCGGGCGACAAGGTGCTGGGCGGCCCCCAGGCCGGGCTTATCGTGGGGCGGCGCGAGATCATCGCGCGCATCAAGCGCAACCCGCTCAACCGCGCCCTGCGCATCGACAAGATGACCCTGGCCGCGCTGGAAGCCACCCTGCGCCTGTACCTGGACCCGGAACAGGCCCGGCGCAAGGTGCCCACCCTGCGCATGATGACCGCCCCGGCAGACGAACTGGCCCGACGGGCGCGCAAGCTGGCCGCGCGGCTGCGCGCGGCGCTGGGCGATGCCGCCGCCATCGGCCTTGCCCCCGGCGTGTCGCGGGTGGGGGGCGGTTCCTTTCCGGAACGCGACCTGCCCACCACGCTGGTCAGCGTGGCCCCGGCGGGGTGCTCCGCCACCGCGTTGAAGGAACGGCTGCTGGACACCAATCCCCCGCTGGTCGGGCGGCTGGAGGACGACACCTTCCGGCTGGACCCGCGCACACTGGACGATGCGGAATTCCCCCTGGTGGCCGCCGCACTGACGCAGGCGCTGGGCCTGCCCGGCGCGCCGGACAAGGCGCGGGCCGCAACCAGGGCGGGTACGCGCGCGCCGCGTGCCCGGCGCGGGTAGCAGGCGTCCGACGTATCGGCCCGACATTCCGTCCCCGCAGCCCACCCCGCAGGCACCGACACAGGAGCCCACCATGCAGCAAGGCGAATTCAAGGAACTGGCCCGCAAGCGCATTCTGGTCACCGGTGGCGCGGGGTTCATCGGCTCGCACCTGTGCCGCCGCCTGCTGGACCGCGGCGCGGAAGTGCTGTGCGTGGACAACTTCTTCACCGGCTCGCGCGACCACGTGCAGGAAATGCAGGACCACCCGCGTTTCGAGCTGCTGCGCCACGACATCACCTTTCCGCTCTACGTGGAAGTGGACGAAATCTACAACCTGGCCTGTCCGGCGTCGCCCATCCACTACCAGTTCGACCCGGTGCAGACGACCAAGACCTGCGTGCATGGCTCCATCAACATGCTGGGGCTGG
Organism: uncultured Desulfovibrio sp.; assembly: GCA_964402645.1. Taxonomy (GTDB): domain Bacteria; phylum Desulfobacterota; class Desulfovibrionia; order Desulfovibrionales; family Desulfovibrionaceae; genus Cupidesulfovibrio. The sequence continues at coordinate 169,150 of CAYOCV010000002.1, read as the reverse complement.
CCAAACGGGTGAAGGCGCGCATTCTGCAGGCCTCCACCAGCGAGGTCTACGGCGACCCGGAAACCCACCCCCAGACCGAAGACTACTGGGGCCGGGTGAATCCCATCGGCCCGCGCTCGTGCTACGATGAAGGCAAGCGCTGCGCCGAAACCCTGTTCAGCGACTACCACCGCCAGCACGGGGTGCCCATCCGCATCGCGCGCATCTTCAACACCTTCGGGCCGCGCATGCACCCCAACGACGGGCGCGTGGTCAGCAACTTCATCCTGCAAGCCTTGCAGGACAAGCCCATCACCATCTACGGCGACGGCAGCCAGACCCGCTCGTTCTGCTACGTGGACGACATGGTGGACGGCCTGACCGCGCTGATGCACGCCCCGGACGACGCGCACCTGCCGGTGAACCTCGGCAACCCAGAGGAACGCACCATCCTGAACCTGGCCGAGATCATCATCGAGTTCGTCAACTCGCGCTCGACCATCGACTTTCGCCCGCTGCCGCAGGACGACCCGCGCCGCCGCCGCCCGGATATCGCGCAGGCGCGCGAGAAGCTGGGCTGGGAACCGCGCGTGAGCATGGAAGAGGGGCTGCGGAAGACGGTGGAGTATTTCGAGGGGTTGCTAAGGTCGCGGCGGGAGGAAGGGGCAGAGGTGTAGCCGGGGGGGGGCTGCGCTGGCGCTCGGCAAGAGAGTCCAGCGCCATTGGGTGCGGCTTCTACGAAGACAGTCGTGCGCGGTTGGACACACCCGATTTCGTTATGTCTCCGACGGGCAGGGGGTGTTGTAACGAACACCCCCTGCACCCCCGCGTTCCAGGGGCTCCGCCCCTTGGAACCCCGGCGCTCGCCGCGACGCATGTGCCGCCGCCAAAGCCCGGCGTCACACGCTTCTACGCACATCACATTTCCTTTGAACCCCACATGGTTGCCCCGGCCCCACGGACACGGCGGCGCGTATCGCCGCATGCAGGTAGCCCCAGTCCTTTTGGGGTGTCAGGTCACGTGCCAAAGGTCCAGCCAAAGTGTACGCAGACAAGAAGCCTCGAACGCCAGGGAGTCTAGCAGGGGACACCGACAACATCGCGTGCGTAGAAGCGTGTGACGCCGGGCTTTGACGGCGGCACATGCGTCGCAACGAGAGCATGGGTAAAGGCGCCCTCGCATGGCCCGTGGGTGCGAGAGCGTTGCGCGCATTCGCGTTCCCGGAGGCAGGTCACCCGAAGGCGCTTTGGCCGAGGGAAGCTGCCGACGAAAGGAACGCGGCGCAAGATGACACGGGGTTCCAAGGGGCGGAGCCCCTGGAACGCGGGGGTGCAGGGGGTGTTCGTTACAACACCCCCTGCCCGTCGGAGACATAACGAAATCGAGCGCTTCCAATAGCGCGCAACTGTCTACGTAGAAGCCGGTTGCAACCTCGCACAACTTTCCCCATTCCCCCTTCCCATCCCCCAACCCCACTGTTGCCCCCGGCCCCGAGAGATATTACCTAGTCCTTCACCGCATTGCGCAACACAACATTCCACCCGCAAACCTTCGCGGCCCCACGCCGCAGCACATACGGGCATCTTCCCCGAAAGGAACATCCACATGGACAAACTCGACTTCGAGACCACCAGTTGCTGGGAAGCCTACGCCAGCGACGAACATCAGACCGCCATGCGGGAACTGGCCGACCGCTACGTGGACTTCCTGTCCCGTTGCAAGACCGAGCGCGAAACCGTCGACTACGTGGTCGCGCGGCTGCGCGCGGCGGGCTACACCGAAAATTTCGCCCACGACAAGGTCTACCGGGTGTTCAAGGGAAAGACCGTGTTCATCGCCCGCAAGGGCCGCGCCCCGCTGTCGCAGGGATTGCGGCTCATCGGCGCCCACGCGGACACCCCCCGTCTGGACCTGAAGCAGCGCCCGTTGCAGGAACAGGCGGGCATCGGCCAGGCCAAGACCCACTATTACGGCGGCATCCGCAAGTACCAGTGGCTGGCCCGCCCGCTGGCCCTGCACGGCGTGGTGGTGAAGGAAAACGGCGAATCGGTGCGCATCACCCTGGGTGAAGACCCAACGGAACCGGTGTTCACCATCGCTGACCTGCTGCCCCATCTGGCCCAGAAGCAGGCCGGGCAGACCATCGCCGATGCCTTCGAGGGCGAAAAGCTGAACATCGTGCTGGGGCACCGGCCCATGCCGAAGCCCGCGGCGGAAGAAGCCGCCGGTGATGCAACTGCCGATGCAGCCGCCTCCGCGCCCGAAGCCGCCAACGGCAACGCCACCGCCGCCGACAGCACCTCCAAAAAGGACGCCCCCAAGGACCCGATCAAGGCGCGCATGCTGGCCCTGTTGCACGAAAAGTACGGTATCCGCGAGGAAGACCTGTACTCCGCAGAATTGCAGGCCGTGCCCGCCGGTCCCGCCCGCTACGTGGGCCTCGACGGCTCTCTCGTCGGCGGTTACGGGCAGGACGACCGCATCTGCGTGTTCGCCGGGCTGGAGGCCCTGCTGGCGGCGGAACACCCGCAACAGCCGCAGTGCGTGCTGTTCTGGGACAAGGAAGAAATCGGCTCGGAAGGCTCCACCGGGGCCAAGTCGCGCTTCTTCGAATACTGCATCGAAGACCTCATCGCCGCGTGGCAGCCCGCCGCCCGCTTCAGCGACGTGATGCTGGCCACCCGCGCCCTGTCCGCCGACGTGCATGCCGCCATCGACCCCGACTGGCAGGAACTGCACGAAAAGCTCAACGCCGCCGTCATCGGCCACGGCCCGTGCTTCTGCAAGTTCACCGGGCATCGGGGCAAGTACGAGGCCAACGACGCCCACCCGGAATACGTGGGCTGGCTGCGCGGCGTGCTGAATGGCCGCAAGATTCCGTGGCAGATGGCGGAACTGGGCCGCGTGGACGGCGGGGGCGGCGGCACCGTGGCCATGTACCTGGCCGCCTACGGCATGGACATCATCGACTTCGGCCCGGCGGTACTGTCCATGCACAGTCCGTTCGAACTTGCCAGCGTGGCCGACCTGTACGCCACGCGCCTTGCCTACACGGCGTTTCTGGAAAAATAGCCAGCGCCGCGACGCAGCATCCATCCCGCGCGCCGGTCGTCCCCTTCTCCGAAAAGAGACTTGAGGGACGGACATGGAACCGGCGCGCGGGTGTTTTCCGCCCCCTCGTCTTGCCGTGCCCGCGCCCTGCCCACGCCCTGCCCGCAGGCCGCCCGGCGTCCGGCGTCCGGCGAACATCTGGCGGGCATCACACAGGGACCGCCCCCGAGATCAGACCTACATCCGGCCAACACTGTCCGCCCAACCGCTGCGCCCCTCGCGCACAGCCCAAGGAGACCGCCATGCTCGACTTCACCTTCCACATGCCCACCCGCATCATCTTCGGCGCGGGCAGGCTGGCCGAGCTTGGCCGCACCCGCCTGCCGGGCCGCAAGGCGCTGGTGGTGATCAGCGCGGGCGGCTCCATGCGGCGCACCGGGCATCTGGACAAGGTGCTGGCCCTGCTGGCGCAGAACGGCTGCGCCACGGTGATCTTCGACAAGATCCAGCCCAACCCCGTGCTTGCCCACGTGGACGAGGGCGCGGCGCTTGCCCGCAACGAGGGCTGCGACTTCGTGCTGGGCCTTGGCGGGGGCAGCGCCATAGATTCCGCCAAATCCATCGCCCTGGCCGCCGCCAACCCCGGCTCGTACTGGGACTACATCCAGAGCGGCACCGGCGGGCGCAAACGGCCCGAACGCCCGGCCCTGCCGGTGGTGGCCGTTCCCACCACGGCGGGCACCGGTACGGAGGCCGACCCGTGGACGGTCATCACCCGCGAGGAAACCAACGAAAAGATTGGCTGGGGTGACGATTCCACCTACCCCGCACTGTCCATCGTGGACCCCATGCTGATGGTCAGCGTGCCCCCGGCGGTGACGGCCATGACCGGCATGGACGCCTTCTTCCACGCGGCGGAGGCGTACCTTTCCACGGCGCGCCAGCCGTCCAGCGACCTGCTGGCGCTGGAGGCCGTCAGCCTGATTTCCCAGTTCCTGCCGCAGGCCGTGCAGGACGGCAGTTCTGTGCAGGTGCGCACCATGCTGGCGTGGGCGTCCACGGCGGCGGGGCTGTGCGAATCGCTGTCGTCGTGCATCTCGCACCACTCGCTGGAACACGCCCTGTCGGCCCACCACCCGGCCCTGCCGCACGGAGCGGGGCTGGTCATGCTGTCCCTGCCCTACTTCGAGGTGATGGCCCGCTTCCAGCCCAAGCGTTGCGCCGACCTTGCCGTGACCATGGGCGAGGACATCGAGGGCATGGAACTGCGCGAACAGGGGCTGGCCTTTGTCACGGCGCTGCGCAAGCTCATCGCCGCCGTGGGGCTGGATGGCCTGAAGATGTCCGACTACGGGGTGACCCGCGAGGAGATACCCGCCCTTGCCCGCAATGCGCGCGAAACCATGGGAGGGCTGTTCGCCGTCACCCCGGTGGACCTGCGCGAGGATGCGGTGATTGCGATCTTTGAGAAGGCGTACCGGTAAGGGGCCATTTCTAAATTGTCCTTTCGCCCGTTGGCGTCGTCAAACTTCGCCTGCCATGTCGGTCGAATACGAAAAGAGTATACTCCCTCATGACAGGCTCGTTTTCCTCGCCAACGAACGAAAAACCTAATTTAGAAAATGGCCCCTAAAAGAAATGCGGCGCGACCCTCCAGAACAGGCTTGCGTGAGCGCGGATGCACTGTTGGGAAGTTCCCGTTCCCTAGCGCAACTCGTCGCAAGTTTATGATGCTTCCGTCCGACTGCCTTTCTTCCTTATATCCCGCGCCGGTCTTTCCGGCGCGGGGGGCTGGTGTGGACGCGATGCAAGAAATTACGAGTTTTGTCGCCGGACAAGGCGACGCGAAGTTTTTCCGCGCAGATCGGCAGCCGTTGGGCGAGCGCAACGCGCGAGTCTTACGGATGGCGAAAGCAACGCTGTACTCATGTACGTGAGCAGAAAAACTTCGCGGCAACGCCGTCCGGCGACAAAAGACGAATTTTGCAGGCAGCGTGTCCGCGCTAGACAAGGCCAACACACACGCTCCCCCACCCCGCGCCACCCCAACCGCAATTTCCTGCAATACCCCACTGGCGATACCCGGCAGACTCCACCTACAGGCAGGACTCTCCCTCTCCCAACTGCACGGGCAGCTCCAACCGCCGCCGCCCACACACACCAACGCCCCGCACGACCACGGACCCCGGCATGCGACAGCCCCTCGAAAACGTGCGCTACTGGCGCAGCGACGACCTGGACGGCCTGGAAACCAACCGGGTGCTCCGCAGCACGCACACCTTCCCCAAACACACCCACGACCAGTACGCCGTGGGCCTGATGGAAGAAGGGGCCAACTACTGTCATGGCCGCTCCCGGCGCAGTTCCGTGGTGGTGGGCGGGCAGGTCTGCCTGTTCAACCCCGGCGAGGTGCATAGCGGCGAACCGGAGCGCGGCGTGCCCGCCACCTACCGCATGTTCTACGCAGACCCGCACTGGCTGCACCGCGTGGCCGTAGAACTGGGCGGACGCGATGCAGGCCCGCCCGACTTCCGCAGGCTCATCGTGCCCGACGCCGACGTGCTGCGCGCCTTTCTGCGCCTGAGCGACCTGGTGGCCGAGAACGCGGAACTGCTGGCCCGCCAGTCGGCCATGGTGGGCGCGTTCTCGCTGGTGCTGGCCCGACACGCCGGGGTGCGGCCCGAGACCGTCACCACCCGCGACGGCAACGCCGCCGTACGCCGGGTGCGCGCCTACCTTGCCGAACGACTGGTCCACAAGGTCTCGCTGGAAGACCTGGCCGAGGCCACCGGCCTCAGCCGGTTCCACATGTTGCGGGTGTTCCGTGACGCCACGGGCATGACCCCGCACGCCTATCACACCCAGTTGCGCGTGGACCGCGCAAAGCTGCTGCTGCGCCGGGGCTGGGCCATGGCCGATGCCGCTCAGGAAACGGGTTTCGTGGACCAGAGCCACTTCGCCAACACCTTCCGCCGCTACGTGGGGGCCACGCCGGGGCAGTATCTGTCGCGCTGAGGCGCACCGTTCCGTTGAACATCCTGCAAGAACGCCCCGGACTGCGCCGTGCCGCGTGCGGCAACCGCATGCACCCTTCCCCGTCTGGCCCGTCTGGCCCGTCTGGCCCGCCATCTCAACCCAGTCCGCCAGCCCACCCCGCCCATCCCATCCGGCTTCCCGTGCCGCCACCGCAATTTTCTGCAAAAACTCCGTGCAAGACGCACCGCCTTGCCACGCGATACATCCGGCGCACACCATAACTCACGGAGACGCCTTCATGCCCGATGTCGCACCCTGCGCCGCAGCCGCCCCCACCATCCCCGGCACTGCCGAGGCGCCCGATCTTTCCGGCCATACCGCCGACCATGCCGAAACCGCCCCCACCCGATCCTCGCTGCTGCTGCCCGCGCTGGCGGCCCTGGGCGCGGTAACCCTGTGGGGCCTGTCCTTTCCGGCCATGAAGGTGGCCGTGCAGGCCCTTGGCCCCATGCCGCTGATGTGGGCGCGCATGATGGTGGCCATGGCGCTGCTGGCCCCCTTCGCCACCCGGCTGTTCCCTTCCCGCACCGTGGCCGTGGCCCCATCCGGCACGCCGGTGCGGCGCGGCTTCTGGAGCGGCGTGCCCCGGCGGCACAAGCTGCTGCTTCTGCCCACGGTGCTGTTGCAGCCCTGCCTGTATTTCTTGTGCGAATCCAATGCCATGCAGCTTACCTCCGCCTCACAGGCCGGGGTCATTTCCGCATCGGTGCCGCTGCTGGTGGGCGCGGGCGCGTGGCTGTTCCTGGGCGAACGGCCTTCGTCCCGGCTGTGGCTGGGGGTGGTCTTCTCGTGCGGGGGGGTGGCCTGGCTGACCCTGTCGGGCGGCGCGGGCACCGAATCCGCGCCCGACCCGTTACTGGGCAACCTGCTGGAACTTCTGGCCATGGCCTGCGCGGCGGGCAACATGGTGCTGGTGCGCAGGCTGTCTGCTCATGAGGGGCACGGGGGGCATGGTCGCTTTCGCTGGAACCCGTGGACCCTGACCGCGTTGCAGACCGTGGCCGGGGCGCTGTTCTTTGCGCCGGGCGCATACGCGGTGCTGGCCGGTGCTGGACAATGGCCCACCGACCTGCTGCTGGCGGTACTCTATCTGGGCGCGGGCTCGTCGCTGGGCGCGTTCGGCCTGTTCAACTGGGCCACCAGCCACCTGCCCGCCAGCAGCGTGGGGGCGTTCATCAACCTGGTGCCGGTGGCCGCCGTGGGGTTCGGCTGGCTGTGGCTGGGCGAGACCCTGAACGCCACCCAGATGCTGGCCGCCGCCGTGGTCATGGTGGGCGTGGCGCTGGGCACCGGACGCCGCCGGTAACCTGTTCACGCCTCAATGCGCACGCGGGGCGCGAAGGTCATGCCTTCGCGCCCCGCGTGCATTTCGGGAGGAGCATCCTCACCCCATGAAAATCCGGGGAACTCCCATGAACAGAATTCGCCGCCCCTATTCGTAGGGAACGATCTCTCGCCGCGCCGTCCACGAACAGGGCGGGCGGATGCCGTGGGCGCGAACCCGGTCCAGCACGGCGGCGGGCGGACCGAACAGCACCTGCCGCCCCCCGTCCAGCACCAGCATCAGGTCGGCCAGGTCCACCACCGGCTCCAGTTCATGCACCGAAACCACCTGCGTCAGCCCTGCGGCCCGGTTGCGGGACAGGATGTCGCGCAGTTCCAGCGCCGCCGGGTGGTCCAGCCCGCTGAACGGCTCGTCCAGCAGCAGCAGGCCCGGCGCGGCAAGCAGTGCAGCGGCCAGGCACAGCTTGCGTTTTTGCCCGTAGGACAGGGTATGCACCGGGCTGTCCCAGTGCGCGGCAAGGCCGAACCTGTCCGCCGTCTCGCGCGCGGCGGCCAGCGCGGCCACACCCTCCGGGGTATGCGCAGGCGGCGCGACAAGCAGCAAATCTTCCGCCACCGTGGCCCCCAGCATCTGCATGTCCGCGTCCTGCAGCACCAGCGCGGCATGGCGGCGCAACGACGCTTCCGCGCCGGGGCAATGACGACCGGCCACGTCCAGCGTGCCCCCATCCGGCCGCAGCAGACCGGCCAGCAGTTGCAGCAGGGTGGACTTGCCGCTGCCGTTGATGCCGCACAGGCACAGCAACGCGCCGGGCGGCACGGAAAATTCCGCACCGTCCAAGGCAGGATCTGTCCCGGCAGGGGTGCCGGGATGGGTGTAGCGCAAGCCCCTGGTGACAATCATCGGGGCAACAGCCTTCGCGCGGCCAGAAACCGCCATGCGGCCACGGCCAGCACAACCTTCACCACGTCGCCGGGCAGAAACGGCAATACGCCCACGACCACGGCGCGCGCTGCATCAATGTCCAGCACCTGCATCAACCGGGCAGCGCCCGCCAGATAGGCCACGGCCAGCCCCGCAAGGCCGCAGCACAGGGCCAGCGCCACACGGGGCAGGCGGATGCAGGCGTCCCGTGCTTCACGCCCCCTCAATCCGCCGAACCCGGCGATGCAGGCCATGCAGGCGAACCCGAACAGATAGCCCCCCGTGGGTCCAAGCAGATGGGCGAACCCGGCCTTTCCGCCGGAAAACACCGGCAGGCCCATCACCCCGGCCAGCACGTACAGCAGCATGGCCCCGGCCCCGCGCGCGGGGCCAAGCACCAGCCCGGCCAGGGCCACGAACAGGGTCTGCAAGGTTACCGGCACCGGCCCCACAGGCAGCATGACCATGGCCCCCACGGCAATGAGCGCGGCCATCAGGGCCGTCCAGACAAGGCGGTGCAGGCCCGCCAGCGGGGCGTCGTGCATGTGTCTCCCGTCCGCGCGTCCGCGCGGGGTTGTGGTGTGCGTCCGCAACATAGGGCCGCGGCCCGCGCCGGTCAACGAGGTGGCGAGGAGGCGAGGAGGCGAGGAGAGCCTGTGCAGTGAGATTGCGTTCGCACCTGGCCAGGCGCTCCCCTGCCCTTGCCAGCGAATCCCTGTCTTTCGGTTTTCCCCCACCCCCCGCCCGCGCACTGACGGTATGGAGCGCGAGGGGCGTCAGGCAAGGAAGGCTCGCTGGCCGCGACCGGAATGTACTCTTCGGTACATGACGGAAGCGGACGGCGAAGCCTGACGCGGCATCACGCCCCTCCGCGCTCCATACCGACCGCGACCGGAATGTACTCTTCGGCACATGACGGAAGCGGACGGCGAAGCCTGACGCAGCATCACGCCCCTACCCGCTCCATACCGCCCGCGACCGGAGTGTACTCTTCGGCACATGACGGAAGCGGACGGCGAAGCCTGACGCAGCATCACGCCCCACCCCGCTTCATACCGATGGTGGACGGGGGCGGGCGTCCCTGCTATGCACCCGGCCAGCCAACCATCCTTTCAGGAACCGCCATGTCCACCCCGTCCTCTCCTCCATCCGACGCTGCATCCGCCGCGCCCTGCCGCCCCGACGCCTACGCGCCCGTGGTCGAAGTGCAGGCCTGTGGCCGCGTCTGGACGCTGGAGCGCCACGCCGACCTTGAATCGCTGTGGGAAGAACTGGCCGCCTGCGACACCCCCAACCCCGTGGCAGCCAGCGGCGGCACGGCGGATGCGGCCCGCGCCGCCTTCGTGGACGACGAGCGGCTGCCCTACTGGACCGAATTGTGGCCCGCCAGCCTTGGCCTGGCGGAATGGCTGGCCGAAAACCGCACCGCCCTGCAAGGCCGCCGCTGCCTGGACCTGGGCTGCGGGCTGGGACTTACGGCCATCATCGGGCAGTGGCTGGGCGCGCACGTCATCGGCATGGACTACGAGGAAGAAGCCCTGCGCTTTGCCCGGCTGAACGCCGCGCGCAACCGCGTGGATCAGCCCCTGTGGACGGTGATGGACTGGCGCGTGCCCGCCGTGGCCGGTCGTTCGCTGGACATGGTCTGGGCGGGCGACATCATGTACGAGCGGCGGTTCGTGACACCCGTCAGCGACTTTCTGGATTATTCCGTGGCACGCGACGGCGTGGTCTGGGTGGCGGAACCGGGCAGAAACGTGTACGCTACATTCCGCGAAACCCTGGAGGCCCGTGGCTGGGCCACGCGCTGCGCCCGCACCATGCAGGTGGACGCGTTGTACCGGCAGGCCGAACGTGTTACCATATATCTCTGGGAGATGCGCCCACCGCTCACCTAGATTTCCTCCAAATTGTCCTTTTGCCCGTTGGCTACGTCAAACGTCGCCCACCATATCGGTCGAATACGATAAGAGCGCGATGCGGTCGCCATCCGTAATGCTCGAAGACTCGCATAACGGCTGCCGCATACTCCCTCATGGCGGGCTTGTTTCCTTGCCAACGAACAAAAATCCTAATTGGGGGTTCGCCTGGAACTTCGCCTCCATTCAGGATTTCATCCAACATCCCGCAGGACACCGCCACCGCAACCACAGGAGCCGTTATGGGCCGCACCATCCGCTTCGGCGTCTCCCTTGATTCCGACCTGCTCGAAAAGTTCGATGCCCTGTGCGACGACCGTTGCTACCAGACCCGGTCGGAAGCCATCCGCGACCTGATCCGCAACACCCTGGTCCAGCAGGAATGGGAAGACACGGACCGCGAGATCGCGGGCACCCTGACCATCGTGTACGACCACCACAAGAGCGATCTGGCCCAGCGGCTGACCGAAATCCAGCACGACCACCACGGCATCATCATCACCTCGCTGCACGTGCATCTGGACCACCACAACTGCCTTGAAGTGCTGGTGCTGAAGGGCCCCGGCGCAGACGTGCGCACCCTGTCGCAGCGCCTAATTTCCACCAAGGGCGTGAAGCACGGCAAGCTTTCGCTCACCACGACCGGCCAGGATCTCACCTAAGGATTTTTCGGACATCACATGGAAGACGTACAGAACAGCCCAGCGCAGGTGGCCATGCCCATCGACCGCGTGGGCGTGAAGAACCTCAAGCTGCCCCTGGTGGTCCGCGACCGCGCCCAGGGCAGCCAGCATACCGTGGCCACCGTGGACATCGGCGTGGACCTGCCCGCCGAATTCAAGGGCACCCACATGAGCCGCTTCGTCGAGGCGCTGGAGAACTGGTCCGAGGAACTGGACTACAGCTCCATGAAGCGCCTGCTCGAAGACGTGAAGGAACGGCTGCACGCCCGCAAGGCCTACGCGTTGTTCCGCTTTCCCTACTTCGTGCGCAAGGGCGCGCCCTCCACGGGCAGTTCCGGCCTTGTGTGGTACGAATGCCGCCTGACCGGCGAGCTTGGCGACGGCAAGCCCTCGTTCTTGCTGGAACTGGAAGTGCCGGTGATGACCGTGTGCCCGTGCTCCAAGGCCATCAGCGACGAAGGGGCGCACAGCCAGCGCGCCCTGGTGCGCATGTCCATCCGCATGACCGGGTTCAGTTGGATGGAGGAATTCATCGACCTGGCCGAGGCGGCGGGCTCTTCGCCCGTGTACACCCTGCTGAAGCGCGAGGACGAAAAGTACGTCACCGAAGACGCCTTCGCCCATCCGACGTTTGTCGAAGACGTGGTGCGTGCGGCGGCCCAGCGCCTGGAAGGCCACCCGCACGTTGCCTGGTTCCGGGTAGAGGTGGAAAGCTTCGAATCCATCCACTGCCACAATGCCTTTGCCAGCATCGAGCGAGAGGTGCGCAAGGGATAGCCGCGCCTGCGCTCCCCTGCCGCCCATCCGGAACTTATTGAATTCTCCGGCACATCAGGCATCCCCGGCATCCATCTGCCGGGGATGCTTTTTTTTCGCGCGCCAGCGTCGGCCACAACCCGCCGCGCGCCCCGTGCGCGCTACGCCCCTTCCCGCCCGCCGTGCCCCACAGTACCCTCCCGAGCTCCACCCCGTGACAGACGGCGCGATCGGTTTTAGTATCTGTTCCGGGGACGGGGACAGGAGACGGGGGGAGACCGCCTCCGCGCAGGAGACACGCCATGATCGACGGATTCGGCACACCGCTCAGCGCACTGGATGCCTTCGGCACGTCCATGGCCGTCACGGCCAACAACGTGGCGAACATGAACACGGACGGTTTCCGTGCGTCCGACGTGCGCCTGCAAACAGGCCGCGCGGAACAGGGTGGACAACAGGGGGGACAGGTCCAGAATGGACAGGAGCAAGGCGTGCAGGTGGCGGAAATCCGCCAAAGCACCGCTGAAGGCCCCCTGCGCATGGATTTGCGCCGTACGGAGCAAGAAAACGGCTCCGTATCCGTGGAACCGGGCATTGTCGAAGGCAGCAACACCGATGTCGCCAAAGAGACGGTAAGCATGATCGCGGACCAGCGCGCCTTTGAGGCCAATGCCGCCGTGGTGCGCGCGCGGGATGACATGACGGGGGTACTGGTAGACAGATTTGTCTAGGGGCTGCTCAGGGGCGGCCCAGAGGCGGACCTGACGAGAAACAGCCCCGGAGACGAAAGCCGCCACCCGAAAGGGCCTTGCGCGGGCGACGCGCAGTGCCTATCTGAAAGGTGAGCGAAAGAATCAGGAAGGCCCACAGCAACCGAGGGGCATCGCCCCGCAATTCACCGGCGCACGCGCCGGGCAGAGCCAAGGCAACATGCGCGCCGTACACCCGCAAGGGTATGCGGCGCGCTTCCTTTTCTGCCTGTCTCCCGTGCTGCTGGACTGCTACAGCAAATCCAGATGCCGCAACAGCACCACCGTGCCGAACAGAGTCAGCGCGGAAAGCATGGTGCTCACCACGATGGCCCGCGAGGTGTCGCGCGTGCCCGCACCGTAGCTTTCCGCCACCACGTAGGCCACCGCCGCCGTGGGCATGGCCGCGAACAACACCCCCATGCCCAGCCAGTGCCCACGCACCCCGAACGCCCACAGGCACAGCCAGGTCAGCGCCGGATGGGCGAACAGCTTCACCCCGTTCACCGCCACCTGCCAGGCCAGCGGCGAAACAGCCTGCGGGTCGCATTCGCCAGCGCCGCCCCCCGTCCCATCAACAGGGCACCCCGCGCCCTCGGCAGTCAGTTGCGCGGCCAGCACCATGCCGATGCCGAACAGCGCGCACGGCGATGCCGTGGCCCCCAGCATGGAGACCATGGCGGCCACCGGACGGGCCAGCCCCACCCCGGAAAGGCTTACCGCCACCCCGGCCACGGTTGCCAACAGGATGGGGTTGCGCCCAAGGGCCGCCGCCACCTCGCGCAGCACCCGCCACGACAGGCCGCCGCCCTTGCGGATGGCCTCCAGCCGGGCCAGGGTCACCAGCAACACGGCAAGGCACAGCACAGAAACCATGCCCCCGGCCAGCACTGCGTCGTCGTTGCTGGGCAGCAGCGACACCACGATGGGCAGCCCCAGAAAGGCGCTGTTGGGAAAACTGGCGGCCTGGGCCAGCACGGCCACCTCCGGGCCGTTACGCCGTCCCCCGCGCGAACACAGCAGATAGCCCAGCGCAAAGGCCAGCAGCATGCCCGCCACCGTGCCTGCGGCAAAGCCGCCACGCGCCAGTTCTTCCGGCGTCTTGCGGGCCACGGCGTAAAACAGCAGGGCGGGCAGCGACACCCGGAACACGAACTGGTTCAGGGCCGCAGGGGTGCCTTTGGGCAGGTTGCCCATGCGCTCCACGCACATGCCCAGCACAATGATGCCGAACACCGGAACCAGGGCGGAAAGAATGTCGAGCACGAAACAACTCCTCGGCGCGGCGCAGGTCCCAGGGGGCAGCGAACCACGGCAGCACGGTCTGGCCTGTATGGCCTGCCTGACAGACAGGGACGGAAACCCCAGCATACGGCCCCGCGAAGGCGCGGGCAAGGCACTCATCCACCGCGCGCCGGCGTTCCGCTCAGGGACTCACGCCTTCCTTTCCGACACGGGCCACGCCCCTTGCCGTGCGGGGGCGCACGCACCGCCAGTTCGCCGATGCGCCCACGCAGGCATCCCCTCGCCCCGGCGCGCGCAATCCGCTTTTTTCGCCCCTATACTTGACTTCGCGTCAGCGAATTGACACTGATGAAGCCAAGACACGCCATGCCGCCCGTCAAGCCCGATGCTTCCGGCATTTCATGGTCGCGCCGGTCACACATCGCCGCAACCGTCTGCCGGGGACACCGGCGTCAGGAGCAGGCCGAGAGTCCGTCCGGACGATCTGCACGATCTGCACGATCTGCACGATCTGGGCGCGCATCGGGGTGGCGCGGGGAAAAGCGGGGCACATTCAGCGAGCCTTCCGGGAGAGGGAATGGATCTCGACACCACCGGCATCATTGGCCAAAGCACATCGCTCAGGGACGTCTTTCGCATTCTGGCCAAAGTGGCCCCCACCGACAGCACCGTGCTGGTCACCGGCGAATCGGGCACCGGCAAGGAACTGCTGGTGCGCGCGCTGCATTCCAACAGCCAGCGCCGGACCATGCCCTTCGTGCCCATCAACTGCGGGGCCATTCCCAAGGAATTGCTGGAATCGGAACTTTTCGGCCACGAAAAGGGCGCCTTTACCCATGCCATCCGTTCGCGGCCTGGCCGATTCGAACTGGCCGACGGCGGCACCATCTTTCTGGACGAAATCGGCGAGATGGACCTGACGTTGCAGGTCAAGATACTGCGCGTGCTGCAGGAAAAGGAAATCGAGCGCGTGGGCGGCACGGGGGTAAAGAAGGTGGACGTGCGCATCGTGGCCGCCACCAACCGCGACCTGGAGCGCGAGGTGGCCGCCGGACGCTTCCGCGAAGACCTGTACTACCGGCTCAACGTCATCCCCCTGCACCTGCCCGCCCTGCGTGAACGCGGCGGCGACATCCTGGTGCTGGCCGAATATTTCATGCGCCGCTTCTGCGAACGCAAGGGCCGCCGCTGCCTTGTGCTGGCCCCGGACACGCGCAAGGTGCTGGCCGCCTACTCCTGGCCCGGCAACGTGCGTGAGCTGGAAAACTTCATGGAGCGGCTCAGCATCCTCGCCGACGAGGACGTGGTGCCTCCCGCCGATCTGCCCCGCAAGATCCTGGACGAAGTGGGCGACATCGTCTCGCTGCCGGAACCCACCCCGCCCGACCCGCTGCCCGTGGACGCAAGGTCTGCGGCCAGCGGCGCAACCGGGGGCTTCAGCTGGCCCACCATCTCCGACCTGCGCGACAAGAGCATGAATCTCAAGGATTTCCTGGACACGGTGGAAGAACGCCTGCTGGACGAAGCCTTGGGCATGGCCGAAGGTGTAAAGAACCAGGCGGCGGAAATCCTGGGCATCAAGCGCACCACGCTCATAGAGAAGCTGAAAAAGAAGCGGGCGGACTCGTAATCGCGGCATGCGCCCGATGACGGAGTTGCGCACGGCGGACCGTGTACACGCAGCTATCCGCCGTTGCACGTTTTTTGCTACGAACAAGTGCCCGTGTCGGTTTTTTCCCGCCGCACACGGGGCACGGCATCCGCAACAGCGCCAACACCGGGCCACAGACGCGTTTTCGCACGCGCACACGTACGCGTACATGCACAGGATTTCCGCGTGAAACGACCTTCCGCCGCCGGTCTTGCCCGGTTGTTCCTCATCGCGGCCCTAGTCGGGCTGCCCGCCATGGCCGCGCATGCGGCCTCGTGGCAGTGGAGCAACCTGCCCGACCGCGAGCGGGTAACCATCACTCTGGACAAGCCAGGCGACGCAGACGTGGCGCGCACCGGGCGGCAAACCCTGTCGCTGACCTCGCGCGCCGTGGGCGCGGCCCCCGCGCGCATGGGCGGCGCAGACCCCGCCAGCGCCGCGCTGGTGGACGGCATTGCCCCGCAGCCCGGCGGCCTGCGCATCGATACGCGCACCCCCGGCTTCGGCTACGTGGTCACCCGCCCTGCCCCCGACCGGGTAGTGGTGGACATTTTCCGCGATCCCATGGGCGAGCGCTGGAGCTCTGCCGACGGCGGAAAGGGCCCGCCTGTTGCCGCGCCAAATGTCACAGGCGCCATCAATGCGGCAAACGGCGCCGCCCCGGCGACGCAGCCAGCCCACCCCGCTCAATCGGCGCAACCGGCTCAATCGGCGCAACCGGCCACACCGCCCCCCTCCCAACCCACGGCGCAAAAGGCCCAGCCTGCGCAGCCCGCCCCGGCCAAGCCCCGCATCGTCGAACGCACGCTTTCCGACGCCCCCGGCCTGGCCGCACCCAACGGCGGCGTCACCGGCACGCTGGCCCCGGCGCAAGCCAACGGGGCCGGGGCTGCCCCGCCGCCGCAGGTCACCGGGCAGATCGGCGCAGCCGCCCCCGAACAGCAGCCCACCGCCGCCGCGCAGCCGCCCGAGCAGTCGCGCAGCTTCTTTTCCGTACCCTACGCCGTGCGGGCGCGCATCAATTCCGGCGGCCCCGGCGACTGGCCGGAAGAAGCCGCTGCCTCCGCACCCACCACGGGCCCCGCGCCGGTGCCGTCGCGCTCCGAAGCCGGCCCTGCCGCCGCCCAACAGACGGCCCCGCAGCCCCCCGTGCAATCCACAGCCGAAAGCGCCACGCCCGCCGCGCCCGCCGCGCCCGCCAACGCGCCTGCAACAGCAGACGGCGCCCAGGGCGAGGCACGCAAGTCCGCTGCGCAGCGCCCGGAAGCCCCCCAGCCTGCCCCGTCTGCCGATGCGGCGGGCAAGGCCAAGGCAGAGGCCGACCCGGAAAAGCCCGGCAAGACCGAAACGGTAGACGCCACCTCGCACCAAGCCAAGCAGGCCGCGGAAGGCAGCAACGCCACCAATGCGGCCAATGCCACCAACGCCACGCAGGTGGTCTACGTGGACGAAAAGGGCAATCCCGTGCCCCCGCCGCCGGTGCCCGCCGAACTGATGGACCAGGCCAAGAACTTCATGTCCAACGGCGACTACCCCAAGGCCTTGGAGTTGCTGGAAACCCTGAAGAACCTGCACGACACGCCCAAGGACATGTACGAGGAGGTGCTGTACCTCATCGGCGACGTGCTCTACGCGCTGAACAAGGACAACATCCTTGCGGGCTTCGACAAGATCGTCACCGCCACCAACGAGGCCATGAACTACAACCTGAAGTCGCACCGGGTGCCGCAGGCCCTGTTGCGCCTTGGGCTGGTGAACATGCGCATCGGCAATTCGCAGGAGGCCGAAGGCTACTTCAACCTGTTGCGCCGCCAGTTCCCGCACGATGAAAACGCCGCACTGGCCATGTACTACGCAGGTGAAGAGGCCTACAAACGCGGCGACTACCAGAAGGCTGCCGACAAGTTCCAGTCCATCGTGCAGGACTTTCCGGAAAGCAAGTACGTGCGCGAAGGCTCCGCAAGCCTGGCCCGCACCCTGCACAAGATGGGCTACTACCAGCAGGCGGAATCCATCCTCGACTTCGTGGACAAACGCTGGGGCCGCTTCTACCTGGAATATCCGCAGTTGCTCACCGTCTCTGCCGACGTGGCCGACCATCTCGGCAAGCTGGAAGACGCCCGCGCCAACTACTGGTTGTACTACAACATCAATCCTGAAGCCCCGGACATCGACACCGTGCTCGCCCGGCTGGGCGACATCCTGGCCAAGCAGAAGCAGACCGAGCCTGCGCGGGTGCTCTACGAAGAGGCGGTGCGCCGCTTCCCGGACAAGGACGGCGGCCTCGTTGCGCTGATGCGCCTGGCAGAGGAAGGCATCCACGACGCGCCAAGCATTGCCGAAATGGTCTCGGTGTTCCAGCGTCCGGACAACACCCGCCCGGTGCAGGCCTACACCACCATCATTGCCGGGCATCCGGAAAGCCCGCTGGTGCCGCTGGCCCGGCTGAAGCTGACCATGTGGTACCTGTGGAACCGCCAGTACCCGGAGGCGCTGGCCTCCGCCGTGGAATTCACCCAGGCCCACCCCGGCAGCGACATGCTGCCCAAGGTGCGCGAAATAGCACTGCAAAGCTTCAACCAGATGGTGGGCGAGTCTGTGGCCGACGGCAACTATAGCCGCATCCTGCAACTGTGGGAGCAGTACCCGCTGATCCAGGAAAACGAAAAATCCCTGCCGATGGACACCCAGGTCGCCATCGCCCTCAGCTACGCCAACACCGGGCAGCCCCAGCGGGCGCTGGAAATGCTGGACCCCTTCCTGAAGGGGCCCAAGGACCCCAAGTACGGGGAAACCGCCCTGGCCCTGGCGCTCAAGGTGTATCTGGAAACCCAGAACTGGCAGCGTATTGCCGACGTGATGCAGGGCACGACCGGGTGGAGCCTGTCCGACCCGGTGCAGAAGCAGGCGGACTACGCGCTGGCCCTGGCCCAGGAAAACCTGGGGCACTCCGACCTGGCTGCCCCCCTGTGGCAGCGCCTGTACGACCGCAAGGACCTGCCCCAGGAACAACGCGCCTACGTGGGGTACTTCCTGTCGCGCGACGCCGAGCGCAAGCGCGAACTGGAAAAGGCCTACCTGCTGACCCGCGAGACCCTGTCCGACTTCCTGGCCGTTGCCCAGGCCGCCCCGGAAAAGGAAGACACGCCGCGCATCAAGGAATGCCTGCTCTCGCTCATGGACATCACCGAGGCGGCAGGCCGCCTGCGTGAATCGCTGGACTGGACGGACCAGTACGCCAAGTACGTGCCCGATTCCGACCCCGGCTACGCGGCCATGCGCTATCGCGTGGCGCGGCTGCAACGCAAGATGGGCAACGTGGATGCGTGGAAGTCCACCCTTGAAGACCTGGCCCGGCGCGACCCGCAATCGCTCTATGGCCGCATGGCCGCGTCCGAACTGCGCACCACGGATGTGACCAAGGGGCTTTCCGGCTTCACCCAGGGCGCGCAACAGTAACCCGCCCCGCGTCGCCCCCATCCCCGCGTTTCGCCACACCGCCTGGCGTACCGCAACCACGCGGCCCGACAGATCGCACGTCCGCACGTGGCCATCTCCGCTATTCCCGTTTCTGCACGCATCTGTCATAGGACAGATACAGGCCTGGGGCTGCGGCCCGTGACCGAACGCAATCCCCGGCCCTTCACCATGCGGGCCGTCCGCCCGTCTCCGCCCTTTCCGTACCGTCCGTCGCCACATACAGGAGGCCGACATGCACGACAGGCATCTGGACACCGGACACGCCATCGACCGCAACCCCGTGGTGGCGGGCATGTTCTACCCGGACGACCCCGACCTGCTGCGCCACACGGTGCGCGAACACCTTGCCGCCGCCCCGCGCGACACCGCCCCCACCCTGCTGGCCATGGCCCCCCACGCGGGCTACGTCTATTCCGGCGAGGTGGCCGGGCAAACCCTGGGGGCGGCCAACCTGCCCGACACCATCGTGCTGCTGGGCCCCAACCACACCGGGCTTGGCGCGCCGCTGTCGGTCTGGCCGGGCGGCAACTGGCACACCCCCCTCGGCCCGGTGCCCGTGGACGAGGAACTGGCCGACGCCCTGGCCGAATCGGACGCGGGCTTCACCCGCGACACCGCCGCCCACGTGCGCGAACATTCCCTGGAGGTGCTGCTGCCCTTTTTGCAGGAATACACGCCCGACCTGTCCATCGTGCCCGTGGCCGTGGCAGAGCCGCACCCCCAGGCCCTGCGCGATGCCGCGCGGGTTCTGGCCGACGCCCTGCGCCGCATGGAAGCCGCCGGACGGCGGGTGGCCATGGTGGTGTCCACGGACATGAGCCACTACGTCACCCATGCCGACGCCGCCCGGCTGGACAGGCTGGCCCTGGCCCGCATCGAGGCGCTGGACCCCATGGGCCTGTACGCCACCGTGCGTGACCGGGGCATTTCCATGTGCGGCGTACTGCCCGTGACCCTGGGGCTGTTCGCCGCGCTGGACATGGGCGCGCAGACCGCACGGGTAGTGGCCTATGCCACGTCGGGCGAGGTCAGCGGGGATATGCAGCGGGTGGTGGGGTATGCGGGTGTGCTTGTGGCCTGACAGGTTTCGGCGTGTCGTACACGGCATGCCTCTGCAACAGCACTTTTCTGTCAGCCTCCGGCGGGCAAGGGGCTACGCCCCCTGCACCCCCACAAAAAAAACAACAATCCGACCTGTTGGTCACGCAAGAAGACAGGAAGAACGCATTCAACTGCACGTCGAATATCAACAGGGCACGCGTAAGCAACGATACAGGCCTTACATACCGGGGGTGCAGGGGGCGCAGCCCCTTGCCCGCCGGAGGCGTAAAAAACGTCCTCACCCGCCCCTACCTTGTGCCTTCCGGCACGAGCGGCCCTGCATATTGACGGCGGGCGGCTGCGGTGTCATTTTTCGCCCGGCGCGGGCGACGCTCCCGCGCCCACCGGTGTGCCGCGCGTCGCGTGCGGCCCGGCAGCCTTTCCGCGCCATTCAACGGAGCCCCCGTGACCACGCAATACCGTCTCGAAGAGACCACCCCCGGCGCCCAGTGGGACGCCTTTGTCGAGGCATCCCCCAACGGCACCATCTTTTCGCTGTCCGCGTATCTGGCCGCCGTGCGCCAGCCCAGCCGCCTGTACTGGTGCCTGAACGGCAACGAACGCCGCGCCGCCGTGGCCGTCACCGAATCCGCCGACGGCACGTGCGCGGTGCAGCACGACTTCGTCATCCACAACGGCATCCTCTTCGCGCCGCCTGCCAACAAGCAGAACCGCTCAACGGTGCTGTCCGAGCGGTTCGAAATCGCCACGGACGTGGCCGCCGCCCTGTCGCGCCGCTACCAGCGGGTGGAACTGGCCCTGTCGCCGCAGGTCACCGACATCCGGCCTTTCCTGTGGCACAACTACGGCAAGGACGACGCCCCCCGCTACGTGGCCGACGTGCGCTACACCGCCTACGCCAGCCTTGCGGGCTTTGCGGACGCCGCCGCGCCGGAAGACGTGCCCCTGTTCCCGGAAATTTCCTATTCGCGCCGCCAGGAAGTGCGCAAGGCGCTGAAGACCGGCGTGCGCACCACCGAAGACGCAACCCCGGAAGACCTGGCCGCTTTCTACGCCCTGACCATGGGCCGTCAGGGCATCGAGGTGGAGCACGAACGGCTGGACGAACTGCGCGACCTGGCCGCCGCCGTGCTGGCGGGCGGATTCGGTCGGCTGTTCGCCACCCGCACCCCGGAAGGCGAACTGGCCGCCATGGCCCTGTTCGGCATGGACAGCAAACGCGCCTACTACCTGTTCGGCGCGGGCGACCCGCACCTGCGCAACACCCCCTGCGGCACCGCCGTGCTGTGGGACGCCTTTGGCCAACTGGCCCGCGCAGGCATGTCCGAGGTGGACCTGGAAGGGGTGAACAGCCCCCGCCGGGGCTGGTTCAAGCTCAGCTTCGGGGCGGACATCCTGCCCTACTACCAGTTGGTCAAGGACGGTCCGGAACCGGCGGAGCCCACAGCGCCGGAAGCCTAGACGCCGCTGCCTGAACGCCGCGTCTGGTCGCATATCGCAACGACAAAAGGGCGGGGATGCCTCCCCGCCCTTTTCATTCCGCTCTTGCGCCAGGTACGCAGTCGGCACGCAGCCGATACGACCCGGCACACCATCGGCGCAACCAGTGTTGCGCTACGCCTCTTCTTCCTCCAGCGTGTACCCGGCGCTCTCCACGGCTTCGCGCAGCATGCGCGTATCCACGCACACCGTCGGGCCGTAGGTGATCTCGCCGGTGGCCAGGTTCACGTTCACTTCCTCGATCCCGGCCCTGGTCTTGATGGAAGTGGTCACGGTGGCAGCGCAGTCCGGGCTTTGCAGCCCCTTCACCTTGTACTTTTTCATGGGAAATCCTCCCCGCGTGGGCGGTA
The DNA here is from genome assembly GCA_964402645.1 of uncultured Desulfovibrio sp. Classification (GTDB taxonomy): domain Bacteria; phylum Desulfobacterota; class Desulfovibrionia; order Desulfovibrionales; family Desulfovibrionaceae; genus Cupidesulfovibrio. The sequence continues at coordinate 147,479 of CAYOCV010000002.1, read as the reverse complement.
TGCCGCAGGCGCGGCGCACGATGTGAAGGGAAACGCCGGGGCAGCCGCCGGCGCATGACGACGCTTCGTCTTCAATGCCGAGAGTATACCGCGTTTATCCTACTGCGCAAGTAGGATTTGCCCCCTTGCGCGGCCCCTCCGAATGCCTTACCTCAAGTAACCGTCGAACAGCGACGGCAGTTGCGGCAAATACAGCGCGGCATGGCCCGGAAAGCACGTGACCGCCGTGGCCTGTGCCGCACCCCCCGGCATACCGGCAACACGACCGACCGCGCAACTGGCTCCGTCATCCGCCTTCCCCTGCACCACAACCCCACCACTCCATGCTCGAACTGGACTTCACCACTTCCGGCTACGTATACATGGCGCTCATCTGGGCGTGCGTGGGCATTGGCGCGGCGGTGCTGGCACGGCGGCAGGGGCGCAATCCGCTATTGTGGTGCGCGGCCTGCCTGATAGCGCCCATTGCCCTGTTCTACCTGGCGGGCGAACACAGCGGACGCGAGGACGCACGCAAGCGGGCGGAGCGCGAACAGGCCAGCCCCCCCGCCGACGCCAATGACAAGAACGCCGAATAGCCCGGCGTTGCCGTCACCCACTACATTCACCCGTGCCGGGCGCACCCCGGCCTTCCACCAGCATACCCCCGGACCATGAACGACCACACTTTTCATATCCTGACCTTTGGCTGCCAGATGAACGTCAACGACTCCGACTGGCTGGCCAGGGCACTCGTGGCGCGCGGCTTTACGGAAGCCCCCCTGGGCAAGGCCCGCGTGAACATCGTCAACACCTGCTCGGTGCGCGATAAGCCGGAGCAAAAGGTGTACAGCGTGCTGGGGCGCATCCGCCAGGCCACCCGCAAGCTGCCCGACGCCTTTGCCGTTGTGGGCGGTTGCGTGGCCCAGCAGATAGGCTCCGGCTTCTTCACCCGTTTTCCGCAGGTGCGCCTGGTGTTCGGCGGCGACGGCTCGTCCATGGCCCCGCAGGCCATCGAACGGCTGTGCGCGGAACCGGGACTGCGCGTCTCGCTGCTGGATTTTTCCGAGGAATACCCGGAACGCGACGCCCAACTGGATTCCGGACCGGTGCCGCCGTCGGCCTTCGTGAACATCATGCAAGGCTGCGACAACTTCTGCGCCTACTGCATCGTGCCCTACACGCGGGGCCGCCAGAAGTCGCGCGCGGCAGACGCGGTGGTGCGCGAATGCGCGGAACTGCTGGAACGCGGCGCGAAGGAAATCACCCTGCTCGGCCAGAACGTCAATTCCTATGGGCAGGACGCGGAAGCAGCCCGCCACGCAACGCAAGGCGGCAAGGCCGTGACCTTCGCCGAACTGCTGCACCGCGTGGCCGCCCTGCCCGGCCTGGCCCGGTTGCGCTTTGTCACGCCGCATCCCAAGGACATCGCGCCGGAAGTCATCGACGCCTTCGGCACGCTGGACAACCTGTGCCCCCGCCTGCACCTGCCCCTGCAATCCGGGTCGGACCGCATCCTGAAGGCCATGGGCCGCAAGTACGACATGGCCCGGTACATGGACATTGTCCATCGGCTGAAGGCGGCACGGCCCGACATCCAGCTTTCCACCGACATCATCGTGGGCTTTCCCGGCGAGACGGAACAGGATTTCGAGGACACCCTTGCCGCCATGCGCGCCGTGGGCTTTGCCGCCAGCTTCTCGTTCTGCTATTCCGACAGGCCGGGCACCCGCGCCGACATGCTGCCCGGCAAGCTGGATGCCGCCGAAAAGGCCGCGCGCCTCGCCCGCCTGCAGGAATGGCAGAATGATTATACTGAACAATGCTTGCGGAACATGGTAGGTTTGCACACAATGGCCCTGCTGGACGGCATGAGCAGAAAGCCCGGCGATGAGCACGCTGGCGACGGCAATCCCGGCGGCGAAAGCTGGCAGGGGCGAGACCCGTACGGCCAGGCCGTCAACGTGGTGCTGCCCCCCCGCCCGGCGGACGGATCGGACGACGGATCGGCAGGATGGCTGGGCCAGATCGTGCCGGTGACCATCGTCGAGGCCAAGAAGCATTCGCTGCGCGGCGTCTTGCGGGCATGATCCGTTTCGGACGCCGCCGCATCCGGCAAGGCCAGCCAGACCAGACAGACCGGCCTGATCAGACAGACCAGGCAAACCAGAGAGGCCGGGCAGGCCGGAACCCGAACGCCCCCGACCTTGCCGCCCCCGACCTTGCCGCCCCTGAAGACCGCAAGAGACGGACGGGTAGAATCGGATCACGCGCCATGCGAAGACGCCCGCCGGGGCGCACAGGCAGGTATCCCATGGTAGAGATGAAGGTCGTCGGGCTGTCGCTGGACGACGCCACCAAGGCGCCGATCCTCGTGTTGCGCCGCGAGGCCGGGGAAGAACTGCTGCCCATCTGGATCGGGGCCATGGAAGCCATGGCCATTTCCATCGCCCTGAACAGCGTGGACGTGCCGCGCCCGCTCACCCACGACCTCCTGCTGAACACCCTGCGTTCGCTGGGCGCGCAACTGGTGGCCGTGGACGTGGTGGACCTGCGCGACGGCACCTACTTTGCGGAACTGGACATCCTGCACGGTGGTTCGCGCACCCGCGTGGACTGTCGCCCCTCCGACGCCATCGCCCTGGCCCTGCGCGCCGACGTGCCCATCTTCGTAAGCGAAGACGTGCTGCGCCGCGCCGCCGAAGACCGCATGCGCCCGGACATGGACGACAACGCCATCCGCCGCCCGGCAGACGCCGCCTCGGCCATGGCCCGCGAACAGAACGCCCGGCGTGATGTGCGCCGCAGGACCGGCCAGCCCCCCTGGGCCGACGGCGAAGCTGGCGTCGCGGGCATCGTGGAACAGATGGCCCGGGCACGCGATGCGAAGGCCGCCGGATCCTCCGATGCATCCGGCGCTTCCGGAGCCGGTGCCCCGAATGCGGACGCGCACGAGCAACATGCCCCGCATGACCTGGAAGAACAACTGGCCGAACTGCTGCGTTCGCTGGATCCGGAAACCAAGTACCGCATGTAGGCCAGGGGGGGCGATACCGCGTCTCCGGCCATCTTCCTGCCTGCCTATCACACCACACCACGTCTACGGGTGCGGGTTGCCCCCGCCGCGTCCGTGGTGTACCGGTTGCTTCACCGTCCCCCCGCACCATAACACCGCCACGTTGCGGCCATCAGGCGCGTCCCGATCACTCCGGTCGCCCCGATCGCCCTGTTTGCCCTTTCGCCTGTTTGCAAGCGCACGCCCACGCCCGGAGCCAGCATCATGATCGACCTGCACGCGCATACCTGCTTCAGCGACTCCACCATGACGCCTGCCACCGCCGTGCGTTTTGCCCGCCTTGCGGGCTACCGCGCCGTGGCCCTGACCGACCATGCAGACGGCTCGAACATGGACCTCATCCTGCGCCAGATACTGCCCATGGCCCGCCAGTACGGCTTGTACGCAGGCATAGAGGTGTTTGCCGGGGTGGAACTGACCCACGTGCCCCCGGCCCTCATTCCCGACGCCATCCGCGAGGCGCGGGCCCTGGGAGCGCAACTGGTGGTGGTGCATGGACAGTCGCTGGCCGACGTGGTGGAGACGGGCACCAATCTCGCCGCTATTGAAGGCAGGGCGGACGTGCTGGCCCACCCCGGCCTGATCACGGCTGAAGACGCAGCCTACGCCGCCGAACGCGGCGTGCTGCTGGAAATTACCACCCGCCCCTCGCACGGGCTGTCCAACGGCCATGTGGCCATCGCCGCGCGCGCCGCCGGAGCCCGGCTGATCATCAACAACGACGCACACCGCAAGGAAGACTTCGTGTCCGCCGAAAAGCGCCGCGCCGTGGCCCTGGGCGCGGGTCTTTCACCCGCCGAAATCGACGCCGCCGAACAGACCCAGCGCGAACTGGTGGAGCGGCTGGTGCGCGCCGCCCGCTAGGGGCTGTCGCTACATTGTCTTTTCGCCCGTTGGCATCCGACCCGAAGGACGCGAAGCGTGGCCGTTGGGCGAGTTTGCGAGCCGTACGGACATCGTGCGCAACGCGGTCAAACTTCGCCTGCCATAGCTTTGCTGTCCTTATCCGTAAGATTCGCTTCGCTCATCAAACGGCTAGGGCGCTCTGCGGTCGCCATCCGTAAGGCTCGAAGACTCGCATAACGGCTGCCGCGCGTTGCGGTCGCCATCCGTAAGGCTCGCAGACTCGCATAACGGCTGCCGCGCGTTGCGGTCGCCATCCGTAAGGCTCGCAGACTCGCCTAACGGCTGCCGCGCGTTGCGGTCGCCATCCGTAAGGCTCGCAGACTCGCCTAAC
>CAYOCV010000002.1:0-143087 GCA_964402645.1 uncultured Desulfovibrio sp. | reverse complement strand
GGCTGCCGCGCGTTGCGGACCTCATCCGTAAGGTTCGCTACGCTCACTTAACGGCTGAGGCACTCCCTCATGGCAGGCTTGTTTTCCTTGCCAACGAACGAAAATTCTAATTTAGAGACAGCCCCCAGAGACGCTCCACGTCACTCTTTCGCCTTCCACCCCTGCGCATGCCCCGCCACACCCCGGCCTAAAGTTCCGCTCCGAACTGCCGATGGGAACCATGTACCGCGGCTGTCCGGCTGCCGGTTACCCATCCCGCAGAGGTGCGGCTATGCTCGACTATTACAGATTCAAGGAAATTCACGACCTGTTCATGAAAGGCAAGACCGAGGAAGCCCGGCACGTACTGATGGAAATGCAGTCGCGCTACGTTTCCCTGTGCGATGAAAACACCATGCTGAAGATGCAGGTGCAGGAATTCGAGGACATCCTCTACCTGTCGCGCAATCTTGTCTTTGACGGGTTCTGCTATTGGCTCATCACCGGCAACATCAAGCAGGGGCCATTCTGCCAGAGCTGCTACAATCGTGACGGCGTGCTGGTGCGCCTTGCCGCGCATGACGGCGCGTGGCAGTGCGCCACCTGCGGCGCGGTATACGACCGCGAACCGCGCTACGGCATGCCCGCGCCCGGTTTCGGGCTGGGAGCGGCGCTGGCCACGGCCCACGATGCCGGACGCACCGGCCTTGCCGGACTGGCGGAAATGGCGGACAGGTCCGACAGGGCCAGTCGGGCAGCCAGCCTTGGCGCGGGCAACGAACTGGCGGCAGAGGCCTCGCTGTCCGGCGCGCAGGCCATGCGCCCGGCCCGCACGGGCAAGCTGCTGCCGTTCGTCAAATAAGCCGCATCGCATCCATCTGCATGCATCAGAAGGCCCGCCCCCGGCGGGCCTTCCATGTTGTTGACAAAGTCTGTTTTTGCAAGCCTTCGGCGGCCAAGGACGGCAGCAGTTAGGCGAGCTTGCGAGCCGTATGGATGGCGATCGCAGAGCGGTTGCCGCCCCTTGGGCCCCCGCATTTTGTGTCTCCGTAATATGCAGGAAACACAAATGAACGTTTTGGGGGGAGGGGGTGCGGGGGAGGAGACCCTTTTTCAAAAGGGTCCCGCCCCCGCAAGAATCTGGGTTTGTCAGCAGTCTGAAAGGCCCGCCCCCGGCGGGCCTTCGCCTTTGGTCCGGCAACGCGCGCCAACGCTAAAGTTTCCCGCCGCAACGCCGATGAATCCGGTACACGGGGCGACGCCCCGAAAGGATGGCCACGCATGCAGACCGTACCCAGACACTCTACCGCCCCCGCCCGCCTTGCCGTTGCGGCGGCGACCTCCGCCGCCCTGTCCCGGTCGCTGCGCCCCGATGTCGGCATTACCGCCACCGGCCTTGCGGCCCTTGGCGTGGAACCCACCTGGCGCAGGGCAGGACGCGGCGCTGCCAGCCTTGCCGATCTGGTGGAAGCCGTGCGGACCGAAAGCCTGCCGGTCAGCCTGCCCAATACGGGGGCCGTTCCCGCGCACCAGTTCGTGCATGCGCTCATTCTGGCCCCGCGCGAAGAACTGAGCACCGTGGAACGCCGCGCCCTGCGTATGGCGGGCATCCGCAACGTGGGGGTAATGACCTCTGGCGCAGCAGCGGCGCGGCGGCTGGCCCGACAACGCCGCACCCTCGCCCCCGAACTGTCGGCGGACGATCCCGCACGTCCCGCCATTGATGTGGTTGTGTGCCACGAACGGCTGGCGGACATGACCGCTGTCGATTTCCTGCGCCTGGTGCGTTCGCACCCCCGCCTGCTCGACCTGCCGGTGCTGGTGGTGTCCGGCGCGGCCACGCGCGATGCGGTGCTTGCCGCTGCGGGCGCTGGGTGCAGCGGCTTTCTGGGCAGGCCCTACACCGTTGCCGCCATGGACGCGCAACTGCACCGGGCACGGCGCGCGCTGGCCAGCGCCATTGCCCCCGTCGTGGCCGAAGGCGCGCACCTGCTGTCGGACGAGGAATTCGACCTTGCCCTGGAGCGGTTTGCATCCGCAGCCGCCAATGCGGACGACGAGGCGGAAATCCATTTTCTGGAAGGCACGGCCCACCTGCTGCGCGAACAGTGGGACGAGGCCATCACCGCATTCAACCGCACCCTGCGCTGCAACGCCCTGCACGCAGAGGCCTGCCTGGGCATGTCCGATGCCTGGCGCGGCAAGGGGGACATGGACAAGAGCCATGAATTCCGCCGCCGCGCGGGCGAGATATATGCGCGCGCGCGGCAGTGGCGACGCGCCCAGCAGGTGTTTGCCGAATTGCTGGCCCAGTCGCCCGACACGGCCAACCCGCTGCTGGCCGAAGCCGCACGCTTGCTGCGCGAAGGCCGCATCGACGACGCCGCCGCCGCGCTGCTGGCCGGGCGCGAACTGACGCCGGACGCCCCCCTGCACGAACACGTGGCCCGCGCCTGCCAGTTCACCAATGCGCCGGAACGCACCGCCGCCGCCGTGTGCCGCGCCCTGTCCGGCGCGGACCCGGAACTGGGTACCCAGTTGCACCGCCGCATGCTGGGCCGCTTCGGCGCCGGGCGGCTCATCGACGTGGACAACCACGAAGAACCCGCTGGCCTGCTGGACCGATTGCTGGGCGGCACCGTGCTGCACGACGTGTTCACGGTGGCCCGGCATACCTTGAAGGCATTGCGCCAGGCAGGCATCTAGACAATCGCCGCGAACCAACGACAAAACGCGCCGGATGCAAAAGCACCGGCGCGTTTTTCTTGCGGGAGCGGACGAAAGGGCAAGACCGATACGGTCCAGGCCCCGATACGATCTACTCTTCGGCCACCTCGCGCAGCAGCCGGAACAGGGCGCGTCCGGCGCGGGGCGGCTTGCCCGACGCGCGTTCCTCCAGCGCATCGCGCACCAGCAGGCGCAGATGGCGGGGGTCCACGTCTTCCCATTGTGCCAGATAGGGTTGCAGGCGGTCGGGTCCGGCGGCCAGCAGTTCCTCGCGCAGTTCTTCTATGCGATGAAAGTCGTCGTCCTCGGTCTGCTTCACGGCGCGCACTGCGCCCATCTGCGCGGACACGGCCTCCCAGTCGCCCTCACGGATCATCCGGCCAATGTACTGCAACTGACGGCGCCGTGCTTCATGCGTGGACATGGCATGCCATTCCAGCACCGCCCGTTCGAGTTCGTCGGGCAGGCCCATGGAGCGCACCTTCGAAGCAGGCAGGCGGACCAGTTCCTGGCCCAGGGTCTGCATGGCATTGCTTTCGCGCTTTTTCTGCGAACGGCTCACATCGCGTATGTCGTTGTCTGCCGCCACCCCGGACGGGGGCAGGGCATCGGGTATCCTGCGTCGCGCCATGCGCGTTCTCCTTGCTGGCTATGCGTGAATGGGGCCGGTCTCCGAGCGTGCCGGAAACTGGCGGAAGGGGCGGGCCCGTTGTCACGCCGGTATCTGCGCCTCGTATCGGCTACCGGCGGCGCGGGACGGCCATCAGGTCGGAAACATGCACCACGGGCAGGCCGTTGGCCCCTGCGGGCGCATCGGAAATGTCGCCGCTCTGTCCGGATCTTTCATGGACGCTGCCGGGCGCGTCGGCAGGGGCGGCATCCTCCGACGCCGTTCCGTCAGAAGCACGGGCCTCGGCATCCCGTTCGTCAGGCTGCACGGGCCGCCAGTGCTGCGCACCCATTTCGACGAACAGTTCCACGCCCCGCTCGGGCACGCCCACCAGCAGCACCAGGGTGCCGGTGGGTTCCAGCCGGTAGGCATAGTCGAACAGCCGCCGGGCCACCAGCGCCACGGGCACGTCCGCGTCGGCAGCCACCTGCGCGGCGGCCTCGCGCAACCGCGCCGCCGCCTCACCGTCCATGCCGATGCCGTCGAACGGCACGGGAACCGCCACCTGCCAGCCGTACATGGCCTGCACCCTGCGGCGGTTATACTCTTGCGCCATGGTCAGTCGCATGAATGACCTCCTGGCGATGGGAATCGAAGACAGCCTGGGCCGAAGGCACCCGCTGCGTCAGATCTAGCCGAAGTAGAGGCCCAGCAACGCCCCCCCCAGCACCATGAAGGCTATGACGCCGTTCAGGGTGAAGAAAGCCATGTTCACCCGCGACATGTCGTCGGGGCTGATGATGCGGTGCTCCCACGTCAGCACCCCGGCAATGACCGCCCACACCGCATACCACGGCCACCCCAGCGAGGCGGACCAGCCCGCCAGCAGCAGGAAGATGGCCGCGTTGGCATGGCAGAAACCGGAAACAACCAGCGCGGCGGGCAGGCCGAAGTGGGCGGGCACGGCATGCAGGCCCATGGACCGGTCAAAATCCATGTCCTGACACGAATACAGGATGTCGAACCCGGCCACCCAGAACAGTACACCCCAGAACAGCAGTACGGCGGGCACGGTAAACTGCGGGTCCACGGCAATCCACCCGGCCACGGGGGCCAGCCCCAGCACGCCGCCCAGAAAGAAATGGCACAGCCAGGTGAAACGCTTCAGCAGGCTGTACGAGGCGGCCACCAGCAGCGCCACGGGGGCAAGGTACAGGCACAGCCGATTCATCCCGGCGCAGGCGGCTACGAACAGCACGGCCATGAACACGGTGAAGGCCCACGTCCAGGCCACGGAAATCTCGCCGGTAACCAGCGGGCGGCCTGCGGTGCGCGGGTTCAGCCTGTCGTACTTCAGGTCCGCCAGGCGGTTGAAGGCCATGGCGAACGAGCGCACGGCCACCATGGCCACCGTAAGCACAAGCATGGGCACAAGGCCCGGCCAGCCCCCGGCGGCCAGAAAGGCCCCGGCATAGGCGAAGGGCAGCGCGAACACCGAATGCTCGATCTTGATCATGCGGCAGATGGCCGCGATGCGCGAAAAGGGATTCATGTAAGGGTCCGTCCGGTTCTGTGGTCTACGCTGCCGTTTCCCGGCACGTTGTGGCGTCGGGTTCCTCTTCCAGGGCCGCACGGACAAGGTCGAACTCGTCGCGGGCCAGCCCTTGCGCCTGACGGCGCGCTGCGTCCATCTCTTCGTACCGCGAGAGCAGCAGGTCCACAAGGTCGGCATCCAGCTTGCCGTCGCGGGCCTGATCGCGCAGCACGGCGCGGGCTGCGTCGGGCGGCATGCCGCCCCGGTAGGGGCGGTCCTCCGCTATGGCCGTGAACACGTCGGCCACGGCCACGATGCGCGCGGGCAGAGGCAGATCGTCTCCGGCAAGGCCGTAGGGATAGCCGCTGCCGTCCATGCGTTCGTGATGCAGCGCCCCCCAGGTGGCCACCTTGGTAAAGCCGGAGACGGAGGCCAGGATGTCCATGCTGTGTTCCGCATGGCGGCGCATCAGGCGCATTTCCTCATCGTCCAGCCGCCCCGGTTTTTCCAGAATGTCCAGCGGCACGCCCAGTTTGCCGATGTCATGCAGCAACCCGGCCACGTACAGCGACTTGCTTTGCGTGCCGTTGAACCCGGCCCAGCTGCCCAGCAAACGGGCCGTTTCCGCCACGCCGCTGGAGTGGGTGGCGGTGAAGGGGCTGCGCGAATCGATGACCAGCGAAAACAGCGAGGAAAACGAAATCACCCCGTCGGCGTCCAGCGTTTCCTCTTCCAGCCGCTCCCCTGCCCCGGTGTGCAGGTGGCATGCAGGCGCGCGCAGCCCGGCGGCAAACTCCGGGTCGGCGGTCAGGTCGTACAGGGCGTCCAGGGCTTCGGGGCGGAACAGGATGGAGCGGCCCCGCTCCAGCCTGTCCATGGCGCGCGGAAACTGCCGGGCCGGATCTTCTCCGCGCCGCAGTTGCACGTCCAGCCTGTCGGCCATGTGGATGATGTGCGCGGCCTGGGGCACGTCATCCGCATCCCTGCCGTGGCACCATGGGGCATGATGATGGCGCACCAGTTGCGCGGCCTGGGCAAGGCGCGGGCAGGCGCCCAGCATCACCGAACCGGCACGGGAGTGCGCGTCCATGTCCTGCTCGAACATCAGCCCTTCCAGCGCCGCCTTCAGCGGCACCGCGCCCGCGTCGTGCATCAGCGAGGCCAGCAACAGTTCGCACCTGTCCCTGTCGGGCAGGCCAAGCCGTTCGGCCAGACGCGCGGCGATGAAGCCCACATGCACGTGGTGCGAGGCCACCGCCGGGCTCACAAGGTCGAGCGCGCGCGAAAAGGCCACTGTCAGGTCGATGAGCCTGACTTGCAAAGGGTGCTGCATGAGTGTGCCCCTGACGGGACGGACTGGACATACCGGGCGAACCGGACGGATTGAGGACGCGCTTTCCCCCGAAATGCGCGAAGACCGTTCCTTTCGCTCCGGTGCCGCAGGGCGCCGGTTGATTGTTGTCGCTGTCTTTCGTGGCGCATGCCCCGGCATGCGGAATGATATGGAAAGTCCCTACCCGCCGCACTCGGCAGGATCACCCTGCAACTTGTCCAGCGCATGGGCCAGCGCGGGCAATACGGCGGCAAGATTTTCGGCCACGGCCTTGCGGCTGCCGGGCAGGTTGACGATGACCGCCCCGCCCAAGGTGCCCGCCACGGCGCGTGAAATGACCGCGTTGGGGGTCTTGGCCAGGCTTGCGGCCATCATGGCCTGCTCAAAGCCCGGCAGACGCCGTTCGATGACCGCCAGGGTTGCTTCCGGGGTCACGTCGCGCGGACCGATGCCGGTGCCCCCGGTGGTCAGGATAAGGTCGTAGCCCTGGGTCAGGGCCAGGTCCACCAGCAGGGCGCGCAGCCGCTGGCCGTCGTCGGGCAGCAGGTAGCCGCGTTCGATGCACAGCGGCATGGCCTCGCGCACCATCTCGGCAATGGTGGGGCCGCTGGCGTCCTGGCGCAGCCCGGCAGCGCCCTTGTCGGAAAGCGTCACCCAGGCCAGGGCGCGCCCCTGGCGTCGCGCCAGCAGGTGCAGCACCCGTCCGCCCGGCTCGTCGCGCAGGGCTTCCACAAACACGCAGGCCCCGGCATGCGCCGAACCGGAACGGGGCAGCAGGGTGCGGCCCACAACCCGGAACAGCGGATCACCCATGGGGTCAAGCAGGGCGTCATGCAGGGTGGCGCCAACGGCCAGCCGCAGCACTACGTCCGCCTGCACGGCAGAGAGCGCGGGCAGCGCCCCCGGCAGTCCCACCGGCCCTGCGGCCAGCGCAATGATGCCCCCCTTGGGAACGGGCATGGTGGCAACGTCAAGCATCACGCGGTCGTCGCCCATGGCGGCCTCCCTGCATGCGTTGTACGGCACGGACATGATTCGGCCTCCCCCCGGTACGAATGGAACGCAAGCCTTGCGCGATCAGGGCCTGTCGGCCCTATCGGGCGTCGGGACGGCAAAGCTGCTCGCCCACGGCCTCGTAGAACGCCCGCGCTGCGTCCTTGCAGCCCTTGCGGGTATGAATGGTAACCCACATGTCTTCGCAGTAGGCGTCCATGGCGCGCACCTGTTCATCCACGTTCAGGCTGTTCACGTCCCGCGTGCAGGCTTCCTCCGACAGGTAATGGCTGCCGCGCAGCGGAAAGCGCACCTGGGCGGCCTCGCACCCGCGCATGCAGCCGCTGCGGGTAAGCACGCCATACTCGTCGTCCTGCTGGCAACGCTTCTGACAGGCCTGCAATGCCGGGTCCGAGGCCACATGCGTCAACCCGCCCCGACCGGCGCACCCGGCAAGCAGCAGGGCCAGCAAAAGGACAGCCAGCGTCAGGGTCGGCACGAAACATCGCCGCATGGAAACCTCCATTGAGGATGCGCACGGCATGGGCCGTGCGTGGTCATGCACAGAACAGAAAGATGAACCGTGAACCTCAGGCGCGATCAAGGGCAAGGCGCAGGCCGAAACCCACCATCAACCCGCCCACGCCGCCTTCCAGCACCCGCAGCACGCCGGGGCGCAACAATGTGGCGCGCGCCCGATGCACCGAAAAAGAAAGAAACGAAAACCACAGCACGGCCACCACGGCCTGCATGCCCCCGAACAGGCAGGCCCGGAAAAAGGCCCCGCCCAGCACGGTTGCGCCGGTGGCGGCAACGGCGACAGGGGCCATGCCCCCCGCAGCCACCACGTTGGGCAGCACGGCCAGATAGAACACGGCCACCTTGGGGTTCAGCACATTGCTCAGAAAACCTTCCATCCACGCCCGGCGCACCATGCCGCGCGGCATGGTACGATAGTCGCGCCAATGGGCCGGGCCGGAGGCAGCGGCATTTTCGACGCCCAAGGTTGCGCCAGCGCCCCGATCACCCCGGATGGCCCGGATGGTCCGGATGGGAGGGATGGGAGGGATGGCGGAAATGGGAGGGATGGGAGGCGCTTCACACGCCCCGCCCCTCCATGCCCCATACAAGGCGCGTACCCCCAGCCACACCAGATAGGCGGCCCCCACAAGGCGCACCACATCGAATGCGGCTGCGGAATGCACCAGTACGGCGGACACGCCAAGACCGGAGCACACCACATGCACCAGCAACCCGGACACGCAACCCAGCGTGGTGGCCACGCCGCCAAGCGCACCCACGCGCAGCGCATTGCGCACCACCAGCATGGTGTCCGGGCCGGGGGTTACCACCAGCAGCGCGGCCAGCCCCAGAAAGGCCAGAAATTCATGATTCACGGCAAACCCTCGCGCAGCAAGCACCAGGTGCATCACCAGACGCATCACCAGACGATCAGCGGATGGGCGCGACTCTACCCGTTACGCCTGACGGGGGCAACAGGGGGTATCCCCCCCAAAAAGAGGGGGCGCACCGTGAAGACAACCGGGGCATCCATTGCATGGAATGCCCCGGAAATTGCCTGCGAGATCCGCGACTCCTTTGCCTTTCAGAGACCGGGCCGGGTCGCGTCAGGCCGTGTCAGGCCGTGTCAGGCCGCAGGATTTTCGTTCTGCGGCAGGGAAGATGAGCCTGTTGCGAAGGGCGCGCGCGACAGCTGTTACGCGAGCGCTCCGCGCGAATGTTACGGATGACGACCGCAGCGCGCTCTTCTCGCACATGACCGGAGCAAAAGCCGAAACCTGACGACGCCGGAGGGCGACCGGAGCGCGATAAGGACGCGGCCTGACCGAACCTACAATATCTGGCTCAGGAACAGCTTGGTCCGGTCATGCTCCGGCGCGGTAAAGAACTTGTCCGGCGACCCCACTTCCAGAATGCTGCCCTGGTCCATGAACACCACGCGGTCCGCCACTTCACGGGCAAAGCCCATTTCGTGGGTCACCACCACCATGGTCATGCCTTCGCGGGCCAGGTTCTTCATGACGTCCAGCACCTCGCCCACCATTTCCGGGTCCAGGGCGCTGGTGGGTTCGTCGAACAGCATGGCCTTCGGGTCCATGGCCAGCGCGCGGGCAATGGCCACGCGCTGCTGCTGCCCGCCGGAAAGCTGGTCCGGGTAGACATTGTGCTTTTCGGCAATGCCCACCTTGCGCAGCAGTTCCATGCCCTTCTTTTCGGCCTCAGCCTTGCCGCGCTTGCGCACGGTGGTCTGGGCCAGGGTCAGGTTTTCCAGCACGCTCAGGTGCGGAAACAGGTTGAACGACTGGAACACCATGCCGACCTCGGCCCGTACCTCGTTGATCTCGCAGGCCGGGTCCAGGATGTCGCGCCCCTCGATGAGGATGGAGCCTTCATCGGCGTATTCCAGCCGGTTCAGGCAGCGCAGGAAGGTGCTTTTGCCCGAGCCGGAAGGCCCGATGATGACCACCACCTCGGCGGGGGCCACGGACAGCGAAACGCCGCGCAGGGCGTGCAGCTTGTCGGGGGTGTAGAAGAACTTGTGGACATTGGTGGCGTTGATCATCGGATGGCCCTGCGTTCAAGGTACTGCACGAACAGCGAAAGGGTGAAGGTAAGCACAAGGTACAGCACCGCGCAGACGATCCACAGCTCGAACGGCTGGAGCGAGGTGGTGACCACCTCGCGCGTGGCCTTGGTCAACTCGCGGATGGCGATGACCCCGAGCAGGGACGAGTCCTTGATCAGGCTTATGAACTGCCCGGCCAGCGGCGGCATGATGCGCCGAAAAGCCTGGGGCAGGATGACCTTGCGCATGGCCTGGGCGTAGCTCATGCCCAGCGACCGCGCAGCCTCCATCTGGCCGCGATGCACCGACTGGATGCCCGCACGCACGATTTCGGCAACGTAGGCCCCGGTGAACAGGGCCAGCGCCATGACGCCGTACCACAGGGGCGATATGCCCCCAAGGCCGATGTGCTCCAGCAGGGCGTTGATGAGCGTGCCCACCACGAAATACCACAGGAATATCTGCACCAGGAGCGGCGAACCGCGAATGATCTCGATGTAGGCGATGGCCCCCCAGCGCAGCATGGGGTTGATGGAGATGCGGCACAACCCCGTGACCACCCCGATGACGATGCCGCCGATGATCGCCAGCACGCTGACCTCTAGGGTGACCCACAACCCTTCCAGCAGGATGCCCGGCTTGTTCAGGGCATAGCGGCCAAGCACGTCGCCCCGGTAGGCAAAGTCGCCGGTGGAGACCAGCACCTTGCCCTCGCCGGGCAGCATGTGGGCGTGCTCTTCGCCGGTGGCATCACGCACCACCACGCGCTGTTCGTTGCCCTGGCGGTCGATGATGGTGACGTCGCCTTCGGCCTCGGAACGCACGTCGGCAGCTTCGTTCACCCAGAAGTACTGCGGCACGCGGTTCCAGCGCCAGATGTATTCCACCGACGAGGAGGCGACCCAGAAGAACGCCACCAGCGCCAGCAAGGCCGCCAGGAACATGGCTTTCCAGAACAGGAAGAAGCTCCTGCCCTTGGGCTTGTCCAGCCCTCTGTACTGCGTCATCGTGATTCCTTTTGCGGCGCGGCCGCGCGCCCGACACGGGTGCAAAACCCTGCGGGAGGCGGAAACGCCGGGGGGATGACCGCGCCGGGGCGCGGCGAAAGCCGCATGGCTTTGCGCGAGGGCGGTTCGGCGTCTCTCATGGGCAGAGAAGGAACCGCGCCCGCGCGAAACCGTGGGGACCGGGACAGGCTGGGGCGGACCATGCCCGCCCCAGCCGTAAACCTCAGGCTATTGCACCTGCGCGCGCCACTCGGTGGACTTCATCCACTTGCTGTAGATGCGGTCGTAACGGCCGTCGTTCTTGATCTGGCTCAGGAAGTTGTCCAGGAAGTTCAGGAAGTCGGGGTCGCCCTTCTTGATGCCGAAGCCCAGCGGCTCGTAGGTGAAGGGCTTGTCCAGGTGCATGGCCTTGCCCTTGCCCTGTTCGGCCATGAACACCACGTTGAAGGGCATGTCGTACACCCAGGCGTCGGCCTTGCCGTTGATGACTTCCAGCGCGCCGTCGGCTTCCTTTTCAAAGGACTTGTACTTGGCCTTGGGCAGCATGCGCTTGGCGGCTTCCTCGCCGGTGGTGCCAAGGCGCGAAACCACGGTGTATTCAGGCTTGTTCAGGTCTTCCCAGGTCTTGACCTTGCCTTCCAGTTTCTTGCTGACGATGACCGACTGGCCGACCACGATGTACGGGTTGGCGAAGTTGATGCGCAGGTTGCGCTCCTGGGTCACGGTCATGCCGCTGATGATGATGTCGAACTTGTCGCTGAGCAGGGCCGGGATCATGCCGTCGAAATCGGTGTTTACGGGCACGAACTTCACGCCCATGGCCTTGGCCAGTTCCTTGGCGAGGTCGATGTCGAAGCCGACGTAGTTGCCGTTCTTGTCGGTCATTTCAAAGGGCATGTAGCCCGCGTCAAAGCCGACGCGCAGTTCGCCGCGCGACACGATGTCATTGAGGGTGGACTTCTTGGCCAACTCGATGTCGGCGGCCATGGCGGGCGCGGCGACGAGCACGGCCAGCAGCATGGCGGCCAGCAGCTTGAACAGTTTCATGCGTTCCTCCATCGGATATCGTTGAAAAACCACAACCGGCAACGCGATGCCGCGCCCCGACGCACGGCGGGCGTCGGCAATCCGCCCAAAACGCGCGGGGCGCGGCGCGGACCCCACGGGAGTCCGCTTTGAAATTTCTGTCCGCTCCGAAGGGGCCACCGTATTCCGAGCACCCCGGACACGCGCGGTTGCCCCCTCCGACCGCCGGGCGCACACGGCCCAACGGGTAAAGCCCGCGAGACGGACTAATACTTCCCTTCCGTAAGCACTTCCTTGACAATCATTTCCACGCGGCAGTTCTCGCAACGGGGCATGGGCTCTTCCGGCACCACGATGATGCGCGTGGTGCGGCATTTGGGGCACATGACCTCGACGAAACCGCGCCTGTAACGGTCCTTCAGCGGACCGTCCTTGTGTTGTCCTTCCTTGTTCACGGCAGCAACCTCCTTCTCGCCTTCGGGCAATGCACGCCTGCCCGCGCCCCGAAAGCGGACCCGGCATATTGGGCGAGGCACCGCGAAAAATCAAGTCCGCAGACATGACCCACGCACGGCCTTTCGCACATGCCCGAACCCGGTTCGCATATCTCCAGACCGGGAACGCACATGCCCGGACAGTGACCGCGCACGCTCAAGCCGGGGCGGTCATTCCAGTCCCAGCGCCTCTTCCGTGGCGCGCTTGCGCGCGCCGCGCTCCAGCAGATGCACCACCGCCGCCGCTTCCGGCAGCCCGCTGTGCGATACCGCCGCGATCAGTTCACCAATGCGCCCGTCCTCATGCAGCCAGGCGCGGGCCACGCTTTCGGCGTCGCGTTGCCGCGTAAGCGGGGCCAACCAACCCGCGCCTTCGGCATAGACGATGCGCGAGGCCGTGTGTGCGGCCACCAGGGCGTACTGATGGCGCAGCGGAATGCGCTCGAAGATGCGCTCGGCAAAACGCTCCACCAGCACGGGCGGCAGATAGCCCAGCAGCACATGGCGCAGGGCGGGGTCTGCGTCCACCGGTTCCCCGCGCGCCACCAGCGCCGCGTACAGTGCGTCGGCCACGGCGTTCATTTCCAGCGAAACGTCCACGGATATCTCGTGCAGGGCCTTGCAGCCGTCGCAGCGGCGTATTTCGGCCAGCAGCAGGCGCGCCTCGTCGCGGGCGCGCACCCGCAGGATGTCCAGCACCTCGGCCACGAAGCGGTCCTTGTGGGCGATGAACTCCTCGTCGGTCATGATCAGGCCGCCCAACACCTCGTACGAAGAGCAGATGACCCCGGTCTTGTTGGCCGACGAACCATGCACCACCAGCACCCCCCGCTCCGCCAGGCGCTTGCGCGCCTCCGGCGACACGAACAGGTTGGCCCCCTCGATGACGGCGCGCGATGAGGGCACCCCGCCCCGGTCGAAGAAGTCGTGCCAGTTGCGGGTGTTGATGGTGTCGGGCCGCCCCCCGGCGGGGATGAAAATGTCCGCGTGGGCGGTGTTGTGCAGGGTGTTGCGGCGGCGCACCCCTTCCGGAGTGTCTGCCGTGGCCACCCACGCCCCCTCGCCGCGCAGCCGGGCCGGGTCGAAGGCGCTGATGCTGCGCTGGGCATCCACAAGACGCAGCAGTTCCGCCGGGTCCAGACCGTCCGGGTCCCAGGCCCCGCCGTGCCCGTCGCTGACAGCCACGATGCGCGCATTGGCCCCGTAGGCATCAAACATCAGGCGCATCAGGTTGCCCGCCACGTCGCCCTTGGGGCCGCCGGTGATCTTCACCGTGAATGGCTGGGCAAAGGGATTGATGCCGAGGTGGCGCAGCATTTCCTCTGCAAAGACCATCACCCCGATGCTGGTGACGCCGTACTGCTTGTGGTTGATGCCCGCCCCGGCCTTGGAGCTCATGAACGCCGAGGGCCAGCGGTAGCCGCGCTGGCGGGCGCGCTCCACCATCCATGCGATGTGCGCGGGCTGTATGTTCTCGTCCGGGCCGCAGTAGATGATTTCCTCGCGCCCCAGATAATCCACCACACCGGGCAGGGCCGGGGTGTCCTGACCGGGCAGCACCACGTCCAGCAGCGAATTGATGACCGAGGCCACGGCCAGCCCCACGTCGCCCATGGGCTCCAGCAGGATGACCGCCTTGGCCCCGCCCTCCGGGATGTCCTTGTTCTTGACCTGCTGGGCATAGGCCAACCGTCGCACCTCGTCGTACAGGCGGTTCGATTCCAGCTCGAACTGTTCCTGGGTGCGGGTGGGCACCACGCGTACGCCGCCGCGCGCCATGTCGCGGTGGCGGATGTGGAAACCGAGCCCGCCCGGCGTATGGAAGAAGAAAATGCCGAAGGGCAGTTCCTCGCCCTCCTGCCGGTAGGCGTCCGGCAGAAATTCCGGGTCCAGCCGGAAGGACAGGCCGTAGATGGTGTCGAGGAAATAGTTGGTGCGCAACACATGGCGAAAGAACCGCTGGATCATCAGCAGCACGGCGCGTTCGCGTTCGTCGGCCACGCCGTTCACAGCGTCGGCGGCGTCCGCTTCCAGCCTGCGGGCTGCGGCCTCGCGGTCGCCCAGGGTGGGGTCGAAGCGGGCCTCAAACCAGTCCACCAGCGCCGCAGTTTCCGCACGGCGGGCCAGCACGATGCGCACCACGTTCTGGGTGCTGAAGGCCCACTGGTTGTCCTTGGCCAGAAACACGTGGGCAAACCCGCAGGCCGCCTGCAACAGCATGATGCGCTTGATGGGCCAGGCTTCCTCGTCAGCCAGGATGTCCAGTTCGTGCGGGGCGAACCACTTCACCAGGCGCAGCTTCTTGCGCAGGTTCTGCCACAGGGCGGAATCGTCCAGAATCAGGTCGCCCTTGTGTGACACGTAAAAGCTCATGATGGCCGTCTCGCCGGATGCGTCGGCAAAGGTGTCCGCGTAGGAACGATGGATGGCGATGCCCAGACGGCGCATGATCTTGGCGATTTGCAGCAGCAACCCCGTGGCAGGGGGATGGCGCATGGCCACCACGATGCGCGTCTCGCGCCGGACGTCGCACGGCTCCGCCGACAGGGGGACAGCCACCAGCGGCCCTGCGGATGTCGGCAGCGGCGCGCCTGCGACGGAGGACAGGACAGATTGGGCAGATGGGGAGGACGGGGCGGGCATGCCGGGCGCGGAGCACTGCTCTATGAGCAGGCCGGTGTCGTCGCCGCCGCCTATCTCGCGCAGCAGCCGGAAGTGACGCGCCGCCCGCACCGGGTCGAATTTTTCCACGTATTCCGCGTTGGCGCTGGCCAGAAACACGGCAAAGGGCGCAAGGTCCGCTTCCGGCAATTCGCCGCTGGCGCGCATGGCATCCAGCGCGGCACTGAACAGGTCGCCCCCTTCGGGCATGCGCAGGCTGCCCGCACGGGGCTGCGGGGCCAGCAGGAATTCGTTCAGCCCCAGTTGCCCGTCCGCCGTGGTATAGATGCGGGCCGTCTCGATGTGCTCGCCCAGCAGCCCGGCCAGGGTACCCAAAAGATCACCCAGCAGGTTGCCCCCGGCTGAAGGCGAAATGTAGGTGATCTTGCGGCCGTCGGGGCTAGCCAGACGCACCGTGTGGTTGTCCGTGACCACCCTGCCGGAAATGATGGCCTGAAGGTGATGCACCTGCTCGGTCACCGAATGGGTGCGCAGGTAATAGTCCGGCATGTTGGCAAAAAACCACGGCACTACCTGATCGGCAATGCCGTCCAACCCGCCCTTGACGAGCGAGAGTGCTTCTTCGACGCCTTTCGCATGCGGCTCGGCCATGGGACATCCTCCGTCACGGGCGGTTTGCCGTTCAGGATAGCGCAATGGCCCGCCGTGGCAACCGTTTTCTGTCGTCCCGCGTGGTAGCACTCGGTACCACCACGGACAGGCCGCGCGGGGCCCTTGCCAAGGACGACGCCAGCGGCCACAATGCACCCATCACATTCCCACGGAGAGCATCGCATGACCAAGAAGACCGCACCCTCCGCGTCCGGCCCCGCCGACGCCACGTATACCCGCAGCCAGGACCAGACCGGACACCTGCGTACGCTAGGCGTGAAGGCCGACTATCCCCATGCTGGCCCCGGCCCGCATATCCTGGAGGCCTTCCCCAACAACTTTCCGGACCGGCCCTACATCGTGAGCATCGCCTTTCCGGAATTCACCTCGCTGTGCCCGGTGACCGGCCAACCCGACTTCGCCACCATCGTCACCGAATACATCCCCGACCAGCGGTGCGTGGAGTCGAAAAGCTTCAAGCTGTACATGTTCGCCTACCGCAACCACCAGTCGTTCATGGAAACCATCACCAACACCGTGCTCGACCACATGACCGAGGCCCTGGACCCGCTGTGGTGCCGGGTGAAAGGCCTGTTCACCCCGCGCGGCGGCACCCACCTGCACGTGTTTGCCGAACGTTTCAAGCAGGTGGAGGAACCGCGCGCGGCCATGGTGCGCGAGATGGTTTCGGAATGGAAACGCGAGAGCGGACGGCACACGGTGTAGCACCGCGCCTGTCCACAGACGCCGGAAAACGAAGACGCCGCCAGGGTGATGCCCTGGCGGCGTCGTTTGTTCCTGATATCCTGGCGGATGTTGGCGGGCACCCCTTGGCGCGGGGCACACGGTACACCCGGGCAAAGCCCGGCACACGCTGCCCCGAGGCCGGGCGTGCATTCCCTGCGTGCCTGCGCAGGCTTCGATGCAGAGAGGCGCGCCGGGCGTTCACCCCATGGGTGCAAGACAATGCAGGGGCAGCCCCTAGTCGCTGAGGCCCGGCAACACCACCAGCACCTCGTAGCGTTCCTCGTCACGGTCGAATGTCGTCCGCCCGATGACCTTGAAGCACTGGTGCGTGTAGATGATGTCGATAACCCGTTCCAGATCGCGGCCATCCTCGATGTCCACGCTATACTCGCCCCCCACGCTCCACGGCCCCCAGAGGGCGGCATCACCGCGCAGGTACATCGAGTTGATGTTCTTCTCGCGCGTACGGCTGTATTCGTCGAGCTTGGCGCGCCAGTTGTAGCCCACGCTCAGTTTGCCGCGATCCTGATCGATCAGCGACAGGCTGTGGTCATGCTGGGTGGACTGGCCCGTATAGGGCGACCATGCGGTAAGGCTGCGCCACGACAGCCACGACACCGGCAGGTATTCCACTTCCGCCCGGTAATCGAGCATGGGACGACGTTCGTAGGTATCCAGGTCGTCGTCGCGGTTGGCTTCCCGGATGTCGTAGCCGCTTTGCAGCTTCACACGCAGGAAATCCAGATAGTCGGTACCCAGATCCGGCTCCGCCTCCCCTTCGTCATTGGTCTTCATGCGCACCATTTCGCGCTTGCGCGTGAACACGTTGGATATCGAATAGACCAGTTCGTTGCGTGCCCCGATGCGGTCGTCATCATCGTAGCGGGGGTTATCCCGCTGGTTTACCAGGGGAAGATTGTTGTACTCCACGCG
Organism: uncultured Desulfovibrio sp.; assembly: GCA_964402645.1. Classification (GTDB taxonomy): domain Bacteria; phylum Desulfobacterota; class Desulfovibrionia; order Desulfovibrionales; family Desulfovibrionaceae; genus Cupidesulfovibrio. The sequence goes on along the minus strand of CAYOCV010000002.1, from coordinate 125,844 downwards.
CGGCTGCACGACATGGCGAATGCCGGTCCAGCGGCTTTGCCCCACCTGCTCGGCAGACAGGGTCAGCGGCGCACTCTCCATATGGTAGACGCGGGCAAATTCCGTGGAGGTCGCCACATTGTAGTCAGGCAGGGTGCGGGCTTCGCCCGAAGCATCACCGTCATCAGAGGACTGGCTTTGGCGGCGTTCGGTGTCATACACGGTCTGTCGCAGGCCCACAGTGGAGATCACCGATCCGTACTTGCCGTTCACCGGCAGCACCACCTGCGGATGCACGTCGTGCCGTGCGCCCTGGGTGCCGTTGCGGCGGTGGAAGTACACCGACTGCGCGGAAGCCTGCATTTCCAGCGGCAACCCTTCGAACAGGGCGCCCCGGTGCAGGTACACGTCGGCTTCGGGCAGGCGCTGCGGCAGGGAATCGTCCGACGTGCTGAGGTTGCCGTGGCCCAGTTCCGGGTTCTGGTCGTAGCGACCGCCCAGGGCCACCGAAACACGATCCCAGTCACGGGTCAGCATGATCTGGCTGGTGCGGTAGCGGTCACGCTCGTTGATGTCGCGCCCGAACAGCTCAAACAGATTGTCGCGTGAATTGGTGAAGCCGCCCAGACCGCGCTTGAATTCGCGCAGATAGTTCTGGTCGGAAACGAAATCCAAATCGCCCTTGAGCCGCCAGCGCGGGTCGCCCAGACGCGTCTCGAACATGCCGCGCAGCCAGTAGCGGTCCTCGTTGGTGCGGATCAGCTTGTCGTTACTGTCGATGGGATCGTCGCTGTCGGAGGTGACCTTCTTGTTGTCTCGCAACCAGTCGAACCGCAGCCAGGTGGTCTGGTCGGTGGTGGGCCGGGCGCGGTATTCCACGCCATGCATGAAGCCGCGCTCGGACATGAAGTATTCGTTCAAGGTCACGTCGCGGGTATCATCGAGCACCCAGTAATACGGCTGGCTGTAATAGAAGCCGTCGCGCGAGCTGATGCCGTACTGCGGCATCAGGAAGCCCGACTGGCGGGTGCGTTTGGCGGGCATGACGAAATAGGGCGAATAGGCGACGTCGTTGTCCTTCACCTGGAAGTTCGAGCGCCACAGCCGGGCGTAGCCGTCGATCTCGACCACGGCCTCGTCGGCAGTCAGTGCCCAGGCCGGGGTGTCGCCGTCGCACACGGTGATCTTGGCATTGGTGAAGGTGTAAAGATCGCCCCAGTTCTTGTCGATGCGGTCGCCCGCGAAATAGGCGTGGGGTTCGCCCATGAAGATGCGGCCTTTCTTCAGCCAGCCGGTGCGGCTGCGCAGGTCGAATTCGCCCTCTTCGGCGGCGATGTCGTCCTTGCCGAAGTGTACCTCGACGTTGCCCTTCAGGTACACCCAGTTGGTGGCAGAGTAATAGCGGATGTAGTCGGCCTTCAGGTATTCCTTGCCGCGCCGCAGGGCCACGCGGCCTTCGGCCTCGATGATCTTGCTGTCGTTCTGCGAGGTGACGGTGTCCGCCGTGAGGTTCCAGGTCACCTCGCGGTCATCGTCGGTGCGCATTTGCAGCACGTTGGGATGCGTCTGCTGGGCGTGCGCAGCGCCCGCGAAAAGAATGCCGGAAAGCAGCAGGAACACATATGCCGCGAACCCGGCGAGCGGGCGGAGTCTGCCGTCTGTCATGCGCATTCCGGTCATCCGGGCAGGCGCCCGGTTTATGAAGTCACGTGGGTTTCGGAATCCCCGACATGGCGGCACGCGGCATCGCGCGGCAACACGCGGCGGGGCATCGAAAAAGTTGAATGTCGCGGCGCTAGGGGGTACAACCGCTCCCTGCACAATACCGGGACCGCAGTCGTTTACCACAACTTTCCCGGCAGGAAAAGCCGCCGGACGCCCCCTTGCCCCGACGCCTGCCCGTTCCCCTTCCACGTCGGCACGGATTCGCTGGCCGAACCCGACCATGGAGCCTCGCATGACCATCGCCTACAACAAGATATCCGTCCGCGTGCGTCTTGGCGCATTGCGACGCAATTTCGACAGGCTGCGCCGCATGGCCCCCGCCGCCATGCCGGTCATCAAGTCCGATGCCTACGGCCACGGCCTGCTGCCCGTGGCCCGCGCGCTGGAAGCTGCCGGCGCGGACGCCTTTGCCGCCGGCACCGTGGGGGAATGCGCCCAACTGCGCGACGCCGGCATTCCCGGTCGCATCGTTGCCCTGCTGGGCGCAACGGACGCAGCCGACGCCGAATGCTGCGTCGCCCGGTCCATCGTGCCCGCCGTGTATGCCGCAGACCAGCTGGAAATGCTTGCGGGCCGCGCCGCACCTGGCCAACAGGTGGACATTGCCCTCAAGTTCGACACGGGCATGGCCCGCCTTGGCTTCACCGAAGCCGACCTGCCCGCCCTGCTCGACCGGCTGCACGCCCGGCCCATGCTGCGCCCGGTGCTGGTCATGTCGCACCTAGCCGTGTCCGACGATCCTGCGCGGGCCGACTTTACCCGGCAGCAGGGCGAAACCTTTGCCCGCATCCTGGCCGGGGTACGCGCGGACTGGCCCGCCGTGCAGGGTTCGCTGGCCAACTCTGCCGCACTGCTGGCCCATCCGGAACTGCATTTCGACGTGCAGCGCCCCGGCATCGCCCTGTACGGGTCCAACCCGCTGCGCGGCACCGCCATGGCCGGTTGCGGCGACGGACTGGAACCGGCCATGGACGTGGCCGCGCCCATCCTGCAGGTACACTCCCTGCCCGCCGGACGGTCCATCAGCTACGGGCGCACCTTCACCGCACAGCGCGACATGACCGTGGCCATCGTGGCCACCGGCTACGCCGACGCCTACAGCCGGGGGCTTTCCGGCAAGGGCGCCATGACCGTGCATGGTTGCCGCGTGCCCATTCTGGGCCGGGTATGCATGCAGATGACCGCCGTCGACGTGACTGGCGTGACCGACATACCCGGCGTGGCCGCTGGCGACCTGGCCTACCTCATGGGCGGCCCAGGAGAAGCCCTGACGCCCGACGACCTGGCCGACCTGTGGGGAACCATATCCTATGAAGTGCTGTGCCTGCTGGGCATGAACCCGCGCACGCACGAGGAATGACCGCGCGGCCCGATGCCGGTACCGCCCCTGCGCGGACGGAAGCCTCCAGCCGCCCTACGACTGACTGAACCCCGCCGCTGCATGGAGCCCCCCCCTGCGTGCAACCTCTCCGATGCGGACACCCCCGCCCGGCCTTGCCGCGCGCCGTCAACTGGGTTGTTGACACCCGGGCGGCGTGCGATTATAGACCCTGTTTCTGCCTTGCTCGCCCCCACGTGTGGGGCGGGCCAAAGCCCACAAGGAGGAATCCCATGAGGAAGTTTGAAACGCTGCTGCTCCTTTCCCCGGAGCTGGCTGCGGATGCCCGCGAGGTGCTGCTTGGCACCCTCACCGGCGTCGTAGAGCGTGAACAGGGCAAGATGGTCACTGCCGACCACTGGGGCATGCGCGACCTCGCCTACCCCGTGCAGAAGCACATGCGCGGCTACTACGTGCGCCTCGAATACCTCGCCCCCGGCGAGGCCGTGGCCGAAGTGGAACGCAACATCCGCATCTCCGACGGCATCTTCAAGTTCGTTACCGTCAAGCTCGCCGACGCGGTCGAGGAGGTTGCATAACATGGCCTTCAAGAAGAAATTCACCCCGCGCCGCAAGTTCTGCCGCTTCTGCGCCGACAAGGACCTGCCCCTCGATTACAAGCGCGCCGACATCCTGCGCGACTTCATCACCGAGCGCGGCAAGATCATCGCGCGCCGCATCACCGGCACCTGCGCCCATCACCAGCGTCTGCTCACCCGTGAAATCAAGCGCGCCCGTCAGATGGCCCTCTTGTTCTACACCGCGGGTCACTCCAGCGACGTCAAGAAAAAGAGCCAGATCTAGGAGGATGGGATGAAGCTGATCCTTCGTGCTGACGTTGAAAATCTGGGCCGCCTCGGCGACGTCGTGGTAGTGAAGCCCGGTTTTGGCCGCAACTTCCTGCTGCCGCAAGGCTTGGCCATGCTGGCGTCCGATGCCAACCTGAAGGCGTTCGAACTGGAACGCAAGAAGCTTCAGGCCAAGATGGACGCCCTGCGCACCATGGCTTCCGACCTGTCCGCCAAGATCGCGGCCACCGACCTGGTGATCCCCGTTCGCGTGGGCGAAAACGACAAGCTCTACGGCTCCGTCACCACCGCCATCATCGGCGATGCGCTGGCCGAGAAGGGCGTGGACATCGACCGTCGCCGCATCCTGCTCGACGCCGCCATCCGCACCCTGGGCGCGCACGAAGTGCGTGTCCGCCTGCACGCCGACGTGGTGGCTACCCTGACCGTCAAGGTTGTTGCCGAAGACAAGGTGAGCGATGCCGCAGAACCCGCCGTGGAAGCCAAGCCGGAAACCCCGGCCGAATAGCCACTCCGATTCCGACGCCGCCTCCGCCTACCAGGGCGGGGGCGGCGCTCCTGATCCGACGGAACGCGCTTCCGCCGATCTGTTGCGCCGAGTCCCCCCGCACAGCACCGAAGCCGAACAGGCCGTGCTCGGGGGGATTCTGCTTCGCAACTCCGTGCTGCATTCCGTGGTCGACACGCTGCGCCCGGAAGACTTCTACCTGCCCGCCCACCAGCAGATCTACGACGCGTGCCTGGAACTGTACCGGCGCAACGCCCCCATCGACCTTGTGACCATGGCGGAATACCTGCAATCGCAGAGCCGCCTGGAAGGGGTGGGCGGGGCCGTGTACCTTGCGGAACTGGCTCAGGCCACCATCAGCGCCGCCAACGCCGAGCACTATTCCACCATCGTGCGCGACAAGTCGCTGCTGCGATCGCTGATCGGCGCGGGGTCCGAGATCATCAGCAACTGCTACGACGCCTCGCGCGAAGTGCAGAAGCTGCTGGACGAATCCGAGCAGGCGGTGTTCTCCATCTCCGAACGTGTCAGCGGCAAGATGTTCCGCAGCGCCAAGGAGCTGGTGAACAAGGTCTTCGAAGACCTTGTAAAGCGCTGCGACCGCAAGGAAGTGGTCACCGGCGTCACCACCGGCTTCGTGCAGCTGGACCAGATGACCTCCGGCTTGCAACAGTCGGACCTGATCATCGTGGCCGCGCGCCCCTCCATGGGCAAGACCGCCTTCGCCCTGAACATGTGCCTGCGCGCCGCCGTGAACCAGAATGTGCCGGTGGCCGTGTACTCCCTGGAAATGTCCATGGAGCAGCTGGTCATGCGCATGCTCTGTTCGCTGGGCAAGGTGGACCTGTCCAAGGTGCGCAAAGGCTTTCTGGACGACGAGGACTGGCAGCGCCTGTACCATGCCGCCGACGTGCTGTCGCAGGCCCCCATCTACATCGACGATACTCCCGCCATCACCACTCTGGACCTGCGCGCCCGCACCCGCCGCCTGAAGGCGGAACGCGGCGTGGGCCTGGTGATGGTGGACTACCTGCAGTTGATGCGCTCTGCCCGCCGGGTGGATTCGCGCGAACTGGAAATTTCGGAAATCTCGCGTTCGCTCAAAGCCCTGGCCAAGGAACTGAACATCCCGGTCATTGCCCTTTCGCAGCTCAACCGCAAGGTGGAAGAGCGCACCAACAAGCGCCCCATGCTTTCGGACTTGCGCGAATCGGGGGCCATCGAGCAGGACGCCGACGTGATCATGTTCATCTACCGCGACGACGCCTACAACAAGCGCGACGACAACCCGCGCAAGGGCATCGCGGAAATCATCATCGGCAAGCAGCGCAACGGCCCCGTGGGCGTTGCCGAACTGGCCTACCTGCCCTCCTACACCGCGTTCGAGGATTTGACGTTCGTCCCTCCGCCGCCTTCAGAGGGGTATGGGGATTAAGGGTGGATGGCGCGGTTGCGCATGGAAGGGAAGAAGGACAGGAAGATAGAAGAATGTTGCGGGGCTGCCGAAAGGTGGCCCCGTTTTTGTTTGGTGGTGCCAAGGCGGGGGAACAGGGTGTTGGCCGGTTTGGGGAGGGGGAGAGGTCGTGCGCGGTTGCACCCGGCTTCTACGAAGGCAGTCGTGCGTTGTTCCCCACCCTCGATTTCGTTATGCCTCCGGCGGGCAAGGGGCCATGAAACGATGGCCCCTTGCATCCCCGCGTTCCAGGGGCGCCGCCCCTTGGAACCCCGTGTCGTCATGCACCGCATTCTTACGCCGGGCAGCTTCCCTCGGCGCTGGCGCGCCTTGGGCAATCTGCCCCGGCTGAATGCGTATATGCACGAAACTCCCGGTGGCACGGCAACACGGGGATGCCGTGGCTACACGTATCCTGCGCGGCGTCCCTTCGGCGGCAGCTTCCCTCCGGCGCTGGCGCGCCTCCGGGCGATCTGCCGCCGGTGACGCCAATACGCGCGGGAACTCCCGGTGGCATAGCAACGCTTGGGAGCATTTATCTACGGACGTCCTGCACCGCATTCCTGCGACGCCGGAACTTCCGCCGCGTACGGTTTACTTGCCTCAGGCGAAAGAAGCGCATTTTTATGGAACTGACCGAACGCCCCTAAGGCAACTCCATTGCTCATCGACCATCTTCCGTGCGTAGAAGCATATGCCGCCGGGCTTTGACGGCGGCATATGCGTCGCAACGGGGGCGAAGGTAATAGCACCCTCGCTTCGCAAAGCCAGCGGAAGCCTTGCGCACATCGCATTCAGCCGGGCAGATCGCCCAAGGCGCGCCAGCGCCGCAGGGAAGCTGCCCGGCTGAATGCGGTGCAGGACAATCTGGGGGTCCAGGGGTGGCGAAGCCCCCCTGGAACGCGGGGGTGCAGGGGGTGTTCGTTACAACACCCCCTGCCCGTCGGAGACATAACGAAATCGAGCGTAATCAACAGGGCTGGCGTGTCTTCGTAGAAACCGCATCCAACAGGACGCGATTCCTACCCCACTACTGCAACCCCAAATTAACCCTGCTCCCCCCGCCCTTGGCGCCAGCCCCACCATCCCCACCTTCCGCGCCAGCGGCAGGCGCAACCTTGGCCCCGGCCATGAACACCCTCTCGCCCAGCGCGGGTTCCAGTTCCAGCAGCTTGTCGCGCACTGCCTTGGCCCGCGCGGCGGCCAGTTCCCGCAGCGCCTCCGGGGTCACTTCGTAATGTTCCTTCAGCGCGGCCTCCATCACGTCAGCAGGCTGTGATTTGGTGAAGCCGACCACGTTGCGCGGCTTTTCAAAGGGCGCGTCCTTGTACACCTCGTCCAGCAAATCCTCGTATTCGCCCTTGTCGATGGTCAGATCATCCACGTTCACCCGCGCCCGTTCGGCGCGCGGCAACGAGGCGTGCTTGACCTCGCGCAGGGCGCGCAGCAGGGCCTGTTCCTTCAGCCCGCGCGTGTCGCCGTCCGGCTCGGCAGCGCCCTGCACTTCCAGCTTCAGGCGCGGGCGCTGACGCAGCACCTCGACCACGCCGCGCAGGTCTTTCTCCGCCGCTTCGTTCAGTGTTGCCACGCCGGGTGCAAATTCCACGTAGCGCATGTCCCTGCCGCCGGACCCCAGGCTGAGCACGCTGCCCACCAAGGCAAACGGCGAGGTGACCACCTTGACCATCAGGTTCAGTACGGCCTGCATGACCACCCCGCCCAGGCGGAATTCCGGGTCGTCCAGCCGCCCCTTTACGGGCAGACGCAGATCCACGTTGCCGCTCATGTCCTGCAACAGCGCAAGGCCCAGCTTTACCGGATAGTTGGGCGCGTCGGGGCGGTTGTCCTTGCTGCCCAGTTCTATCTGGCTGAGGGTAAAGTGGTTGTTGGCGTCCAGCACCCAGTTTTCTGCCTTCACCGCCACGTCGGCAGAAAAACGCCCATGTTCCACGGGATAGGCAATGTACTGCACCGCATAGGGCGACAGGGGCACCAGATCCAACCCGGACATGGTGAAACGCATGTCCGCGAACACGGGGTGGATGAACGGGTTCACCGTGCCGCCCACCAGCACCGGCACCCCTTCGATGCCCGCGCGCAACTGCACCTCGGCCCGCGAGGCCGGGTCCAGCGAAACGCCGGAGATGCGGCCTTCGATGTCGGACAATTCGGCGGCGTAGGCCGGAGACATGCGCTCGTCGCGGAAACGCAACGCACCGCCGGAAATGGACAGGCTGCCCACCTCCAATGTGGTGAACGGACCGGCGTTGGGACGTGCCGCCACCTCGGCTCCGTCTCCCGATGCGGAGGAACCAGAGGGCCCCGCCGAGGCCGACGGTGCGGGGGGCGACGATGCCGAATCCGTGGCCGGACCCGACGCAGCCTTGGGAGTCTGCGCCGCCGATGCAGATTTGGTGTCTTTCTCCCCTCCCGCCGTGGGCTTCACGTCCTTATCCACTGCCGGGGGCTTCCCCCCCATGGCCCGGCTGATGCTGGTGGAACCGTCCTTGAACACCATCACCGAAAGCTTCGGCTTTTCCAGCCCCACCTCCTGCACGCGCAGGGAAAGATCGCCCGACGGCTGCTGGCCGAAACGCAGCCCGCGCACCGAAAACCGCCGCAGCGATGCCAGTTCCTGCTTGCCACCGGCAAGCTTCAGCGACAGGTTGTCCAGCCGCGCCGCACCCTCCACATCCACTTCCAGCGCCTGTTCGGGCACCTGCAACGCTTGCGGACGCGAACGCGCCCTGCCCGGCCTGCCCGCCGGACTCGTCTGCTCGCGCAGGGCCACCTTCAGTTCCGACGATACCTCGCCGCTGCCGAACAACAGATCCGTCGCCTCGCCCAGATATGGGTCCAGCGGGCGCAGATCCACCTTGGCCAGTTTGGAATCCACGGCCAGGTTCAACGGCTGGACCGTACCCTTGGCCTTGATGCCGATGGTGCCCTGCTTCTGCCAGCGCGCGGAAAAATCCACATCCAGCGGCGCGCCGCGCTGCGGCGACAGCGGGCCGGTGACCAGACGCATCCCTTCCAGGGCAAGCACACCCGGCTCCCTGGGCTGCCGATCCTCAAAGGTCGCCCGACCCTCGTCCATACGTAGCGAGGCCACGGACACCTGCCATTCCGGACCTTCCGGCGCGGCGGCGGGTTTCTGCGGCACGGCGCGCGCGACCCCGCGCGCCGCTGGGCGTTCCTGCCCCCTGCCGCGTGCAGTTCGGGCGGCGGCGGGCTGCGTCCCTGCGGACTGTACCTTGGCCGGTTCCGCCGCAACCACGCCGCCTGCCAGTGCCGTAAAGTCGATGACGCCATCCTTGCCGCGTACCACCCGGACATCGGGCCTCGTCAACGTCACCGGCCCCACGGCCACGGTGCGCGCCGCAAGGTCCACGCTGGTGTCGGCCACATCCAGCTTGCCCAGGCTCACGGACGGCTGCTTTTGCCCCGCCAGCGATAAAGCCAGGCCGGACACCTGTACTGCCCCCTTGCGCACCACAAGGCCCGGTGCATCGGACGCAGCCAGCGAAAGATCGATCTCGCCCTGTGCTCCCGCAGCCCCGGCGTCCAGCGACAGGGGCAAGGCCTGAGCCACATAGCCCCTCACCGGGACCAGCGGCAGGTCGCGCGCGTCCAGCCGCAGCGCCACGCCCAGCGGAGCAAGCGTCACGTTGCCCTCTGCCTTCAGCGTGCCCGCGCCCGCTTTGGCCGGGGCGGTCGATTTGGCCCCGTTACCTGCCGCACCGCCGCCGTCCATGCGCAACGAGGCCGTGAACGCCCCGCCGCCCTTGGGGCGGTCCTTGCCGCCGGGTGTGGCGAAATCGGTCAGGGTCACGTCAAGGTTGCTCAGACGCACCACCGCACCGCCAGGCACCGAGGCGTCCTTCCAGACCAGCGTGGCGTCGCGCAATTCCATGGCGCGGACGTTGACCACGAAGGGCGGCTGTTCCGCAGGCGGCTTGACCGGCGTTGGGGGCGAAGCCGGGGTCGAATTGGGACTCGGAGCCGAGCCAGAAACCGGAACATTGGCTGCCGGGCCGCCTGCCCCCGTTCCATTGGTCCCGTTGGTTGCAGCGGCGGCAGTGGGGGCCAGCGTTCCATTCCGCGTGCCATTGCGCGTACCGTTGGCCTTGCCTGCCTCAGCCTGCTTCGCCGGGGTCTTTCCGCCCGCCGGAGCCACAAAGCCCATCCAGTCGATGCTGCCGTCGGTCAGGCGCCCGGCCCGCGCCAGCAGCCCGTCCAGTTCCACCCGACGCACGTCCACATGCCGATCCAGCAACGAAAATTCCCCCACCTCCACCACGCCGGAGGCAAGCCCCAGCACCGCGTCCTTGCTGTCGGGCGCATTCACCCGCAGGTCCTTCAGGGTGACGGACCCCGCCAGCCCGAATTCCACGTCGCGCTTTTCGGGCTGTTCCACGACCAGCTTCAGATTCACGCCCAACTGCCCCGATTCCAGACGCAGCGGCGTGAACGCGGCCAGGTATTCGCGGTACTGGGTCAGGTCCACCTCGTCGGTAACCACGTCGAATTCGGTGCGTAATTGTTCCGCGAAAGGCAGCAGCCGCCCCTGCACGGTCAGCGCCTTGCCGTCCACCGTGGCGTTCAGGCTGGGAGTGATGGCGCGTTCGCGGTCGCGCGCCATGGTGGAGGTAAACGGCACAACGAACTGCAATTCGGTAATGGTATGGATGGTTTTCAGCGGTGCATCGTGGAAAATGACTGTACCGTTGACCACCTCGAAATCGCTGGCGGCAAAGGGGAACAGCGGCTTGTCCGCGCCGTCCGCTCGGTCGGCGTGGTCTTCCTTCACCTTCTCATCAGGAGGGATGAATTCCGAAAAGGAATAGCGCCCGTCGCCGAAATGGGCCACGTACACCACCGGGTTCACCAGCCGCACGTAAGCCAGCACCGGCGCAAGGCGCAGCGCGGCGGAAAGGCCGGGTGAAAACTCCAGCGCGTCGAAGGTCAGCATGTCGCCATCGCCGGTGGGGTTGGGCACGCGCACGCCCTGAATGGACAACGCCCACGAATACGGATTGAAGCGCACCTTCTCCACGGTGCAGCGCACCTGCAGCTTGGCGGACAGCTGATCTTCCAGCACGCCGCGCAACACCGGCGGCAGGGCCAGCCCGGCCAGCACGCCCCATGCGGCGACAATGCCGATAATGGTGTACGTCCAGCGGCGCACCCGCCGCAGGGCCCACCACCCCTTGCCGCGCACTGCAATGGCGGCTGGCGTCCACCCCGACCGACTCTTTTCCGGCTTCGCGTTCATACCCGCTCCATGCTCCCGGATTACTGATTCTGCCAGCACCATAGAGCAGTTGCGCGTTCATGAGAAGGGGGGCGCGCCACAACGCGGGGCAACCCTACCTCGCGCAGCGGTTGCCCGGCGATGCAGTTGCAGCACTGGCGATTGCACACGCCCGGCGCGGGGCACAAAAAAACTGCCGGACACACGTTCCGGCAGCGCCGCACGGCCACCCGCAGGGGGCAAATCCAGATTTCAGCGGCCCTACACGTAGGGCAGGAGTAGCACCGGCATCTCGCCGTCCTCTTCTTCGCCATACAACTGCCCGAAGCGCTGCATGGCCCCGTAGATGGCTACCACGTCGCGCCCCTTGCCCCCGCTGACGCGGGCGGGTTCGTCCAGCCCCCGCCGTTCGTCCGGCGCGCCGTACACGTTCAGGTTGTCGTCGCCGTCACCGCCGCGCACCGTGTTCTGTACCAGGTCGCCTTCGGCGTAGTAGTCGCCGGGCAGGCCCTCCACCTCCCACGCCGTGGCGGACGGGCCACCGGGCACGATGTCGCCGGAGGCGCCGACACGCCGCTTGCGGCCTATCTCCAGCACGTCGTTTCCGTCGCCGCCATCGTAGGTGGCGAAAAACGAAGTGGCGGCCCGCATGACGTCGTCGCCCGCACCGCCCGTGAATTCCGTGCCATGGGCCGCGTCCACCGCAAAAGTATCCCCGTCCTGCCCGCCGTCGACGTTGCCGCGCTCGTACAGTCCGGCAAAGGTGTCCCGGCCTTCCTCGCCCAGCACGGTGGAAACCCGGAACCGCCCGCCAAAGGTGTCGTCCCCCGTTCCGCCGCCAATGGCGGAACGCAGGAAATTGCCGTTGACGACATCATTGCCATCGCCCGCGACAACCTGCGAGTAGGCGACAAGGTCCATGTCGAACCTGTCATTGCCGTCACCCGCGTCAATGCTTGCGAAGTGCATTTCACCTTTCAGCGTGTCGTCGCCCATGCCCGCGCTGACGGTGGCATGCGCCATGGTCCCGCCCAGCGTGTCGTCGCCTTCTCCGCCGTCCAGCAGCACGTGCAGACTGTTGTCCAGCAGGATGCGGTCATTGCCCGCCCCGCCGGACAGCAAGGCCATGCCCCCCTCGCCGGCAGCGGCATTGCCCCGCACCGTGCCCACGATGCTGTCGTTGCCCTCGCCGCCATCTACCCCACCGCTGCCGCCCAGCGAAATGACCAGGTCGTTGCCGCCCCCCGCGTTCACCTGCCGGTCGCTCAGGCGGATCAGGATATCGTTGCCCGCCGTGCCCTCGAAGGTTTGTCCGTCCTCCGCCTCCTCCAGCGTCACGCTGCCGTCGGGGTTCGTCACCACCCGGGTATCGGCAGTAAACTCGCCGCGCGCCAGTTCGACCCCGCGCCTGGACACGATCACGCGCCATTCTTCGCTGATGCTGCCGTCCTTGTCCTCTTCGTGGGGGGCCAACACCTGCACGTCCAGGCCATCGGCGCTTCTGGCGCGCAGTCCGGTGATTTCGCCCGCCATAATGTGTCCGTAGCGCGACTGTTGCTCATCGGTCGCGTCCCCGACATTGCCGAACTTGAACACCACGTCGGGCGTGCGGGTAGACACGGTGTCGTAGGCATCGGTCAGGCTGCCGCGCAGGCTTACCGGCCCGGTGCCGTACCGGGCGCGGCGGGCCTCCTGTTGCCGTTCCTGCGATTCGCGCAGCAGGTAGCCGGAAAGTGGGGACACAATCATGGCGTTACCCCGTGACTGGGTGGTGTCACCCCGTGCTGATTGGCGTCATAAAGACATATCGGCCCACCGTTACATATCTTTACAGACGGCGTGGCGAAAAACGGAAAACGCCGCCCCGGCGAACCGGAGCGGCGTGAGCATATCCTGTGATGTCTTGCAAAAGCGCGGCGTTGCGCCGCGAGCGCGCAACCGCAGGATACCTGCCGTGGCTATCCCGTGACGGTCAGGCGCAAAAAGCGCTTCTTGCCCAGCTTGACCACGTAGCTGCCGGGGGCCAGCGGGGCCATGGCGTCGTCGCAGCGCACGCCGTCCACGGACAGCGCGCCTTCCTTGATCAGCCGCTTGGCCTCGCCGCGCGACTTGACCAGGCCCGCCGCTTCCAGAAACACGGGCGGGGTGCTGTCCTCGCCCTGGGCGCAGCTATGTTCGGGCGCGTCGTCGGGCACGCCGCCGCTGGCGAACACGGCGTTGAAGCCCTGCCGGGCCTCGGCGGCCTTGTCGTCGCCGTGATAGCGGGCGGTGATCTCGTGGGCCAGGTCTTCCTTCACCGCCTTGGGATGCGCCTCACCGGCCTGCACGCGGCGCTTCATGTCCGCGATGTCTTCCAGCGAGCGGGCGGAAATCAGTTCGTAGTAGCGCCACATCAGATCGTCGGACACGGACATGATCTTGCCGAACATGTCGGACGGCGGCTCGTCGATGCCCACGTAGTTGCCGAGGGACTTCGACATCTTCTTCACGCCGTCCAGACCTTCCAGAATGGGCACGGTAAGGATGCACTGCGGCTCCTGCCCGTACTGCGATTGCAGCGTGCGGCCCATGAGCAGGTTGAACTTCTGGTCGGTGCCGCCCAGTTCCACGTCGGCGCGCAGGGCCACGGAATCGTACCCCTGCACCAGCGGGTACAGGAATTCGTGGATGGCGATGGGCCGCCCGTCGCGGTAACGCTTTTCGAAGTCGTCGCGCTCGAGCATGCGGGCCACGGTGTAGCGCGAGGCAAGGCGCACGAAATCGGCGGCGGAAAAGGCGTTCATCCAGTGCGAGTTGAAAGCGACCTCGGTCTTTTCCGGGTCCAGGATCTTGAAGACCTGCTTCTTGTAGGTCTCGGCATTATCCATGATCTGTTCCGGCGTCAGCGGCGGGCGGGTGTCCGAGCGGCCCGAAGGGTCGCCGATCTGGCCGGTGAAGTCGCCGATCAGGAAGATGACGGTGTGCCCCAGTTCCTGAAAATGGCGCAGCTTGTGAATAAGCACCGTGTGGCCCAGATGCAGGTCCGGCGCGGTGGGGTCGAAGCCCGCCTTGACGCGCAGCGGCGTGCCGCGCGCGATCTTCTTGCGCAGTTCGGCCTCGTCGATGAGCTCGGCCATGCCGCGCTTGATGTGTTCCAACTGGGTGTCGATGTCGATCATGGTCTGCAACCCCTCTGCATGGTATCGGGACGGTCTTCCAGAGATGGCGGGTGGTGTCAACCCGATTGGGGGCTGATTGGGGGCCTGTCGGGGGCGACGGGCGCTTCGGGGCCGATGCTGCCCCCGCCGTTTGCGTCAGTCGGTAAGGCCCTGCCGTCAGGCGTCCGGCGTGTGCGGCGCGCCGGTCTCCGTATCGAAGACCTCCGCCGCCGGGCAGGCCACCCGCAATGCACGGATGGACCGCGCCCTGCCGGTGGTTTCATCCACGTCCAGCAGCACGCCGTTCAGCGAACCGCGCCCCGTGGCCGGGCGAAAACGCTGCGGCAGCCGGGTCAGAAAACGGTCCACGATGACCTTGTGGTCCATGCCCAGCACGGAGGCTTCCACCCCGCACATGCCCGCGTCGGTCAGGTAGGCGGTGCCGCCGGGCAGCAGCATGGCGTCGGCGGTCTGCACGTGCGTATGCGTGCCGATGACCGCGCTGACCCGCCCATCCAGAAACCAGCCCAGGGCCTTCTTTTCGCTGGTGGCCTCGGCGTGGAAGTCGACGATGCGAAGTACCGGAGCGGGGGCACATCCGGACGCGCCGCCCTCTTCCGCCTCCAGCCGGGCCAGCAGGGCTTCCGCCGTGCGGAAGGGGCAGTCCAGCGGGTCCATGTAGGTGGTGCCGCACAGGTTCAGCACGGCCAGGCGATGCCCGCCGGGCAGGTCGTACACGCCAAGGCCGTGCCCCGGTGCGCCTGCCGGATAGTTGGCGGGCCGCAGCAGACGCGGTTCCTTGTCCAGCGCGCCGTACAGGTCGCGGTGCTTCCAGACGTGGTTGCCGGTGGTCAGGATGTCGATGCCCATGCCCAGCAGCTCACGCAGGGTTTCCGCCGTCAGGCCTATGCCGCCGGAGGCGTTTTCGCCATTGGCGATGACCACGTCGGCGGCGTGCTCGCGCCGCAGGGCGGGCAGCAGTTCCTTCAGGGCCTGCCTGCCCGGCTTGCCCACAATGTCGCCAAAGAAAAGGATGCGCATGGCTTGCTGTTCCGTATGCTGTGTAACGACCAACGCGGATTTTTTTCCGCCAAGGAAGATGCGCTGTTATGCGGAGGGAGCGTGCGGCAGCCGTTACACGAACTTGGTGCGTGTTACGGATGGCGACCGCAGCGCGCCCTCTGGTACGTGCCGGAACAAAAAGCGCATCTGACGCCGCCGGAAGCGAAACTACCGCGTTGGATCAGATGAGATAGGCGTCGTGCTCGCTGCCCGCCACCAGCCCCTCCGCCCGCGCGGGGATGCGCACCAGCGCATGCGCCCCGGTCAAGGTACGCAAAAGGCCGGACTTGCCCAGCAGCGGTACGGCGGACGGCGGCCCGCCGTCTTCCGCTCCGGAATGGTCGGTTGACTCAATGCGCACCCGCACCCAGTCCTCGCGCCCCTGCCGCGACGCCACGTTGCGCGCCAGACGCACCCGGCGCGCGGGCCACAGCGACCGGTCAAAGGCGTCGGTCCTGCCGGAAAGATGGTGCAAAAAGGGCACCCCCAGCACGAACATGACCACCTGGGCAGAGGTCACCTGCCCCGGCAGGCCCCACACCGCGCGACAGCAGCCGCCACCGTCGCCGTCCTCCCCGCGCACCCGCGCAAGGATGGTCGGCTTGCCGGGGCTGATGGCCACGCCGTGGGCCAGCAGTTCCGCCCCTTCGATGCGCGACAACGCGGCCACGGTCAGGTCGCGCACACCCACGGAACTGCCGCCGGACAGCAGCACCACTTCGGCGTCACGCAGTCCCTTGCGCAGGGCCGCCTCCAGCGCGTCCAGTTCGTCGGGCACGATGCCCAGGCAGCGCGCCTCGCACCCGGCCCGGCGCACCAGCGCGGCCAGGGTATGGCTGTTCACGTCGCGCACCTGCCCGGGCCGTGGCGTGGCGTCCGGGGCCACAAGCTCATCGCCGGTGGAAATGATGACCACGCGCGGCATGCGGTGTACGCGCACCGCCGTTGCGCCCACGGCGGCCAGCATGCCCACTTCCTGCGGGCGCAGGCGGGTGCCTGTCGTCAGCGCGGGCATGCCCGCCACGGCGTCCTCGCCGCGCAACATCATGTTTTCGCCGGGGGCCACGGCGCGGCGCATCTCGATGGTGCCCGCGCCCAGTTCGTGGGTGTGCTCCACCATGATCACCGCGTCCGTCCCTTCGGGCATGACCCCGCCGGTGACAATGGCGGCGCAGCGGCCCGGCGCGACGGCAAAGGCGGCGGGGTGTTCGATGTCCACCCGCCCGTCGCATTCAAGGTAGGCGGGGTTCGTTTCCGTAGTCCCGAACAGGTCGGCGGCGCGCACGGCATAGCCGTCCATGCCCGCGCGGTTGGTAAGGGGCAAATCTTCTGCGGCAATGACGTCCGCCGCCAGCACGCGGCCATCGGCGTGGTGCAGGTCCACGCTTTCCGCACCCAAAGGGGGAAAGGCGCGCAAGAGATCGGTGAACGCCTCCACCGAGAGGACGTTGAAGAATCCGGGCATGGTCACGGGTGCTTCCTTTTCCTGTCACGCGCACGGCGACGCGCGGGGGTAGCCGCATGGCCGCGCCGTCCCCAACGGCAGCGCAAGCCCGACGCGACACCTCTCCTACCCCGCCCGGTCGTTGCGGGCAAGGGAGCCGCCGCGGGCAGGAATGTTGCCCGAAGCGTTGACACGATTTTTATGAAGAGCTACATATGACACATACGATTTATTAAATCGTGTCACCACATGCACGGTGAGTTTCCGCTCGAGAGCTACGCATCCCTCCCGCCTGCGCCCCCGTCGTTCCCGCCGACGGGGGCGCGCTGCGTTTTCCGGTGCGGGTCAGGCGTGCCTGCCGCCCTGCGTGGCGGGCGCGCCGGGCGCAATGGGCGCAACTGAAGCAACGTAAGCAGCGGATGTTCGCATGCATCATTCAACACGCTGAATCAACTGCACTGTCCTGTTTTGACCGCAGGTCCCTCTGCTTGACACCCCCATGCCCCCGGCGTAGGCAGGATGCTCTCATTTTCGGAGTACATCCATGCACGCATCCCCAAGCACCGGGGGCGGCGGCACGCGCGGCGTCCTGCTGGCGCTGGCGGCCACCATCATCTGGTCCGGCAATTTCATCGTGGCGCGCGCGCTGGCCGACAGCATGCCGCCGGTATCCGTCTCGTTCGCGCGGTGGCTGGTGGCCACCTGCGCGCTGCTGCCCTTTGGCATCGGCCCGCTGCGCCGCGAATGGCCCACGGTGCGCGCCCACCTGGTCTACTTCTTCGTGACCGGCTTTGTGGGCGTGTCGGTATTCAACACGCTCATCTACGTGGCTGGGCGCACCACCGCCGCGCTGAACATGGCGCTCATCGCCACCTCCTCGCCCATCTTCATCATCCTGTTCTCGCGGGTATTTCTGGGAGAGGCCGTGACCGTGCGCCGTCTGGCCGGGCTGGCCACGGCGGTGTGCGGCATCGTGGTGCTGGTGACGCGGGGCGATCTTGCGCGGCTGGCCACGCTGACCTTCACCAGCGGCGACCTGTGGATGGTGGCCGCTTCCATGCTGTTCGCGGGATATTCCGTACTGGTGCGCAAGCGCCCGGCGGGCGTGGGGCAGACCACCTTCCTGATGGCCACCTTCATACCGGGGCTGCTGTGCATCCTGCCCATGCTGGCGTGGGAGCTTTCCACCGGGGCAATGCCCACGTTCACACCGCAGGCCGTGACCGGGGTGCTGTATATCGGCCTGGGGGCGTCGCTGGTGGCCTACCGCTGCTGGAACCTGGCCATCGCGGCCATCGGCCCCAGCCGCTCGGCGCTGATCTACTATTCCCTGCCCGCCTTCAGCGGGCTGGAGGCGCTGCTGCTGCTGGGCGAGCCGGTGACGCCCGCCCACTTCGTGAGCGGCGCGCTGATCCTGGGCGGCATTCTGATAGCCACGCGGGAATGAGGTTCACGCCCCGCCAAGGGCTGTTTCTGAATGAGGATTTTCGTTCGTTGGCAAGGAAAACGAGCCTGCCATGAGGGAGTGCCCTAGCCGTTAGGTGAGCTTGCGAACCTTACGGATAGGGACCGCAGAGCGCCTCAGCCGTTATGCGAGTCTTCGAGCATTACGGATGAGGACCGCAGAGCGCCTCAGCCGTTATGCGAGACTTCGAGCATTACGGATGAGGACCGCAACGCGTACTCTTATCGTATTCGACCGAGCCTTAGCCGTTAGGCGAGCGCTTAGCGCGTCTTACGGATAAGGACAGCAAAGCCATGGCAGGCGAAGTTTGACCGCGTTGCGCACAATGTCCGTACGGCTCGCAAACTCGCCCAACGGCCACGCTTCGCGCCCTTCGGGTCGGTAGCCAACGGGCGAAAAGACAATTCAGATACAGCCCTAGCTCCGGAACTCGCCCACATCCATCCCCAGCCGCGCCACCATCTTCTGGATGGCCACCCGCGACAGGCCCGACAGCCGCGCCGCCTCGGACACATTGCCCCCGGTCTGGGCCAGCAGGTCGCGCAGGTAGCCGTGGGTGAACTGGTCGGTGACGCGGGCCTTGGCCTCTTTGTACGGCGCCACGGCGTTGCCGCCGGGCGCGCCCGCGCCAATCGTTCCGCCTGCGCCCGTCCGGTCAGTATCGCCGGACCTGCCCTGCACCGGCACAGTGCCGCCAGCGCCGCCCTCACGCCCCCCCGCATCCGCCTGCCGGGTGCGCACCCAGTCGCCCGTGCGGCCATGCCCGCCCGCCGCCACGTGACGCACCGTATCCATGCCCAGTTCCTCCCCGGCACAGAACAGGGTCAGCCTGCGCACCACGTTTTGCAGTTCACGCACGTTGCCCGGCCAGTCGCGCCCGGCCAGATGGTCGAGAACCTCCGGTGCCACGGTCTTTTGCGGCAGCCCCAGCTCATTGCAGGCGTTGCGCAGAAAGGTGACCGCCAGCAAGGGGATGTCTTCCGCCCGTTCGCGCAGTGAAGGCACCCGGACGGTGACCACGTTGAGCCTGTAGAACAGGTCCTCGCGGAATTCGCGCGCGGCCATGCGCGCCTCCAGGTCCTGGTTGGTGGAAGCCACCACGCGCACGTCCACGTTTTCGGTGCGGCCAGAACCCACGGGGCGGATTTCGCCCTCTTGCAGAAAGCGCAGCAGCTTGGTCTGGACGGGTTGCGAGATGTCGCCGATTTCGTCCAGATGCACGGAGCCGCCGTCCGCCATGGCGAACAGCCCCTTGCGGTCACGCTCCGCCCCGGTGAATGCGCCGCGCACGTGACCGAACAGTTCGCTTTCCAGCAGGTGTTCCGGGATGGCCGGACAGTTCACGGCCAGAAACGGCATGGCTGCACGCTGGCTCTGCCGGTGGATGGTGCGCGCCACCATCTCCTTGCCTGTGCCCGATTCGCCGCGCACCAGCACGGTATAGTCCGACTGGGCCACGGTGGCGATGGTCCGGCGCAGCGCCTGCATGGCCTGCCCCTGCCCCACCAGGTCGTCACAGACGGTCCCCAGCGAAACCACATCGCGCAGGCGGCGGTTTTCCGCCAGCAGGCGGCTGCGTTCCAGCCCCTTGCCCAGCACGCGGGCCAACTGTTCCGGCTCCACCGGCTTGGACATGAAGTCGTAGGCCCCGGCGCGCAATGCTTCCACCGCAGATTCGATGGACCCGTGCGCCGTCAGCACCACCACGCTCAGGTCCGTATCCTGCTCCAGCGCCTGGGGCACCAGTTGCAGGCCGGTCATGCCGGGCATGCGCAGGTCGGTAATCAGCACGTCCACCCGCTGCGCGCGCAGGTATTCCAGGGCTTCCGCGCCGGAAAACGCCTGCGCCACCACCACTTCGGGAAACAGTTCCGCAGCCAGACGCGAAAGCCCCCGTGCGAAATCGGGTTCGTCGTCAACGATGAGCACGTGCTGTCTGTGGGGCATCATTCCTCCCGTGGTGCGGTATCCGTAGCGGTTCGCGGCCCCGCCTGCGCGTCCGCCGGAGCGGACGGAGCCCCGGCCGACGCCTGCGGGCCGGGCGGCGGGACCAGAGGCACTGACCCGGCGGACGGCGTGGGGCAGGCCGCCCCCACAACCGGCAGGCGCACCGTGAATTCCGCACCGCCAAGCTCGGCGCTGTCGCCCGCCGTCACGCTGCCGCCTGCATCCACCACCAGACCGTAGACCACGGCAAGGCCGAGCCCCGTGCCCATTTCCTTGGTGGTAAAGAAGGGGTCGAACACATCCTTGCGCAGGTGTTCGGGCACGCCGGGGCCAGAATCTGCCACGGTGGCCACCACTTCGCCGGGGTTATCGCCCCGCCGCACCCGGATGCACACCCTGCCCTCGCCCGATGCGGGCAGCGCGTCCAGCGCGTTGAGCACAAGGTTGCTGAAAATCTGTTCCAGGGCCTGTTCGCCCGCCGTCACCGGCGGCAGATCCGGCTCTGTCTCTGCCATGACCGTGGCGAACTTCTTGGCGGCCTGTACCCCGAACACCTCTGCCACCGACCGCGCCACCCGGGCGATGTCTGCGGGGGCCGTGCCCGCAGCCTTTGGTCGGGCGAAGTTCAACAGGTCGCGCAGCACGCGCTGGGCCTGCCGGGTGTGCCGCAGTATCACGTCCAGGTCCGCCTGCTGCTGGGTGTCGCCCGTATTGCGGCGCAGCAGTTCGGCATAGCACAGGATAACCCCCAGGGGGTTGTTGATCTCGTGGGCAAGCCCTGCGGCCAGCTTGCCCACAGTGACCATCTTTTCGCTTTGGCTGACCTGCGCGAACATGCGTTTTTCCAACGTGGTTTCGCGCACGTAGACCGCAGCACGGCCAGGCTCGCCGGCCCCGCGCGCCAGCGGATACAGGTTGACCATGAACGAGCGCCCGCCAGGCAATACCACCTCGTGCGATTCCGCGCCCTGCGCCGGAGCGGGGACGTAGGCAACCGCGCGCCCCGTGCCCGCCGTGGCCTGTGCTTCGCCGCCTTCGCCCGGCGCGCCCCCGTCATCCCCGCCCCCCCCGCCGCGCAGGGCGGCCAGCAGGTCGCCGGAAGGAGCGGAACCGCCGGAAAGCTCCAGCGACAAGCGCCGCGCTCCCTCGTTGGCGATAATCACCGCGCCGGAACCGTCCACCAGCGCCAGCGGGTCGCGGATGCCCTCGAACACCGATTGCAGCACGTCCATGTGGCGTACCAGCCGGTCCAGGGCCGAAAGGTTTTCCGCCACCGTGCCAAGCTGCCGCCCCAGCGCGGCCAGCACATCCAGGTTCTGGCGCGCGGCGTCGTCGGCGTCGTCCCATTCCAGGCACAGCAGCCCTTCCGCCGCGCCCGCCTGCGCCTCCACCGGCACGAAGACGCTGGCCCCGCGCAGCAGGGCGCACCCGCCGGTCAGCACATCGGCCAGGGGCACGGGCAGGTCGGGCCGCCGGTCGCGCTCCGGCCAGGCGTAGAAATTGTGTGAAGCAAAGGTGCAGACATAGGCGATGCGCCGCGCGCCGAAGCGCCGGGCAATCTGCGGCAGCGCGTACCGCCACAGCTTGTCGCGGGTGCGCAGGCCGCGCATGTCCTCGAACAGCTTCACGAACAGATCCACGTCGGCGCGGCGCTCGCCTGCCTCACGCGAAAGCTCCGCGGTGCGCTCGTCCACCATCTGGCGCAGATTGTCGGCGTAGCTTTGCAGGCGGGCGCGGGCGTCGGCCAGGTGGTGGGCCACCTGCTCTATGCCGTCCACCAGTTCCTCGATCTCGTCGCCCTGCTCCAGCCGCGCGATGAGGGCTGCGGGCCGGACGCCGCCTGCCCCGTCTGCGCCATCGGGTCCTTCACCCCCGTCACCCCCGTCGCCTCCGTCGCCCCCCTCTCCCAAGGTCCGGCGGAACACCCCGGTCAGGCGGCGCAGGTTGCGCACCACCAGCACGCGAAACACCACGTTGGCCGAAGAAAAGAAGACCAGCGCGCACACGATGAGAAAGGCGAAATAGGTGGTGATGGACTGGCGCAGGTGCGACACCGCATCGGAAACCGGCACGCCCACGTAATCCATCCCGGCAACGGCATCCAGTTCCTGGCCAAAGCCCCTGTTGCCGTACATTTCCACCAGTTGGGGGGGCGCGTCCGCGGGGTCGCCGTGGCAGGTCATGCAGGGCGCGGCAAAGGCCACCGGCCTTGCGATGACGTAGTACTGCTTGCCGCCCACCGTGTCGTAGCCGGTCCACAGCGACTGTTCCGGGTTCATGCGAAAATGGCTGATCAGCCCGCGTTCATGGGGGGTGGCCTCGAAGGCCGGATTGCGCGCGCCCATGGCCACGCGGCGGTAGATGTGGCCAGTGCCGTCGTTGTCCATGCGGTCCATGACCTGGCGCGAAATGTACGACGAGGACATGGCCTCAATGATGAATTCGCCGGGGTGGGTTTCCATCATGCGCGGGCGCAGCGCCTCGCGCACGAAGCCCTGGATGGCGTCTATCTGCGAGAAAACCAGGCGGGCCTTGGCATGCACCTCTTCTTCCAGCACCGTGCGCAGGTGCATGTACAGCACCGTCGCAAACAGCCCGCCCAGACCGATGACTGCAACGGCCAGACCGGCAAGGAACTTGTGCTGTAGGGTGTGCGGCTTTGGAATGTACATGCGCGGGGAACGGTCGGCAGTGCCGATCGCCTCGTATGGAATGTGGGGAACCGAAGCCTAGCCGCCGCCATGCCCCCCGTCAAGGAACGACGCGGGCGCGGGGAAAGACTGGCGGGCCGAGCCCGCAAGGAACAACGGGCGCGCCGGACCTGCGTCCTCAGTTGGCCGGGCCGGGTGTCGGCCCTGCGGCCACAGGGCCGGCCACAGGCTTGGCAACCGGCGTGACAACCGGAGTGACAACCGGGCTGACCGCCCCCGGCCCCTCGCCGCGCCCGACATCTCCGGTTTTTGCAGCACCCTTTGGTCCCGTGGGGGTAAACCGCCAGGTGGAGCGGGAATTGATTTCCGCCTGCTGCGACATCTCCACGTCTGTGTAGTACAGTTGTCCGCTGCGGATACCGTAGATGTCCTGCACTTCGCCATAGTGCCGCAACGCGGGCAGGTGCGCCACAACGCGCGGTCCTGCAACAAAAAACAGCGCCCACAGCACTGCCACGGAAACGCCAAGGGCGGCCAGCCGCCCGATGAAGGTATGACCCAACGATTGTCGCATGAACACTCCCTGAAGGTGGAGCCCGCCCCCGCGGATTGGGGCGGGCTCCGACATGTCCCCTAGATCTTTGCGGTTATCTCGGGGAACACGATGTAGAACATGATGTAGGCCATGGTCAGGGTAAGCACCAGGTTGAAGCTCTGGCCGCACACGTACAGGATAAGCGGCTTGCCGCCCTTGAAGTAGTGAGCCAGTTCGCGGAAGTTGGTGGCAAGACCGATGGCGGTGAAGGCAAGGCAGAAGAACCAGCCACGCGCCGAGGCGGTAAGGCCCTTCAGCACGCCCTGGTCAAGCAGGGCCTTGCCCATGTCCGGCCCAAGGCTGCCGCTGATCAGCGAAAAGACGATCGATGCGGCCAGAAAGCCCAGCACGAACTTGGGGAAGCGGTGCCAGATTTCGCCCACGCCCACCGAATGGCCTTCGCGCACTTCGACGCGGGTACACCAGTACACGGCCACGCCAAAGGCGGTGACGCCGATCAGCACGTTCTGGATCATCTTGATGGTGGCAGCCACGTACAGGGCCTTTTCACCAAGGAACGCGCCAGCCGCAGCCACCGCGCCAGTGGCGTCGATGGTGCCGCCCATCCAGGCGCCGCCGAGAATCTGCGGCATTTCCACGGCCTTGATGAAAGCGGGCATGGCGATCATCATGATGGCGGTGAACACCAGCGAAAGCCCGATGGAAAGGGTCAGTTCCTCTTTCTTGGCCCGGCACGCAGCGGCGGTGGCGATGGCGGCAGAGGTGCCGCACACCGACATGTCCGCAGAAATGACCACGTTCAGGGTCTTGGATTCCATCTTCAGGATGCGCTGGCCGAAAATGAAGGTGCAGATGAGCACGATGGGGGTGACCACCCAGGCCACGAAGATGCCGGGAATGCCGATGGCGATGATCTTGTCGAACAGCACTTCGGCGCCCAGCAGCACAAGGCCGGTCTTGATGAAGTATTCCACTTCCAGGGCAGGCTTGATCCACTTGGGCGTGCCCACGGTGTTGGCGATGAGCATGCCGATGATGATGGCCCAGGCTTCGGTGCCGATGCCCCAGTACTTCATGGTGGACTGGTGGCCCATCATGGTGGCCAGGCACGCCACCGCGAACACGCCGATGAAGCCCATCAGGAAGCCGGGCACCGACTTGCCCATGAACTTCATGCCGATGGCGAAGAACAGACCCATGCCCACCATGAGCAGCGGCAGGCTGGCCAGCAGGTTCATGGGCTTGGACTTGGCCTTGTCGGCGGCGGATTTGGCCTTGGCGGCGGCGGCGCGCCATTCCGCGATCTTGGCCTTGGCCCCGTCGTTCAGGCTGGCATCGGCAAAGGCGACGTCGCCGGCGGCCTTTTCGGCGGCCACGGCGGCGGCCATGGCCGCATCGGCCTTGGCCTTGGCATCCACGGCCTTTTCGGCGTTGGCGGCGGCCTTGGCGTCAGCAGCTTCCTTGCTGACCACGAAGGAATCGAGAGGGTTGTCGCTCCACCCGCCCGGGGTCTTCAGGAAGGCGGAAATGGCCTTGCCGGTGGGGCTGTCCATGGCCTTGACCTTGGCCTTGTCGTCCTGGGCCTTGTAGTAGGCGATGGTCTTGAACGGGGCGCGCTGGGCCTCGGCAGCCATGACGGCATTGGCCTTGGCGATCTTTTCGCCGTATTCCGCCGGGGGGTTCAGCAGATAGACGCAGATGCCCGCGATGATGATGACGAAGCCGAGCCAGATGGCCCAGTAGTCTTCCTTGGTCCACAGGTCGGACAGGCGCGATTGCCCGTGATCGACGACGACGTTGCTGTCGTTGGTTGCCATGTCAGGGTGCTCCTCCTTGCGGTTTGCCGCCATCGCCGGCAGTGCGGCGGCATGCGCACCTGCTTTATCAAGAGGCGTGCCAAACGGGATCAAGAGCACAAATTCCATCTTTACACATGGTTACAGAAGTTCCCCCTTGCCCCATGGTGGAAACACAAGTTGTCATCGACAACTCATGTTTCCACCATGACCTGCCTCCATGAGTATGCACGCAAACGGGCCGCCCCGAAGGACGGCCCGTCAGCTTGCGATATGGTGCGGTAAGGTACGGATGCAGACCGGTCAGACGACCGGCGCAGTGCGGATGAAAAAGGCGGCGGAAGGCCTGTGCGGTGCTCAGTCCTCTCGCGGGGGGCGGCGCTTGCCGTCCGAACGGCACTTGCCGCACACCCCGAACAGGTACATGCGGTGCGAGGTCAGCACGTAGCCGTGGCGACGCGCCAGATCCTCCTGCAACCGTTCTATCTCGTCGTCCAGCACCTCGATGTTCTCTCCGCAGGCTTCGCAGATGAGATGGTCGTGGTGCTTGCTGCCGTACTTCTGCTCGTAGCGGGCCACCCCGTCGCCGAAATGCACTTCCTTGGCCAGGCCGGAATCGCACAGCAGCTTCATGGTGCGGTACACCGTGGCCTGCCCCACGGACGGGTCCGTGGCCTTCACCCGTTCGTACAGTTCCTCGGTGGTCAGGTGGCCGCCCGCGCTCATGAACACCTCCACGATGAGCATGCGCTGCGGCGTCACCTTCAGGCCGTTGCGGGCGATGTACTCGTGAAACACGTCTATGGCTTGCTTCATGGGTCTCCTCGCGATGTGGGGCGTGGTCTGGCTGTTCCTATACCGTGTACACGGCCAGCGCAACAGGCCCGATGCAAAGGGCCGTTGCGCCGGGGGTACAGCGGAGGGAGGAACGGCCAGACCGAAACTCCCGACGCAGGATTTCATCCAATGTCCGCAGGGTGTCAGGCCTGCCCGACGGGCACGCGCCCCACCCTTTGGGGTTTCTGCCCGCGGGCGAACAGCCTGGGGCGGCCTACAGCACCCGCTCCACGCGCCACCCCTTCTCACCAGCCACGCGCTCCAGCGCCGCGCCGCCCAGCACCGCCACCCGGCCCGTGCGGGCAGCTGCGGCCATGACGTCGGCCAGGGCGCGGAAGTGGTCATTGGTGGTGGACAGGATTTCGTCGCGCATCTGCTGGCGCGCCGCGTCGGTATCGCCCACCAGGCTGCGGTACAGCGCGGCAGAGCCTTTGGCGTCGGGCAGCATGTGCCTGTCCACATCGCCGATGGCGCCCACAATGGCGTTGGCCAGTTCCGTGGACGACAGCGAAACGCGGCGCAGGTAGTCCGCCGTGGCGTCGTACACATCCAGGGTGCTGGCCACGTTGGGGTCGCGGTACGAAACCTGGGTCAGCAGGCCGCTGGCCCGGTCAAAGGCGCAGAATGCGCCGTACGCCCCGCCCTGCACGCGCACCCTGTCCCACAGAAAGGCCATGCGCAGGTGCCGGAACACCACGTTGGCCGAGCCATGGTAGGTGTAGCCAAGGCCGTACAGGTCCGCCGCCTTGCCCACGTAGTTGACCTGGGCGGGCATGACCAGCGCCTCTGCATCTGCCGCAGCGCCGGCGGGATGCCACCCTTCCGTCTGGGCCGGGGCGGCCACGCCCGCCACATCGGGCAGCGCGGCGGCAAGGGCGGCAGCCGGGCCGGACACCAGCCCCGCCACCTCGGCATCGGCGGTAAGGTTCATCAGGCAGCCGGAACGACGCAGCACAAGCCTGCGCAGCGCCGCAAGATCGGCCAGCACCCCGTCCCAGTCCTTTTCCAGACGTTCCGCAAGGGTCCGCAGGAAGGTCAGGTAGGACACGCCGGTGGTGGCTTCGTCCATCCAGCCCGCCGCGTTGTAGCCCGCGCGCAGCCGGGCCATGACGATGCCGTGGCCGGAGGGAACCAGCACGTGCTCCTGCCGGGCCTTTTCCTCCAGCACCATGCGCTGGAAGCGTTCGCGGTCGTCGAACTTCGCTTCAAGCAGTACTTCGGACAGCAGGTCGTACAGCGCGGGCACGTTGTCGCGGGTGGCCTTGCCATGCACCACCAGCCGCGCCAGAGGCTGGCGCGCGCCCAAGGTGGTGGCGAACAGGGTGTCCGCATCCATGCCGCCGGTCTTGCGGGCGATGCGCATGCCAAGGTCCACGAAATCGCGCTTCGCGGTGCCCATCTCGAACAGGGCCCGCCCGAACAGCGGGATGAGGGGCACCAGGCGCGCGGGCACGGCGGAAAGGTCGAAGGTGGTTTCGGTGTAGGCGATGCCCGAAGTGTCCAGATCGTGGAACAGCACGGGTACCGCACCCGCCTGCCGGTTCTCGCTGGGGATGGGGCGGTTTTCCCTGGGCAGGTCTTCCAGCTTCAGGCCGGGGATGGTGGCCAGGGCTTCCAGGCTGTCCGGGGCTTCCTGCAGGGTGCGCAGGGCGCGGGTTTCCTCCACCAGGGCCACGCGCTCGCACTGGCGCAGGCTTTGGCGGTACGCCTCCAGCCCGGCGGCCTCGGCGGCCTCGCTCCGGTCAGCCAGCTTGCGGTCCGGGGTCAGCAGCACCGTGGCCACGTGCTCGTTGTCCAGCAGCCATTCGCGGATCAGCCCTTCAAAGTACCGTTCGCCGGAAGCGATGCGCGCCTTGATGGACGCCAACGGCTTTTCCCATTCCAGCAGGGCCAGCGGATCCTGATCATACAGCCAGGTGGTCAGGCTGCGCACCATTACGGAAAGCCCCACCGGGTAGCGCCCGGAATTGTTTTCACGCAGGGCGAATTCCACGCTGTTCACGGCGGCTTCCACGGCATCGGCGGGCAGGCCGTCCTCCGCAAGGTCGGCCAGGGTTTCCATGATCAGCATTTCCACGTCGGATGCGGTCTTGGGCTCGATGCCGCGCAACCCCACGGAAAAGTACATCTGGCGCAGGTCGCTTTCCAGCCCCACGCCCGCCACGTCCTCGCCCAGGCCCGATTCGATCAGCGCGCGCCGCAGGGGCGAGCCGGGCAGCCCCAGCAGGATGTGCTCCAGCATCTCGAAGGCAAAGTTGCGTTCCACGTCGGCGGTTTCGCACAGCAGCCAGTTCATGGTCACCATGCCCCGGTCGTCGCCTTCGGACGCAGCGTACGGCACCTCAAGCATGCGCGGCGTGTCCGAGCGGGGCTGCAAGGGCACGGCGGAATCCACCTCGATGCGCTCGAAGCGCGCCAGCACGGCGGCCAGGCAGGCCAGCCGGTCGTCTTCCGGGTCGTCGCCCCAGTAGAAGAAGCGGGCGTTGCTGGGGTGGTAGTAGGTGGCATGGAAATTGGCGAACTGCTCGTACGTCAGGTCGGGGATGTGTTCCGGATTGCCGCCGGAATCGAGCCCGTAGGTGATATCCGGGAACAGCGCCTGCTGCGACTGTTCGGACAGGATGGATTCCGGCGAGGAGTACACGCCCTTCATCTCGTTGTAGACCACGCCCTTGTAGGCAAAGGGGCCTTCCGGCGCGTCGGCCTCGATGTGCCAGCCTTCCTGCCGGAAGATTTCTTCCGTGATGCGCGGAAAGAACACCGCGTCCAGATACACGTCCACCAGGTTGCGAAAGTCCTGCAGGTGGGCCGAAGCCACCGGGTAGCAGGTCTTGTCCGGGTAGGTGAAGGCGTTGAGGAAGGTTTGCAGCGAACCCTTCAGCAGTTCCGCGAAGGGTTCCTTGACCGGGTACTTTTCCGACCCGCAGAGCACCGAATGTTCAAGGATGTGCGCCACCCCGGTGGAGTCGGACGGCGGCGTGCGGAAGGTGACGCCGAAGACCTTGTTCTCGTCGGCGTTGCAGCAGGAAAGCAGTTGCGCGCCGGTAGCGCCGTGACGCCACAGGCGGATGCGGCTGTTAAGTTCATGGACGGTGCGCTCGAAAACGAGATCGAACCCGTGGGATTGCATGCGTGGGAGTCCTCCGTGGGGGGATGTCATGACTGTGCAGGGCGGGGCGCGGTTGGCCCGCAAGGGGGCCGGGGCGGCAGGGCCAAAAGGACGGCCCGATCGGAACGGCGCGCCTGAAACCGTGCGGTTTCCTGTGGCGCGTCGACGCCCCGCAGCCCTGTACCATGAACATTTCGCGGCGTCATGGCAACCGGGACAATACAGGCATCGGACAAGGGCGCGGGGTAGAGAACAGCGCAACGGCGCAGCAACGCCTGGGGGAAGGGACCGCAACAGCCGAACCGGCACAAGGAACGGGACGGACGCTTCGACACGGCTTGACTGGCTTGACCGGGCTTGACCGGGCTTGACCGGGCTCAATTGGTCAACTGGTCTCAATTGGCCTCAACAGAACCCAACTGGTCTTCCACCCCTCCGGGCCACGCAGGTTCCACGCGGTCGCGGCCCAGCCCCTTGGCCCGGTACAGGGCGTCGTCCGCCAGGCGGAACAGTTCCGTGGGTCCGGAAATGACCAGCCGTTCGGTGCTGGCCACGCCGATGGAGATGCGCACCGGAATGCGCGTGCCCGCCCCCACAACAAAGGTGCCGTCACGCACGGCAAGGCGCAGCCGCTCTGCGGCGGCCAGGGCTCCCGCGCCGCCTATGCCCGGCATTATCACGGCAAATTCCTCGCCGCCCACACGTGCGGCCACGTCCTGGGTGCGCAACTCCCCGCGCAGGATGCCCGCCAGGGTCACCAGCACCCTGTCTCCCTCCGGGTGGCCCCAGGTATCGTTGACTTGCTTGAAGTGGTCCAGGTCGAGCATGAGCAGCGAAAGATCGGTGCCGTCGCGCAGGTGCCGGGCAAACCCGGCTTCCAGCATCAGCTCGAAATGCCTGCGGTTGTACAGCGCGGTCAGGGGGTCCACCAGGGTCAGCCGCTCCAGGCGCTGTTCCTTGCGGCCCAGATGGTACCCGAACACGGCGAACACCAGCACCCCGCCCACGGCCATGTACACGTTGAGCACCAGTTCGTAACGGGGATGGATGGGAGTGAGATCGAACAACCAGCGCAGCACCAGCCAGCCCAGCGGCGCGCCCAGCCCCAGCGCGGCCCCCTGGGCCAGCCGCAGCAACCGGGCCTTTGGCCCTTGCGCACCGCCCCCGCCGTTGCCCGCCATGGTTCACCCCCCGCGTCGGCTTGTGCGACACGATATCTAGCGCATGTAAGACCGCGCAATGCGAAAGACATCGTCGTAACTCAACCGGGCCTTGATGCCGAGAGCCAGTTCCACCGACATGGTCATCTTGTCGCGCACATCGGCCAGCAGCACCTGTTTGTGCTTCTTCAGCCACTTGCGCACGAAGGGAGCGTCAAAACCGTCGGCCACCAGAGCCATGCCGTCGGCGAAGTACCGCGAACCCAGGTGTTCAAGAAACGGACGGCAGGCCATCCTGCCGTGGTGGCGGGAAAGCAGGACGTAGAACAGCAAGGCCACGACAAGCCTGTCGTCCTGCAAGCGGTGGGAAACGTCGAAGAACCGTTCCGCAGGGGGCTTTTCGCCAGCCTGACGCAGCAGTTCCTGGGCGTAGCCCAATGCCTTTTCGGTGGTGATGGGAGGGGAAGGGTAGCGGGCAGCAATGCGGGCCATGGTGCGCAAGGGGTTTTCGCCCCCGGCCACATCCATGATGGCCACGCGCATCAGGTCCAGCCGTCGGTCCAGCTCGCCGCGCAGCAGGTCTCCCCGTGCGGCGGCACAACGGCGGACGCGGTCTTCGCTCATGTCGCCGGTAAAGACAATGTCCAGCAAATGCCGCACGAACGGCTCCGAGGTGAATTCCGCTTCCTGATCCAGCCCCTTGAAGTTGCGGCGGTTGCCCACCAGCTTCTTCAGGGAGAGCCAGTAGGCGGCCACCCCTTCCGTTGGCATTTCGAGGAGGTCGAAATCCCTGATGCTCTGCGATGCGGTTTGCGACATGGCACCTTCCGCCCCTGCATGGTCACGACGCCCCGCCCCCGGTCGCCTCATTTTAATAATGATATAACCGTTTCGGGCAGTTGGCAAGGTGACGCGTGAAACATCGGGACATCTCGCCGCCCATGCACGGCCCGCCCGGCATGCAGCGCCACCGCAAGGCACGCAAGACGTGCAACGCGTGACCACGGGGTGCGCAGTCACGCGTTACGTCGCAGCCGTTATCACATCACCGTCTCAAGGAAGGCGCACCGGATGAAACCGGTGGCCCCACCCGAAACGAAAGATGCGGATACGCCGCGCGATGTACAGGAACTACCTGTTGGCCGGGGCAATCCCCACCCGGCGACCGGACGGCGCAACGCCGCCCTGCCGGGTCGGGTGGCTAGACGCTGACCAGTGAGTTGTCGGTCCCCGCGAAGGGGCAATACTCGTAGCTGTCGGCCCGTCCATCGTTGAGCCAGCCGGAAGCGCCACCCGCAAGCAGGTAGCGGAAGCGGTATTCACGCCCCGTCACCAGTTCCACCTCGGCGGTAAACCCGCCGTCCTTCAGGCGACGCATGGGGGTGGCCCGCTCGTCCCAATCATTGAATTCGCCCACCAGGTACACCTCGGTGGCCTGGCCCACCTCGTCCGCCTCGAGGCGGAACTTCACCTTGCAGGCGGGCCTGCTCTTCAGGAACTGCTTGGTCACTGCCATGGTTTTCCTCCATGGTGCCCGGCGCAAATCCGGACACTGTCGGCAAAAGGATACCCGGACATTGTGACAGGAACATTATAACTCGAAAAAGGCAACCCCGGCGAAAGGCTGTGCCTGGAACCGGCGGGCATTGCCGTGGCGGCCCGCCGACCCGGATTGCGCAGCGCCGCCTGTGCGTCAGTCGTTGCCACCGCCCCGCAAAAACGAAAAACGCGCACCCTCCGGCCAGGCCGAAAGGTGCGCACACAAACTTCGCGCAAAAAAATGGCAGGCCTTACCCGTTGGCGGCCTTCAGCGTTTCTTCCACGCTGGCCAGCAGGGCCGCGTCGGACGGGGCGGCATCCAGCCCGCACAACCCGCGCACGGCCAGCAGCAGCATGTCGAGTTGCATGGACATGTCGCACTGGCCGTTGTTGATGACGCAACGGTCCCCTTCCACACGCAGGCGGTAGGCGCGACGGCTGCGGGCAGCGCCGCTGCCGGAGACGATGTAGTAGATCTGCTCGTTGTCTTCGGTGACGTAGAGCTTCTGGCGGGTAAGCACGCCGGTCTCGTCGTCGTACCACGAGCATTCGGAGAACAGGCGGCCCTTGAACGCGATGTCGTGGCCCGCGTCATTGCGCAGCGAAATGTCTTCCATCGCCCTGCAGGTCATGTCCGAACCCATGCGCGCCTCCTCACGATGTGGGAAGGGTTAGCTGTCGGGGGCCTTCCGGTTTCTTTGCCTTGGTCGACGGCGGTCGTTCCGGGGGCGGCATGTCCGCCGGGGACTCACCGTCGCCGAACAGCGCGCCGCCGCCCTGGGCGGTCCAGAAGGCTTCCAGGTCACTGCGCGAGATGCGGTAGCCGCGCCCCAGGCGGGCTGCCCGCAATGTGCCGTCCTTGATGGCGCGGCGAAGCGTCTCCTTGTGACAGCTCAGGAGATCCGCCGCTTCCGCAAGGGTGAAGGTGGTCTTGGCCATCGGCGCGTCCTTCCCCATGCATGGCGTGCATGCATGGCGCATGTACGGGCCACAGCCCGCGTCGGCGCTTTTCTGCGCCCCCGCGCACTGGCACGTGGGCACCACCATCCGGCACTCGCCATTGGACCGCACACCGCGCGCTCCTGCGGCGGACGGTCCTTCGCCATGCCTCCCCCGCCGCCGCGCAGGCGACGCCGCATGGTCCGCAGGACAGTCAAAACGGGTGAAACAGGCGACACAACCAAGGATGACCAGGATGGCCGAAATATCCCGGCCTGCGCCTATCTCTTCGTCCGACTAGCACTCACAATCAACTGGTGTCAACAATACTCCACTCTGTGCGCACACGCACCACCATTATTTACCAAAAGCAACCCTTCGCCTCATCCGGTCGCCACCATGCGCCCACGCACGTCCCTGGCCGCTACCGATCATGTATGGCTGTTTCCGGCATCGCCAGGCTGCTCACGATCACGAGCGCCTGCCCTCGGCTGCTGACGCCGCAATTGACCGCAATACCATCGCCTGCGTCACCAGACGCAAAAAGGCCCGCCCCCTTGCGGGAGCGGGCCGTACCTGCTCATATACCGGACGGGCGTCAGCCCTGCACGATCTCGCGCAGGCGCGCGGCCAGCGCGCCAAGGTCGTTGATGGCCCGTGCCGCCTCTTCCATGCGCCGGGCCGTATCGTCGGACAGGTCGCTGACCTGGCTCACGCTGCGGGTTATTTCCTCGCTGGCGGCAGACTGTTCCTCCGCCGCCGTGGCAATGGAGGTAACCTGGGCCGAGGTGTCGTTGACCAGGGCCACTATCTCGCGCAGCGCCTCGCCAGAGCGGCCCGCCAGCGCGGTGGCGTTGTCCACCGCGCCTGCCACCTCTTCCATGCTGGCTATGTTGCGCGCGGCCCCGGACTGAATGGTTTCTATGGACCGGCGCACTTCCTGTGTGGCGTTCATGGTCTTTTCCGCCAGCTTGCGTACTTCGTCGGCCACCACGGCAAACCCGCGCCCGGCATCGCCCGCCCGCGCCGCCTCGATGGCCGCGTTCAGGGCCAGCAGGTTGGTCTGGTCGGCGATGTCGCTGATCACGTTCATGATCTGGCCAATGCCTTCGGCCTGCCGCCCCAATTCGCCAAGGTTGCCTCGCAGCACGCCGGTAAGGTTGCTGACCTGGCCGATGGCCGTTACAGCCTCTTCCACCACCTGCGCGCCCTCACGGGCGCGGGCCTGGCCGCTATCGGCCTGACGCGAGGCGTTGGCGGCGCTGCGCGCCACCTCCATGATGGTAGCGTTCATCTGCTCGATGGCGGTCACCGATTCGGTAATCAGACCGCGCTGGTTCTCGGTGCCGCGCATGACGTTATCGGTCTGGTTTTCGATGGCCCCGGTGGCGTCAGCCACCTGCCCAGCCACGGTCACCAGTTCGGCGTTGACCTTTTCCATGCGCTCCATGTGGGCGTGCAGGTCGCGTTCCTTCATCACCAGTTCGGTAACGTCGCTGGCCACTTCCAGATACCCGGCCTTGTTGCCGTGGCAGTCGCGCACGATGTCGCCGTAGGGCCGCACGAAGCGGGTCTGGCCCAGCAGGTTCAACTCCACGGTGTCTGCCTCGAACCGGCCCTGCAACTGCATGGCCTGATTGATGGGGCACTTGGAGGTGCCGCAGATGGAGGCGTTGAAGATGGAACGGCACTGTCGGCCGCGCACCTTCTCGCCGTCGTCCACCCCGGCGATGCGCGCCACGGCGGTGTTGGCAAGAATGATGTTGAATTCGTCGTCCACGGCAAACACCGGGTCGGGGATGGCGTTGACCACGTTCTTGTAGCCTTCCACCGAGCACAGGATGTCCTCGATCTTGCCCATGAGCCGGTTGAACCACCGGGCCAGTTGGCTGATCTCGTCACGGCCCGTGTCGTTCAGGCGATCATTCAGGTTGGCGCGGTCTTCGGTGATGTCGCGGATCAGCGCCACCACGCGGGACACCGGTGTGGTGACGAAGCGCGACACCAGCACCGAGAACACCACCCCCGGCACCACCAACAACGCCAGCAGCGCCGCCAGCATGATGCCGGAAAACCGTTCGAAGATGGCTGTGGCCCCGCTGATGTTCGAGGCATGCACGAACACGCCCACCTGCTCGCCCCGGTAGTCCTTGACCGGAAAGGCAACCAGCGCGGTGTCGCCACCCTCGGCGGTGCTCAGCCCGGCCTTGCCTGCGGCCAGCAGTTGCGGGGTGACCAGCGCAACTGCGGGCGCCTGCGGATTGCCCGCAGCAAAGATGAAATCATTGCCCACGCGCGGATTCTTGGCCGGATCGCTCATGCTCTGGGCCAGCGACCCCAGCGAGGCGTTCATGTACAGCAGCATGTCTTCGCCTTCTGCGCTGGAGGCGATCTTGAGCAGCGGCGCGAACTCGATGAGCACTTCCACCGAACCGATCTGCCTGCCGTCCGGCCCCTTTACCGGCGAAACACCGCGAATGTCGAAGCCGCCGCGCCCCACCTCTATGCCCTTCATGGGCTGGCCGGTGCGGTTCACGTCCACCACGGTCTTGCGGAAGGAGGAGATGTCGTCGGAAACGTCGAAGTCCTGTCCGTCGCGCTTGATCTGCTTCTTGCTCCACAGCCGCACCAGGCTGCGCCCGTTGGGCAGATGGAAATGCAGCTTGAACTTGCGGCCCGTCACCGCCTCGTACGAGGCCAGGTGCGCGGCAAGTTCGCGGCGCAGGGCTTCGCGCGCCTGCTGCGCCATGGGGTCCCTTTCGTCGTCTATCTTGCCGGAAAGCGCCGTGGCGTATGCGGCCTGCACTTGCGGCAATTGCGAAAACAGCGAGGCCTGCTCCAGGGCCTGCGCCGCCAGCAATTCAACCGACTGGCTGACCTCGTTGGCCTTGGCCCGCGCCATCTGGCGCAAAAAGACCCCCTTCAGGTCCGTCAGTTCGCCTTCCAGAAACCAGTACGTGCAGCCGCCTAGCAGCAGTACCGACAGTGCGAAAGGAAGAAAGAGTTTTTGCCTGATGCCCATCTTGACCCCCGTCTGATGATTCCGTGACGCATCCCCATGCCCACGGTAGAACTTGTCATACTACATTCCGTATCGGAAAAAACAACGCACCGTTTAGTTCGTGAAAATAAGAACTATCATTCCAGACTTGCACAATCCGATAACGGTGTACCTCAACAGCGCAAACACAGACTTTCGCACCTTGGGCGCAAGTCTGGCATCATGCGGCAGTTGCGTCCATGGCATGAGTCGGGATTATAGTTTGTGCGTCTGCGCACACTGCATCTCCACGCCTCTTCCCCCACCGGAATGGAGCCGCGCCGTGCATGGCCCCGCCAAAAGCAGACGGAGATGACGACAACATCCTGCACCTCCGGCTGCGGATGATTTTTTTCGGCACTGACAACAGGCACGCAGCCTGTCGCGGGAGCGCGGGGAGAAACGCGGGGCGAATACAGAAGGAAACCGCGGGGGAACACAAGGGGGACGAAGGACGCCAGTGCGGGGCAGTGCCCACCCACGATACCCGGATGACAGGAGGGGCAGCGGACGGCGGGAGGGGGGGGCAGAACGGACGGAGGCGGACGAAGACCCATGCCAGGACAGGCCGAAGGCAGACGAAAGAACCGCACAACAGGACCGGCGGCATGGCTCGGCAGCATGGCCCGACAGGATGAACCGGCAGGATGAACCGGCGGGATGAACCGGCAGGGCCGAACTCACCCAGGGATATCTGCGCGTTCACCGGGAACGCGCAGCAAAAATGCGGGGTAAATCAGCTGGCCTTGAAGTGTGTGTCGTAATCCGGGGCAAGGCAGTCCAGCGTGCCGCCCATCATGGCTCGGAATTTCTCCTGCGGCGGCACCTGCGGGGCGGCGGCGTCCGGGCATTCGGCCTGCCCAAGGGACATGCGGCGCGCCTCGTCCAGGCTGCGGTATTCCATCACGCCGCAAAAAATGCACTTCAGATGGGTGGCCCGGCGGGTGCAGTTGCAATCCACCTTGGCGAACTGATGCTTGCGCATCACGCCCCCCGGCGGCCAGCCGCGCCCGTTTGCGCCGCGCGGTGGTCAGAGGCCGGGCAGCATCTGTCCCCGTCGCGGTGCAGCACCAGCACCGCGCCGATGACGGACCCGTCCGGCGCGCGGTAGGGAGAAACGCTGCACAGGCACGATTCGCCCCCGGGCAGCAGGCGCACCGGGCCGGACTGGTGCCCGCCCTCGCGCAGAAACCGGTCGAGGGGCGACAACACGCCGTCCTCTGCCACGCATTCCGGACAACGCACCGGCACTCCCCCAGCGGAATCCCCCGGACCGGACTGGGCCGACGCGTCTTGCCCGCCGCCCTGTACGCTGCCCGGCCCGCACGCGTGGCGCACCCACGAGGCGTTGGCCATGATCACATTGCGGTCCAGATCCAGCAGCATCACGTGATCGGGCATGGCGTCGATGGTGTTGCGCAAGATGCCCAGGGTGGTGCGCCAGCGCTGTTCCGCCTCCATCCGGGCGGTGACGTTGACCACGATGCCCTCGTAGTGCAGCAGCTCGCCTGTCCAGTCATGCACGGCGGTGCAGTGTTCCGAAACCCACAGCAAATCGCCGTCGCGCCCGTACACCTGCGAGACGAAACCCGTCACCGTGCCCTCGGAACGCAGGCGGGCCAGCAGTTCCTGCCGCCGCCCCGACACTTCGTAGACCTGTTCGTCGATGGAGCGCACGCCGGAAACAAGTTCGCCCGGACCGGACCAGCCCAGCATTTCGGCAAATGCCCGGTTGGAAACCAGGTACCTCCCCTCCGGATCGGCCATGTAAATGCCCACCACGGCGTTGTCGAAAATGGCGCGGTAGCGCTGTTCACTGTCGCGCAGGCGGGCGTTCAGCCGGGTGTGGTGACGCACGATGCGCAGGTTCATGCGCAAGGCATCGCCGGTTACCGGCTTGGACATGAAGCCAAGGGCTCCGCTGTCCGCCACCTGTTCCATGAGATCGTGGTCCGTGGCCTCGGTGGCGCCGGTGACCAGAATGACCGGGATGTCGAAGTCGGCAGTGATGGACCGCGTGGCTTCCACGCCGTTCATCCGGCCCGCCAGCCAAAGGTCCATGAGCACGACGTCGGGGCGTTCGTCACGGGCCAGGCGCACGGCATCTTCACCCATGGCGGCAGGGCCAAGCACCACGTGGCCTTCGCGGACCAGCAGCCCCTTCAGCAGGGCTGCACCAACCGGATCGTCCTCAGCTACCAGAACGCGCAACGGTTGCATCGTCGTCCCCCCATGCGGTTGCCGCGCTTGCGCTGGCGCCGCCATTGTCGTCCCCCGGCAAACCTTCGCCAGCGGCAGCCCCCCCCGCGCGCGCCCAATCCGGCTCCGGGGCTGCCACGCCAGGCACGCCGTGCATGCCCGCCCCATCGGAGGCCATGCCGTTGAAGGCGTCGCGCGGCAGACAGACATGAAACTCCGTCCACCCTGCGGGCGAAGTT
Source organism: uncultured Desulfovibrio sp. (assembly GCA_964402645.1). Lineage (GTDB taxonomy): Bacteria > Desulfobacterota > Desulfovibrionia > Desulfovibrionales > Desulfovibrionaceae > Cupidesulfovibrio. The sequence continues at coordinate 87,618 of CAYOCV010000002.1, read as the reverse complement.
TCAAAGCCCACCCGGCCCTTCAGGTAATTCTGCGCCAGCAGGCGCATGCTGTAGGTGCCAAGGCCGCGCCCCGCCCCCTTGGTGGAAAACGAACGCTGGAATATCTGGCGCTGCACGTCGGGCCGGATGTAGCCGGGGTTGCGCACCCGAAAGGTGACGCACGTTCCGTCGCAATCACAGCCAAGCAGCACCTCGCCCTGTTCGGGGGTTGCTTCCAGCGCGTTCTTGATCATGTTGCCCAGCACCCTGCCGAGCAGCGTGGAGTCGGTAACCATGGGCGCGTTACTGGCACAAACCGCGATGTTCAGGATACGGCCCCTGGCCGTCTCGTGCCCGGCATACAGATTGGCCACGCCGCGCAACAGTTCCAGCCCGTCCACAGGGTGCGGGTCCACGGGCAGTTCGTCGGTTTCCGCAGCCAGCAGCAACTTCTGGGTCACTATCTCTTCCACCAGCGCGTTGGAAAAGCGGTGCAGCAGCATGGTGTCGCCGCGCAGATCCAGGGGCACTTCTTCCAGAATCATCTGCGCAAGGTTGCGCAGCCCCCCCGCCGTGTTCAGGATGTCGTGGAAAAAGATGCGTTCCAGCGCGCGGCGCCGCTTTTCGTGACTGATGTCGTTGATGGCGAAGATGACGAACCGCTCGCCGTCGCGGTCGAACGGTGTGGCGCAAACTTTCAAGTCGTAGGCCAGCACGTCGTCGCCCTTGCGCTGGGTAATGCGGCACTCCTCCACCCGGCGCTCTTCGCCCAGGGCGCACAGCACCGCCTTTACCGCCCCGCATTCGCGGCAACCGTCCGCCGTGCCGCAGCCGCCGGGACCGTCGCAGGCGTTCTCGCAGTGGAACAGTTCGCCGGGACGCAGGCCCATTAGGTCTGCGCCATCAGACAAGGAAAGCAATTCCAGAAGATTACGATTGACGAAGACGATCTGGCGATGCCGATTGAGAATCAGCACGATGTCCGTCACCGAATCAAGCAGGCTGACCAGGGTGGGATCGCGAAACAGTGTGGCCTGACGCAGCAGTTCTGCGTCAGGCGAGCGTTCCGCAGAGGCGTGGAACGTGGGCAGGGGGGGAATCATGCGTCGTCCTGTGGTCGCGTTCGAGGTGGCGCCGGGAACAGGCGCAAAAAGTGCGCGAGGATGCCGGACAAGACCAGCGGGCCGCGTGGAGTGCCAGAAGCACCGCGCAGAGCCTACCCCAGGTCCATGATATTTCCAAGTCGGCAGGCCGTGGCGAATCCGGGCGACAGGCAAGAAGACGCATTGCCGCACGAAGCGGGACGGCGCGGAAAACGGCGCACCTGCTGCGTGAAAGCACAAGGGGTCGTCCCTTGGGGGCGACCCCACTCGTTGCTCAAGCACGAACGGATGGCGGAAGCTATGCGGACAAATTCCGGACGGAGTGCGCGAATCCGCCAAAAAACCGGGGGCAAACCGCAGGCAACGACGTGCGTCGAGTCCAAACGGGGCGTCAGCTAGAAATCGCGCAGGGCCAGGGGCGCGGCATGGTTGGGCGGGCCAAAGCCCTGCCCCGGCGTGTAGCTTTCACGCAGGCACAGGTTCAGGTAGCGCTGGGCGCGCTGCACGGCAGGCAGCAGATCCATGCCAAGGCCAAGGCAGGTGGCGATGGCCGCAGACAAGGTGCAGCCGGTGCCGTGGTTGTTGGGGGTGTCCACGCGGGGCTGCGAAAGCGCGATGATGTCCGGCTGACCATCCGCACTGCCGGGCAGGCCCAGCCAGTCGATCAGGTCGCCGCTGCCCTCGAAGTGGCCGCCCTTCAGCAGCACGGCCTTCGGCCCCATGGCCAGGATGCGGCGCACCGCCTCGCGGGCGTCGGCTTCGGTGGCGATGTCCATGCCCGCCAGCATTTCCGCCTCGGGCCGGTTGGGGGTCAGCAGGTCGGCCAGGGGCAGCACGCGGCGCACCAACGCCTGTACGGCGTCCTCGCGCAGCAGACGGTGCCCGCTCTGGCTCACGGACACCGGGTCCACCACCAGCGGAAAGTTTTTGCGCGCGTCCAGCACGTCGGCCACGGCCTCGATGATGGACGCGGAGAACAGCATGCCCGTCTTGGCCCCGGCCACGGGAAAGCCATCCAGCACGGTGGTCAGTTGCAGGGCCACGAACTCGGCGTCCGGGGCGTGGATGCCGGTGACGCCAAGGCCGTTCTGGGCCGTGAGCGCGGTGATGACGCTCATGCCGAAGCCGCCGAGGGCGGTCATGGCCTTCAGGTCTGCCTGGATGCCCGCGCCGCCGCCGGAATCGGACCCGGCGATGGTCAGGATGCAGGGGGGCGTGGTGTGCTGTGCGTGTACGGTCATGCGGGGTTCCTTGCTGGCAGGGCGAACAAACCGAAACCTACCGTTATTCCTGGATAAAGCTCACACCTTACAATGCATTTACTGTTAATATATCCGGCGTTGGCTTCGCACTACAACGGGCTGTGCCCAAATTAGGATTTTTGTTCGTTGGCAAGGAAAACGAGCCTGCCATGAGGGAGTATACTCTTATCGTATTCGACCGACATGGTAGGCGAAGTTTGACGAAGCCAACGGGCAAAAGGACAATTTGGGTCCTACACCACGGCATCCAGCAACAGATTGTCGCGGTGAATAACTTCCGGATAATGCGCATCACCCAGAATGGCCGCCACCTCGTGGCGCTTGTGGCCCATGATGCGCCGCAGTTCTGCGGCCGCGTAGTTGGAAAGTCCCACCCCGATGACCGTGCCGTCCTGCGCGGCCACGCGCACCAGCGCGCCGGAGCCGAAGCCCCCCTCCACCGCGCACACCCCTCCGGGCAGCAGGCTTTTGCCGCCTTGCAGCAGGGCGCGGGCGGCGCCTTCGTCCACGGTGACGGTGCCTGCCGGGTCCGACTGATAGGCCAGCCAGTACTTGCGGCGCGAAACGGTGCGGGCGTCGGCGCGCACCCAGGTGCCGATGGCCTCGCCCGCAAAGGCGCGGCCCAGCACGCCGGGTTCGCGGCCCGGCACGATCAGCGTGGGCACGCCGATCTGGGCGGCGCGCCGCGCGGACAGCAGCTTGGAATACATGCCGCCGGTGCCCACGGACGTCTTGCCGCCGCACAGCCCGTCCAGGTCCAGCCCATGCACGTCGTCAATGCAGTCCATGACGCAGGCGTCGGGGTTGTCCTGGGGATTTTCGGCAAACACGCCGCCCGCCGAGGTCAGGTTCACGAACAGGTCGGCTTCCACGATGTTCAGCAGCAGGCTGGCCAGACAGTCGTTGTCGCCGAATTTCAGGTCATGCACCGCCACGGTGTCGTTTTCATTGACCACGGGGATGGCCCCCCAGTCGAGCAGCGCGGCAAAGGTATTGCGGGCGTTGAGAAAACGGTTGCGGCTCTTCAGGTCGTCGCGGGTCAGCAGCACCTGGGCCGATATGCGCCCGCGCCGGGCAAAGGCCTCGTCGTAATAATGCATCAGGCGGCTCTGCCCGATGGCAGACGCCGCCTGCCTGTGGGGCATGCCCGAAATCTCACAACGGCTGCGCAGCACCCCGCGCCCCGCCGCCACCGCGCCGGAAGACACCAGCACCACACGCCGCCCGCCCTCTTGCAAAGCGGAAAGCTGATCGGCCAGCGATTCCACCATGGCCAGGTCCAGCCCTTCGCCGCTGGTCAGCACGGCGCTGCCCACCTTGACCACGATGCACCGGGCATCCGCCAGGGCCTTGCGCCGCTCGGCCTGCCAGTCTGCCGCCGCATCGGCCTGATTCCGCCCCGCCTCATTCCGTTTGGACATGCGTCGCTCCGTTGGGATACGGGCGCGCGGCCAGGCTTGCGCCGGACCTATTCGCGCACCCAGATCACCTCGATGTCGCTTTCTTCCTCGTCGAATTCCTCGGTCTCGCGCAGACGCACCAGGGCTTCGTGATTGTCCAGTTCGTCGCGCATGCGCCACATCTCGGCAACCACGTCCTCCACGCCCTCGCCGGTCAGCGCGGACATGAAGTGTACGACGCGCCCGTCGGCGGCGGCGCGGTCGCGCAGGGCCTGCACTTCTTCCGGAGTGCGCAGGTCGATCTTGTTCACCACCTGCAACTGCACGCGCTGGCCTAGGTCGGCGTCGAAGCGCACCAGTTCCTCGTTGATGAGGTCAAAGCCGCTCCAGGGCCCGCCGGACCCGGCAGGGTTGTCCAGCGACACGTCTTCGACGCTCAGGATATGCACCAGAAACCGGGTGCGCTCCACGTGCTTCAGGAAGCGATGGCCAAGGCCCTGCCCGGTGTGCGCCCCCTCGATGAGGCCGGGAATGTCCGCGATGACCAGCCGCTGTTCGGGGTCGGCATCGTCGATCATCACACCAAGGTTCGGCTTCAGCGTCGTGAAGGGATAGGCCGCGATCTTGGGCCGGGCAGCGGACACCTTGGAAATGAACGTGGACTTGCCCGCGTTGGGCAGGCCCAGCAGGCCCGCGTCGGCCAGTATCTTCAGTTCAAGACGCAGCGAAAGCTCTATCCCCGCCTCGCCCTTCTGGGCAAAACGCGGGGCGCGGTTGGTGGACGACTTGAAGTGCTCGTTGCCCTTGCCGCCGCGCCCGCCCTGCGCCACCACGAATTCCACGGCGGGGTCGGAAAGGTCGGCCAGCAGGGTTTCGCCGTCGTCGGTCACCTGATAGATCTGGGTGCCCACGGGCAATTCCACGGTCAGGTCGTCGCCCTTGCGGCCGTGGCACTGGCTGCCCATGCCGCCCTGCCCGTTCTGCGCCTCGTAGACGCGTTGCAGGCGAAAGTCGTAGAGCGACAGCAGCCGGGAAGAGGCGCGCAGGATGACGCTGCCGCCGTCGCCGCCGTCGCCCCCGTCAGGGCCGCCGCGCGGCACGAACTTTTCGCGGCGGAACGAAACGCAGCCGTTGCCGCCGTTGCCCGCGCGAACCGTAATGGTGGCTTCGTCGACGAAGCGCATGATGGATGCCTGCCTTGCATATTGTGCATATGCGGGAAAAAAGACGCCGGGGGTCGGAAAAAACCGGATGCGCCCCCGTCATGCCCGCCCCGGCCCCCGGAACACGCGGGCCATGGTGCGGGCAAACACGAAAGGGGCGGAAGAACGCTGCGCGCTTCCGCCCCGGAAATGCAAGCCGTGGACGTGTATGTGCGACCGGGCCTACGCCTGGGCGGGCACCACGTGCACGCGGGTCTGGACCTTCTTCTTGCGGGTGTACTTTTCGTACTTCACGGTGCCTTCGACCGTGGCGAACAGGGTGAAGTCCCTGCCCATGCCCACGTTTTCACCGGGATGTACGCGGGTGCCCAGTTGGCGAACAAGGATGTTGCCGGCAAGGACAACCTGACCGCCGAAGCGCTTCACGCCGCGGCGTTGCCCGGCGCTGTCGCGTCCGTTGCGGGAACTGCCGCCTGCTTTCTTATGTGCCATGACGTGTTCTCCTTGGCGCTAGGCCTGAATGGCCTTGATCTTCAGGGCCGTGAAGTCCTGACGGTGGCCCTGCTTCTTGCGAGAGTCGTTGCGGCGCCACTTCTTGAACACGATGAGCTTTTCGCCACGACCGTGCTCGACCACCTCGGCGGTGACCTTCGCGCCGTCCACATAGGGAGCGCCGACGGAAAACGCGCCGCCGCCCAGCATCAGAACCTTATCGATGACAATTTCGCTGCCGGCTTCAGCCTCGAGCTTCTCGACGAAGATCTTGGCGCCTTCTTCGACGCGGAACTGTTTGCCACCCGTTTCGATAATCGCGTACATTAGTAACCTCCATGACGAGAGAGGGCTGACTTATCCTCATTCGGGGCAGGAAGTCAACCCCGGATTGCCACCCTGCGCGGCCGTGCCCCGGAAATGCTCGTAAAATTCCATCCGGGCGGCCACCAGCGGGCCGCATCCGTGCGCCAACGCGGGCATCCCCGGCGTTCGGACGCTCCCCGGCATGCGGGGCCGATGTCGATAGCACACCACCACCCGCCCCGCAAGGTCGGGATTTCCCCCCGCCAGCAACGGCCACTGCGCCGCGCCTGCGTTAGAATTTCGCCTTTTGTCAACGATACCACACGTCAGCAACCGCTCACCGCAAGACGCTACAGGCCCCCGCGAAATTTCTAACAGACGGCCCCTGATTCCAGGGCTATATCCCTACTTGAGTGTGTCTCGTCTCGCGTCCGGGGGGAACCCCGCACCAAGGCCCTCCCCCAAGGCTGTTCCCCCCGGACCACCCCAAACGCGAGCACACCGCCCCCCCTTTTTTTTGTCGGGGTTACCAGACGGCGCAAGCCGTCTTTTTTTGAAGTCACCAGACGGCGAGCCGTCTTCTTCTCAAAGTCACCAGACGGCGAGCCGTCTTCTTCTCAGAGTCACCTGACGGCGAGCCATCTTCTTCTCAAAGTCACCTGACGGCGAGCCGCCTTCTTTTTTGCCCTCCGGCCTGCCTGCCGCCCTCATTTGCCGCCACACCGGGCAACCGCCTCGCACACGCAGCATCCACCATGCGCTGCACGCCCCGCGCACACCGCCCCTTCCCTTCCCGCCCCGTCCCGGCTACCATGCTGCACCGCCGTGCCCTGCACGGCACATCACCAGAGAGGTCGGCATGAAAGGCATCATTCTCGCCGGGGGTTCCGGCACGCGGCTTTATCCCATCACCATGGGCGTCTCCAAACAGCTCATGCCGGTGTACGACAAGCCCATGATCTACTACCCGCTGTCGGTGCTGATGCTGGCGGGCATCCGCGAAATCTGCATCATCACCACCCCGGCGGACCAGCCGCGTTTTCGCGAACTACTGGGCGACGGCGCGCAGCTCGGCCTTTCGTTCACCTACATTGAGCAGCCCAAGCCCGAAGGGCTGGCCCAGGCCTTTCTGCTGGCGCGTGACTTTCTGGCCGGTGAGCCCAGCTGCCTGATCCTTGGCGACAACCTGTTCTACGGCGACCGGCTGCCCAGCCTGCTGCGGCAGTGCTCCCGGCTGGAACACGGCGGCGTCGTGTTCGGCTACAAGGTGCGCGATCCGGAACGCTACGGCGTGGTGGAATTCGACACCGCGTGCAAGGTCATCAGCATCGAGGAAAAACCCGCCGCGCCCAAGTCGCGCTTTGCCGTCACCGGCCTCTATTTCTATGATGGACGCGCGCCGGAACTGGCCGCTCAGCTTGCCCCCTCGCCGCGCGGTGAACTGGAAATCACCGACCTGAACAACCTGTACCTGCGCGAGGGCAGCCTGTCGGTGGAATTTCTGGGGCGCGGGGTGGCCTGGCTGGATACCGGCACCTTTGAATCGCTGCATCAGGCGGCCTCGTTCGTGCGGGCCGTGCAGGATCGGCAAGGACTGAAGATCGCCTGCATCGAGGAAATCGCCTGGCGCAAGGGGTATATCGACGACGACGCCCTGCGCGCGCTGGCCGCTCCCATGCTGAAGAACGACTATGGCCGCTACCTGATGGACATCATGGAAGACCGCCTGCGGGTATGATGCGGCATGTGATTGCGCGCGGCACACGTTGACACGCATCGGCGCACGTTGCCCGGCACAGGCCCTTTGCAGTTGCCTGCCCACGCCACTGCCTGAGCGGATGGCAACGCGGCAGACAGCGCCCCCTCCTTTGCCGGTGCCGAAAATACGAGCAAGGGCCGCCCGCATGGACGACCCTTGCAAAAAAATCTCGCTGTCTTGCACCATCTGCATACGGAATGCCCACAGGCTTTCGATGGCAGCGGCACGTTCCGCGGCACCCCCCACAGGGCAGCAGCGCGGCACAAGAAGGACACCCGGCAGCGCGCCCGTAGAAGCGCCTTTTCCGGACTTCCTTTTTAATGATGCATGTGGTCGCCCTTGCCGATACGGTAGAAGGCGGTGGCCACGATGACGCAAAAGTAGATGGCGATCAGGCTGACGCCCACGAAGCCCTGCGGGCTAGAGTGCATCGCATTCTGAATCAGTTCGCTCAGCATGTCCGGACTCCTTGTGCGGCCCGATGGCAACACGCGACCGCGCAAACGGTCGCCGATGGCGTCGGGCGGGGATTGACGTGAACACTCCAGGTCCGCAGATTACTTGCCGCTTTTCCGGCAAATGTCAAGCCCGTCGTGAATTCCCGCACAAGGAGCGCAAGCGCCAACCCCGGCGCGCACTTGCAACGACAGCCGTCGCGCTGTACATGGCGCGGCCTGCTCCCGTTCGGAATGACCCCGAACCCCGGCAGACATGACCGGAACATGCTGCGGCACGCTCCGTCCAGCCCGACCACCCGACAGGCCGACAGGCCGACCGGCCGACCACCCGACAGCCCAGCAGCGTGTCACACATGACCGCGCGGGCCGAATCAGCACTCACGCACGGCCCCCTGGCCGCCTCATTCATAACTTTTCCATGGAGACACCATGTCCGATACCCCCCTGCGCCCCGGCGACCTGCTGGAACTGACCGTGGACGGCCTTGCCGCTGGCGGCCGGGCCGTATGCCGTCACGAAGGCCGCGTCGTGTTTGTGGCGGGCGGCCTGCCCGGCCAGCAGATCCGCGCCAGGCTGACCACGGTGAAGCGCCGCTTCGCAGAAGCCACACTGGACGCTGTGCTCGCCCCTTCGCCCATCCAGTGTGCGCCGTTCTGCGCCCATTTCGGCGACTGCGGCGGCTGCACCTGGCAGGACCTGCCCTACGCCGAACAGTTGCGCTGGAAGGAACGCTTCGTGGTCGATGCGCTGGGGCGCATCGGCGGCCTGCGCGACGCCAACGTGCTGCCCATTCTGGCCTCCCCCGCCGAGCGCGGCTTTCGCAACAAGATGGAGTTCGCGTTCAATCAGGACCGCGACGGGCAGTTGCACCTGGGCCTGCGCCGCCGCGCCTCGCGCGCGGTGGTGGACATTACGGAATGTCATCTGCAAACCACGCTCACGGTGCGCATCGTCGAGGCCGTGCGCGAACTTGCGCGCGAAAGCGGCCTGCCCGGCTGGGACGACAGCAGGCATGACGGCTTCTGGCGCTTTCTTGTGGTGCGCGAACCGGAGCTGGGGCGGGATGGAGCAACCGACGCCCCGGCGCAAGGTGACGCTGCACAGGGTGATGCCCAAGCCCCTCAGGGTCGCCAATGCATGATCCAGTGCATCACCGGTCGGCACCCCGGTGCAGCGCAGGCAGTGTCCCGCCTGGCCGAAGCGTTGCGCGCACGCTTCCCCGAGGTGACCGGCGTGGTGCATTCGTTGCGCCTGGACCCGGAACAGATCGCCTACGGCGAACGGGTGCTGGCGGTGGATGGCGAAGCCGTGCTGACCGAGCGCCTGGGCGACAACAACCTGCTGCTGGGTCCCGACTCGTTCTTTCAGACCAACACCGCCGCCGCCAGCCTGCTGTACGACGAGGCGCGCCGCATGGCCGCCGCCGGGCCGGACGACACGGTATGGGACCTGTATTCCGGGGTGGGGGCCATCGCCCTGCACCTGGCCCGCACTGCCGGGGCGGTGCGCGGCTTCGAGATCACGCCGGAGGCGGTCAACGACGCCCGCGCCAACGCCTCGCGCAACAACATCCTGAACTGTTCCTTCGTCTCCGGCGACGTGCGCACAAGCCTGCGCCGCGAACGACCCGGCGAGGGCGTGTCGCCGCGCATCGTGGTCATGGACCCGCCGCGTGCCGGCCTGCATGAAGACGTGGTGGAGGCTGTGGCCGCCCACAAGCCGGAGCGGATCGTGTATGTTTCGTGCAACCCCGCCACCATGGCCCGCGACGTGGCCCTGTTCACCGCGCACGGGTATGCGCTGCAAGAGGCACGGCCTGTCGACCTTTTCCCCCAATCGCACCACGTGGAATGCGTGGCCCTGCTGATCCGCCCGAAAGGATAGCGCCGCCACGACCGGGGCGCGCTCTCAGGGGAACGCGCCGGAACGAACCGCCGCCCGTCCCCATCACCCGAAATACGACGCCCGCCGCATGGTCAGCACCATGCGGCGGGCGTTTGCTTTCATTTCCTGCAAATGGCGGCTAATGCGCGCCGCCATGCAACAACGGCTTGAAATTGAAGCTGCGTACCCGCTGCTCGTTGTGGCAGACCACGCAACCTTCCATGGTGGGCCTGTCGATGAGCGAAACGTCGCCCCCGGAATCCACGTGGGCGGAACCCGGACCGTGACAGACCTCGCACCCGGCGTCACCCAGATGCGGGGTGGATTCGAAGCTGACAAACCCGCCCGGCTTGCCGTAGCCGGTAGTGTGGCAGGCGTAGCAGCCCTGCACTTCCTCGCGGGACAGCTTGGCGGCCATGATCTTCACGCTGTTGGCCGACTTGGATTTCTTGGCGTACTTGCGAAAGGTGGCATGCTGGTCGGCGTGGCAGGGCGCGCAGGCGTCGGTGCCCACATAGGTGCGCGCTGCGGCGGCCTGGGCAGCGGGAACCAACGAACCGGCAACGGGCAGCAGCAACGCGGCCAGCAACAGCGCCGCCAGGGTTGCGGACATGAGCGTGGCCCGCAACGGCGACGGGATCAGGAGACGAATCGGGGGCCGGGCGGGGGGCGAGGCCGGCAGTCCGGCTGAAGCCGCTGCGAACGTCCCGGCGCAAGAGCAGACGGAAGGCAGGACGGTGTTCGGGTGGCGGCACACAACGGCAGGCACGGTCAGGCGCATGGCATCCCCCCAGTGGCAAATCCGGCGGTTTGACGTGGCGGCGGGCCCGGCGCGACACAAGGCGTCATGCCGCGCCGTGGCGTATTGGTATCGCGTTACAACCGAACAGTCCAGCCTTCATGAATGTTTCCGCAGGTCTTCATGCCGCAGCATCCTGCCGGGGCCACAGGTAGGGGTGTTGCCCCCCTTGGCATGCTATGCGTGGCGCGAAGCAGTCATCCGGTCCGGCCTCAGCCTGAAAAAGGCGGTCCTGGCCACGGCGTCCGGATTGACCGGGGCATCCATGGCGTTCGGAGCCTGCGCCCCGCGCAGCAGGGCGCGCACGGCCACGTCCACCTCGACGGGGTCGTGCAGTTCCTCTGGCCGCCCCCAGGCCAGCACGCTCATGAAGCGCACGGAATACTTGCAGGCCGTGCCGTCCGCAGGCCGGACCACCTCTGCGTAGGGCACGAACGAGCAACAAACCATACCGCCGCGCCGCAGCAGTTCCACCTTGCGTCCCTTGCACGATGAGTGGAAATAGATGGCCCCGTCCGCCACGCCGAACGACAACGGCACCGCGTACGGCTCGTCGCCGTCGCACAAGGCCACGGTCATCCACGGACTGGCGGCCACGGCCTCCCAGATTTCAGTTGCATCGGTCACTTCCCTGTCCTTGTGGCGCATGATACCTCCGGTATGGCCGTCTGCCGGGTTTGGCCGGAAACGGCGATCCTCGATTGAATTGTTCAGGCAATCAGCAAGCATGTCCGGCACTTCGGTGGAGAATTTTTTCACGAACGCAAGCCCCGCGCGTTGACGCCCACCGACTGCTGTGGTAGACACGTGCCGACTTGTGAACGTTTGCACGAAGTGCCCCCGGCAACCGCTCTCTTCTGGACGGGCGCGAAAGCCATGGGACGGTGCGTATGTTCTTCAATAATTGGTTCAAAATCAACGACAAGAAATACCTCGACGCCATTTCCACCGCCGGGGTCATCGGCCTGCACATGGTGTCGGCCACGGTGGTGGGCCTGGGCGTAGGCTGGTACCTTGATCGTTGGTTGGGAACGAAGCCGTGGCTCACCGGGGTGTTCCTGCTGCTCGGCATTGTCGCCGGGTTCAAGAACGTCTGGCTTGACTCGCGGAGGCTCCTCAAGGCCCAGGACAAGGAAGATGCTGAAAGATTTGGCCCGAAAGACTGATGAATGGCTGTGGGGCAAAGGATTCCGCGCTGCGGAAATCCGCTTGCTGCTGCGCTGCCAGATTCTGGTTTCGGGGGCATCCTTGCTTGCCGGGGTTGCGTGTGCGCCTTTTTGGGATTGGGGGTTGTGGTTCGGCGTGGGGGCTGCGCTATCGACCTTCAATTTCTACGCCTTGGCCAAGTTCGTGCAGGGCATTGTTTTCCTGCCGTACACGCGCGCCATGGCGGCCGGGCTCATGTTCAGATTCTACGGTCGGCTGCTGCTTACCGGTCTGGTCCTTTTCGGCCTGATCGTTTGGCTAAAGGTCTCTGTCTCCGCGCTGCTGGCGGGGCTGTCCACGTGCGTTCTCAGCATCGCCGCGTGGGGAATAGCCAGAAGCGCAGGACAAAAAGTGAAGGAGGCGTAGGGAATGGCTGGTGGATTGCCGCATCCGGTACTCTGGTCCACGCTGCTGCATGTGGATCAGGTCACCATCGGTGGAGCGACCGTCGAATTCAAGCATGTCTTCTACACGTGGTGTGCCATGGCCGTCCTGTTCAGCCTGGGCCTTCTGGTCCGTGGCGGGCTGAAACTGGTGCCCGGCGGCATACAGAACGTTTTCGAAGTGGTCATAGGGGGTCTTGAAGACTTCGTCGTGACCAACATCGGAGAGGATGGACGCAAGGTGTTCCCGCTGCTGGGCGGCATCTTCCTGTTCATCCTATTCCAGAACCTGCTGGGGCTTGTCCCCGGCTGCGACGCGCCCACGGCCAACGTGAACACCAACGCGGCCATGGCCGTCTTCGTGTTCCTGTACTACAACTACCAGGGCATCAAGCGCTGGGGCCCGGGCTACATCAAGCATTTCATGGGTCCCATGTGGTGGCTCACGCCGCTGATGCTGCCGCTGGAACTCATCTCGCACACCGCGCGCCCGCTTTCGCTGACGCTGCGTCTGTTCGGGAACATCCGCGGTGAAGAAATCGTCATGGTGCTGTTCTTCCTGATGGCTCCCATCGTTGGCACCATTCCGGTGTACTTCCTGTTCCTGCTGGGCAAGGTTCTTCAGTCGTTCATCTTCTTCATGCTGACGATGATCTACCTGAAGGGCGCTTTCGAACACGCCCATTAATCTCGAAGGGAATGGTCAACCGACCAAAACAACCATACGCAAAGAGGAGTTTGTCATGCGCAAGTTTCTGATGATCGCCCTGAACACCGTGGCCCTGATGTCCTTTGCCGCCCTTGCTTTCGCCGCTGAAGGCAAGATGGACGCCGGCGCGCTTGGCCTGACCTGCCTCGCCGCCGCCATCGGCATGGCCATCGCCGCCGCCGGTTGCGGCCTCGGCCAGGGCATGGGCCTCAAGGCTGCCTGCGAAGGCACCGCGCGCAACCCTGAAGCGGGCGGCAAGATCATGGTTACCCTGATCCTGGGCCTGGCCTTCATCGAATCCCTCGCCATCTACGCCCTCGTGGTGAACCTGATCCTGCTCGTCGCCAACCCCTTCGTGGGCTAGTTCGCGAGCCTCGCTCCGACAGTACGGAAGGAGGCCGTTGCAAACGGCCTCCTTTTTCAGCATTATGGCGGTTCGCCGTACGACATCCGCCAAACAAGAGACGAATCAAGCCATGCAGACTCCCAAGAGCGAACACATTCCCCGCGCCACCATCCAGCGCCTTGCCGTATACGTGCAGGTGCTGGAAAACCTGTTGCGCGAAGGAACCGACGTCATATCATCCGAACCGCTGGCCAAGGCGTGCAACGTCAACGCCTCGCAAATCCGCAAGGACCTTGCCTACTTCGGCGAGTTCGGCGTGCGCGGCGTGGGGTATTACGTCAAAAGCCTCATCGAATCGATCACCAGCGTTCTCGGGGTCAACCGCGAGTGGCGCACCGTGCTGGTCGGGGTGGGCAACCTTGGCCGTGCGTTGCTGAACCACAAGGAATTCAAGCTGCGCGGCTTCCACATTGTGGGCGCCTTCGACTGCGACCCCTTCAAGATCGGCGAGGAAGTCTCCGGCCTTGAAGTGGTATGCACCAAGCGGCTGAAGGAAAAGGTGGGCGACCTGGACGTCGAGATCGGCATCATCACCACGCCGCCGGAACGTGCCCAGCGCGCCGCCAACCACCTTGTGGATGCGGGCATCAAGGGCATCCTCAACTTCGCCCCCGCGCGCATCACCGTGCCGGACGACGTGTTCGTGGAGTATGTGGATTTTTTCCACCACCTCTACGCGCTGTCGTTCAACATCACTTTCGATCGCGCCAACCGCTGATCTGCCGCGCCGCCCGGCGCACACGCTCCGCAGCCGTTCACCGCTGCGCCATGGAACCCGCCAGTAGGCGGGTTCCATAGTTTGGACAGGTCACCGCCTACTGGCGGGTTCCGCAGCTTGGAAAGATTGCCGCCATCCGGCGGGTTCCATAGTTGTGGGGCGGACGTTGCCCAACGACCGGTTCCATGGGTGCAGCGTGCCGCCGCCTGACGACGATCTGCCCCCCTCCGTTGAAAGGTTGCCGCCGTCCCACGGCGCTCCTGGTCATTCGTCCCCTGCTTGTGGTCGCCGCGCGCCCGCGCTAGGGTACACCCATGCAGCCCGCCCTGCATGCGGGCTCGCCTACCCCAGCCCCGGAGCGCCCATGGACACCCCCCATCGCCCATCCGCATCGGCCTGCCCACCCGTCGCTGCGCCCGCATCGTCTGCGCCCGGCTCTGCGTCCGGCAAGCCCCGCCCCCATGCCCGTTGCCTTGCCCTGCTGACCGATTTCGGGCTGGACGACCCGTACGTGGGGCAGCTCAAGGGCGTGCTGCACCGGCTGGCTCCGTCCGTGCCGGTCATCGACATTTCGCACGGCGTGCCGCCCCACCGCGTGGAAACCGCAGCCTTCTTCCTGGCGGCCAGCCATGTGCATTTTCCGGCCGGTGCCATCTTCATCTGCGTGGTAGACCCCGGCGTGGGCACCCCGCGCGACCTCGTATCCATGGAAACGGGCGGCCAGGTGATGCTGGCCCCGGACAACGGGTTGCTGCTGCTTGCAGCAGAGGCCCGCCCCGACGCGGTGCTGCGCAGGCTGGACCCGGCGCGCCTGCCGGAACCCCAGTCCGCCACGTTTCACGGGCGCGACGTGTTTGCTCCGCTGGCAGCGCGGCTGGCTGGCGGCGAGGCGCTGGCCGCCTTCGGCGACCCGGTGCTGCCTACCGACCTGCAACGCCCCGCGTGGGCCGTGCCCCGGCGCGAGGCAGACGGCGTGCATGCCACCGTGCTGCACGTGGACCGCTTCGGCAACGTGGTGCTGAACCTTTCCCTGCGCGACTGGGACTGGCTGGCCGCCTGCCGCTTGCACCTGCCCGACGGCACCCTGATCGACATCGCCCGTGCCGCAACATACGCGCGCATACCCGCCGGGCGCACCGGACTTGTGGCGGGCAGTCAGGGCTACCTGGAACTGGCGGCGGACAAGGCATCCGCCGCTGAACGCCATTGGCTGCAACCGGGAGCACGGGTGCTGCTGAAGGACTGCCAATGAAACTTGCCCCGATGCTGGCCGCCCAGTGGCGTGCCTTTACCCTGTCCGCGGGCTTCCTGACCCGGCTAGCCCCGGCCCGCGCCGCCTCTGATGCGGACATGGCCGACGGGGTTGCCCACTACCCCCTGGTGGGGCTGCTGGCCGGGCTGGTGTGCGCCGGTCCGTTCCTGCTGGGGCTGCTCGGCGGTCACCCCTGGGTCCAGTCGCTGGGCTATGCTGCCCTGCTGCTGTGGGCCACGCGCGGCCTGCACTGGGACGGCTGGGCCGACCTCATGGACGCCTGGGGCAGTTCCGCCACCGGCGACCGCTTCTGGGACATCCTGAAGGACAGCCGCATCGGCGCCTTCGGGGTATTGGGCATTGTCTTCGGAGTGCTGGGGCAGGTGATGCTGGCCCACGAAGTCATTACCATGGGCAGGGCCGGGGCGCTGGTGTGGGCCCCCGTGCTGGGCCGCGCCGCCTGTGTGGTGCTGGCGGCCTGCGTGCCCCCCGGCACCCGCTCCACTCTGGGCCGTCTTACTTCCGCCGGGGCCACCCACATGACCGTGCTGTTCTGCGTGGGGGTGGCCGCCGCCACCGGCGTGGCCCTGGCCGGTCCGCCCGCCGTGCTGGCTGCCGTCTTGCCCTGCGCGGCCGCAGTGACCTGGCTGGTCAGCCTGGCCCGGCGCGAGGGTGGTCTGAACGGCGATTTCCTGGGTGCATGCATCATCCTTGGCGAGTTGTCCGCCCTGCTGGGCAGCGTGCTCGCGTAGCAGCCATCCCTGCATGCGCGTTCACACGCGCCCCCGCGTCCGGCCCGGTATTTGCTACCTCAGGTCCGACCGGGCCGTACACGACGACATTCCGACGCCAGCGCCCCGGCAACGCACACGAAAGGACCCCGCATGCCCCCGTTCCGCTTCCGCCTGCAACAGGTTCTCGACTACCGGGAGCAGTTGGAGGAACAGGCCAAACTGGCCTTTGCCCGCGCCAAGACGGCCCACGAAGCGCAGCAGCGCCAGGTGGAGGCGGTGCGTGCGGCCATTGCCGAAGCGGAACGGAAGCTGTACGAAGACGCGCGCCTGACGCGCGACGAGCTCTGGCTGCAACGCAACTTCTTGCGCGGCCTGCACGAAGACCTGACCCACGCCGAACTGCGGCTGCGCATGCTGGCCCAGCAGATGGAACAGGCCCGCGCCGAACTGGTGAAAAAATCGCAGGAGCGCAAGCTTCTTGAAAAGCTCAAGGATAAACAGGCGGCCCGCCATGCGCACGACGAACTCCTCCGCGAACAGCGTACCTATGACGAAACCGCAACGCTTCGCTTCGAGCCTCCGTCTTTCTAGGCTCTGCCGCTGGCTGCTCACCGCCGCCGCCATCAAGGTGGCGCTGCTGGTGGCCTTTGCCCTGGAACAGCCCTGGCCGTTCGCCACCGCAACGGCCCCGCCTGCCGTGACCGTGTCTGCCCCGTCTGGCCAGTCTGGCGTGTCTGGCATGTCGGGGGCCCCGGCCAACACGCAGGCGGACGCCGCCGCGCGCACCGGGCAAGCCATGCAATCCGGGCAAGATGCAGCGGCCCAGCCTCTGGCGGCGGATATCGCCCGTGCCGTGGGCCTGACCGCTGCCGCCACCCCTGCCTCCGCACCCGCAGCCGGCATAGCCGACGCGCGGGGCCGCATGAACCGCGAGGGCACAGCCTGGGCCGCCGAGGCGCAGTCCGCGCCCACCGCCGCCCAGCCAGGCGCGGCACCTGCCGCCCCCTCCTCCGCCCTGCCCGCAGCCGCCGGTTTGCCGGGCGGCGCGGCAGGCAGTGCAGGCGCAGGCATGGCCGGAGCATCCGCAGCTCCGGCTGCCGCGCAATCCAGCCCGTCCAATCAAGCCAGTCAGGCCAATCAGGCCAGTCAGGCCAATCAGGCCGCGCTCGACGTCCTGAACCGCAAGCAGGACGACCTGAACCGCCGCGAACAGGAACTGAAAGGTCTGGAGCAACAGGTGGACGCCAAGCTGGCCCAGATGCAGGACCTTGAAGCCCGCATCAAGACCATGCTCAAGGACGCCCAGGGCATGAAGGACGAAAAGCTGCGCCATCTGGTGGACGTGTACACCAACATGAAGGCCAAGCAGGCGGCAGCCGTTCTGGAAACCCTGGACGAAAAGATCGCCGTCAGGATTCTGGCAGGCATGCGTGGTCGCCAGGCGGGCGAAATCCTCACCTTCGTGCAGGCGGAAAAAGCCGCCAAGCTGTCCGAGGCGCTGACCCGCATGCAGCTGCCCCTTGAATAGCGCATGGCCCGTCTCGCGCTGACCATTGCCTACATGGGCACCCGGCTGGCCGGGTGGCAGATCCAGGCCCGCACCGACCGCCCGCAGCCGCGCACCGTGCAGGGCGAACTGGAACGCATTGCCGAACGCATCGTGGGCGCGCCCGTACGCCTGCATGGCGCTGGGCGCACCGATTCCGGCGTGCATGCCGAGGCCCAGGTGGCCCACATGGACGTGCCCGACCACAAGGCGGACATGGACTGGCAGCGTGCCTTCAACGCCGGGCTGCCCGACGACATCTCCGTATCCGCCGTGGTGCGCGTGGCCGATGATTTTCATGCCCGCTTCGACGCATGCGGCAAGACCTACACCTATCGCCTGTGGCCCACCCGGCGCTGGGTGCCCCCCCGCCTGGCTCCCTTTGTCTGGGCCACGGGTCCCCTGGACCAGCCCGCGCTGGAGGCCATGGACCAGGCCGCCGTACACCTGATCGGCACCCACGATTTTGCCAGCTTCCAGAATGCGGGCACCGACATATCCACCACCGTGCGCACCGTGACCCGCATTGCCCGGCGGTACGAAGGCGACCCGCAGCCCGATCCCCTGCCATTTCCGGCGCTGCCCCCCCTTTCGCCACTGTTGAGGAAGCCGGAAATGCCGCCGTCGCCCGATACGCCGCCCAACGCTGGACTACCGGAAGCGGCGCGCGTCATTGCCTGGGACTTCGAGGCCGACGGCTTTCTCAAGCAGATGGTGCGCAACCTGATGGGTCTGCTGGTGGCCGTGGGACACGGCAAGCTGCACCCGGACGACGTGCCCGCCATCCTGGCCGCCCGCAGCCGCAAGGCGGCACCCGCCACCGCCCCCGCACAGGGGCTGACCATGACCCGCGTGCGGTACTAGCGTCCGCGCTGCGGTTGCGCAGGTGACAGCGCCGCCTCCCGGATCATTTCGACGCGTCCTGCCCCGTCTTGTCGCTTCACGCCTCCGCACCCACCGCGCGTCCCGCACCCGGTTCGCGCCCTGCCGCCCCCTTCCCCCGTTGCGCCCCGGCACATGCAAAACGGCGCACCCTTGCGGGCGCGCCGTCGTTCCGTTTCCATGTCCCGCGCGCAGCGGGCTGCCACGCATCAGGTGTAGCGCGGCTCTTCTTCCTTGATGATCTGGAAGGCCTTGTTGGCCTTTACCGTGCCGGAAATGCCCCAGAACTTGGTCACCCCTTCCACGGTGCATTCCAGCAGGTCGTCGGTATCCGTATTCAGCAGCAGCACGTCGCCCACCTGCAGGCGCAGCAACTGGTTGCCGGTAATCTTGCTTTCGCCGAAACGGATCTTGAGGTTTACCGGGGTTTCCAGCAGCCGTTCCTTCAGACGAGAGACCCAGGCGTGGTCCACTTCCAGGCGTTCCGTCTGGAAGCTGGCATGCAGCTTGGAACGGATGGGTTCGATGGTGGCGTACGGCAGGCAGATGACCATGGAGCCGATGGCGGTTTCCAGTTCCACCTCGAAGGTGATCACCACCACCACGTCGCTGGGGGGCACGATGGCCGCAAACTGGGGGTTGATTTCCGACCGCACCAGTTCAAGGCTCACGTCATGCACGGGCCGCCACGACTCTTCCATGTTGTCGAGGGCGATCTTGATCACCCTGTCCACGATGGCCTGCTCGATGCGCGTGAATTCGCGCCCCTCGATCTTGGGCTGGCTGCCCGCGCCGCCGAAAAAGTTTTCCACCAGGGCGAAGACCAGGCGCGAGTCCACCACGATGATGGCGTTGCCGCGCAACGGCTCCATCTTGAAGATGTTGATGCTGGTTGGCACCGGCAGCGAGCGCATGAAATCGCCGAACTTGGTCATGTCGATGGAGATGGGGTTCAGCTCCACCCGCTTGCGCACGGTGTTGGACAGCGCGTTGGTACACAGCCGCGCAAACCGGTCGTTGACGATTTCAAGAACCGGCATGCGGCCGCGGATGATGCGGTCCTGATTGGCGAGGTCGAACGGGACGATGCCCGAATCGTCCTCCGGTATGTCGGTCTCGCTCTCTATCTCGCCGCCGGAAAGGCCGCGGAGCAGTGCATCGACCTCGTCCTGCGCCAGAATCTTGTTCATGGGTGTGCGGACTCCTCGCGCGTGGGATACTGTATGGCCCGATAGTGGCAGCGTCGGCGGGCCGGGTCAAGCGGCGCGACGCCAACGGGACAGACGCAGGCCGCTGGAACGGCACGCCCCGCATACGGGACAATCCTGCCGCTGCCGCTTTTTGTTGCAAAATGAACGCCAACCGCACGACATGCCCAGGCATTGCCGAAAACCGCCGCGATACGGCAGGGAATATGCTGCGGAAAAATGCTGCGGAAAGGCGACCGGGCCTGTGGGACGGGCCGAATGGACCGAATGGACCGAATAGGCCGAACAGGCCATTCTCCCACCCAGGACGGGAGAGGATGCGGCCCGGTTATTCGTCGGAAAGGCGGGGATAGCGCTGCCGCACGCGCAGCATCGCGTCGGGCTTGACGTAGTCGAGCATGGTCAGGATTTCGGACAGCGGGTAGGGCGAACGGGTCTGGTCCTTGTAGCTGCGGGCCTTGGCCAACTGCTCGGCGGACAGCATCCGTTCGTGCAGCAACACGTCGATGATGCTGTCGAAACCGCCTGCCTGCCGGCGCGCCTCGCGCTGCTTGCGCACTTCCGCCGCGCGGTTGGCCCGCTCGTCGGCCTCGGCCACCTTGCGGCGCAGTTCGTGGGCCACCACCTTCAGTTGCTGCATGTTTTCCTGCAACTTGCGCAGATCCACGGCCAGCGCGCGCCGTCGGGCGTGCAACTCGCGCAGGCGCTCCTCGTGCGCGGCCTTGGACCGCTGCGTCGAGACAAGCACCATCACCAGCAGCACAAAGCCAATCACCCCGCCAAGCACAATATCCATGCACGAGACCCCTTGCGCGAAAGCAGCGATATACACATAACCATACAGGACTATTATTTAATATGCAATGATAACCATAAACTGGCCGTTACCCGCACGGGGGAATCCCGCCAACGCGCCACCGCAACACGCCAGAAGGCTGGTGCAAACCGCCCTGCCCCCTTGCCATGGACTGTTTATTGAGGCAGTTGCAGGCAAGAAACGGATACCGGAGCCACGTCAGAAAGCCCATGCCCACCCCTCCTCCGCACACCTCACCGCGCCCTGCGGCAGACAGCAGCGCCGCCACGACAGCCGACGGCAACGCGGCACGTGCCGTGGCTGCCGTGACCCTGCCGGATGGGCGCACGCTGCGCCTGCCCCTGCCGTCCCGGCCCGCGCCTTGGCCTGAAGGGGATGCGGCTGGCACGGATGCGGCTGCCACGCTGGCGCAACTGGTGTGGATGAGCGGCGAGGTGGATCCGCCCGCGCTGTGTTCCGGCCTTGGCCGCTGCGGGCGTTGCGCCGCACGCTTCACCCGCCACGCGCCAGCGCCCCACCCGGCGGACAGGGAACAGTTTTCCGAAGCGGAACTGGCCGACGGCTGGCGGTTGCTGTGCCGCCACGCCCCCATGCCGCCACACGGCGCGGACAATGCCAACGGCGACGGCATGGCCTTCACTCTGCCCGCCGGAAAGACCCCGCGCCGCACGCAAACGCTGGACACCCACCCCATCGGCACCCACCCCGGCGGCGCCAAGCGCGCGGCCCCTGTGCCCAGCGTCCCCCTGCTGCTGGCCATCGACCTTGGCACCACCACGCTGCACTGGTCGGCCCTGACCCCGGACGGTCACCGCGTGGCCCACGGCGCGGAACTGAACCCCCAGATGGGCGCGGGCAGCGAAGTCATGTCCCGGCTGGCCGTGGCCTCCTCCCCCGCCGGGTTGACCGCGCTACGCCGCCTGACCCTGGCCGCTCTGGCCCGCATCGCTGCCGGGCTGCCGGGACCGGTGGGCGGCCTGTGCGTGGCAGGCAACTCGGCCATGACCGCCATCCTGCTGGGGCACGACGTTTCCGGCCTGGCCGCAGCCCCCTATCGGCTGGATTACACGGGCGGCACCGTGGAAGCCCTGCCGGAACCCGCAAATCTTGCCGCCGTACGCGACGTGTGGATCCCCCCGCAGCCCGCGCCCTTTGTGGGCGGCGACATTGCGGCGGGCATGGCCGCGCTGCTGTGCGGCGATCTGGCCGCCCCGCCTGCCGCATCCCCTGCGACGACCGGCGAAGCAATGCCCCCCCTGCCGCGCTTTCCCTTTCTGCTGGCGGACCTGGGCACCAACGGCGAATTCGTGCTGGCCACCGGGCCGGACAGCGCACTGGTGACCAGCGTGGCCCTTGGCCCCGCGCTGGAGGGCATCGGCCTGTCCTGCGGCGGGGTGGCCCAGCCGGGGGCCATTGCCGCCTTCACCCTTGGCCCTGCCGGTCTTGTTCCCACGGTGCTGCCCGAAGACGACGGCACGCCCGCCGCCCCCACCCACCTGTGCGGCACGGGGTATATTTCGCTGCTCCGGGTGCTGTTGCGCGCCGGGCTGCTTGACGAAGACGGTCGCTTCGTGATGGAACCGCATTCCCCGCTGTCGCGCCGTCTTGCGGCCTTGCTGGTCGAGGTGCGCGGCGAACGCCGCCTGCCCCTGCCGGGGGGCTTGCATCTTTCGGCGGGGGACGTAGAAGAAGTGCTGAAGGTGAAGGCCGCCTTCTCACTGGCCTACGAAAGGCTGCTGGCGGAAGCCCGCATGCCCGGCACGGCGCTGGACGCCGTATACCTTGCCGGGGCGCTGGGTGAACATGCCCGCCCCGACGATCTCGAAACACTGGGATTCCTGCCCGCCGGAGTGGCCGGGCGCACGCGGGCCGTGGGCAACGCCTCGCTGCGCGGGGCGGAACTGCTGCTGCTGCGTCCGGAACTGCGCGAGCGCATCATTGCATGGCGCACGGGCTGCCGGGTGGTGGATCTGGCTGCGGCCAGCGACTTTGCCGACGCCTTTCTGCGCCACATGCGCTTTCGCTGACGCAGCCCCATTGCAGCGCTGGCGCAACGCGATACTGACGCAGCCCGGCCCTGTTCGTGCAACCCAGACACACTGCGCGGCCCGCCCACGCAGAATCTCCGCCCCGGCTCCGGCGTTCCGCCCCATGCGGACGGGATGCCGCAAACACCGGTCGGGCATGCCCACGGATGCATGCCCACGGACGCATGCCCACAGCCAAAATCATTCCGGAACATTCCGGACTATCCCGGAGAATCCGGGACCATTTCGACCCCTGACCGCCGGATGCCCGCAGGCCGTACCCTGTGCGCATTCCGCGATCCCGTGAATACCCGATACGGGCGGCGTATTGCCGACAGCCGCCCCACCGCGCCCGAAAGCGTGCCGACGCGACGACACCGGTCCCGCGCCGCAGCCATGCCCGGCCATTCGACATGACTGGCGTGACCAACAGACAGGCATGGCCAGCTAGCTGGTCCGCCTGGATCAAACCCGGACGACACCCGGACAATTCCGGACGTCACCCTGACGCCCAGCGGGCCGCACCTCCGTGCCACAACGCGCGGCAGCCCTTGCATCGCCGGTCACACCGGCACCCAACCAACGGACTTCGCATGCAACATCTTTTCGCCGCCCTGTCCCCGGAATACCGGCAGCGCCTGGAATCCCTGCCCTCGGCGCTGGACACCGTGGCCCCGCTGCGCACCGCGCACCGCCGCGACCTGCCCATGGCCATCCGCGACCTGTCGCAGATGCTCACCAGCGAACGCGGCGCGCTCTCCGACCCGTACTGGGCGGCCCCACGCCTGCTTTCTGCCTATCTGCGCTACTTCATGCCGTGGAATCTGGTGCGCCTTGGCCGCCTGCTGCCCGCGCTGGATCTGGTGGACCGCGAGGCCCTGCTGGAACGCCCGCTGATCCTCGACCTGGGCAGCGGCCCGCTGACCCTGCCGCTGGCCCTGTGGCTGGCCCGGCCCGACCTGCGCACCCTGCCGCTGACCTTCCTGTGCGCCGACATTGCCCCCCACCCGCTGGAAGTGGGCCGCGACCTGTTGCAGGTCATCGCGGGCGAGGAATCACCCTGGGCCCTGCGCACGCTGCGCGCGCCCATGGAAACCGCCCTGAAGGAGGCGCGCGGCGACGCGGCGCTGATCATGGCGGGCAACGTGATGAACGAATTGAAGACCCGCCGCGACGAGCCGCTGGAATTCCGCATGGAAGACCTGGCCGAAAAGATGGGGGCGGCGCTGGCCCATGGCGGTCGGCTGCTGGTCATAGAACCGGGCACCCGGCTGGGGGCGCGCTACGTCACCCAGTTCCGCCGCGCGGCCATGGAAGTGGGGCTGGCCCCGCTGGCCCCCTGCCCGCATCACGACGAATGCCCCCTGCTGGAAACGGGCGGCCCCGGCGGCTGGTGCCACTTCACCTTCCCCATCCAGGGCGCGCCCGCGTGGCTGGAAGACCTGAGCCGCAACGCCAAGCTGGAAAAGGGCACGGCCAGCCTGTCCTTCGTCCTGCTGGGCGAGGCGGACAAGGTAGCGCCGCCGCGCAACACCATCCGCATCATTTCCGACGCCTTTCCGCTGCCGGGCCGCCGCGAACCCGCGCGCTACGCCTGCTCCGAACGGGGGCTGGCCCTGCTGCACGATGCACGGCACGTGCATTCCGGCACGGCCATCGACATCACCTGGCCGGAAGTGGAACACCGTGACCGCAAGTCCGGCGCGCTGGAACTGGAATGGACCCCGCCCAGCCGTGACGGCAAGACGGCAGACGACGCTGCGGGCAAGGGACCGAAAGGCAGAAGCGCGGCCCGCACAGACGGTGCAGCCAGGCCGGGACGTCCCGCCCGCCGGGGCAAGGCGGCAGGCCCTGCGGCCCCCCTGGCCGATGGTGAAGACGACCTGCAGCCCGCCTTTCTGCTGGAAGGCGCGCCGCAGTGGGCCGCACCCGTTGCCGTTGGAGCCGGGACTGAAGGCGATGGCGACGATTTCGACGGACCCGATGCGCATGACGGGCATGACCCTTCCGAACCCAACGGCAACCGCGTTGACGGGCCGGACCACGGCGCAACGTACAGCCAGATGTTCGCCAACCAGTCAAACCAGCCCCACGGTGGCAGGGCCGCGCAGCGGCGCGGCATGGCACGCCTTGGCGCGCGGCGCGGTCATGCGCGTGACGGCGGGTTTGGTGATGCGTTCGGCGGCGGCTTTGCTGGCGACGGCGGTGCCGGGTATGGTCCCCGTCGGCAGGGTGGTCTGTCCGATGATTTCGGCAACCGCGCCGAGTCGGGTGACCGCCGGGCCGGAAGGGGGGGACAGGCCGGGCGGGGCGGAAGCCTGCGCAAGACCGGTCGAGGCGCGGGGCAACCCGACGGGCAGCGTGCTGAGCGGAGAGAACGTCACCCCGACGGGCAGCGTGCTGACCGGAGAGAGCGTCACCCCGACGGGCAGCAGGGCAACCAGCGCGGCCAGTGGGCCAACCGACGCCCCCGGCGTGACGGGCAGGATGCCGCCGGGCAAGACCAGCACAACCCCAACGCCACAGCCCAGCGCGCCCTGAACACACGGGACGAGGCGGGGAATGCCGCACCGTCCGGTCGGCAGGGGCAGCATCAAGGCCGGGGACAGCGGCCAGCACAGGGTGAGCGCGACGGCCAGCAGCGCACGCAGGGCCGCCCGCAGCGCCCCTACGGCAATGCCCGCCGCCAGCGGCCAGAGGGTCCGCAGGAGGGGCGGCCTGAAGGCCGGGGCGAACAGGACCGGCAGCAGCGCGCCCAGCGTCAGGACGGCAATCAGGGACGCGGACAGGAACGCCGCCCCGACCGGATGGACCGTGCCGAACGGGGCGACCAACGCCACGAACACCGCGGCCAGCGTCGTCCCGATGCCCCGCACGACCGCAGGCCGGACGCGCGGCCGGATCGCCCCGCCGACGCCCGCCCCAACGTCCGTCCAGACGCTCGGCCCGACACTCGACCGGACGCTCGACCCGACATGCGGCCCGACGCCCCGCGTGAGTTCGGCGGACAGCAGCGCCCCGATGAAGGCCGCAAGGGCAAGCCGCGCCGTCACTTCGACCGCGAAGGCAGGCCCGGCGGCCAGCACGACCGCGATGGCCGCGCGCCGCGCCGGGCCGAGGAACGTCGGCCTGACGAACGTCGTCCGGAAAACCGTCGGCCTGAAGGGCGTGGCCCGGCAGCCAAGCGTGATGACGGGCAGCAGCGTCCGCAGCAGGGCCGTCCGGGCAACCAGCCCGAACGCGCGCCCCGTGGAGAACGCGGGGAACGCGGCGGCGACCCGCGCAATGCCCCCCGCAACGACCGCCGCCCCGCCGGACAGGCCGGACAACCAGGCCACGCCGGACAGGCAGGACAGGCAGGGCAGCGGACGGATCGCCGCCCGGAACGCCCCGAACAGCGCCAGAACGAGCGTCGTGATGACCGGCGAGATGACCGGCGGGATGAGCGTCGTGACGACCGTCCGGACAACGCAGGGCAGCACCACGGTCGGCGGCGCAAGCCCCGGCGCGACGACTAACCTACGCGGCCAGACGCGGCCAGACGCGGCCAAACGCGTAAGGACGCGTAAGGACGCGCGCGGGGAACACCTCCCCGCAGCCGCTTCCGCAACGCCGTTGCGTTTACGCCGCAGGTACGTCGCAAACTTCAAGGCCGGGGACGCCGCCGCCCCCGGCCCTTCGCAACCGGAACACCACGCGCATGAACATCATCGACCTGGGCCTCATCCGCTACGCAGAGGCCGACGCCCTGCAACGGGCACGGCTGGAGGAAGTGGCGGCGGGGGCGGAAGAAACCCTGTACCTGCTGGAGCACCACCCGGTAATCACCCTTGGCCGCAACGGCGGGGGCGAAAACCTGCACGTGGGCCGCGAATGGCTGGCCACGCAGGGCATAGACCTTGTGCAGTCCTCGCGCGGGGGCAACATCACCTGTCATTTCCCCGGCCAACTGGTGGCCTACCCGGTGTTCCGGGTGGCCAAACGGCCCGGCGGCCTGCGCCAGATGTTCCACGACCTCGAAGAGGTGGTCATTTCCACGCTGGGCCACTTCGGGCTGACAGCAGTCCGCTGGGAAGGCCGCCCCGGCGTGTGGATCGAAAACCGCAAGATCTGCTCCATCGGCATGGCCGTGCGCCGCTGGACCTCGTACCACGGGTTCGCCCTGAACGTGGGCCGCGACCTGTCCCTTTTCGAGATGATAACCCTGTGCGGCCTGCCCGACGCGCAGGCCACGTCGCTGCACCGCGAACTGGGCGGCGATTTCCCATCCATGCAGGAGGTAAAGGATGTCTGTGCCCGGCAATTCCGCGCCATCTTTGCGGATTCCGCCGTGGCTGCGGGTCAAGCTGCCCTGTAGCCACACCTACGGGGACACCCGTTCGCTGGTGGACGACCTGCGCCTGAACACCGTGTGTCAGAGCGCCAAGTGCCCGAACATGTTCGAGTGCTTTTCTTCGGGCACGGCCACGTTTCTCATTCTGGGCAACGTGTGTACGCGCAACTGCGCCTTCTGCAACATCACCCCCGGCACTGCCGCCCCGCCAGACCCGGACGAACCCCGCCGCGTGGCCGAAGGCGCCGCGCGGCTGGGCCTTTCGCACGTGGTGGTCACCTCCGTCACCCGCGACGACCTGCCCGACGGCGGCTCTGCCCATTTCGCGGCCACGGTGCGCGCCCTGCGCGCCGCCCTGCCCGCTGCCGCCAACGGCCAGCCCGCCACCATCGAGGTGCTGATCCCCGACTTTCGCGGCAGCCGGGCCGCGCTAGACACCGTGCTGGACGCCGCGCCCGACATCATCAACCACAACGTGGAAACCCCGCCCGCGCACTACCCGCGCATCCGCCCGCAGGCCGACTATGCCCAGAGCCTGGAACTGCTGGCCCGCGTGTACGCCGCCGGGGCCATCGCCAAAAGCGGGCTGATGGTGGGTCTTGGCGAAACCGACGACGAAGTGCGCACCACCCTGGCCGACCTTGCCGCCACGGGCTGCCACATCGCCACCATCGGCCAGTACATGCGGCCCAGCCGCAACCACCCGCCCGTCGAACGCTACGTCCACCCCGATGTCTTCGAAAGCTACGCCGCCCACGGCCACGCCCTCGGCATCCCCCACGTGTTCTCCGCCCCCCTCGTGCGCAGCAGCTACAACGCCCGCGCCGCCTACGACGCCCTGCAGCAGTTGCGGGGGCAGTAAGTAAAGGAAGAGCGGAAAAGAAAATGTGAAGAGAATGCGGGGAGGGGAAAAATTGAAATTTTTCCCCTCCCCGCACCCCTCCCCTTTCAACTTTTTCATCGGGGATGGGGTGCGCTGGTAAGGGCATTCCCGAACGGCGACCACCAGCTACCGAATGCCTCACCTTCTTCCCCCTTCTTTTACGCCCTACCTCCCCTCCCCGGCGTTTCCTCCACCGTCTTTCCAACATCCGTGGAGCTGCCTTTCTTCCTTATACTCCGCGCCGGTCTCCCGGCGCGGATGGCTGGTGCGGGCACGATGCAAGGAATTACGCGTTTTGCACGCCGGACAAGGCGAATCGGCGTTTTTGAGCGCAGATCGCCCGCTGTTAGGCAAGCGCGAAGCGCGAGTCTTACAGCGGGCGAAAGCAGAGCTGTACTTATGTACGTGAGCATCAAAAACGCCGATTCAACGCCGTCCGGTGGCAAAAGGCGCCAGCCGTTAGATGAGCGTTTGCGCGAATCTTACGGATGGCGTCCGCAACGTGCGGATTCTGCTGGCAACGTGCCCGCGCTTTGCTACGAGCCTTCTCCTTCCTTCATAGCCTCCACAACCAAGCTCTCACGCTCGACAGCCAACGGACGCACGGCCACCAGCTCACCGGGGCCTGCCTGCTCCCCGCCCTGACCCACCTGCGCGGCAACACGCAGCCCGCCGGTAAACCGACACTCGGCGTAATACTCGCACACGCCCTTCAGGCCGCGCGCACCCTCCGTGGCCACCAGCAGTTGCGGTTCGTCCAGCAGGCGGTGCAGGAACGTGGCCTTCTTCACCGCCACCGCGCCACGCAACTCCGCCGCGCGGTGTTTCTTTACCTCCTGCGGCAGTTGCCCCTCCATCACCGCCGCCGGGGTGTCCGGCCTGCGCGAATACGGGAACACATGCGCATAGGTCAGCGGCAACGCCCCCACGAAGTCCAGCGTCTCGCCAAACTCCGCGTCCGTCTCGCCGGGAAAGCCGGTCAGGATGTCCGCGCCAAGGCCGAACAGCGGCCACACCTCGGCCAGATCGCGCACGAAATCCAGCAACGGTTCGGGCCGGTAATGCCCCCGCCCCATGCGGCGCAGCACGCCGGGGCTGCCGCTCTGCAACGAAAGATGCAACTGCGGGGCCACCAGGCGGCTTTCCGCCAGCACGTTCAGCGCGCGCTCCCCAAGCTGGCCCGGCTCCAGTGAACTGATGCGCAACCGCGCTCGGCCCACCCACTGCGGGGCAAGTTCGCGATCCAGAAAGGCCAGCAAATCCCAGAAGTCCGGCCCGCCGCCGGGCAGGTCGCGCCCGTACTGGCGCAGGTTCACGCCGGAGACGATGAGTTCGCGGAACCCCGCGTCCAGCAGGCGGCGCGCCTCTGCCAGCGCCTCGCGCGGGTCGCGGCTGCGGGCCGCGCCGCGCGCCAGCGGCACGATGCAATAGGTGCAGCGGTGCGAACAGCCGTCCTGCACCTTGAGCACCGGGCGTGACCGGGTGAAGCCGTCGATGCGGAAGGCCGGGAACGCGGCATCGCCAGCGGAAAGATCGTCGTCGTTACCGCCCCCCTCAGTACCCTCATGTCCCCCCGCCGCGCCCCGTTCCGGGTCGTAGCGCAGCAGTGAAACCTTGGCCTGCTGGCCCACCACGTCGGCCACGCCGGGCAGTGCGGCGATGTCTTCGCGCAGCACCTGCGCCGCGCAACCGGTGACCACGATGCGCCCCTGCGGCGCGGCCCGGTGCATGCGGGCCACGGCCTGACGCACGTCGGCCACGGCGCGCGCGGTGACCGCGCACGAGTTGATCAGCAGCACGCTCGCCTCGGCGGGGTCTGCCGCCTCTCGCCAGCCGCGCGCCAGCCATGCCTCGCGCACGGCCTCGGTCTCGTACTGGTTGATCTTGCAGCCCAGCGTCAGCGCGTAAAAGGCGTGGCCGCTCATGGCCGCGCCCCGTTCCGGGCGCACGGAATCCCCTTTCCCCCCATCGGCACGCTACTGCCCTCCGCCCGGCAGGATGGACATGCCCAGCATGCGGGCCACCAGCCCGTCCGGGGTGGTCAGGTTGGGCAGTTCGGTGCCGGGCCGCAGCGAGGTGACCACGGCGCGACCCAGGATGAACCGGCCTTCCTGTCCGCGCTCGCCATTCTCCCCGGCGTTGTTGAACACGCGCAACCCCCAGATGTTGTGGAACATCACCGGGTGGCCGTCGTATTCGCCAAGGTACAGGGCAATGTGCCCCTTGAGCCACAACAGGGTCAGGAAGGGCACGCCCTGCGCGCGGATAATGGCCTCCTTGCCGTCGGACGAGGCCTTGCCGAAATCCACGAACCGCCCGGCCTTGGCCTGCGATGCGGAATTGCGCGGCAGCCAGATGCCGAAGGGGGCGAACAGGTCGCGCAGGGTGGCCGAGCAATCGCGGTCTTCGTACATGCCGCCCCAGCCGTAGGGCTGGCCCATCATGCGGTTGCCGATTTCGGCCATGCGCGCGGCAGAGATGGTCAGCGGCTTCATGGCGGCGTACCCGGCGGGCAAGACGGACTGGCCCAGCACGGCGCGGCCATCGGCATCGCGCAGGGGCGTCAGCACGGTCAGCCCGCCCGACGATTCCACGGCCACGGGAAACACCGCGCCGATGTGCGCGGCAGCGATGAACGTCTGATTCGGGCTGGTCAGGGCCACGTCGTCGCGCAGCACGGCGGCGTAGCGGCCATTCTGGTACAGGGCGCGGAAGGTGGCGTCCGCAAGGGCCACGTGCTCGGCGGGCACCCAGCCGGAGGCGAAGCCGGTTTCGCAGTACAGCCAGGCCCGGTCCAGCGACACGTGCGAGACGAACACCGGGGTGCCGGTCCACACGGCGGACCGCTGGAAGTCGTCAAAGGGATAGCCCTGCCCGGCCTTGTCGGGGTTGGCGAACGAGGGGCGCAGGGTGGGCAGTTCGCGCAGGGCGGTATTGCGCACGATGATGCCGCGCTCTGCCATGGCCGGGAAGGACGGGGCGTCGCAGTTGGCCACCAGCGCGGCAAAGCGGCTGGCGTCCCACGGCAGCAGGTTTTCGGCGTGGCCGCGCGTGCGCCCGTCCTTGGTCAGGTAGGGCGCGGTGGTGGCCGCCTCGGCCACGGTCACGCCGGTGCGGGTCTGCGACCACGGGGAAAAGAAGCGGGTGTTCCAGCGCTGGTCCTGCGCGGCCTGAGTGGCGGCATCCAGCAGCGGGCGTACGCCGCCCGCGCGGGCGGCGTACGCGGAAAGATCCTGCGGATGGCGTTCCAGTTCGGTGAAGCGCGGCGGCGCGGTCTCGCGCGGTCCGCGCCCGGCGCAGCCGGACAGGACCAGCGCGGCCAGCAGCAGCACGGCCAGTGCTGTGACAAGGGAACGCGCGGTGCCGGACGATACGCGGCGGACATGCACGACGGATATGTTTTGCGACATCATCATTCTCCCTGTTCCGGATGGGCTTCCGGGATTTCTCCCCTTCTTCCATCCCGCACGGCGTAACGCGGCTGTGTTTCCCAGCCCCTTGCCTCACGCCATACACCACAATTGAAAAGTTTGCTGGGGGGAAGGGGGTTCGGGGGAAGGGGGGAAGCTTTGAAAAGCTTCCCCCCTTCCCCCGATACGTTTTTTCCCATTCAAAAATCTTCGTCATTCCCCCAACGCGTCATACCACCCCCACACCCAACGCCAACCGCCGGGCCAGCCGGGTATGGCGCTTGTGCATGCGGTTGTTCTTGACGGCCATGGCCAGGGCGCGCGGCTCGCCCACCAGCACCACAAGGCGCTTGCCGCGGGTGACGCCGGTGTAGATGAGGTTGCGTTGCAGCAGCATGTAGTGCTGGGTCAGCACGGGGATGACCACGGCGGGGTATTCGGAGCCTTGCGACTTGTGGACGGAGATGGCGTAGGCGGGGACGATCTCGTCCAGTTCTTCCCAAGCGTAGGGCACGTTGCGCTCGTCAAAGCGCACGGTAAGCTGGCGCTCCTTGGGGTCCACCAGACAGATGCGCCCGATGTCGCCGTTGAAAACGTCCTTGTCGTAGTTGTTGCGGATCTGCATCACCTTGTCGTCCAGGCGGTACTGGCGTTCGCCGCGCTGCACGCACAGGGTCTGGCTGTTCAGGGCCTGCTGCAGACGCATGTTCAGGTTGCCTGCGCCCACCGCGCCCTTGTGCATGGGGGTCAGCACCTGAATGTCGTTGACCGGATGCAGGCCGAAACGGCGCGGGATGTGGTCGCGCACCAGTTCCACGATCATCTCCACGGCCTTTTCGGGGTCGTCCTGCCGGATGAAATAGAAGTCGGACAGCCGGTCGCGCGAGGATTCCAGCGGCGGCACCTCGCCGTGGTTGATGCGGTGGGCGTTGCAGATGATCTCGCTTTCGGCGGCCTGCCGGAACACCTCCACCAGTTCCACCACCGGCACCACGCCGGAGGCGATGACATCGCGCAGCACGTTGCCCGGCCCCACCGAGGGCAACTGATGCACGTCGCCCACGAAGAGCAGCGTGGCCCCCAGCGGCACGGCCTTCAGCAGGTGGTACATGAGCATGGTGTCCATCATGGACGCCTCGTCCACCACCAGCAGGCCGCAGGCCAGGGGGTTGTCCTCGTTGCGGGCGAAGCCGTCTTCCTTGGGGCTGTACTCCAGCAGACGGTGGATGGTCTTGGATTCGCGCCCGCTGGTCTCGGACATGCGCTTGGCGGCGCGGCCCGTGGGTGCGGCCAGCAGTATCTTGGCACGCGTTTCGGCAAAGACCTTGATGATGGCGTTGATGATGGTGGTCTTGCCGGTGCCGGGGCCGCCGGTAAGCACCATGACCTTGGAACGGGTGGCGGTGCGCACGGCCTCCAGTTGCTCCGGCGCAAGGGTGATGGCCAGCTTGGCCAGCACCTCGGCGATGACGGCTTCCGGGTCCTCGAAATGCACGGCCTTGGGCGAACGCAGCACCCGTTGCAGGTAGTAGGCGATCTTGGTTTCGTAATGATGATAGCGGGAAAGGAACACCCCCAGCTCGCCTTCCATTTCCTCGATGACGATGCGCTCCTCTATCTCCAGGGTGCGCAGGGCGTCTTCCACGAGGTCGGCGCGGATGTCCAGTTGGTCCGAGGTGTGGTTGATCAACTCGTCATGCGGCACGTAGACGTGGCCGTCGTCGTTCAGGCGTTGCAGGGTGTACAGGGTGCCCGCCTCTGCCCGCAGTTCGCTGTCGCGCGAAAAGCCCAGCTTTTCTGCTACGGTGTCGGCGGTATGAAAGCCGATGCCGTGAATGTCCATGGCCAGGCGGTAGGGATTCTCGCGCACCACCGCCAGGGCCTGCTGCCCGTAGTGACGGTAGATGCGCACGGCATAGGCGGTGCTGACCCCGTGCGGTTGCAGGAACATGATCAGGTCGCGGATGCCCTGATGGTCGGACCAGCCCGCCTTGATGCGCTCCAGCGTCTTGCCGCCCACGCCGCTGACCCGCAGCAGCCTGTCCGGTTCTTCGTCCAGCACGCGAAAGGTGTCCTCGCCAAAGGCATCCACAATGCGCGCGGCCATGGATTCGCCCACGCCCTTGATGAGGCCGGAGCCGAGATAGTGGCGGATGCCTTCCACGGAGGCGGGCAGCAGGTTCTCGTAATTTTCCATGGAAAACTGCCGCCCGAAGCGCGGGTTGTTCACCCAGCGGCCCACCAGCTTCAGCGAGGCTCCCGGCTGCGGCGAGACCATGTGGCCCACCACGCTGATCATGTCGCCCTTGGGCAGCGGGCGCAGGCGCAGCACGGTGTAACCGTTTTCCTCGTTGTGGAAGATGACGCGGTCGAGCACGCCGGAAAGCTGTTCCGGGGCGTCCTGCGCCTCCTGCATGGCGGCCAGCATGGGCGAGGCCTTGCCAGATGCCATGGGGCCGGACGCGGTGGCACCGGACGCAACGCCAGCCTGCGAATCCGCAGGGGTCTGCCGGGCGGTGGCGCGGGAAATTCGGGAAGAACGCGGGTTGCGCGGGTCGTGCTGCATGAGGTGTCCGGTTGGGGGGGCGAAAGGGGCGGGCCGGTATGATGCGCAAAAATGCGTCGGAGCGCCATGCCCTGGGGCGGCACGCGGCTGAGGGCGCGCCTGCCGGCAGGCGCGGCATGCGGCACAAGTGACCATGACCGATACCGGCGGCAGCCGCGAAATGCCGGAAGTTCTGCAACAGCCCCTAGCCGCTCGTGCCGCACCCGTCAAGGATGGCGCGGCAATCGGGCCATCCGGCAGGTTAGGGACGACGCGGCAATCGGGCCATCCGGCAAGTTAGGGACGGCGCGGCAGGCGAGCCCTCCGGCGGCTTACGGTCGCATGGCCTGCAACGGCACGGCAACCCCCGGATTGGCAGTGACAACATACCGGGAACGCAGGCCTGCCAACCGCAACGCGTCCCGGCCTTCAGACCGTCTGCCGTGAAATCTAATTGTCTCTCAAAATAATGAATGTCAAAACGGGTATAGCGGGACAAGACCCTGCCTGCATCCGCGCCACAGGCGGGCATGCGGCCCAGGCATGCCGTCCTTGACAAAGGCTCCCGCCGCCGACAGGACAGACAGGATAGACCGGAGACGAACATACCGCCCCGGTCGCATACGCGGACGAAACACCGTCACATCGGGGAAATTCCATGCGCATCGCACGTCTGATCGTTCCCGTGCCGCTGGCACGGCAGGGGCTGCTGGCATTGCTGACATTGGGGCTCGTCCTTTGTGCAACCGCCACGCGGGCAGAAGAACCCGCCGCCAACTTCCGCTCCGTGTCCGGCGCGGTCACCGTGGAACGGACCGGGGCCAGCTCGGTTCCCGCACCGGGCGATCCGCTGCTGGTGGGCGATATCCTGCGCACTGGTGCGGACGGCAAGGCCGGAGTCAGCTTTCAGGACGGCACGCGCATCGCCGTGGGACCGGGGTCGGAACTGACGGTGCAGTCCTACCGTTTCGTGCCGCTGGAAAAGGACTACGACTTCGACGTGTACATGCAGCGCGGCGAGGCGGCCTATTCTTCCGGTCGACTGGCCAAGCTGGCGCCCGATGCCGTCAGGTTCCGCACGCCGCAGGCCGCCGTGGGCGTGCGCGGCACCCGCTTCCTCATCCGCGCCGAATAGGGGGCACCATGCGCACGCTGCCATCCATCCTTCTGCTGTGTCTCGTGCTGGGGGCCTGCGCGCCCAGGACCACCGTGGTGCTGATGCCGGACGACGACGGCAGCGTGGGCCGGGTGGTGGTGAAGGCAGGCGGGGTTGAACAGCCCCTGGCCGCCGCCAGCGAATCCACCCAGGTAACCGACAAGCCCGCCGCCCCCAGGGTGATGCCGCAACAGGAGATTGACCGCCTGTTCGGCAGCACATTGACCTCCATGCCGGAACAGCCCAAGAGCTTCCTGCTGTACTTCCCCACCGGCTCCACGGAACCGGAATCCGTCTCGCGCCCGGTGCTGGACGAAGCCGCCGCCGATATCACGCGCCGTACCGTCAGCAATGTTTCGGTCATCGGGCACAGCGACAGCGCGGGCGACCCCGCCGCCAACCAGAAGCTGTCCATGGCCAGGGCAGAGGCCATCCGCCGCATGCTTGAGGCGCGCGGTGTGCCCGCCAATGTCATGGCGCTTTCCGGCCACGGGGCCAACGACCCGCTGGTCCCCACCGCCCCCGGCGTGGCCGAGGCCAGGAACAGGCGGGTGGAAATCCTGGTCCGCTAAGGACCAAGGACACGGTCCCCATGCCTACGCCCGTCAAACCCGCTTTCCGCCCGGCTGCCGTTTCGCGCAAGCGGCTGGTGGTCGCCGTCACCGTGGCCGGATTGCTGCTGGCCACGGTGTTCTGCCTGGCAGAGCCTGGCCTGGTGCAGCTTGCGGACAACCGTATCCTGGACGGGCTTGCCAGCCGCATGGCGCACGACACCGCACCAACGCACCCGGACAGGGTGGTCATTGTGG
The DNA here is from genome assembly GCA_964402645.1 of uncultured Desulfovibrio sp. Taxonomy (GTDB): domain Bacteria; phylum Desulfobacterota; class Desulfovibrionia; order Desulfovibrionales; family Desulfovibrionaceae; genus Cupidesulfovibrio. Next base: position 51,989 of record CAYOCV010000002.1, on the reverse strand, counting down.
ACATCGACGAGGAAAGCCTGGCGGCGGCGGGTCAATGGCCGTGGCCGCGCTACCTTACCGGGGGCATCGTGCGGCGGGTGCAAGCCGCCCGGCCCAGGGGCGTGGGGGTGGATGTCCTGTTCTCCGAGCCGGACCGCACCTCCATCGCCACCATCCGCAACGCGTTCCGACGCGACTTCGGGCTGGACATCGTCATCACCGGGGTGCCGCGCGGCATGGAAGACAACGACGCCTATTTCGGCAGCGTACTGGCCGGGGCAGAAGCCGTGGGCGCGGTGATGCATCTGTTCGACCTTGTCACCCCCGACCCGGAAAACCTGCCCCGCCCGGTGCGTGTGACCGGAGAAACCACGGCCATCGCACCTGCCGAAGCCACCGGCATTCTGTGCAACACCGGCCCCATTCAGGCCGGGTTGGCGGCGTCCGGGTTCATCAACGTGGAAAAGGACGAGGACGGCAGCATCCGCCGCGTGCCGCTGCTGCATCGCTTTCAGGGGCAATACTACCCCTGCCTGGCCCTTGCCCTGTTCATGCAGGCGCGCAACCTGCAAGAGGTGCGCGTGGAAACGGATGCGCTGGGGCCGGTGCTGGTGGCGGGCGCAGTGCGCATCCCGGTAGACCGGGCGGCGTGCATGCGGCTGCGCTTTGCCGGGGGCGCACGGTCGCACCGGTTCATTCCCGCTGCGGAGGTGCTGCGCGACGCGCATGACCCGGACCAGATCAAGGGCCGCATGGTCCTTGTGGGGTCCAGCGCCGCACGGCTCAACGACCTGCACCACACGCCCGTGTCGCCCAACTACCCCGGCACGGAAGTACACGCCGTGGCCCTGGACAACCTGTTCGACGGCAACCCCTTGCGCGAACCGGACCATGCCGCCGCGTACCGTCTGGTTCCGGCGGCGTTGGTCATTCTGCTGGCCGGGGTGCTGTTTCTGCGGGCCGGACCGTTGCAGGCGGGCGGGGCCACGCTGGCAGCGGCCATGGTCATGCCTGCCGCAGGTTTCGTGCTGTTCGCGTGGCGGGGCATTGCCCTGCCCATGGCTGCCCCGGTGCTGGCCGCGCTGATGCAGGGGGCGCTGCTGTCCCTTGCGCTGTACGCGCGGGAAAGGCGCATGGCCTTCGTGCGGCTGCGCCAGTTGAACCACGCACGGCAGATGACCCTGGAATCCATGACCGCCGTGGCCGAAAGCCGCGACGAGATCAGCGGCGCGCACATCAAGCGCACCCAGCACTACGTGCGGGCGCTTGCCGAAGCCTTGCGGGATATGGGCGGCAGTGAAACCTACCCCCAACTGACCGAAGACTACATCGACCTGCTGTTTCATTCCGCGCCGCTGCACGACGTGGGCAAGGTGGCCGTGCCCGACAGCGTGCTGTTCAAGCCCGGCAAGCTCACCGACGAGGAATACGCGGTGATCCGCCAGCACGTGCGCCACGGACGCAACATCATCGCCAACGCGGCGCAGGGCATGGAGGACGACGCCTTCCTGCACCTGGCCGCGGAAATTGCCTGGAGCCACCACGAAAAATGGGACGGTTCCGGCTACCTGGAAGGCCTTGCGGGCGAGGCCATTCCCCTTTCCGGTCGCCTGATGGCCCTGGCCGACGTGTACGATGCGCTGATCTGCGCCCGGCAGTACAAGCCCGCCTTTCCGCACGCCAAGGTGCGCGAGATCATCCTGAAGGGCCGGGGCACCCACTTCGACCCCGCCGTGGTGGACGCCTTCCTGCTGGCCGAAGAAGAATTCAAGCGCATCGCCGAAACCTACCGCGACCCGGAACCCCGCCACGAGCCAGCCACCGACCCGCCCGGCGGTGAGGTGCTGCCCGGTGACCACGTGCAGCCCGGCGACCCCAGGCAATGAGAGACGAAACGCAAACTGCGGACGCTCCGGAAGGCGCGTCCGCAGTTTGCGTTTCAGCTACAGGTAAAATCATACCCGGCCCGGCACTGTCACATGGACCGCACTGGCGCTAGCAAATCGCGTCAGTTTGCCTTCCGGCAAGGAAAACGAGTTTTTTGCGAAGGGAGTGTATTCTTCCATACACGACCGGAGCAAAAAACGATGTTTGACCGCTCTGCGCTCGATGCCCGTAAGGCTCGCAGGCTCGCCTAACGGGCACGCTACGCGCCCTTCGGGTCGGTCAGCCCGAAGGCAAAATGGCGCGATTTGCCCTAGCCCATGCGGCGCTGGAGAAGGAGACTGTCGGCCAACACCAGCGCCGCCATGGCCTTCAGCACGGGCACCACGCGCGGTATGGCGCAGATGTCGTGACGGCCAGCCACCTGGATGGGTGCGGGCCTGCCGTTGGTGTCGATGGTGATCTGCTCCTGCGCGATGGAGGGGATGGGCTTTACCGCCGCGCGCAGCACGATGGGCTGCCCGTTGGATATGCCGCCCAGGATGCCGCCCGCGTGGTTGGTGTGGAAGCCGCCGGGAACGATGGGGTCGTTGTTCTCGCTGCCGCGCAGGCGCGCCGCCTCAAGGCCTGCGCCCACCTCCACGGCCTTTACCGCGCCCACGGACATCAGGGCGTGGGCCAGCAGGGCGTCCAGCTTGTCGAACACCGGTTCGCCAAGCCCCGCAGGCACGCCGGTGGCCTCCACCTGCACGATGCCGCCCAGGGTGTCGCCCTCGGCCCGCACGTCATGGACCAGCGATTCCCAGGCAGGCACCACGTCCGGGTCGGGCGAAAAGAACATCCGCTCCTGCGCACCCGCCGGGTCCACGACATCGGCGGGCACGCCGCCAATCTCCACGGTGTAGGCGCGCACCTCGATATCGTGCATGGCCAGCAGGGCCAGCGCCACCGCACCGCCCGCCACGCGGGACACGGTTTCACGCCCCGACGCCCGCCCGCCGCCGCGATAGTCGCGCAGGCCGTACTTGGCGTCGTAGGTAATGTCCGCATGGCCGGGGCGGTACAGCTTGGCGATGTTGCCGTAGTCGCGCGAATGCTGGTCTTCGTTGGCGATGTGGAAGCCGATGGGGGTGCCGGTGGTTACCCCTTCGAACACGCCGGAAAGCAGGCGCACGGTGTCCGGTTCCTTGCGGGCCGTGCCCGCAAGGCCAGCGGTTGCGCTGCCGGGGCGGCGCAGGTCCAGCTCACGCTGGATGACGGATTCGTCCAGCGGCACCCCGGCGGGGCAGCCGTCCACCACGCCGCCAAGGCCGGGGCCGTGCGATTCGCCGTAGGTGGTCAGCCGAAAGATGCGACCAAAGGTATTGCCGCTCATGGGATACTCCTGTCTGCCGGGACGCGCGGGGGCATCCCACACGCTCGCTAAGGGCCCGAAAAAGATGCGTCAGCGGATGACCATCACGGGACACGACGCCATCTGCAACACCCGGTGGGTGACGCTGCCCAGCAGCAGGCCCTCCAGTTCCGAATGCCCGCGCGAGCCCATGATGATCAGGTCGCAGCGTTCGTAGTCGGCGGCGTCCACGATGGCCACCTCCACCTTGCCTTCCAGCACCCGGTCGGCAAAGGGCACGTTGCGTTCGCGCAGCAGGCGGCGGCAGGGTTCCAGCACTTCCTCGGCCTGGGCCACCAGGGAATTGCGGGCCTGGTCGTAGGCCACCTGTCCGAGAATGGGGGGGATGGACATGCGGCAGATAAGCAGCACCACCTCTGCCCCCACCAGACTGGCGAAGTCGGCGGCGTATTCCGCCGCGCGCTGCGAGTAGTCGGAACCATCCACGGGAACGAGTATCTTGCGGATCTGCATGGCGGCCTCACGAAATGAACACGGCGACGGTCGCGCGCCGTGACAGCAGAACAGGACGACGTCGAAACGGACGAAGGGCATGGCCGCGCGCGCTGCCACGGCATGCAATGCATCAGTATGCCCCCGTGGGGGCGGGCATGGCAAGAGGGCGAAACGCGACGAAACCGCCCAAGACCCAGGAAAACCGGGCACGTGTACACCCGGCTCGGCAAGAATCCCGTGCGCTACCTTTCCAGCAGGTCGGCCAGCCGATCCACCAGCATCGGCACCTCGTCCCCGGCATCCAGCACCGCGTGGGCGCATTCCCGGTACAGGGGTTCGCGCACAGTCAGCACCTCGGCCACTTCATCGGCAATGGGCCGCCCGGTCAGCGAGGGGCGCTGCGCGGCCAGCGGATCGCGCACAAGGCGTGCGGCCAGCAGCTCCACGCTGCCGCACAGGTAGGCCACAAGGCCCCCGTTGTGCAGCATGCGCCGGTTTTCCTCCGCCAGCACCATGCCCCCGCCGGTGGCCACCACCAGCCCGTCACGGCCAAGGGTGGCGCGCAGGGCCTCGGTTTCGCGCCGCCGGAATCCTTCCCAGCCTTCGCGCTCCACGATCTGCTCCACGGTCATGCCCGCCGTGGCCACGACCGTGGCGTCGGTATCCTCGAAGTTCCATCCGGCGCGGGCGGCCAGGGCCTTGCCCACCGTGGTCTTGCCGCTGGCGCGCGGCCCCACCAGGTACACCCGCCGCGTGTGCCGCGTGTCGTCGTTCATGCATCCCCCGGCACCGTTCGGCCAACCAGTCTACATTCATTGCAGCCAAGCCCTGTTCATCGCAGCTAGGCGTATTGACCGGCATTTCTTTTTTGCAGTACAAACCACCGACACCGCAACCCACGGTGGCTACGCCGCCTGTCCGGGTCACGTGTCCGCTCCGCTGCCTGGGCCACCTGCCCGAGCCGCCGACCGGATCGTACGTCCCCGCGCGGGCGTCCACCAGACGCCCGGCGCACCGGCACGCGACGCACGCGCAATGTATACACGGCCATTCTCCACCACAAGAGTCATCGGCATGTCCCACCTCGACCGGACCGCTATCATCGCCACCACCGCCGCCGCTACCGCCGCGGCCGCCACCGCGGCAGCCGCCGCTCGGTGACGCAGGCTTGCGCCGTTGGTTCGAGGCGGCGCTGCCGCCTCTTTTTGTTTCAACCACGGAGAACTTCGCCATGAACCAGTTTCCGCGCATGCACCGTCTGCCACCCTATGTCTTTGCGACGGTGAACGAACTGAAGATGCAACTGCGTCGCCAGAACGTGGACATCGTCGACCTTGGCATGGGCAACCCCGACATCCCCACCCCCCAGCACATCGTGGACAAGCTGGTGGAAGCATCGGGCAAGGGCGTGAACCACCGATACTCGGTGTCGCGCGGCATCCCCAACCTGCGCAAGGCCATCTGCGACTGGTACATGCGCCGCTTCGGCGTGTACCTGGACCCTGACACGGAAGCCGTGGCCACCATGGGCGCCAAGGAAGGGCTTTCGCACCTGTCGCTGGCCATGCTGTCGCCCGGCGACGTGGTGTTCGCGCCGGACCCCACCTACCCCATCCACACCTATGCCCCCATCATTGCCGGGGCCGACGTGCGGCGCATTCCCATCGGACGCGGGCGCGACTTTTTCGAAGACCTGCTGGTGGCCACCCGCCAGACCTGGCCGCAGCCCAAGCTGCTGTTCATCAGCTACCCGCACAACCCCACCTGCGAAATCGCCGCGCCGGAATTCTTCCAGAAGGTCGTGGACTTCGCCAAGGAACACAAGATCTACGTCATCCACGACTTCGCCTACGCGGACCTGGCCTTTGACGGCCACATGCCGCCCAGCTTCATGCAGGCCGAAGGCGCAAAGGATGTGGGCGTGGAATTCTTCTCCATGTCCAAAAGCTACTCCATGGCCGGCTGGCGCATGGGCTTCTGCGTGGGCAACCGCGACCTGGTCTACGCGCTGACCCGCATCAAGAGCTACCTGGACTACGGCCACTTCCAGCCCATCCAGATCGCGGCCACCGTGGCCCTGAACGGCCCGCAGGAATGCGTGACCGAAATCGTGGACACCTACCGCAAGCGCCGCGACGTGCTCATCGAAGGCCTTGGCCGCGCAGGCTGGGACGTGCCGCCGCCCAAGGGCACCATGTTCGTGTGGGCCCAGATTCCCGAAGAATTCCGCGCCATGGGGTCCGTGGAATTCTCCAAGCTGCTGCTGAAGGAAGCCCACGTGGCCGTTTCTCCGGGGCTGGGCTTTGGCGCGCACGGCGACGACCACGTCCGCTTCGCCCTTATCGAAAACGAACACCGTACCAAGCAGGCCATGAAGGGCATCAAGAAGGCGCTCTCCGGGAGGTCGTGTGGGTAGCGAAAGCGACAAGCCGGGCGGCAAGCGGCTCGTCATTGGCATGGCCGGGTTCGGCACCGTGGGCAGCGGGCTTGCCCGCGTGCTGGACGAGAACCGCCAGTGGATCACCGAGCGCACCGGGCGTGAAATGGTCATCAAGACCATCCTGGTGCGCGATCTGGCCAAGCCGCGCGCCTGGCCCGTGCCCGACGGCGCGACCCTGACCGCCGACCCGGCAGTTCTCACCGACGATCCGGAAATCGACGTGCTGGTGGAGCTGATGGGCGGCATTGCCGCCCCCCACGCCATCATCCAGCGCGCGCTGGAAGCGGGCAAGCACGTGGTCACCGCCAACAAGGCCCTGCTGGCCGAGAACGGCTACGACCTGTACCGCCTGGCCGAGCAGAAGTACGTGGGCCTGCACCACGAGGCCAGCGTGGCCGGGGGCATCCCCATCGTCCAGACGCTGAAGGAAAGCCTTGCGGGCAACCGCATCGGCTCGCTGGTCGGCATCCTGAACGGCACGGCCAACTACATCCTGTCCGAGATGACCAGCAACGGCCTGGACTTCGCCACCGCCCTCAGCCAGGCGCAGGAACTGGGCTACGCCGAGGCGGACCCCACGCTGGACATCGAAGGGCACGACACCGCCCACAAGCTGGTGCTGCTGATCCGTCTGGCCTACGGGATGGACTACCCCTACGCCGAACTGCCCGTGCAGGGCATTGCGGGCATCGACCGCATGGACATCGAGTTCGCGCGCGAACTGGGCTTTCGCATCAAGCTGCTGGCCCAGGTGCGCGAGGTGGACGGCAAGCTGGAGGCCGGGGTGTTCCCCACCCTGGTCAAGCACACCTTCCTCATCGCCCGGGTGGGCGGCGCGTACAACGCCATCCGTCTGGAAGGCAACGCCGTGGGCCCCGTGTTCCTGCACGGGCTTGGCGCGGGCAGCCTGCCCACCGCCAGCGCCGTGCTGGCCGACCTGATGACCGTGGCGCGCGGCGGGGCCCCGCACAACACCGGCTTTCAGCGCCAGGTGCCCCCGCGCGCGGACATTCTGCCCCCGGCAGACGCCGAAAGCAGCTACTACGTGCGGGCCATGGTGCCGGACAACCCCGGCGTGCTGCGTGACCTGGCCGGGGCCATGGCCGACCACTCCATCAGCATCGCCCAGGCCATCCAGAAGGGACAGCACCCCCAGGGCGTGCCCCTGGTGTTCATGACCCACGCCGCCAAGGCCAGCGCCATCCAGGGCGCCATTGCCCAGGTGCAGGCGGCCGGGTTGTTGCTGGCTCCGCCCGTGTGTTACCGCGTGTTGCAGTAGAAAGAGGGAACGGAAGAAGGAAAGGAAAATTCGCGGGGAAGGGGAACCTCTTGGAAGAGGTTCCCCTTCCCCGCACCCCATCCCCTCCAGAACTTTTTAACTGGGGGGATGCGACCGTAACGCGGCGTCCCAGCTTGCCCATACCGCCCCCGACGCACCTCCCCGGCCTTTCTCTTGGTTTCTTTTCCTGCTGATGAACTGACTTTTTTCCTTATACTCCGCGCCGGTCTTCCGGTGCGGATGGCTGGTGCGGACACGGTGCCAGAAATTACGAGTTTTTTCGCCGGGCAAGGCGACGCGGTATTTTTCCGCGCAGCGTACTCATGTACGTGAGCAGGAAAAATACCGCGGCAACGCCGCCCGGCGGAAAAAGACGGATTTTGCAAGCAACGTGACCGCGCTACCACAAGCGCCGCCACCGCCATGCACACGCCCCGCATCATCTGCATCCTCGACGGCATGGCCGACCTGCCCGCCAGCGACGGCCAGCCCACCCCGCTGGCTGCCGCGCACACCCTTACCCTAGACCACCTCGCCGCCACTGGCGCCGCCGGTCTCTGCCAGGTCATCCCCACCGGCGCGGAAGCGGGGTCCGACGCAGGCATCCCCGCCCTGCTCGGCTACGACCCGCTACGCCACCCCGCCGCGCGCGGCCCCCTGGAAGCCCTGGCCGCAGGCCTGCCCCTTGCCCCCCACGACATGGCATGGCGCTGCAACGTGGTGGCGCTGGACGCCCATGGCCGCATGGCCGACCCCGCCGCCACCCTGCACCCCGCCACGGAACACACCGTTGCCCGCATCGTGCGCAATGTCTTCCCGGCTCCGGCCTACGCCACGGCCCACGGGGGTGGATTCCGCTTCACGGTGGTGGAACGGGATGACGCCAGCCACGCCGCCCCCTCGTCTTCACCTGCCATTGCTTCGCGCGCCACACCCATGCCTTTCACGCACGCCCTCTTCACGCCTGCAGGACCGCAGGACGTCATCGGGCAATCCCCCGCCGAGGCACTGCGCAACCTGGCCCGCCACCACCCGGCCCTGCACGCGCGCATCACCACGGCCAACGCGCACCTTGCCGGGCTCACGATACCGGACGCACCGCACCGCCTGGCCCTGTGGCCCTGGGGTTGCGGCCACAGGCCCGACCTGCCGCCGTTTTCCGACCGGCTCGCCGCCTCTTCGCCGCCCCCCGACGCGCCCCTCACCGCCGCCATGGTGGCGGCAGTTCCGCTGGCGCGCGGACTGGCCCTGGCCGCAGGCCTTGCCGCACCCGAAATCCCCGGCGCAACCGGCGGCGCGGACACCGACCTTGCCGCCAAAACCGCCGCCGCCCTCGCCCTGCTGGCGGACCACGCCGTGGTCTTCATCCACGTGGAAGGCCCGGACATGTGCGCCCACGCCCGCGACGCCCGCGCCAAATCCGCCCTGCTGGCCCGCATCGACGCGGAACTTGTCGCCCCCCTGCGCGCGGCCCGGCCAGACGCCCTGCTCTGCGTCACCTGCGACCATGTCACCCACTGCGGCGATGGACGACACCACCCGGATGCCGTGCCCTTCCTGCTGCACGGGCCGGGCACGCTGCCCTACCCCGCCGTCCACTTCGACGAGGCCGCCTGCGCAGCCACGGGCCTGCGCATTCCCTCCGGCCCGGCCCTGCTGGATATGATCCTGCGGTCAGACGCAGGCCGGGCTGGCGCAGGCCGGGCTGGCGCAGGCCGGGCTGGCGCGTAGCTGCCGCCGCACCGCCGCGCGCCTTCCACACCATTCCTTCCCCACCACCATGCAAAAGGGCGTCCCCAGCGGGACGCCCCTTTTCCATGCATTCTCTCTCAACGCGTTGCGCGCATGCCCGCTTCGCGGTAGGGCCACACCAAAGGAGGTCCACATGCGCCCCACGCCGTCACTCTTCCGTTCCGGCCCGTGGTTGCTTGCCCTGCGCGCCGCAGCGGCGGTCCTGCTGTCCCTGCTGCTGGCGCTGCCGCTAACGGTGGCTGTCCTTTCCGCACAGTCCATACCAGCCGCACAGGCCGCGCAGAATGCCGTCTACCACGGCAACGTGCAGTCGCACATTTTCCACCAGCAGGTATGCACCTACTACGCCTGCAAGGCCTGCACGGCGGTGTTCGCCACGCGGAAAGCAGCCATTGATGCGGGCTTTCGCCCGTGCAAGGTGTGCAAGCCGTAGGGATTGCGTACAAAACAGGATGCCTCCAGGGGCTGTTGCTGAAGCAGGACGACGCTAGGCCATCACACGCTTGCGATACGCGTACACATGGTAGGCGTTGAAGGCCAGAAACAACCCGCCCGCCACGATATGCGCCCGCTCGCGCCCGGCCAGCCCGAACAGCACCAGCGCCGCCAGCGACCCAGCCATACCCCGCTTGGAGATGCGCATGGCCTCGGCCTTGGTCAGGCGACGGCAGCAGCACGACGCCTTCGGGGTTGCCGGTTCCTGCGCGGCAAAGGCTTCCAGCATCCTGGCCGCTTCCAGCAGTTGCGCCTGGGTTACGGCGGCCGGGTCGTATTCCACCAGCAGGCCGCCGGTGCGCGGATTGGCCGTGGCGGAAAGCACGCCCGGCGTCTCGCGCAGGGTGCCTTCGATGGCTGCGGCTGCCTCCGGATTGCGCAGTGCGTCGCACCGGATGCGCACCCTGCCGTCAATGAAGCTGCTGATCATGATCCACCTCTCCTTGCCGCGCCGGGCGCGGTTCTGCTGCGGATGCGTCCGTTATGCCGCGCCGGGATTGCGGTTCTTGCGGGCAGCCTTGCCCGTGCCCCCCGCCCCGCCTTTGGCGGACCTGGATTCCGTGGGTTGTGCAGATGTTGCGGGCTTGGCTGATTCGACAGGCTTGGCCGCAGCCTTGCCGCGCTTCGCGCCCTTCACACCTGACTTGCCCGTGCGTTTCGACGCGGCCTGCATCTGCGCCGCTGTTACGGCTGCCCCTGCGGCCTTGCCCTTGCCTGCCATGGCCCCCACGGCCTGCACCGCACCCTGCACGGTGGCCTTCAGCGCGGCCTTGGCGGCAGCGCCAGCCCCGGCAACTCCCGCCGCAACGCGTGCAACGGGCGAAGCCACCGCAGCAGCCGGGCTGACAACAGGACCTGCCGCAGCATTTCCGGTCACGCCAACCGGCAGCGCCATCACGCCCGGTGTGCGGTCCGCGCCGCGCCGTCCTTCCACCGCATCATTGTCCAGCATGGGGCGCATGGCGTTCAGGGCCACGCCCACGGTGGTCAGGTTGTGCAGCAGGGCCAGCATGCCGGGCTGCGCCCGGCCCACCAGGCCAAGGGCCATGAAGGCCGAATTCAGCCCCATGATGGAACTGAAATTGACGTGGATGCGCCGCAGGGTTGCTTTCGCCAACTGTCGGGCCACCAGCAGTTCCGCTAGGTCGTTGCCGGAAAGCACGACGTCGGCCACCTCGCGGGCAAGATCGGCCCCGTCGCGCAGGGACACGCCCACGTCGGCGGCGGACAGGGCAGGCGAATCGTTGATGCCGTCGCCCACCATGACCACCTTGCCGCCCTCGGCCTGCAACTGCCGCACGATGTCGGCCTTGTCGGCGGGCAGCACCTGGGCGCGCCATTCGTCCACGCCCACGGCGTTGGCCACCGCCGCCGCCGTCACCGGCCCGTCGCCGGTCAGCATGATGATGCGCTTCACCCCCTGCTCACGCAGGCCGCGCACCACCCCGGCAGCCTCTGGCCGCAGCGGGTCTTCAATGCACAAAATCCCCGCCAGTTTGCCGCCGATGGCCAGGTGCAGGATGGAATAGCCCTTGGCCGCCCATTCGTTGACCACGGGCAGGAATTCGTCCAACGGCACGCCCTCGTCCTCGTGGATGAAGTGGCGGCTGCCCACCAGCACGCGCTGGCCGCGCAGGCGCGAGGCAATGCCATGGGCCACCACGTATTCGACCTCTGCGTGTTCTTCCTGATGGTCCAGCGATTCCTGCTCGGCCTTGCGCACCACGGCGCGGGCCACGGGATGGGGAAAATGCTCTTCCAGACAGGCGGCCAGACGCAGCACGTCGTCGCGGCCATGCCCGTTCAGCGGGATGACCTCGGCCACGCGGGGCCGCGCCTCGGTGAGGGTGCCCGTCTTGTCGAAGACCACGGTGTCCGCGCCCGCCAGCCCCTCAATGAACCGACCGCCCTTGATGAGCACGCCGTGGCGTGCGCCTTCGCGCATGCCGGTCAGGATGGCCAGCGGCGTGGCCAGGCGGATGGCGCACGAGTAGTCCACCAGCAGCACCGATGCGGCGCGGGCCACGTCGCGGGTGACCGCCCACACACCGCCCGCCAGCAGAAAGCTGTACGGCACGATGGCGTCGGCCAGGCGTTCCGCCTTGCCCTGCACGTTGGCCTTCAGCGCCTCTGACCGTTCGATAAAGCCAACGATCTGGTTGATGCGCGTTGCGGACCCCACGCCGGTGGGCCGGATGTCCAGACGCCCTTCCTCCACCACGGTACCCGCGTAGACGGATGCCCCGACGCGCCGGGCCACGGCCAGCGGTTCGCCGGTCATGGAGGTCTGGTTGACCATGGCCTCGCCCTCGGCCACCATGCCGTCCACGGGAATGGACGAACCGGCGCGTACAACCACAAGGTCGTCATCGGCCAGGGCGGAAAGGGGCACCTGCACCTCTGCCTCGCCGCGCTTCACCCACACGGTGTCCACGTCCACGGCCAGGCTTTCGGCCAGGCTTTCGCGCGATTTCTTGCGGGTCCATTCCTCCAGAAACTCGCCCACGGCAAACAGCGCGGTAATCAGCCCCACGGAGCGGAAGTCGCCCCGCACCAGCGATATGCCCAGCGCCGCCGCGTCCAGCACGTCCACGTTGAGACGGCCCGATGCCAGCGAGCGGCCCCCCTTGAGCAGGAAGGGCAGCGCACGGAAGAAGGAGGAAACCATGCGCACGATGCGCGGCAGGAAGGGACGCAGGATCAGGTAGCGGATCAGCCCGCCCGCGCCGGGCGCGGCTCCGGCCAGAGCCAGTCCGTTCAGTCCGTTCAGTCCGCCCAACCCGGCCACGCCCGACGCGCCAGCCGACAGGGCGGCCCCGCCCGGAACCACGGTGTGAGGGGCGGCCCCCATGCCGCGCGAACCGGCCATACCGGGAGCCCCCGGCGGCAGATGCGCGCCCATGGGGCCGCGCGCCTGACGGGCAAGCCCGGCGGCGGGACCATTGCCGGGCGCTGCACCGCGCAAACGACGCTGCCCCGCTGGCCCGCCGGAAGCCCCGTTGGCAGCCTTGCCGTCAGGCTGGCCTTCTCGTGAACCGGTTTTGGCTTCGGGTTTGGTCTCGCACCTGCCTGAAGCCCCACGTGCGCCCGCCGGGCGTCCGGACGCTTCAGCCCGTCTGCCCGGCGCACGGCGCGCCGCACCCCCGGCCACAAAGCCGTCCACTACGGCCAGCACTTCGCCGCGCGCGGCAAGGTGATGGTACCGTACCAACACGCTGCCTGTGGTGACTGTGGCGTGCGCTTCAGCCACTCCGTCAACGGCCACGATGCGTGTCACCAGGTCATGCGCCCGGTCCTGTGAAAGCAAACCGGGGGCGCAACGCAAGCGCAAGCGCCCCGGCAGTTCGTGTGCTATGCGATAATCCATGCGCCTCGTCCGTTGCGGATGTGGTCGGTGAGTGGTCCGGTTCCCTTTCGATCAGGTCCGGTCAGGCCTTGGCGGCTTCGGCAGCGGCAGCGGCTTCGGGGGCGGCGTCAGCGGCATCCTTGCGCTGCTTGTGGACGTGCTCCGCCTCGGCCACGATGTCTTCCACATGCTCTCGCACGGTTTCCGCATAGGCGGACGCCTTGTCCTTGAGGTCAAAGCCGTGGCTCAGCAGGTCGGCCATGGCCGGGCGAATGTCGAACTTGCCCCTGCCCAGCATCACTGCGCCCAGTGCGCCCAGCGCCACGCCGCCCACGAAATACAGCCCGTACTTGTAATTCTCGTTCATTTCCTGCTCCTTGTGATGAGTGTGCCGCCACGCGTCCGGCCATGCGAACCCGACGTGCCGACTGAAGTGGACGTCCACGAACGCCAACCCTGCGCCGTGCGGAAGTGGCACCATATGTGATATCGAAAATCAATGTCAATATCACACGCCCCCTCAAACCCGTGCCGTTGACCAGCTTTTTGGGAAAAGGAAACTTCCGGCGCTACATCCGCAATCAAAGCATGGCAAACGTTTCAAGCGTTGTGGCTGATAATCACGCAGCATCTAAAGCCACTGACATTCTTTAAAAAATATGGCGCCCTTCACGGAATGAAGGGCGCCGACAAGGGGCTGCGGCAACGTGTTGCGTGCCTGTAGGCCGGACAGTCTTGTCCGACGAGGAGGGCTGTCCACTAATCAGACGGGCTGGCAGCCAGACCGCATGAACGCTGCGAACAGTGTGTTGCTAGTGCTTCAACACCTTGATGTACATGAAGTATCCGACCACACCGAGAACGGCGACCGCAGCAATGATGGAACCGATATCCGCAAAACTCATGGTGCCTCCTTGGGCCTGGCCCAACAGGATCGGCAGGCGGCTTCCGTCGTCCACCGGGTTTGCGCCGCCGCCCGCCGCATGGGGCGGGAAGGCAGCATGTTCTTTCCGGCCAACAGTTGGCTGAACGCAAAACGCCCCGACGCCGTGCATGCGCACGGGGCGGAGCGATAAACGGACAAAACGGTCCGGCGGCTTGCGACGCCAGCGGCACCGGCACGGGGAGGCCGGGCAAAAACACGAGGGAATGAAGCGCACCCCGCCTGCCGTCCAAACAGCATGGTCAGCGTGCGGTGCGCGGGCAGTCGGAAAGACGACTTCGTCCGGGGGGCGCAGAGGGCAGGAAGGGAAACGACGGAAAAGATACGGCGTACACGCATGGCCTGGCCTCCCGCGCCGTCATGGCGCAGAACGGAGATTTCGGCATGCATCGGCCGCTTGGCGCGGGTCGGGCGTCCGGTCGGTGCAAGGACATGCTCCGCCCGCCAGCCCGTGAAGTCAAGGCAAAACCCGGTGAACGAGAAAAAAAGAACATGGACTGACGTAAAACAGGTGCGCCGCACATTGTTTGCAGTGCGCACACAACCAATGCCACCTGCAAGTACCCGCCACACATCCCGGCAAGCCACCGCTGGCGCGTCTGACTTTCATTCCGCCAGGTCGTCGTCGGGGGCAATGAACTCCCCAGCCAACCCGGCTGCGGACCACAACGCCTGCGGCGCATCCGCTCCGGCGGGGGCATCGGGGGCATCCGGTTCTGCCTCGTTTTCCTCGAAGCGCACGACAAAGCTGGCCCCTGCCGGGCCGGAGGCCACATCCAGCCGCCCGCCCAACTGGGCCACCAGGCTGCCCACAAGTTGCATGCCCAGCGTGGCTCCGCCTGCGGGATCGAAGCCTTTCGGCAGCCCCACCCCGTCGTCGGTGACGCGCACCTCCACCAGCCGCCCGTCCCGTCGTGCGGCGATGCTGACGCGCCCGGCATCGCGGTCCGGAAAGGCGTGCTTGATGGCGTTGGTGACCAGTTCATTGAGGATCAACCCGCAAGGAATGGCCGCCGATACCGGCAGGAACAGCGGCGGCAGGTCCAGGGCCAGTTCCACCTCGGTGTCGACGGAGGCCAGCACCAGCTTGCGCGCCAGCCGTTCCACGTAATCGGCGACGTTGACGCTGGCGAGATCATTGGCCCGGTACAGTTCCTCGTGCGCCAGGGCCATGGAGGCCACCCGGTTGCGGCTTTCTATGAACCGTTCACGGTCGGCGGCCCCGCCCGCGTAGGCGGCCTGAAGGTTCAGCAGGCTGACGATGAGCTGCAGGTTGTTCTTGACCCGGTGATGCACCTCGCGCAGCAGGATTTCCTTTTCGCGCAACGAGGCGCGGATGCGTTCCTCTGCCGTGCGGCGGACGGTGACGTCGGCGGCTACTCCGGCCACGCGGTATACCCTGCCGCTGCTGTCACGCACGGGAAAGGCGCGGGCATGCACCCAGCGCACCCCGCCATCGGGCCGCATGATGCGAAATTCGGCATCCACGGGGGTGGCGGAAGAGGCAATGCCCGCCATGGCCGCCTCCATTCCGGCTCGATCCTCCGGATGAATGGTGGCAAAGCGCGGGGTATCGGGATGCATGGCCTGTTCCACGGTGCGGCCCCACACCGTTTCGTAAGCCGGTGAAAGATACAGCAGCCTGTTGCGGACCAGGTCATGCACCCAGAACACCTCGTTGGTGTTTTCCATCAACTGGCGGAATCGTTCCTCGCTTTCGGCCAGGGCCCGCTCGAATTCCCGACGCTCGGCGATCTCGCGGCGCAGACGGCGGTTGGCTTCCTCCAGGTCTTCGGTGCGGCGGCGGACCAGTTCTTCCAGGGTTTCACGGCGGCGGCCCTGTTCGCGCAGCAGTTCCGCCCGCAGCAGGCAACGCACCAATGCCCGCTCCAGCACCGCCATGTCCTCTATGGGCTTGATCACGAAGTCCCACGCCCCCAGGCGCAAGGCCCGCGCCAGTTCGCGCACCTCGCTGGTGCCGGACACCACGATGACCGGCACCGTGGGGGCCTGGGCGGCGATGCGGGGCAACACTTCGGCCCCGCTCTTGCCGGGCATGCTCCAGTCCAGCAGCACCGCATCCGCGCCCCGCTCGTCGAACAGGGCCAACGCGTTGATGCCGCCGTCCGCCTCGCGCACGGCATAGCCCGCCTCGTGCAGGTAGCCGGACATGGCGGCGCGGGCCACCGGGTCGTCATCCACCACAAGAATGACGGGAATACGGTCTGCGAGCGGGCGTGGGGTCATGGAGGTCTCCTGTGCAGAGGCGTTCTGCCGGGTGGTCTCCTAACGGGTGCGGGGCAACAGCAACCACGCCGGGCCAGGCGCATCCAGATGCCCGGCCACGGCGGACGCACGGTCGCCCGCTCCGCAGAACAGGTCGATGCGGTAGCCCTTGATGGCCCCGCCGGTATCCTGTGCAAGGCCAAGGCCGGTCACCGCGCCGCCGCCCGCAGGCTGCGGCATGGGGGTGGAAAAGGCCACCAGCGCGCCGGAGGGCAACACGGAACGGTCGGTGGCCAGGCTTACCCACGGGGTCAGCGGCCTGCCCGTGCAGCCCAGGGGCCCCTTGCCGCCGCCCTCCTCCATCCGGAAAAAGACGTAGCTGGGGTTTGTGTTCATAAGTTCACGCGCCTGCGCGGGATGACGTTCCAGCCACTGGCGGATGGCGGGCATGTTCACCCCGTCGGGCGGCAGTTCACCACGTTCCTTCAGGATACGCCCGATGGACACGTAGGGCCGTCCGTTCTGCGCGGCGTACAGCACGCGGGCCTCGCTGCCGTCGGTAAAGCGAACCCTGCCGGAGCCCTGCACCTGCAGGATGTACACATCCACGGGGTCCGCCGCCCAGGCCAGTTCCAGCCCCTTGCCGCGCAGCGCCCCGGCGTCGATTTCCGCCCGGTCGTAATAGGGCCGCAGCGTGCGCCCCTTGGGGCCGTTCACCACGCGGTAG
Organism: uncultured Desulfovibrio sp.; assembly: GCA_964402645.1. GTDB lineage: Bacteria > Desulfobacterota > Desulfovibrionia > Desulfovibrionales > Desulfovibrionaceae > Cupidesulfovibrio. The sequence goes on along the minus strand of CAYOCV010000002.1, from coordinate 35,069 downwards.
GTCATGCGCTGCTTGCCGGATCCGGACGCGCCTACCTCCGTCACGTGCATATCCGGCGGTGTGCGGTAGATGGGGTGCGAATAGCCGGGCGCGGGGGTGCGGCTGGCGCGCAGCACCGGCTCGTAGTAGCCGGTCCACGCGGTATCCACGCGCAGCCAGCGAAACCGCTCGGCCAGCAGGCCGGGGTTGGCGTCCAGAGCTGGCAGCAGGCCGGACAGCTGCCGCAGGGAGGCCATGAAATCGGCATTGGTCACGCGCAGCCCCATGCGGTCCAGGGCCACACCGTCAGCGGGGCGGGTGGACATGTAGGAAAGACTTTGGGCCAGCGCGGGGGCCAGATCGTTCCACGAGGCAAGCCCCTGACTGCGCGGGTCCATGACCGCGATGGCGGCGCGGATTTCGTCGGGCGAGGCTTCCGTGTATGCGGGCAGCGGCGGCAGCGACAACGCCGGGCGCGACAGGGCCGAGCGGGCCGGGGCCTGCACCGCCGGGGAAACTTCCGGCTCGGGGACCGAAATCCGGGGCGCATGCGAGGCGCAGCCGGAGATGGCCAGCGCCAGCAACAGCACCCCGGCGGCGCGACCGCATGCAGGCGCGCAGGGGATGGAGACAGCGGGTGAACTGGACCCGGCCAACGAGCTGGCAACGGCCCGCGCAGCGGACACGCCGGAGGAGGACAGGCCGCGCAGGCACGCGGCTTTGGCTTTCACGCCAAAATGACGTACGAATCGACACGCCGCGCCATGCGGCAGGAGGTTGCGAAACATATGGATGGCTTTCCCGTGCCGGAGATCTGGTTGGCCCACCGTGTGTCCTACGGTGAAACGGACATGATGGGCGTTGTGTACTATGCGGAATACCTGCACTTCTTCGAGCGCGCCCGCAGCGAATTCATCCGCTCGCGGGGCATGGGGTATGCCACCGTGGAAGAACGCGGCATCATCCTGCCGGTGCGCGAGGCACGCTGCCGCTACCGCAGCCCGGCCAAATTCGACGACCTGCTCCAGGTGCGTGCGGGCATCAGCGAATGGGGCCGTGCGTCGCTGACCTTCGTGTACGAGATTCGGGACGAAGGACGCAACAGGTTGCTTGCCGACGGCATGACCCAGCATGCCTGCATCAACCCGCAAGGCAAGCCGGTGCCCGTACCCGACTGGCTGAAAGACCTGCTGCAATAACAGGCTATTCGACCAGACACGGACGGCCACAACTCCTCGCGGGCGTTCATGCCCCACATTCGATAACACTGCACGCAACGAATGTGCCTGCTCGCTTGACTGGTCAGTGGACCGGGCGTAGGGCAAGGCCCATGTTCCTCGACGTCCACACCCACGCCTTCCATCCCAAGATCGCGTCCAAGGTTCTGCAACAGTTGGAATCGCACTACGGCATCTCGCCTGTGGGCGAAGGCGTGGTGGAAGACCTGCTGCCCCGCGCCAAACGCGCCGGGCTGGACGGCGTGGTGGTGCATTGCGCCGCCACCGCCGCCGCGCAGGTGGTGCCGGCCAACGCCTTTGCCGTGGAATTGCAGCGCCATCACCCGGAGGTGGTGGCCTTCGGCACCGTGCATCCGGAATACCCGGACTGGGAACACCAGTTGGACCGGCTGCGCGCGACGGGCATCCGGGGGCTGAAGCTGCACCCCGAATTCCAGGGGTTTCGGCTGGACGACCCGCGCCTTTTGCCCATCATCGAGGCGGCGCAGGACGACTTCGTGTTCATGTGCCACATCGGCGACAAGCTGCCCCCGGCGGAAAACCCCTCCTGCCCGTACAAGCTGGCCGCCCTGCTGGACGCCTTTCCGCGCGCCCGGTTCATCGCCGCGCACCTTGGCGGCTACCTGCACTGGCAGTACGCCCTGGAAGTGCTGGTGGGCCGCGAGGTGTGGATGGACACCTCCAGCAGCCTCTCGTTCATCGACGACGCCACCCTGCGCGCCATCTTCGACAAGCACGACCGCGAACACATCCTGTTCGGCAGCGATTACCCCCTGTTCGACCCCGCCGACGAATGCCACCGCCTGCAACGGCGGCTGGACCTTTCCGACGGCGAGATAGAAGTGCTGCTGTCCAGCGCGGCCACCCTGCTGGGACTCAACGGGCAAAACAACGCCGCCGCGCCCTCCGCATAGCCGCAGGACACGGCGACACGACATTGGCGCGACGGACCGTCCGGCAACCGGACCCCATGCCCGGCACCCCATCCAAGCCCAAGGCCTGACGGGGGTTTGGGGCGCTTCCGTGTCGAAGCCCTGCCCTCCGCCCGTCTACACCAGCTGCAAATATCCGATGAAATTGTCGATGCCGCGCAGACGGCAGTCCGCGTAACGGCGCGCGTATTCCTCGAAGGTCATGCGCCGCCCGTAGATATTGTACGCGGCGTCCGGCCCGCCGAAGGCCAGCCCATGATGGGCTGCCACCTGCGGGTGGATGGGCAGCTCGAATTCCGGGTACGGGTCGGTAAAGCCGTTGCGCGCCGCCGGGGGCAGCGGGTCCATGCCCAGCGCCGCCAGCACCCCTTCCGCCACGTGCAGCACCAGCCGCCGGTTGGGGTGGTTGATGGTGGCGAACAGCCGCTCCTGCTTCCACAGCGATTCCACCAGTTCCACCGTGGGGGCCACCACGGCAGGGATGCCGCCCGCCACCGGGCCTGCGGCAGCGCCATCACCCCTGATCCGACCCGACCCCACGCCTGCCCCGCGCTCCTTGTCCCGCTCCACATCCAGTGATGCGCGCAACATGGCGTCCAGATCGTACTTGGCCGCGATGTCGCCATGCAGGTACACGTGCAGGATTTCCGCCATGCCAAGGCCCATGGACACCAGCCGGTCCAGGAACGCATCGCCGAAATCCATGGAACTCTTGTGGGTCCAGAACGGCCAGTAGCCCGTGAACAGCATGTTGGGCAGGCGCAGCACCTGCGCCGCCGGGTTGACCATGGACAGCAGTTTGTCCGAGGCGTGGTCGTCCCACTTTTCGCCCAGATGCTGGTACAGAAACAGCCCGCAGCCGGAAAGTTCGGCAGGGGGCACGCGCTCGCGCAGGTAGTTGGTGTACCGGCGAATTTCGTAGCGTTCGGCAAACTGCGGCGCGGCGGCCAGCAGTTGCGCCAGCGGGTCGCCCTGACAGTTGGCGTGGATGAGGCAGAGGCTGCGGTGCGGTGTGGTCATGGGAATTCGCGTGAGGACAAGCGGCTGAAGTTGCGGCAAGGCAAGCCCCGGAAGGGGGGGCGCCGGATCGGGGCTCCGGGGGCTGTCTGGCTACCGGCTCCCGGGGGGGGGGGCGGCTGACGGACGGAAAGACTGGCGCGCGCCAGCATCCGTCGTTATCTGTTCGTCGGGTGCGCCCGTTTTCTTTACATCCCCACCCGATTGTGGAACACTATCTTGTGGGCATGCGTCCAACGACATACCCCAAGTGCCGGGAGCCACCAAGCCCGGCTTGTACACCCAACCCCCCGTACAGACAATGCTCATCGCCGTACGCGCGCGACGCGTCATACCCCTTGCAGGTGAGGGTCCGTCACGAGACCCGCGCGACCTGTTTTCGCCGCCCCGCGTTCTCGACGACCATGTCGTTGTGATCCGGGGCGTTTTCTTGGACGGCGCGGGACAGGCAGCATTGACCGATGGCGCTTGCGCCACGCGGGACAATGCGAATGCCCGTACCGGCGCGGATGCCCCTGCCGGAACGGATGGCGCGGATGGCCCGGCCCGCGTGCTTTCCGGGCTGCGCGGCGGCATCATTGAGGCCGTGGAGCCCATGGACGCCTTTCGCCGTCGCGCGGGCGTACCCCTGACCGACCTTGGCGATGTCACCCTGCTGCCTGGTGTGGTCAATTGCCACACCCACCTCGAACTTTCGCATCTGGCCGGACGCACCGTGCTGGGGGGCGGCTTTGTGCCGTGGGTGAAAAGCCTGCTGTCTCTCATGGCAGCCGGGGCCGACACGCCCCCGGAAGTCCGCGTTGCAGCCCTGGCCGATGCCGCGCGCCAGCTTGCAGCCTGCCACACCGCCCACGTGGGCGACATCACCGCCGCGGCCCCCGCCGCCGTGCGCCGGGCCATGCAGGCCGCGTCCATCGGTTGTTCGCACTTCGCGGAGGTGTTCGGCTACCGCTTCACCACGCCCGACGGCGAACCGGCAGCCCCTGCGGACACCGCCGCCCTGTGGCCGCGCGCCATGGAAGAACTGGCGTCCGAACTTGCTGCGGACGATGGCGTTCCCCCCGGACGGCCTGAAACACCCCCCGCCCCCAACGCACCCTTCCCCGTCCACCCGGACGCCGCACTGGCCGGGCATGCCCTGTATTCCACCCATCCGGTGGCCCTGGCCGCCGCCCGCCGCTGGTGCGAACGCAACCACCGCGTCTTTTCCATGCATCTGGCCGAACACCCCGACGAGGTGGAATTCCTGACCACCGGGTGCGGCGCGCTGGCCGACCTGCTGGCCGTGCGCGTGCTGCCGCCGGGCTTTGCAGCACCGGGCATGCGCCCCGTGCCCTACGCCGCCGATCTCGGCCTGCTGGACGAGGGCACCTTGGCCGTACACTGCGTACAGTTGGACGCGTCGGACATCCGCCTGCTGGCCGAATCGGGCGCGCACGTCTGCCTGTGCCCCCGCTCCAACGCAGCCATCAACGTGGGCACGGCCCCGGCCCGCGCCCTGGCCGAGGCGGGCGCGCCGCTGTGCCTTGGCACCGACAGCCTGGCCTCGAACCACGACCTGGATCTGTGGAACGAGGCCCGCGCCCTGCGCGACCTGCCCGCCGGACACGACCTGCCCCCCGCCGCCCTGCTTCGCCTGCTGACCGTGGGCGGCGCAACCGCCCTTGGCCGGGGCGACATCGGGTCCATCGTTCCGGGCCGCCGCGCGCGGCTGGCCCTGCTGCCCCAAGATTTTTCCCAAGCACTGGGGACAACCCCGTAACCCCCCACACCTACATGCAGCACGCACAACGCCCCACGTGGCCCCACAAGGACCTGCTGGACGTCACCCAGCTGACGCGGCCAGAGCTGTTCCACCTGCTGGATACGGCGGCCCAGTTCCACGACATCAACCGCCGCCCCGTGAAAAAGGTGCCCACCCTGAAGGGCAAGAGCGTGGTGCTGTTCTTCGCAGAGCCGAGCACCCGCACCAAGACCTCGTTCGACGTGGCGGGCAAGCGGCTTTCCGCCGACACCTTCTCGCTGGCCAAGAGCGGGTCCAGCCTGTCCAAGGGCGAAAGCCTGAAGGACACCGCCCTCACCCTGCAGGCCATGACGCCGGACATCATCGTCATCCGCCATTCGTCCAGCGGCGCGGCGCAGTTTCTGGCCGAGCGGCTGGACTGCTCGGTGGTCAACGCGGGCGACGGCTGGCACGCCCACCCCACCCAGGCCCTGCTGGACTGCTATTCGCTGCGCCAGGTCTGGGGCGACACCTTCGAGGGGCGCACCCTGCTCATCCTTGGTGACATTGCCCACAGCCGGGTGGCCCGCTCCAACGTCCACCTGCTTTCGTCGCTGGGGGTAAATGTGCGGCTGTGCGCGCCGCGCACCCTGCTGCCCGCCGGGGTCCACAACTGGCCGGTGACCATCTTCAACCGGCTGGACGACGCCGTGCAGGGCGCAGACGCCGTAATGTGCCTGCGCCTGCAACTGGAACGCCAGCAGGCAGGCCTGTTGCCCGACCTGCGTGAATACGCGCAGCGGTTCTGCCTGTCGCCCCGGCATCTGGCCATGGCCGCGCCGGGCGCGCGGGTGCTGCACCCCGGCCCCATGAACCGGGGGCTGGAAATCTCGTCCGTGCTGGCCGACTCGCCCGAAAGCCTAGTCCTGGACCAGGTGGCCGCAGGCGTGGCCACGCGCATGGCAATCCTTTTCCTGCTCGCCACCCGCACCGGCATAGAGCAGACCGCCGACAACGGAGGCCGCGCATGACCGCCACCACTTCCCCTTCCCTGTTCCTTCGCAACGCCCGCCTGCTGGGGCGCATGGTGGATGTCGCCGTGGCCGACGGGCGCATCGCGTCCGTGACGGACAGCGGCGCGGGCAGCGCTCCCGCCGGGGCAGAGAGCATCGACGCCAAGGGCATGGTGCTGTTTCCGGCCTTCATCGACGCGCACACCCACATGCGCGAGCCGGGGCAGGAGTACAAGGAAGACATCGCCAGCGGCCTTGCCGCCGCCGCCCACGGCGGGTTCGGGGCCGTGCTGTGCATGGCCAACACCAAACCTGTCAACGACGATGCCTCCATCACCCGCGACATGATCGAGACCGCCCGCCGCCACTGGCCGCACGGCCCGCGCCTGCACCCCATCGGCGCGGCCACGGTGGGGCTGAAGGGCGTGGAGCTTGCCCCGCTGGCCGAACTGGCCGAGGCGGGCTGCGTGGCCTTTTCCAACGACGGTGCGCCCGTGCCGGATACCGAAATGTTCCGCCGCTGCGTGGAATATGCCGCCGACCAGGGCAAGGTGGTCATCGACCACTGCGAGGACCCCTACCTTGCCAAGGGCGCGCACATGAACGAGGGCGAGACCAGCGGGCGCATCGGGGTGAAGGGCCAGCCGGACATCGGCGAGGCGCTGCACGTGGCGCGCGACATCCTGCTGGCCGACTACCTGAAGCTGCCCATTCACCTTGCGCACATCTCGTGCCGCCGCTCGGTGGAGCTGATCGCCTGGGCCAAGCAGCGCGGCGTGCCGGTGACGGCGGAAACCTGCCCCCACTACCTGCTGCTGACCGACAAGGAACTGCTGGGGTACGACACCAAGGCCAAGGTCAACCCGCCCCTGCGCACCGACGACGACGTGGCCGCCCTGCGCGAGGCCGTGCAATCCGGCGTCATCGACATTCTGGCCACCGACCATGCCCCGCACGCGGCGCACGAAAAGGAAACCCCGCTGGACGAGGCCCCCAACGGCATTACCGGCCTTGATACCGCCGTGGCCCTGACCTGGGGGCTGGTGCGCGAAGGAGTGCTGACGGAAGCCGACCTGATGCGCCTGTGGGCGGCGGAGCCGGGGAAGGTATTCGGGCTGCCCGTGAACGGATTTGGCGTCGGCGATCCGGCGGATTTCTTTCTGCTGGACCCGGAAGAGAAGTGGGTGCCCTCGCGCGAGACCATGCACTCGAAGAGCCTGAACACGCCGTTTCTGGGACGGGAGTTGGTGGGCAGGGTGAAGGCGCTGTGGCTTGGCGGGGTGAAGGTGGTGTAGGGGCTGCGCCGTAGGCAAGCAAGAGTGGTCGTGCGCTATTGGACGCGGCTTCTACGAATCCACGCCAACCCTGTTGATGACCCTCGATTTCGTTATGTCTCCGACGGGCAGGGGGTGTTGTAACGAACACCCCCTGCACCCCCGCGTTCCAGGGGCTCCGCCCCTTGGAACCCCGTGTCATCCTGCACCGCATTCTTCACCGGGCAGCTTCCCTCCGGCGTAGACGCCTCCGGGTAATCTGCTCGGCAGAATGCGTATGTGCGCGGAACTCCCGTTGCCACCATCCCACTAGGGTGCTCTTACCCATGCCCTCGTTGCGACGCGTGTGCCGCCGTCAAAGCCCGGCGTCACACGCTTCTACGCACCGTACATTTCCTTTGAACCGTGCAACAAGTACACACCTCGCCCATGATGCTGCGCACCTCTGGCGGCCAGAAAGCATTCATGCGGATTGCGGCCACAACGTCAGAGACCGACCCGTTGAGCAAAGCACAACCAGAACCTTCGCCATGCCTCCGAGCGATTAGTGCGCATCGGCGGCACTGGTGGCAGATCACCCGGAGACGCACCAGCGCCGGAGGGAAGCTGCCGCCGTGGGGACGCCGCGCAAGAGACGTGTTGCAAAGGCACCCTCGCTACGCCGTGGCTACGAGAGATGGGCGCACATCACGTTCCCGTCGCTAGATCACCCGAAGGCGCTTTGGCCGAGGAAAGCTGTCAACGAAAGGAATGCGGTGCAGGAAACTCGGCGAAGAGGCACATAAGCTTCATCGAGGTGACGAGAGTTTCGCGCGCATCGGCGGCACCGGTGGCAGATCGCCCGAAGGCGCTTAGCGCCGAAGGGAAGCTGCCGCCGTGGGGACGCCGCGCAAGAGACGTGTTGCAAAGGCACCCTCGCTACGCCGTGGCGACGAGAGGTTGGCGCACATCGCATTCCCGTCGCCAGATCACCCAAAGGCGCCCTGCGCCGGAGGGAAGCTGGCGACGAAAGGAATGCGGTGCAGGAAACCCGACGAAGAGGCACACAAGCTTCATCGAGGTGACGAGAGTTTCGCGCGCATCGGCGGCACCGGTGGCAGATCGCCCGAAGGCGCTTAGCGCCGAAGGGAAGCTGCCGCCGTGGGGACGCCGCGCAAGAGACGTGTTGCAAAGGCACCCTCGCTACGCCGTGGCGACGAGAGGTTGGCGCACATCGCATTCCCGTCGGCAGATCGCCCGAGGCGCGCCAGCGCCGCAGGGAAGCTGGCGGCGGAAGGAATGCGGTGCAGGACGAACTTGGGGGGACCAGGGGGGCAACGCCCCCCGGAGCGCGGGGATGCAAGGGGCCATCGCTCAATGGCCCCTTGCCCGTCGGAGACATAACGAAATCGCGCGTTGCCAACAGGGCACAACTGCCTTCGTAGAGGCCGCGCCCAATGTGGCACAACCTTACCCCCTCTCCCCTTCCACCTCCACCCCCGATAGCCCCCACCCCACTCCCCCTTGCATCCTGCGCAACTTTTGTGCATTTTGGCACAATCAGGCGGACATACTTCCCGTGTACACCCGCCCAGCGGTATTCCATCCGATGCTGTCTGCGGCCCGGTCCACTGCCACAGGCCATGCAGCCCCGCACCTAGCCGCCTTGACTTTTCGGGCCGCGCCTGTGATGCACGGATGGCACCGCGCCGGAGGGCGCGCCTTTCATCACTTTCAGGAGGACAGGGATGAGCCAACCTTTCAAGGACGCCATAGCCATCTGCAAGGCCATCCTTCGCAACGGTTACGACGCCTACGTGGTCAACGCGCAGTTGCAGAAGGAACTGCTGGATGGCCGCGAAACCGAAATCGACATTGCCTGCGAGCCCGACTACGAAGAGCTCGGCAAGCTCTTCCCCAGTCTTGAGCGCTCCAATGAAGAAGGCGTGGTCGCCACCATGCGCGAAGGCGGAGCCCTGATCCGCTTCTACCACACCGATACCGAAGAATCCTCGCACCCGGAACACACCCTGGCCCGCATCACCCCGCGCATGCTGCGCGTGCTGGAAGAGCAGGGCAAGATGCCCCCCGCCCTGTCCTGCCCGTTCATCGCCCATACCGGCGACGTGTACGAAGGCTTCGAGGATTTCTCGAAAGGCAAGGTGCAACTGCGCGGCATTCCGGACGAAACCCTGCGCCGCAATTACCTTCTGGTCATCCGGGCCATGCGCTTTGCGGCCAACTTCGACCTGCCCATCGAGCCGAATTCGTGGATGGCCATCATCCGCGCTGCCAGCCGCGTGCTGGACTACGTGCGCATCTCGGACATCATGGACGAGTGGCGCAAGGTGGAAGCCGAGTGCATGTGGAAGTTCGTGCAGTTGCTGTTCGATTCGCAGGTGCTGCACGGCCTGCTGCCCGAAGTGGCGGCCCTGTCCCGCGTGCGCCAGCAGCGCAACGACGAGGGCGTGGAAGAGTCCGTGCTCGACCATACCCTTGATTGCATGCGCCACTACCCGGAAGGCGAATACAACTACGACTGGCTGGGCACCTTCGCCATGCTGTTCCACGACGTGGGCAAGCTGTACACGGCGGAATACTTCGACGGTAAGTGGAATTTCTACCAGCACCACCGCGTAGGCGCGAAGGTAACGCGCAAGTTGCTGCGTCGCCTGCACTTCTCTCCCGAAGACGTGGAGCAGGTGTGCCATCTGGTGCGCCATCACATGCGCTTCCACTTCATGCTCACCGACCGGGGCATCCGGCGCTTCAAGTCGCTGGACGAATTCCCCCGGCTCATCGAGATGGCCCGCGCCGACCTGGAAGCCCGCGACGGCAGCTACACCTACTTCAATCACAACATGAAGTACCTGGAGCGCGCCGAAACGCCGGAGCAGATGCTGGAACCGCTGTTGAACGGCAACGAGATCATGGAGTTCACCAGCCTGCACCCCGGCCCCCAGGTGGGCATGCTGCGCGATGCGCTGCTGAAGGCGCAGGTGGCAGGCGAAGTGACAAGCGTGCCCGAAGCCGTGGACTACGTGCGCGAGTACAAGGCGAAGAATTTCGGCTAGCGCCGGGGTTGGAATGCGGCTGGTGCCGCGTGCTGAAGAGAGATGCGGGGGTAGGGACGAAGGTTCCTTCCCCCGTTTTATTTTGGAAGGGGGAGGGGAAGGGGCGGGGGAGGGGGAAGAAGAAGGAGAGGAAGAGGGGGAGAAAGAGGCGTTGTGCCCTGTTGGATGCGGCTTCTACGAAGGCACGTGTGCCCTTTCGATCACGCCCGATTTCGTTATGTCTCCGACGGGCAAGGGGCCATTGAGCGATGGCCCCTTGCATCCCCGCGCTCCAGGGGCGCGCCCCTTGGAACCCCGGGGCATCCTGCGCGGCGTCCCTGCGGCGGCAGCTTCCCTTCGGCGCAGGGCACCTTCGGGTGATCTGCCGCCGGTGACGCCAATGCGCGCAGTGCTCCCAGAGTCCTGGCCAAGCGTGGGGTCCTTTTTCCACACATGCCATGCACCGCATTCCTGTGCCGGGCAGCTTCCCTCGGCCAAAGCGCCTTCGGGCAATCTGCCCGGCGGAATGCGATGTGCGCACATCTCTCGTCGTAGTGGCAAAAGTTCAGGTTGTGCATTGCCCGAAAGGCGATGGCAGAAGGAGCGAAGTCAACACAGAGGGCCGAGGAACAGGCAAGGCTTTCTGTTTGTCGGTCCCGTTCACGGCACAGACAGATACCTCCAACCCTCGAACCGACCAACCTCTGGCAGAAATATCTGTCGGAGATATGCCCTACCGCCATCCGGTAAGCGCCCGCGCCACCTCGCGGCCATCGGAGCGACGGGTAAGGATATGCACGAAGCGGGCGGCATCCGGCGCTGGCGTATCGGCGAGCGCGGGCAGGCACTGCGTCTCCACCGTGTCGCCGTACACCGTCTCGGCCCGAAAGTGCATGTCCAGCCACACGGGGTGGGATGTCTCCTGCACCTCGTCCGGCACGCCTTCCAGCGCCCAGTCCAGATAGCGCACGTTGTTCACGTGGCGGTTGCGGTCCATGTCTGCCCGGCGCACCGCGAAGGACAGGGAGGCAAGCGGCGCGGCGTCTTCCGCCGGAGCGGGTGGCCGTCGGTCGCCCAGCAGGTGGGCATCCAGCGCCAGCGGCGGGTTTTCCGGCAGCAGGGCCGCCACCGTGGGTGGTATGCGTTCCGGCCTGCGGGTGGTCAGGTTGATGACCACCCAGAACGAAGACCCGCGCGCCAGCACCGCTCCGTCCTGACCCAGCATCAGGTAATCGCGCCGGAATTGCAGCCGCTCCACCCCGCACGGCCAGGTGCGCACCGTCACAGTCTCGCCCTCCACCGGGGCGCGCTCCACCTGCACCGCCAGCCGGGCCAGCACCCACGCCTGCCCCTGCCCGTGCAACGCCGCCAGCGAAAGCCCCAGCCTGTCCGCATGCACGCCCGCCGCCTCTTGCAGGTAGTCACAGATGATCTGGGCGGAAACGCTGCCGTCCGGCCCCACCTCGTACCCGCGCACTCGAAAGGTTTCGTGATGCACGCGCAGGTCGGCGGGCACGCCCGCACTGCCGAAGCCCGTGGCAGCGGGGGGGGTGCCCGGCGCATCGGTTGAAATCGCGGCTGCGTTGCTGGCAAGGTCTGCGGAAGAATCGTGGGGGGTGGTCATGGCGGCTCCTTGTCCAGTTGGCCGGGGTCAAAGCTGCACGGGGATTCACGGCGGCAAGGGCGCTTGCACCGCGCCGCACCCGCCACGGCATAGCGCCGCGCCGCCCACACGTCCACTGCCATCAGCGCGGGTGACGCTGCCGCAACGCCGTTCAGCATATGCAGTGCGAAAATCCCGCGTCGTCGGCCCTGAGTCCTGCCCCACACCACGCAAAACCGCCGGGCACCCCCTGCTCATCCTTGACACCCGGCCATCTCGCGCCTATCTGTTGCCCCTTCAACAGTTGCAACGGCAACAATAGGACATTTCGCATGGAACAGAGACTCACGTCCTTCGCCTACCGCGTAGGTCAGTTGCGCCGTCTGGTGGTGCTGCTGGCCCTGGAACGCATCGCCCCGTTGGGGCCGGTGGGCAAGGGGCAGATACCCTTTCTGGCAGAACTCTTTCAGGGCGGCGACGGCGTGTCGCAGGAAGACCTGGCCGAAAAGCTGCACTTCGACAAGGGCGCTGCGGCGCGTTCGCTGGCCAAGCTGGAGGCCGCCGGACTGGTGACCCGCACCGTGAACCCGCACAACCGCCGCCAGATGGTCATTACCCTTACCGCGCAGGCCGAGACGCTGCGCGCGCCCTTTCTGGCCGCCCTGCGCGACCTGACCGAAAGCATGGTGCGCGATTTTTCCGGCGAAGAACGCGAACAGGCCCTGGGCTTTCTGGACCGCATGATCGGCAACGTACTGGCCGAGTTGGGCCGCCCGTGCCGAGGTGACAGGTCGGGCAGATCGGGCAGACACGGCAAGGCCTGCCCGTCAGGCCATGCAGGCCAGTCCGCGCAGACAGGCCAGGCAGACCCCACATCTGGAGGCGCGCAATGAGTCCCGCCTCCTTCCCCTTCCGCACGCCGGGGCACGGCCCATCCGCAACCGGCCCGGCGCCCGCGCCCGTTTCGCGCGGGGCGGTGCTGTTCGTGGTCAGCACGTCCATGATCCTCATGCCGCTGATGATGTCCGCCGTGGGCGTCTCACTGCCCGTCATCGGGCGCGACCTTGCCGCCTCGGCCATGCAGGTGGGGCTGGTGGAAACCACCTACGTCATGGCCCTTTCGGTGTTCTTGCTCATCATGGGCCGCCTTGGCGACATTTTCGGGCGGCGCAGGTTGTTCCTGTCGGGCCTTGTGCTGTTCACCACCATCACCGCCGTACTCTCGCTGTCGCAATCCATCCGCATGGTCATCGGCCTGCGCTTTTTGCAGGGCATGGGCGCAGCCATGATCGTGGCCAACAGCTTCGCCATCATGCTCGAAGTATTCCCGCGCGAGGAACGTGGCCGGGCCATCGGCATCGTCTCGGCGGCGGCCTATGCGGGTATCTCGTGCGGGCCGCTGATCGGGGGCTTTCTGACCACCCACTTCGGATGGCGCTGGGTGTTCCTGCTGGTGCTGCCCTTCGGCATTGCCGCGTTGCTGCTGGTGTTCACCAAACTGCGCGGCGAATGGCGCTCGGCAAAGGGCGAACCCTTCGACCTGCGCGGCAGTCTGGTTTACGCCGGGGCCATTGTGCTGCTTACCCTTGGTTCGTCGCATCTGGACGATGGCGCGTGGGCCTGGGGTGCGCTGGCCGCCGGGCTGACCTGCGGCGGGTTGTTCCTGTGGCTGGAATCGCGCACCCCCTTCCCGCTGCTGGAAGTCACCCTGCTCTCGCGCAACCGGTTGTTCACGCTCAGTTGCCTGTCCGCGCTCATCAACTATGCCTCCACCTTCGGCGTGCTGTTCTTTCTGGGCCTGTACCTGCAATACGTGCGCGGGCTTACCCCCAGTGACGCGGGCCTGCTGATGATCATCCAACCGGTGATCCAGATGGTGCTTTCGCCCATCGGCGGACGGCTGGCCGACCGCTTTCCGGCCGAACGGGTGGCCACCGTGGGCATGGTGCTGTGCGCCGTGGGCCTTGGCGTGGCCGCGTTCATCGGGCAGGACACCTCCACCGCGCTCACCGTGGTGGTGCTGGTGCTGCTGGGCGTAGGCTACGGCCTGTTCGCCTCGCCCAACGCCAGCGCCATCGTGGGCAGCGTGGAGCCGCGCCATCTGGGTGTGGCATCCGGCATGACCAGCACCATGCGCACCCTGGGCATGATGGCATCCATGATCGTGGTGACCATCGTGTTTTCCGTGTTCATGGGCGGTCAACCTGTGTCGGCGGCCACCCTGCCGGGCTTTCTGGCGTCCATGCGCACGGCGCTGTGGACCTTCTGCGCGTTGTGCGCGGTGGGGGTGCTGCTGTCCGTGGGGCGGGTAAAAAACAAGGGGCGCGGGCAGGCGACGCGGACGGATGCCGCACGCGCTGACGCCCCCAGCGGAGCCAACGGCAACCGCTGACGCCGGGGTGCCTATAGCAGCCGCACGGCATGTTCGGCAGTATGGCCCGTACGAGCTGTGTCGGCTGCGCAGCATCCGAAACGGCACAACCGGCGGAACTGGCGGGACTGGCCGAATTGGCGGGGTGGGCGGGGGCTTCCCCTCCGGCCCGTTCCGCTGTATTGCCTGCGGGCCGCGCATCTGCATCACCCGTCCACGCGCCGCACATCCATGCGCCGCGCACTGGACGAACCCGCCGTGCGGGCTTACCCATACCGACATGCCGCCCATGCGGCCCACCCCTTGCCCCCCATCACACATGATCGACATACTGAACCTGACCTACGACGAACTGGAAGCGTGGATGACCGACGCACTCGGCGAGCCGCGCTTTCGCGCCCGTCAGGTGTGGCAGTGGCTGTGGCAGAAGAATGCCCGGTCCTTCGATGCCATGACCAACGTATCCAAGGCCACCCGCGCCCGGCTGGCCGAGGCGGCCCGCATCACCTGGCCCGAAGTCCGCACCGTGAAGACCAGCAGCGACGGCACGGTGAAGTTCCTGCTGGCTCTTTCCGACGGCGCGCTGGTGGAAACGGTGCTGATTCCCAGCGAATCGCGCGAGGGCAAGGTGCGCATGACCCAGTGCCTGTCCTGCCAGGTGGGCTGCGCCATGGGCTGCACCTTTTGCAGCACCGGCAGCATGGGCTTTGAACGTAACATGACCATGGCCGAGATTCTCGGCCAGGTGCTGGTGGCGCGCGAACACCTGGGCGACGACCGGCCCGACCACCCCATCGTGCGCAACCTGGTGTTCATGGGCATGGGCGAACCGCTGCTGAACCTGAACGAGGTCATGCGCAGCCTGCGCACCCTCAACGACGAATTCGGGCTGTGCTTCTCGCCCCGGCGCATCACCGTGTCCACCTGCGGCATCGAAAAGGGCCTGCGCGAACTGGGCGAAAGCGGGCTGGCCTTCCTGGCCGTGTCGCTGCACGCGCCCAACCAGGAACTGCGGGCGCGCATCATGCCCCGCGCGGCGCGCTGGACGCTGGACGACCTGATGGCCGCGCTGGAATCGTACCCGCTGAAGACGCGCGAGCGCATCACCTTCGAATACCTGCTGCTGGGCGGGGTGAACGATTCCATCGACCACGCCCGCGAGCTGGTGCGTCTGGTGTCGCGCACCAAGGCCAAGCTGAACCTCATCGTGTACAATCCTGCGGAGGGGCTGCCCTACGAGGCCCCCAGCCAGGCGCGCATCCTGGCCTTCGAGCAGTACCTGTGGTCCAAGAATGTCACGGCGATCATCCGCAAGAGCAAGGGGCAGGACATCAAGGCCGCCTGCGGCCAGTTGAAGGCCTCCGAACTGGCGGGGCAGACCGCCGGGTCTGATATGGCGGATGGACCGGATGGACCGAATGGACCGGACGGGACGGAAATGCGCTAGCAACGCCTCCCGGCATGCGCAGTCCCTCCATTGCGCTGCCCGTTGCACGCCTGTTGCACGCCTGTTGACCGGCAAGACGCGAAAAACCCGACCGCAAGGTCGGGCTTTTTCGTTGCCGCGCTGAAAAAAGGAAGGGCGACGTCATGGTGACGAAAGGGCCGTGACGAAACGGCGGAATCCGCTGCACCCCGCAGCATGTGGACCGGAAAAAAACTGCGCGGGCGGAAAAATCTCTGTCCACAAACGCAGCTAGTGCGCCGCACCCACTCCGGCAAGCGGTTGCGCCCCCTCCAGCAGGCGGAGCAGCAGGCCGCGCTGCCGGTCATCCTGCCGCACGAAGCCGCCGCCCACGACCAGGGTGTCCCCTTCGCGCCGCACCGACTCCACGCGCAAGGCCAGCAGGATCCAGCCCCTGCCGTCGGGCATGGGCATGGCCAGTTCGCACACCGCTCCTTCCATGCCTTCCAGCCACGGGCACAACACCTCGCCATCGCCGGAAAGCTGCGCCCCGTACAGCGATAGCCGGTGTATCCGCACGGGTGCGGGCGTCACCTGGTGCCCCAGCGGGCGCAGGTGGGCCGGGTGCGAGACCGAAACCCCCGCGTCGGGATGCGGGGCCTCGCAGGTGCAGGGGGCCACCATATCCGCGTCGGGCGGCAGTGTCCGCGCGAACCGGGCTTCGTCGGCACAATTCCATGCATCCAGGGCCAGCGCGGCGGACAACGCCCCCGGTCCGGCGCGCCCGCAGCGGCGGCAGCCCACCAGGTACAACACTCCGTCGTGCAGCAGCCACACATCGCGGCTGCCGCAGGCGCAACCGCGCACCTTGGGCACGACATCTTCGGAACGCGCGACCGCATCAACACCAGCGACCGGGCCGCCGGGGCTGTCGGGCTTCCCATGCCGCGCAAGGGCGCGTGCAGCCTCCATCATGGCGGACTGCAACGTCGCCTGCCTGTCCGTTGCCCGCTGGGCGGCCTGACGGCGATCACCCAGGCGTCGTTCCATCCTCCCGGCGTGCTCCGCCGGGGCTGTCCCGCCCGCAGAATCCGCCAGATCGAAAAGCTCCGGGGCATCAGGCAGGCCGGATGCATCCGACAAGCCCGGCTGCCCTTGCCCACTGGCCGATTGGTCCGCCACATCGTCCGCAACACCGTCCGGCGCGTCATCCTCTGCGGCGACAGCCATCCCCCCCGTCATCCGTTCCGTGCTCACGCAGACCTCCACCCACCGGTTTCGCCAGTGATCGGCGGCGCGCTACCCCCTCGCGCCGTTACCGCCCGCATCCGCACCTTGCGCTCCGCGCCTGCTCCCGTGGGGCCGCATGGTCCCACGGCATTCCGGCAACCCGGCATGCCTTACAGGGATGCGCGAAACACCCGCTCCACCCGTTCCGCCGCCAGTTGCAACGGACGGGGATATTCCTTGGCCAGTTGCACCAGACGCCCCACGTCGCCCTCGCTCACGCCCCAGTGGGACAGCCCGGCGGGCGCGCCCCAGTGGCGGAACAGCGCCCGCAGCAACAGGGCGCAGCGTTCCGGCGCGTTCCGGTCGCCAGCGGGCAGGGCCGACGGGTTGCCGTCCTCGCCCGGTTCGGCCAGGGCCTCGGCCACCGTGCCTTCCAGTGCCGCCGCCAGCCTGCGCATGGCCGGGGCCTTGTCCTGCGCCACTTCTTCCATCCAGCGCGGGTAGATCACGGCCAGGGCCAGCCCGTGCGGCACGTGCGGGTGCAGGCCGCTGACGGCGTGCTCCAGCGCGTGCGATTCCCACGACC
This sequence comes from uncultured Desulfovibrio sp., assembly GCA_964402645.1. GTDB lineage: Bacteria > Desulfobacterota > Desulfovibrionia > Desulfovibrionales > Desulfovibrionaceae > Cupidesulfovibrio. The sequence continues at coordinate 17,666 of CAYOCV010000002.1, read as the reverse complement.
CGCCCCCCAGGCCCACCCCGGTCAGGCCGGACAGCCCCACGCCCGACGCCCAGGCCAACGCCCCGCGCGCCTCCGCGTCGTGGGCGTCGGCATGCAGGCGCACGGCGGCGCGCACGATGGTGCGCAGCAAAGCCTCGTTCTGGGCCAGCACCGCCTCTTCGGCAAAGAAGGGAAGGTCCGTGGCCTTGCGTCTGACCCCAGCCGGGGCAGACGCAGCAGGCGTGCCCACCACCGAAAATTCCAGCACGTGGCTCATGGCGTCCACCGCGCCGTTCACCGTCAGATGCCAGGGCAGCCCCTGCTGGAAGGTCACGTCCACGTATGTGACCACCGGCGACGGGCAGCGCATGCCCCACTTGTGACCCGACTCGCCCCGGGTGATCACCGCGTTGCCGTTCATTTCCGACCCAGTGCCCGACAGGATGGACACCGCGAATACCGGCAGCGATCGGGTGACCGGCTTGCGCTCGGCAAAGGGGCTCCACGGGTCGCGCCCTTCGGCCACCAGCGGGGCCAGAGCCGCAGCCGCCTTGGTGGCATCAATGACGCTGCCGCCGCCGATGGCCACAAACCCCGTCCCGCCGCCTGAGCCATGTCCGGGGGAACCGTCAGCCCCGCTGCCCGCCGCAGCGGCGATGCGCAGCACGGTTCCCAGGTCCGGGTTGGCCGTCACACCCCACACCTCGCTGCGGCGCACATCCGCCGCCTTCAGGGACGCCACGGCCTGGTCGTACGCGCCCACACGGCGCGCGGCCTCACCGCCGCCCACCAGCACCACATGGTCCAGCCCCGCCGCGCGTACCCGCGCGCCAAGCCCGGCCAGCACGCCGGGGCCGAAACGGACTTCCACCGGGTTATGATAGACGAAATCCTTCATGGCTGTTCCTTCTGACGCCCTGTCACCCGGCCTGGGGGCTGCCGCCGCGCGCCGCAGCCGCCGTGCGTCCTTGTCCGCCCCGGCCCCTGCCTGGCCACGCCCTGGCCCCGCCCCCGGCAGCCGGAAGGCGACGCGCGCCGGAACGCCGCAGGCGGACGGCCCGCAACGGACCCGTACCGTAGTGCATAGCGCATTAGTTTGTCGGAATGGCGTCGGACGCAAGGCCCCACGCGACACGATTCGATGCGGCACGTGTCCGTGCCGGGCGCGACCCGACACACGCGGCGCGGCGCCAGCACACCGTGAACGAACGGCGGCTACTTGCACAGCGCCTCGGCCAGTTCGTCCCACGCCGAGGTGCGGCGCGGCGAACGATGCCGCTGGCGCATGTGCCAAGGAGCTTCCTCGTCCAGCCCTTCCGCCGCGTGGCGCAGCTTGCCCCGCCCGTACCGGGCGTTGATCCGGTCGGCCACGGCCATCAACCGCTCGCGCGCGGCGTCGTGTTCCGCCGTGCCGTCGGCCAGGGCCAGCAGACTGCCCTGGCGGGTGTCGGCCCGTTCCAGGCCGTACAGCATCACCCCGGCCTTGGCGTAGGGATACCCCGGACGGAAGACGCGGTCGAGTCCTTCATGCGCCAGCCGGATGAACACCGCGCTGTCCGCCGTGGGCACCGGCAAGGGCAGGGACACGCCGTCATCGCAGCGCAGGGCCGCTTCTTCGTCATGACGGGCGGTACGCACATGCACGGCCAATCCCCCGGCCACCAGCCCGGCCCGGCGCAGCTTGGCCCCGGCCAAGGCGGCGTGGGTGGCCAGGGCCTCGCGCAGCATGGCCAGATCAGTGATGCGCCCGGCGAACGAGCGCGACGACACCACTGTGTGGCGCGGCGAAGGCGGCTCGCCCTGTTCCTCTGCCCCGATGCACGGCAGGCCGCGCAGTTCCAGCACGGTGCGCAGCCCGGTAACGCTCATGCGCCGCCGCACCCAGTCGTCGCCCGCATCGCGCAACCCGCGGGCCGTGGTGATGCCTGCGCCGCGCAGCATGGCCGCCAGCCGCCGCCCCACGCCCCACACCGCATCCACCGGCAGCGAATCCAGCAGGGCGTCCACGCTCATGCCCAGCACATCGCGGCAGTGGGCCAGGTTGAACACCCCGTGGCAGTGCGGGGTGCGCTTGGCCACCCGCCCGGCAAGCTTGGCCAGGGTGCGCGTGGGGGCAATGCCCACGGATATGGGGATGCCGGTCCAGCGGGTCACCCGTTCGCGCAGGGCACGGCCCACTGCGGCGGGGTCGGCGGCCAGCGGTCCGCGCAGGGGCAGGAAGGCCTCGTCGATGGAGTACACCTCCACCTGCGGCGCAAGGGTGCCCAGGGTGCGCATGACGCGATTGGAAAGGTCGCCGTACAGGGCGTAGTTGGACGAGAAGACGTGTACCCCCAGCCGGGCCAGTTCGCGCCGCACCTTGAATTCCGGCGCGCCCATTTCCACGCCCAGGGCCTTGGCCTCGTCCGAGCGCGAAATGATGCACCCGTCGTTGTTGGACAGCACCACGATGGGCTTGCCGCGCAGATCGGGCCGGAACAGCCGTTCGCACGAGGCGTAGAAGTTGTTGCAGTCCACCAGCGCCCACAACGGATCAGGGAGGGCGGGGGAACCGAGGATGCTGTGCGAGCCGGGGACGTCGACAGGAGCGGGGGCTGGCGACGGTGCGGCGGCGGGTGGAGCCTGCCGGGAAGGAAAATGCGGGGGGACGGACATGGCGGACTGCCGTTGGATAGTGGCGGGCGAACGCAGGCCGCGCCGTTGTTTCGGGTAGGTTGCGGGACGCGCCGCAAACACGTGCGCGGCCATCGGCAACCTCACGGACGGTGCCGGATCCGGATACCGCACGCGACGACGCGAGGCGCCCCCCCACGGGAAACCCCGCGCTCCCCTCTTTCCGGCGGCGGCGATCCGCACCCCGCGCGCGCAAAGCCCCCTCCGGAGCGACAACGCGTGATGCCGGGACCCGCGACCCCATGACCCCATGACGCGGAAGCGCCCCCTACAGGGCATGCACCACGTAGGTCACCACGCCCCAGACATGCACGTCATCCCGCCCGGTAACGTCCAGCGGCTCGTAGTCCGGATTCTCCGGCAGCAACACCACCCGGCCCGCGCGCAGGTGCAGGCGCTTGACGGTAAGTTCCCCATCCACGGCCACGATGGCCACCTTGTTGTGGACCGGCTCCACGGCGCGATCCACCACCAGCAGGTCGCCGTCGTGAATGCCCGCGCCGGTCATGGAATACCCCTGCGCCCGCAGGAAGAAGGTGGCCTCCGGATGGCGGATCAAGTGCTCCGCGATGTCCAGCGGGCGGTCCAGATAGTCGTCGGCAGGCGAGGGAAAGCCTGCGGCCACCCGCGTCAACAACAGGGGACAGGCCACCGGTGCGCCCGACGCCACGGGGCCGCATGGCGGCGGGCTGGCCGGGAAAACAGACGCGCCCCGAAGCGTGTCGGGCGCGGGCAAGGACGGGAACACGGGCGATACGGCGGACATGGGACCTCCTGCGGCGGGACGCCATACGACGGCCCGTTTGCGGAACTGCGGGGACCCGGCTACCATAGGCCGCGCACGCGGGTGCGGCAACGAGGCCCCGCACCTCCGGACGGTCATCGTCCCGAATGGGGAACAAAAAAATGCGCAGGCGGCTCACGAAGGGTGTGCGCCCCCGTCAATGACGGGTGATTCATCCGCCTAGAAGGGTATTAGATAAAATCTAGAAAAAATTTAACTGGCTTGCTTTACATATTTTATATGCACCACGCCCCATCCACCCTCATAACATCCCACACGCCCGGGTTCGCAGGCGGGACTGCGTCCGGGTCCGCAGGCGGGGCTGCGTCCGTGTCCGCCTCCACCGGCCCCACTGCCCCTCCGTCTGACGCCCTGACCACCCCCCTGCCCAGTCCCCTGGCGGGGCAGACTTCCCCGTCCAACTCCCCCCGCGCGGGCACGCCAACCCCGCCAAACCCGCCAGTTTCGTCAGAGCCTTCGGACCCGCGCCTGCATCTGCTGCTGGCCGGGTGTTACGGCGTGCTGGTATGGCACTTGCCGCCCCTGGGGTTGGCCGTGGTGGCGGCAGGGCTGGCCGGGCTGTTCGCCGCCACGCCGTTGCGGCGCAGGCGGCGACCGGGAATGCTGCGCGGGCACGCGTGGTTCGTGCTGGTATGGGTGGCGTTGCGTTTTGCGCTGGCGTGCCTGGGGCCGGCAGAGCCATCGGCCAGTATGGGCGGCGGCGATGCCGGGCCTGGCGGCGTGCTCGATGCCCTGCGCTTCGCCTGGCCGGACGCCCCCCTGCTGGCGCATGCCGCGCGCGAATCCGCGCTGCTGGGTGTACGGCTGGCCCTGCTCATCGGCATCGGCCTTGCGCTGGCGTTGGCGGCATCGCCCCGCGCGCTGGGGCTGGCGCTGGTGTGGCTGCTGCGCCCGGTACTGGGCGCGCGGGCCTGGCAACCAGCGCTGGGCGTAGCGTTGATGATCCACTTCCTGCCCATGGCGCAGGGGACGTTCGCGCAGATTTCCCGCGCGGCAGATCTGCGCGGCCCGCTGCCCTTGCGGCGGCGCGCCGTGTTGCTGCCCACCGCCGTGCTGCGCATTCTGGGTCAGCGCACCTGGACCCAGACCGTGGCCGTGGCTGCGCGCGGACTGGACCGTCCCGAAGCATGGCGGCCCGACTTTCCCTTCCGGCCCGCCCGCTGGGTCATGACGGCGCTGCTGGTGGGACTGGGCGTGGGCATGACCTTTCTGCCGGGGTAATGGTAAGGAATGGACTGGGCGGCCGCGCAACGCAACCAGCGCCACGCCGCGCCCCGTACAGGAAAGCGAAGGCGGCAAGCCCACCCCGCGCATCGGCAAGCCATCGGCAAGCGCCGGAGCGTCTGCCCGCCGCGCGCGAGAATGAACGACGCCGCAGGGCCGCCCCTCCTCATGCCGCGCCATAGCTTGCCGCCGCGCGCCCGCCCTTGCGGGCACACCCGCTGCTGGCTATAACCTTACTGCCGGAGCCGCATTGCGCGGCTTTTCGCACCACGACCACAGCGGGGCGCGCCGCCGCACCCCTTGCGCCCTTCCGGCGTCCACCCTCTGCCCACAGGCCAGCCATGTCCGACACCGGCAAGCTCACCCACGCCATCGTGGAATTTTATGAAAAGCTCTCCTCATGGGAGCATGACGTGGTGCGCGAACAGGGGCTTACCCTGCCCCAGACGCACACCCTGGAAATTCTGGGCATCCACGGCGCGCTGCCCATGAAGGAACTGGCCGCGCGCATGGGGGTGACCACCGGCACGCTCACCGTGCTGGTGGATCGACTGGAGGACAAGCAGCTTGTGGTGCGCCGCCCGCACGAACACGACCGGCGCTCCATTCTCGTGGCCCTGACCGAGCGGGGCCGCAAGCAGTACGAGGAGCACGACCGGCTGCACCGCCGCCTGACCGACGACCTGACCGCAGACCTGACCGACGAGCAGAAGGCGGCGCTGCTGCATTGTCTGGAGACCATGAACGGTTCCTTTTAGGCCACAGCCCGTCCGGCCAATCCGGCCAGCTCGGCCAATTTGGCCTGCCCGTCCTGCTTGCCCCCCGGTGCAACATCGCGCGCGCAACGCAACAGCGGCCCGAACACCGTTTCCGGTATCCGGGCCGCCAGATATCTGCACGGGCAGCGTTAGGGCCGGGTAACCTACAAACCGGCCAGTCCCAGCCCCATCTCGACCTTGAACAGGATCAGCGAACCGAATACCGCGAACAGCGCGGCGGCCACAAAGCGCATCTTGTCCAGCGGAAACATCTGGCCCAGGCGTTCGCCCAGCAGCACGGCGGGCACGTTGGCGGCCATCATGCCCAGGGTGGTGCCCATGGTCACCATCAGCAGGTCCGCATAGCGCGCGCCCAGCGCCACGGTGGCGAGCTGGGTCTTGTCCCCCATCTCGGCCAGAAAGAAGAGCACCACGGTGGACAGGAAGGCACTTTCGCGCGTCTTGCACTCCCCTTCCGATTCCAGTTTGTCGGGAATCAGCGCCCACACGGCAAAGGCCAGAAAGGCCAGCCCCAGCCCCCAGCGCAGCATGTCCGCGCTGATATTGACGGACACCCATTCGCCCACGTAGGCGGCACAGAAGTGGTTGGCGACCGTGGCCACGAAAATGCCACAGATGATGGGCCATTGGCGGCCACAGAAGCGCGTTGCCAGAACAAACGACAAAAGCTGGGTCTTGTCGCCCAGTTCGGCGATGGCTACCATTCCGAAGGCGGCGATGAATGCTTCCACGCGGGATATCCTGAGGGGCCGGCGATAGTGAATACCAATGACTTCATCCGCCAGCGCCGACCCGGCTCTGGTGGTGAAGTCAAAGGTCTCGCCAGGCTGATGCCGCACACGCCATGGCACGCGGCGCGATGCGCGGGCCAAGTCTGTTGACGTGGGCTCCTCCGTTGCGGAGGCGGCTACTCCCCAATGACGCGCGAAGTTTACCCCGCTTTGCCGCCAATGGCAACCCGCGCCCGCCGGGCCCGGCGGCTTGTGCCTTTTCCCACGAACGGATATAGAATGCCATGAACCGGCCTTTCCGGCGGGCATCGTGTGCCGCCCCGGTTCGGTTAGGCCTGGTTAGGTCCGGTTCAGCCTGGCCCTGTCCGGTTCAGCCTGGCCCTGTCCGGTTCAGTCTGGTCCGGTCTGGACTGGTCTGAACTGGTCTGAACTGGACTGGTCTGGACTGGACTGGTCTGAACTGGCAGACGTGCCAGAAGGCAGGCAACACCAGGGACCGCGGCCCACAAGCACGCGGCCCCGATGCACACGGCCCGAATTCACGCGACCCGCACACGCGGCCCGAATTCACGCGGCAAGGACCGAGGCGTCGCGCCCCGGACGGCTGGCGTGCGGCGGGCCACCACGGCCCGCGCATACCCGCCATGTCCCGATAGCCGCACGTCCACCGCAACCCCAACCCCGGAGGCATCGCCATGGGCGAACGCGAACACACCTATTACCGTACCCTCTACGACCTTGTGCGCGTAATCAATTCCAGCCTCGAACCGACCACCGTGCTCGACACCATCGCCAAGCAGGTGGCCGACGCCATGAACGCCAAGGCCTGCACCCTGCGGCTCATCGACCGGCGCGGCACCACCCTGCTGGCCAGCGCCGCCTGGGGGCTGAGCAAGGGCTACCTGCGCAAGGGGCCCATCGAAATCGCCAAGAGCGGCCTTGACCGTGAAGTGCTGGCCGGCAACGTGGTGCATATCCAGGACGTGGCCACCGACCCGCGCTTCCAGTATCCGGAAGCCGCCCGCGCCGAAGGTCTGGTGTCCATCCTGGTGCTGCCCCTGCTGGTGGAAGGCAAGGCCATCGGGTCGCTGCGCGTCTATTCCGCCGTTGCCCGCAACTTTACCGATGAAGAAGTGGAATTCGCCGGGGCCATCGCCAATCTCAGCGCCATCGCCATCGAGAACGCGCGCATGCATCAGGCGTTGAAGACCGACTACGAGCTGCTCACCGCATACAACAACACCATTCACGAACTGTAGGAGAACCCCCGATGACCAAACTCCGCATTGCCATCAACGGGTTCGGGCGGATAGGCCGTCAGGTGTTCAAGGCCATCCTGGACCGTTACCCCGACACCATGGAAGTGGTGGCCGTCAACGACCTGTACGACGTGGCCACCAACGTGCATCTGTTGCAGTTCGACACCTGCTACGGCCGCCTGAAGGTGGACGCAGAGGTGAAGGACGGCAACATCCACGTGGGCGACTGGGTGGTGCGCAACTACGCCGAGCGCGACCCCAAGGTGCTGCCCTGGCGGGACCTTGGCGTGGACATCGTCATCGAATCCACGGGCATCTTCCGCACCGGGCCGCAGTGCAAGGCGCACATCGACGCCGGGGCGAAGAAGGTGATCATCACCGCGCCCGCCAAGGAAGAAGACCTGACCATCGTGCTTGGCGTCAACCACGATGCGTACGACCCGGAAAAGCACCACATCGTCTCCAACGCCTCCTGCACCACCAACTGCCTGGCCCCGGTCACCCTGGCGCTGCACAAGGCCTTCGGCATCGTCAAGGGCGTGCTGACCACGGTGCATTCGTACACCAACGACCAGCGCATCCTGGACCTGCCGCACAAGGACCTGCGCCGCGCCCGCGCCGCCGCGCAGAACATCATCCCCACCTCCACCGGGGCGGCCAAGGCCGTGGCCAAGGTCATTCCCGAACTGAAGGGCAAGTTCGACGGCATCAGCCTGCGCGTCCCCACGGCCACGGTGTCCATCGTGGACTTTGTGGCCGAGCTTGAAAGGCCCACCACCACCGACGAACTGCGCGCCACCCTGAAGGCCGCCGCCGAAGGGCCGCTGAAGGGCATCATGGCGTATTGCGAAAAGCCGCTGGTGTCGTCCGACTTCATCGCCGACCCGCATTCCAGCATCGTGGATGCCGAGTTCACCACCGTGATGAACGGCGACATGGCCAAGGTGCTGGCGTGGTACGACAACGAGTGGGGCTATTCCTGCCGCGTGGCGGATCTGGCCGCGCTGATGGCGAAAAAGGGGTTGTAAGCCGGATGCAAGCTTGGCCCTGCGTATCGCGGCCACGCTGCCGACGGAATCCGCGCGCTGCGGTCGCCATCCGTAAGGTTCGCGCGGCGCGCTCACCTAACGGCTGCCGCCTTTTGCCGCCGGGCTAACTCGTAATCCGGCACATCGCGCCCGCACCAGCCACCCGCGACGGAAGACCGTCGCGGGACACAAGGAACAAAACATCCCCCGGATGGTTCACCGTCCGGGGGATGTAGCCTTGTGCTACCAATACCAGCAATATGCTGCACCTAACCATATAGCACATACCTAACAAATCAATCTGTCTATCATTTCCTTAAAAATATCTCTCGAAACAGGTTTTTCCCCACGTAACACAAGATACAATAAGAATGGATTATATCCCATATCACCAAAAAATCTATACAAACGCCGCGCGTGCTCAATCGTAATTTCTTCTGGTGGAACACGATTTTCCACATTCATATTGACAACCAGACACCTCAAGTAGTCAATGTCTTCACATGTAGCATTCATTTCATTCCTCATTCGTATTAAAACATACAGAAATCGCATCACCCATACGTCTGATTATTTACACAGCATATTTTCACATCGCAAGATCACCCCTTCCATATACGCCGCATTTGGAACGATTCCGAGCCTGGGCAACGCTTTCTTCAAATCTGCCTTTCTTCCTTATACTCCGCGCCGGTCTTTCCGGCGCGGATGGCTGGTGTGGACAGGATGCGAGAAATTACGTTTTTTGCTCGCCGGACAAGGCGAATCGGCGCTTTTGAGCGCAGCGTACTCTTGTACGTGAGCATCAAAAACGCCGATTCAACGCCGTCCGGCGACAAAAGGCGGATTTTGACGGCAGCGTGACCGCGCGAACCTGCGTCCACCGGCATGCCCCCTCACAAAACGAATCCCCCGAACGGCAACCGTCCGGGGGATTCGCGTCTTCCAAATCTTGCAGGCCACCTACCGTCGCCGAAACGCAGCCAGATACTCCTGGTTGCCCTTGGGGCCGGTAATGGCCGAGGGCACCACGCCCTCAAGGTCCAGCCCCAGCGCATCGCGGCAGTAGGCCACCACCTTGTCCACGGCAGCCTGCCGCAGGGCCGGGTCGCGCACCACGCCCTTCTCGGTCTGCCCCGGCCCCACCTCGAACTGCGGCTTCACCAGCGCCACCACCCGTCCGCCCGGCTTCAGCCATTGCAGACACGGCGCCAGCACCAGCGTCAGCGAGATGAACGACACATCCGCCACCACCAGGTCCACCGGCTCCGGCAGCAGCTCCGGCGGCGCGGTGCGCAGGTTGGTGTGCTCGTGCGAGACAACCCGCGCGTCGGCCCGCAGCCGCTCGTGCAACTGATTGTGCCCCACGTCCACGGAATACACCCGCGCCGCCCCATGCTGAAGCAGACAGTCGGTGAAGCCCCCTGTGGACGCCCCGGCGTCCAGACAGACGAAGCCGGTCACGTCCAGTCCGAAATACTCGATGGCGGTCAGCAGCTTGTACGCCCCGCGCGAGACAAAACGCTCGCGCCCGAACAGCTCGAAGCGTGTCGTCACCGGGTACTTGTGCCCCGGCTTGTCCACCTTCACGGCACGTTCCGGCGTCTTCGCCAGATCCGGTACGGCTGCGCCGCCGTAATCCTCATCGCCGTCCCCGTCACCCTGCGGCAGCACCACCACCTGCCCGGCCATGATGAGTCGCTTGGCCTGCTCTCGGCTCTCGGCCAGCCCGGCCTCGAACACCAGTTGATCGGCGCGTTCCTTTTTCGGAGGCCTTGCGGGACGGGGGCGCGGGGCCACGGCGGCTTCGCCGGAAGCGTCAGGACCGGACGTTTGCGGAACAGACATTTCCGAACCGGACGCAGTTGAACCGGCGTTCTTCGGCGGCGCTGCTGCCGCATCCTTGTACATATCAGCGGGGCGGGACATGCGGTACTCGTCATGCGCGGCATGGCCACGCGGAAAAAAGAAAACAACATCCAGCCGGACAACCAGCTTGTGGGCAGACTGCTCCGGCCCTGTCCAGCGCAACCTTGACAGCGGCACGCACCCGGCATACCTGTTGCCTGCGCCTGCCCGCCCAGCCCCGACGCACGGGGCACAGGCGATGGGCAGACTACACGAGGCCCGCACGGCCCGCAACGCCGTTGCATGTGGGGCCTTGCCAAAACGGGGAGATGGGCGTATCAACTTGCGTTCCGATTTTCCCCACGAGGAGTCCAAGATGAAAGAAAACATCCATCCCACCACGTTCAAGGCCAAGATGACCTGCGCGTGCGGTTACGAAGCCGAAGCCCTGTCCACCAAGGGCGAAGTCGTGAACGTGGAAATCTGCTCGCAGTGCCACCCGTTCTACACCGGCAAGCAGCGCTTCGTTGACACCGCTGGCCGTATCGACCGCTTCCGCAAGAAGTACGCCAAGTTCGGCGAAGGCAAGTAGCCTGCCTTCCTCGGGCGGTGCGCGCAAGCGTGCCGACGTCGATTTTTCCTCCCCGGAGGGGTTCGCCCTCCGGGGAGAAATCTTCATTGCCATCAGCCGCAAGGGGTTAAGCATGGGCGCAATGGGCAGGACACGGGCCACCGGCGTGACCGGTGCGCTCCGCGCGGCGTTTTCGCATTTCGGTCGCGCCTGTCGTGCGTTGCCCACGGCGTTGTCTCTTGCGGCCGACGCGCCCTGCTCCATCGGCGGCCAGGCCGTCATGGAAGGCGTAATGATGCGCAACGGCGAGCGCCTGGCCCTTGCGGTGCGCCTGCCCGACGGCGAAATTCTGGCCGAAAGCCGCCCCTGGTACACCCTGTCGTCCGCAGAATGGCTGAAACGCCCCTTCGTGCGCGGCTTTCCCACCCTGGTGGAAACCCTGGTCAACGGCATCAAGGCCTTGAACCGTTCAGCGGAGCATGCCGCGCAGGGCGAAACCGGCGAGGAACTGAAGCCGTGGCACCTGGCCGTGACCCTTGCGGTGTCGGTGGCCCTGGCCCTTGGGCTGTTCGTGGTGCTGCCGCACATGTTTTCGCTGGGCATGAAGTGGCTGGGCCTTGGCGGCGATGTGGAAGGGCTGTCCTTTCACGCATGGGACGGCCTGTTCAAGTTCGCCATCTTCATCGGCTACATCCTGTGCATCTCGTTCCTGCCGGACATCCGCCGGGTGTTCCAGTATCACGGGGCAGAGCACAAGGTGATCCGGGCCTTCGAGGCGCGCGGCGACGTGACGCCCGAAACTGCCGCCATCCACAGCCGCCTGCACCCGCGCTGCGGCACCACCTTTCTGCTGTTCGTGCTGTCCATTTCCATCATCCTGCATGCGGTGCTGGTGCCGTTGCTGCTGCTGGTGTGGACCCCGGACGGCGCGGTGACCAAGCACGCCGGAACGGTGCTGTTCAAATTTCTGCTGATGGTCCCCATCAGCGCGCTTGCCTACGAGGCCATCCGCTACGCCGCCCGCCTTGGCGACGGCCTGCTGGGCGCATCCCTGCGCGCCCCCGGCATGCTGCTGCAGATGCTGACCACCCATGAACCCGACCGAGACCAGCTCGAAGTCGCCATAGTGGCCCTGCGCGAGGCCCTGGGAGACGCCGCCCCGGCAACGGTGCGCGCGCCCGCCTACCGCCATCAGGCCCCCGCAACGGAGTAACGGATGTTCGCCAAGCTCGAAAACCTGGAACGTCGCTTTGAAGACCTGGAGCAGCAGCTTGCGTCCTCCGAAGTCTTCAACGACCAGGACCGCTACCGCAAGCTCACCAAGGCCCACGCCGATCTCAAGGAAGTGGTGGACGTGTTCCGCCGCTACAAGGAACTGCGCCAGAACCTTGCCGACAACAAGGAACTGCTGGACGACGCAGACCCCGAAATCCGGTCCATGGCGCACGAGGAAGCCAAATCTCTCGAAGCGGCCATTCCCGCGATAGAGCAGGAACTGCAACTGCTGCTGCTGCCCAAGGACCCGCTGGACGAAAAGAACACCATCGTGGAAATCCGCGCGGGCACCGGCGGCGAAGAAGCCGCCCTGTTCGCGGCGGACCTGTTCCGCATGTATTCCCGCTACGCAGAAATCCGCGGCTGGAAGGTGGAAATCCTGAGCGCCAACGAATCGGACACCGGCGGGTACAAGGAAATCATCGCCCTGATCGTCGGGGACAAGGTGTACAGCCGCCTGAAGTTCGAATCGGGCACCCACCGCGTGCAGCGCGTGCCTGCCACCGAATCGCAGGGCCGCATCCACACCTCTGCCGCCACCGTGGCCATCCTGCCCGAGGCCGAAGAAGTGGACGTGGAAATCCGCCCGGACGACATCCGCATCGACGTGTTCCGCGCGTCGGGCGCGGGCGGCCAGCACGTCAACAAGACCGAATCTGCGGTGCGCATCACCCACATGGCTTCGGGCATCGTGGTATCCTGCCAGGACGAAAAGTCGCAGCACAAGAACAAGGCCAAAGCCATGAAGGTGCTGGCATCGCGCCTGTTGCAGGCCGAGCAGGACCGCCAGCACAACGAGGTTGCCGCCGACCGCCGCTCGCAGGTGGGTTCCGGCGACCGCTCGGAACGCATCCGCACCTACAACTTTCCGCAGGGCCGGGTGACCGACCACCGCATCAACCTCACCCTGTACTCGCTGGACCGGGTGATGGAAGGCGAGGCCCAGACCCTGTTCGAGGCCCTGTCCAACCACGCCCAGACCGAGGCGCTGAAGGCCCAGGCCGACGTGCAGTAGGCCACGGTCTCCGGAGCGGGACACGAAAAATGCATCACGATGACGGCCCGTCGCGCAAGCGGCGGGCCGTTTTGCATGGCAGTCGCCCGTGCGTCCCTCCTGTTCCGAACGCCCTTCCCGCTGATGACCAGCCTGCGAGTGGGGCAGCATGCCAACCGCCGCACACCAACCGCCGCACACCAACCGCAGGACGCCAACCGCAGGACGCTCACACTCCTGCCCCCGACATCTGCCGCTTGCGGCGCGCCCCTGGCTGCGCTACTGCTCGGCCCCATGAAGGATCGTTGCCTGAAAACTCCACACGCGCCCGGCATGCCTGAATCGCCCGACGCGACAGCAGCCCTCGCCGCGCTGGCCGCTGCCGCGCCGCAGGGGCTACGCGCTGTGGTGCGCGCCGCTGCCGCACATCTGGCGGCCAGCGCCTCGCTCTCGGTACGCGACGACGCTCCGCGCCTGACGGCGGAACTGTTCATGGCGCAAGCGCTGGGCCTGCCCCGGCAGGATCTGCTGCTGCGCCTGGCCATGCACCCGGCAAGTCCGGTGGAGAACGACACGCGGGCGCACATTGCGGCCCTGCTGGCCCGCCGCGCCGCCGGGGAACCCACGGCGCACATCCTGGGCGAGCGGGAATTCTATGGCCGCGACTTTCTGGTCACCCCGGCCACGCTGATACCCCGTCCCGAGACGGAATTGCTGGTGGAAGCCGCCCTGTCGCTGGCCCCGCACGGAGCACGCTTTGCCGACTGCGGCACCGGCACCGGGTGCATCGCCGTAACCCTGTGCGCCGAGCGGGCGGACATGCACGGCGTTGCCTGCGACATTTCGCCGGAAGCGCTGGCCGTGGCCGCGCGCAACATGGCGACGCATCTTGGCGGGGCGCTGTGGCAAGACGGGGCACAGCCCGACCACAACGCCCCGGTCGCCGCACGCCGGGCTGCCTTCAGCCGCTGCCAGCCGGTGCTGGCGGACTTCACCCGCCCCCTGTTCCGGCATGGTTCGTTGGACCTGCTGGTGTCCAACCCGCCCTATGTCAGCGAGGCCGAACACGCGGGGCTGACCCCGGAAGTGCGTGACCGCGAACCGCTTGCCGCCCTGGTGCCCTGCGCGGGCTGCGGACTGGACGATGCCGCCACGGCGCAGGGGCGGGCCGACGGCCTTGGCCATGCCCGCGTGCTGGTGGCCGAGGCGGGACAGGTACTGCGCCCCGGCGGGCTGTTCCTGATGGAATTCGGCTGCGCACAGGGCCGGGCCGTGGCCGACCTGTTCACGCCACATGCACCGCTGTGGGCCGATGTGGACATCCGGCGCGACCTGGCCGGGCTGGACCGCTACGTGGTGGCCCGACGCAGAGCACGTCCGTGACGCGCCCGTGACGGACGGCGCAACGTCCGCGACTGCCAGCGACTACCCGCCACTGTCGGCGACTGTCGCATCAACCGCGCGCGGCGGCTGTGCGTAACGGCGGCGTGCAACACCTGCACGCGGTGCGCGACAACGCCGGGTCATGCGAACGCCACGCGAATGTGTGGTTTTCGCACCACGGGCAGCGGTGCGCAAAAGCCACACCTGTGCGTGAAACACACACCCGCGCACGCCACGCCTCACATTCAACCACCTAAATTTCAACACTTTGTAAAAGTCTAGATTTTGGCACGGTTCATGCTCTAACGCCAGCGGAGGGGTTATGAACCAGACCACCATCAAGAAAAACATCGAATGCTCGGGCGTCGGCCTGCACGGCGGCAAGATGGTCCACCTGACCATGCGTCCCGCCCCCGAAGACACCGGCATCGTGTTCGATATCCATACCGCCCAGGGCGTGCGCCGCGTGGCCCCCAATCCCCAGTCGGTGATCGCCACCGGCTTGGCCACCACGCTCGGCGTGTCCGGCAACGGGCATGATGCTTCGGTAGCCACCGTTGAGCACCTGCTTGCCGCCATCCGCGGCCTTGAGATCGACAACATGATCATTGAGGTGCAGGGCGGCGAAGTGCCCATCATGGACGGCAGCGCCGCCTCCTTCGTCATGCTGCTGCGCAACGCGGGCATCCGCACCCAGTCGCGCGCCCGCCGCGTGCTGCGCATCGCCAAGCCCATCAGCCATGAGAGCGACGGCAAGTCCATCCGCGCCCTGCCCTACGACGGCTTTCGCGTGGACTACACCATCGACTTTGCCCACCCGCTCATCGGCGTGCAGCAGATGAGCCTGGAAGTGACCCCTCGCACCTTCGCCGAAGTGGCCAAGGCGCGCACCTTCGGCTTCCTGCGCGAAGTGGAATACATGCACAGCAAGGGCCTGGCCCTTGGCGGTTCGCTGGACAACGCCGTGGTGCTTGACGACTACGCCGTGCTGAACGACGACGGCCTGCGCTTTCCCGACGAATTCGTGCGCCACAAGGTTCTGGACTTCATCGGCGACATGGCCATGCTGGGCACCCCGCTGCAAGGGCACTTCATCGTGCATTGCTCCGGCCACGCCCTGAACAACGCCTTTCTGCGCGTGCTGACCGAAAACGCGGACATCTACCTGCAGGAAGTGACGCTGGACGAACCCGCCGCCGAACAGGCTGCCCGCCGCCCCGCCGTTGCCCCGGCACATGCGCCCGCGCATGTGGGCCACGCCGCCACGGCCTAGCCGCGCACAGCCCCTCCATTGCCTTTCCGGGCCGCCTTCGGGCGGCCCTTTTTGCTGCCTTGCGGGGAACCAACCAAACGACGGCCAGAAACCACCACAATCGGCCCCGAAAGACCGGCATGCAACGCGCCACGTGCGACGTGGGTCCAGATGCGCACATGGCCCAGATGCGCATATGGCCCGCATGCGCCGCAGCATCCCCAAACCAAGCACGCCGGACGAATCGTCGAATGCTCCATTATATAATGAAAGGAAAGTGGGGCGAGACAGGGCGCCTGCGCGATGAAAACGCCGCCAGTTCGCACCGACGATGCCGAACCGGCCGACTGCCCCCTGCGACCCACGCGAAAAGCCGTCCGGAGCGCCTTTCTGCTGCCTTTCCCAAGAGGTGACACCCACAAATTTACCCTCGCAAAACCGCGCCGGACGCCAATTCGTCACCTGATGCACAAAAAAAGATGCTTTCCCCCCGATTGACCCCTTGCCTTTTCCAAGGGGAGCGGGTAGAAGGCCTTTCTCGTTGGCTGGCGTAGCTCAACTGGCAGAGCAGCTGATTTGTAATCAGCCGGTTGCGGGTTCGAGTCCCATCGCCAGCTCCACAGTGGAGGGGTTCCCGAGTGGCCAAAGGGAACAGACTGTAAATCTGTCGTCGTAAGACTTCGGTGGTTCAAATCCACCCCCCTCCACCACTTGACAAGCTATCTTGGCTGTAGGAGACAGGAAGGCCTGTCGGAGAACTACGGCTTCCTGGAAGTACGGCAGTCTGCTGGACGTGCGGGAATAGCTCAAGTGGCTAGAGCATCAGCCTTCCAAGCTGAGGGTTGCGAGTTCGAGTCTCGTTTCCCGCTCCATCCTAGCCCGGGTTCTCCTCAAGCAAGCAATCGGCCCACATAGCTCAGGCGGTAGAGCACTTCCTTGGTAAGGAAGAGGTCATGAGTTCAAGTCTCATTGTGGGCTCCATTTCCGCGCCAAACGATTAACGCAAGAAGAAAACCACGCCAGGGAGAACACCTATGGGTAAGGAAAAATTTGAACGCAAGAAGCCGCATGTCAACATCGGCACCATCGGCCACATTGACCACGGCAAAACCACTCTGACCGCTGCCATCACCAAGGTGGCCGGTCTGCGCGGCAACGGCAAGTTCGTGGCGTTCGACGAAATCGACAAGGCTCCTGAAGAAAAGGAACGTGGCATCACCATCGCCACCGCCCACGTCGAATACGAAACCGCCACCCGCCACTACGCCCACGTGGACTGCCCCGGCCACGCCGACTACATCAAGAACATGATCACCGGCGCCGCCCAGATGGACGGCGGTATCCTGGTGGTTGCCGCCACTGACGGCCCCATGCCCCAGACCCGTGAGCACATCCTGCTCGCCCGTCAGGTCGGCGTGCCCTACCTGGTGGTGTTTCTGAACAAGTGCGACATGGTGGACGACGAAGAGCTGCTGGAACTCGTGGAACTCGAAGTCCGCGAACTGCTCTCGCTCTACGGCTTCCCGGGCGACGACATCCCGGTGATCCGCGGTTCGGCCCTGAAGGCCCTTGAAACCGACGATCCCAATTCCGCCGACGCCGCCCCCATCGTGGCCCTGCTCGACGCCTGCGACAGCTACATTCCTGAACCGCAGCGCGACATCGACAAGCCCTTCCTGATGCCCATCGAAGACGTGTTCTCCATCTCCGGCCGCGGCACCGTGGTTACCGGTCGTGTGGAACGCGGCATCATCAAGGTCGGCGAAGAAGTCGAAATCGTCGGCATCAAGGACACCGTCAAGTCGACCTGCACCGGCGTTGAAATGTTCCGCAAGCTGCTCGATCAGGGCCAGGCTGGCGACAAC
>CAYOCV010000001.1:0-503533 GCA_964402645.1 uncultured Desulfovibrio sp. | reverse complement strand
CCTTACAGGCGCATATGAAATACCCCCGGCTATGCCGGGGGATTTTTATTGCGTTCCGGCGGCTGGCGGGACCGCTGCGGGCATTCTCATCATGAGAAACACATGATAGCGTCCACTCCGCCGCGTTGGTGCGGACACCGGAGGGAGGCTTTTCCATGCTCGCGGATATCCAGTCACAGGTACAACGCTATGCCGAGGTCATTTCGCAGGTGACCGGCATCGACGTCGAGGTGGTCGACGACAGGCTGATACGCATTGCCGGAACCGGCATGTACGAAAAAGGCGTGGGGCACAGCCTGCGCAGCGCGGGCGAGGTGTACCGCACCGCCATGCGCACCCGGCGCACCGTGTTCATGGAAACCCCGCGAGAACACGAGATATGCAGCCGGTGCCCCAACCGGGCAGATTGCCGAGAAAAGCTCTCGGTCAGCACGCCCATTGCCGACGGCGAACACCTGTACGGCGTCATCGGCCTTGTCTGCTTCAAGGACGATGAGCGCGAACGTGTGCTGGCCCGCAAGGACACCTTCATTCATTTCATCGGGCTGC
Organism: uncultured Desulfovibrio sp.; assembly: GCA_964402645.1. Classification (GTDB taxonomy): domain Bacteria; phylum Desulfobacterota; class Desulfovibrionia; order Desulfovibrionales; family Desulfovibrionaceae; genus Cupidesulfovibrio. The sequence goes on along the minus strand of CAYOCV010000001.1, from coordinate 502,984 downwards.
TGGCCCAGGCGCTGGCCAGCAACCTGCACGACAAGCGCAGGCTGGAAGGGGCCACGGAATTCCTGGACCTGATGCTTCAGATCGTGGACGTGAACAACCGGGGCATCCTGGTGCGCAACGCCGAAGGGGGCTTTACCTACGCCAACGGTTTCGCCCGCAGCCTGCTGGGGCTGGGGGAACAGGATGCCGCCCCCGCCAGGCTGGAGGTTTTGCCCACCGGAGACAGTTTTTCGGACATGGACGAGTTTGTGCTGCGCTGCAACGACAGGCAGGTGGATGCCGTGGGGCATCTGCGCGGGCTGCATTCGCGCAACCCGGACTTTGCCTCCGTTCTGGCCTTCGAATCGCTGGAGGACGCCAAGCGGCGGGTGCATAGCCTGGCCGAAAGCGGCGGCGGCGAAGGTCTGGACGCCATCGTGGGCGAATCCGCCAAGCTGAAGGCGCTGAAGGCGCAGGTGCAACGCATCGCCACGTCCACATCCACCGTGCTGATCACCGGGGAATCCGGAACGGGCAAGGAACTGTTCGCACGGGCCATCCACGCTGAAAGCCCCCGCCGCGAAGGCCCCTTTGTGGCGCTGAACTGCGGCGCCATACCCGACACGCTTCTGGAAAGCGAACTGTTCGGCTACGTGGGCGGGGCCTTTACCGGCGCATCGCGCAAGGGGCACATCGGCAAGTTCGAACTGGCCCACGGCGGGGTCATCTTTCTGGACGAAATAGGCTGCATGCCGCTGTACTTGCAGGTGAAACTGCTCCGCGTCCTGCAAGAGCGCGCCCTGACCCGCCTTGGCTCCAGCCGCGTGGTCAGCGTGGACATCCGCGTCATCGCCGCCACCAATGACGACCTGGAAACCATGGTCGCCCAGAACATGTTCCGCGAAGACCTCTACTACCGGCTCAATGTCATCCCCCTGCGCGTGCCCCCGCTACGCGACAGACCCGGCGACATCCGCCCGCTGATGGACCGTTTTCTGGACACCTACTGCGCCCGCTTCGGCAAGACGCGCCCCACGCAGGTTCCCGACCGCGTGCTGGAACTGCTGTGCGCCCACCACTGGCCCGGCAACGTCCGCGAACTGGAAAACGTGGTGGAATACATGGTCAACATGATGCCCGGCAACGGACGGCTGGGCCCCATGCACCTGCCCCCTGCCCTGCTTTCCCCCCGCAACGCCGCACGCGCGCCCATGGACCGTTCCTGTGCGGCGGAATCCGCCGCACATCGACACCCCGCAGCGGGACACGCAGCGGATGCCGCTCCGCCCGGCAGCCTGCCTTCAGGCACTGCGGGAGCAGGCGCGACGGGGGACTCTCCGGGGGCCGCGAACGGCGCAGTGCCGATCATGACGTTGCAGGAACTGGAGCGCCAAACCATAGAGGCCGCGCTGGCCCGTTACGGCATCGACACCCTGGGCAAACGCCAGGCCGCCGCCGCGCTGGGCATCAGCGTGGCCACCCTGTACCGCAAGCTCAAGGAAGCCGGGAACTGACAAGGCCGGGCCGCTTGCCCTGTCAGTACGGCGTTGTTCGCACGCTGTTTCTCAATTTGAGAAGTTTCTCATTCCGAGAACACACCTCGAACCATCCCGACCACCCCGGCATAAACATAACCCACTACTTTTAAATATCTTTCCGTGATGCCACACCATTGGCGCGTCGTTTGCTTTTTGTGTGGGACGGTACCCACCCACCAACAAGGAGACGGAACGACGTGACCGGCATCAAGGTTCTTCACAATTCCCGGTTGCGAACCGCCCATGCGGGAGCCGACCTGTCGGCCCTCTCGCAAGGCGAGGCGCAACGAGCCCTTCGCTTTCACCGCACCTTCCCGGAATACGCCCCCACGCCCTTGCACACACTGCCCGGACTGGCCCGCGACCTTGGCGTGGGGCAGCTTTTCGTCAAGGACGAATCGCACCGCTTCGGCCTGAACGCCTTCAAGGTGCTGGGCGGGGCCTACGCCATAGGGCGCTATCTGGCCAAGGCCCTTGGCCGCGACATCGACGACATCAGCCGCGACCTGCTGTGCTCCGACGCCGTACGCCGCCAACTGGGCGAACTCACCTTTGCCACCACCACCGACGGCAACCACGGGCGCGGCGTGGCCTGGACGGCCCAGCAACTGGGCCAGAAGGCCGTGGTGTACATGCCCAAGGGGTCCGCGCGCGAGCGCGTGGACAACATCCTTGCCCACGGCGCGGCCTGCACCGTCACCGACCTCAACTACGACGAGGCCGTGGCCATGACCTGGGAAAAGGCCCGCGCCAACGGCTGGGTCATGGTGCAGGACACGGCGTGGGACGGGTACGAGGACATCCCCACCTGGATCATGCAGGGCTACATGACCCTGGCCCTTGAAGCACTGGAACAGATGCGGGCCCTTGGCTCCGAACGCCCCACCCATGTCCTGCTGCAGGCGGGTGTGGGATCGTTCGCCGGGGCGGTGCTGGGCTACCTGGCCTCCGTGCTGGGGCCGGACATGCCGCGCTTCGTCATCGTGGAACCCCACAACGCCAACTGCATCTACACCTCCGCCCGCATCGGCGACGGCGCGCCGCATACCGTCACCGGCGACCTGGACACCCTGATGGCCGGGCTGGCCTGCGGCGCGCCCAACACCGTGAGTTGGGGGCTGCTGCGTGACTACGCGCACAGCTACATGTCGTGCCCCGACTATGTGGCAGCCAACGGCATGCGCATGCTCGGCGCGCCGTTGCATGGCGATCCGCGCGTCATTTCCGGCGAATCCGGCGCGGTCACCACCGGCGCGCTCCAGTGGATCATGCAGCACCCCGGCGGGGCCGACACCCGCAAGGCGCTGCAACTGGACGGCGCATCCCGCGTGCTGTGCGTAAGCACCGAGGGCGACACCTCGCCCGCAACCTATCGCAATGTGGTGTGGTTCGGACAGAACCCCGACGGAGACCGCTCATGCTGAACGACGAACGCAGGAACGAGGTCAACGAACTCTGCCGCGCCCTGGTCCGCGAGACCAGCTATTCCGGCCAGGAAGGCGGCGTGGTGCGCGTGCTGGGCAACTTCATGCGCACGCGCGGCTACGACGAGATGACCGTGGACCGGTACGGCAGCATCGTGGGCTGCATCCGGGGCAACCGCCCCGGCCCCGTGGTGCTCATGGACGGCCACATCGACACCGTGCCCGTGCCCGACCCCACGGCGTGGACGCATGATCCCTTCGGCGGCGAACGTGTGGACGGGCGCATCTACGGACGCGGCACGTCGGACATGAAGGGCGCGGTGGCCGCCATGGCCTGTGCCGCCGCCAACCTTGCCCAGGACACCAGCCGCGACTTCGCGGGCACGCTGTGCGTGGCCGGGGTGGTTCACGAGGAATGCTTCGAGGGCATCGCCGCCCGCGAGATAAGCGCCAACTTCCGGCCCGATGTGGTCATCATCGGCGAGGCGTCGGAACTCAACCTCAAGATCGGCCAGCGCGGCCGGGCGGAAATAGTGCTTGAAACCTTCGGCGTGCCCGCCCACTCCGCCAACCCGGACAAGGGCATCAACGCCGTGCATCTGATGCGCGCCCTGCTGGCCGAAACCGAAGCCGTCACCGCGCCCGAACACCCCGTGCTGGGCAAGGGCGTGGCGGTGCTGACCGACATTATCTCCACCCCCTATCCGGGGGCATCGGTGGTGCCCAGCCATTGCCGCGTGACCTACGACCGCCGCCTGCTGACGGGCGAAAAGCCCGATGCCGTGCTGGCCCCCTACCTTGACGCCGTGCGGCGGCTGGAAGCTTCCGTGGCGTCGTTCAAGGGGCGTGCCGGGTACGCGCGCGGCACGGAAGCCTGCCATACCGGGGCGACCATTGAAGGGGAACGCTTCTTCCCCGGCTGGCTGTTCGACGAAAACGAAGACTTCGTGCAACGCGCCCTGGCCGCCCTGCGCGGCGCGGGCCTTGCCCCCGCCATCTCGCACTACTCGTTCTGCACCAACGGCAGCCACTACGCCGGAGAGGCAGGCATCCGCACCCTGGGCTTCGGCCCCTCGCGCGAGAATCTCGCCCACACCATCGACGAATACATCGAAGAATCCCAACTCCACGCGGCCACCGCCGGGTACGCCGCCATCTGCAATGCGCTGCTGGCCTAGCCGCCCGCCCGTGGGCACAATCCATACTTCCGAGAAGGTGTTTCCATGAGCACACAAACAGGTTCCCAAGGATTCTGGAGAGTCCGCTACACCGTTCTTACCATTCTGCTCGTCGGTTGGCTGTTCTCGTTTCTGGACCGCATGATCATGGGCGTGGCCCTGCCGTACATCGGTGAGGAATTCGGCCTAAACAACGAACAGCGCGGGCTCATCATGAGCGCGTTCTTTCTGGGGTACGCCCTGTGCCAGATTCCGGGCGGCATGATGGCCGACAAGTACGGCCCCCGCAAGGTGATGAGCTACGCCATCACCTGGTGGTCCGTGTTCACCAGCGCCACCGGCATGGTCTTCAGCCTGCCCCTGATGCTGGTGGTGCGCTGCGTGTTCGGCGTGGGCGAGGCGGGCTTTCCCGCCGCCTCGTGGAAGACCATCGCCACCTACTTCCCCTCTCGCCAGCGCGCCACCGCCACGGCCATCCAGTCGTCGGTCAACGCGCTGGGACCGGCCATCGCCACGGTGGCAGCCGCCACCATCCTGAAGATGTTCGGCTGGCGGGCAGTGTTCATCGCGCTGGGCATTCCCGGCGTGCTCATCGCCGCAGCCATGTTCCTGTACATCCGCAACAATCCCAAGGACCATCCCGGCATGTCGGCCATGGAACTCGCGGAACTGGAGGCCGACCCCGGCGTGTCCGCCGCGCAGGTTACCGGCACCACGCGCAAGATCACCTTCGGCGATCTGCTGAAGATGCCCATCCTGTGGCAGATGGTCGCCATCTGGTTCTTCTTCGACATCACTTACTGGGGCTTCGTGTCCTGGCTGCCCTCGTACCTGCTGAAGGGGCGCGGCTTCACCCTTGACCAGTTGGCCGGATACGGCTCCTTGCCCTTCTTCGTGGGCACGGTGGGGCTGATCCTTGGCGGCATCTACTCGGACAAGCTGAAGGCGCGCGGCGTGCATCGCAAGTGGCTGTTCATCCCCACCTCGCTGGTGGCCGCCGTGTTCCTGTACGTCACCCAGATGGTGCCCGGCCTGGGCCAGACCATTGCCGCGCAGTGCGTGGCCGCCTTCTTCCTGTTCGTGGCGTTCGCGGCCTTCTGGGGGCTGGTGGTTGACGCCTTCCCCACCGAGATCATGGGCTCCGGCTCCGCAACGGTAAACTTTGGCGGCCAGATGGCCGGTATGGTTGCCGGCTGGGCCGTCGGCAAGCTGGTGGACCTGCGGGGCGGCGGCTACGACTGGGCCTTCTGGTTCCTTATCGCGGGCACCCTGGCGGCCACCCTTGTGGCGTTCACCATCCGGGATTCCGGCAAGAAGGCCTAGCGCCAGCGGAGGCCCGCGCCACGCGCGGGCCTCCGGATACCCCCCAAGGAGACGCACATGCGCATTCTGATCAAGAACGGACGGATCATTGACGGCACCGGCGCGCCCGCGCACCCCGGCTGCCTGGCCCTGGAAAACGACCGCATCCTGGGCGTGGGTTCCCCCGACCAGTTTCCCGACCATGCCTTCGACCAGGTCATCGACGCCGGGGGCAAGGTCGTATGCCCCGGCTTCATCGACTCGCACAGCCATTCCGACGTGATGGTCTTCAAGGAACCCCGCCTGCTGGCCAAGGTCATGCAGGGCATAACCACCGAAATGCTGGGCCAGGACGGCATATCCATGGCCCCCTTGCCCGCAGAGTACATCAGCCCGTGGCGCAAGAACCTGGCCGGGCTGGACGGCGACATGGAAGAACTGGACTGGTCCTTCGCCACCACCAGCGGCTACCTGGACATGCTGGAACGCAACGGTTCGGGCACCAACCTGTGCTACCTCGCGCCGCACGGCAACGTGCGCATGGAGGCCATGGGCCTTGGCAGCGGCGTGGCGGACAACGCCAACCTCGACCGCATGCGCGCGGTGCTGCGCCGCGAACTGGACGCCGGGGCCTTCGGCCTGTCCACGGGGCTCATCTACATGCCCTGCGCCTACGCCGACACCCGCGAAATGGTGGAACTGTGCCGCGTGGCGGCGGCGTACGACAGGCCGCTGGTCATTCACCAGCGCAGCGAGGCCGACACCATTCTCGATTCCATGCGCGAGGTCATCGCCATCGGGCGCGATTCCGGCGTGGCGGTGCATTTCTCGCACTTCAAGATCTGCGGCAAGAACAATGCGGACAAGTTCGAGCAGGTGCTGGCCCTGCTGGAAGAAGCCAAGGCTGCCGGCATCCGCGTTTCGTTCGACCAGTATCCCTACGTGGCGGGCAGCACCATGCTGGGCGTCATCCTGCCTGCCTGGGTCCACGACGGCGGCACGGACCGCCTGCTGGAACGCCTGGCCTCGCCGGAGGCCAGGGCGCGCATTACCCGCGACATCCACAACGGCATCCCCGGCTGGGACAACTTCGTGGCCTTTGCAGGGCTGGACGGCATCTTCGTCACCGACGTGAAGACGGACGCCAACCGCGACGCCATCGGGCTGAACCTTGTCCAGCTTGGCGAACTGCGCGGCAAGGAACCGCTGGAAGCCACCTACGACCTGCTGCTGCAGGAAGCCAATGCGGTGGGCATGGTGGACTTCTACGGGCTTGAGGAACACGTGAAGGCCTTCATCGCCCGGCCGGAAATGAACGTCTGCACCGACGGCCTTCTGGGCGGCACGCCCCACCCCCGCGTGTACGGGGCATTTCCCCGCGTGCTCGGCAAGTATGTGCGCGAAGAAGGGGTGCTGCCCCTTGAAGAAGCCGTCCGCAAGATGACCTCGCGCCCGGCAGAGGTTTTCGGCATCCGTGAACGGGGCGTCCTGCGCGCGGGCTGGTACGCCGACGTGGTGGTGTTCGACCCGGAAACCGTCATCGACAAGGGCACCTTTACCGAGCCGCGCCAGCACCCCGAAGGCATCCACCACGTGTTCGTCAATGGCGCGCATGTGGTGCGCGACGGACGCCCTGCGGATGCCGCTCTTTCCGGCAAGGTGCTGCGCGCCTGAGCGGCGGCGTCAGCCCCGCCCGGTCGCGTGCCGTCGCCTCATGTCAGGCCATGCCGGGCCATGCCGGGCATGTCGGGCATGGCAGGCGGCGTCAGCCTGCTTCAGTAAACCTCAACACGACAGCAAAGGAGCGCACATGCTCACTCGCATAGACACCACGGCGGCCCCCGGAGCCGTGGGCCCCTATTCCCAGGCCATGGCCACCGGCGGCTTCGTCTTCGCTTCCGGCCAATTGCCCATCGACCCCGCCACCAAGACCATGCCCGACGACGTGAAGGAACAGGCCGCGCAGTCGCTGCGCAATGTGAAGGCGATTCTTGAAGCGGCAGGAACCGGCCTTGACAAGGTGCTCAAGGCCACTGTGTATCTTGCTGACATCAAGGACTTTCCTGCGGTCAACGAGGTGTACGCCACCTTCTTTTCCGCGCCCTTTCCGGCCCGCAGTTGCTTTGCCGTGGCGGCCCTGCCCCTGGGGGCCAAGGTGGAAGTGGAAGTCATCGCCGTCCGCTAGGCCGCAGCACACCCACTGACGCCGCGCGGTCTCCGTACGGCAGACGAAATCCGTAACCGCCCCGCAGGAACCCGTGTTCCGGCGGGGCGGTTCGCTGTTCTGGTCAATTGTTCCGGGTAACTGTTTTGGGCAATGGACGGAACGGATGGGATGCAGGGCCGTACGCCGTTGTGCGCGGCAACGCGGGGCAGTTCACAACCCGAAGGCCCCGCTGCCGCCACGCGCCCCGCATGATGCCGCATGGGCAGTGCGGGCCAGGTCGCCCCACACGGCCTTGCGGCCAAGGCGGCGCTCCAGCAGCGGCACCAGGCGCTGGAACACCTGCGCGCACAGGCAGGCATCGCCCAGTGCATCGTGCGCGCCATGCACATCCACCCCCAACGTGCGGGCCACCACGTACAGATCAACGTCCTTGAGGGGAATGTCCGCCAGCGCCGCCAGCATGTCCGGGGAACCCGGCGTAGACGGATGGTATGCGGCGGCGTTGCGTGCCGTCCCATGCTCCCCGGCGTGCAGATGCCGGAACAGGTCCAGCACGTCGCAGCGGGGATGCGTCCGGGCAGGCAGCCTGGCCCGCTTGCGTCCTGCGGCCAGAAACGCCTCGTCCAGTCCCAGGCACCATCCCAGCAGCACCAACGGCTTCCCTGTCCCGCGTCCCGCGCCAGCCACTGCGCCACACCCGGCAAGCCAGGCATCGAAGCGGGCCAGTTCCGCCGCCGCCTCGTGGCCGTGGGCCGCTTCTCCGGGCAGGATGCCGTGTACGTGTACCCCTTCGGGGCGCACCGGGCAGGCCGGACGCAGCAACCCGCGAAAGGTCGCGGAAAGGTCCATGCGCAGTCCCCGCAGGGCCACGGCCCCCACGGCCAGCAGATCGTCGCGGGCCGGGTTCAGGCCGGTCATCTCGCAGTCCACGGAGACGAAGACCATCCGCCGCACCGGCGTGGCCGGGTCCGGACCGTTGCCGGACAGCAGGCGACGCAGCAACTGCTTCACGGCCTGCCTCCAGGCCGGGGCGACGGGACCTGCGGGCGTATGGTCGGCGTAGCGTCCGCGCCGTCTACCCGCCGCAGCGGCGTGCCCTTCAGCCCGGCCACCCCGCGCAAGGCTTCGCTGGCGCGGCGCATGGCCAACGCGTCCAGCCCCGTCACGTCATTGGGGCCGCGCGGCCCTTCCGCCGTTGCAGCATGACCGCCAGCCCCAGCCGTCAATGCGTCGGCATCGCCCGCGCCGTCATCATCCCCGTCGTCCCCTTCCCTGCCGTCTCCCATGCCGTTGCGAGCAAATTCCGCATGGGCGGCGCGCAGCAGCAGGTATTCGCACGCACGCCGGGCGTCATGCAGGGTGTCTGCATCCTTCTCGGTGGATGTTTCGTGCCGCGCGGCCCGCGCCACCGCAAGGGCATCCAATCGCGCGAGGGTTGCGGGGGGCTGCACGACGTATCCCGCCGTCAGAACCCGCGCCATGGCCGTCAGTTCCACGCGCGGACCGCCCCCCCGTCCTTCCTGCCCGGCCTGTCCTTCCCGTCCTGCCAATCCGGCCCATCCTGCCAATCCTGTTTGGCCTGCATGCTCCGTCGCCATGGGCCAACGCGCCCCGGCCCGCAATGCGTCCGCCAGCACAGCATAGGCCACGGCGGCCACACGCAGGCCCAGCGCAGCATCCCCGCACACCGGGCGCACGTCGAACATGCCCAATCGCACCCGCAGGGGCATGTCCGCCTCTCCACGGGTTGACGCGCCGCCATGCTCCGCCCCTGCCAACCGACGAAACCTGTCTTCCCACCCCGCCACGGTCAGCGTCCAGCCGGGCGATGCGGCCATGCGCCCCTGCGGGCAGGGAGCAAACCCCAGCGCCCGCAGGCCGTCCCGCACAAAGCGGGCCAGCGTGCCGAAATAGGCGACCACGCCATCGTCCATGTCCGCCCCGCAAGAGGGGGAAGCGCGGTCACCATCTGCGGGCGTGCCGGGTGCGTCACCCACCACCAGCCCGTTCCATTGCCGGTGGCGGAACCACGCCTCGCGCCGGGCCGCCGCGCCGAAGGCCACGAAGCACCACGGTCGCGGCGGCACACCCAGCACGGCTATGCCCAAGTCGAACAGTCGGCCGGTCATGCGGTCGTGCAGGTCCGGCAGGGTGGCGGCCAGCGTTGCCGCGCGCGCGCCTTCGCCCAGCAGCACGGCGGCCAGCGCGTCGGCACGCGGGGCAGCCTCCACCAGTTCGGTCAACGTGCCCGCCGCACCGATGCGCTCGGCCAACGCCGTGGGCGACACGCCGCGCAGCACCATCAGGTCGTGCGAGGACAGCACCCCCACCGGCTCGTCGTTCTCGACCACCACCACGTGATGAATATTGCGCCCGGCCATGAGCAGCATCACGTCCAGGCACGGCGTTCCGGCCTGCACGGACAGCACGGGTGCGGACATCAGCGCGCTGACGGGAAGGTCCAGGTCGGCACCGCCCGCCACCACGCGGGAACGGAAATCGCGGTCGGTAAGGATGCCCGCCGCCCTGCCGTCACCGTCCAGCAGCACGATGGCGCTACGCTGACGCCCGGTCATCAGCCGGGCCGCCTCGTGCAGCGAAATATCAAGGGATGCCGCCGCGAACCCGGCGGGCATGGCTTCTCCCGCCGTGACGGACTGCCAGGGCCGCCCCCCCTGCCAGCTCAAAGCCCCCCGCCGCGCCATGGCCGCCGCGCCCAGTTCCAGCAACACCGGACCAAAGCCGGGGGCCAGCAGTTCGCGCAGTTCCCGAAGATCGGGCCTGCCGTCCAGCGCATCGGATACTGCCTGCACCGGGAGCAGATAGCACAGTGCATCGGTGGCGGCGTATGCCTGGGGCACGATATCACAAGCCGTCCCGGCCCGCCCGAAGGGCCAGCCGAACACTGCGCCCGGCCCCAACGCCTCCCCATCCGGCACGCCCCTGTCCGGCACCACACCGCCCGGCACCACACCGTCCGGCCCTGAGGGCGCACCCACCACGGCAATGGTACCCTTTACCACCACGTGCAGCACGGGCACGCCGTCGTCCGTGGCGTTTTCCAGCGCCTCACCCGCCGGAAGGAAGACCACCTGCGTGCCGAAGGCCAGCGTGCGCAGCCGGGCGCGCGGCAGGAACTGGAACGGGGGCACCCCCCGCAGGAAACGGATCACGTCTTCATGCATGCCTGTGCTCTCCGCTCCGTCAGGTCATCAGATGCAGCGAATAGCGCCGCCGCAGCATGTCCTGAAAATCCGCCACAACCTTGAAGCACTGCCTGAGCCTTTCGCGCTCCAGGCCGGAGAGGTTGTCCGGACACACCCGGTCATCGGGAACCGCACCGCCCCGCAACGCCGCCGCCTGCGCCCGCGCCCGCACACCCAGCAGATGGTCCATGGCCTCGCCCAGGTCCGCCGCGCGCGCTGCGGACAACACTCCTGCTGCCTGCAACTGGGCGATGCGCCCGGCGGTGTCCTGCGCGGCGGCGTCCGCATCCAGCGCCAGGGTGCGCACCCCGTGCATCAGCGGAAACAGCCCGCCACGCTTGAGGTCCAGCACACCGCCTCCCTTTCCAGCCAATCCATCCCGTCCGCCTGCCCTGCCAGCCTTGTCCCGCTCCACAACCAGAGCGCCGAACACCCCCAGCGGCGGGGCAAAGCGCACAGCCTCGCGCGCCATGTAGCGCAGCATCAAAGGGGCAGAGCGCACCATGTCCGTCAGCAGGGCACGCAGGCGCACCACAAGGTCCCAGCCGTCGTCCACGCCGCGTGCGTCTGCCAGCATGGAACAGCGCAACACCCCCGGCGCATCCGGGGCACGCAGCATGGCTGCCACGTCCGCCCGCCACTGCGGCAAGGTCATGCGCCAGGCCGGGTTGCCCGGCACCACGCCGTGCGGGCAGTCCGGCACCCCGGCTTCGGCCTGCAAGGCGGCCAGACGCGCGGCCAGCCGCGCAAAATAGTCGGCCACCTGTTCCGGCGGCACGTCGCCAAAGGCCTCGGAAATGACCATGGCTGCATCCTGATCGGCGGCCAGGAACTGTTCGCGCCGGGCCTGGCTGCCCAACACGGCCATGCCGAACGGGGCCGGGGGCGGCAGCGGCATGGACGCCACGGCAAGGAGCGTCAGCCGGGCCAGAAGATGATCCTGCAACTCCGCGCCCAACCGCCCCACGCCGCGCGCGGGCACGCCCTGCTCCACGCAGCGCACCACCACCCGGCGCGCCCGCTCCAGCAGGGGGCGGCAGGCGGCCCCGTCCGGCGCGGCAGCCATGTCAGCCACCAGTTGCACGGGGTTGTCCGCCCCGGCGGCCAACAGGTCGCGTTCCTCCAGCATGCCGCGCACCGCGCCGTCCTGATCGACGACCACCAACCGCCGGATGGCGTGGCGCACCATGCGCGACAGCCCCTCGAACAGCAGTTCATCCTCGCGCACGGTGACCAGCGCGGCGGTCATGACCGCCTCCACCGGCAACGTGGCCGCGCCTGATCCGTGCCGCGCCAGTGCCCGCACCACGTCGCGCTCGGTCAGGATGCCCGCCGGGCGGATGTCAGGCTGTGGCGCATCCCCCCCGGTGTCCGCCCCCGCCGCACGCACCAGGCAGGCGGATGCGCCCGCCCCGGCCATGCGTTCGGCGGCCTCGCGCAGGGGGGTGGACGCCGCCACGTACACCGGGGCGCGGCATGCCGTCCCGCAGCCGCCTTCCAGCACATCACGTACGGGGCGCAGCAACGGGTTTTCCGCAGGCAGCGCAGCAAGGGACAACGGGTCCGGCGCAGCAAGGGACAGCGGGTCCGGCGCGTCCCGGTCCCCATCCCGCACCAAAGGCCCCTCCCTGTCGGGAGGGGCCATGGATGCCATGGCGGGATCGCCGGTCTTCATGCCTACTCCGCGCCCACGCCGAGGTAGTTGCGGATCTTCTGTTCTGCGTAGCGTTGTTCCGCGTCGGGTTCGGGCCGCAGCACCGACCCCAGCCACCCGGCGGCAAAGGCTGCTGGCAGCGAGATGAGCGCCGGATTCTTCAGCATGAAGGGTGCGGCCATGCCCCAGGGCGAATGCAGCACGTCCACCCACACGGTGGGGCTGAGCACGATCAGGCCCACGGCCAGCGTGGCCCCGGTGGCGATGGAGCACACCGCCCCGAAGGTGGAAAAGCGCTTCCACAGGATGGACATGAGCAGCGCGGGGAAGTTGGCGCTGGCGGCGATGGCGAAGGCCAGGCCCACCATGAAGGCCACGTTCTGCCCCTTGAAGGCGATGCCCAGCGCCACGGCCAGCACGCCCAGCGCCACGGTGGCTCGCTTGGCCATGCGCACCTCGTCGTCTTCCGTGGACTGCCCGCGCCGGAACACGTTGGCATACAGGTCATGGGCGTAGGTCGTGGCCCCCGCCAGGGTCAGCCCGGCCACCACGGCCAGGATGGTGGCGAAGGCCACGGCGGCGATGAAGCCCAGGAACATGGTGCCGCCGGTCACTTCGGCCAGCAGCAGCGCGGCCATGTTGCCCCCCTTGTCGAACCCGGCGATGACATCCTGCCCCACCAACGCCATGGCCCCGAAACCGATGATGAAGGTGAGCACGTAGAAGTACGAGATGAGGCCCGTGGCGTAGAACACCGACTTGCGGGCGGCCTTGGCGTCCGGCACGGTGTAGAAGCGCATCAGGATGTGCGGCAGCCCCGCCGTGCCGAACATCAGCGCGATGCCCAGCGACAGGGCGTCCCACGGGTTGGACACGAGGCCGCCGGGGGCCAGCACCTTGTCGCCGTAGCGGGCAGCAGAGGCGCGGAACAGTTCCGCCGGGCTGAAGCCGAAGTTCTGCAACACGAAGAACACCATCACACTGGCCCCGCCCAGCAGCAGCACGGCCTTGATGATCTGCACCCAGGTGGTGGCCAGCATGCCGCCGAACAGCACGTAGGCGATCATCACTGCGCCCACCACCAGCACCGCCATCTCGTACGGCAGGCCGAACATCAAGTGTACAAGCGAGCCGGACCCCACCATCTGGGCAATGAGGTAGAAGGCCACCGTCATCAGCGAACCGCACGCCGCCGCCACCCGGATGGGCTTCTGGCGCAGGCGGTAGGCCACCACGTCGGCGAAGGTGTACTTGCCAAGGTTGCGCAACGGTTCCGCGATAAGAAACATCATCACCGGCCAGCCCACCAGAAAGCCAATGGAATAGATGAGCCCGTCGTACCCCTTCAAGGCCACCAGCCCGGCAATGCCCAGGAACGAGGCCGCACTCATGTAGTCGCCCGCAAGAGCCAGCCCGTTCTGGAACCCGGTGACGCTGCGCCCCGCCGCGTAGAATTCCGCCGCTGAACGGCTGCGCCGTGCCGCCCACCAGGTAACGCCCAGGGTAAAGGCCACGAACAGGAAAAAGAACCCGATGGACAGCGCATTGGGCTGCCCGATGGTAGACGTGAATTCGCTAGCCATGGTGCGCCCCCTTCATGGTCTGGCCCGCTTTTTCGCCGGACTGCATGCCCGATTGCATGCCGGTCACGATGCGCCGCACCGCGCTGTCATACGCCCGGTTGGCCCACCACACGTAAACGCCGGTGAGCGCCGAGGCGATGAGGATGATGCCGAACCCCACGGGAATGCCCAGGGTCATGCCGCCGCCCGCGCTGGCCTGCAACAGGTCGCGCCGGAAGGCCAGCACCATGATGAAGCCGAAGTAGATGGCCAGCATCAGGGCCGTCAGGGTGAGGGAAACGCTCCACCGTGCGCGGACCAGCGCCGCGAATTGCGCTTCGTCCGGATGGTTGTGCGCCTGCTGTTCCAGATGCGCCTGATGCGGCGCACTGTGCTGCGCAGATGCCGGGGGGGGCGTCTGGGTCATCTGGGGCGTCTGGGCTTGGGGGGCATCCATGGTCATGCCGGTGTTGCCCGCCGTTTCGCTGATCGTGGCCATGCGTGCCTCCTTGTGGTGTTCCGTCCGGTTCCGCGCCTGCCCATTTCCTGGCGCGGTCCGATGCAGTGCCCGTCCGGCGGCGTCCGTGGCGTCATGGACCTCCTTCGCGTCCTTCGCGCCCTTCGCGTCATGGGCCATCTCGGACGATCATGGACCGTCACGACCCGCCGGTGTCGATGGCTCCGTTGTACGGTCATGCGAAAAGAGCGCCACATCACTTTCGGTGAATGGCGCTCATACCTCCGCAAACGCGAAAAAAAAAGGAGAATGCACCGGCCAGAGCCGCATGCGGTGCCGCTTGCCGTTCAGCGACGGCACGCAATCAGTTGCAGCACATCTGAAAAGAAATGCGCCACCACACGCCGTTCACCGATCACCACGCGCCGCACGCCCCCGTCCGCTTGCCGTTCAACGCCCCCCCCCCGCCATATGGCAGGGCCGACAAGGGCGGCAGGCGGCCATGCCGGACGCGCGGCCCAGCTTTGCGTATGGCAACAAAAAGGGATGCCGCGCCGTGCGACACCCCCTGCGTTATCACCAACCACAACAGCAACCGCCGCGACCTCGTTCCGACAGCGTCATCAGACATTGTCAGCTGGCATCGCCAGCGGGCTGCCCCCCCGACAGGCATACCTCACTGTTCAGCCAGCAACCCCACCGTCTCGTGCAGCGCATCCATCAGGCTGCGCACGGCGTTGCGGCGCATGCCGGGCACCTCGTCCCACGCCTGCGCATCGCAACTGACGCAACAGTTGTCCCGCTCCACGTCAACGAACAGCAGCGCCCCCACCCGCGCCTCTATTTCCGTCCGCTTGCCGTCGCGTGTCACAAGCACAACCTGCACCAGGTCGTACGGATACTCTTCGTTGGTCATGCGTCCTCCTTTGGCCGTTACGGGAGAGGGGGCCACCCCCTCTTAGCACATGGTTATTCCCGTTCAAGATGCGGCACGCGGAATGGACGGACATTGTGCATTTGCAGGACTAGCTGTTTCTTCGGGGTGCTACGGGATACGCCATTGCCATTTTCTCTCGGCGCGTACGCACAGAGCCGCTGCACGACTTCATTGTGAAATAAATAATTACAGATATTTCGATGATTGAACAATCAGCCATCAACACGATCCCCGACGATGCATCGGCACACATCTTTCGTCCGTGCGCCTCGTTACCCGGACACGCAGTTGCCGAGCACGCAAAAGGCGGCCCCTTCCCGCAGGAGGGGGCCGCCCATGCATGTCAGTGGGGGAACCGGCCTGACTGATGAACCCGCCCGGCCCTTGCCATGCGTGCAAGGCCTGGGGCGAATGTTCTACGGCTTCTTGTCTACCGGCTCTTTGGCGGGTTTGGCGCGCTTGCCCTTCCCCTTCCCGTTGCCCCCGTTTCCATTGTCGTCCTTCTTTTCGCCAAAGTTGCGCAGGCCCTCGGCCAGTTCGCGCAACCGGTCGTCCACCTTGCCGTACACGGAATCAGGCGGGTAGTTGCCGTCTGCCCCGCGCACCCCGGCGGGCACGCCGGTCAGCAGTTCAATGCCTTCGTCCACCGTGCGCACGGCCCAGATGCGGAAGGCGCCCGCGCGGACAGAATCCAGCACTTCCAGCTTCAGCATCAGGTCGTTGACGTTGGCGGCGGGTATCAGCACGCCTTGCCCGCCGGTCAGCCCCTTGCGCTTGCACACCTCGTGGAAGCCTTCGATCTTTTCGTTCACGCCGCCGATGGGCTGCACCTCGCCCTTCTGGTTCACCGACCCGGTGACGGCAATGCCCTGCCGAATGGGCACGCCGGACAGACTGGACAGCAGCGCGTACAGTTCGGTGGACGAGGCAGAGTCGCCGTCCACCCCGCCGTAGGACTGCTCGAAGGCAATGGACGCCGCCAGGGTCAGCGGCTTGTCCTGCGCGAAGGCCCGGCGCAGGTAGCCGGAAAGGATGAGCATGCCCTTGTTGTGGATGGCCCCGGACAGGTCCGATTCGCGCTCGATGTTGATGATGCCCTCGCGCCCCATGGAGGTGGTGGCGGTGATGCGCGAAGGCTTGCCGAACATGTGGTCGCCCATGGCGTACACGGCCAGCCCGTTCACCTGCCCGACGACCTCGCCGTCGGTATCGATGAACACGCTGCCCCGGTCGATCATCTCCTGCACCTTCTCCTCGATGAGCCCGGCGCGGTACTGCCGCCCTTCCACCGCCTGGGTCACGTGCGCAGCGGACACCATGTCCGCCCCGGCCTCGCGGGCGATGTAATCGGACTCTTCCATGATATCGCGCAGCACCGGGAACGAGGTGGTCAGCTTTTCGCGCCGCCCGGTCATGCGCACGCCGTGCTCCAGCAGGGCGGCCACGGCAGTGGCGTCGAACTGGCGCAACTTGCGCGCTTCCACAAAGGTCTTCATCAGTTTGGCCACGTCGGTGACGCATACGTCGTCAAGCGGCATGGACGAATCGAAGTCCGCCCACACCTTGAAGATCTTCTGCACGTCGGGGTCGTAGTGACGCAGCATGTGGTACAGCTGCGGCGTGGCCATGACCACCACCTTGACCTCCATCCCGATGGATTCCGGTTTGATGCCCGTAGCCGTGATGAAATAGTAGGGGTCGAAGGTCTGGATCTCTATCTCGGACGTTTTCAGGGCGCGCTTCAGGGTCTGCCACACCCCCGGCTCCATGATGGCGTCCATCAGGTTCAGCACCAGGTAGCCGCCGTTGGCCTTGACGAACGACCCGGCGTTGATCTTTGTGAAATCGGTGCGCCACAGGCCGGAACGGTCCATGACCCGCTCGATGGAGCCGAACAGGTTGCGGTAGTTGGGGAACGATTCCACGATCACCGGCGGGCCTTCCAGTTCGGCGTTATCCACCAGCAGGTTGACCTGGTAGGGGTGCAGCACGGCTTCTGCCGGGGCGGGCACGAACATGCCCATGGGCCCCTGCACCTGCTGGCCCATCACCTTCAGGCTGTCCAGGTTTTCCGCCATGTCGGCCAGCACAGCTTCCACGTGCTTCTGCACCTTGGGGTCGGCGTAGCCTTCCAGCAAAGGCCGGGCAAGGTCGCGCGCCGAACTCATGAACATGAGCCTGTCAACCTCTTCGGTCTTGCGCTTCACTTCCTTTTGCAGTTCGCGCACATCCAGGAAGATGGCGTCGATCTCTTCCTTCAGGGTCTTGTAGGTTTCCTGAAGCTTTTCCAGTTCTTCATGCGGAAAGCGCCCCTTGGCTGCCATTTCCTCCAGCTTCAGCAAATGCACCGGTTCCCCGTCCACCATGGGCACGATATCGGGCCGCTGGATCTGCCCCATCTGCATGTTCACCAGCACAAAGCCGGAATCACGCACCTTGGTTTCCAGGTTCTTGAAGAACTCGCGGGTTTTCCTGTCGTGCGCCTCGATGATCTCGTTCTTGCTGGCGATGTATTCCTGGCTTTCGAACAGTTGGGGAATGTCGCGCTTCACCGTGTCCAGAAAAGCCTGCACGTCGGCCTTGAAGGCACGCCCCTTGCCTGCGGGAAAGCGCAGCAGGATGGGTTCTTCCGGTGTCTTGAAGTTGTTCACAAAGCACAGGTCGTCGGGCGTGGCCGCACCCCGCGCGCCGTTGCCCAGCAGCCGCTTGACCATGGACAGCTTGCCGATGCCCACGGCCCCGGTGACGAAGATGTTGTAGCCCTTGCCCTGCATGCCCATGCCAAAGCGAAAGGCATCCACCCCCCGCCGCTGGCCGATGATGTCGGCCTGCTCGTCCACCTCGCCGGTATGGGCGAAGGACAGCGTTGCGGGGTCCAGCGTCCAGCGCAGTTGTTCGGGCGCGAGAGGTGCGGGCAGTCCCCCGCCTTTCGGCGATGCGGACGAGGGCGAGGGTGCGGACGAAGACGCGGTAGAGGCAGCGGTGCGTTTGGTCGCCTTCTTGGGAGTGGTCATGGTGCCTCCTTATGTTCAACCGGCCCGGCCGGTCCTGACGGGAACGCGGCGCGCTTCGGGCCTGCGGCACTTGGGCATGGTGATGCGCAAGACACCGTCGTCAAGTACCGCCTCCACGTCTTCCGTGCGGACCTTGCACGGCAGCATGAAGCGGCTTTCATATCTGCTGCTGGATTCACCGATGGAGCAAGCGGCGCTCTGGGCACACCGCACGAGAAGCATGGCCCCGGTAATGACGATGTCGAGATCTTCTGCGGTTACACCCGGCAACTGCGCCTCGACCACCACCGCTTCGGGGGTGTCGATCACGCGCAGCGCCGGTTCCATCAGCGGCTGGCAGACCGAGGGCAGGCCAAGGCCGGAGCACAACCGGTCGAACATCCGGTCGCTCTCGCTTCTCAGGCGCTGCAGCTCTTCGATTTTCCAAAGTTTGAAGTTGGCCATGCGGGTGACCTCCGGAAAAGGGGACGGAGATGCGGGCAGTGGCCGGGCTCCATCACGGAAAGCGCAGAGTCCGGCACGCAACAGTCAGAAAGTCCAGGCCGACCCATGCGGGCCGGGGGAAAGAAAGACCGGAAACGAAGGGCTGAAACAACTCACCGGAACAAGGCGACCACACCGATCAGAGTGCGGGAATCTGCCTGAATCACGAACGCGGCATGCCCTGTCGATGATGCTCTGCCTGTCAAACCGAATAAGGCGGCGGTTCTGCCTCGTCCAGTGGGCTGCCAGGAAAACACGGATACTTGCGGGCGGCCCGGCCTTGGCCAATTCCATGCGCCGATCACGTGCAGGATGCCCCCTGAAAGCAGCCCTCTTGCTATCCATACCACAAGGCGGGGGATATCTCAAAACGATTGATGGAATTCTTCTCGTTTGCGCTGCGCATGAACGATGGCGAACGGTGCTCTCGCCCGTGAAGGCCGATCTCCCTCATTCTTCTGAACGCCCGCTACCCGCAGGTGCATACCCCGACGCGACATTTCGACAACGGTGCCCCCACGCGGCGCATCGCCGTTGAATAGCCCTATTCATCATTGAATAGGCGTGCCACCCCCCGCCCCCGCCGTAACCCCCTGTTGCGCCATATGAATGCTTTCGCAGAAAGACTGGCGCACGGGCATCCTATTCACTTTTGCATAGACGGGCATGCCGCAATCAAGAATACTGCAATAATATAGCATTATTACATCATGGAACGCCCTTTGCTCTTGCTTGCCCTCAATCCGATCCCGGCAAGGAGGACACATGGGAAAACCGGTAAACTCGCTGCTCTCGCCCAGATTCTGCGGCGTCCGAACCTTTCAGCGTCTGCCCCATGCGGAACACCCGGAAGGCAACGACTTTGCCGTCTACGGCATCCCCTTTGACACGGCCACCAGCTACAAGCCCGGCTGCCGCTTTGGCCCGGCGGCCATCCGCGAGGCCTCAAGCATCCTCAAATCCTACAACAGTGTTCTGGACGTCGACATTTTCGAGCATCTCGACGGGGTGGACTGCGGCGACATCGACATAGTCCCCGGCTACACGGAGGAGAGCTTCGAGCGCATCCAGAACGGCCTTGCTGCCTGCATGAACTCCGGGGCCATTCCCGTCATCATGGGGGGCGACCACGCCATCACCCTGCCCGTGCTGCGTGCCGTGGCCAGCGCACACGGCCCCGTGGCGCTGGTACATTTGGACGCCCACTCCGATACGGGCAGCAATTACTTCGGCAAACCCTACAACCACGGCACCACATTCCACTGGGCCATCGAAGAAGGCCTTGTGCTGCCCCGGCAGAGCACGCAGATCGGCATCCGGGGCCCGCTCTACGCGCGCGACAGCCTGGACTATGCACGCTCGAAGGGGCTGGGCCTGATCAGCGGATGGGAACTGCACGCCATTGGCGTTCAGAAAACCATCGAACGGGTCCGCGAGCGCATCGAGCCTGGCGTGCCGGTGTACGTGAGCTTCGACATCGACTTTCTGGACGCCGCGTACGCACCGGGCACCGGCACCCCGGAAATCGGCGGATTCTCCACGCACGAGGCATTGCAGCTTGTGCTGGGGATATGCCCGGGACTCCACCTTGTCGGGATGGACCTGGTGGAAGTGCTCCCGGAATCGGACCACGCGGCGATCACGTCCTACGCAGCCGCAGGCATCATGCATGCGTTCATCTCCGTGCTGGCCAGCAACAGGAAAATGAAGGGTGCATGACTGCCAGTTGAACATCTCTGCGCTGCAAGGCCCTGAAAAACATTGTCGAGATCGATTGCGCATCACGCCATCTGAAGGATATCCATCAATCGTTGCAACCGAGGAGGCCATGAATGCTGCCGACAACCTGTTTCAGACTGGTCATGCCGATTGCACTGCTCCTGGTGCTGCTCACCTCCGGGGCCAACGCGCAGGATTCGCCACAGGTCCTGCATACCACATGGCAGGCGGAAGAAACCACCTTCAACGCATGGTATGCCAAGGAAAAGGGCTGGGACAAGGAACTGGGGCTGGAATTCAAGCTGCACATGTTCGATTCCGGCATGGCGCAGGTGGAAGCCCTGCCAGCCAAGCAGTGGGTGCTGGGGGCCACGGGCGGGGTTCCCATGATGCTTGCCGCCTTGCGCCACGACGCCTACCTGATCGGCATAGGCGATGACGACTCCCTGGCCAATGCCGTCCTTGTCCGGCCTGACAGCCCCATCCTCAAGACCAAGGGCTTCAACCCCCAGTATCCGGAAATCTACGGCCACCCGGACGACGTCAGGGGCAAGACCATCCTGGTCACCACCATTTCGTCGGGCCATTACGCCATGAGCCTGTGGCTCAAATCCATGGGCCTTACGGACAAGGACGTGGTGGTCAAGAACATGGACCCGGCACAGGCCCTGGCGGCTTTCGAGAAGGGCATCGGCGATGCCGTGGTGCTTTGGGCGCCCCTGCTCTACAACGGGTTCAAGAAGGACTGGAAGGTTGCCTCCGACGTGCGCAAGGCGGGCGGATTCGTGCCCATCGTGCTGATCGGCGACAAGAAGTTCTGCGACGAGAACCCGGAAGTAGTGGCAAAGTTTCTCAAGATCATGTTCCGGGGCATCGACATGCTGCGTCAGGAAGGGGTCAAGCTGACGCCGGAATATGCCCGTTTCCTGAAGTGGGCAGGGCTGCAGATGGCCGAGGACGAGGCCCGCATGGACCTGCAGATGCACCCCGTGTACACGCTTGAAGAACAGCTCAGGATGTTCGATTCCTCGAAGGGTGAAAGCCAGGTGCAGGCGTGGCAGAAGGATCTGGTGAAGTTCTTTACCGGGCTTGGAAAGCTGAAGCCTGCGGAAGGCGAAAAGCTGCAACCCGGCCTGTACATCACGGACAAGTTTTTGAAGATGGTCCCCAACATCAAGGACTAGAAGACCGGATACAATAACGAAGTGCCCGATCTGCCAGGATCGGGCACTTCGCGTCAGGGCAACAGTAGTTTCAGGGCAACAGTAGTTTCAGGGCAACAGTGGCTTCAGGGCAACAGTCGGTTTTGCCCCATCGGGCCACCGCCCGCTCCAACGGCCCTGCGTGAGGGTGCGCCTCGGCAGGGCGCGACCTGCCCCGTCATTTACCGTGGCAGTACCTGGATATCTTGCGGGCGGCAGAAGGCTGGCTGATGCCCAACGCCTTGCCGACGGCCACCGTGGTTCCGTGTCTGGCGTACGCCTCGCGCACCATGCGCGCCTCCAGGTCATCAAGGGCCTGACGTAGCGGCAACCCGCTTTCGGGCACGGCTACCTGGTAGGGTTGCATGTGCCGGGGAAGGTCGTCGGGCCCGATGACGTTCCCACGCGTCACGACCACCATCTGTTCAAGAACATTCCATAATTCCCGGACATTTCCCGGCCAGGAATAGCCACGGAACAGGCTTTCCGTTTCCGGGGCCAGCCTTTTCCTCGTGGCGTACTTGGTGTTCAGGTCATCAAGCACAAACTTGGCGGTGGGCAGGATGTCGTCCGGGCGGTCCCGCAGGGGCGGAATGTCCACCGGCAGGACATTCAGGCGAAAAAACAGGTCGCTCCGAAAGCGCTTTCTGGCAACAAGGGCACGCAGATCCTGGTTGGTGGCCGTGACGAGACGAAAGTCGATGCTGACGGGGCGGGTGCCGCCAAGCTTGACGATGCGCTTCTCCTGAATGACCTGAAGCAGTTTCGCCTGCAATTCCAGCGGCAGCTCGCCTATTTCATCGAGAAAAAGCGTGCCGTTGTGGGCAAGTTCGATGCGCCCCGGTTTGCCCCCGGCCCGCGCCCCGGTGAATGCGCCGGTCTCGTAGCCGAAAAGCTCGGACTCCAGCAACGCGCCGGGTATGCCTGCGCAGTTGATTTCCACCAGCGGTCCCTTCGAGCGATCGCTCAGATGGTGCAGCAACCGGGCAAGCACATTCTTTCCCACGCCCGATTCGCCGGTAATGAGAACGCTGGTATCGACCCTGGCCAGCCTGCCGATGGTTTCAACTATCCCGCGCATCGCATCGCTGACGCAACAGAACCCCGGCATGGCCGGAATTTCCACGTCCGCCTTGCCGATCAATGCGTTGATATTCTCATACTCGGCATGCATCTGCAGAAGATACCGCGAATCCACGGAGTAGCTGACCACAAAGCCCAGTTCGCCGTCGTCACGCGGTATGGGAACCCCTGTCACGATATGATACATGCCGTTCTGGTTGACTTCCGTGACCGTGACGGGCTGCCCGGTCTTGATGACAAGGGCCGCAACGGAAGGAAAGAATATCCGGTCTGTCTCAAGATCGTACGTCGTGCGCCCGATGATCTGTTCGCTGGTTATCCCGTAAGTGCGCTCGAAGCTGGGGCTTACCCAGAGCATCGCGCCATCCACGCCGACGATGGCGACGTTGTCGTGCAGGGCGTCAATGATCGTCAGCAGGCTGCCGATGCTGGGCATGGAGGGGAAGGAAACACCGGAAGGACTTTCCATGAAGGCACCCGCTGGAAATGGCTTTGGTTGCGCATCCGCTGGCAGAAAGGGGCCGAATCGACAAGGTCGACGGAAAGAAAAGCCCAAGGAATGCCGGAAAAGACGGGAAAGGGTAGCCGAAACAACAACAGAAACACGGCCCCACGGGCAGGCTATGCCGCTGCCCGGCATGACCGGACGTGACCCGGCGTGGCCGGATATGGCCAAGCATGACCAGCCATGGGCAGGTGCGGCGTCCTGAGTCCAAGACCTTCTCGCCTTTCCGGCGGCATGCCTGTCACAAGCTTGCCGTAGCCCGAAAAAAAACAGCGGGGCCGGACTCCCGAAGCTGTGCATTCTTCCTGTCGCCGCCAGCTGGACCGCATCCGCCCCGGCTCACTGGCGGACCAAAAACAATGCCTGCGCGACTGCGCCACAGTGCGCCATGGCACGCCATGACACAGCATGACGCAGTCGCGCGCAATGCTAGCTGCCGCTGCGCGACGTCACTTCAATCAGGTGATGGCCGAACTGGGTGCGCACCGGGCCGAGCACCACGCCCACCTCGCCGGTGAACACGGCTTCGTCGAATTCGGGCACCATGGCGCCACGGGGGAATTCCCCCAGGTCGCCGCCGCGGCGGCCCGAAGGGCACTTGGAGTGGGCGCGCGCCACCTCGGCAAAGTCTTCACCCGCCAGAATGCGGGCTTTCAGTTCGTTGCAGGCATTCTCGGTATCCACGAGAATGTGGCGAGCCTTGGCTTTGAGCATGAAACCTCCTACGGAAATGACGATTTTCTGGCTGTATCGCATGGCATGAAAGGCGACGCAACCACACCGTCGCACTTGCTCTTGCCCTTCGGCGCTGATATTGCGGGTGAACGCCACGCGGCGCACGCCACTTTTCAAGGAGATCGGACTGATGACTGGTGAAATCACCGAAGCCGCCGGACTGGAAACCCCGGAGGCCGCCACCGAAACCGGACAGGCGGAAGCCACCGCCCCCGAAGCCACTGTTGCCCCTGCCCCGCAGGAGGCGGCCCCCGTCGAAATGAGCGAAGATGACGCCTTCGACGAGAACGCCAGCTTCGCGGATCTGCTGGAGGCACATTCCGGCACGGCTGAAACCGTGCGCACCGGCGAACGGGTGAAGGCCACCGTGGTCGCCATTGGCGAAGACACCGTCTTCGTCGCCACCGGGGCCAAGGTGGACGGTCTTGTGGAGCGCAAGGAACTTGAAGATGCCGAGGGCAACCTGTCCCTGGCCGTGGGCGACGTGCTGGAGCTGTATGTGGTTTCGGCCAACGCCAGCGAGATCAAGCTTTCGCGCGCCATGTCCGGACAGGCCGGGCTTGCCCAACTGGAAGACGCCCTTTCGGGCGGCATTCCCGTGGAAGGCCGGGTCATGGGGCCCTGCAAGGGCGGCTTCAGCGTCGAGGTCATGAAGCGCCGCGCCTTCTGCCCGGCCAGCCAGATGGATCTGCGCCCCGGTGCCGAACCCGATTCGTTCACCGGCCAGACCTTCCAGTTCCTGATCACCCGTCTGGAACAGCATGGCCGCAACATCGTGGTTTCGCGCCGCGTGCTGCTGGAACAGGAACAGGCCGAATCGCTGAGCGCCCTCATGGAAAACGTGAAGGAAGGCGACGTGCTTGAAGGCACTGTGGCCCGCCTTGCCCCGTTTGGCGCTTTTGTGGAAATTGCCCCCGGCCTGGAAGGCATGGTGCATATTTCCGAGCTTTCCTGGTCGCGCGTGCAGCAGGCAGACGAAGCCGTAAGCGTGGGCGACAAGGTACGCGTGAAGGTGCTGGGCATTGCCGGTGCGGAAGAAGGCAAGGGCGGCAAGGATTCCCACAAGGGTCCGCGCATATCCCTGTCCATCCGCCAGGTGTCCGGCGACCCGTGGCAGGACGTGGCCGAACGGCTTGACGCCGACCAGATCCTGACCGGCAAGGTCACCCGCCTCGCCCCGTTCGGCGCTTTCATCGAGGTGCTGCCCGGCGTGGAAGGCTTGGTGCATCTTTCCGAAATGTCCTGGACCCGCCGCATCAACAAGCCTGAAGAGGCTGTGACCCCCGGCGAGACCGTGTCCGTCAAGGTCAAGGAACTGGACCCTGCCCGCAAGCGGCTGTCTCTGAGCCTGCGCGACGCGGAAGGCGACCCGTGGGCCACGGCGGCAGAACGCTTCCCCGCCGGTTCCACCGTTACCGGCACCGTGGAAAAGCGTGCGCCCTTCGGCCTGTTCGTGAACCTGGCCCCCGGCATCACCGGGCTTTTGCCCAACGCCGTGGCCGCCACTTCGCCCCAGTCCAAGACCTACGCCGGGCTGAACCCCGGCACGGAAGTCTCGCTGGTGGTGCGTGACCTGGACGTGCAGGCCCGCCGCATCTCGCTGGCCCCGGCGGATGCCACTGGCGAGGACGACGGCGAATGGCGCAAGCTTGCCCAGCCCCAGAAGCGCGAACCGCGTGAAGGCCGCTCGGGCGGTCCGCGTCAGGGCGGTCGCGGGGGCGAGCGTGACGGTGGCCGCGATGGCGGTCGCGCTTCGCGCTCTTCTGCCCCGGTCACCGTGGTGTCGGGCGATTCCAGCGGCTTCGGCAGCCTTGGCAGCGCCCTCCAGGCCGCCATGGAAAAACGCAAGAAATAGCCGCACGCCCCAAAAAAAACGACAAACGGGGGAGCGCGTACGCGTTCCCCCGTTTTTTCATGCCCGCGCCACGCGTTGGCCGCAACCCACCTTGGCCTGCGGCACGGGACAAAAATGTCGTTCCGGTGTTTACATCGTACCGGCATGCCCTATTATCTCACCCAGTCGGCCCCGCGATAGCGGAACGCCGCAGACGCAGGCCCGTCGCCGCCTGCAAACTCCCCCTGCCAAGGAGCCCTACATGGCACGCTCACTTTCCCGTACCCTTGCCGCCGCGTTGGCGCTGTGTCTTGTGCTGGCAGCCGCCGCGCAGGCCGCGCCCATGCTGCCCGACTTTCGCGAACTGGCGAAACAGTCGGGCAACGCCGTTGTCAACATCAGCACCGAAAAGACCGTGCAGGCAGCGGAAAATCCGTTCAACGAACTGTTCCGCAACATGCCGCCCGGCACCCCGTTCGACAAGTTCTTCGACCAGTTCGACAAGTTCCATGGTCGCCAGCAGCGCCCGCAGAAACAGCGGTCGCTGGGGTCCGGCTTCATCATTTCGGCGGACGGCTACATCGTCACCAACAACCACGTGGTGGCCGAGGCAGACGTGATCCGCGTGAACCTGCAAGGCGCCAGCGGCAAGTCCAACTCGTACGTGGCCAACGTCATCGGCACCGACGAAGAGACCGACCTTGCCCTACTGAAGATCAACGCGGGCACAGCGTTGCCGGTGCTGCACTTTGGCGATTCCGACAAGCTGGAAGTGGGCGAATGGCTGCTGGCCATCGGCAACCCCTTCGGCCTCGACCATTCCGTGACCGCAGGCATCCTGAGCGCCAAGGGGCGCGACATCCGTTCCGGGCCGTTCGACAACTTCCTGCAGACCGACGCCTCCATCAACCCCGGCAACAGCGGCGGTCCGCTGCTGAACATGGACGGCCAGGTCATCGGCATCAACACTGCCATCATTGCGTCCGGCCAGGGCATCGGCTTTGCCATTCCCAGCAGCATGGCCGAGCGGGTCATCGCCCAACTGCGGGCCGAGGGCAAGGTGCGGCGCGGCTGGATCGGCGTGACCATCCAGGACGTGGACGAGGCAACCGCCCGCGCCCTGGGCCTTGGCGAACCGCGCGGCGCGCTGGTGGGTTCAGTGATGCCCGGCGAACCCGCCGACAAGGCGGGGCTGAAGCCCGGCGACATCGTGCTGAAGGTTGAGGGCGACGACGTGCCTGATTCCAGCCAACTGCTGCGCCGCATCGCCGCGCTGAAGCCCGGCGACACCACCAAGCTGACCCTGTGGCGCAACGGCCAGACCAAGACCGTCAACCTGACCCTTGGCGAACGCACGGCGGAACACCTGACCGCGCAACGCGGTGATGCCGCTCCGGAAAAGAGCGGCAAGGAACAGGCCTCTGCCGGGCTCGGCATGAGCGTGCGCCCCGTGAGCGCCGAAGACGCCCGCAACCTGAAGCTGGAAGAAGCGCGCGGCCTGTTGGTGGTTTCCGTCGAGGGCGGCAAGCCTGCGGCGGAAGCAGACATCCGCGCAGGCGACATCATCCTGCTGGCCAACCTGAAGCCGGTGAACACCGCTGCGGACCTTACCAAGGTCATAGAGCAGGACGCCAAGAAGCGCGGCGCGGTGATGCTGCAACTGATGCGGCGCGGCCAGACCTTCTTCCGCACCGTGCCTCTGGAATAGCGCGCCACGCGCACATCGTGACACATACCGGGGAGGAGGCGTTTGCGCGCCCCCTCCCCTTCCGTTTCCGCCCGGCCCCGGTCATGCATGCTGCCTGCCCCGCACTGCCAGCCACGCACATTCACGCCCTTGGGTCCCTCGCGGGGCCGGTGCAAACCGTTGGCTTTCACCGCACGCGCTGGTATCGTGCCCCGCACGGCGGCCAGCCCCTGCCCCTTTGACGGCTGGCTACCGGCAAAACGAACAACCCGCCCTTGCGCATACGGACCATGAGCAACCTCACCCCCCGTGAAATCGTTTCGGAACTGGACAAGTACATCGTGGGCCAGAACGCCGCCAAACGCATGGTGGCCGTAGCCATGCGCAACCGCTGGCGTCGCCAGCAGCTGGACCCGGCCCTGCGCGACGAGATAGCCCCCAAGAACATCATCATGATGGGCCCCACCGGCGTCGGCAAAACCGAAATCGCCCGGCGGCTGGCCAAGCTGTCCGCCTCGCCGTTCATCAAGGTGGAAGCCACCAAGTTCACCGAAGTGGGCTACGTGGGCCGCGATGTGGAATCCATGGTGCGCGACCTGATGGAAATCGGCATCGCCCTGGTGCGGGCCGAGGAAAACGAAAAGGTGCGCGTGAAGGCCGAGGCCCGCGCCGAAGAACGCCTGCTGGACCTGCTGCTGCCCGGCGGCACGCCCCAGCCCGCGCCTGCGGCGCAACCGGAGTTCCATCCCGGTCATGGCCTGGGCGGCCTGACTTTCAATCTTTCCGGCGACCTTTCCGCCAACCTTTCCACCGGACAGGCCATTCCCCAGCCGTCAGCGCAGGACGGTGCGGCCTCCGCTGGCACCGGCTCCGCACCGGGCAGCAAATCCTCCACGCGCGAAAAGCTGCGCACCCTGTGGCACGGCGGCAAGCTGGACGACCGCGAGGTGGACATGGAGGTGGAGGAATCCGGCGGGCCGCAGGTTGGCGTGCTGTCCATGCCGGGGATGGAGGACGTGGGTTCGCAGGTGCGCGACATGTTCAGCAAGGTCTTTCCCTCGCGCCGCAAGCGCCGCCGCATGAAGGTGCGCGAGGCCTTCAACCTGCTGACGCAGGAGGAGGCCGACCGGCTCATCGACCACGACCGGGTGGCCGACCTTGCCCGCGAACGGGTGGAGCAGACCGGCATCATCTTCATCGATGAAATAGACAAGATCGCCAGCGGCGCCACCCAGAAAAGCTCCGACGTCTCGCGCGAAGGGGTGCAGCGCGACCTTTTGCCCATCGTGGAAGGCAGCGTGGTCAACACCAAGTACGGCATGGTGCGCACCGACCACGTCCTGTTCATTGCCGCCGGGGCGTTTCATTTCAGCAAGCCCTCGGACCTGATTCCGGAACTGCAGGGGCGCTTTCCCCTGCGGGCGGAATTGTCGGCTCTGGACAAGGACGATTTCCTGCGCATCCTCACCGAGCCGCACAACGCGCTGACCCGTCAGTACACCGCCCTGCTGCACACGGAGGGCGTCCACATCGAGTTCACCGACGACGCCCTGCGCGAAATCGCCGCCTTTGCAGAAGAAACCAACGCCCAGACCGAAAACATCGGCGCGCGGCGGCTGTACACCATTCTGGAAAAGATCCTGGCCGACCTTTCGTTCGAAGCGCCTGACCGCTCCGGCGACCGGGTGACCGTGGACAGCGACTACGTGCGTGCGCACCTGGCCGACGTGCGCGCCAACAAGGATCTGAGCCGGTATATCTTGTAGTACCGGCTTCCGGCAAAATCCTGCCTTGGAAAACAGCCCCTGTTGCAAGAACCCCAGCCGCTACCTCGCCGTAGCGCACCGCCCGCAGAGAGTGCCATGAGCCAGACCGAACAGGCCGCGTCCTGCTGCGCAGACCCCGCCGCCTACGCCAAGCTCCAGTCCAAGGTGCTTATCGAGTGCCTGCCCTACATGCGCCAGTTCCACGGGCAGACCGTGGTCATCAAGTACGGCGGTCACGCCATGAAGGACGAAGCCCTGAAAAAGGCCTTCGCCCTCAACATCGCCCTGCTCAAGCAGGTGGGCATCAACCCGGTGGTGGTGCATGGCGGCGGCCCGCAGATTGGCCGCATGCTGGAGCAGTTGCACATCCAGTCGCACTTCCGCGAGGGACTGCGCGTCACCGACGACGCCACCATGGACGTGGTGGAAATGGTGCTGGTGGGCAAGGTCAACAAGGAAATCGTGAACCTGCTGAACCTCAGCGGGGTGAAGGCCGTGGGCCTTTCCGGCAAGGACGGCCAGCTCATCCGCGCCCGCAAGATGGAGATGATCGTCAACGGCGGCAACCACGCGCCGGAAATCATCGATCTTGGCAAGGTGGGCGAGGTGATGCGGGTGGAAACCACCCTGCTCCGTTCGCTGGAGCGCGACAACTTCGTGCCGGTCATCGCGCCCGTGGGCGTGGACGAAAACGGCGAGACCTACAACATCAACGCCGACGCCGTGGCCGGGGCCGTGGCCGCTGCGCTGCGCGCCAAGCGCCTGCTTCTGCTCACCGACGTGGCGGGCATTCTGGACAAGCAGAAGGAACTGATCCGTTCACTGACCACCCGCGAAGCCGTGGAACTGTTCACCGACGGCACCCTGACCGGCGGCATGATCCCCAAGGTGAAGTGCTGCCTGGAGGCGCTGGAGGAAGGCGTGGAAAAGGCCATGATCGTGGATGGCCGGGTGGAAAACTGCATCCTGCTGGAACTGTTCACCGACAAGGGCATCAGCACCGAAATCGTGGGGGAACGCGGCATGCGCGCAGCCGTCAGTTGCGGCTGCCGCCGCTAGGGCATTCCACGCGCGCACCGACACGGTGTACTTGTGTGTGCGGGGGGGAAGGGGCATGCCCGCTCCCCTCAGCCGAAACCCCGCAAGCGCCACCTCTAATTGTCGCCCCAAAAGGCCGGAAGGATCACCCTCCGGCCTTTTTTCCGCCCTTCTCGCCGCCTGTTCCAGGCATCGGCAGCATCACACCATCACCGCACCCTTGCGCCGCTGCCGTTTCGAGCACACCGCCCCCCCGCCCCCTCGCCTTTATCGCACCAGCGGTTACTCTCCATCGCCCCTGCAATGTCCGGTTGGCGGCACGGCATGTGCGGTTGGCAGCCGGAAAGCCCGCTTTGCACCCATTTCCCGACCCTGTTCCACCTAACATGCTACAGTTCCACGCTGTTCCAAAACAGAACAATCATGGAACGCCTCTTGCTGATACGCCGTCATCATCGAGCGCGAGTGATCGCTCTTATTTCACCGGAGGAACAGCATGGAACAGATGAACAGAAGGACGATGCTGAAGGCCATGGGGATGCTGGGATGCGCCACGGGCTGCCTTGCCAGCGGCATATTGCCCGGCGCGGGGCTTGCCCCGGGGCCAAAACCGGCCATGGCTGCCCAGAACGCCGCAGGCGGCCACTTTGCCCAAAAGGACGCCCCCTTCTCGTGGAAGCCCCATGTGCTGGACGCCAAGGTCTGCGCGCCCGTTGCCTACGACGGCTACTGGCACCAGGGCTACGGCTGCGGCTACGGAGTGTTCTACGCCATCGTGGGCATGATGGGCGAACAGCACGGCGCGCCGTACAACCAGTTTCCCTTCACGATGCTGGAAGTGGGCAAGAGCGGCATTTCCGACTGGGGCACCATCTGCGGCGCGCTGCTGGGCGCGGCCAGCGCCTTTGCCCTGTTCTGGGGCCGAAAGGACCGCGACCCCATGGTCGCGGAACTGTTCCGCTGGTACGAACAGACGGCCTTCCCCATGCATGATCCGGGCGCGGCGTTCAAGGGTGTGGCCGGTGCGCTGCCCACCAGCATCAGCCATTCGCCGCTGTGTCACGTGTCCGTGGGGCGGTGGTGCCAGGCATCCGGCTTTGCGGAAAAGAGCACGGAGCGCGGCGAGCGTTGCGCGCGCATCACCGCCGACGTTGCCACAAAGGCCATCGCCATCATGAACGCCAAGCAGGCAGGCACATTCGCAGTGGCCCATGGCGACCCGGCTTCGGTCACCTACTGCGGCGAGTGCCACAACCCCGGCACGCAATCGCCCCTGCTGAAGGGCAAGATGGACTGCACCCCCTGCCATTCCGGCAGCCCCCATACGGCGGACAAGTTCAAGAACCACCCCTGACGGGGCCATACCGCTGCCCATCGCCGCACTGTGCCGCGCAGCACCTGCATCACGTCGCGGCGTTCACGCCACACCGCATCAGCATGCGGCGTACACCACACACACCACAACCGGCCAGGCGGACTACGGTCTTCCTGGCCGGTTTGCGTACCCGGTCTTGTCCGTCATGCTCCCCCCGCCCCTCCGGTCTGCCCCTGCGTGCCCCCGCCTGCCGCTGTCTGCCACGGCGTGCCCCCGTCTGCCACTATCTGCCACTATTTGCCACTATCTGCCTGACGCAACCCGACCCGCCCCGCTATCGCCCGGCCACGCCATCCGCCCTACCGCTGCCGTCGGCCCCGTCTCCCTGCCTGCGCCAAGTAATCATGCCCCGGCCGCATCCCTCCGGCTATGATGGTTCGCATCCATATCCATCAGGCGCGGCATGGCCCGCCAAAGGAGACCCCATGAGATACGCACTGCGCGCGGCACTTGCCCTGTTGCTCGTGGCGGCCCTGTGCCCGCTGGCGCACGCCCAGTCCAAGGGCAGCAAGGATGAAGCCGTGGCCATGGTCAAGAAGGCCGTGGCCTACCTCAAGGCCAACGGGCGCGACAAGGCCTTTGCGGAAATCAGCAACCCCCAGGGCATGTTCGTCGATCGCGACCTGTACGTGGTTGTCTACGACATGCAGGGCAACTGCCTTGCCCATGGCGCCAACGCCAAACAGGTGGGCAAGAACCTGATGGAACTGCGCGACCCCGACGGCAAGTACTTCGTCAAGGAACGCGTGGAATTGGGCAAGACCAAGACCTCGTTCTGGCAGGACTACAAGTTCTCCAACCCGCAGACCAAACTCATAGAGCCGAAATCCATGTACATGGAACGCGTGGACGACCTGCTGGTTGGGTGCGGGGCGTATCAGTAAACCCGGACCCCGTGTCCGCATGACCTCCGACGCCCGCTGCGAGCGGGCGTCGGTTTTCCGCAGGGGGAAGGCATGGGCATCTCGCGCATCGGCGCCAAGATCGCAGGGGCCTTTCTGATCGTCGCCGCCATAACGCTTGGGGTAGGCGTCATCGGATACCTCGGCATCAACAGCGCCAGCCATTCGCTGGAAAGCATCGTGGCCAGCCGCATGCCGGGCTTTCCGCATCTTTTGCGCATTGCTGAGGAAATCCGCGAAGTCGTCATCGCCCAACGCAGCTTGCTGGTGCCCGGCATTTCGCCGGATTTTTCGCGCCAGCAGTACGCGGCCATAGAACAGTCGCGCGCGGCCATAGCCGAGGCCATGACAAAGTACGAGGCACTGCCCCGCTCCGAAAACGAGAACGCCCTGTTCACGGAATTCCGCAAACAGCTCGACGCGGGCCGCAAGGGCAATGATGCGCTGCTCGACCTCATCCGCGAGTGGGAAAAGGACAAGAGCGACATCCTGGCCATGATGGAAATACTGGCGCGCACCACCGACCTGCGCAAGGTACATGACGCCACCTTTGCCGCCCTGGATGCCCTGACGGAACAAGGAATCAAGGAATCTGCGGAACTCTACCGGCAGGAAATGCAAAGCGCCGCGCGGCACAAGGTCGCCATTGTGGCTGGCATGCTTGGGGGGCCAGTCCTGGCCATGCTGCTTGGCGTGGGCCTGACCCTCATGCTCACTCGCCCCTTGCGCCGGGCCGTGGACTACGCCAAGGCGGTGAGCGAAGGCAGCCTGGACCGTGAACTGGACGTGCATGGCGCGGACGAGGTGGGCATGCTGGCAGAAGCCCTGCGCCGCATGGTCGTCAGCCTGAAGGGGCTGATTTCCGGGGCAGAGGAAAAGCAGCGCCTGGCCACGGAAGAAGCCCATCGGGCACGGCTGGCCACGGAAGAAGCGGAACACGTCCGCCGCGAAGCAGAGGCCGCCACCCGCAAGGGCATGATGATGGCGGCGTCACGCATTGAAACGGTGGTGGCCAACGTATCCAGGGCTTCGGAAGAACTGACGCGGCGCATCGACCACACCTCCAGCGGCGCATCGTCACAACTTGACAGCGTGTCCCGCACGGCAACGGCCATCGGCGAAATGAGCGAGACCATAGCCGACGTCGCCCACAGCGCCACCAATGCCTCCCACACCGCCGACAACGCGCGGGCAAAGGCGCTGGAGGGCGCCACCGTGGTCGGCGACGTGATGCGGGGCATCGGCCTTGCGCAGGACCAGGCGCTAAGCCTGAAGACGGACATGGCGGTGCTGGGAGAACAGGCGGAAGGCATCGGCCAGATCATGAACGTCATTTCGGACATAGCCGACCAGACCAACCTGCTGGCGCTCAATGCCGCCATCGAGGCGGCCCGTGCGGGCGACGCCGGCCGGGGCTTCGCCGTGGTGGCGGATGAAGTGCGCAAACTGGCGGAAAAGACCATGGCCGCCACCAGACAGGTGGGGGACGCCATCGGCAACATTCAGGAAGGAACGCGCAAGAACGTCCAGAACGTGGACAACGCGGTGGGGGCCATCAACGATTCAACGCAGGCCGCCCAGCGGTCGGGCGAGACGTTGCGCGAAATCGTGGGGCTTATTGAGGAAACGGCGGCACAGGTACGCAGCATCGCGGCAGCCGTGGAACGCGAGACAGCGGAAAACGACGAGATCGACCACGCCATCAAGGAAGTGGACCGCATTTCCTCGTCCATGGCCGAGGCCATGGTGCATGCGGCGCGGGCCATCGGCGACCTGGCCGACCAGGCCCACGAACTGCAACGTCTGGTCGACGAGATGCAGGAAGGATGACGCCAACGGCTGCGGCGGCTTCCTCTGCTGTCCCCGCTGGCTCTGCTGCCGTTATTGGGCAGAAAGGTCCATGCCCGGCACGTAGTCCTTGCCTTCCACGTCCTTCACGATGGCCTGCCCGGCGATCACCTGCTTGCGCTCGGGATCGTAGGTCAACGTGGGGCCGCCGTGCAGTTGCCAGCCCTTGTTCAGGGCTTCGGTAACGCGATGGCAGAAGGCGGAATCGTCGGGGCCGGTCAGGTAGCGGTAGACTTGCATGGCGGGTTCCTGGCTGACGGTGGCAATACGGAACGGAATGGCCGTTGGAAGAAAGACGAACGCGGGGGGCTGGCGGAAACACGCGTCCGCGTCAGCGGGCACTGCGGTATGTTGCCAGCTTCTGCGGCCCATACTCCGCGAACAGGGCGCGCAACACGCCATTGCTGCGCATGCGCGCCAGCGAGGCGTTGACCTTGGGCAAAAACTCGCGCAACGAAGCATGCAGCATCACCGAGATGGGGGCGGGGTCGGCAAACACGTAAGCCACACGAAAATCGGCTTCGGCCAATCCCGCCTTGTGGATCCAGTACGCGGCCTCGTAATCGTCCACGATCATGGCATCAATGCGCCCGGCCCGCAGCTTGTGCAGGTTCTGGGTCACGGTATAGGCATCCTCGCGGCGCAGCACCCCTCTCTCAAAGGCGTTGTCGAACCCGTCGTGGTAGACATACCCGCCGATGGTTCCAATGCGCTTCCCCGCGAAATCATGGGCAGAACGGAACACACCCTTTGTTCCGGCGGGCATCAGCACCATTTCCGTGGCCACCATGAACGGCTGGGAGTACACGGCCACGTCGGCAAGCACGCCCTCCCACACCGGTGAAACGCACGGCACCACGTTGATCTCGCCCTTGCGGAAGGCCATTTGGCGGCGCGGCTTGGGCATGAAGCCGAATTCCACCTCCAGCCCCAGATCCTCGGCCACCTGGCGCATCACCATGGGGCAGATGCCGTCGGCAGAGCCGTCCGGCCCGGACATGATGCGCGGCGCCCACTCGTCGGACACAGCCACCAGCACCTGCGGCAACGGACCACCAGCAAGCGCCGGGCGCACAAAAAACGCCAGAAGCACCGCGCATGCCGCCACGGCGCACGCGGCGTACACCACGCACGCGATGCACAGGCCATGCGGTATCTGGTGGGTTGTGCGAACGCTCATGCCCCGGCGCATAGTCCATCCTGTAGACGTTGGCAAGTTCCGCCCAGATCAGTCCAAATACACCTGCCTGCATTCCTTCAACGCACGGAAAACGCTCAGGCGTACTGCCTGCGCCATTCGTCCAGAAACAGCAACGACGTTTCCAGCGGGGTCAGTTGGCCGCTGTGCTGGCGCAGGGCGGCAATCACGTCCGCAAAGGCCGCGTCGGCGGGCAGGCCCAGCCGGTCCAGCAACGCAGCCAGGTCGCGGCGCATGTCCTCCGGCAGGTCGGCAGGCAGCCCGGCGTCGGCAGCGCGCGGGGCGGGCCAGCCGGGACGGCGCTGGGCGATGAAGTCCAGCAGCGTACGCATGCGGTGCTGATAGGTATGCTGCGTCAGCACCCGTGCCTGTGCGCGGGCTGCCATGGCCCGGCGTTCTTCCGGGTGGGCCAGGTAATGGGCGATGGCAGCCGTCAGCTCGTCCATGGAATCGAAGGTGGCCAGTTCATCCTCGGCGAACAGTTCGTCCATCAGGCTGCGCCGGTCCACCAGTTGGAAGGCACCGATGCTGGCCAGCTCGAAGGTACGCGGGTTCACGAAGTCGCCGCCGGTGACCAGGGTGCGGGCCTGAACGCTGGAGTGCAGGTTCAGGTTGATGCGGCTGGCATTGTAGATCTTCACCGAATCCTCGGCAGACACCCGCGCCCCGCCCTGCTGCACGTGCCGCGCCAGCAGGGATTCGCCGTCCCATTCCGTGCCCCATATCTTGAAGTCAAGATGCACAAGCTGGCGGAAGGCCACACGCCGGTTGGGGTAGCCCGCCCCCAGAAAGGCCACGTCCGCCCCATAACGGCGCTGGTCCACCGGCGAAAGTTCAAGTGGTTTGTGAAAGGACGGCAGCGCGGCCATGGGCAGATACAGCGTGTTGGGCACGCCGATGGCGGCCAGTTCGTCCAGCAGCGGTGCGCGCTGGATCACCGCGAACACGTCGTAGAACGGTGCAAAGGCCCGCCAGTAGGTGAACACCTTGTGGTCTTCCACAAACCACATGGCCGTGGCCACGTTGTCGCGCCGCAACCGCTTGAGGGCCTGATGGTTCAGGGGGGCCTGCGCCAGACACAGCACCAGGTCCGGCCCGAAGGTTTCCACCTTGGCCAGCACCGCCTGCGACACCACCTGAAGGAACGAGTTTTCCAGAAACTCCAGCCGGTCCGCCGTAACCTTCAAATCCTTCAGCGCCGTGAACGCGCCAAGAAACGACGGAGCCTCAAAGGTTTCCACCGTGTGGCCCAGGTCGCGCAGGGCGTCCACGCAATACCGCCCGATGGGCAGGGAACCGCCGTACATGGGCAATACCACCAGCACGCGCAGGCGGGGCATGCCGGGTGCGGGCGCGCCGGATTCGGGACAAGGGGAAGTGTCGAAAGACTGGGTCATGCGCGAACCTCGTGCCGGCAGCCCGGCGCAACGTGGAAACAGGAACCGTCAGGAGCGCAAGGCAAGTTTTGCCCTGCAATCTTTAAAGTTGAACTTCAACCTTCAACATTCGACCGTCGGCCTTACCCTGCGCAATCCTTCATGCGCCGCGCAGCGGTTCGTCCGCAAACGGGTCGAATGCGGCAAATGCCGCGCCCTCCGGGCCGGGCAGCATCCAGTCCGCCTCGTGGTACAGCAGCCGGGCCAGGTCGTGGTCCGTCAGGTCCTCGCCCGTGAACAGGCCAAGGTACTCCCCCACCAG
Source organism: uncultured Desulfovibrio sp. (assembly GCA_964402645.1). Classification (GTDB taxonomy): domain Bacteria; phylum Desulfobacterota; class Desulfovibrionia; order Desulfovibrionales; family Desulfovibrionaceae; genus Cupidesulfovibrio. The sequence goes on along the minus strand of CAYOCV010000001.1, from coordinate 465,493 downwards.
CGCCCGCAATTCCACCCGGCGGGGCGCGGAGGGGTCTTCGCCGAACACGGTGAGCCAGGTGGACCCCACGTCGTCGAGGGTGGACACCATGCCCAGCATGCCGGGCGGGTTGCGGTCGCCGGGTCGACCGGACAGGAAAGACAGGAACTCGCGCGAACGGAAGGCATCCAGGCACTGCACACCGATGGGACAGGGCCGCGCCTCAAGGCACGGCAGGCAGTCCAGGGTGGCCTGCCACACCCGGTGGCCGGGGCCGTAGGGGCCCGTTTCGTGGCACCAGGCCGAGGACAGAAAGAAGCCCTGCACCGGCACACCAAGGTGCGCGGCAAGATGCATGGTGCCGGTATCGGGCGTGAGCAGCGTATCCAGCCCGGTGAGCGCGTCGGCAAGGTCCGTCCAGCCAGTGCGGCCCACGAGGTCGTCGTAATTCCCCGCCACGGAGGCAGGCAGATGGTCCAGCACCTTGCGCAGCAACGGACGCTCGGCCTTTGTTCCGAAAAATGTCACGCGCGGGCCGCCCAGTCCTTCGTACACGGCGCGCAGGCAGGCCGCCAAGGCATCGGGCGGCAGGGACCGGCGCGACATGCGCCCGGCCAGCACCACGCCGATGCCCCGCCCGCCCCGCAGGGCGATGGGGTTCACCCGCGCCGGGGCGATGGGCCGGGGGGCCAGCGCCGCCCAGAAGTCCACGAGGTTCACGGGGGACAGGCGGCGGTGCGCCACCCAGCGAAAGGCCATGCGCATCCAGCGGTCACGCAGGGGCTGGCCGTTCCGGCTGCGGTAGCCGCGCACCACGTCTGGCGGGAACAGCGCGGCAAGGGCCGTGTTCAGCCCGGAATTGTTCAGGTTGTAGACCGTATCGAAGCGTTCGGCGGCAAGCGCGGCGAAGGCGCGGGTGTTGTGCGCCAGCACGTCCCCCGGCGGCATACCGCCGTGGGCGCGCACCGCATGCACGGTGACGCCGGGGTAGACCAGCCGGGCCAGTTCGGCCAGTGAGGCATCGACCGCCAGATGGACTTCCGGCGCAGCATGACTTTCAGCCGGATGATCTTCTGCCGGGCGCCCTTCAGTCGTGCGCACCGCACCTGACGTGGCATTGTCCACGCCTTCTTCCCCATGCAGCAGCGACAACACCAGACGCTTGGTCTGTACGAGATCGCCGAAGCGGGCCAACTGGATGACAAGGTGCTTGCTCATGGTGTGGGGATGGCGGCAAGGGGTTGGCGTCGTTGCGGGAATTGGACATCACGGGACTTCCGGGCAGACTAGCCCAAGTGGAGCGTGGCGGCAAGACAAGGGCCGAACGGCAGCCCATCGCGTCAATGCCAACGCAATCCCCGACCAGCGCCAGCCCCTTGCATCCTGACCGCTTCGCATTGCGCGCGCCGGACCGGTTTTACTTTGCCCGCCCCTCGTGTATACGACCCCAATGCGTTATTATCCCCTGCTTCTCGACCTGCATGGCCGTGCCTGCCTGGTGGTGGGCGCGGGAGGCGTGGGACGCCGCAAGCTGGCGTCACTGCTGGATTGCGGCCCGGACCGCGTGCTGGTGCTGGACGCCAACCCGGATGCGCCTTCAGACCCGGAACTGGCCCCCCTGCTGGCCCACCCCGCCGTGCGCTTCGAGGCCCGGCCCTTCGTCCCTGCCGACGTGGATGGTTGCATGCTGGTCTTCGCGGCTACGGGCAGCCGCACCGTCAACGCCGCAGTGGCCGATGCCTGTCGCCAGCGCAATGTGCCCTGCAACGTGGCCGACGCCCCGGATACGGGCGCATTCATCGTGCCCGCCCACTTCGCCTGCGGCGACCTGACGGTGGCCCTTTCCACCGGGGGGCACAGCCCGGCCCTGGCCCGGCGCATCCGCATGGATCTGCAACAGTGGTTCGGCGCGCGGTACGATGCCATCACCGTGTTGCTGGGCCGTTTGCGGCCGCTCGTTCTTGCGCTTGGGCACGAGACAGGGCAGAATACGGCGCTGTTCCGCGCCGTCGTGGAATCACCGCTCATCGAGGCACTGGCCGCGCGCGACCGCGCCGGGGCCGAACGCATCCTGACCGAACTGCTGCCCGCGGAGCTGCATCCGCGCATCGTGGAGTTGCTGCATGAGCTCGCTTGAGCTGCTTTCCGTTGCCATCATCATGCTCTACGTGCTTGGCACGGTGTGCATTGCCGTGGGCCTGCTGGCTCGGCGCGACAGGCTGAAGCGCCTTTCGCAATGGCTGACGCTGGCGGGCTTTGCCCTGCACACCGTCATGCTGGGGCTGTCCATGCAGGGGCAGACCTGGCAGCTACTGGAAAAAGCCTACTATTTCCGCATGCTCTCGTGGAGCCTGCTGCTGATCTACTTCTTTGTCTGGTGGCGGCTGCGGTTGGAATTCCTGGGGCTTACCGCCTCGCCGGTGGCGCTGGTGTTCTACGTTTCGTCGTTCATGCTGGCCGACGTGCAAAGCAAGCTGCCGCCCGCCATGTCCGGCCTGTTCTTCGGCCTGCACATCGGCACGCTGTTTCTCAGCTTCAGCCTGATGACCATGGCCTGCGGGTCCGGGCTGCTGTTCCTGTACATGGACCGCAAGCTGAAGCACAAGACGCGCCTTTCCGGCTTTGACCGCGACCTGCCCGCGCTTTCCGCCTTTGACAGGGTGAACCACCTTGCGGTGATGGCGGGCTTTCCGCTGTTCACGCTGGGCATGGTTTCCGGTTTTGTGTGGGCGCGCATTGCCTGGGGCAAGATGCTGTCGTGGGATCCCAAGGAAGTCGTTTCCGTGGTAGTGTGGTGCATGTTCGCCGTGCTGTTTCACCAGCGCCTGGCGCTGGGTTGGCGAGGCCGCAAGACCGCCGTCATGGCCATCTGGATCTTCGCGGTATGCGTGTTCTCGCTGCTGGGGGTCAACTTTCTGATGACCACGCACCACAGCTTCAACCCGCAATAACCACCACACATCGCAGGAACCATGACCCGCAACCCGGAGCAGACGGCGCGCGCCGCAAACCCGGCGGATCACAAGACGCCCCCAGCGAAGCACAGAGCTCACATGGACCAGGAAATCTATCTCATCGGCCTCAACCACCGCACCGCCAGCGTCGAAGTGCGCGAGCGGTTCGCCCTTACCGACTGTACCGTCCTTGAACAAGGGGTGGTGCCCACGGGCGACGACATTTCCGAAGTGGTCATCCTGTCCACCTGCAACCGCGTGGAGATCATGGCCGTGGGCAACGGCCCCGGCGTGCCTGTGCGTGTGCTGGACTGTTGGGCCGCCGCGCGCGGCCAGCAGCGCGGCGACCTGGAACCCTTCGTGTACGTTCACAAGGGCATCGACGCGGTGCGCCACCTGTTCAGCGTGGCATCGAGCCTCGATTCCATGGTGGTGGGCGAACCGCAGATACTCGGCCAGCTCAAGGACGCCTACCGCAAGGCCGTGGGCCGCAACGCCACCCGTGTTGTGCTGAACCGCCTGCTGCACAAGGCATTTTCCGTAGCCAAGCGGGTGCGCACCGAAACCGCCGTGGCCTCCAGCGCCGTGTCCATCAGCTACGCGGCGGTGGAACTGGCCAAGCGCATCTTTGGCGAGATGTCGCAGTACAAGGCCATGCTGATCGGCGCGGGCGAAATGGCGGAGCTTGCGGCCACCCACCTGCTGAATTCCGGCATCCGCGAGATCATGGTGGCCAACCGCACCTTCGAACGCGGCCTGCAACTGGCCAAGCAGTTCAAGGGCGAGGCAGTGCTGTTCCAGGACCTGTCCGTGCGCCTGGCCGAAGCCGACATCATCATCAGTTCCACCGGCGCGCACGAACCCATCATCCGGGCACGGGACATCAAGGACGTGCTGAAGCGCCGCAAGAACCGGCCCATGTTCTTCATCGACATCGCCGTGCCGCGCGACATCGACCCCGACGTCAACAATCTGGACAACGTCTACCTGTACGATATCGACGACCTTAAAGAGGTGGTCGAGGAAAACATGGCCCAGCGCCGCGACGAAGCGGCCAAGGCCCGCGCCATCGTGGAAGAGGAAGCAGGCAACTTCGCCAAGTGGCTGAAGTCGCTTGACCTGCAACCCACCATCGTGGATCTGTTGCGGCGCAGCGAACGCATTGCCCAGGACGAACTGGCCCGCACCCTGAAACGCCTTGGCCCGGTGGACGACACCACCCGCGAGGCGTTGCAGGCCATGCTGTGCGCCATCGTCAAGAAGGTGAACCACGAGCCCATCACCTTCCTGAAGCGCCGCTTTGACGAGGAAGAAGCCGGAACCCGGTACATCGACATCACCCGCCGCATGTTCAACCTGGACGGTGACGATGTGCCCGAAGACGCCCACTGCGACCGCAAGCACCCGCAGCTACGCGACGACGCATAAGAGAGCCCATGCGCACCTACTGCATCGACGATCTTACCACTGAAGACATCGCCGCCGTGCGCGCGCGGCTGAACGCAATGGACCTTGGCGGCGGCATGGACGGCCTGTTCTGGCTGCCGGTACCGCAGCAGCACCTGACGCCCGTGCAGGTGGCCCACGGCGAAAGCTGCGGCCCGTTCTGCCTCGCGCTGGAAGCCGACGAGGATACCCTGCGCATGGAACTGCTGGTGCGGGCGCGGGGCATGCTGCGCTGCGAATGCATCGCCTACGCCTCGCCCGAACTGCGCACCCACATGATCGACTATCTGGACGGCCTGCTGGCGGACCTTGGCATAGCGGTGTAACGCCGGGCGCGCGGTTCGCCGTCGCCTGTCCGCAAGGGCCTCCTCCGGGCGCAGCCATCCCGATACTGCCCCTGCCTTCACGCCCCGGCTCTTTGGCCGGGCGTTCCCCTTTCGTCCGCAGGCCAGCCATGCCCCATACCGATAGCCCGCAAACGCCCCCTGCCCTCGCGGCGCGCCCGCTGTTGCCGGAACGGTTGCCCCTGCGCCTGCAGGATCTGCCGCCGCCTGCGGCACGGTTCTGCCTGCGCGTGGCGGACTTTCTGACCGGGGAACTGGCGCGGACGGCTACGCCCAACAGGAATATTCCGGAGCTGCGGCATACCGCAGACGGCACGATCACCCAGGCGGGTGCCGTGTCCAATCTTTCGCTGGTGGTGGGTGTTTCCGGCGGGGCCGATTCGTTGTGCCTGCTGCTGGTCCTGCGCTGGCTGGCCCCCCGGCTGGGGCTGCGCCTGCACGCCGCCGTGCTGGACCACGGGCTGCGCATGGAATCGGCGGGCGAAGCCCGCGCCGTAGCCGCGCTGTGCCGCCGACAGGGCGTACACTGCCGGGTAACACGGGCAGACGTGGCCGCGCTGGCGGCCCGTGAAGGGTGCGGACTGGAAGATGCCGGACGCCGCGCCCGGTACGCCTTCTTCGAATCGGAACGCCGCCGCACCGGGGCGGACTGGATTTGCACTGCGCATCAGGCCGACGACCTGTGCGAGGACGTGTTGCTGCGCCTGGTACGCGGCACCGGCTGGCCGGGCCTTGGGGGTATGGCCGCCGTGGAGGGCGCGCGGCGCATCCTGCGGCCCCTGCTGACCACGGAGCGCAGCGACATCGACGCCTTCCTCGCCGACCTTGGCGTGCAGCCCGTGCGCGACCCATCCAACGCCGACCCGGCCTATCGCCGCAACCGGCTGCGCCACCAGGTGCTGCCCCTGCTGCGTGCGGAAAATCCGGCCCTGAGCGATGCCGTGCGCTCACTGTGGGAACTGGCCCGCTGCGATGCGGACTACTGGACCTGCCAGCTCGCCGACACGCGGACAGGATGCCCAGGCTGCCACGAACAGGCCGACGCCCCCCGCCAGACCGCAGCAGCGCACCGCACGCTGGGCGACGGCCAGGCCATTGCGCCACCCGGCAGCCCGCCGCACCGCATCGCCCTGCCCGCCCGCACCCTGCGCGGCCTGCACCGCGCAGCACGCCTGCGCCTGTACAAACGCATGCTGGACCGGCTTGGCCCCGGCCAGTCGCTGGCCGCCAGCCTGATGGCCCTGGATGCGGCGTGGCAGGCCGGTCATGGCGGGGCCTGCGTGCAGTTTCCCGGCGGCAAGTCGGCACGGGTGGTTCCCGTGTCCGATGACGACGGAGGGGACAAGACAGACGCTGGAGGCATAGAATTTCACGCTTCAGCAGCCCCGCCCCCCGTTCCGGGCCAAGACTAGCACACCGGACTGGCACGCCGGACTGGCACGCCGGACTGGCACGCCGGGCTGGCGCGCCCTCAAGCCGTTCACGCGGAACTGGCCGCCTGCCGCACTCTCGGCATCAGAATCGGATAGGCCACTCGCCCCCCTGTTTTCCGGGGAGGGGAATGTCACGTGGCGGATGACGTTCGCACCTGGTTGCGCCCGTGCCGTTTTGCCTCGTAAAGCGCCTTGTCGGCACAGCTCAGCAGGTCGGCTGCCGTTTCGTCGGCGGCGGGAATCGCCGCAGCAACACCAATACTGATCGTGACCAAACCGTTGGCATTGCCCTCATGCGGCAACGCCAACGCTTCGACACGTTGGCGGATCGTCTCGGCAATGCCCGCTGCTTCAGCAGCGCCGGTTTCGGGCAGGACGACGCAAAACTCCTCTCCGCCATAGCGGGCGCACGCATCGGTATTGCGCCGGACAGCGGACTGGAGGGACGCGGCGACACGCCGCAAGCATTCGTCGCCAGCCTGATGCCCATACCGGTCATTGTACGCCTTGAAATGGTCAACGTCGCACATCAGCACCGCAATCTGGCGGGAATACCGGAATGCCCGCGTCCATTCCAGCGACAAAAATTCATCCAGACGGCGACGGTTCGACAACCCGGTCAACGAATCGGAGGCGCTGAGCGCCTGCAATTCACGATTTGCCGCCGCAAAACGCTGCGATACGCGAAACAGGTCGGACAACAGGACCGACAACACCAACCCGGAGGCCATGAACGACTCGACCTTCGACAGATACCAGCCAAGACCAAAGCGAACCGCTCCATTGAGGGTGACAGTCACGTCAAGAAAGTTCGCCAACAGCGCCAGAAACAGACCGATATCGACGGCGGTGCGCCCGCGGGTCCGAACTGCGGTGAAGGCAACGGCCAGACCGCACGTCGTCATCAGAATGATGCCGAACGGACTGCTTGCCAGCGTGTGATAGTCGCCGCCAAGCACCAGGGGCGGCAACCATGACTCGGCGAATATGGCAACGAAAATCGCCGCCACGGCAAGCCCTGGTCCTGCCAGAACCGCCAGCCTGCGTCGCCAATCCGGCGATTCGTCCGAAGAGGTGAGCAACGAGGTCGCAGCCAGAAGCGGAAATCCGCCATGCCAAAAGGTCCAGACCCAAGCTGCAGTTTGTGGACCGGACCCCATGGCCATGCCGGGCGAGAAAACCCCGGGCAATGTCAGGGTAAAGGCGAATCCGGCAATGCCGGAATAGATATACGCCCCGGCTAACCGGGAAACGGCAAGGCTTCCGCGCAGGTTGGCTTGGCCAACCAATACCAGAGCCGTCAAGAAATCCAGAATCAGGACCGTGATGCCATATGCGGCAATCACACCGGGCAGTTCCGGGAAGGGAACAGAACCATAACGAAAGCCGATCAGCGAGACGGCACTCAGGAAAACTCCGACACCCACCCCCAAGGTTCGATCGTATCGGGTTGCCGGGGTAAAAGGTGATGTTCCCACGCGTTGGCCTCCTTGACCTGCCATGCCCAAAAACGATGCCGGATACGCCATGAACCCGCCGGGATTGCCGGAGGCGGATTGGTTGGAATAACTGCAAAAAACGGAACGGAAATTTGCGAGGAGCGCGAATCTCTCGGCTTGGCGGTCTTGATGCTTTCGGAACCATCGCCGCGCTGTTGCGCTTTCACGCTACATAACCGATCATTAAATTTCAAAATTACGCTGCAACGCAACGGAAGTCGAGAAGAGGTGGATGCAAGAACCAGGAGCGCGCAGTTGGCAGCAAGGCCCGTTGGCAGCCAACCCGTTTACGCTCCTCCACACGGCCTTGAGGGGTTCGCTCCCCAATTCCCCAATTCCCCAGTTCCCCAATTCCAAAGACACCCTGACGATGGCGGCAAGGGCAGGATGAACAAGATCCGTCAGCGTTGCATGCCAAACTGCACGCGCCGACATGGGCGGACAGGGCGTTGATCGAGCGTGCGGGGATGGCGCATGTAGTGCGGTAGAAGCAACAGGCGGGGTTGCATGCCCCAGCACCCGGAATAGTGAACCCCACCGGGACGCGCTTGTGTTTTTTTTGCTTTTGCGGCGGGGGTTCCGGTTTCACAGGCTACCGCCCCTGCGCACCTGCCCTGCTGCGCCGGGCAGGAAGAAACGGGAAGACGGAACCGCCCATTTTTCCCCATGCAATCCTTCTGCATTTCGCGCCTTTCTCACGAGCTTGCTGGGCGCATTGATTGACAGGGGGCTGCCTTCGCGGTAATCACTCGTGAAAATTATTACAAGGAGGTTCGGGGTGAATATCCTCATCTTCGGTCCCAATGGTAGCGGCAAGGGCACCCAGGGGGCGCTCGTCAAGAAGAAGTACGATCTTGCCCACATCGAATCGGGCGCCATCTTCCGCCAGCACATCGGCGGCGGCACCGAACTTGGCAAGAAGGCCAAGGAATACATCGACCGTGGCGACCTCGTGCCCGACGACATCACCATCCCCATGGTGCTGGAAACCCTGAAGGGCGCCGGCCCCAACGGCTGGCTGCTCGACGGCTTTCCCCGCAACATGGTGCAGGCCCAGAAGCTGTGGGACGCCCTTCAGGCCGAAGGTCTGAAGCTGGATTACGTCATCGAAATCCTGCTGCCCCGCGAAGTGGCCAAGAACCGCATCATGGGCCGCCGCCTCTGCAAGAACGACAACAACCACCCGAACAACATCTTCATCGACGCCATCAAGCCCAACGGCGACGTGTGCCGGGTGTGTGGCGGCAGCCTGTCTGCCCGTGCCGACGACCAGGATGAAGGCGCCATCGGCAAGCGCCACGACATCTACTACAACACCGAAGACGGCACCCTGGCCGCCGCCTACTTCTACAAGGATCTCGCCGCCAAGGGCGTGACCAAGTACATCGAGCTCGATGGCGAAGGCTCCATCGACTCCATCAAGGAAACCCTGCTGAAGCAGCTTGTCTAAGCCGGATTCCTCCAAGCCTGAATGCACAGCGCCCCGACCGCAAGGTCGGGGCGCTTTTGCTGTTCGCCGCCGCGTTTTCCAGACAGGCCGCAGTGCAGTATCCCTTGTCCGTACCGTCGTAGCCGGGCGGGGCTCCCGTGCCTACCTGCGCCAGTATTCAGGCAGGAACAGCACGAGGACGGTGTAAATTTCCAGCCGTCCCAGCAGCATGCACAGCGAAAGCAGCCATTTGCCCAGCCCTGGCAAATGCGCATAATTCTCCGTGGGTCCCAGACTGCCGAACGCCGGCCCCACGTTGCCAAGGCACGAGGCCGTGGCGGAAAAGGCCGTCAGCACGTCCATGCCAAGCGCAGTGAGAATGATGCCCACACCGGCGAACACAGATACATACAGCACGAAAAAGCCCACCACACCGGAAACCACGTCCTGCGGCACGGTGCGCCCCCCCAGCTTCAGGTGACGCACCGCACGCGGATGCACCAGCCGGAACAATTCCTGATGGGCCAGACGCAGCAGCACCATCACCCGCATGCACTTCAGGCCGCCGCCAGTGGACCCGGCACACCCGCCCAGAAACATGAAGAACAGCAACAATCCCTGCGCAAGGTGGGGCCACACCTCATAGTCCGCCGTGGCGAAGCCGGTTGTAGTGCAGATGGACACCACCTGAAAGGCCGCCGCCCGCAACGACGATTCTGCGTCTGCGTAGTGGCCGCCGTACAACCCGGCGGCGATGACCAGCGTAGCCCCGGCCACCAGCACGGCGTAGAAGCGAAATTCCGCGTCACGCAGCAATGCCCCCGGCCTGCCCTGCAACACCTTGAAGTGCAGGGCGAAGTTTGCGCCCGCCAGGAACATGAAGATCGTGATGGTCCACTGGATGAACGGGCTGTCGTAATATCCCACCGAGGCGTTGCGGGTGGAAAAGCCCCCGGTGGCCAGCGTGGCGAAGGTATGGGTGGAGGCGTCGAACAGGTTCATGCCGCCCGCGCATAACAGGGCCGTCTGTACCACCGTGAGCAGCAGGTACACCTGCCACAGCACTGCGGCCGTGTCCTTGATGCGCGGTTTCAGCTTGTCCGGGGTCGGGCCGGGCACCTCGGCCCGGTACAGCTGCATGCCGCCCACGCCCAGAAACGGCAGCACGGCCAGCGACAGCACGATGATGCCCATGCCGCCCAGCCAGTGGGTGAAGGACCGCCAGAACAGCAGGCTGGGGGCCACCGCCTCCACATCGGTGAAGATGGAGGCCCCGGTGGTGGTGAACCCGGAAACGGATTCGAACACCGCGTCAGTCCAGTCGCAAATGCCTGCCAGCACGTAGGGCGCGCCGCCCGCCACCCCGGCCACCAACCATCCCAGGGCCACGATGGCGATGCCTTCACGATGATTCAGCGACCAGTCGCGTCCCCTGCGCCAGCCCAGCATCAGCAAGCTGCCTGTAAGGCCCGTTGCCCACAGGGAATGGAACAGCGGCCACACACCCGCGTCACCGTACCACAACCCCACGCACAAAGGCGCGGCCATGGATGCGGCCAGGCAGCACAACAGCGCCCCCACGGCGTGACATACCGTACGCGCGTGCATGGTCAGAAACTCTTCAGCGAGACCATCAGGGCCTGCTCCACCCGGCTCACCGCCTGTCGTGTGGACAGGATGATGATGCGGTCCTGCGGCTGGATGACCGTGTCGCCACGCGGGATGAACACGTCATCGCCGCGCAGCACAGCCAGCAGCAACGCGCCGGACGGAAAGTCCAACCGGCTCACCGGCTTGCCCACGATGGCCGAATGCTCCTGGGCAACGGCTTCCATTGCCTCCGCCTCGTCGCCCCGCACGGAAATGGACGACAGCACCTTGCCCTGGCGCACGAAGTGCAGAATGCTGTTCACCGCCGAAAGGCGCGGGCTGACGGAATGCTCGATGCCGATGGCCCGAACCAGCGGCTGGTACTCGGCCTTGTTCACCCGGGTCACGGTTTGCGCCGCCCCCATGGACTTGGCCAGCAGACAGGAGAGGATGTTGGTTTCCTCGTCGCCGGTGACAGCCACCACCACATCCATGCCCGCCACGTTTTCCTCGCGCAGCAGGGCCTGGTCGGTGCCGTCGCCGTGCAGCACCAGGGTGGTGTCCAGCTGTTCGGCCAAGTGGGCGCAGCGGGCGGCATCGCGGTCCACCAGCTTGGTGTGGTACCCCTTGCGTTCGAAGAGCCGGGCCAGCCGCAGGCCGATGTTGCCGCCGCCCACGATGAGCACGTGGCGGATGGTGCGCTCCTCTCGCGCTAGGGAGGCCAACAGGGCCGGGCGCGTGCCTTCGTCGTACACGAAGTAGACGATGTCGCCCTGATGAATGATGTCGGCGCCGGTGGGAATGATCAGGCGGTCGTCGCGCACGATGGCGGCCACCATGATGGCCCCCTCGCCCACTATCTCGCGAAAGCGCATCAGCTTCTGGCCCACCAGGGGGCCTTTTTCCACCCCTATGCCCGCCATCTTGATGCGTCCGCCTGCAAATTCGCCATACTCCACCGCGCCGGGCACGCTAAGCATGCGGTCGATGGTGCGCACCACCTCGACCTCCGGATTGATGAGCATGCTGATGCGCAAGGCATCGCCGCGCAGGGCGTCGTGATAGAGGGTGTATTCCTCGTTGCGGATGCGCGCCAGCTTCACTGCATCGGGGGCGATGGCATTGGCGAACAGGCAGGCGATGATGTTGATTTCGTCACTATCGGTGACGGCCAGAATGATGCCCGCCTCGTCCGCGCCCGCCTCGGACAATACCGACGGACTGGAACCGGACCCCAACACGGCCTGCACATCCATGGCATCCGTCACGCGGCGCAGGGCTTCGGGGTTCTGGTCAATGACGACCACCTGCTTGTTCTCGCGTGACAGTCGCCCGGCAATGTGAAACCCCACCTCGCCAGCGCCGATGATGACGATCTTGAGCTGTTCGGACTGCGGCTGACGCCGGAAAAAGGCCATCACGTTCCCCCCGTATGGGCATTGGCGGTGCCGGTGCAGTGCGCAGGCGCACGCATTGAATACGCCGCGCTGGCATACCAGAGGCAGGCGCCAAATGCAAAAAGCGTTGCCTGCGCGTAAAATTCCGGCAGGCCACACCATTCCTGCGGCATGGAGCCGATGCATTTATGGCCTGTTCCTGCATCCGCCACGGGCCGGGGACGAGGGATTGCCCACTGCGTGCGGCAAACGCGAAAAGCCCGCCGGACGAATCCGGCGGGCCAACGCGCAAATGAAAAGGCGGGGACTACTCTACGGAGCCCACGGCCTTGGTGAGGCGGGAAATCTTGCGAGCCGCCTTTTTCCAGTGGATGACGCCCTTGCCGGCGGCCTTGTCGAGCACCGACATGGCATCGGTCAGGGCCTGGGCGGCGGTGTCCTTGTCCTTCTGCAGGACGGCGGCGCGCACAGCCTTCACCACGTTCTTGATTCTGGTCTTGGCGGCGCGGTTACGCGCGGCGCGCTTCAGGCTCTGCTTGTGCCGCTTGATGGCAGACTTGTGGTTAGCCAAGGTAACTCCTCCGAATGGCTTCGCAATATATGTTCAGTTAAATTCTGGGCTGGAACACGGGGAACAAGTCAATACCCGCATGGCAGGGGCTTGTCAAGCCCGCGCCGCCGCATTCCGCGCCATTGGCCGAATTCCGGTAGATTTCGTAGCCAACGCAAGATTCCGAAGGCCGGAACGCAGGTTCCGGCCCCTGCCCGTGTCGGGGCAAACTACATCTGCAACGCGCCGAAGTCGGCCAGACGGCCCAACCGCAGCACCAGCGACTTCAGCAGGTTCAGCCTGTTGGCGCGCAGGGCGGCATCGTCGCACATGACCATCACACCGTCAAAGAAGGCGTCCACCGCCGGGCGCAGTTCGCCCAGCAGGCCGAACAGGCTGGCAAAGTCGTCCGCCGCCCACAGGGCGTCGAAGCGCGGAGCCACTTCTTCCAGCCTTGCGGCCAGGGCCTTTTCCGCGTCCTCGGCGAGCAGGGCGTGGCTGTACGCGCCTTCAAGCGCAACGCCGCCCTCCTGCCCCTGCTTGCGGATGATGTTGGCCGCGCGCTTGAAGGTCAGCACCGCACTGGCGAAGTCGTCGCGGCGGCTGAAGTCGGCCAGCGCGGCCAGGCGCGCCCCGGCGGCGCGCACGTCGATGCCCGCGCCCTCGGGCGTATCTGCGGCCAGGGCCGCCTCCACCAGCAGGGTTTCATGCCCGGCGGCCATGAAGTGGTTCTTGAGCCGGGCTGTGAAGAACTCATCCAGCTTCACCAGGGCATCCGCAGGGGCCAGTTTCCACGCGCGCTCGCCGTACAGGGCCAGCGCCGTGCGGAACAGTTCGCGCACGTCGATGCGCAGGCCATGCTCCAGCACGATACGGGCAATGCCGAGGGCGCAACGGCGCAGGGCATACGGGTCTGCCGCGCCGGTGGGGATCATGCCCAGGCCGAAGCACCCGGCCATGGTGTCCGCCTTGTCGGCGATGGACAGCAGCGCACCGGCCAGGGTGGCGGGCACCGGGCTGTCCGGCCCGGCAGGCAGGTACTGCTCGGCAAGGGCAGCGGCCACGGTCTCCGTCTCGCCCATGCGGCGGGCATAAATGCCGCCCATGATGCCTTGCAGGGTGTCGAATTCACCCACCATCTCGGACACCAGATCGGCCTTGGACAGGCGACCGGCGCGGGCGCAGGCAGCCTCGTCGGCAACGCCGCCAGTCTTGACCACACAGGCGGCCAGCCAGGCGCACAGCTTTTCGAGACGGCGGGTCTTGTCGCCCATGGAACCCAGCGGTCCCAGGAAGATCACGTTGTCCAGTTCGGCCAGCCAGGCGTCGAAAGAGGAGGCAAGGTCGGTCTTCCAGAAGAAGCGGCCATCTTCCAGGCGGGCGCGCAGCACGCGTTCCCAGCCTTTCTTGACCAGCGCGGTATCCAGCGGGGTAAGGTTCAGCACAGTGAGAAAGTGCGGCAGCAGCGCGCCGTCCGACCCTTCCACGCCAAAGCTCTTCTGGTGGCTTTCCATGCTGGTCAGCAGCACTTCACGCGGCAGTTCCAGAAACGAGGGGTCGATGTCGCCCAGCAGCGGCACCGGGTGCTCGGCAAGGCCCTGCACTTCGTCCAGCAGACTTTCCTTCCACAGAATGCGCCCGCCCGCCGCTTCTGCTGCGGCGTTGCCGCCCGCAAGGATCATGGCGCGGCGTTCCGCCGGGTCGGGCGTAACGCCGCCCTTCTCGATGACCACGTTCAGGTAGTCATCGGCAGATTTCACCACCAGCGGACCGGCCCCGTGGATGCGATGGCCCCAGGTGACCCCGCCGGAAACCACGTTGCCCACCTCGAAGGGGACCACGGCATCATCAAACAGGGCCAGCAGCCAGCGCAGCGGGCGACCAAAGGTGAAGTCGCCGCTGCCCCAGCGCATGCGCTTGGGAAACGGCAACGCGGCCACGATGGCCGGGCAGGCAGCGGCGATAAGGTCCGCCGCCTTGGCTCCGCCGGTACGCTTGCGCACGGCAATGTATTCGCCCTTGTCCGTGGACAGGGTAAAAATGTCGGCCATGTTCACGCCCTGGGTGCGGGCAAAGCCTTCCGCCGCCTTGGTGGGCTTGCCTTCGGCGTCAAAGGCCACGCGCACGGGCGGGCCGGGCACCACTTCTTCGGCCTCGCGCTGCACCGGGTTGATGCCCTCTATGAGCACGGCGGCGCGGCGGGGGGTGGTCAGCACCCGAATGGATTCATGCTCCACCCCGTCGTCGTCCAGCGCACGGGCGAAGCGTTCCGTCAGTTCCCGCTCCAGGCCGGGCAGAAAGCGGGAGGGCAGTTCCTCGAAACCTATTTCAAGCACGAATTGCGACATGCTCACGTCCTTCCTTCTTGTTCCGGGGCTTCTTGGTCAGGCCCAGGCTCTGTTCAAAATTAGGATTTCGTTCGTTGGCAAGGAAAACAAGCCTGCCATGAGGGAGTATACTCTTCTCGTATTCGACCGACATGGCAGGTGACGTTTGACGACGCCAACGGACGAAAGGACTATTTTGAAGCTGCCTCTAGCTGGCGGCCAACATGGGAAAGCCAAGTTCCTCACGCTGGGCGGCGTACAGCCGCGCCACGGCGGAAGCCAGGGCGCGCACGCGGCCAATGTAGCCGGTGCGTTCGGTGATGGAGATGGCCCCGCGCGCGTCAAGCAGGTTGAAGGTGTGCGAGCACTTCAGGCAATAGTCGTAGGCAGGCCACAGCAGCCCTTCGTCGCACAGCCGCTTGCACTCGGCCTCGGCGGCATTGAACAGGTCCAGCAGCATTTTGGGGTTGCTGGCCTCGAAGTTGTACTTCGACTGTTCCACTTCGTTCTGGTGGTAGATGTTCCCGTAGGTTACGCGGTCGTTCCACGAAAGGTCGTAGACCGATTCCTTGCCCTGCAGATACATGCACAGTCGCTCAAGCCCGTAGGTGATTTCCACGCTGGTGGGGGCAAGGTCTATGCCGCCAACCTGCTGGAAGTAGGTAAACTGGGTCACTTCCATGCCGTTCAGCCACACTTCCCAGCCAAGGCCCCACGCGCCCAGGGTGGGCGATTCCCAGTCGTCCTCCACGAAGCGGATGTCGTGGGCAGCCGGATCGATGCCGAGGGCGCGCAGGCTGTCCAGGTAGATGTCCTGCACGTTGTCCGGCGAAGGCTTCAGGATGACCTGAAACTGGAAATAGTGCTGGAGCCTGTTGGGGTTTTCGCCGTAGCGGCCGTCGGTGGGACGGCGCGAGGGTTCCACGTAGGCCACGTTCCACGGTTCCGGCCCGATGACGCGCAGGAAGGTCGAGGGGTTGAAGGTACCGGCCCCGCATTCCACGTCGATGGGCTGCATGATAACGCAGCCCCGCTTGGCCCAGAAATTCTGCAAGGTGAGGATGACGTCCTGAAAATGCATGCTGTACCCCTGATTATCCTGACTTGACCTGTCTGTTGCCGTTGAGGCCTGACCGCCAGCATGACTGACGTGGCCGACCTGGCCGACCTGGCCGATTTGGCTGACTAGGCCGACTTGGCCCGATCTGGCGAGCGGGCCGCGTTACAGGCGGCGGAACCGCCCATTGTCCCACGCAAGGCCCATATGAAATTGTACAAAGCCGTCCACCGCGCGGGTGCATTGCCGCCGCACGGCGGTCCTGTTCCTTGTCTCGGCAGGGCTGGGCATGCCGACCGTTTCCGACCTGCCCGGGCGTGGCGCTGCCGATGCGGCGCGCCCATGCGGCATTGGCGCATCGACGCCCCGCCCTGCCCCCGAAATTTCCTGCTGTCGGGCCGTGCGTTCACCGTCCCGGATATCACTGCCCAAATTCGCGTGGTCGAAATTCTCGTGATCCAAGCTCGCGTGATCCATGTCCTCGCTGCCAAGTACTGGCCCGAACGGATCACTCTCGAACACCGCACTGCCGTTCCACAAAGGGCGCGGCGCGTCCCCGGGGATCGGCTGTGCGGAAGCTGCGCGCCCCCGCCCGTCTCCGGTTGCGACCCCGTCTGTAGGGCCACTGTCCGCCAGAACGCTATCCGGCAAACGGCACAGGCAGTCGTCCAGCGAACCGTGCCCGCCATCGCCAAAGGCAAGGCCGGACAGGCTGCCCAGAAAACGGCCATCCATGAACCGGGGCGATGCCCCGCCCGCAAAGCCGTTGCGGGCGGAATCGGCACGCGGGGTCATGTCCGGCGGGGCCTGATCGTGTTCCGCCCCATATGGGCCGGGAACAACGGGAGCATGCGCGTGGCCGTCGGAAACCTGTTCGCGCGGTACGGACACGGAAAGCCCCGCCTCCGGCGCTGCGCCGTCCATCCCCGGCGCCGGGGGCAGCACGCCCGGCCACAGAAGCGGCGAATTCTCCTGCACAAAGCGCAACACGTCAAGCGCCTCGCGCTCCACCCGCACGCGCGGTCCGGGCATGGGGGCGCAGGCATCGCACTGGAGCGCGCCTTCCTGCACCAGAAAGGCCGCGCCCGCCGCGTGCGTCAGGTCCGTGCCGCAGGTGGCGCAACTGTCCAGACGCGGTGCATATCCCTGCTCCGATGCCAAGCGCAGCCGGAACAGCACCGGCAGCATGTCGGGCACGGGGCCGCCGCCTTCCAGCAGTTCCAACACATCCTCGACCACCTGATGCGTGGCCGCCGCGCCTTCCGGGCCGCAACCCAGGGCCTCCAGAAATTTCAGGCAATTCACCGCCGCGCCAAAGCGCGGCCAGTCGCGGCGCAGCCGGTCCGGGCCGCGCAGCAAGGTGCCTTCCTGAATGGACAGGTACTGCCCGCCGCGCGTGGACTTGACCCGCAACAACGCCCGGTTGAACAGGTCGAGACACCCACAGAACCGCTTGCGGCTGCGGCAGCCGCCGAAAGCAAAAGCCGTGAGCAGGCCGCGCGTTGGAGACAGGAAACGGACCCAAAGGTCCGCCTCCCTGAATCGTCCGGTATGGACGATCAGCACCTGTTCCGAAAACTCCATGGCTGCCCTGCCCTTGCGGGCGTTGTTGCGTGGGCGCTATCAGCGCCACGGACTGTCGGCCCGGACCGCAGCCCTATTGCGCCTGCGGCGGAAACACCAGGGTCCGCACCTGGCCCGAATCCCCCGCTGCGGGCTGTTCCTGCCCGTTGTAGCGGATGCGTACCCCGCCCGCATTGCCAAGCTTGAGCGTAAGACGCTTGGAAAAGGTCAGCGCAAAGGTCTGGCCCTTGTGCAGCGAAAACTGACGCACGTCGGAATCGTCGGCAGTGGAATGCACCCAGCAGTCCGCCAGGGCGATGACCACGATGCGATGCGTGCCGCCCGCCAGCATGGCGCTGTCGGTATCGGCACCGCTGGCTGCGGCCTCGCTGTCGAACACGCCGCCCTGCGGGCCGTTGGCAGCGCCTGTGGCGACGGCGGGCGCAGCAACCGGAGCCGCAGCCGGGGCGGTAACAGGGTCCTGCACCGAAAGGGAAACGGGAGCCGTAACGGCTGCCGCAGCCGTGGCGTTGCGCGCGGGCTGCGTGGCGGGCACGGTGGCGTTGACGGCTGGCAACGTGGCGTTGGCAGCCGGAGTGGTGGCGTTCACCGCCGGAACCGTCACAGGCGCGGGGGCCGCCTCCTGTACCGGGGCTGGCTGGACTGGCGCAGGGTCGGCGGGCAGAGCATCAACAGGCTGCGGCTGCACCGCAGGCTGCGCCGATTGCGCAGGCTGGGCCACCTTGGGCATGTCCGCTTCACGCGCGGCCTGCTGGCGATAGTACCAGCCGCCGCCAAGGGCAGCCAGCAGCACCAGCGCGGCCAGGGCCAGCACAAGGGGAGACAGGCCGGTGCGCGCGCTGCCCTTGGGCTGGACAATGGCCGTCGCAGGCAGCAGGTCTTCGGGCACTTCGAACGGATAGGTCTCATCCACGGCGCGCATGACCAGGTCGTTGTCTACCCCCAGCAGCAACGCGTAGGACTTGATGAAGCCCCGCGCGTACACGGCATGCGGCAACTCGCTCTGGTCCCCTTCTTCTATGGCGCGCAACACGCGGGCGGAAACCTTGATCCGGATCGCCGCGTCTTCGATGTCGAGGCCTTTCGCCTCGCGCGACTCGCGCAGGGCAATGCCGAGTTCCTTGAGTGGCATCTCCTCTCCTTGGCTGAGGCAACCAGCACCAGCAGCCCCGGTCGGGCCGCACGCTCCGACCGGGCCGCGCTGGCTGTCTAGATGCGAATGTCGATGACGGCTTTGTCGTGCAGTTGCTTGGTGTATTCCACAAAGCGTTCCTGCAGCTTGGGTTCACGCAGTACGTTTTCGATTTCGGGGGTGGCTTCGTCAATCGACTGGGAGCGGCCAGCGGATGTTTCCACAAGCTTGAGCAGCGCCTTGCGCCCTTCCACCTGCATGACCTTGCTCACCTCGCCGGGCTTCAGGCCGTCAAGGGCTTCTTTCCAGGCAGGCGCAAGGTCGGTCCACTTCAGGGAACCGATGTTGCCCCCGGCGTTGGGGTTGGGACCGATGGAATCGGAAGCGGCCAGTTGTTCGAAGGTCATCTGGCCGGTGCGCACCTTGTCGGACAACGCATCGGCATTGGCGGTCGGTGCAAAGATGATCAGGCCAAGGCGCACGGTGCGGTCGGTGACGAACTGCGACTTGTGCGTCTCGTAGTATTTCTTGATCTCGTCCTGAGTGATGACGATCTTGCGGGCTATCATGAGGGCCACCAGCCGGTGGCGCAGAATGCCCTTGCGCACCCGGTCGCGCATGACATCCATGGAAAGGCCCTGCTGCACCAGCTGACGCTCGAACTCATCCTGCGAAAGCTGACTGCGCTGCACGTACTTGCGCAGTTCGTTGTCCACTTCGCTGTCCTGCACGGAGATCTTCCAGCGTTCCGCCTCCTGGTTCATCAGGATGTCGGTAATCATGGAATTGAGCACTTGCAGGTGGACCTTGCGCACCGCCTCCTGCTGGGCGGGATTGTTGCGATCAAGGCCAAGGCGCATCAGGTCGGGCGTAGCCTGAGCCTGCACATCAAAAAAGGTTATCATTTCGCCGTTGACCACGGCTGCGATCTTGTTGACCTGTTCGGCCCGAGAAGCCACGGCACTCAGGCAGAGCAGACAGGCAAGCCCGGCACAAACGACGGGGGCGGCAAGGCGGAGGGTGCGGAGCAGCAGACGCAAGGGGCACTCCTGTTTCGTGGTTGGAGACGACCGGCGTAAAAACCGGCACGGGGTTGCCATGGTAACCACAAGGCCGGGCGGGCAACGGGATGCCTCCGGGCGGATTCGACCCGCCCGATGCGGCCCGATGCGGCCCGATGCGGCCCGATGCGGTCAGACACTATCAGACGCGATCAGGCACTGTCGGGCACAGTCAGGCATGAACGGGCATGGATGACCGGGCCAACGGGGCTGGTGCAGCCATGGCAAACCCGGCATGTAATACCTTTTTCCCGTTTATGCAATCAGCCACAACACTTCGTATTATTTCGTCTTTACCTTGCGCTTTGCGCCATTTTCCGGAGCTGGCCGCGCACCCTTGCCGTCTTCCGGCGCAACGGACGGCGCATCCAGTTCCGACGCAGGTTCGCTCTCGTCCTGAACGTCTTGCGGCTGCTCGCCCTGTATGCCCTGTCCGCCCTGCACGCCCAGACCTGACGGGCCTGACGGGCCTGACAGGTTTGACGGGCCTGACGGGGCTGGGCCGGACTGCCCCTGCATGGTTGGCATGTCAGTGGCGTTGCCGGAAGGCACCCCGCCTTTTGCAACGCCGCGCGCCTCGGTCAACAGATGCGCGGATACCCTGATTCGTGCGGTACGCAGTTCCGTATCAATCCAGCGGGCGTACGCCTCGTCCATCTTGCGTTCCAGCAACACCCGCTCCACCAGCGGATAGGCGTGCGAAAGTTCCAGTTGCTTTTCGGGAATCTCGCCCACTAGCAGAAACGACTGGTATCCCCATTCTCCCTGTTTCACGGGCGAAGCCTGCCGGGGGGCAAGACCGGCCAGCTCCTTGCTCCACAGGGCGGGCAGACGGTCGCGGCGCATCTTCACCTCGCGCACGGTCACCGTGGGCTGGGCGGTTTCCACGTCGGCGGGTTTCGCCCCACCCAGCGAAAGCGCACGGGCCTTGTCCACGGCGGCCTTGTCCGGGCCGGCCACCACCAGAAACTGCACCCGGCGCGGCAGGCGGTAGTCCTGCTTGTGTGCCGTGTAGTAGGCTTCCACCTCTTCCAGGGGAATGCTGATGGTGGGACGCAGCACCTGGCGCATGAACTTCTGCATGGCGATACGCGCCCGCAGCCGGGACCGCCACAGTTCAAGGTCGATGTATTCCTCGACCAGCGACTTTTCGAATTCACCCGCCGGGTAGTCGGCGCGTACCTCGGCCTCAGCCTCGGCCACCTCTGCGTCGGTGACGGAAATGTTCTCGCGCGCCAGGGCCTGCGCCACCAGTTCCTGCACGATGAGGTCGGACAGCACGCTGCCGTACTGGGCCTGCAACTGCTCCACCGAGGGCGCATGGCCGGACCAGCTCATGCTGTTCATGTCATGTACCGCTTCCAGCGTGCGCAGCATGATGGGACGGTCGTTGACCGTGGCCACCACGCCTTCGGGCAGTGGGTCCTGACCGCAGCCGGACAGCAGCAACGCCAGCAGAGCCGTACACAGCAACGGCAGTTGGAAGCGGCAGGACAACGGCGCGGACGCGGACATGAACGGGGAAGGAAGCATGGGCGGCATTGCTCTCCGGTTGCGGTACACGGGCCGGGAAAACACGGAATACGGGCGGGTCAGGCTCGCACGGCGGAGGCTCGCACGGCGGAGGCATACACGGCGAAAGACGCCACAGCGGAGGCCTGCACGTCAGGCGATCGAAACCTCAGTTGGCCGACGCGGGCGATCCGGTCAATCACGCCGATCCGGCCAATTCGGCCAGTTCGATGCGCACCTTGTCCAGCCGTGCGCCCAGGTCGCCCTCGGCCTCTGCGGCGGAACCGGGCACGGCCTCCATCCGCACTTCCAGCGAGGCCGGGGGCACCAGCCGCGCCCTGCCCTTCCGTGCCGCCACCCAGGCCACCAACCGTTCCGGCGCGATGACCGTCTGGCGTTCGTCCCAGGCCAGCCGCAGCCGTTCGGGGTGGATGTCGGCCCGCACCACCTGCAAGGTAGCCAGAAAACGCTTCAGCACCAGCACGGCCAGGAAGTTGCGCAACTCCGGCGGACAGGGGCCGAAGCGGTCGCGCAGTTCCATTTCCACATCCTGCAACGTGGCGGCATCCGGCGCGGACGACAGGGCCTTGTAAAACTTCAGCCGTTCGCGGGCATCGCCAATGTACGTTTCGGGAATGTGCGCGGCAAGCCCGATATTCAGTTCCGGCTCCACCGATTCGCGCGGCGGATCGCCCTTCAGCCGGGCCACTTCCTCTTCCAGCATCTCCAGATACAGGTCGAGGCCCAGGCGAGTCATGTGGCCGGACTGCACCTCGCCCAGAATGTTCCCTGCGCCGCGCAGCCGCAAATCTTCCATGGCAACCTGGAACCCGGCCCCCAGGTAGTCCAGTTCAAGAATGATGCGCATGCGCTGGCGGGCCTGTTCGGGCAGGCGGTCTGCGTCGGACACCACGAACACGGCGTAGGCCTGCCGGTCGGACCGGCCCACGCGGCCGCGCAACTGGTACAGCTGCCCCAGCCCGAACATCTGGGCCTGGTCCACGATAAGGGTGTTGGCGCGCGGAAAGTCCAGGCCCGATTCCACGATGGCCGTGCAGACCAGCACATCAAGCTCGGCATGCCAGAACTTGTGCATGGTGTCTTCCAGCTCGCGCTCGCCCATCTGGCCGTGGGCCATGCCCACTCGCGCAGTGGGCACCAGCCCGCGCACGAATTCCGCCACCCGTTCCAGCCCCTGTACGCGGTTATGCACCCAGAACACCTGCCCTTCACGGGCCAGTTCGCGCTCCAGTATCTGGCGCAGGGCGTTCTGGTCTCGCTCTATGATGGCGGTGGCCACGGGCTTGCGTTCCGGCGGCGCGGTCTCGATGACCGACAGCTCGCGGATGCCCGACATGGACAACTGCAAGGTGCGCGGAATGGGCGTGGCCGTCAGGGTCAAGGCATCCACGTTCTTGCGGAATTTCTTCAGCTTTTCCTTGTGGCGCACGCCGAAACGCTGTTCCTCGTCCAGCACCAGCAGGCCCAGGTTGGGCAGTTGCACGTCGTCAGAGAGCAGGCGGTGGGTGCCGATAAGGATGTCGATCTGCCCGCGCGCGGCGGATTGCAACACTTCCTTCTGTTTCTGGCGCGACACGAAGCGGCTCAGCATGCCCACGTTGACCGGGAACCCGGCCAGGCGACTGCGAAACGTCTGGTAATGCTGTTCGGCCAGCACCGTGGTGGGGCACAGCAAGGCCACCTGACGCCCTTCCGCCGCGGCGCGGAAGGCAGCGCGCAGGGCCACTTCCGTCTTGCCGAAGCCCACGTCGCCGCACACCAGGCGGTCCATGGGTTCCGGCTTTTCCATGTCGTCCAGCACATCCTGAATGGCGCGGGCCTGGTCCGGGGTTTCCTCGAACCCGAAGGACGCCTCGAACTCGCGGTACAGCTCACCCAGCGGGCCATAGCGATAGCCCTTGGCCACCTTGCGGTAGGCGTACATCTCGACAAGGTCGGCGGCGATCCTTTCGATGGCCTTGCGGGCCTTGTCCTTGCTGGCCCTCCAGCCGGCCCCGCCCAGCTTGTCCAGCGTGGGCGCGACATCGTCCCCGCTGCCCTTGAACCGCTGGATGAGCGAGAGCCGGTCGACAGGAAGGTACAGCCTGTCCTCGCCTGCGTATTCAAGTAACAGAAAGTCGTTGGCAACCCCGCCAAGGTCCATGCGGTGCAGCCCGCCAAAGCGCCCCACACCGTAGTCACGGTGTACCAGATGGTCGCCGGGCGAAAGGTCGTCGTACTTGTCCAGCCCCAGAAAGGCCCCGGTGGGTACGCGCGGCTGGCGGTCGGCCTTGGGTTGCAGCACGTCCTCGCCGACAACCAGCACGTTGTCCCACACAAGGTCGATGCCCGCGCGGAACGGCGCCACCAGCGCGTACAGCCCCCGGTCGGTCGGGGAATAGCGCAGGGCCGGGCGCACGCCGTCCTGCTCCGCCAGCTTCAGGAATTTGCGGCGGCTGCGGTCGCTGGAGAAGCACAGCACCACCTGACGCCGTTCGGCAGTCCACTGGCGCAGGGCCGTCACCAGCCGCTGCCACGGCCTGTCGTCGTCCCCCGGTGCGGGGAACAGGTCGCGGAAGGCGTGCAGCCGACGTTCCGGCAGGTCAACGCCGATGCGTTCCACCCCCATGACCAGCCGCTCGAAATGGGCCACGGACCGGCCCCGCCAGGCGGCCTCTGCCTCATCCGCGCCGCGCAGCACCAGGGTGCGGGGCTGGCGCAGGCGGGATTCGTCATACTGACGGTCCAGAAACCCGTCCCAGTTGGAACGCGCGGCTTCCAGCGCCGTGGTCAGGTCGGCGCGGTCGGGCAGCAGCCACACGGCGTCGCGGGGCAGCCAGTCTTCCATCCAGGTGGCGTTGCCGTACCATGCGCCGGGCAGAAGACCGGTGACCTCGCCCTCGGCCATGCGGGCCAGTGCGGCGGCCTGCTCACCGTCGATGACGCCGTCCTTGCGCAACTGCTTCCAGCGGCGGGCGGCGGCTTCGCGGTATTCGCGGCTGCCCACCACCGGGGCCACGGGCAGCAGGCGGAATTCTTCCAGGCTGGCCAGCGAGCGTTGACTGGAAGCATCGAACAGCCGGATATCTTCCAGCGTGTCGCCAAAGAATTCCAGGCGCAGCGGCTTTTCGTAGCCGGGGGGAAAGATGTCCAGGATGTCGCCGCGCCGGGCAGCCTCGCCGGGGCGGCTGACCATCTGGGCTCGCTCGAAGCCCCAGTCGATGGCCTGATCCAGCACCAGTTCGGGCGACATGTCCTCGCCGCGGGCCAGCCGCAGTTCATGATGCTCGAAGATGTCCACCGGCGGCAGCTTGGGCAGCAGGTTGTCCACCGATATGATGATGCCGCGCGGGTGTTCGCGGCGGCTCAGGGCATACAGGCTGGCCATGCGCGCGGCCCATGCCCCGCGCCCGCGCGTGCCTGCGGGATGCTGGGGAAAGATGATCCACTGGGCGTCCCAGCGGGCCTGGGTCACCGCCGGGTCCGCTCCGGAAAGCTCGGGCGAGAACAGGGTGGTCAGGGCGCGGGCCTCGGCCAGTTCGGCGGCGTCGCGCACCACCATGACCACATCGCGCCCGGCGTGCATCAGGGCCAGGGCCAGGCGGGCAGCCCCGCCCATGCCGCTGCGGGCCACCTCGATGCGGCAGGCCTCGCCAGCCGAAAGGGCGTGCCCGGCGATGGCGGCGGGAACGGAAAGGCCGGTCGCGGCCAGACGGGACGTCAACTGTTCAAAATTCACTGGGCCTCCGTGCTCCCTGCGCGAGCGACGACGGGCACGCCCCGGCAACAGGGCGCACGCCGCTGCACGACGTGAGAGCGAACGGCAAAAGGCCGCTTTGCCCCTTTTGGTGCGCGCACTGGCTGATGCGACGCGGGCACGGGGGAAAACGGCATGATTTTCCGTGGCGCGCACGGCACGTGCCGCGCGCAGGGCGGGACATTACCCGGTTCGACCTTACGACGCAATGGCGACGCAATGGCCGCACGCCATTCCGGCTGGCGTGCCCCAAAACGCAACGCCCCGGGGCCAAAGCCGCCGGGGCGTGCGCAGAAAAAAGAGGCGATGCCTAAATGTGGCCAAGGACGCTCATGTCGTCGTTGGACAGCAGCTTGTCGAGATCCAGCAAGATCAGCAGACGGTCCTGCAACTTGCCCACGCCGCTGATGTACTCGGACTCCAGTCCGGCGACCACAGGTGGCGGCGGCTCGACCGTGCTTGCAGGAATACGCAGCACTTCCGAAACGGAATCCACCACGAACCCGACGATCATGTTGTTGATCTCGATAACGATGATGCGGGTATGCTTGTCGTGACTCTTGGAGTCAAGACCGAATCTGCGACGCAGGTCGATGATGGGAATGACCTTGCCGCGCAGGTTGATGACGCCCTCGACAAACTCCGGCGCGCGGGGAACCTTGGTGATCTCCATGGTGCGGATGATTTCCTGCACCTTCAGGATGTCCACCCCGAATTCCTCGTCGCCGATGCTGAACGTGACGAGTTGCAGCAGTTCATCATCCTGCTTCTTCTGCGTTGCATCCATGACCAGCTCCTTGGTGCGGGTAGCGACAGTTGCGGCAGTCCGGGCGACGAACGCCGCGACCGCACGCACAATCCTATGCGGAATCATCCGCCAAGGCAAGTGACGTGCCCATGCAATATTCCTTTCACGTGGCCGCTTTCCGGCCACGGGGCTTGATAATCGTGCCGCCGTGGCGTAAAAGATGCCAGCACAGCCCAATGTCAGTTTGTCTGCCCGTGAACCGGCGCGTACCGCGCGCGGTGGCCGCGCGTATTCACGTGCGCCCCGCCGGGGTAACCTTGCAGGTGATCCGTTCGCACGGATGCCTGCATGAGCGTGGTCAGCGGGGTCCATTGCCTGCACGGCACAAAGGCATGGGACTGGAGTTGGACGGACCAGACACGTCCAAGAGAGGCAGGCGGCCGGCCCGGCGACCGCCCCGGCACCACAACGTCCACCGATGCGGAGGAATGCTGCCGATGGCGCATATGTTCCCCTTCCCCGACGACATGCCCCTCGCCCTGCAAATCAAGGCTCTCGGAGACGAGGAGTTGCTCGACTTCTGGGAGGAGACCCAGTTCCTCGAAAAATTTCTGGAAGAAGATTTCAACGTGCAGCCGCAGCACTCCGTGGAGTACGAACGGCTGATCCTGCAGGAATTGCAGCTGCGGTCCTGTAGACGCAGCCTCGACCGCCGCCCCTGAACTATACAAGGCGACATCGGTCGGGGTGAACAAGATCGGGCGCGAACGCGCACCTTCGTGCGCCATCGTGCAAAGGCATCTGCCACCGGGCGCACGCCGACAACGCCCCTAACAACGGCATGTGGAAAGGGCCGCACCTCCGCTTTTGGGGTGCGGCCCTTTCCACATGCCGCAGACCGCACAACCTGAAGACCACGCACCCGGCCTGTCAGGCTGCCTTGTCCGGACAATCGTTCCGGACAGCCGTTCCGGGCAGCCTCGTCTGACGGTTTCGACAAGGCGGTCACGGCAAGCCGGTCACGGCCCGGCCTCTGTCACGCTGTCGCGCTGTCACGCAGCATGCCGGTGACGCCAGTTCCGCAAATGCAAAGGCCCCCGCCGAAAACTCCGGCGGGGGCCTTGTTTCTTCAATGTCGCCCGACTACAGGCTGGCGGCCCGGCCCACGCAGAAGTAGGCAAAGCCCTGTTCACCCATGAACCTGGGCGAGTACAGGTTACGCCCGTCAAACAGCACCGGCGCGGTCAGCAATTCCTTTACCCGCTCGAAATCGGGGTTGCGGAACTGATTCCACTCGGTAACCACCAGCAGCGCCTGGGCACCGCGGCAGGCGTCGTACTGCTCGGACACGATCTCCACCAGCGGGTTGTCGCCGATAAGCTTTGCCGCGTTCTCCGACGCCACCGGATCAAAGGCCCGCACGCGCATGCCATGGGCGGTCAGGTCCTGGATGATGGACAGGGCCGCCGCCTCGCGCATGTCGTCGGTGTTGGCCTTGAAGGCAAGACCCCACAAGGCCAGCGTCTTGCCCGCAACCCCGCCCTGCGGCGCAAAGTAGTCGCGGATGCGCCGAGCCATGGAAACCTTCTGGCGGGCGTTCACGTCTTCCACGGCGTCCAGCAGCTGCGGCACCCCGCCAGCCTCGCGGGCGGTATGGATCAGCGCCTTGACGTCCTTGGGGAAGCAAGAGCCGCCGTACCCCACGCCGGGGTAGATGAAATGGTAGCCGATGCGCTGGTCCGAGCCGATGCCGGTGCGCACTTCGCGCACGTCGGCCCCCACCAGTTCGCAGATGCCCGCGATTTCGTTGATGAACGAAATCTTGGTGGCCAGCATGCAGTTGGCGGCGTACTTGGTCATTTCCGCGCTGCGGGTGCCCATGACGATGAGCTTGTCGCGGCTGCGGGCAAAGGGCGCGTACAGTTGGCGCAGGTACTCGGCGGAGCGTTCGTCTTCGGTGCCCACCACCACGCGGTCGGGCTTCATGAAGTCGTTCACCGCGTCGCCTTCCTTCAGGAATTCGGGGTTGGACACCACGTCGAAGGAGATGTCCACACCGCGCGCGGCCAGTTCTTCGCGGATCAACCCGCGCACGCGGTCGGCGGTACCCACCGGCACGGTGGACTTGTCAACGATGATGAGCGGGCGGTGCATCAGGCGGCCAATCTGGCGGGCCACCTGGTCCACGAAGGACAGGTCGCACGAACCGTCGTCGCGCGAGGGGGTACCCACGGTGATGAACACGAACTGGGCGCGCTCGAGCCCCTGTTCCAGGCTGGTGGTAAAGACAAGGCGGCCTTCCGCGTGGTTGCGGCGCACCAGGTCTTCAAGGCCCGGTTCGTAGATATGCACCTTTCCGGCGGTCAGGGTTTCCACCACGGCGGGGTTCACGTCCACGCAGCAGACGTTGTTGCCCATTTCGGCGAAACAGGCGGCGCTGACCAGGCCGACGTAGCCGGTGCCGACAATGCAGACGTTCATGCGATCCTCGTTATGTTTCGTGCAGGATATGCGGATGAGCGGGGGGTGGTTGCGGAGACGACCAGAGGCGACCGAATGCAGTCAGGGTGATCGTCATTCTCCCCGGATAAGCTGTATATACCGTATGTGCGGCCTATACGCACCCTGCCCTACATCGACGCCCCGCCGTTCGTCAACGGATAGGGGGATAGGGGGATAGGGGGATAGGGGATTGGCGATAGGGGATTGGCCCGTGACGCGCTTTCGACTGCCTCATGCTGATGCCCGAAAACATCCGATGCCCGCGCCCAGGTCCGTCCTGCCTGCCATCCCTATCTGTGACTTCACCTCTCCACAGCCACACACGCTTGACTTCACGCCCGCCGGGGTGTGAAAATCCCGCACATTCGGTATGTTCACCCAAGGAGCCGCCATGCCCGTTCTCGTCGTCAACGTGGACCACGTCGCCACCCTGCGCCAGCAGCGCAAGGGCAAGGAGCCGGACCCGCTCACAGCCGCCCATCTGGCGGAACTGGCAGGCGCGCGCGGCATCATCGTACACTTGCGCGAAGACCGCCGCCACATTCAGGACTACGACGTGGAACTGATGGCCCGCACCCTGAAAACCCGCCTGCACCTTGAAATGGCCGCAACGGAAGAAATGCAGTCCATCGCCCTGGCCCGCCAGCCGCACATGGTCTGCCTGGTGCCGGAAAAGCGCGAGGAACTGACCACCGAAGGCGGCCTTGCCGTGGCCGGACGCGAGACATTCCTGAAGGACTATCTGGCCCCCATCCACGCCCGGGGCATCCTGTCCAGCCTGTTCATAGAAGCGGACGAAGCCCAAATTCGCGCCGCAGCCGCCGTGGGCTGCCCGTACATAGAACTGCACACCGGGCACTTTGCCGACGCCCCCACCCGCGCCGCCCAACGGGCCGAGCGCGACAAGATCGTGCGGGCCATCGGCCTTGCCCGGTCGCTGGGCCTTGGCGTGAACCTCGGTCACGGCCTGAACTACGACAACATCTACGATTTTGCCGACGCGCCGGGCATCAGCGAGTTTTCCATCGGTCATTCCATTGTCGCCCGCGCGGTGTTCACCGGGTTCGAGCGCGCCGTGGCCGACATGGCGGCCATCATTGCCCGTTTTCCGGCATAGCCCGCAGCCAGCACCCAGCGAACGGCCATATAGCATGATGCACCAGCCCGCACATTCCGGAGACAGCACATGATCGTGGGCCTTGGCATCGACATCGCCGAGATTTCGCGTATCGCCAAAGCCTGGGAACGCCACGGCCAGCGCTTTGCCGCGCGCGTGCTGCACCCCGCCGAACTGGCCTGCCTGCCCGAGGCGCCCGTGCCCTTTCTGGCAGCGCGCTTCGCCGCCAAGGAGGCCGCCGTGAAGGCGCTGGGCACAGGGTTTTCGCAAGGCATCGGCCCCTGCCAGATAGAGGTGCGGCCCCTGCCCACGGGCCAGCCCCAACTGGTGCTGCACGGCAAGGCCGCAGAGCGTTTCGCCGCGCTGGGGGCCACCGCCGCGCACGTTTCGCTTACCCATGGACGTGACACCGCCGCCGCAGTGGTGGTGCTGGAGCGTTGAACACACGAGGCGTACACGACATCACGGGCCCTTCAGGAAGGGGCATCCCCGCCCCAACCACCCCCAGGCACCCAGGGGGCTGACGGCATCCCCCATGCCGCACAGGAGCCTTCCATGACCCCGACCGACAACGCTGACCGCTGGCGCCTGCCTCACGTCGACCTGCCCGCGCCGGAAGAAATGGCCGCGTGGGACCGCGCCGCCAGCGCCGACTTCGGCCTGCGCGAAGAAATCCTGATGGAAAACGCCAGCCGCGAGGCGCTGCACGTGCTGCGCGCGGAACTGGCCGCGTCCGTTGCGGGTTTTGGCACGAACACCAGCGCGAACACCGGCGCGTCCACAACGGGCAGCACGCCTCGCCCCCCCTCTTCCTCCTTCGCCTTCAACGGCCTGCGCGTGTTGCTGTTCATGGGCGGCGGCAACAACGGCGGCGATGCCGCCGCCCTGGCCCGCCACCTGCGCGACGCCGGGGCAGAGGTGCTGGTGCTGCACACCCGCCCTCTGGGGGGATATCGTGGGGCTGCGGGCTACCATGTCCGCCTTGCCAAACGCTGCGGTGTTGCCTTTCGCCCTGCCGGAGCATGGCCGCACAGCCTGCCCGACCCGCGCTGGCTGGCTCCCCGCGCGGTGGTGGACGGCCTGCTGGGCACCGGGTTTACCGGGGCGCTCCGGGAACGGGAGGCCGGGCTGGTGACCGCCATCAACGAACTTTCCGAACGGGCCTTCGTGCTGGCGCTGGACATTCCCTCCGGCCTCGGCGGCCTGACGGGCCGCCCCCGGCCCGACGCCGTGCGCGCCCACGCCACCGTCACCTTCGAGGCGGCCAAGCCCGGCCTTGTCCTGCCAGAGGCTGCCCCCTACACGGGCCGCCTGCATGTGCGGCCCATCGGCATTCCCCATGCCGTGCGCAAGCAGCACCCTGCCTCATACCGCATGCTGGACGACACCTGCCTGGCAGCGCTGCCTGCAACCACCCCCTGCATGCACAAGGGCACCGCCGGGCACGTGCTGGTGGTGGGCGGGTCGGAAGGGCTCACCGGCGCGCCGCTGCTGGCGGGGCTGGGCGCCCTGCGCGGCGGCGCGGGCCTGGTCACCGTGGCCTGTCCCGGCGGCCTTGCCGCAGAGGTCAAGGCGGCCACCCCCGACGTGATGACCCTGCCCCTTGGCGAACGCCGCACCTGGGACCCTGCCGCCCTGCCCGGTCTGTTGGCGCTTGCGGCACGCTGCAACGCACTGGTGATCGGCCCCGGCATGGGCCGCTCGCCCGAAGCGGCCGAGGTGCTCTCCACCCTGCTGGCCCTGTCCGGCAGACCCCCGGCTGTCATCGACGCCGACGGCCTGTTCCCGCTGGCGGAAGGCCTTGTTTCTCTTGATTTGGTGCGTGAAACGGATATTGTTACCCCCCACCCCGGCGAAATGGCCCGCCTTGCGGGCCTTACCACGGCGGACGTGCAACGCGGCAGGGCAGCCACGGCACGGGCCTTCGCGGCGCGCTGCGCGGGGGTGCTCGTGCTCAAGGGCGCGGGCAGCCTCGTCACCCGGCGCGACCGGCCCATCACCATCATTCCCCTTGCCGCACCCACGCTTGCCGTCGCCGGTTCGGGCGACGTGCTTTCCGGCCTTGCCGGAACCCTGCTGGCGCAGGGCGCACCGCCAGAGGTGGCCGCCTGCCTTGCCGCATATCTGCACGCCAAGGCCGGGCAACTGTTGCTGCACGACTACCCCGCGCGGGGCAACACCCCGCGCGAAATCGCCGACGCCATCCCCCGCGCGCGAAAGGAGCACCTTCCATGCTGCTAGCCAAAGACATCATGACCGCCGCCCCCGTCACCGTCACCCCGGAAACCGGCATCGCCGAAGCGGCCCGCATCATGATCGAGCGCAAGTTCAACGGCCTGCCCGTGGTGAACGAAAAGGGAGCCCTTGTCGGCGTCATCTGCCAGAGCGACCTTATCGCCCAGCACAAGAAGCTGAACCTGCCGACGCTGTTCACCGTGCTTGACGGCTTCATCCCCCTGCGTTCCATGAGCGACCTGGACGAGGAGATGCGCAAGATATCCGCCACCAACGCGGGCCAGGCCATGACGCCGGACCCGGTCACGGTGACGCCGGAAACGCCCATTGATGAAGTGGCCAGCCTGATGGTGGATTCCAAGTACCACACCCTGCCCGTGGTAGACGCGGGCAAGCTGGTGGGCGTCATCGGCAAGGAGGACGTGCTGCGCACCCTTGCGGGGGCGTAGCCGTCGGGCGCATGGCCCCCGCGAGTTCCGGCCAGTCCATTGGGGATGCCGCAGTCCTGACCCTGCGGCTGCCCGGTCCCGACGACACCTTGCGTCTGGGCCGCGTCTTGGCGCTGGCCCTTGCGGCCCAGCCTGGCGCGCGCACCCTGCTGCTGTCCGGCGGGCTTGGCGCGGGCAAGACCACCCTTGTGCGCGGCATGGTAGAGGCGCTGCCCGGCGGCGACAACGCCGAGGTCAGCAGCCCCAGCTTCAATATTTGCAACATGTACCCCACCCGGCCGGAAACGGCCCATTACGACCTCTACCGACTGGAGCAGGCGCCCGGCGCGGCCCTGGCGGTGGCGGACGACGCCCTGCTGGACCTTCTGGAAACGGAAGGCCCCCGGCGGGCGCTGGTCATCGTCGAATGGGCCGAACGCCTTCCGGCCAACGTGCTGCCCCCTGACAGGCTGGAGCTTACCTGGCTTCCAGCCACGCACGGCAGGCTCATCACGGCCATTGCCCGGGGAGAGGCGGCACGCCGCGTACTGGCTGCGACGGCGCGCGAGGTCCCGGACCTCGTCGAGCCTGAAGCGCTGCCAACTACGGCAACGGACACGGCAGCGGACACGGTTGCACAGGCCCCCGCCGTCCGCGCCGACCAGGCGAACACGTAGCGACGCTCCGGGCCACGGCCCGGAGCATGACCCCTCGGCGTTGGGTACCCACAGGACGCAACGCCGGGCACAACGCTCGACACAACGCACGATAAGGAAGCGGTATGCGTATTCTGGTGCAGAAGTTCGGCGGCACGTCCGTCGCCAACCTCGAGTGCATGAAGCAGGTGCGCGAGAAGGTGCGGCGGGCGCTGCGCGACGGCTACAAGCCGGTGGTGGTGCTTTCCGCCCGTTCAGGCGAAACCAACCGCCTGCTGACCATGGCCGAGGAATGGTCCACGGACCCCGATCCGGCAGAAGTGGATGCCCTCATCGCCACCGGCGAACAGGTTTCGGTGGCGCTTTTCTCCATGCTGCTCAAGGATTCCGGCATCAAGGCCCGCTCCATGACCGGGTTCCAGGTGCCCATTACCACCAGCGACGCCTTCGGGCGGGCGCGGATCATGGACATCGACGCATCCCGCCTGCGCAAGGAACTGGAAACCCACGACGTCATCGTGGTGGCCGGTTTCCAGGGCGTGACGCCCGAAGGGCGCATCACCACGCTGGGGCGTGGCGGCTCCGACACCAGCGCCGTGGCGCTGGCAGCGGCGCTCGGCTCCGTGGAATGCGAAATCTACACCGACGTGGACGGCGTCTACACCACAGACCCCAACCTGTGCTCCACTGCCCGCAAGCTGGACCGCGTCTCGTACGACGAGATGCTGGAAATGGCCAGCATGGGCGCAAAAGTGCTGCAAATCCGGTCCGTGGAATTCGCCAAGAAGTACAAGGTTCCCGTCCACGTGCGCTCTACATTCACCGACACCCCGGGCACCATGGTCACCCAGGAGGATTGCGAGATGGAAGCCGTACTCGTTTCCGGCATAGCCTACGACAAGGATCAGGCGCGGGTGACCCTGCGCAGCGTGCCCGACAAGCCGGGCGTTTCCGCCGCCATCTTCGGCCCGCTGTCGCAGCAGGGCATTCTTGTTGACATGATCGTCCAGAACCCCAGCCGCGACGGCGTGACGGACATGACCTTCACCGTGCCCCGCAGGGACCTGAAGAAGACCCTGACGCTGATGGAAGAAATCCGCGCCAGGACCGGTGCGCAGGAAGTGCTGCACGACACCCAGGTGGCCAAGGTTTCGGCCATCGGCGTGGGCATGCGCAACCATTCGGGCGTGGCGGCCAAGGCCTTTGCGGCGCTGCATGCCGAGAACATCAACATCCTGATGATCAGCACCTCTGAAATCAAGATTACCTGCCTCATCGAGGAAAAGTACACCGAACTCGCCGTGCGCACCCTGCACGACGCCTTCGGCCTGAATCACGATCTCGGCAACGCGTAGGCGGCGGTCATGACCCGACGCATACAACTGTACGACACCACCCTGCGCGATGGTTCACAGTCCGAGGACATCAACCTTACTGCGTCCGACAAGCTGAAGATCGCCCTCAAGCTGGACGAGCTCGGCATCGACCGCATCGAAGGCGGATGGCCGGGATCGAACCCGGTGGACGTGGCGTTCTTCAAGGAAATTGCCAGCTACCACCTGAAGCATGCGGTGATCAGCGCCTTTGGCAGCACGCACCACCCCAACTTCACGGCGGACAGCGATCCCAACCTGCGCGCCATTGCAGAATCCGGGGCGCGGGTGGCTTCCATCTTCGGCAAGTCGTGCGAGGTGCATGCGGCAGAGGCACTGCGCCTGGACGCCACGCGCAACCTGGAGATCATCGGCGACTCGGTGGCCTTCCTGAAGGGAAAGCTGGCCGAGGTGTACTTTGACGCGGAGCACTTCTTCGACGGGTACAGGCACAACGCCGCCTATGCGCTCAGCGCGCTGCGCCGCGCCCACGAGGCAGGCGCGGACGTGCTGGTGCTGTGCGACACCAACGGCGGCACCCTGCCGCACGAGGTGGCGCGCATCGTCACCGAGGTGCGCAAGGCGCTGCCCGACGCAGCCGTGGGCATTCACGCCCACAACGACTGCGAACTGGCCGTGGCCAACTCCATCGCGGCGGTACAGGCCGGGGCCGTGCAGATCCAGGGCACCATCAACGGGGTGGGCGAACGCTGCGGCAACGCCAACCTGTGCTCCATCATCCCCACGCTGGAACTGAAGTTCGGCAGGGAGTACACCTGCCTGCCCGAAGGACGGTTGCAGCAGCTTACGGCTGTGGCCGCCTACGTCTCGGAAGTGGCCAACATCCCGCCGTTCAGCCGCCAGCCGTACGTGGGACGTTCCGCCTTTGCCCACAAGGGCGGGGTGCATGTCAGCGCGGTGAACCGCAAATCGTCGCTGTACGAACACATCAGCCCCGACGTGGTGGGCAACCGCCAGCGCATCCTGATCACCGAACTGGCCGGGCGCAGCAACATCGTCTCGCTGGCGCGGCGCTTCGGCTTTCACCTGGACAAGGACGAGCCGGTGGTCAAGGGCCTGCTGACCGAACTGAAGAAGAAGGCCAGCCTGGGCTACGACTACGCCGCCGCCGAGGCGTCGGTGGAACTGCTGATCCTGCGCAAGCTGGCCCGACGCGGCGTGCGCGAGTTCTTCCGGCTGCTCCAGTTCCGGGTGCTGGAAACCAAGCACGACAGCGAGGCAGACCCTGTCTCCGAAGTCTCGGTGATGGTGGACGTGGAAGGGGTGACCGAACACACCGCCGCCACCGGACGCGGCCCGGTGAACGCGCTGGACAACGCCCTGCGCAAGGCCCTGATGGGCTTCTACCCGCGCCTGAACGAAATGCGCCTGCTGGACTTCAAGGTACGCGTGCTGACCGGTGCGGAAACCGGCGGGGGCACGGCCTCCACCGTGCGGGTGCTCATCGAGTCGGGCGATTCCGACAGCCGCTGGGTGACTGTGGGCGTATCGTTCAACATTATAGAGGCAAGCTGGCAGGCCCTGGCCGACTCCATCACCTACAAGTTGTACAAGGACGAACACGCGCGGCGCGCGGGTTCGGACGGAGAGTAGAGTCGAACACGCGCGGCGCGCGGGTTCGGACGGAGAGTAGAGTCGAGCACGCCCGCAGGGCGGGTTCGGACGGAGAGTAGAGTCGAACACGCGCGGCGCGCGGGTTCGGACGGAGAGTTACGAAACACGCGCGATGTGCGGACTCTGGCGCAGGACAACTGCCCCCCACAGCCGCGCCTTCATTCGCGCTACAGCAGGCCGCTGCCCGCTGCGCCCCGCATCATCACACCACAAAAACGCCCCGGCCACATGGACGGGGCGTTTTCTTTCGTCTGCCGGCTTGCCTGCTGGTTGGCATATCAATGCTTTTCCAGACATTTCATTTTGATCCTGCACAACGGCCACCCCGCCTCAAGAACCCGAAAACGACGAAATCCTCAATGGGCTCGGGCAGAAAAGCGTCATCCAAAAACATTATACGAGTAGCACACATCAAATCACGATAGCACGTTTTGTTTTTTTATTCACGCCTTCCATAGCGTTTGACCGCTCAACCGTCGCAAACACCCCTGTAAAATCACTTTTTTCTATCAAAAGCCACACCTGCCATCGACAGCACATTGACCCTGGCGAGGGGGGAGGGCTATTCGTCATTGAAACTATACGGGGCTATCGCGGGAAAATAGTCGCTACGGTCTATGCTAACGCCGCAACCTAGGAGGCAGGGATGAGTCTCAACAGGCGTGATTTCGTCAAATTGTGTACAGGCACGGTCGCGGGGTTCGGGATATCCCAGATGTTCCACCCCGCTGTCTGTGAAGCCATTTCCGGCACCCTGAACGGCGAACGGCCCCCGGTGCTCTGGCTGCAGGGCCAGGGCTGCACCGGCTGCTCGGTGTCGCTGCTGAACTCGGTACACCCGACCATCGCCGACGTGCTGCTGAAGGTGATCAGTCTGGAGTTCCACCCCACCGTCATGGCGTGGGAAGGCGAACCCGCCATGGAACACATGATGAAGATCGCGGAACAGTACAAGGGCAAGTACTTTGTTGTTGTCGAAGGGGCAGTGCCCACCGAGGCCGACGGCAAGTACTGCATCATCGGCGAAGCGCATCACAAGGAAATCTCCATGGCTGACGCCATGAAGAGCATCGCAGCCAACGCCGCTGCCGTGCTGGCCGTGGGCACCTGCGCCGCCTACGGGGGCATTCCTGCCGCCCAGGGCAGCGAAACCGGCGCCAAGTCGGTGTCCGCGTTCTTCAAGGAAAACGGCATCGCCACCCCGGTGGTGAACATTCCCGGTTGCCCGCCCCATCCCGACTGGATCGTGGGCACCGTGGTTGTGGCGCTGAACGCCATCAAGGCCAAGGGCCTTGCTGCGGGTCTTGGCGACGTGGTCAAGCTGCTGGATGCCGATGGCCGCCCCACTCCCTTCTACGGCCGCAACGTGCATGAAAACTGTCCCTACCTTGACTTCTACGACGCCGGAAAGATGAGCGCCACCTTCACCCAGAAGGAAGGCTGCCGCTACGACCTCGGCTGCAAGGGCCCCATGTCCATGTGCGACAGCTTCGAGCGCAAGTGGAACGGCGGCGTGAACTGGTGCGTTTCCAACGCGGTATGCATCGGCTGCGTCGAACCCGACTTCCCCGACGGCAAGTCCCCCTTCTACTCGGCCTAGCCCCCCGGCGTCATATCCAAGGAGGAAACCATGTCCGGCTGTACACCCAAGGCCGCCCCTGCCGGGGCCACCGGCAAGGCGACCATCGCCATCGACCCGGTAAGCAGAATCGAAGGTCACCTGAAAGCCGAAGTCACCGTTGAAAACGGCGTGGTGGTAGACGCCCGCCTGTCCGGCGGCATGTACCGCGGCTTCGAAACCATCCTGCGCGGGCGTGACCCGCGCGACGCTTCGCAGATCGTGCAGCGTATCTGCGGCGTGTGCCCCACTGCTCACTCCACCGCCTCGTGCATGGCGCTGGACAACGCCTTCAAGGTCAAGGTGCCCACCAACGGCCGCCTTACCCGCAACCTGACCTTTGGCGCCAACTACCTGCAATCGCACATCCTGCACTTCTACCACCTGGCCGCCCTGGACTTCGTGCAGGGGCCTGACAGCGCGCCCTTCGTGCCGCGCTTCGCCAAGCCCGACCTGCGCCTGCCCAAGGACATCAACGCCGCTGCGGTGGATCAGTACCTGGAAGCGCTGGAAGTGCGCCGCATCTGCCACGAAATGGTCGCCATGTTCGGCGGGCGCATGCCCCACGTGCAGGGCCAGGTTGTGGGCGGCACCACCCAGATTCCCACCAAGGAAGCCCTTGTCGAATACGCCGCCCGCTTCAAGAAGGTGCGCGAATTCGTCGAAAAGAAGTACGTGCCCGTGGCCTACACCGTGGGTGCGGCCTACAAGGACCTGTTCAAGTTCGGCCAGGGCTACAAGAACTGCATCTCGTTCGGCGCCTTCCCGCTCAACGATGCCATGACCGAGCTGCACCTGAAGCGCGGCGTGTACATCGACGGCAAGGACCAGCCGTTCGATCCCAAGCTGATCAAGGAATACGTCAAGTACTCCTGGTTCGACGACGCCACCACCGGCCTGCACTTCTCCGAAGGCAAGACGGTGCCCGCGCCCAACAAGGCCGGGGCATACAGCTTCGTCAAGGCGCCCCGCTACAACGGCAAGGCCGTTGAATCCGGCCCGGTGGCCCGCATGTGGATCACCAACCCGGAACTGTCGCCCGTGGGCCAGAAGCTGCTGAAGGACCTGTTCAAGCTGAACGCCAAGCGCTTCCGCGACCTTGGCGATGACGCCGCCTTCTCGGTCATGGGCCGCCACGTGGCCCGCGCCGAAGAAACGTACTACATGCTCTCCGCCATCGAACGCTGGCTGAAGGAAGTAAAGGCCGGCGAAGAAACCTTCGCCGCCGCCGAAATTCCCGCCAAGTCCGAAGGCGTAGGCTTTACCGAAGCGCCGCGCGGTTCGCTGGTCCACTACATCAACATCAAGGACCAGAAGATCGACAACTACCAGATCGTGTCCGCCACGCTCTGGAACTGCAACCCGCGCGACGACAGCGGCCAGCTTGGCCCGGTGGAACGCGCGCTGGTCGGCACCCCTGTGCCGGACATCAACAACCCGGTGAACGTGGCGCGGGTAATCCGCGCCTTCGACCCGTGACTGGGCTGCGCCGTGCACGTGCTGCACGCTGAATCCGGCAAGGTCTCCGTCGTCGAAGTGAAGTAGACGCCGCATACCGAACCTGTGGAGGGGGCCAGACCGGCGGGGCCGGCCTGGTCCCCTCCTTCATTTTCACTCCGCGCGCGACGCAACCGGGAGCACTTGCCTGTCGGGCAAGCCCGCCATAGGGTGGCCCGTGCGCGTGCAGGCAACCTGCAATCGCCGCCGCGCCGCCGCTGCAACCGTGACCGCCGGACTGCCATGACCATTGTGACGGCCATGTTTCCGTCCGGTTCGACAGGTCTGGCAGGTCCGCCCAGACTGCCAAGTCTGCCAAGTCTGCCAAGTCCGGCAGGCCCATTCGGTCTGGCAGGGCGGCATCCGCAGCGCACAATTTTTCCGCCACGTACCGGAACATCATGGAGCCTACATGCAGAAGCTGCTCGTACTCGGCATCGGCAACACCCTGCTTACCGACGACGGCGTCGGCGTCTTTGCCGTGGAAGAACTGATGCAGGAAACCTGGCCGAGCTACGTCACCCTGATGGACGGCGGCACCTTCACGCAGGACATCTTCTACCTGTTCGAAGGGTACGACCGCCTGCTGGTGCTGGACATCGTCCACGCCAAGGGTGCGCCCGGCACCATCTACCGCCTGTCGGAAGACGACCTGGTGCAGAACGAAAAGCAGCGGCTGTCCATCCACGACGTGGACCTCATCGACTCGCTGAAGATGGCCGAACTGCGCGGCCCGCGCCCGTACATGCAGGTCATCGGCATGGAGCCGCACGATTTCCTGAACTGGAACATCGGTCTTTCCGAGCCGGTGCAGGCAGCCTTTCCCCGCTTTGTCGAAGTGGCGCGCGAAGAAATCCGCACCATCATCGCCGAAATGAACGCCGCAGATCAGCCGCCCGCGCACGATAACGCCTGACCACATGCGCGTTACCGGGCCGGGTGCGGACAGCCGGGTCGGGTGCGGACAGCCGGGTCGGGTGCGGACAGCCGGGTCGGGTGCGGACAGCCGGGCCGGGTGCGGACAGCCGGGCCGCATGGCCCTACTCACCGCCGGGCAGCCCATGCACACCGGGCAGGCACCCCCTCTCCCGCGCCGGATTTTGGCGCGCTGTTTTTGGGAGCGATCAACGCCACGAACTGTCCACGGTAGTCTTTGCAGTCCATGCCTTGGACATCACCGCGCATATTTTTTCCGCATTACAACAACGCTGGTGCTATTTTTTTATAAAAAGTGGCACCAGTGTTGTTTTTTTACAGCAATGCTTCGCCTGCATCCGGAAATCGCGGCTGATTGCACAATCAAAGCATTGTACAGCAAAACCGCGCACGCGTTCCATGGCGTGCATGCCTTTTGGCGAATGCAGCAACAGGCAATGCACGCAACCATTCCCTTCCGCGATGCGAAAAAGTGCGCGCCATTTGCATTTTCAATTGGAATAACGTTTCAATGTGTTGTATCTTCCCGCCAAACGTGCGGACAGGTCACCGCGGGAAACGGATGCACGCAGAAGCGCCAGCGTCCGGGGGGCCTTTCGCACCAGTACGACCCTTACCCCGCCGCGCCGCTGGCGGCGGGCAGGCATGGCATGACGCCATGCCGAAGGAGGCAGGGATGAAAATCTCGATCGGTCTCGGCAAGGAGGGCGTGGAGGAAAGGCTTGCGGAACGCGGCGTGTCTCGACGCGACTTCCTCAAGTTCTGTACGGCCATCGCCGTGACCATGGGCATGGGCCCCGCGTTCGCGCCGGAAGTTGCCCGCGCGCTCATGGGTCCCCGGCGTCCGTCCGTGGTCTACCTGCACAACGCCGAATGCACCGGCTGTTCCGAATCGGTGCTGCGCGCATTCGAACCCTACATCGACACCCTGATTCTGGACACGCTGTCCCTCGACTACCATGAAACCATCATGGCCGCCGCGGGCGAAGCAGCGGAAGCAGCCCTTGAACAGGCCGTCAACAGCCCGCACGGCTTCATCGCCGTGGTGGAAGGCGGCATTCCCACGGCTGCCAACGGCATCTACGGCAAGGTGGCCAACCACACCATGCTGGACATCTGCAGCCGCATCCTGCCCAAGGCCCAGGCCGTCATCTCCTACGGCACCTGCGCCACCTTCGGCGGCGTGCAGGCGGCCAAGCCCAACCCCACCGGGGCCAAGGGCGTCAACGATGCGCTGAAGCACCTCGGCGTCAACGCCATCAACATCTCCGGCTGCCCGCCGAACCCGTACAACCTGGTCGGCACCATCGTGTACTATCTGAAGAACAAGGCCGTGCCCGAACTGGACAGCCTGAACCGGCCCACCATGTTCTTCGGCCAGACCGTACACGAACAGTGCCCCCGCCTGCCGCACTTCGACGCGGGTGAATTCGCCCCGTCGTTCGAATCGGAAGAAGCCCGCAAGGGTTGGTGCCTCTACGAGCTGGGCTGCAAGGGCCCGGTGACCATGAACAACTGCCCGAAGATCAAGTTCAACCAGACCAACTGGCCCGTGGACGCGGGGCACCCCTGCATCGGGTGCAGCGAACCCGATTTCTGGGACGCCATGACCCCGTTCTATCAGAACTGATCGCGCGCACGCGTTAGGTCACCAATACCCCGATCAGGCAACAGCCAAGGAGGAAACCATGAGCGGCTGCAGAGCCCAGAATGCTCCGGGCGGCATCCCCGTGACGCCCAAGAGCTCCTATAGCGGTCCCATCGTCGTCGACCCCGTTACCCGCATCGAAGGCCACCTGCGCATCGAGGTGGAAGTGGAGAACGGCAAGGTCAAGAACGCGTACAGCAGTTCCACGCTGTTCCGGGGCCTTGAAATCATCCTGAAGGGCCGCGACCCCCGCGATGCCCAGCACTTCACCCAACGCACCTGCGGCGTGTGTACCTACACCCATGCGCTGGCCTCCACCCGCTGCGTGGACAACGCCGTGGGCGTCCACATCCCCAAGAACGCCACCTACATCCGCAACCTGGTGCTGGGCGCGCAGTACCTGCACGACCACATCGTGCATTTCTACCATCTGCACGCCCTGGACTTCGTGGATGTGACCGCCGCGCTGAAGGCCGACCCGGCCAAGGCCGCCAAGGTCGCCTCGTCCATCTCGCCGCGCAAGACCACGGCGGCGGACCTGAAGGCGGTACAGGACAAGCTGAAGACCTTCGTCGAAAGCGGCCAGCTTGGCCCGTTCACCAACGCCTACTTCCTGGGCGGCCACCCCGCCTACTACCTGGACCCGGAAACCAACCTCATCGCCACCGCCCACTACCTGGAAGCCCTGCGCCTTCAGGTAAAGGCCGCGCGCGCCATGGCCGTTTTCGGCGCCAAGAACCCGCACACCCAGTTCACCGTGGTGGGCGGCGTGACCTGCTACGACGCCCTGACCCCCAAGCGCATCGCCGAATTCGAGGCGCTGTGGAAGGAAACCAAGGCGTTCGTGGATGAAGTGTACATCCCCGACCTGCTGGTGGTTGCGGCGGCCTACAAGGACTGGTCGCAGTACGGCGGGACCGACAAC
The DNA here is from genome assembly GCA_964402645.1 of uncultured Desulfovibrio sp. Lineage (GTDB taxonomy): Bacteria > Desulfobacterota > Desulfovibrionia > Desulfovibrionales > Desulfovibrionaceae > Cupidesulfovibrio. The sequence continues at coordinate 423,124 of CAYOCV010000001.1, read as the reverse complement.
TTCATCACCTTCGGCGAATTCCCGAAGGACGAGTACGACCTGAACAGCCGGTACTTCAAGCCGGGCGTGGTCTTCAAGCGCGACTTCAAGAACGTGAAGCCGTTCGACAAGATGCAGATTGAAGAACACGTGCGCCACAGCTGGTACGAAGGCGCGGAAGCCCGCCATCCGTGGAAGGGCCAGACCCAGCCCAAGTACACCGACCTGCACGGCGACGACCGCTACTCGTGGATGAAGGCCCCCCGCTACATGGGCGAACCCATGGAAACAGGCCCCCTGGCCCAGGTGCTGATCGCCTACTCGCAGGGCCATCCCAAGGTGAAGGCCGTGACCGACGCCGTGTTGGCCAAGCTGGGCGTGGGTCCCGAAGCCCTGTTCTCCACCCTGGGCCGTACGGCTGCGCGCGGCATTGAAACCGCCGTCATCGCCGAATACGTGGGCGTGATGCTGCAGGAGTACAAGGACAACATCGCCAAGGGCGACAACGTCATCTGCGCTCCGTGGGAAATGCCCAAGCAGGCGGAAGGCGTGGGCTTCGTCAACGCTCCGCGCGGCGGCCTGTCGCACTGGATCCGCATCGAGGACGGCAAGATCGGCAACTTCCAGCTGGTCGTGCCCTCCACCTGGACCCTTGGCCCCCGTTGCGACAAGAACAAGATGTCGCCGGTGGAAGCCTCGCTCATCGGCACCCCGGTGGCCGATGCCAAGCGCCCGGTGGAAATCCTGCGTACGGTGCATTCGTTCGACCCGTGCATCGCCTGCGGCGTGCATGTCATCGACGGGCACACCAACGAAGTACACAAGTTCCGCATCCTGTAGACCGTACATCCGCCCCCTGTCCGACCAGCCCCGTCCAAAACGGATTCTGTCGGACAGTGGGCAAAAACATGTGCGGCATCCGTGAAAACCAAAAGGCCCGGCCTTGCGCCGGGCCTTTTCCAACCCTATAGTACACCCCACATGAGCAATCGCCCCAACATCCTCGTCCTTGGCGTGGGCAACATCCTGTACACCGACGAAGGCATCGGCGTGCGCGCCGTAGAGGCGTTGCAACAAGCGCATGCCTTCACCGACAACGTCACCGTCATGGACGGCGGCACGCTGGGCATGCGGCTCATGGACGCCATCATGGAGTGCGACCACCTGATCGTGGTGGACGCCGTGCTCGCGGGGGACGAACCCGGCGCCATCTACCGCCTGACCGGCGAAGACCTGCGCAAGAGCCTTGGCTTCAACGACTCCATGCACCAGACCGACCTTGTGGACACCCTGATATTCTGCGAACTGGTGGGCAAACGGCCAGAAGCGGTGATAATCGGCATGGAGCCGCACGACTATCAGTCGTTGGGCACCGAACTTTCCCCCGTGGCAGGCCAGCGCCTGCCCCTGCTGTGCGACGCCGTGGTCGCAGAGGTGCGCCGCGCAGGCGGCGACTGCACCCCGGCCAGCGACGTACCCTCCGCCTGAGCGATCAGGCTGTACACACCGCCTGAACAGTCAGGCTGGCCAACCCGACGGAGCAGACCCGATGTGCCTCGCCATTCCCGCTGAGATCGTGGAAATCAATGAAGCCGGCATGGCCAAGTGTCGTGTGGGCAAGAGCGAAACCTACCTCAGCGTCTCGGCCATGCTGCTGCCCGAACGCCCCGCCATCGGCGAATACGTCATCGTGCATGCCGGGTTCGCCCTGCGCGTGCTGGACAGGGCCGAGGCGGAGGAAACCCTGCGGCTGCTGCGCGAAATGTCCGAGGCCGTGGAAGGCCAGCCCGCCGGGTTCTAGGCACATCGGCCATGCCCATCCAGCACAGCCTTTGGCATGTTGGCCCAACGCCACGGCCATTGCGTGAAGGTTCGCTGCCCAGTGAGGCACTGCTGGAGGACATGATCGTCGCATCTCCCGACATCCTGTCGCGGGAATGGATGATCATCGGGCGTCAGGAAGACACCGGCTTCGGCGGGCGCATCGACCTGCTGGCGCTGGCTCCCGATGGAACGCTGATTCTCATAGAGCTGAAGCGCGGCAAAACGCCGCGCGAAGTGGTGGCGCAGGCCATCGACTATGCAAGCTGGGCAGAAAATCTGGAAGCCCAAGATATTACGCGCATATATGCCAGGTTTTCGGGCGGAGAATCACTGGATGCTGCCTTTGCCGCACGCTTCGGCCAGCCCCTTGAACCTGAGACGCTGAACCAATCCCACCAGATCGTCATTGTGGCTGCGGCGCTTGATGCTGCCAGCGAAAGGATCGTCGGCTACCTGAACCGCCGCGATATCCCCATCAACGTATTGTGCTTTCAGGTGTTCGAGAACGAATCCGGACAACTGCTCAGCCGCGCCTGGCTGCTCGACCCGGTCGAAACGCAGGCCGCAGCAGCCACCAGCAGCGCTAAGGCCATGAAGGAACCCTGGAACGGCGAGTACTACGCCTCCTTCGGACACGGCGGGGAGCGCGACTGGGAAGAAGCACGCCGTTACGGTTTCATCAGCGCCGGTGGCGGTTCATGGTACAGGGGCACGCTTGGCTTGCTGCAACCGGGTGATCTGGTGTGGGTCAAAGCGCCGGGGTATGGTTTCGTGGGCGTTGGCAGGGTTCGTAGCGGCCCGGCACCCGCAGCCGACTTCATGTTACAGGATGAGCACGGCGTGGAACGGCCTGCCATGGAACTGCTGTCCAAGGCGAGCTACCTCCGCGAATCCATCAACGACCCCGATCTGCACGAGAGTTTCGTGGCCGTGGATTGGTCCGAAACCCGGGCACTGGCCCAAGCGGCCAATGAAACGGGCATGTTCGGCAACCAGAATACCGTCTGCGCGCCAAAGACACCCAAATGGCGGCATACAGTAGAAAGGCTGAAAGAGCTCTTTCCCCATTGGAACAAGGTCAACTGACTCTGGCAGCAGTTATAAGCCAGTATGCTGCGCCCAAGACAGCGCAACCAGCAGACCACGCCTCCCTCCGCAACGGGAGTTCTCCATGCCGCATCCCACTGAGTCGCCCCTCACCCTCCTCGCCCTTGGCGACAGCCTGACCGAAGGCTACGGCCTGGAGCCCGACGCCGCCTTTCCCGCTGCGCTGGAACGGCTGTTGTGCGCTGGCGGCCCCGCGTCACCGGGCATCGATGCCACGGTAATCAACCTGGGCCTTTCGGGCGACACCACGGCGGGCGGGCTGCGCCGCCTGCGCGCGTGGCTGGGGCGCAATCCCGGCTTCGGCAACACCAGGGCTACCGCCGACACCGCCGCCAACGCAGTTACTGACGAAGGCGCGCCGTTCGCGCGCTGCTTCGCCATTGTCGAACTGGGGGCCAACGACGGGTTCATGGGGCTGGACCCGCAGGACATGGAAGAAAATCTGGCCGCCATCCTGACCCTGCTGGCCGAACGGCGTGTGCCCGCCCTGCTGGCTGGTTTCAAGGCAGAATTCGCGGAAGACCCGGACTATGCCGAAGCATACGACGCCCTGTTCCCACGCCTGGCCGCGCAGTTCAGCGTCCCCCTGTGGCCGTATGTTCTGGACGGCATATGGGGCGTGCCGGACCTGACCCTGTGGGACGGCCTGCACCCCAACGCTGCCGGGGCAGAACGCATGGCCAGCGCGGCCCTGCCGTACGTGCTGGGCATGATCGACGGAACGAAAAACGGCGGAGAATAGCTGGCGCGCATAGTACGCCAGCACGTTCGTGCCACGTCCGTGCCCCGTCCGTGCCCGTCCGGCACACTGCCTGACTCGCTGTTTGGCACACTTCCCGGCACACCGACCGGCCACTGCATGCAGTCCGACATGTCCGAAGACTCTCCCGCACCGCGACACTCCGAGCCCCCATTCCGTTTCCATAGCCCCCTCTCCCCGGCGATCCAGTACCCGTGCGGGCCGCGCGCGGCTTGACTTCCGGACCTTCTTGAACCAATTACATCGTTTTGCATCACCCGGCGGTGTGCGCCCTGCGCGCCGTCATTCCCGCCGGGCGCGGCCAAGCGCCGCCAGCCGGACCTTCCGGCATGCCGACACCTCCCAGGAGCAGCACGTCCATGAGCGACTACAAGAAGACCCTGCATCTGCCCGACACCAAATTTCCCATGAAGGCCAACCTCACCCAGCGCGAGCCGGAAATACTCAAATTCTGGGAAGGCATCGACGCCTATACCGCCATGGCGCAGGCATCCGGCCAGAAGGGCCAGTACGTCCTGCACGACGGCCCCCCTTACGCCAACGGGCACATTCACCTGGGGACGGCGCTGAACAAGATCCTGAAGGACATGGTGGTCAAGTCGCGCAACATGCAGGGCTACGCCGCCCGCTACGTGCCCGGCTGGGACTGTCACGGCCTGCCCATCGAACACAAGGTGGAACAGGAACTGGGCGAAAAGAAAAAGGAACTGCCCGCCCATGTGGTGCGCAAACGCTGCCGCCAGTACGCGGAAAAGTACCTGGACATCCAGCGCAAGGAATTCAAGCGCCTTGGCGTGCTGGGCGCGTGGGACAAGCCGTACATGACCATGGACCCGGCCTACGAGTCCGCCACCGCGCGCGAGCTTGGCAACTTCGTGGCCGCAGGCAACGTGGTGCGCAGCAAAAAGCCCATCTACTGGTGCTGCTCGTGCCAGACCGCCCTGGCCGAGGCCGAGGTGGAATACTACGACCACACCTCGCCCTCCATCTTCGTGCGCTTTCCCCTGCGCGATGCCAGGGCGGCGGACGTGCTGGGCCTGTCCCCGGCGGACGCGGCCAGCGCCTACATCGTCATCTGGACCACCACTCCCTGGACCCTGCCCGACAACATGGCCGTGGCCGTTCACCCCGACCATGACTACGCCGTGGTCCGCCACGACGGCGCGCACTACGTGCTGGCCGCCGCGCTGGTGGAAAGCAGCGCCAAGACCTTCGGCTGGGAAGGCTACGAAGTGGTGTCCACCCTGCCGGGGGCAAAGCTGGAAGGCCTTTCCGCCACGCACCCCTTCTACGACCGCCCTTCTCCGGTGGTGCTGGCCGACTACGTGGTGCTCGATTCCGGCACCGGCTGCGTCCACACCGCGCCCGGCCATGGCCGCGAGGACTACGAGACCGGCCTGCGCTACGGGCTGGAAATCCTTTCGCCGCTGAACGACGAAGGCCGCTTCCTTGATTCCGTGCCTTTCTTTGCCGGGCTGACCGTGTTCGAGGCCAACCCCAAGGTCATCGAAAAGCTGCGCGAAGTGGGCAACCTGCTGGCAGAACGCAAGATTTCACACAGCTACCCGCACTGCTGGCGCTGCAAGAAGCCGGTCATCTTCCGGGCCACCACCCAGTGGTTCATCGCCATGGAAAAGAACGACCTGCGCGCCCGGGCGCTGTCCGCCATCCGCAACGACGTGCGCTGGATTCCCGCCTGGGGCGAGGAACGCATCCACAACATGATCGAGTTCCGCCCCGACTGGTGCATCTCGCGCCAGCGCACCTGGGGCGTGCCCATCATCGCCCTGCTCTGCGAAGGCTGCGGCGAGGCGTGGAACGACGCCGCCTGGATGCGCGACATCGCAGACCGCTTCGCCAAGCACCCCACAGGCTGCGACTACTGGTACGAAACGCCGCTGGAAGACATCGTGCCCGCCGGTCTTGCCTGCCCGCACTGCGGCGGCAACCACTGGAAGAAGGAAACCGACATCCTGGACGTGTGGTTCGATTCCGGCACCAGCTTCTCCGCCGTGCTGGAACAGCGCGGCGACACCGCGTTCCCGGCGGACCTGTACCTGGAAGGCTCGGACCAGCATCGCGGCTGGTTCCACAGCTCCCTGCTGGCCTCCATCGGCACGCGCGGCGTGCCGCCCTACCGCGCCGTGCTCACCCACGGCTACGTGGTGGACGGCGAAGGCCGCAAGATGTCCAAGTCCATCGGCAACGTCGTCGCCCCGCAAGAGATCATCGACAAGTACGGCGCGGAAATCCTGCGCCTGTGGGTGGCCTCCGTCGATTACCGCGAAGACATCCGCATCTCGGATGAAATCCTGAGCCGCCTGGTGGACGCCTACCGTCGCATCCGCAACACCTGCCGCTACCTGCTCGGCAACATCGACGACCTGACGCCCGAAGAAATCGTTCCGTTCTCGGTCATGGACCCGCTGGACCGCTACGCCATGGACATCGTTACCGACGCCCATGCGCGCATCCAGGAAGCCTATTCCGAGTTCGAGTTCCACAAGGTGTTCCACACCCTGCACAACCTGTGCGTGACCGACCTCAGCGCCTTCTACCTCGACGTGCTGAAGGACCGCCTGTATGCCTCGGCCAAGGACAGCCCGGAACGCCGCTCTGCCCAGACGGCCCTGCTGCACATCCTGCTGGTGCTGGTGCGCGACATGGCCCCGGTGCTCAGCTTCACGGCGGAGGAAGTGTTCCGCCATATCCCCGAAGCGCTGCGCCCCGCCGCGTCCACGGTGTTCGCCCTGCGCGGGTCCGATACGCCGCTGTACAACGTCAGCTCCGACGAGAGCGAACGGTGGGAAGCCGTGCTGGCCGTGCGGTCCGAGGTGACCAAGGCCATCGAGCCGCTGCGCAAGGCGGGCACGGTGGGCCATTCGCTGGATACCCACGTCACCCTGTACGCCGACCACAAGCTGGCCGCCCTGCTGCGCGCCACCGGCACCGACCTGCGCGCGGTGTTCATCGTCTCCAAGCTGAACATCGCCCCGCTGGAAGAAGCGCCGGAAGCCGCCTTTGCATCCGAAGAGGTCAAGGGCCTGCGCATCGGCGTGGACAAGGCCCCCGGCGGCAAGTGCGAACGCTGCTGGGTGTACCACGAAGACCTGGGGTCCGACCCCGACTTCCCCGGCGCCTGCGGGCGCTGCACCACGGTGCTGCGCAACAGCGGAGCGGTGTAGCAGCGGCGCGACGTACCGACAACACGAACAAATCCCCCCTGGCGGCGCACAACGCGCCGCCAGGGGCAAGCGTTCCAAGCCCCAAGAGGCCCCATGCGTCCCAGATTCGTCATGGTCTTCTCCATTGCCGCAGCCGTCATCGGTCTGGATCAGCTTGCCAAGCTGTGGGCGGTGACGGCCATTCCCGAACACCATTCCGTGCCGGTCATCGCCGGGCTTTTCGACCTGGTCAACGTGCGCAACCGGGGGGCGGCCTTCGGTTTTCTGAACCGCTCCGACATCGAATGGCAGTTCTGGCTGTTCCTTGTGGCCACGGTGCTTGCCGTGTGGGCCATCATTTCGCTTACCCGCGCCGCACAGGACGACAAGGTGCTGTTCACCGGGTTCGGCTGCATTCTCGGCGGCGCGCTTGGCAATCTCATCGACCGGGTGCGCTTTCGCGCGGTAATCGACTTCCTGGACTTCTACATGGGCGACTGGCACTGGCCCGCCTTCAACGTGGCAGACATCGCCATCTGCGTGGGCGCGTTCCTGGCCTTCATCGCCATGTACCGCCAGCCCGCGCCGCGCAACGCCACGAAGGCAAAATAGGAGACCCCGCGGATGAACCTGGCCCTGCTCATACCCCTGCTTGTCATTCCCATCTTGCCCAACCTGTGGTGCATCTGGCATTCTTATACGCACGAGTTCGAGCGCCCGGCAGAAAAGGCCCTGTGGATGGCCGCCGGAATTTTCCTGCCCGTGCTCGGCGGGCTTGCCTACCTTGTCTTCGGCCAGCGGCACGCCCGCAAGGCATGAAGCAGCAGCCCGGCGCACAGCGCCGCCGTACAAGACGGCACGCGCCCTGCGCAGGCAATTCCCACGCAAAAGCAAAGTGAACCGAAAGGCGGACCAAAAGCCATGAAGACCCGCATCCTTTCCCGTCGTATCCTTCCCGTCTGCTCTCTGGCCGCACTGGTGGTGCTTGTCGGCTGCGTGCGCCAGGAAGACGTGGACGCCCTGAACGCGCGCGTCATGCGCCAGGACCAGCAGATACAGACCCTGAACTCGCAGCTTTCCGGCGTGCAGCCCGCGCAGGCCGACACCTGGTCGCAGGTGCAGTCCACCCGGCAGGAAATAGCCACCCTGCGCGGCCAGATCGACGACATGCAGATGCGCCTCAGCGCCACCGGCGACCAGAGCCGCGACCTGCCCCAGATGCGCGATCAACTGAACCGCCACGATATCGCCCTGCGGCAGATGGCCTCGCAACTGGCCATCGACATCGACGGCGTGCTCGCGGCCCCCGCCCCTGCCGGGGCCGCTGGCGGCGCGGTCTCGTCCACCGGCACGACCCATGCGGGCGACCCCAATGCCCCGGTCCTGCTTGTAAACCCCGGTAAGGAGAACGGCTTTGTCGTCGCGCCATCGAGCCAGCCCACAGGGCCGGTCACGGTGCCCCCGGCGCAAAGCGGCACCATGGCCGTGACCAGCGCGGAACCCGCCAAGGCCGCACCCGCCGCCAAGCCTGCCGCAGCAGCGGTGGACACGGCCCAGGCGCTGTACGACCAGGGCATGTCGGCGTTCAACGAACGGCGCTACAAGGATTCCGTGAAGGCGTTCACCGATTTCACCAACACCTTCGGGGACCACAAGCTGACCAGCAACGCGTGGTTCTGGCAGGGTGAGGCCAACTTCCAGCAGCAGGACTTTGCCCGCTCGGCGCTGGCGTACGAACAGGTCATCTCCAAGTTCCCCAAGAGCCCCAAGTACGCCTCGTCGCTGCTCAAGCAGGGCATCTGCTTCTACAAGCTCGGCAAGAAGGACGCCGGAAAGGTGCGCCTGGACGAGCTGATCAAGAAGCTGCCCGATTCGCCCGAAGCACAGCGCGCCAAGAAGTTCCTGAGCGAGAACAAATAATCCGAGTACCCGGTGCTCCGGCCCGGAAACAGCATGAGCCAACAACAGCCCAAGACCTACCGCAAGAACATCCATCTCACGTTCCCGCCTGAAATTTCGGGCAAGCCCATCGTGAGCGATCTGGTGCGCAGGTACGACCTTACCGTCAACATCCTGAAGGCCCAGATCACCCCGCGCAAGGAAGGCTACCTGACCCTGGAGCTTTCGGGGGGCGAAGAAAACTGCCTGAAGGGCATCACCTACCTGCGCGAGCAGGAAATAACCGTCACCGACGTCTCGCAACGCATCTCGCGCGACGAGGACAGCTGCATGCACTGCGGCATGTGTACCGCCATCTGTACCACCTCGGCCCTGGCCATGGACCTTGAGGCGCGGGTCGTGGTGTTCGACAAGGACCGCTGTACCGCCTGCGGCCTGTGTACGCGCGTGTGCCCCGTGGGGGCCATGAACGTCGAGGTGGAGAACGGCGGCCTGTAGCCGTCGGCGTGATGTTGCGTCTGCCCGGCCCGGCACCGGTTCGGGCCATGCCCGCAACAGTCTTGTAATGGCACATCCCGGCGGGGCGTGCGCGGAACATCCCGCGCACGCCCCGCTTTTTGGGAGGATGCTGGCAAGACATTGCCCATGCGCACGTGCGACGGTGCTTCCCGTCGTTTTCCGCTTTTCCCACGATAGACTATCTGCTAGGTTCGCCAATGCGGACTTCCGGCCTGGTTTTTTGCCATCGGCTTTTCCGGCCCTGTCAGGGTAACGGAACACCGTTTCCCGCCAAGTCCCTCCGCACCAGCGCCGCACAGCGCAGCACAGGGCCGCATAGCACAGCTGCACAGCGCAGCACGGCGCACACACCACCAGCAGGAGCGCACCATGGTCACGCAGGAAGAACTGCTCGACAACGTGATGGAACGCGTGACGAACAACCTCGTCGCCAACATCCGCGACGTGCTTGCCGCCACCATTGAGCGGGAAATCACCACCAATCTCACCCGCGCACTGGTGGAAAGCGAATTCTACCGCCGCATCAGCGACGACATGCGCGGGGGCCTGCAAACCATCTACCGCGAAATCTCCACTGCGGCGAAGCCCGGCTCGCAGGAAGCCCCCGACGGGACGCGCCCCGTCCAGCGCGAGGACGCCGACCGCCTGTTCAACGAAGCCTCGCGGCAGTTGGACGAAATTCTGGTCACCACGCAAGAGGCCACCGAATCCATCATGGACGTGGTCGAAGTGCAGATCGAACGCCAGAAGGAAGCCGCCGTGCTGATCGAGGCCGTACGCGCCGGGGCGGGCGTGGAACGCGCCCTTGAGCGCATGGTGCAGATCAACGCCGAACTGGGCGAGGGCCTGGTTGAAATCCTGACCACGCTTGGCTTCCAGGACCTGACCGGTCAGCGCATCAAGAAGATCATCACGGCCCTGCGCACCATTGAAAGCACCGTCGTGGAACTCTACCTTTCCACCGGCCTGCTCATCCGCGCGCGCGAAGAAGCCCCGGAAAAGGATATCTCGCAGATCGAGGCGGAAACCCGCCAGGTGGTCTCCGAGCTGAAGGGACCGCAGCGCGGCACCTCGCAGGACAACGTGGACGACCTGCTCGCCCAGTTGGGGCTGTAGACGCAAAGGGCTGCGGGGCTGCGGGCCGCACGCGCCGCCGGACCAAGGAGGCATTGCATCCTGCATCCGCCATGCATCCACCTTGCACCCGCCCCCTTGCCAGCCACTTCGGACTGCCTACTTTCTGGTTCTGCGCGCCATGCGCGGGCGGCTCCCTGCTCCCGGCATTTCCGCGCGCCCTGCCGGAAACACGCAACAGGCACGCGGCCCCGCCGCCAGCGCCTTTCCTTACGGAGATGCCCATGTCCGAATCCACATCCCCCTCCGCCAATGCTCCGCTGGTGATCATCGGCTCCGGCCCCGCCGGGCTTTCCGCCGCCATCTACACCGCCCGCGCGGGCATTCCCACGCTGGTGCTGGGCAGCGCGCCCAAGGTGGCGGGCGACTACGATATCGACAACTATTTCGGCTTCGACGAAACCATCTCCGGACGCGACCTCATCGAACGGGGCCGCAGGCAGGCCGAACGCTTTGGCGCACAACTGCGCGAGGAACGCGTGCTGGCCGTACACCATGGCGATGCGGGCGGCTTCCACGTCAAGACCGACAAGGGCGAGTACGACGCCTGCGCCGTGGTGCTGGCCACCGGTGTTGCCCGCGTGCGTCCCGGCATCGAGAACCTTGGCGACTTTGAGGGCAAGGGCGTGTCCTACTGCGTGAGCTGCGACGGTTTCTTCTATCGCGGCAAGCAGGTGCTGGTGCTGGGCGAGGGCATCTTTGCGGCCAACCAGGCGCTGGAGCTGACCCAGTACACCCCCCATGTTTCCATCTGCACCCAGGGCAAGGAGGCCGTGCTCACCTCCGATTTCCGGCAGCGCCTGGCCGACGCGGGCATCGCCATCGACACCCGCAAGATCACGCGCCTGGCCGGTGACAACGGCCTTGAACGCGTGGTGTTCGCCGACGGCGCAGAGCAGCCTGTCGATGGGCTGTTCGTGGCCATGGGCGAAGCATCGTCCCTCGACTTCGCCTACTCGCTGGGCGTGGAGCGCAAGGGCGTATTCCTGATGGCCGATGACGAGCAATGCACCAACATTCCCGGCATCTTCGCGGCGGGCGACTGCACCGGCGGTTTCCTGCAAATCGGCGTGGCCGTGGGTGAGGGAGCCAAGGCGGCCCGTTCGGCAATTGCCTTTGCCAAGGAACAGTGCGGCGTAAAGAAGGCCGGGCAACCCGAAAAAGCGTAGGCCGCCGCGATGCTGCCCGGCAGGCATGGTGCGTCATGACTGCGGCACGCTTGACAACCTTGGCGGCGGGGCGTATCTGAGTCGGCTCACCGGGCAGCATTCGGGGCATTGCGCCGGACCGGTCCGGAGGTCTGCGGGCCTATAGCTCAATTGGCAGAGCCCCCGGCTCATAACCGGTTTGTTGCGTGTTCGAGTCACGCTAGGCCCACCAAATTTTTCCGGGCAGGCGCACAGCGTCGCCCCGGCATCGGCGCCAGCCATGGCCCCTTGCCGCGCAACAGAGCAACGGGACAGGAACGCGGACATTGGAGCAGCACCAATTCCGGAACCACACCTTGCCGCTTCGAGGGTGCTTGCGCCGCGTCCATCCGGCGAAGCACCCTCTTTGTTTGGGGTAGATGCATGAAACGCTCTGAAATAATTAGCGTTATTGAAAAAACGGCAATTCCGGCCTCTGCTGCCCAATGGGACAGGTCGGGCATGCAGGTGGCCGGGCACGATGCCGACGCCGCAAGCCTTGCCGTTTGCCTCGACCCTACCCCCGCCGCCATTGCAGCCGCCCTGGACCTTGGCGCGGACGTCATTCTTTCCCATCACCCGCTGTCCATGTCGCCCCGTGCGCTGGATACGCTGGACGACCACCACGCCGTGGCCTCGGCAGTGCTGGCGCGGGGCGCATGGCTGTATGCCGCGCACACCTCGCTGGACGCCAACCCCGAAGGCCCCGTGGGCTGGCTGGCGCGTGAACTTGCGCTGGCAGCGCCCGTAGTGCTGGAACCGACCCTGCGCCAGGAACGGCTGACCCGGTGCATCGTCACCGGAGGCGCGCCTTCTTCCCGCTGGGCCGGCCTGCCCGGCGTGCTGGCCTGCCGCGTATTGGGCAACACGGTGGTGCTGAGCTGCGAGGCCGACGCCTGGCCCGCCATCCGTACGGCCATTCTTGCCGATGCCGCCAACTCACTGAAAACTGGCCCGCACCCGCCGGTATTTCTGCCCGCAGAACCGGAACTGCCCACGCGGGTTTTCGGCTTCGGCCTGGTGGGCGACCTGCCCGCACCGCTCGAATTTTCCGCCTTTGTCCAGCGCCTGCAAGGCCTTGCCGGGCGCACGCACTGCCACGTCAGCGGCCCCGTGCCCGCCCCCGCCATTGTCAGGCGGGTGGGCTACTGCACAGGGTCCGGCAGTTCGCTGGCCGATGCGGCCTTTGCCCGCGGCGCCGACGTGTTCGTCACAGGCGACGTGAAGTATCACACCGCGCTGGAAGCCCGTGGCTGCCTGCTCGACGTGGGGCACTTCGCCCTTGAAGAGGAAATGATGCGCCGTTTCGCAGATAACCTGCGCTCCGCGCTGCCCGGCCTGCCCGTGCATTTCCTGCCATCCAGCGATCCACTGCGGCTGCACCTGCCCGTTCCCCCCACGGGCACGGACAGCGGCCGCGTTCCGGAACATCCGGCCTAACCCGCATTTCAGGAGGATATGACGTTGAGCCTGTATCTCAAGCAGATCGAACAGCTTGTCGCCCTGCAGAAGGTGGACGACCACATCTACGGCATCAAGGCGGAGCTGAAGAACGCGCCGCAGGAAGTGGAAGGGCTGCAACAGCGCTTCGACGTTCTCGAGGAACAGCGCAACCGCCTCCTCGACAAGCTTACCCACCTCAAGGATCAGGAAAAGCGCCTCGGCACCGAGATCGAGGACGATTCCCTGCGCATCAAGAAGAGCAAGTCCAAGCTCATGCTCGTGGGTAACACCAAGGAATACCACGCCATGATGCGCGAAATGGACAACATGGAAAAAATGAACCGCTCGCGCGAGGAAGAAAAGCTGACCCTGGCGGAAGAGCTGCAACGCCAGACCGAGGCCATGGCCGAAATGGACGAGCGCTACACCGTCCTCAAGGCCGACCTGGAAGCCAAGAAGGCCAGCCTGGACGCGCGCCTGACTGAAGCCGGGGCGGGCCTGGCCGATCTGGAAACCCAGCGCAACGCCGCAGGCAAGGAAGTGCCTGCGCCCGTGCTGAGCCGCTACGAATTCATCCGCCAGCGGCTGGAAAACCCGGTCATCGTGCCCGTGGACAAGGGCGTGTGCTCCGGCTGCCACATCTCCATCCCGCCGCAGAGCTACATCGAACTGCAGAAGGGCACCCAGATTCTCAGCTGCCCCAACTGCCAGCGCCTCATCTACTGGAGCGAACACTTCTGCGTGGAAACCCCGGCAGCCGAATAGGCCGGACCGACACGCATTCATTTTCGGGAGCCGGACGGGCTGTCGCCGCGGGCCGCAAGGCCCGGGGAGGAAAGTCCGGGCTCCGCAGGGCAGGACGCTGGGTAACCCCCAGGACGAGTGATCGTCGGACAGGGCCACAGAAAGCAGACCGCCCGGCAGGTTCGCCTGCCGGGTAAGGGTGAAACGGTGGGGTAAGAGCCCACCAGTTGACGCGGTGACGCGCCAAGCTCGGTAACCCCCGTCCGGAGCAAGACCAAATAGGGAAGCGTACGAGGCCTGCCCGGCCCATGCTTCCGGGTCGGTTGCTTGAGGGCGTCGGCAACGGCGCTCCTAGAGGAATGACAGCCACCCGCAAGGGTACAGAACCCGGCTTACAGTCCGACTCCCGAATGTTGATTTTGATCGGGGAGGGGACCCTTTGAAAAGGGTCTCCCTCCCCGACCCCCTCCCCCCCAAACTTTTCTATTGGGGGGTTCTTTTTGGTGCAGATGGAGCGCGAAGGGACGGTGAACACAAATGCCGCTGCCTCGCCCCCCCTACCCCCATTTAAAAAGTTTGCGGGATGGGGGGGTACGGGGGGAAGGGGGCTTTTCAAAGCCCCCTTCCCCCCGTATCTTTCCCCTCTCCTTCTCCACTACTTCTTTTCAAGGACCGTACATGCACGCATGGGCCATTGTTCTCGCGGCGGGCAGCGGCACCCGGCTGGCCGCAGCCGGTCTGTCCACGGCCAAGCAGTTCATCCAGCACCGGGGCGCGCCGTTGTACTGGCGTTCGGCGCGGACGTTCGCGTCGGTGGCGCGGGTGCGCGGGCTGGTGTTCGTGTTTCCGCACGACAGGCTGGAAGCCGAGCGCGAGCGTTTGGCCGTGCTGGACGCCGGGCGCGCCCTGGGCGTGCCGTGGCGGGCTGTGGCGGGCGGCGCGCTACGGCAGGATTCGGTGGCGGCGGGCCTTGCGGCCCTGCCGCGAGAGTGCGACGCGGTGCTGGTGCATGACGCGGCCCGGCCCTTTGCCACGGCGGCGCTGTCCAACGCGGTGCTCGACGCCCTGGCGGCGGGCGCACCGGGGGTGGTGCCGGGCATTCCGGTAACGGACACCATCAAACAGACGGACAACGGCGTGGTCACCCATACCCCGGACAGGTCTGGTTTGGTGGCGGTACAGACCCCGCAGGGCTTCGCGCTGGCGGCGCTGCGCGATGCCCATGAACGCGCCTGCGCCGCAGGCTGGACCGTCACCGATGATGCCGCCCTGCTGGAACGCTGCGGCCTGCCCGTGCGCGTGGTGGCCGGAGAAGCCGCCAACGCCAAGATCACCACGCCGGAGGACCTGGCCATGCTGGACGCTGCCGACACCGCCTGCGCCCCGTGGGATGCCCGCACGGGGCAGACCCGCCTGATCCCCTGCACGGGTTGGGGATACGACGTGCATCGCTACGTGCAGAAGGAAACTGCCGGTCGTTCCGGCCAGCCCGATCAACCCAGTCAGGCCAGTCAACCCAGTCAGGCCAGTCAGGCCAGTCAGGTCCGACAGGCCGGCCAGCCGGGTCGCCCCATGAAGCTGGGCGGCGTGCTCATTCCCGGCGGGCCGGAGGTGGTGGCCCACTCCGACGGCGACGTGCTGCTGCACGCCCTTACCGATGCCCTGCTGGGGTGCATCGGCGGCGGCGACATCGGCCAGCACTTTCCGGATACGGACGTTGCGCTGGACAACGCCAATTCCGCCGTACTGCTGGACGAAGTGCTGGGGTTGACCCGTGCCGCCGGGCTGGAAATCACCAACGTGGATCTGACCATCATTGCCCAGGTGCCAAAACTGGCCCCGTGGCGCGACCAGATCCGCCGCAACGTCTGCCGCCTGCTGGCCCTGGACGAAACCATGGTGAACGTGAAGGCCACCACGGAAGAAAAGCTGGGCTTCACCGGCGAGAAAAAGGGGCTGAAGGCCGTGGCCGCCGTTACCGGCCTGCGCCCGATACACGTCGCAGACAGCGCACACAAGACCGCACCCGACGGGGCAGACAGCGCCGCGCCTGCTGGCAGCACTGGTGCAGAGAACGGGGGCGGCGCCGAAGACAACGCCTGATCTCCGGGGCCGATGGCGACTGGGTCAATTGGGTCATTCGAGCCAATCAGGCAGCGCAGCCATGGCAGCCCAGGCAGGCGCAACCGCTCCCACGCTACGGCGTTCCTTGTCTGGCCCGTATCGACGTGCCCAGTTCATCCCTTTACAAGGGCTTGCACAGGCGCGGGCCGCATAGTACAAACCCCAAGGTTTGTCTCCCATCCCCTTGAACACACGAACAATACGGGCCTGCGCCAACATCCGTGCGCCGCACCAGCCTTGACGGGACGGGCGGAACGGTCGGAATGAGTGGCGGCCACGGTCCGCCACCACGTATGACAGAATCCACCCCCCTCGCCGATTTCCCCTGGTTGGCCAGCTATGACGCGGGCGTGCCCGCCCGAATCAGCTACGAAACCTATCCGCTGTTCACCCTGCTGGACAGGGCTGCAGAACGCACTCCCCGCCGCACGGCCATCGCGTTTCGCAATTATCGCATCAGCTACGCCAAGCTTCGCCAACTGGCAGAGGTCATGGCGGCCAACCTGCGCGCCCAGGGCGTGCGGCGCGGCGACAAGGTGTCGATCATGCTGCCCAACCTGCCGCAGACGGTCATTGCCTTCTGGGCGGTGCTGAAGGCGGGCGGCGTGGTGGTGATGACCAACCCGCTGTACATGGAAAAGGAACTGGTCCACCAGATCCACGATTCCGGCGCGCGATTCATGATCGCCCTCGACCTGGTGTGGCCCAAGATCGAGCCGCTGCGCGACAAGCTGGGCATCGACAAGTATTTTCTTACCCGCATCGGCGACGGGTTGGCCTTCCCCCTCAACTTCCTGTACGGCTTCAAGGCCAGACGCGAAGGCACGTGGCGCGACCTGCCCTTCGACAACAAGCACGTGCTGCCGTGGAAAAGCCTGCTCAAGGGCAAGGCCCGCCATTCCACCTCCACATGCAACCCCACGGAAGACCTGGCCGTGCTGCAATATACCGGCGGCACCACGGGCATTTCCAAGGGGGTCATGCTCACGCACCACAACATGTCGGTGAACGTGCAGCAGATTACCACCATTCTTGGCGACGCCTGCAACATGGATCACTGTTTCCTGGGCCTGATGCCCTATTTCCATGTCTACGGGCTGACCACCTGCCTCACACTGCCCACGGCCCTTTCTGCCACCATCGTGCCTTTTCCGCGCTACGTCCCGCGCGACGTGCTGGTGGGCATCCAGAAGCACAAGCCCACCATCTTCCCCGGCGCTCCCTCCATCTACATCTCGCTGATGCAGCAGAAGGAGGTGGGCGACTACGACCTGACCTCCATCCGCTACTGCATCTCCGGCTCCGCGCCCATGCCCGTGGAGCACATCAGGCGGTTCCGCGAACTGACGGGCGCGCAGGTCATCGAGGGCTTCGGCCTGACCGAGGCCTCGCCCGTCACCCACCTGAATCCCATCCACGGGGTCAGCAAGCCCGGCTCCATCGGCATCCCCTTTCCGGACACCGAGGCCCGCATCGTGGACATGGAGGTGGGCCAGGTGCCGCTGCCCGCAGGCAAGGTGGGCGAACTTGTCATTCGCGGTCCGCAGGTCATGAAGGGCTACTGGAACCGCCCGGATGAAACCGCCAACACCTTGCGCAACGGCTGGCTGTACACGGGCGACATCGCCATCATGGACGACGACGGCTACTTCACCATCGTGGACCGCAAGAAGGACATGTTCCTGGTGGGCGGCTACAATGTGTACCCGCGCGAAATCGACGAGGTGCTGCACGAGCACCCCAAAATCAAGGAAGCGGTGACCGTTGGAGTGCCCCACCCCACGCGCGGCGAAATGATCAAGGCCTTCGTGGTGGTGCAGCCCGGCCAGAAGCTGACCAAGGCCGAGGTGGTGGCCCATTGCCGCGAAAAGCTGGCCAGCTACAAGGTGCCCAAGCAGGTGGAATTCCGCGACGACCTGCCCAAGACCGTGGTGGGCAAGGTGCTGCGGCGCATCCTGCGCACCGAGGAAGAAGAAAGGCTGAAGGCGGAACTGGCCGCGTCACCCGCTGCCGCCGCGACTGGCGGTATCGGGGACGGGGACGGGGCCGAATAGGCCCGGCAGTCGGCCCGGAAGGTTCCCCCGGCTCAGGCCGACCATTCACGTTCAGGCCGGGCCACGAACAAGGCTGGCCAAAGGGTTCTCCATGCGACTGCTGTTGCAACGGGCGCGCCGGGGATCGGTGGCGGTGGGCGGCGAGACCGTGGCCGCCATCGGGCCGGGGCTGGTGGTGCTGGCGGGCTTTGGCCCGCGTGACACCGATGCGCTTCCCGCCGAACCCCGCTGGGCGGTCATGATCGACAAACTGCTGGACCTGCGCGTGTTCCCCGACGACGCGGGCAAGATGAACGTGGGCCTGCGCGAATGGCTCGTGCCGCAGGACATGCGCGGCGCGGAGCAGACGGACGTCGATCATGACGGACCGTTGGACGCACCACGGGGCGGTTTGCTGCTGGTGCCCCAGTTCACCCTGCACGCCGACTGCCGCAAGGGCCGCCGTCCGTCGTTTTCCACCGCCGCACCGCCCGCCGTTGCTGCGCGTCTCTTCGATCAATTGGCCGCCGATATTGACGCACGCTTGCCGGGGCGGGTACGCTGTGGCATCTTTGCGGCTGACATGGACGTGTCCCTGGTCAACTGGGGCCCGGTGACCATCTGGCTGAACGACGACGACCTCTTTCCGGAGCGGCGACAACCCCATGGCGGCGGATGACATCACCCTTCTCATCGCCGCGCCGTCACCGCTGACGCGCGAGGCCCTGCGCCGCCTGCCCGGCGCGGGGCGCACCGTACTGCGCGCCGCCACTCTGGCCGAGGCGCTGCAACTGCACGCAGCTCGGCGACCCCATGTGGTCATCATCGACGCAGCCCTGTCCGACCCGGCACAGCCCGACACGTTGCACCCGGCGCAGCCTGCCGTTGCGCCGCCCCCGCCGCCTCCGTACGATTTTTCAACGCCTCCCCCCACCCCGCCGCGCCATACGGCGGATCATCGCCCCGCGCTTGACCTGGTGCGGGCCATCCGTGCGGCGCGGGGTGACGAGGACGTGTTCCTCATCGTGCTCACCGAACCGGAAGACCAGGACCTGCGCGCCGAGGCTCTGGCCATGGGTGCCAACGACGCACTGCGCCTGCCGCTGGAACCGCCCGAACTGGACGCCCGCGTGGCCGTGGGCGCACGCCAGGCCCGCATGGCCCGCCGCCTGCGCGCCTATTCAGACCGCCTCACCCGCGAAATGGCACGCGTTGCGGAATTGCAGATGCGCCTTTTGCCCTCTGCCTCGCCGTACCTGCCCGGCCTGCACGTGGAAAGCCTGTACCGCCCGTCGGGCGACGCCAGCGGCGACTATTTCGACTATTTCCTGCTGCCGCCGCGCATCCCGGCCACTGCCGCATCCGCAAGCCGCGCCGATTCCGGCGCACAGGACAGTCCGGTACTGCGGGTGGTCATTGCCGACGTTTCCGGGCACGGAGCGCGCGCAGCCTTCCTCATGAGCATCGTGCGCACGCTGGTGCGCGCCCAGAACGACGGCGCAGCCGCCCGCCAGGCCGACGGCATGCCGCCCCAGCCGCTCACCGAGACCGTACGGCGCATCAACCGCCACCTTGTGGACATCATCGGCGGCGAGCCGGATTTCGTCACCTTGTTTGCGGGCGACATCGACTTTGCGGCAGGCACGCTGGAATACGTCAACGCCGGGCATTGCCCCGCCCTGCTGCGCAGCGAAACGGCCAAGGTCACCCGCCTGTCTTCCAACGCCCCGTTGCTGGGGTTCTTCCATGCCGATTTCACGGCGGAATTTCGCCCCTTTCCCCCCGGCTGCCAGTTGCTGCTCTTTACCGACGGCCTGCACGACTGGCCCGTGCATGGGGCCACCCGGCTTGGGCCGGAACGCTTTCTGGAACTGACGGAACCCTGCCTGCGGGCGGGCCGCAATGTCCTGAACGACATGGAAACCGCATTGCACGACGCGGCGGGCGGCATGCCGCCCCCCTTTGGCGACGATGTGACCGCACTGTGGATACGCCGCGAAGGCCCCATTGTCGGCGAATTCGTGAAACCCGATGCGCCCGACAGACCTGATGAGCCGAACGGGCCAGCCGGATCGGGCGGGCCTGGCGGACCAGCCGGATCGGGCGGACCAGCCGGACCTGGCGGATCGGACCCGCAAGCCCCTCCCGGCCATCCGGAACGCCAGGGTGAACCTGATCCACACCCTTAACCGTGCGCGTCGCCCGACACTACCGACAACCGCACCCCCGCACACTGCTGCGTACGAAACCGCCATGCATAGCTACGAATTTTCCACCACGGCCCTGCGCGACACCTATCGTCCGTTCGTGCGCGGCATCGCCGGAACCATGGCCGCCTACCTGGCCGTGCCGACGCTGGTGCATCCTCTGGAACTGGTCACGGCAGAAGCGTGCGCCAACGTGGTGCGCCATGCCTACCCCGATGGACAGCCCGGCCCGCTGCGGGTACGCCTGATGGTAACCCCCCGCGTGGGCATGGAACTGGCCGTCACCGACTGGGGACGCGGCTGCGCGGCCTGCCCCATGCCGCCCCCCGGCCTGCTTGCCATATCCGAAGTAGCGCCAGAAGCCACATCCGGTCGGGGCTTGCGCATCATCGCCTGCCTGTGCGATGCCGTGACGGGGGCGTCCGGCCCGGACGGGAATACCCTGCATCTGCAATTGGCCATTCCGGAGGAACAATGGCGTACCTCGAACTTGACGATCACGGAAACATCCTTGTTGCAGCGCTGACGGGCGAACTGACCCTGTCCAACGCCACCGAGATCCGCAGCGAACTGGAACGACTGTTCGCCCGAAAGGGCGTGTCCGATGTGGTGCTGGACCTTGGCGCCGTATCGTTTCTGGACAGTTCCGGCCTCGGCACCCTGGTGGCGGCCAGCACCAAGGCGCGGTCCATGGGCCGCCGCCTGCTGCTGTTCCGGCCCACGCCAGAGGCGGTACACACCATGGAAACGGCGCAACTCACCGGGTTCTTTCCCATCCTTGACGACGAGGAAGATTTGCTGGCCCTGTTGCCGGATTAGCGCCCGCACAGGGGCACAACAGCACGGCATCAGCAAGAACACGGCCATCCTCGCCCGCAGTCCGGATACGCGACGCGCCACGCGACGCCGCAGGCACAGCCCACGGAGAGCGCCACATGCCATATTACCTGCGACACCATTTCGAACCCGACTTCGACTACATGCACCTGAAGCCCAAGGCGGACGATGCCGGCAACATCGACCGCTACAACCTTGGCTACGTCCAGAACGTGGTGAAGGGGCAGGTGCTGGCGGAACTGGTGCCGCTTGAGGAAGCGGGGGAAGGCCCCCTTGATCCTCGCTACATGTACGATACGCCCCCCGCCGAACTGCCCTGCGGACCCAATTGCGAGGTGGACCCCGACGCGCCGAACCGTGTGCTGGCCGACGCCAACGGCTATGTGTTCTATCACGACGGACTTATCACGGTAAAAAAGATGCTCAACGTGCGCCGCGACGTGGACTTTCACACCGGCAACATCTTTTTCGTGGGCGACCTGGCCGCCCATGCCGACGTGAAGCCCGGCTTTGAAATCCAGGCAGACAACGTCCTGGTCAAAGGCGTGGTGGAAGGCGCGGTGGTGCGCGCACGCGCGGCCATAGCCTGCGAAAGCGGCATCAAGGGCGGCAAGGGATGCCTGCTGGACGCGGGCGAAACGCTGCGCGTGCCCTTTGCGGAAAACGCGGAACTGCGCTCGCACGGCAACATGTACATCGAACGCTTTGCCCTGCATTGCCGCATCTACGCCGGGGCCAATCTTGTCGTGAAAGACCGCGTGCAGGGCGGCACCGTGCATGGCGCGGGCGTGGTGTACATCGAAAACCAGCTTGGCGGCGCACAGGGTACCCCCACCAAGGTCAACATGGGGTACGACCCGTTCAAGTTCCGCAAGATCACCCGTCTGGAAGAAAACATCCGCGAACTGCGCCAGCGCATCATCCACTACGAGGCCGTGGCCGCCGATACTCCCGCAGGCAAGGAGGAGCCGGTGCGCCGCCTGGAAGCCGCGTTGAAAAAGATGGACCGGCTGCTGCGCCAGCGAGCCGCGCTGTGGCAAGACCTGAAACGCGGCGGTCCCATCGCGGAACGCTGCCGTCTGGTGGTGCCGGGGCGCATCATGCCCGGTGTGGAGATTTCCATCGAGGAATCGTGGATGGAAGTGCGCGAGGAGTTGCGCGACGTGCGCATCGTGCTGCGCGACGGCGAACTGGTGGTGGAATCGCCCGCCCTGCCGCCCGGCGTCGGTGCAGGTCAACGCTGACGTACCCCGGCAAACCCCACGCTTTCCACCCGACCGTAACGGGCAACCCCACGCAAAGGCCTTTCACGACCATGCCGCCAGCAGACGATACCCCCCGCGAGGCAGCCCCCCGCCCCAGGCTGGCTGCCTGTGCGCTGCCCTCGCCCCGCCCGCTCGCCACGCCCGATGCCGACCTTGCGCCCATCACGGATATTGAAGTGACCGTGGACGGTCGCACCATGGCCATGCTGGGCAGCGGCGGCGCGGCGCGCGAACTGGCCCTGCTGGCCCCCTATGAAAAACTGCACGCGGATGCGACCTGCGGGGCCGCCCCGTCCGAGAGGTCGGGCGCGTCCGGCATACCGGGCATACCGGGCACACCGGGCATCCTTTCTCCGCAGGTTCCACCAAGTCCGCCAGTTCTGCCAGTTCTGCCAGTTCTGCCCGTTCTATTGGGCGCTGGCGTCGGCGCGGCCCTGGACCGCCTGCTGGAACTGCACCCCGGCCCCATCGCCGTGGTGGACCGCAGCGCGGAAATCCTTGCCGCCAGCCGCCTGCGCGAACGCCACGCCAAGGCCACCGCAGCCGGGCGCATCCTGTGGGTGACCGACGACAACACGGACGCGGCCCTGCGCACCCTTACCCGCTGGCAGTACGAACACGGCGGGCTGCAACTGCTGCCCCTGCCGCATCCCTTTTACCTGCGGCTGGACCGCGCCCACTACGCCCGGCTGCGCGACGTGCTGTCCGCCAGCGCCCGCTTCAACTTCTGGGAACGGGCCGCCTATCCCAAATTTGCAGACCCCGCCGCCCCGCCGCGCGTGCTGCTGATCACCAGCCAGTATTTCCTGATGGGCGAAATCGTCACTGCCTGCCAGCGCCTGGGCGTGCCGCATCACCTGCTGACCCTGGACGATGACGAGGTGGGGCGCGGCGAATTCGTGGAAAAGCTGCTGCGTGCAGTGGTGGAATTCCGGCCAGACTTCGCCTTTACCATCAACCACCTGGGCGTTGACCGCGAAGGCGTGCTGACCGACCTGCTGGAAAAGCTGCGCCTGCCGCTGGCCTCGTGGTTCGTGGACAACCCGCACCTGATCCTTTACCTGTACCGGCGCATCGTCAGCCCGTGGACAGCCATCTTCACCTGGGACGCGGACAACCTGCCCTCGCTGCGCGAACTGGGCTTCGAGCACGTGGCCTACCTGCCTCTGGGCACGGACCCGGTACGCTTCGCCCCGCCCGCATCGCCGCCGCCCGCGCACCATCCGTGGCGGGCGCGGGTGTCGTTCGTGGGCAAT
The DNA here is from genome assembly GCA_964402645.1 of uncultured Desulfovibrio sp. Classification (GTDB taxonomy): domain Bacteria; phylum Desulfobacterota; class Desulfovibrionia; order Desulfovibrionales; family Desulfovibrionaceae; genus Cupidesulfovibrio. Next base: position 399,642 of record CAYOCV010000001.1, on the reverse strand, counting down.
TCCATGGTCTACAAGGTGGCCCACCGCATGAAGGCGGGCAAGCTGCCTGCCGCGTTGCTGCGCTCGTACCGCGAGGTTGCGGCGGGCTTCGGCGCGCACGGCGAACGCTCCGTGGGGGCGTACCTGCGGGCGCATCAGCCGGAACTGGCCGAGGTGTATGAAGGGTTGAGGGGGCGCGACGGACAGGAAGACGCCGAACGCCGCCTGTCCTACGAGACCATGCTCACCTGGGAGGCCACCCGCCAGTACCGCGCCGCCTGCGTGGCCCGCACCCTGCCCTTTGCCCCGCTTATCGTGGGCGACAAGGGCTGGCGTCAGGTCTTCCGCAGCGCGCCCGCTGGGTGGAGATTGCACCCGGAAATCAATTATTACAAAGAACTGCCCGCGTTCTATCCCTTGTCGGACATCAACTTCAACTGCACCAGCAAGCAGATGAAGGGGGCGGTGAACCAGCGGGTGTTCGACGTGCCTGCCACCGGCTCGTTTGTGCTTACCGACTGGCGCGACCAGATCGAAAACCTGTTCGAGCCGGGGCGCGAAGTGATCTGCTACGCAGAGCCGGAAGAAGCCGACGAGTTGCTGCGCCGCTACCTGGACCATCCGGAAGAGCGCGCCCGCGTCGTCGCCGCCGCGCGCAGGCGCATCCTTTCCGAACACACCTATGAGCACAGGCTGCGGGCGCTGCTGGATCACATGCGCCGCATTTTCGGCCCGGCGCGAAGCCGGTAGCCGCAACTGCGACAATCCGCGTCTGCCCCGCTCCAGCAACAGCTACAGGCATCGTCACATGACCGCCGCCCCCTTGCCCCACGCTCCGGCGCCATCCGCGCCGGGCAACGCACCCGCACCGGACAACGCCCCCATTCTGGTCCTGCAAATGCAGCGCATGGGCGACCTGGTGCTGACCTTTCCGCTGCTGGCGTGGCTGCGGGCGGAACATCCGCGCCGCCCGCTGTGGGTGGTGGGCGAAGAAAAGTTCTTCACGGGCCTCATGCCCATCGGTCCGGAGGCGGTGTTCTTTCCGTATGATGCGGCGAACCGACTGCGCCAGAACCGCTACCACATGGTGATCAACCTCAGCCATCGGACAGAGGCCGCCGCGCTGGCCGGACAGCTACGCGCCGATGCCCATTTCGGCCCGCGCCACAACGGCGAGGGTACAGCAGCCACCACCTACGTGCATGGGCGCTGGCAGTTGTATCGCACCTCGCTGGTTCACAACAACCGGCACAATCAGTTCCATTGGGCCGACCTGAATGCGCTGGACTGCATCCCCCTTGCGCGCCTGAAGGGCACGGACTGGCCAGCTCCGCAGCATCAGGGGCGCGACCCGCAACGCGTGGGACTGTTCCTGGGGGCCAGCGAACCGGAAAAGCGCCCCGGCCCACAGTTCTGGACCACCCTGGCCCTTGATCTGCTCCGGCGCGGACTGAAGCCGGTCCTGCTGGGCGGCCCGGCGGAAGCGGCGCTGGGTGCCGACGTGGCCCGACGCGCCAACACCCCGGCCCTGAACCTGTGCGGTCGCTTCACCCTGCCGGAACTGGTGGCCTTCACCCGCTCACTGCGCCTGCTGATCACGCCGGACACCGGCCCCATGCATGTGGCCGCCTGGACCCAGACACCCACGCTCAACCTGTCCATGGGCCCTGTGAACGCTTGGGAAACCGCCCCCTTCCCCCCCGGCCATCACGTGCTGCGCGCCACCATCAGTTGCGTGGGCTGCTGGCGGTGCATCCAGCCGTCGGTGCTCTGCCGCGACAGGTTCGACCCGGCGCGGGTGGCATCGCTGGTACACGCGCTGCTGCGCGAACAGGACGACGCCCCGGCGCAATCCGCCGCCGCGTCTTCTTCGCGCCTGGCCCGATTGCGCCTGCCGGGGCTGGAACTGCTGCGCACCGGGCGTGACGCGCTGGGCCTGTTCGACCTCGTCCCCCTGTCCTCGCCGGAAAGTGGACCGGAAGCCGGGCCGCGCCGCCTGTTCGGTCTGTTCTGGAAGGCGTTCTGGGCATGGCGGCTTGGCCTGCACGACGAGACCGCCGCCCGCCATGCCTGGGCCGATCTTGCCGCCGCATCACCCCGCCTGACAGAAACCCTGCGCCGCGCCCTGTCGGACCTTGGGCGCGACCTTGCCCGTACACTGCGCGGCATGGGTGGCGGTCAGGCAACGCTGCCGCCCGATTTCTGGCATCGCCACCCGCCCATGCTGCGCCCCCTCACCGGCTATCTGCACATGACCGTGCAAAACGCCGACGCCGCCCCTGCCGCCTGGGCCGAAGCCCTGGCCCTGGTGGAAGCCCTGGCCTCCCTTACGGCCTGATTCCCTCACGACTGAGCCTCCCCGGCCCGTTCGCCCCGTCCGGCCCGACCGGCCCGTCCGGTCGAACCCATTTGGTCGAACCCATTTGGTCGAAACAGTCCGGTCAAGCCGGTCAGCCTCCCCCGCCTTCCTGACCTTTCCGCCCTTCCCGTGCTGGCCGCAACACAGGGCCAGTCCTGCCGCATGGCCGGTCTGGCCCTTTCCCATCTTGCACGCGCAGAGCTGCCGTTGCCGCGCCTGCCGCCGTTGCCACCGCCGCGCCTTTGCGGCACACCCCGCCGCCACACGGTTCCCCCTGCCGCTCTCGCCTGCTCCGCCAACCATCAAGAATGGTCAGGAAATGCAAACCTGCCCCGCCCCACGCCGCCCGCGTACGGCAGGCCTTGCCGGGCATATCGCCGACACGCCTCATAACCACATGAAATAACACAGCGTAAAGTTTTGGAACGGTCCTTGTAATTCAAGGTCCGCAAGGAGCCCCGGCATGCACATTTTTCCCTTCCTTCCCGAGACCGAAAAAGCGCCGTCCAACGTGACGCGACGCCCCAAGGTCACTGCCAGCACCCTCGACTTTGCTTCCGTGCTTGCGGACAAGGCGAACCCGCGCACCGTTTCGGGCGTGGTCAGCTCCGCAACCAACACGGCGGCAAATGCCAAGGGCAAGGTGCGCAGGGGCGAGGACGGAGGCGTGCTTACCGCGCCGGGACAGGTCAATCTTTCCTATCAGGATGTGCTGGCGCTGCGGAACCAGCTGGAAAAGAGCGGAATATCGCCAGACCGCCTGGAACGGCTGACCCAGATGGCCTCCACCCCCGGCACCTACTCGCTGGGCGAAGTCATTTCGGCCCTGCGCAAGGACGGCCCCTATGCCAACCTTGACGCCAACGGCGCGGTCACCACGGCCCTGAACGGCCACCAGCGCATGGACGCCAAGCAGTTCCTGCAAAAGATCGGCATGCTGCCCGAAGAAGCGGACGGCATGCTGACCCAGATGGACGCCGGCAACACCGACGCAGTGTGGAAGGCCGTCAGCAGCAAGCTGAGCAGCAAGACCGATGGTGACGCCATCGACGTCAACGTGTCGGAACTGGAGGCCATGGCCAAGGGACTGCGCCTGTCGCCCGAAGTGCTGGCAGCCATGAAGACGCTGTTTGGCGGTCAGACCGAAATTTCCACCACTGCCGCAGGCCTCAAGTCGGCACTGGTGCCCGCCGGGCAGGAAATGGCGGCGCGCGAACAGGCCGACCGTAACCTGGCCTCGGCCCTTGGGTCTGCGCTTGACCCGGTATTGCAGGCGGCCAAGAAGTCGGCCACGCGCATAGAACAGTCCGACCGGCGCGGCGACCGCGCTGCCCAGCGCAGCGAGGTGCTGATACGCGAAGCCGCCACCGGCAAGGGCAACGGCAACGGCGTGGCCCCCGCGCTGGACGCCGAACGCCACGACGGAGCATCGGCCAACGCGGGCAAGACCCGACAGTCGGGCCTGATGCATGCCGGAACCGGCACGCAAGAGTATGCCGGATCGCTGGCCGACGCGCGCCAGGCTGCGCATGCCAGCCAGACCGGACAGGCGGGTGACGCCATGCCGCAGAACCTGTCCGGCAACGGTGGTGGCAACGGTGGTGGCAACGGGCGCACCAACGGCCAACAGGCGCAGGCTGCGCAGGGCAATGCCCAGGCCCAGGCCTTCGGGCTGGAGAAGCAGGCGTCGCAGTCGGGCGACGGCAAGGGTTCGGCCTGGCAGCAGGATCAGCACGGTCGCCCCGCTTCCGGCGGCAGCAGCGACCCATGGGCGGAACTGCTGCGCAAGATCGACGTCAGCCCGTCCATCAGCGGCGCGGCCCAGAGCATGGCCGACGTTGCGGCCAGCGCGGCCAATGCCGCCAATGCGGCGGCACAGCGTCAGGGCCAACCCCTGACCCCCTATCTTTCCGAACAGGCGGCAGCCCAGCTTGAACGCGGCATCCTCACCTCCATGCAGGACGGCACCCGCAAACTGACCATGCAGCTCGACCCCGGCGAACTGGGCAACGTGACGGTCACCCTTTCCGTGCGCAACGGAGAGGTCAACGCCACCATCCGCCCCGACCGCACCGAGACCGCGCAGGCCCTCAACGACCAGTTGCACGTGCTGCGCACTGCGCTGGAACAGCAGGGGTTGAAGGTGGACCGGCTGGAAGTGCAGACCCAGTTGCAGGACAACTCGTTCTCGCAGGCCTGGCAGGATGCGGCACAGCACAATGCCAATCAGGAACAGCAGACCCGCAGCGCGGAGCGCGAACGCTACCGCCGCCTGCGCCGTCTTCGGGACGGGGGCGACGGCGACGACGTCTCCGGCGCATCGTCCGTGGACATAGCTGCTGCGGCACGCCCGGCAACTCTTTCCGCCTCCGGGCTCGACATCATCGCATAGGAGGTCGCCATGGCAGCCAGTCCCGTTCTCGGCCAGGCCGAACAGACGTTCAACAACTACCTTGGCGCCAAGACCAAGAATGATGCGCTGGACAAGCAGGCGTTCCTGAACCTTCTCGTGGCCCAGCTGAGTCATCAGGACCCGCTGAACCCCATGGACGACAAGGAATTTGTCGCCCAGTTGGCGCAGTTCACCAGCCTTGAACAGTTGACCAACATCAACACCGGCATCACCGACCTGAACGAGAGCGCCAAGCAGCAGCAAATGGCCACCGCCGTCGGTTACATCGGCAAGGAAGTGACCGCCAGCGGCTACCAGATCAGCAAGAGCTCTCTCAAGGACAGCACGGGCCAGACCGTCAATACGGTCAGCACGGTGTTCTTCTCGCCGCAGGCCGAAGTAACCAACGGCTACATCAACATCTACGACGGCGAGATGAACCTGGTGCGCACCGAGGTCATGGGGTCCAAGCAGGCCGGAACCTACTCCTACAAGTGGGACGGCAAGGATTACCAGGGCAACTCCGTACCCGACGGCGTGTACGCGGTGGCCATGTACGGCGAAGGCGCCGACGGCAAGGCCGTCTACATCACCACCCAGGTCACCGGCACGGTCAACGGCGTGGCCAACGTGGAAGGCGAACCGTACCTGAGCCTGGCGGACGGCCGCCACCTTGCCCTCAAGAACGTCACGCAGATCGTCCAGCCCAATGCCGTCAACACCGGCACAGGCAACAACACGGGCAACAACTCGGGCAACAATTCGGGCAACAATTCGGGCGACGACGCCGACGAAGAAGATTCCGGCAGCGGCACTGGCAGCAACGGCTAGGCCGCTGGCGAAAGACAGCACGCACACGGCACCCCCTGCGGGTGAACGGACACAGGAGGTCGATCATGAGTGTCACGGCAAGTATGTGGACCGGCGTTTCGGGACTGCTGGCCCACGGCGAGAAGATGAATGTTCTCGGCAACAACATCGCCAACGTCAACACCGTGGGCTTCAAGGGCTCGCGCATGGATTTCCAGGACTTCATCAACCAGGATGTCTACAGCGCAGCCGGGGTCAGCCAGGTAGGGCGCGGGGTATCCATCGGCGCGGTCTTCGGCGACTTCAGCCAGGGCGCCTTTGAAACCACCAATGATGCCACGGACCTTGCCATCGGCGGCAAGGGATTCTTCCAGGTGAAGCCCAAGGGGCAGGAAACCGCGTACTACACGCGCGCGGGCAACTTCCGCTTCGACAACGACGGCTACCTGGTCGATCCGCACGGCTACGTGCTGCAAGGTTGGGAAATCGAACGGGCACGCACTTCGCTGTCCACCTCCACCGCGCAGGTGACCTCCACCACCTCGCAGATCAAGGGGGCGGGTTCGCCCAAGGACATCAAGCTGGACGGGTTTACCTGCGAACCGCAGCACACTTCGTCCATCATTTCGGCGCACAACCTGGACGCCCGCGACGGCGGCGACAAGTCCACCGACGCCACTGACCCGTTCCTGTCCATTTTCAACAACTGGGACGGTTCGGCCAAAACGCCGCTGGCGGAAAGCCGCTTTGCCTACCAGACCACCATCAAGGTGTACGACGAGGGCGGCACCTCGCACGAACTGACTGTCTACTTCGACCAGGTGGCCACCGACACCGTGGCCAACGCCGCCAGCGGCAAGCGCTACTGGGAATACACCGTCACCATGAACCCTGCGGATGACCTGCGCTCCGTCAACGGTCAGAGCTTCGCGGGCACCTCGGCGGCGGGCATCCTGATGACCGGCACCCTGACCTTCGACACCTCCGGGCAGTTGACGGACATGACCGCCTTCACCGTCGCCAGCAACGCCACAGGCAGTCTGAAGGACGCCAACAACTGGGTGCCCACCACCTTCTCCACCAACGGGTATCCGCTGTTCGTGGCCAACTTCTCCGGCGTCTCCAACGCCAGTTACACCTCGCCCACGGTGCCACAGGCCGCAGAACCGTACCTGATGGAACTGAACTTCGGCCTCAAGAACACCAGCAGCACCTGGGCCAGCGCCCCGGCCAGCGCCGCCGCCCTCGGCAGCAACGCCAGCAACCTCGGCGGGCTTGGCGCACAGGGTGAGCGGCAGTCCACGGCCATGACCAGCTATGGCGGCTCGTCGTCCATGATCTTCCAGAAGCAGGACGGCTACACCTTCGGCTTCTTGCAGAACATTACCGTGGACCAGGACGGCGTGGTGCATGGCCGCTACTCCAACGGCACCATTCTGGACCTGTACCAGATCACCCTGTACGACTTCACCAGCCCCACCAACCTGCGGCGTGAAGGGGGCAACCTGTTCTCCGAAACGCGCGCCTCGGGCGATGCGCTGGCGGGCCCGGCCAACGCCAACGGGTACGGTTCCATCAACTCCAACTCGCTGGAACAGTCCAACGTGGACCTTGCCCGCGAGTTCGTGCAGATGATCACCACCCAGCGTGGCTTCCAGTCCAACAGCAAGGTCATCACCACCACGGACACCATGCTTGACACCGTCGTGAACATGAAGCGTTAGCGGCGGATCATGATCGACCGGCGGACGCGGGCCCGAACCCGCGTCCGCACCGTGTCGGCGCTGCCGCGCCGCGGCGTTTGCAACGCGAAACACCCCGGACTGTTTTCCAAGGAAAGCAGTCCGGGGTGTTTCGCGCTGGCGGTCAACCGGGCAATCCGCCGGGGCTGAACAAACGAAAGACCGTCACATTCGATCACAATGGTCGCATCGGGTGCATGGCCGCACATGGGCGGCAGACGGTATGCGTGCTCAAACAACTGCGACGGCAGCAATAGAAATGCACGGCAATCCGATTCCTGCGTCCCTGCCCATCCTGACCTGCCTGCCCTGCGGCCAGTGGATCGACCGCATGGGGGGCAAAGCCAGGCACGCCAGAACGCGCCCGGGCAAGGGCAGCACAGGTGCGGCAGCGTGAAGCGTCAGTGCGTGGCGAAATCCGGGCAAAGCCCGCACCGGTCACGTACCGCGCCGTACCGAACGCAAGTCTGCAACCGGTCATGGCGCGGCGGAGGGGGAAAAGGGCCCGCCGCCGCGCCCCTAGAATTGCCGGTTAAGCAGCCCGCCGATGGTCATGCCGCCATCCTTGCCGACGCGCAGCACCCCTTCGGGGGGAATGCGCATGAGCACCTTGTTGCTGTTCTTTTCGGAAACTTCGACTTGCACCACGCCCTGGTCGCTGACGATCTCGAACTTCAACGCGGCACCCTTGGCTTCAAGGGTACGCGAAAGGTCGCTCAGCGCACCTTCAAGCTGTTGCCTGTCTACAGTTTGGGCTTCCGCGGATCGTTCGTCCCCGGTCGGCTGCCATTCCGCGAGAGAAGGAGAAGTAGCGGATGAGGATGCGGCGGCCATGCCGCGTGCCGGGGGGCGCTTGATATCCGATCCCGCGGAAGAACCTGCCGCTACCGCCTGGATGTCTTCCAGCAGCATCATGGTTCCTCCTCGAGGCGACATTGCCTCCCCCGGAAACATCGTCTCATCCCTCTTATCGGCAGGTTTGTCCGTCGGATTAGGGGCGCATCAAGGACGGCACGGCAGGGGTGCAAAAAATTCCCCTGCCACGCACCCGCCCCGCTCCCGCACTGCACAGTACGCCGGAAGCCCTGGGAAAATTTTGGCATGCGTGCGTCGGCAACCGGGCGCGGAGTCTCTAGAGTTTTGTTAACTCTTTACCTTTATTTGCAAAAAATGCGTTGGCACCAACATTGCTTAATGCTGACCAGACAACCCGAAGGAGGTTCACCACATGTCTTTGGTCATCAATCACAACATGATGGCGCTGAACGCCTCTCGCAACCTGAACGAGAGCTACAGTCGCCTGGCTACGTCCACCCGCCGCCTTTCCTCGGGTCTGCGCGTGGGCACTGCGGCCGACGACGCCGCAGGCCTCGCCATCCGCGAACTCATGCGGGCAGATATTTCCACCATGCGTCAGGGCATCCGCAACGCCAACGACGCCATCTCGATGATCCAGACCGCCGACGGCGCGTTGCAGATCATCGACGAAAAGCTCATCCGCATGAAGGAACTGGCTGAACAGGCGGCCACGGGCACCTACAACTCCGACCAGCGCCTGATGATCGAATCCGAATACCAGGCAATGGCCTCGGAAATCACCCGTATTGCCAACGCCACGGACTTCAACGGCATCCACCTGCTGGACGGCACCCTCTCGGGCACCCACGACGGCACGGGGCTGCGTCAGACCGGCGAACTGAAGATCCACTTCGGCACCGGCAACGACTCGAACGAGGACTATTACTACATCAAGATCGGCGGGGCCACGGCGTCGCAGCTCGGCATCGGCAACGCGTCCGCTTCGGGCGTGGCGGCCGGGGGCTACACCATCTCCACCCAGTCGGCTGCCCAGAGCGCCCTGACCGCCCTTGATCAGGCGATCATCTCCAAGGACAAGATCCGCGCGGCGCTCGGCGCCCTGCAGAACCGCCTGGAGAATACCATCAGCAACCTCACCATCCAGGCGGAAAACCTGCAGGCTTCCGAGTCGCGCATTTCCGACGTGGACGTGGCCGAGGAAATGACCGAGTTCGTGCGCAACCAGATCCTCACCCAGTCCGCCGTGGCCATGCTTTCGCAGGCCAACTCGCTGCCGCAGATGGCCATGAAGCTCATTGGCGGCTAGCAGTCTGCGACCCCGGCGTAACGCCGCGCATTAACTGGCGAAGGTTGACCAAAGACATCGGGACCGGGAAGGAACGGCCTTCCCGGTCACTGTCTCCATTTCAGCCCTCGCTGCGTGACTCCAGGTCTTTCAGCGCAAGACCGGCCGCCATCTGTTCGGCCCTTTTGACGCTGGGGCCGATGGCCGTGAACACGGTTGCATCCGGCAGGGTAAGCCGCACCTCGAAGTGTTTTTCGTGCTCCGGGCCGCTGCTGCCCATCAGGGCGTAAACAGGCCTTTCGCGGAACAACTTCTGGGTGATCTCCTGCAAGCGGCTCTTGTAGTCCTTGCTGCGCTTGCCGTCGGCATCGCTAGGCCAGCGCGCGGCCAGCACGTGGCGCACCACGGCCCTCGCCCGCTCGTACCCCCCGTCCAGAAACACCGCCCCCAGCATGGCTTCCAGCGCGTCCGACAGCAGTGAACTGCGCTCGCGCCCTCCCTGGCTTTCCTCGCCCCTGCCCAGCCGCAGGTACAGCTCCAGTTGCAGATCCCGCGCAAGCTCGGCCAGCGCCGGTTTGCTGACAAGGCGCGCCCGCATGCGGGTCAGATCGCCTTCGCGGGCGGCAGGGAAACGGGCGAACAATTCTTCCGACACGCACAGTTCAAGCACGGCATCACCCAGAAATTCCAGGCGTTCGTTGTGCTCCACGTGTTCCTGCTGTTCGTTTGCCCACGAACTGTGGGTCATGGCCGTGGCCAGCAGGCTTGCGTCGGTAAAGGCGTAATGGATGGCGCTTTGCAGCTTTTCAAACATGGGTTGGTGGTCGCTCCTTCTGGGCGCCGCCCGGCAATTCTTGCCGTATGGCGCGCTGGTCGTGGCCGGAAACGATACCGGCACGGCCCTCATTGTGCAAGGCCGTGCCGTGAATGACAGGCTGACGGGGACATTCGGGAATTGGCCCGGCCTTAACCGACGTGGCCCGCAAGGCCCGACCAGAACCGACCTGAACTGCCTGAACTGCCTGAACCGCCTGAACCGCCTGAACCGCCTGAACCGGCGTGGTCCGAGAGCCCTGGCCTTGTCAAAATTCCGGCGCAGCAAGCCGCCCTCCGCACGCTATGCCGTGTCTCTGCTCCCTCCCCCCTCCCGCGCATCCTGTCGATGCGCCCAGCCAATGCGCCCTGCCGATGCACACGGTCATGCGTCTGAATGGCGCGCGCTGTCTCGTGCATGACGGCTGAGCGGGCGAACAGCCACAAGTTTGCAGTTGTCCCTTGATTTTCCGCTGTTTTTCGGGGCAGAATCAGCAAAGCACATTGCATGTCATACTGGTCGGCTTTACGACGGTCAGGCGGCAGGACGCATCGCGCAGCCGCCCCGTCACCAGGTCATCCCGTCATCCCGGCACTCCGTCGGGCCGTCGGGCCGGGCACGGGCATGCGCGCGGATTCAGCAACAGGAGGCTGCTATGGCGGCGGGCATCTACGTGGGTTCCACGGCCGGGTATTCCGGCAAGAACATGGTTATCATGGGCCTTGGCCTGCGCCTGCAGAAGGATGGCTACAACGTGGGCTACATGAAGCCCGTGGGGGCCATGCCGCAAGAGCGCGGCGGCGTGCTGGGCGACGAGGACGCCTTCTTCGTGCAGGACGTGCTGGGGCTTGAAGAACCGTCGAACCTGGTCACGCCGGTGCTGGTCACCCAGGACTTCAAGGTGCGCGCCTTCAGCGGCCAGTGCGAGGACTACATGCCCGGCATCGTCGATGCCTACCGCCAGCTTGCCAGCCGCCACGACGTGATGGTGGTGGCCGGCTCCGGCAGCATGTATTCCGGCCGCTACTGCAACGTGGACGGCATCCGCGTGGTCAAGGAACTGGGGCTGAAGGCCATCATCATCGACCGCCTGCACAAGGAACTGAACTACGACTACCTGGTGGTGCTCAAGGATACCCTGGGCGACAACCTTGCAGGCGTGGTGCTGAACGACATCCCCGCCAACTTCATGAACGAGGTGGAAGGGCTGATCAAACCGTTCCTGGAGCGCAACGGCGTACGCGTGGTGGGCGTCATCCCCAAGGACCCGCTGATGGGGGCCATCAAGGTGGGCGACCTGGCCGAACGGCTGGGCGGCAAGGTCATCTCGGCCCAGAACAAGTCCGACAAGGTGGTGGAAAACTTCCTTATCGGCACCATGCAGGTCGAAAACTTCATGACCCACTTCCGCAAGAACAAGAATTCCGCCGTCATCGTGGGGGGCGACCGGTCCGACGTGCAACTGGTGGCGCTGGAAGGCAACTGCCCGTGCCTGGTGCTGACCGGCAACCTGTACCCCAACGACATCATCCTTACCCGTTCGGAAGTGCTGAACATTCCCATCGTGGTGGTGCGCGACGACACGTACACCGTGGCCAAGAAGATGGAAGTCATCCTTTCGCGCCACAAGCTGCGCGACGTGATCAAGATCAGGCAGGGCGCGCAGCTCGTCAGTTCCTCCATCGACTTCGCCTACGTCAAGGAAGCGGCAGGCCTGTAACGCCGCCGCACGACACGCGAAACGCACGGGGGGGCACCTGCTCCCCCGTTTTTTTGCGGCCACCCCCTACCGGACACCGCCATGACCGCAGACACTCCCGCCACGCCGCCCGGCACCGCACCCGCCTTTTCCGCCGCCCTGCCATGGGTGGGGCTGGTGGGCCTGCTGTTCTTCGTCAACTACGGCTCGCGCGCCGTACTGGCCCCGCTGCTGCTGCCCCTGGAAGCAGACCTGGGCCTGAACCATGTTCAGGCTACCCGCCTGCTGTTCCTGATGGCCTGCGGGTTCACCGCCAGCCTTGCGGCCAGCGGCTTTCTGCTCAGCCGCATCGCGCCCGGGCGCATGGCGGCCTTTTCGTGCGTGGCCACCGGACTTGTGCTGATGGGCATGTCCTTCGTGCGCGACCATGCCACGGCACGGTGCATGTTCGTACTCATGGGGCTGGCGGCGGGGCTGTACTTTCCGGCGGGCATGGCCACACTGGGCTCGCTGGCCCGCCAGCGCGACTGGGGCAAGGCCGTGGCCATCCACGAACTGGGGCCCAACCTCAGCTTCGTGGCCGTGCCGCTGCTGGCGGAGGCAGGCCTGCGCATCGCCGACTGGCGGGGCGTGTTGCTGGCCGTGGGCGTACTGGGCGTGGCGGCAGGGACAACCTTTGCCTGCATCGGACGCGGGGGGCGGGCGCTGGCAGAGCCGCCCTCGGTACGCGGGCTTGCCGGAGTGCTGCGCTCGCCGCTGACGTGGCTGTTCGCGTGGCTGCTGACCGTGGGCGTGGCCGGGGAATACGCCGTGTACAGCGTGCTGCCGTTGCACCTGGTGGACGGCATGGGCCTTGCGCCCGGCACCGCCAACGGATTGCTGGCAGCCTCACGCACGGCCACGCCGTTTGCCGCGCTGGCCGGGGGCTGGGTGGCCGACCGCATGGGCGCGCGGCGCACCATCGCCGCAAGCCTGGGGCTGACCGGCGTCTCGCTGCTGGCCATGACCGCGCCATCCGTCCTGGTGGTCACGGCGGGCATGACCGTGCAGGGCGCCATGACCGCGTTCATCTTTCCCGCCATTTTCAAGGAACTGGCCCGCTGCTGGCCAGCGGAACGGCAGCCCACGGTGCTGTGCATCACCACGCCCGTCTCGTCGCTTTTCGGCACGGGCGCTGCCCCCGCCCTGCTGGGCATGGTGGGGCAAGCCTGGACATTCAGTGCGGGATTCGCCCTGCTGGGAGTGCTGGCGCTGGCCACCATCATCCCGCTGCGGCTGCTGCCGCCTGAAGCGGACCGCTGATGGAGCCACGGCGCACCGTTGCTTGACAGCAACAGCCCCAGCCCCTACCTATGCCGGGAAACATCCACCAAGGAGACACCCCCGATGGCCTACGATATCAGACTGGTGAAGCTGGTGAACGGCGAGATGGTGCTCGGCAAGTTCGACGAAGCCACCGACTCGCTCAAGGACGTGGCGGCGCTGCAAACCGTGCCCACCCAGCAGGGGGTGCAGATGATGCTGCTGCCCTACGGCTATCCCTTCGAGCAGGGCTTTGACGGCGTCATCAGCCGCGTGCATGTCATCTACGAATACAAGGCCTGCCCGGAAGAACTGAAGACCAAGTACCTTGAAGCCACGTCCAACCTTACGCTGTCCACGGGCGGCCTGGGCAACCTGAACCTGGCCAAGGGTCCGGCGGGCGGCAAGATATCCGGCATTTCCGACCTGCTGAAGAAGTAGGCCCGACACCACGGCCACACGTTAGCGCCTGGCGCCCCACCGGGCACGGCGCGAACATCAGGTCGGGGACTGGCCTGCACCGGTCCGCATGTTTCAGGGGGTGGCGCTGCCGCCCCCCTTTTCATGTCACTCCGGTACGGGACGCAGTGTTGCCAGCGGCTCCATGTTGTCCCCATGCCCGACATGACCGGAATGACGGACATGAGCGTCGGCACCCGCGTTTTCCATCCCGGCACGACGTTCCAGCACGCTTTCGCCTTCATGACCGGCGGCGCAATGGCCCGCCCGCACCCTTCATCCCCATCAGGAACCATGCGCGAACTTCTGCCCCTGCTGCCCAAGCCCAGCCGCTACATCGGCATCGAGGAAGGCACCATCCACAAGACGCCCGACGCCGCCACCCTGCGCGTGGCGCTGGCCTTTCCCGACATGTACGAAGTGGGCATGTCCTACCTGGGGCAGAAGATCCTGTACGCCATCCTGAACGAGCGGCCCGACGTGTGGGCCGAACGGGTGTTCACCCCCTGCCGGGACGCGGGCGCGGTGCTGCGCGAGCACGGCGTGCCGCTGGCCACCCTTGAATCGGACACCCCGCTGGCGGCCACCCACCTTGTGGGGTTCAGCATCACCCACGAACTGTGCTATTCCAACGTGCTGTACATGCTGGATCTGGCGGGCATTCCCCTGCGTGCGGCGGAACGGGCCAAGGCCGATTCGCTCACCGCGTGGCCGGTGGTCATGGCTGGCGGCGGCTGCACTCTGGCGGCGGAACCGCTGGCCCCGTTCATGGACCTGATGGTGCTGGGCGAGGGCGAAGAGGTGATGACGGAGCTGGTGGACCTGCTGGTCGCCGCCCGTGCCGCCGGGCATGCCCGGTCCCGCTTTCTGGACGACGCCCGCCGCATTTCCGGCGTGTACGTGCCGGAATTCTTTGACGGCTCCACGCCTCCGGATGCCGCCCGCAACGTGGCGGGCACCCCGCCCCGCCCCCTGCTGACAGCCGATACGGGATACACCCGCGTGGCCCGGCGCGTGGTGGCCGACATGAACACCGCCCGCTACCCGGCCAACCAGACCGTGCCCTTCGGCGCGGTACACAACCGGCTGGCGCTGGAGATTGGCCGGGGCTGCACGCGCGGCTGCCGGTTCTGCCAGGCAGGCATCATCTACCGCCCGGCGCGCGAACGCTCCACCGAAAACCTTCATGCGCTGCTTGAAGAATGTCTGGGCCAAACCGGCTACGACGACGTATCCTTCCTGTCCCTGAGCACGGGCGACTTCTCTGCGCTCAAGCAGTTGTTCCTGTCCACGGTGGACCGCTGCGCGCAGGAGCAGGTGGCCGTCTCGCTGCCGTCCCTGCGGGTGGGGTCCATCGACGACGAGATCATGCGCCGCATGGCGGGCATCCGCCGCACCGGAGCCACCCTTGCGCCGGAAGCGGGCAGCCAGCGCCTGCGCGACGTGATCAACAAGGGCGTCACCGAGGAAGGGCTGCTGCTGCACGTGCAGAAACTGTTCGAGCACGGCTGGCAGCAGGTGAAGCTGTATTTCATGATCGGCCTGCCCACCGAAACGCGCGAGGACCTCGACGCCATCGTGGACCTGTGCCGCAAGGTGCGCGATGCCGCCGGGCCGGGCATCCGCCGCTTGCAGGTGACGGCGGCCATATCGCCCTTCGTGCCCAAGCCGCACACCCCGTTCCAGTGGGAACGTCAACTGTCGCTTGAAGAAATCCGCGACCGCATCGGTTATCTGCGTTCGCGCTTCAAGGGCGAAAAATGCCTGAAAATGCGCTGGCATGAAGCCTCCATGAGCGCGCTGGAAGGCATCTTTTCGCGCGGGGACAGACGGCTGGCCGATGTTGTGGAAAGCGCCTACCGCAAGGGGGCCATCTTCAGCAGTTGGATCGAAGGTTTCGATCTTGCCCCGTGGCTGGACGCCCTGACCGAACATGGTCTTGCCGCTGCGGACTACACCCGCGAACGCGGCGAGGACGAACCGCTGCCCTGGGATCATCTGGATGCCGGGGCCAGCCGCGAATTCCTGCTGCGCGAACGCCACCGCGCGCTGGACATGAAGCTGACGGGCGACTGCCGCTACGGCGCGTGCCACATGTGCGGGGTGTGCGACACCACGTCATCCCCATCCCGGCTGGACAAGCTGCCCGGCGTTGCTGCCTACGCCAACCGCACCAACCTGCCCCAGCGCGATCAGCAGGCCCATCAGCCCACGCTGGACGAGCATGGCCGGGTGCGCATGCCGGAAAAGACGGACAAGCCGCCGCAGATTTCCGACGAACTGGCGCTGAAGGCGGGCCACTACCGCATCTGGTACACCAAGGAAGACATGGCGGTGTTTCTCAGCCAGCTTGAACTGCAATCGCTGTTCGAGCGCGCCCTGCGCCGGGCCGGGCTGCCGCCCGCGTTTTCGCGCGGGTTCCACCCCCTGCCGCTGCTCTCGTTCGGGCGTGCCCTGCCCGTGGGCGTGGCCAGCCGGGCGGAATGGCTGGCCGTGTACCTGCGCGAATACCGCACCGCCGACGAGGTGCGCCGCGCCCTGGATGGCCGCCTGCCGCGCGGCATGCGGGTGACCTTTGTGGAGGAACTGCCCGTGGGCCGCAACACCGCGCCGCAGCCCGCCAGTGAAACCTTTGAGCTGCGCTATGGCGTGGACGACACCCGCCGGGCCGCGTTCATGCTGGCCTGGCGCGACTTTACCGCCGCGCCTGCGCTGGAATGGACGCGCGAAACCAAGAAGGGACCACGCACCACCGACATCCGCCCCCTGTTTCGAACCATAGAGGTGCGCGACGACGGCAGCGTACTGCTGGACATGGACTGGACCGAGTTGTACCTGTCCCCCCTTTCGCTGGCCCGTGCGGTCACCCCGCAGGCCGACATCCACGAGGTACACCTGCTCAAGCTGTCCCAACGCTTTGATGGGATATCACGCGCATAACCACCCGCAATGCAAAGTAGTTACCGGGGGCCGCTTCCAGCAGGAGGCGGCCCTTTGCCGTCAGGAAATCCGTTTCCGGCGCGAATCAATCGAAATGCCAGATCAGTTCACCCTCTTAGCGCCTGCGCGACAACACGGTTGCCTTCCCGTGCAGCAGCACTATCTTTCCTATAGGCGGGCACACCCGCCGGGGAGGTTCCCATGAACGTCACCGCCACCATCCTTGCGGACAAGATCCGCGAGATACATCCGGCTCTGGACAGGCACGGGATTGACCTGCATGTCACCTTCGACGACGCCAAGGACGCCTGGATCATCCGCCTGCGCAAGCACGGCAACGAGCTATGGACGCACATCAACGCCACGGACGCCGCCAGATGCCTGGACGGCATTGAGTGCGTACACTTGGGCGTGCAGATCGGCCAGTTCATCAACTACTACTGCGAAGGCCCCGTGGCTGCCTGTGCGGCCTGACGGCCCGCCGCCCGCTCGACCGCTAGATCGGGCATGCCGTTACCTCTGCCCCCCGTTCCCCGCTCATGCCGCCTGTCCAATCCGTCCGGCCAATGCGCCTGACGCGCTGACATCCTCCTGCCTGCCTCTTGTCGCTTCCTCCATCCGCGCACCGGTTTCTGCCGGCACCATCCGCATTCTCTGCCGGAATCTCCCCAAAGCGCCGCACACGCATCCGCATGCCCCGCTCCCCCTCCTCGCCCTGCTGTCAAACGAAAACGGCGCGCCCCCCAAGGGACGCGCCGTTTTGCGTGATGCGTTGCAGCATCGATACATGCGGTACGGCCAGGCTACTGGCACTCGGCAAGCAGCAGCCTTTCCAGCCCCACGCGGCGAATGCCGGGAACGTCCAAACCGGTGCGGCGGGCCGCCTCGGCCACGGCCTCGGACACAACCCCGGTGGCCGCAAGGTCCACCCCGCGCGCCCGCGCGGTGACGGCAGCGGATTGCAGCAGTTGCACCAGGGTCAGGTCTGCTGCGGTAACGCCGGTCATGTCGATGCGTACCGCCGCGAAATTGTCCAGCATGTCCAGCAGGGCCTCGCGCAGGTCCGCCCCGCGTTCTATGGTCACCTCGCCGTCCAGCACCAGCACGCCCTTGTTGCCGCCGTGGGGGGACGAATCGCCGTCCGCCGCGCGCACGGTAAAGCCGCCCACCACGCGGGTGGGGGCAGCGCCGGTAAGATTCAGGGCCACGCCGCCATCGGGCCGTTCGGCCAGCACCGCATCCAGATAGGAAAGATCGGGGGCTTCGCCGCTGTCGGCAAACAGGTCGGCGTCGGGGTCGTCATCAGTAGCGACAGCGGAGGCGGCATCGCCCTCGCCAACACTGGCGGCGCCCACGGAAACACTTGCCGCGTCCGGCATGGCGGGCGCGTCCACCCCAGCCGAAGAGGCAGGCATACCGTCCACGCCATCGGAAACATCGTTCAATTCCATGTCGGGATCGGCATCGGCAAACAGATCGTCATCCATACCGTGCGGCCCTTGCCCCGCATCCGCAACATCCACCAGATCACCCGGCACATCACCCGGCACCGCGCTGGCCAGTGCGGCGCTCGCGCCGCTGTTCACGCCCTGCACAAGGTCGTCATCCCCCACCAGGCCGCCGATCAACGCGGCCAGGGTATGACGCGAAGGGTTGTTGTCGTCTCCGTCCCGGTCATCGTCCAGCGACAAGGCGTCCATGCCTGCGGCAAGTTCCGCTTCCAATTCCGCCAGCCGACGTTCCTCGGCATCCGGGTCTACCACCGTGCCGGAAAACCTGATGTCGTCATCAGTATCGTTGCCCATGGTTTCCTCCCGCATTTTCCGCATGGCGGAATCGTACTGGCGCACCAGATCGTCTATGCTGTCCTCGTCGGGTCCCTCGCGCTGCGGCATCGGCGCGGCCACGCGTGCCGGGGGGCGCTGCCACCCCGGCTCGCCCCGGCGCAATCCTGCCACGTCGATGGGGTGTACCCTGGCCGATTCCACCTGAAATACCGTGTTCACCAGATCCGGCTCAAGGATGGACGCGTACAGCACGTGCAGTCCGCAACCCGGCATCCCCGGCCCCGCGCCGTCCGGCCCGGGCACGAAACGCGCGTCGAGCACAAGGCCGCTCTTGCGCAGGAAGGCCAGCAGCCCCAGCGGGCTCAGGTCCTTGCGCAGCAGATCGTCCGATCCGCCAAATTCCACCACGTACAGAAACAGGCCGTCGCGCTGCCCGCGCAGTACGTCAATGCCATGCAGATCGAACAGGCAATGCCCATCGGGGTCGCAAACATGCAACTGCTCCCGCGCGGGGATGCGCAGACTTTCGGGCAGCGCCTTGTCAAGCAGGGCAACCAGACGCCGCAGCGCACGGCCCGCTGGCGTATCCTCGCGGTCCAGCGCATCCGGGTCGCCGGTAATGCATACCGCCGGATAGGTTCCCAAAGCGCCGGGGGCATCCGTCGGTACCGCAGATGCAGGCTCGGCATCGCCAGTATCGCCCAATGCGCCCAATGCACCCGGCTCGACCAGTTCAGCGGATTCACCCGGCTCGACCACGCCGGAAAGCCCGGCCAGCATCCGCATGCACCCGCCCAGTGCGGAAACGACTTCCGGCGAAAGGGGCAACGACCCGTCACGCGCCAGTTCGCAGGCCACCTCTACCAGGCGCGCCATGCGGCAAGCGCCCTCAAGCCCCAGCAGCCCTGCCGCGCCGCGCAGCCCATGCACAAGGCGCGACAAACGGCCCAGCAGTTCCGGGTCAGCCCGGTCGCCTGCCACTTCCAGCTCCAGCAGGAGTACGTCGGCCTCTGCCAGCACGTCGCCCACGTCGGTGCGGTATTGTTTGAGAAGTCGTTGCATTGCGTTGTACTGTCTACGCCCGGCGGCGTAACGGAAACATGATTTTGCGCTTGCCGCCGCCCCTGAGGCCGAACGGTGCCCCGAATTTGGCCTACGGGGCCAGAAGAGTTCCGGAGCCACAGCCATCGCGGGGGCTGCGTCACGCGGGCATCAAGGCGGCTTTCCACTGTGTCACTAGCAGCAAAGTGCCGGTTTGTCTTCCGCTGCCACCTTGCCTTGCGCCGGGAAACGATTACATGTACGTGTCGGCCCCGCCGTGCGGAGCCTGCCCAGGCGGCTCCATTCGCGGCGTCGGCAGACCGACGCCCCGGCCTTGCGGGCGTGCCTTTGCAAGGTGCGCGCCGCGCGTTTTCGGCCATCACCGGCTGCCTTCGACAGTCGGCACGACACAGCGCACGCCGCCCCGCGCGGCAATCGGAGACATTCGCAATGCGCACCCTTCTCACCCTGTTTCTTCTCCTCGGAGCCCTGACGATGCCGACCGCAGCCACGGCCGCCACGCCCACAGCCCCGGCCCCGCAACTGACCCGCCTTTCCAATGGCCTGACGGTGCTCATCCAGCCGGACGAGCGTTTTCCGCTGGCCTCGCTGCGGCTTTACGTGCATGCCGGTTCCACTTACGAAACCCCGCGCGAGGCGGGCATAAGCCACGTGCTGGAGCACATGGTGTTCAAGGGCACGGAAAACCGCCCCAAGGGCGCCGTGGCCCGCGACGTGGAGCGCGCAGGCGGCTACCTGAATGCCGCCACCAGCTTCGACTACACCATGTACCTTACCGACATGCCCGCCGCGCAGTGGAAGCTGGGCATGGAAGTGCTGAAGGACATGGCCTTCCACCCCACGCTGGACCCCGCCGAGCTTGAGTCCGAAAAGGACGTCATCCTGGCCGAACTGCAACGCGGCGAGGACAGCCCGGACAATCGGCTGTTCCAGCACATGCAGGCCCTGACCCTGAACGGCACGCCCTACGCATCGCCCATCATCGGCCTGCGCGAGACCATCAAGTCGTTCACGTCGGACGACATCCGCGACTACATCCGCAGGCACTACCAGCCGCAGTCCATGCTGCTGGCCGTTGTCGGCAACGTGAACCCGGCGGAGGCCCTGGCCGAGGCGCAGCGCCTGTTCGGCGCCCTGAAGAATGACGCCACGGTCACCCCGCCCGCGCCCATCGACGCGGAAAAGCTGCTGGCCCAGCCGCTCACTTTGGCGGAGGGCGACAAGGCGGACGGCGGCAAGCCCGCCGCGCCCGCATCCGCCAAGTCCGAAAAGGTGGCCAAACCCGCCAAATCCGACAAGACGGCCAAGCCCGCATCCGGCGCAGCCGTTGCCCCCGTCACCCCTGCCCCCACGGTCAAGATCGAACCCGGCCCGTGGAACAAGGTGTACCTGGGCATTTCCTTCCCGGTGCCGGGCTTTGCCGACGCGCAGTCGCCCCAGCTTGACGTGCTGGCCCAACTGCTGGGCGGCGACCGCACCTCGCTGCTGTACCGCACCTACAAGTACGAGAAGCAACTGGTGGATTCCATCTCGGTATCCAACTACAGCTTCGAGCGCGTGGGCATGCTGAACATCATGGCGGAACTGGACGCCGACAAGCTGGACGCCTTCTGGACCGCCCTGACGGCGGACCTGGCCTCGCTGTCCGCAGACCGCTTCACGGCAGAGGACATCGAACGCGCCAAGCTGAATCTGGAAGACGACATGTTCCGGGCCAAGGAAACCCTGCCCGGCCTTGCCTCCAAGCTTGGCTATTTCCAGTTCTTCACCGGCGTGCAGGGCGAAACCAACTACCTGCGCGGCCTGCACGACGTCACCCCCGCCACCCTGCAAGACCTGATTACCCGCTGGCTGCGGCCCGAACGGCTTTCCGTGGTGGCCCTGACGCCGGAAACATCGCAGACCCCCGACCTTGCCGCCGCGCTGGCCAAGGCCTGGCCCGCCCCGGCCCGTGCCGGAGCCGACGCGGCATCCGCCGCCGTGGACAGCAAGACCGAGGTCATCGACCTTGGCAAGGGCCGCACGCTCATCCTCATACCCGACGCCACCCTGCCCTACACGGCGGTGGACATGGTGTTCAGCGGCGGCAATGCACTGCTGCCCGCAGACAGGCAGGGCCTGGCATCGCTGGCCGCCAGCGCGCTGGCAAAGGGCACCCTGCCCACGCCGCAGTCTGCCGGGGCCAAGGCCGCAGGCATTGCGGGCGGTCTGGACGCCCCGTCCATGGAGGCCTACCAGTCCGACCGCGCCGCCAGCCTTGGGGCATCCGCCGGACGGCAGACCTTCAGCCTTTCGCTGCGCCAGCCTTCGCGCTTCAATGACGACATGTTCGCCCTGCTGGGCCAGGTGCTGACCGCGCCCGCCTTTGCCGACGCGGAAGTGGCGCGCGAACGGGTGAACCAGGTGGCTTCCATCAAGGCGCGCGAGGACCAGCCCATGGGCCTGGCCTTCCGCCATCTGACGCCCTTCCTGTTCCCCGGCCACACCTACGGCTACTACCATCTGGGCATGCCCGAGGCGGTGCAGAAGTTCGGTGTGGCCGACGTGCGCGGCTTCTGGACGCAGCAGGTGCGTCAGCCGTGGGTAATGGCCGTGTGCGGCCAGTACGACCGCGAGGCGGTCATCCGCCACGCCAAGGAACTGCCCGCGCCCGACGCCAAGCCCGCCAACCTGTCCGCACCCAACTGGAACAAGGACAAGGGTCTGGATCTGCACCTGCCGGGCCGCAACCAGGCCCACCTGATGCTGGTCTTCCCCACCGCGCCGCTGAAAAGCGACGACACCCCCGGCCTTGAACTGATGCAGGCAATCCTGTCCGGCCAGAGCGGCCTGCTGTTCCGCGACCTGCGCGACGAGCAGGGCCTTGGCTACACCGTCACCGCCATGAACTGGCAGTCGGAAAAGGCCGGGTTCATGATCTTCTACATCGGCACCGAGCCGGGCAAGCTGGAGCAGGCCACGCAGGGCTTCAAGGACGTCATTGCCCGCCTGCACGCAAACGCCCTGCCCGACGACGAACTGCGGCGCGGCAAGAACCAGTTGGAAGGCGACTACTACCGCGAACACCAGCGCCTTGGCAGCCGCAGTTCAGAGGCGGCGGTGCTGGCATCGCAGGGGTACCCGCTGGCCTTCAACAAGCAGGTGGTGGACAAGGCGGCCAAGCTGGACGCCGAGGCCCTGCGCGCGCTGGCCCGCAAGTACCTGAAGGTGGATGGGGCGTACACCGTGAGAGTATTGCCGTAACGAACACCGCGCAGGGGTCCTTTTGCCCTCTGCCTTCGTCAGAATGCATTTTTATTCCGGTCGAGTACCACAAAAGTACGCTCCCTCCATAAAAAAGCATTCTTCCTCGGCAGAGAACAAAAATCCTCCCTGCGCAAGGCTGCGCGAGGCATGAAACACCCCTAGCAAAATGCCGTTCCCGCGCCGGGGCATCCGCATGGATGTCCCGGCGCTTTCATATCCGCTGGCGACCGCAGCGCGCGGATTCCGACAGCAGCGTCCCCGCTCACCACCAAGCCCCGCCTCGCGCCCCCTGCCCACCCCAACGCTTTCCCTTTACTCCCGCTGCCTGTACAACGACACGACACACTCACCGGAGCATCCCATGGAATTCGCGACCCTGGCCGCCATGAGCACCTATGCCGTCGCCATGAGCGTCACCCCCGGCCCCAACAACACCATGGTCATGTCGTCGGGCCTCACCTTCGGCTTCTGGCGCACCATGCCCCACCTGCTGGGCATATCGCTGGGCTTTCCGCTGATGATCATTGCCGTGGGCCTCGGCATGGACCAGGTTTTCACCGCCGTGCCGCAATTGCACGACTGGCTGCGCTGGGTTGGCTCCGCCTACCTGCTGTGGCTGGCATGGCGCATCGCCACTGCCGCGCCGCCCACGCCGGGCGAAGCGGCAAAAGGCCGCAACGCCGCACGCCCCATGACCTTCATCGAAGGAGCGCTGTTCCAGTGGGTAAACCCGAAGGCATGGCTAGCCGCCGTGGCCGGGGTGACCACCTACGTTTCCGGACATGACGGCACGGAATCTGCCCTTGCCGCCAACGTGCTTGGCCTGCACGGCGTATCGCCGGAACTGCTGGTGCTTACCGCCGTGTTCGCGGCCATGGCCTTCCCGTCCCTGGCCCTTTGGTGCGCGGGCGGCACGGCCCTGCGCGGGCTGCTGCATTCTCCGGTGGCGATACGCTGGTGCAACGCGGTGATGGGCGCGCTGCTGGCCATTTCGGTATTTTCCTTGTTCTAGCAGGCTATTGCAAAGCCAAAATATTGCGGGGGAGGGACCCTTTTGTAAAAGGGTCTCCTCCCCCGCCCCCCTCCCCCAAAAACTTTTATTTGTATTCCCTGCACATTACGCGAATACAATAAAGGGGTTCCAAGGGGCACCAGCCGCGCTGCGATCGCCATCCGTAACACTCGCGGACTCGCGTGACGGCTGCCGTCCATGGCCGCCGGAGGCGTCCAAAAACAAACCCCAGCCAAGGCTGACGCGGCCCCGCCCTTTCCAAACAGCGCAAAAGACGCTATGAAGCCCCGGCGGCCACGCCGCCCCCCAACCCGCGCCCCGCGCCGCATATGGCGCGCGCGCCATCATCGCAATTTCCGGAGACAGACATGGCTCTCAGCATAGGCATCGTCGGGCTGCCCAACGTGGGCAAGTCCACCCTGTTCAACGCGCTGACCAAGGCCCAGAACGCCGAGGCGGCCAACTACCCCTTCTGCACCATAGAACCCAACAAGGCCACCGTGGCCGTGCCCGATGCGCGCATCGACAAACTGACCGAAATGGCCAAGCCGCAGAAGACCATCAGCGCCACGGTGGACTTCATCGACATTGCCGGGCTGGTGCGCGGGGCCAGCAAGGGCGAAGGGCTGGGCAACCAGTTTCTGGCCAACATCCGCGAATGCGCCGCCATTCTTGAAGTGGTGCGCTGCTTCGACGACGAGAACATCACCCACGTGGACGGGGCCATCGACCCCATCCGCGACATAGAGACCATAGAGACAGAACTGCTGCTGGCCGACATCCAGTCCGCCGAAAAGCGGTACGACCGCCTGTCCAAGTCGTCCAAGTTCGACAAGGACGCCAAGGCCGCGGCTGACGAACTGGGCCGCCTGCTGGAACACATGAACGCGGGCAACCCGGCCTCTACCTTTGAAGGCAAGGACAACGACCTGTTCAAGCAGGCCATGCGCGAAATGGGCCTGATCACCGCCAAGAAGGTCATCTACTGCGCCAACGTGGACGAGGCCAACCTGGACGGCACCAACGACCACGTGCGCCGCGTGCGCGAACTGGCCGAGCAGCGCGGCTGCGACATGGTGGTGATCTGCGCCAAGATCGAGGAAGAATTGCAAGGCCTTTCCGATGAGGAACAGGCCGAGATGCTGGCATCCTACGGCATCAAGGAAAGCGGCCTCGTCAGCATCATCCGCACCGGCTACCACACGCTGGGCCTGGCCAGCTACTTTACCGTGGGCGAAAAGGAAGTGCGCGCCTGGACCATCCAGCAGGGCTGGAAGGCCCCGGCCTGCGCGGGCGTGATCCACACCGACTTCGAACGCGGCTTCATCCGGGCCGAAGTCATCGGCTACGACGACTACGTGAAGCACGGCACCGAGGCGGCCTGCCGTTCCGCCGGGGTGCTGCGCGTGGAAGGCAAGGAATACGTGATGAAGGACGGCGACGTGGTACACTTCCTGTTCAACGTGTAGCGCATGCATCGACAAGCCTGACGCCCCGGAGAACAGCTAGCCGGGGCGTGGGCCGCCCCCGCAGCCCCACCGGACGCAAGCCGCCATCCTTGCAAGATGCCAGACAGGAGGAGGGATGACCGACCTTCAATCGCCACTGCCGGGTGAATTCCTGCTCTACGAGACCGAGGATGGTCATACCCGTGTGGACTGCCGGTTTGCCGAGGATACGCTTTGGCTTTCCCAGGCAATGATGGCCGAGTTGTTCCAGACTTCGTCACAAAACATCACCCTGCACCTGAAGGCCCTGTACGCAGAGGGCGAAATTACCCCCGAGGCAACCTGTAAGAGTTACTTACAGGTTCGGGCCGAGGGGGCGCGGCAGGTTCGGCGCAGCGTAAAGTTCTACAGTCTCGACGCCATACTGGCCGTGGGCTATCGCGTCCGTTCGCCCCGCGGCACCCAGTTCCGCCGCTGGGCTACGGAGCGGCTGCGAGAGTATCTGGTCAAGGGCTTCACGCTGGACGACGAACGGTTGAAGAACCCGCCCGTTGCCGGATCAGCCGTGCCGGACCGCTTTGACGAACTGCTTGATCGCATCCGCGACATTCGGGCCAGCGAACGCCGGATGTACCTGCGCGTGCGCGAGATATTCGCAATGGCGGCGGACTACTCCCCCACCCTGCCGGAAACCACACAGTTTTTCCGGTTCATCCAGAACAAGCTGCACTTTGCCGTCACCGGCAAGACCGCTGCGGAACTCATTGCCGAACGGGCCGACAGCAGCCTGCCGAATATGGGGCTGACAACATGGAAGTCGGGAAGCGTGCAGAAGGCGGACGTCACTGTTGCCAAGAACTATCTGCGCGAACCGGAGATCGGCGAACTCAACCGCATCGTCACCATGTGGCTGGACTTTGCGGAAGACCAGGCCCGCCGCCGCAAGGAAATTTTCCTCAAGGACTGGGCAGAAAAGCTTGATTCCTTCCTGAAATTCAACGACCGCGATGTGCTTGAAGGCGCGGGCCGGATTTCCAAAAAACAGGCGGATACCCACGCGGAAGGCCAGTATGAGCAGTTTGCCGCACAACGGCGCGCACTGCTGGAAGCCGAAGGGGAAACGTTCAACGTGCGGGCATTGGAAGACGCCGCCAAGGCGCTACCAGAGCCGAGAGGACATCAACATCCGACGATGCCTTCAACACGCGACAAACTGCGGCGCAATAAAAACTGACGACCACGCCGACGATTAAAGGCGTGTGTAACGGCTGCCGTCCTTGGCTATCTCAGGCGACCCCCGAAAAGCTTTTCGTACACGCCAAAGGACAATACCGGGCGAGTATGACGTGAGGCAACAGGCCGCCTGATCAGCACCCCGCCGGGCACGGCTGGGTCAGGGGAATACTATCTCTGTACATACTATCTTTGCACATCTGGGGCCGTTGTGTATGTATCTGCACTTTCCCATATTTCTGGCGCTGACGCGATAGGTCCAAGATCATTTTGTGGGTCAGCGTATTGAACAGTTGCGGTAGCGTTATTCATTTTTTGCCTCAAATGTTATTATTTTTTGCTGTTTTGAAATGTTTTTGCATACTTCGGCGCTATCTGGGAATTCGCACGCTATTCTTATTTTTTCTCTTGCTGTGTGTATTTCTACAAAAGTGCGCCATACGCTAATGGCGTTAACAACTTTTGTGATGTCTGATGTGCTGATATCTATTCTTTTGAGCACATTAAAAGTGTCAAAGATGTGTATCTTTTTAGATGTAACAATTAGAAATTGATGCATTTCTGCGTATTGATATCTCATGTATAACAGTGAACATGTCATAAGTATAGTTAATGGAAGAAGGTGTTTCGTGTTGTTTTCAGTAAATATCATGTGCATTGCTAATGCGGATATGCTTGAAATGCCTATTTGCATTAAAAAAAAAGACAAGCTGAATCTGTTGTAGTGGTGTGCTATAAACATGATGTCCTGGCGGTTGATTTTTTCTCTTTCAATAAAATTTTCTATTGATTCGTTGTAAAATGTTATTAGTTTTTTTTTCTTGAACATGACTACGTATAATAAGGGAAAGTTGGTGATGAATTGGTGGATGATAAAAAACAATACGCCGGAGTTTGTTGCAATTTCTTGGTATTTCAAAGTTTTGCCCTTTTGCGCCAGGCGTGTGGCAGTGGTTTGTTGTGGAGGCTCCCGTCCTGGCTTGTCCGTGGATATATTTGCTAGCACATTCCCTATGTTTGTTTTTTAGCGAATGTAAAGCTTGCCGCATTGGCGCGCGAATCCGCACGACTGCGGAGGGGCAGCGGGTTGTACACAGATAGGATTCACCTGACACTGCCGTGCCTGGCGGGGTGCTGATCAGGCTGCGTCCCACCCTTGCGCTCGCCCTGCCCCGGCGGTATACAAATTCTCCAAACACTTCGGCACACTTCGCGCCGTCAGGACAGGAGCACGCCATGGCAACGCATCCGCAGGCCGGGCAACGGCCCGAAGCTTCGCAACTGGTGGACATTCCGGCGCTGGTCGCCGCCTACTATACCGAGCACCCGGATACCGTAGCGCCAGAGCGGCGCGTGTCCTTCGGCACCTCCGGCCACCGGGGCGGTGCGCTGTCCGGCAGCTTCAACGAGGAACACATCCTCGCCGTCACCCAGTCGGTGTGCGAATACCGCGCGCAGGCAGGCATAACCGGCCCGCTGTTCCTGGGCATGGACACCCACGCCCTGTCGGAACCCGCCCACCGCACCGCGCTGGAAGTGCTGGCCGCCAACGGCGTGTCCACGGTCATCCAGCAGGGCGGCGGCTACACCCCCACCCCGGTCATTTCGCACGCCATCCTCACCTGGAATGCGGGCCGCGCGCAGGGCCTTGGCGACGGCATCGTCATCACCCCCTCGCACAACCCCCCGGAGGACGGCGGCTTCAAGTACAATCCGCCCCACGGCGGCCCGGCAGACACCGACGCCACCAGGTGGATTCAGCGCCGCGCCAACGAACTTCTGGATGGCAGCAACCGCGCCGTGCGCCGCATGCATCTGCGCAATGCGCTGGCCGCCCCGTGCGTGAGCCAGCGCGACTTCGTGCGCGACTACGTGGACGACCTTGCATCCGTGGTGGACATGCCCGCCATCAAGGCCGCCGGGCTGAAGCTGGGCGCAGACCCCTTGGGCGGCTCGTCGCTGGCGTACTGGCGCCCCATTGCCGAAACCTACGGCCTCGACATCACCGTGGTGAACGACGCGGTGGACCCCACCTTCCGGTTCATGCCGCTGGACAAGGACGGCAAGATCCGCATGGACTGCTCGTCCCCGTGGGCCATGGCCGGGCTGATCAATCTGCGCGACAAGTTCGACGTGGCCTTCGGCAACGACGCAGACGCAGACCGCCACGGCATCGTCACCGCATCGGGCCTGATGAACCCCAACCACTACCTGGCCGTTGCCGTGTGGTACCTGTTCCGCCACCGCCCGCAGTGGTCGCCGCAATGCGCCGTGGGCAAGACGCTGGTTACCAGTTCCATGGTGGACCGGGTGGCCGCGTCGCTGGGCCGCAAGGTGGTGGAGGTGCCCGTGGGCTTCAAGTGGTTCGTGCAGCCGCTTCTGGAAGGCAGTTGCGGCTTTGGCGGGGAGGAAAGCGCCGGGGCGTCCTTTTTGCGGCGCGACGGCACGGTATGGACCACCGACAAGGACGGCCTGCTGCTGAACCTGCTGGCGGCGGAAATCATGGCCGTGGAAGGCCGCGACCCGGCGGAACTGTACACAAAGCTCACCGAACAGTTCGGCGCGCCGCTGTACGAGCGGCTGCAATCGCCCGCCGGGGCGGAACGCCGGGCCGTGCTAGCCAACCTTTCGCCCGACGTGCTGACCGCCACGGAACTTGCGGGCGCGCCCATCACCGCCATGCTGACGAAGGCCCCCGGCAACGGGGCGTCCATCGGGGGACTGAAGGTCATCACCGACGACGGCTGGTTTGCCGCGCGACCCTCCGGCACCGAGGACATGTACAAGATCTACACCGAAAGCTTCAAGGGACCGGACCACTTGAAGCGCATCCAGCAGGAGGCCGTGGACATCGTGGACCGGGCCTTTGCGGCTGCCGGGGTATAGGCGGCAGGCGGCGCTGCAACGCCGCCGCATAGAAAGACGCAAAGAGCGTTAACGCTCATTGACCGCGCTACCGCACGCGGCTATGTTCGTCAGCAATTCCGAAGGTAGACGCCAGGGGCAACCAGCCCCGACCACGTTGCGGACCGCACCGTGTTTACCGGGCATCCATCAGGCCGCCGCCTCACGCTGGCGCGGCGGCGAAACCACGGCGCACAAAGCGCCCAGGCAGAAGGACGTTCCGATGAAATTCCTGGTCGTTGACGACGACTTCGACAGCCGCAGACTGGTCCAGAAAATCCTTCATCCCTACGGGTATGTCGACATCGCCACCGACGGTGAGGAAGGCGTGCAGGCCTTCGCTTCCGCCCTCAAGGACGGCGAACCCTACGACGTGGTCACCCTCGACATCCTCATGCCCAATGCAGACGGCCAGCAGGCCCTGCGCGAAATCCGCGAAATCGAAAAGGAAGAAGGCGTTGCCCCCGAAAAGGCCGTGAAGGTCATCATGATTTCGGGCCTGGACGATTCGCAGGAAGTACACGACGCCTTCTTTCTGGGCGACGCTGTCAGCTTCATCGTAAAGCCCATCCGCCGCCAGTTGCTGCTGGATGAAATAGAAAAGCTCGGCGTGCATCTGGAAAAGACCGAAAAATAGACACGCCCACTCCCCCTCTTCAATGTGTCGCGGCACTTGCGGGTCGCGCCGTGTCCGGCTATTACCGGTCCACCGGCGCGCTTGCCGTGTTTCCGGTGCGCCCGGCGTGCCGTCATGCGGATACCCGCAAGACAGGCAGCCGTGCGCGGGGCAGACCGCGCCCCGCATTGTTCGCAACAGCGCCACACGCCGCAGCCGGGCCGTGACCGCCGCGCCCGCGCCGCGCATTCCATTCACCCCCATTGGCCCCCACCACAGGCCTAACCCTTCCAGGAGGCACACATGTCCGTTCCCGCCGACCTGCTCTACACCGATACCCACGAATGGGTGCGCATCGAAGGTGACGAGGCCGTCATCGGCATCACCCAGTTTGCCCAGGAACAGTTGGGCGACCTGACCTTCGTCGACCTGCCCGCCGTGGGCGACACCCTGGCCACCGGCCAGGAAATGGGTTCGGTGGAATCGGTGAAGGCCGCCAGCGAACTGTACTCGCCCCTTGCCGGCACCGTCAGCGCCGTCAACGACGCCCTGTCCGGCGCGCCGGAACTGGTGAACCAGTCGCCCTACACCGACGGCTGGATGGTGCGCGTGAAGCTTTCCGGCACGCCCGAAGGCCTGCTCTCCGCCGCCGACTACGAAGCCGTCGTCGCGCGCGAAGCCCACTAGCGGCAAGGAGCAACCCATGCCGTTCATCCCGCACTCCCCAGAGGAGGTCCGGGAAATGCTCTCCGTCATCGGCGTGCAGAGCATCGAGGACCTTTTCGTCGATATTCCGGCAGAGATGCGCCCGCGCAGCTTCGAGCTGCCCCTGGGCCTCAGCGAAATGCAGGTGCTGGCCAAGATGGAAGAAATGGCCGCCCGCAACCGCACCGATGTGGTCAGCTTTCTGGGCGGCGGCTTCTACAGCCACCACATCCCGGCTGCCGTCGATGCGCTGGTTTCGCGCGGCGAATTCTACACCGCCTACACCCCCTACCAGCCGGAAGCCTCGCAGGGCACCCTGCAGGCCATCTTTGAATACCAGACGGCGGTGTGCCGCCTGCTGGACATGGATTGCGCCAATGCATCTGTGTACGACGGCGGCTCGGCCATCTTTGAAGCCATGATGATGGCCGTGCGCGCCACCAAGCGCCGCAAGCTGGTCATCGACGAGGCCGTCAGCCCCATCTGGCGCACCATGCTGGCCTCGTACACGTCCAACCTTTCGCTCGACCTGGTCACCGTGCCGCAGGTGGACGGCATGTCGGACATGGCCGCCCTGAAGGCCGCCGTGGATACCGGCTGCGCCGCCGTGGTGGTGCAGAACCCCAACTTCTTCGGGGTGGTGGAAGACTTCACCGACCTGTTCGCGCACGCCAAAAGCCAGAAGGCCGCGTCGGTCATTTCGGTGTACCCGGTCATGCAGTCGGTGTTGAAAACGCCCGGCGAAATGGGCGCGGACATCGCCGTGGCAGAAGGCCAGTCGCTGGGCCAGCCGCTGAGCTTCGGCGGGCCGTACCTGGGCATCATGACCTGCACCAAGGACATGGTGCGCCAGATGCCGGGCCGCATCGTGGGCCGCACCAACGACATTGAAGGCCGCACCGGCTACGTGCTGACGTTGCAGGCGCGCGAACAGCACATCCGCCGCGCAAAGGCCACGTCCAACATCTGCTCCAACCAGGCCCTGTGCGCCCTGCGCACGCTGGTGCATCTGTGCCTGCTGGGACCGGAAGGCCTGACCCGCACGGCGGAACTTTCCATGGAACGCGCCCGCTACGCCATGGAACGGCTGACCGCCATCGCCGGGGTGCGCCCGCTGAACACCGCCCCCTTCGGCAACGAATTCGCCGTGCGGCTGCCCATTCCCGCCTTCGAGGCGGTGGACAGGCTTACCGCGCGCGGCTACGTGCCCGGCTTTCCCGTGGGGCGCTACTACGCCGGCATGGACGACGTGCTGCTGGTGGCCTGCACCGAAAAGAACAGCTTTGAACAGGTCGGCATTCTGGCCGAAATGCTGGGAGGTATCCTGTGAAGACCGCCTTCGCCGCATCCGTCCCGGGTCGCACCGCCTGCCTGCCCGCAGAACCCAAGAAGCACGCGGCGGACATGCTGCCCGCAAACCTGCTGCGCGCCACCCGCCCCGCCCTGCCCGAACTGGGCGAGTTGGACGTGGTGCGCCACTTCACGCGGCTGTCGCGCCTGAACTTCGGGGTGGATTCCAATTTCTACCCCCTTGGCTCCTGCACCATGAAGTACAACCCCAAGTTCACCGAACAGGTGGCCGCCCTGCCCGGCTTTACCCGGCTGCACCCGCTGATGGCGCAGTTGAAGGGCGCGGGCCAGTACACCCAGGGCGCGCTTGAGGTGATGTGGGAAACCGAGCGCCTGCTGTGCGAAATCACCGGCATGCGCGCGTTCACCCTGCACCCCATGGCGGGCGCGCACGGCGAACTTACCGGGGCCATGCTCATCGCCGCCTACCACAAGGACAAGGGCAACCGTAAGACCAAGGTCATCTGCCCCGATTCCGCCCACGGCACCAACCCCGCATCCGCCGCGCTGGCCGGGTACGAGGTGGTGAACATCGAATCGAAGGACGGCATGGTCGACCCGGACGCGCTGGAAGCCGCCCTGGACGACGACGTGGCCGCCCTGATGATGACCTGCCCCAACACCCTGGGGCTGTTCGAAAAACACCTGCCGCGCATTGTCGAAAAGCTGCGCGCGGTGGACGCCCTGCTCTACTACGACGGCGCGAACCTGAATGCCATCCTTGGCAAGATGCGCGTGGGCGACGTGGGCTTTGACGTGGTGCATCTGAACCTGCACAAGACCTTCGCCACCCCGCACGGCGGCGGCGGCCCCGGTTCCGGCCCGGTGGGCGTCAGCGAACGGCTGGTGCCGTACCTGCCCGTCTCGCGGGTGGAAAAGCTGCACGACGGCCGCTACTACCTGAACTACGACCATCCGAAGTCGATCGGCTTCATGGCCCCGTTCTACGGCAACTTCGGCGTGCTGCTCAAAGCCTATGCCTACATCCTGCGCCTGGGCGGCGAAGGGCTGGAACGCGTATCGGAATACGCGGTGCTCAACGCCAACTATCTGCGCAAGCGGCTGGAAAAGGTGCTGGAAATCCCCCACGACCGCATCTGCATGCACGAGTTCGTGGCGTCCGCCTGCAACCACGCCGAATGCGGCATCCGCGCGCTGGACGTGGCAAAGGCCCTGCTGGACAAGGGCTACCACGCCCCCACCATCTACTTCCCGCTCATCGTCAAGGAATGCATGATGTTCGAGCCCACGGAAACCGAGAGCAGGCAGACGCTCGACGAATTCGCGGACGACCTCATCGCCATTCTGGAATCGGCGGCCCAGAACCCCGACGCCCTGCATGCGGCCCCGGTGACCACGCCGGTGCGCAGGCTGGACGAGACGGCAGCGGCCCGCAACATGGTGCTGACGGATGACGCCTAGCACCCGCTACGACATGATCATACTCGGAGGAGGGCCCGGCGGAAGCCGGGCCGCCTTCGATGCGGCGGCGCGCGGGCTTTCCGTGGCGCTGGTGGACCGCGACGGCCTGGGCGGCACCTGCCTGAACCGGGGGTGCATTCCCACCAAGCTGCTGCTGGGGGCCACCGCCGCCCAGCCGCTGCTGGAAACGCAAAAGAAGCTGAAAGGCGCGGACGGCCATATCACCTTCGATCTGCCCGCCCTGCAACAACGCAAGGACCGGTACGTCAAGGGCACCCGCCAGGCGCTGGAAAAGCGCCTGAAGGCGGCGGGCATCGCCGTCTACGCGGGTGAAGGCCGGGTGACGAGCGGACGGCAGGGCGATGGTGACGGCGAACTGGCCGTTGTCTCGGCTCAGCCCGACGGCACGACGCAGGAAAACCGGCTTGGCTGGGGTACCCTGATCGTGGCCACCGGCTCCACCCCGGCCAGCTTTCCCGGCCTTGCCGCCGACGGCGCGGCGGTGCTTGATTCCACCGCGCTGCTCGACGTGACCGAGGCCCCGGAAAGCCTGATCGTGGTGGGCGGCGGGGCCATCGGCCTGGAAATGGCCGACTTCTTCTCGCGCCTTGGCACGCGCATCACCATCGTTGAAGGCATGGGCCGCCTGGCCCCCACCGAGGATGCGGAAGCGGGCGACACCCTGCGCAAGGTCTACGCGCGCGAGGGTTGGGCCATCCACACCGGACGCAAGGTGGCATCGCTGGCGACCATTGACGGGCAGGCCGTGCTGCGTTTCGAGGATGGCGAGGAACTGACCGCCAGCAAGGCGCTGCTGGCCGTGGGCCGTCGCCCGGCCTCCGCCGGAATCGGGCTGGAGGCGCTGGGCGCAACCCTGCGCGGCCCCGGCTGGGTGCAGACTGACGATAGTCTGCGTGCGGCGCCGCACGTGTACGCCATCGGCGACGTGAATGGCCGCACCCTGCTGGCCCACGCGGCGGACCATCAGGCCCGTTACGCCGTGCGCCATGCCTGCGCAGACACTGCAACTGCATACGACGCAGGTGTCATGCCCGCATGCATCTATGGCCACCTTGAAGTGATGCGCGTTGGCCCTACCGTGGAAGAATTGAAGAATGCGGGATTTTCCCCCCAGGTTTCCCGTTCTACGCTCATTGCCAATCCCATTGCCCAGGCGTATGGAACGACGCAAGGCTTCATCAAGATAGTCTGGGTTGACGGGCGTATCCGTGGCGTGACTGCTGTGGGCCACGGCGTTTCGCACCTGGTGACGCTGGCAGCCGTGCTTGCGGGAGGGAGCAGCACGGGCCTGGGCTGGACCGCGCATGATGCGGGCAATGTCATTTTCGCCCACCCTACACTGGATGAAGCCATGGAAGCCGCCATGGAGGCGCCGCAAGAACCCGCATGACGGCATGTAGCCCGTTAAAAATCGGAAAGTTTGTGCCTAATACGCAAAATGGTCTTGTCACGACCATATTTTGTCGGTAACTTGCACAATATGAAGATAATTCCGGGCTGGAGTTTTACCCTGCGTCAACATCAGCTATTTTTGGAGGCTCCCATGAAAATCTCGAAACTTCTGACTCTGGTTGCGGCGCTCATGCTCGTCTGCGCCGCTCCGGCCTTCGCCGCCGGTCAATCCACCCTTGTTCCCAAAATCGCCAGCTTCGACTTCTTCGTGGACTATTCCGGGTCCATGATGCTGAAGCACGAAACGACCGGCAAGAACAAGATGGAAATGACCAAAAAGCTGATCTCGGCCATCAACGCCAAGATCCCGGCGCTGGGCTACGAAGGCGGCCTGCACACCTTCGCCCCTTCGACCGAAATCCAGCCCGTGGCCGCGTGGGACAAGGCGTCCTATGAAAAGGCCATCAAGAAGCTGAACGAAAACGAAGACACCTTCGCCCGCATGACCCCCATGGGCACCGGCCTGCAGAAGGCCACCTACGCCAAGGCCATGAAGCGCAAGGCCGCCATGATCATGATCAGCGACGGTGAATCCAACCAGGGTTCCGACCCGGTGGCCGAAGCCAAGCTGCTGCTCGCTACCAACCCCGGCCTGTGCCTGCACGTCATTTCCATGGCCGACAAGCCCGCCGGTCAGGCCACTCTTGACGCCATCGCCAAGCTGAACGGCTGCGCCGTCACCGCCAAGGCCCCCGAGCTGCTGGCCAATGAAGCCGCCCTCGACAAGTTCGTGCGCGACGTCTTCTACGACGAAAAGGCCGCGCCTGCCGCCGCTGCCGCCGCCCCCATGGACGAAGTGATCGTGCTGCGCAGCATCCAGTTCGCCCTGAACTCGGCCCAGCTTGACGCCACCGCCACCAGCATCCTGGTGGAAACCGCCTCCATCCTGAAGTCCAAGAAGGGCTCGGTCGAAGTTGCCGGTCATACCTGCAGCCTCGGCACCGACGAATACAACCAGAAGCTGTCCGAAGCCCGCGCCAAGTCGGTCAAGGACTTCCTGGTCAAGCAGGGCGTGGAATCCTCGCGCCTGATCACCAAGGGTTACGGCGAGTCCAAGCCCAAGTACGACAACAGCAAGGAAGAAACCCGCAAGCTGAACCGCCGGGTTGAACTCTCCTTCCTCAAGTAGCACAACGGACCATCAAGGCCCGGTGGGGAAACCCGCCGGGCCTTTCCGCAAACGGAGACGAAGTCGATGAAGCAAGGCCGCATCGCGATGGCCGCAAAGGCCCTGACGCTGCCCGTTACCCTGGCTCTGGCACTGGCTTTGCCCATGACCGGGGCAATCTGCGTTTCTCCGGCTGGCGCGGCAGACACCGCCGCCGCACCGCAGACCCAGCAGACGAAGAAAACCGCCGCCCAGACCACGGGCAAGGCCACCGACAAGACCGCCAAGGCCGCAACGCAGAAGCCTGCCCCGACCGCCAAGGCAGCACCCGGCACGCAGGTTGCCAAGGCGACCCCGGCCAAGAAGCCCGTGGGCGAGACCATCGAGGAAGTGCATAACAAGCTCGATACGCTGGCCCGCGCCAAACTGCGCCACATGAACGAAAGCCTGCGCCCCTGCCAGAGCCGCAAGGACGTGGTGCAGAACGGCAACGAATTCGTGGCCCGCTACATGGCCGTGGACCCCGACTCGCTCTCCACCGACGTGCATGACGCGCAAGGCCCTGGCGCCAAGTACGTCGGCCTCATCGTGTACCACGAGCAGGAATTTGAAAGCCGCGCCGCCACCAAGGAAGCCGCCCTCACCGGCAACTTCTCCGTGGTCAAGGCCCGCCGCGTTACCGAAATCATCCGCTACGACAAGGGCAAGTGGATCGACTAGCACTCCACACTCCACAGCCTCTCGCACGCCGCACGGAACCCGCTTCCGTGCGGCGTGTTGCGTTGTGCGGGTACGGCTGGTGGCGTACCCCTGCTGACTGCGCGACACGCCCGCGCCCGTCACGCCCGTCACGCCCCCCCTGCGCACAAGCACGCCCAACCTCGGTTGGCCCAGATGCCGCCTGTCATCGCCGCCGCCTGTCATCGCCGCCGCCTGCCATCGCCGCCGCATGCACATGGACAACCGGCGCGCGGCAGACGGCACGCCGTCAGACATGATCCCCCGCCACGGGCGCTCCAACCAGACGCAGGCTGCATGCGGCAAGACACAGAACCTCGGAAAGGGCGCGCGATATGCTGTTTCGCATACGGAGTCCGGCCTTTTTTTCTTCCTTCCCCCTTGACGCTTGGCCTTGGCGATGTCATAAATGATACCAGAAATCATTACTAACAACTCTTTTCCCAAGGAGTCATCGCACATGAGCTGCCCCACCCAACAAGAATATCCTGCCCTTGCCACCGTTGGCCGTCCGGTCAAACCCTTCACCCTTGAAACCTACGACCCCACCGAAGGGGCTTTCGGGCAGGTTTCGCTGGAAAAATTGCAGCAGGACCGCAAATGGACGGTCTTGGTTTTCTACCCCGCAGACTTCACCTTCGTGTGCCCCACCGAACTGGCTGACCTGGCCGAGCGCCACGAAACCCTGAAGAACCTCGGCGTTGAAGTGATTTCCGTGTCCACCGACACCAAGTTCTCGCACCTGGCCTGGCGCAACTCCGAGCGATTGCTGGAAAACGTGCGCTATCAGATGGCCGCCGACCCCACGGGAACGGTTTCGCGCTATTTCGGCGTGTACGATGAAAGTGCGGGCATCGCCTTGCGCGGCACCTTCATCATCAACCCGGAAGGGGTGCTGGTGGGGTCCGAGGTGAATTTCTACAACGTGGGCCGCAACGCCGCAGAACTGGTGCGCAAGATGCAGGCCAACAAGCACCTGCGCGACCACCCGGCGGAAGCCTGCCCCGCCCGCTGGGAACCCGGCGCGCGTACCCTGACGCCCTCTGAAAAACTGGTGGGCAAGGTGTACGAAGACCTCATTTCCTAGAGGCATGCCGGGCCGTTGCGCACGCAACACCGTCGCCGCGTCATGCAACTGCGGGGCACGATTTGCGTCGTGCCCCGTTTGCGTTTGCAGCGTTCGGCATGCCATGACGCTGCATGGGCCGACACGGCGCGCGGCTGTCCGCCCGCCATTGCCTTGCCCCATTGGCGGCCCTGGTTGTTTCTTGTCGGCTTACGACAATTGCAGTGCAAGGATGCAGCGCGCACAGATGCGCAAGGGAGGCAGCATGACCGACCGACAGCACACGGCGTCGGCATTGGACGCACGGCAGGATGCAGCAGGCACGCCGAGCGGACTCCGCGAGGTGCTGCTTTCGCCAGGCGCCTGCACCGGCTGCGGGGCATGCCTGGAACTGGCCCCCGACATTGTCGGGTGGCGCGAAGGGGAAGATCGGCCCTTTCTGATCAGCGATGTGGCGCCAGACGGCGTGCTGACAGAACTGATGGCCTTTTGCCCGGAAGGGTGCTTTGAGAGGGACGACGAATCCTGACGCAGCAGGTCGTCAGGCCGACAGGCTCACCCCCGGTTGGCTGTCAGCCATGCCGTGATCGCCGTGCGCGTGGCCTCGGCATCATCCAGCAGTCCCAGCCACTCCTGCCGTGCCGTGGTCCCGTCTTCGTTACGGCAGGCCAGGTCCAGCGCGGCGGCGCGGTGGTGCAAACGCGTTGCGCCAATGGTGGCAGACGCCCCCTTCAGGCTGTGCGCAAGGCGCGCAAGGTCGCCCAGTCGCCCTTCCCCCAATGCGGCCTGCATCTTGACCATTCGGTCAGCGAAGTCGGGCAGGAAGGTGTCGAGCAGTAGCGTGAGGAATTCGTGGTCGCCTTGCAGGCGGTGCAGCACGGCATCGAGGTCGAAGACAGGATGGGTGGTGGACTCGCTCATGGGGGTGCTCTTGAAAGGTTGCCGGAACTTCCCGCTGGCGGACATACCGCCGGAAAGCGGACGCGGTGCCGAGGTTCATCGGATAAACTACGGCAATACACCCCTCATCCGCAAGTGGATACCCGTCAAGATGCGTTCGCTATCAATTCCGGCAATACGAAAGCCACCCCGCCTGGGGTGGCTTTCTATACTTAACATAGCGCCCACACTGACGCCGCAAAGTGAACGGGCGCATGGTGCGCACCTGCGCCCCGTGGCGCAGCATGGTCCGCCTCACGCGGAAACAGGATTACGGCAGAAACTCCACGGGGCTGGGCAGCAGCGCCGGGTCGGGCACGTCCCCCTTGTCCATGCCGTGCCGGAACCTGTCGCGGTCACGCTTCATTTCTTCCAGGGCGTTGGCCTGCGCAGCTTCACGGGCATACATATCCGCCGACTGCGGGCCAAGCGCCAGTTCATCCGTGCGCAGCAGTTCCACGCGCGGGCGCACCACGCGCAGCACCTCGAACCTGTTCGTGCTCCAGCCAGACCAGGCAGCGCGCGCGGCGTTGCCGTCGCGGGCGGCAATGGCGGCAATGCCCGCCCAAAACCGCGCGTATTCAGCGGCACGCCAGTCTTCCATCAACGGCGCCAGCACGGCGCGGGCTGCGGCGTAGTCGCCCTGTTTGTACAAGGCGTAGCCGTGGCGCACGCCTGACCGCCAGTCGGACGGGTCCTCCGCCGCCACCTGGGCGTAGGCCGTGGCGGCCTCTGCATAGCGTCCCTGTTCCAGCAGGGCCGATGCCTGCATGCTCTTGCCGGAACACCCCGCCGTGACGGTAACCGCAACAACAAGGGTCCCCAGGACCAAAATACCGCGAAAACCGTTCATGTCGCCTCCCTGGCGGGCTACATGCCGCGCCGGATCAACCCGAACTTCTTCAGCTTGTATTGCAGGGTACGCCGACTGATGCCCAGCGCGTCCGCCGTGCGTTCCCGATGACCGCCATGCACCTCCAGCGCGCGCAGCAAGGCATCGCGCTCCGCATCGTCCAGCGAACCGGGGTACGCGCCGGGAATGGAGCCGCCATAGCCCCCGGAGATGAGCCCATCGCCCTCGCCGGGCCAGCCCGCATCGCCGCGCGCCGCAGCAGGCGTGGCGTCTGCCTGCCAGCCCCGGAACTGTCGGTCTGGGGCTTGGTCCGCCGCATCCGGCCTTTCGGGGCGGTCATAACGGTCATATCGATCGGGACGCGCCATGCGGTCCATCCCACGTTCCTGGCCCCGATCCTGGCCCCGGTCCGGACGATCCGCAAGCACCTGCGAGGGCAAGGAATCCGGCCCAAGCGTATCCGAGCGGCTGAGAATCAGCGCCCGTTCCAGCACGTTTTCCAACTCGCGCACGTTGCCGGGCCAGGAATAGCGCATCAGGGCGTCGAGAAATTCCGGGCTCACGCTGCGGATACCCTTCTTGTTCTTGCGGCACAGCCGCTCCAGCAGGCGACCAGCCAGCATGGGCAGATCTTCCAGCCGGTCGCGCAGGGGGGGCGAAACCACCTCCAGCACATTGAGCCGGAAAAAGAGATCCTCGCGGAATTCGCCAGCTTCCACCGCGCGCTTGAGGTCACGGTTGGTGGCGGCGATGATGCGCACGTCCACGGGCACGGGGCGCACCGCGCCCAAGGGTTCCACCACGCGCTCCTGCAGGGCGCGCAACAGCTTGGACTGCAATTCCAGCGGCAGTTCGCCTATTTCGTCCAGAAACAGCGTGCCGCCGCGCGCCAGTTGGAAGCGCCCCGGCTTGTCGCGCACGGCCCCGGTGAACGCGCCCTTCATGTAGCCGAACAGTTCGCTTTCCAGCAGATGGCCGGGCAGGGCCGCGCAGTTCACCTTCACCAGCGGCTGGTCCGCGCGGTTGCTGACATCGTGCAGACCCTGGGCGATGAGTTCCTTGCCGGTGCCCGATTCGCCCATGACCAGAATGGTGGCCTCGCTGGGGCCTGCCTGCCGGATGAAGTCGCGCACCCGGCACATGGCCTGACTGGCCCCCACGATGGGCGCGGTGGGATCATCGTTGCCGAGGCGGCGGCGCAGGTTTTCGTTCTCTTCCATCAGCCTGCCGAAGTCCCAGGCCTTCTCCAGCACCGCCGTCAGTTCCTCGTTGTCGGCGGGCTTGGTCAGGTAGTCGAAGGCGCCCTTCTTCATGGCCACCACGGCGGAACCCACGGTGCCGAAGGCGGTCAGCATGACCACCGGCAGGCCGGGATACATTTCCTGGATGCGGGCCAGGGTTTCCTGACCGTCCATGCCGGGCATGCGCATGTCCAGCAGCACCACATTCACGCGGTCCTGAGCCAGGTGTTCCAGGCCTTCCTCGCCGGAACCGGCCTCTTCCACGGTCCAGCCGCTGTCCTCCATGACGGCGCGGACCATCAGGCGATGCCCGGGTTCGTCGTCGATGACCAGAAGTCGCTTCATCTTGTTTCCTTGGTGATGTCTGCTCGAATGCCCGCGCCCGGCATGACGGCGCGGACCATCAGGCGATGCCCGGGTTCGTCGTCGATGACCGGAAGACGCTTCATCGCTTGTCCTCGGTTATGTCGATGACCGTGTCCGTGCCCCTGTCTGTGCCCCTGCCCGTAGCGGACGGGTCTGGCGTGGATTGTCCGGGGCCGGCACGATCATGGCCGGTTGCGGTGCGTGTATCGCCGTCCAACGTGGGCCCGCGTTCGCCATTGTCCCCTACGCTCCTGTCCCATCCGGTCTGACTTGATGCTGCAACATCAAAGGCCGCAGAGCCGGGGCAACCGCCCGTCGGAATGTCCGCGCCATGGTCAAGCGGGTCGCCGCCTTCAGGCATGTCTCTTCCCGCGGATCTCTCCGGCTGGCCGGGCCGCACAGCCTGGTCAGCGCCGGGAAAGAACAGCGCCACCGTTGTGCCGCGCCCTACCTCGGAATCTATCTGCGCCCGACCGCCATGGTCGCGCATGGTCTTGTGAACCAGGGCAAGGCCAAGGCCGGTGCCCTTCTTCTTGGTGGTATAGAACGGCTCGAAGGCCTGTTCGCGCTGTTCCCGGCTCATGCCGGGGCCGGTGTCGCGCACGAACACCCACACCCCGCCGTCAGAGGCCATGGACGAGATGTGGATCTCGCGCCCCCCGTCGCCAACGGCCTGCGGGCACTGGGACAACGCATCCAGGCTGTTCAGCACCAGATTCAGCAGGGCCTGCTTCAACGCGTCCTCGTCGGCCATGACCAGGTCCGGCCCAAGGCTGGTGCGCATCTGCACGCCCAGTTTGCCCGCGTCAAAACGCACCAGGCTTTCCAACTCCGCTGCCAGTTGGCCCAGGCTTACCTCTCGCGGCTCAATGGCGCGCGGTCTGGCCAGATACAGCAGGTCGGTGATGACCCGGTTCAGCCGGTCGGCTTCGCGCACCATGGTCTGCGCGTAGTTTTCGTCCGGTTGCTTGCCCGCCAGTTTCTTGGCGAAATACTGGGCAAAACCGCGCAGCGCCGAAAGCGGGTTGCGTATCTCGTGCGCCACCCCGGCGGCCAGCGTGCCCACGGCGGCCAGTTTTTCCGCCTCGCTCAGGCTCTTTTCCAGTTCGCGTATCTGGGTTCTGTCGCGGATGATGACGAGGCGGTCGTGCTCCTCGTCGCTTTCGCGGATGGGCAGCGTAAGGATTTCCAGATGCGCGCCGTCCACCGTACGGTTGGCCCAGCCGGGAGTGGCCCCGCTGTCCGGCCCGGCGATGCACCCGGCGATTTCCGGCGGCAGTTCGGCCACGTCCATGCCGGCCAGACTGCCGTCGCGGGCTTTCAGGATGTCGTGGGCCGCAGGGTTTGCCGCGCGCACCACGTTGTCCTGGGTTATGGTCAGCAGGCCGTCAGGCAGGTTGTCCACCAGCCGGGCCTGAAAGCGTTCCAGCACTGCGGCGCGGCCTGCCTGCTCGCGGCGCTTCAGAAAGCTCATGGTCAGCACCCAGATGAACACCGCCGCCGCCAGAATGTACGCCGCCTGAAACAGCGCGTTCTGGCGAAATCCCCGATACACGGCCAGGTGCTTGGCCATGTCCAGCCCCACCACCAGAAAGGTGGGCAACTGGTTGGGATCGTCGGACGAAAAGTCCTCCTGCCCGAAGGGGGTAGGCGCATGCGTCTGCGCGCCGTCCCCGCCGATGTCGGAACGGGGTTGCCCGGTGTCGTCCAGTTCCGGGTCATGCATCAGGGTATGGCTGCGCGGCAGGATGCGTTTGCCGTAGACGTAGGCACTCAGTTTGCCGAAGGTGGCGCGGCCATGCCATTCGCCCTTCTGGGCCAGGTCCTGCAACGCCTCTGGCGGAAAGACCAGCGTGCCGCCCGATTCCTGCGTGGGGCGCGAGGTAAGCACCCGCCCCCCCTGCCTGTCGATGATGCCGACGAACAGCACATCCCCGCTCTGCTCCAGTTCGCGGAACAGTTCCGCCGTGCCGGGGCTGAACAGGCCGGGACCGTTGGGCCGCATGAACAGCCCGCGCCGCAGCGAGGTTTCCACCGCTTGCAACACCGAGCGGGCGGTAAGGATGAGGTGCTGCGTGCCTGCCTCTTCCTGCCGGTTCAGTGTCTGCCCAGTGGAGACGATGAGCGAGAGACCAATGGTCACCAACGCCATTACCGCGATGATCAGGGTGCTGCGCTCGGTGTTCTTGTCGGCTATGTCCATGA
The DNA here is from genome assembly GCA_964402645.1 of uncultured Desulfovibrio sp. GTDB lineage: Bacteria > Desulfobacterota > Desulfovibrionia > Desulfovibrionales > Desulfovibrionaceae > Cupidesulfovibrio. Next base: position 356,268 of record CAYOCV010000001.1, on the reverse strand, counting down.
AGCTTCCTTGGAATGCGCGAACCCGGCTGCACAAGGAACCGGGAGTAGGTGCATGCATGAAAACGCCGTGCCAACTCATGCACAACGTAATTTCAGCATGTTATGGAGAATGACTTGCACAAAAGCATTCATTCGCCCCGCTGACGTGCATAAAATTGCACATGCGACAGAAACGCGCAACTGCGGGCTGCACATGTGCATCCCGCATGGTGGGAAAGAAAGGGAACAGGGTGCAGCGAACGCTGCGGGAACAAACGGCGCAGGGGAAGGAAACAGGGAAGGAGAAAAGAAGGAACAGAAAAAAGGCTGTTCTGCCGAAAAACCGAAACGCTGCCACACGCTGCCGCGCGGACTGTCCGGCAGCGCATGCAAAACCGTTGAACCGTCTACTGCCCTGGGGGCTGACTGTTGCTCGTCGTACCGTTGCCGTTGCCGCGCGCCGCGTCCTGCAGGCCTTCCAGCACGCGCAGCGGCATGCCTATGACCCCGCCCAGCAGGTCGAACACGGTGCTGCCAAGGTTGCCCAGCGTGCCGGTGACGATGCCCGACTGGCGCACGCTGGTTTCCGGCTTGCGCAAGTCGCCCTGAAAGCGGATGGGAAAGGTGGGCACCCGCACCAGCGATACATCGGTGGTGTAGTCGATGCGCTTTCTGGCGATGTCCACCCAGCCCCTGCCCGCCATGGTCAGCAGCAGGCTGCGCAGGGTGAAGTCATCGTTGTGCAGCACCCCGGTGCGCATGTAGCCGCTGGCTCTGGCCTCGGTAAACGACGTCTTGGACTGTTCCGGCGTGCTCGACTTGCCGCGCGTGCTGTAGAACCCGTCGCGCACCTCGAAGGCCCAGGTGCCGGAAAGGGCGGCAGGCATGTCCGCCTCTGTGCGCAGGGGGCCTTGCACATCCAGCACCAGCATGGCCTTGCCGCCCACGTAATCCTTGCCCGAAAAGCGTAACCCCACCGGCTCCAGGTCGAAGTCGCGCGCATCGAGCACGAAGCGGGTGGCCAGCGAATCGCCCGCCGTGGCGCGAATGCTGCCGCCAAGCGTACCGCCGTAAAAGCCGGAAGCGATGGGACCCACTTCCAGTTGGCCGCCGCGCAGCAGGATGGGCGCGGTAAACCCGTCAAAACGCAATTGCTTGAACAGGCACCGCCCCAGCGACACGCGACCATCGGCATCGAACGATCGCAGCCACGCATAGCGCAACGGTTCATTTGAGGGCGGTGGGTCCGGCTCTCCAGGCGCAGGCTCTGGCTGGCGGGGCGCGAAATAACGGTCCGCGTCAAAGGCATCCGCATGCAGGCTGAACCGCCACAGGGGGCGCTGGCTGGAAATGCGCGCCACGGTGCCGGACACGGGTTGCCCGTCCAGCACCAGTTGCGCGTTGGAAAGCTCGAAGGTGTCGCCCGACTGTCGGAAATCGCCGGACAGTTCCGCCGCGCGCAACGCATTGTCGCCCATTTTCCATTCCGGCAGGCCCAGCCCGCGCAGGGTGGCGCGCGGGTCCGGAAAGCGGGCGGACAACGTCCCGGCCCAGGCAGGGGTCTTGTTCATGCCTGTGGCGGTAAGGGACAGGGTACCGCGCGCACCGAGGGATTCCAGTTCCAGTCGTTCGGAACTCAGGGAACCCGCATCGAAATCAAAGCGCACCGGGCCGTTGAACCGCGCCTCCACCGCGCGATCAAGGTCGGTAAGCGCAGGCGGCAGGGAAAGACGCAGCGTGGCGGGCAACCGATCAGCGGCCACGGGCAGGCCGGTAGCCGTATCGAACAGCAGCGGTCCGTTGGCCGTGGCCTCCCAGTCAGCGCCGGATGGAGTGCGCATGGCCGTGCGCCAGGCCCCGGTCCAGGCCAGGCGGGCCGGGGTTTTACCGCCCGGCAGTCCCTGGCCGGACGCTTCGCCCCGCAGATCGAACCGGGCAAACGGCTGCCGCTCCAGCGCACCGTTGCGCCATACCAGCAGAAATCCGTCATCAATGCGCGCGTCCAGCGTGCCGCGCATGGAGGCCACAACGGCCCCCAGGGTATGGCCCTGCCCGCGCACGGAGGCCTTCAGGGCAAGCTTTCCTGCGGCGGATTCGCGCCCGCTGACGATGACCGCCGGGCGCGTCAGGGCCACGTCGGTTGCGGAAAATTGCAGGCGGTAGTCGTCCACGATGTCCAGCAGGGCCTTTGCCGTTCCGCCGTAGAACGAGGCGGCGGTGAATTCCAGCAGCGTGCCCTCGCGCGAGGGTGAGCAGCGAAAGGCCAGCCCGCCCACGTCAAACTTCCAGCCACGGGCCTTTTCCGCCCGCACGCGGATGTCGTAGCCCACGTCCGGCAAGTCGTCCGCTGCGGGGATGGCCCCTTTCGCCGCATTGCTGGCTGGGGCGCGGCCCGTAGCGGCGCTCCCGTCATCCACCTCGACGGCAGGCGGCCCGGAATGCACCAGCGGATGCGGATCGGCCCCCGCCAGTTCGGGCATCACCCGGTTCACGTCGATGTCCGCCCCGGCCACGTCGATGGCGATGACCGGCGCGCCAAAATCGGCCACCCCGCCCGAACCGTGCAGGGGCATGCCCAGCACCTCGGCCTTGAGCACCGGCACGCGAAGCCCGTGCCGGTCTAGGACAAATTCCAGATGCCCGGAAAGCGCGTCAAGCGCATGCTGCAAGCCCACGGGCAGATTGCGGGCGAAGCCGAACCAGCGCGGCAGGCTGAGCCGCCGCACCTCTGCCGTGCCCCGAAGCGCAACGCCCGCGACAGGGGCGACGGGGGCGACGGGGGCAACAGGGACAATAGGGGCAACTGGGGCGTCGGGAGGATGCAGGGAAAGCCAGGCATCAGGAGCATGCGGGGCACCCGCAGCACCCCAGAGATCAAGGCCGGTCAGGCTGGCGGTCACCTCCACGACGTCCTGCTCCAATTGCAGGCGAGCTCCGGTAACGCGCGGGTCCGCGCCCTGCTCCACGTCGAACGGCACTGAAAGCTCGAAGGGTACGGGCTGTCCCCCCAACGGCACATGGCCGCGCGCCCGCGCCGTGCCCCGGACGGCAACCGGCAGCAGCCCCGACGCCGGTTCCGGTGCGCCCCCCCGCAAATCAGGGGACACGGCGGCCTCCACTGCCACGGAGCCAGTGACGCCCGGAGCCAGATCGTACGTGCAGGACATGCGCAACGCGCCCGCCCCGCCCTTTGCGGTGATGTGCCCCGTGGCGGCATTCCGGCCAGCCGTGTTGCCCTGCCCGGCGTCGTTACCTGCACCGGAGACGCCACCGCCAGAACCGTCTGCATCGCCCCCTGCGTCCTTGCGGTGGGGCATCACGTCCAGCGCCCCCTGCAACGCATCGCGCAGGGCCGTCCAGCCGCCTCCCGGCGTGGTGAACGACGCTTCAAGATCACGCAGCGAGGCAGGCCGTTTGTCTTGCGCTGCCTGCCATTCCAGCAGGCCGTGCCGCAATGCGGCCTCTGCCAGGCGGCCATTTCTGGCCACTAGCACCACATCCACGCCGTGTAAGCGGGCCATTGCGCCCGTGGCCAGGTTGCGCCATTCCAGATCGGCATTGTCGATGCGCAGCGTGGCCTTGCCGGTCAACACCACCTGAGGTGAAAACCAGGTGGTGGCAGGTGAAGACTGAAGTCGTGGCTCGTTTGCGGCGGGCACCCGCTCCGGAGTGTCCGCAGGAACTGGCAAAACTGGCGGGATTGTCGGGACTGGCTGAGCGGGCGACGCGGGCGAGACCGGCAATGCAGGCGAACGCGAGGGAACGACGCCCCCTGTCGGCGGGATGGGGTCGGTGCTTCTGCCCGCGCCTGCGCCTGTGTCCGCACCGTTGCCCGGCGGGGACAACGGCGCTGCGTTTTCCGGGGCCTTGGGGTTTGGAGCGGCAGGCTCGCTTCCGGTCGCACGGGCACGCAGGCGGTCAAACAGGCGGTCAGGCAGGCCATCCCAGCCGCTACGCCCCTGACCGTCGCACAGCAGCACCACGCGCGGCCTGTCCATCTCCACCCCGCGCACTTCCACCCTGCCGGAAAACAACGGCATCAGGCGCAGGTTGAACCGCGCCTCGCTCACGCGCAGCAGCGGCTCCCGCATGTCGAAGGGAGCGGCCTGAGCCATGACCACATCGCGGGCCACCACGGTGGGATCGGGGGCAAACACCACCCGCACGCCGCCCGTCACGCGGCTTTCATGCCCTGTCAGCCCGGTGAGCGCCTCGCCCAACTGTCGCGCCGCCGCCTCCGAATCCACCAGACGGCGCAACGCAACATAGCTGCCGCCAGCGGCAAGCAGCACGATGCACAGAATGATCAGCAGGGGGCGCAAACGCATGGGAATTCCGGTACGGCGAAGTGGGCACGGGATACACGACAAAGACAGCCCGGCGGCAAGCAGGATGGCCTGACGGGGCCACTGGCTGAACCAGCTGGACCGGCTGAGCCAGCTGGATCAGACGGGCCGCTGTGATCGATCACACCGATCACCCCGATCGCACTGATCGCACCGATCACGATGACAGGTGCGGCCTCGCGCAGCGTGTCATGCTATAGCGAACCGCCCGCGAAAATACCACCCCCGACGGGCGAAAACGGCGCTGCGCCCAGCATTACGGCCAGGTCAGAGGCTGGCAACGGCGGCGCGTACAGAAACCCCTGGGCGTACCGGCACCCCAGCGAGGCCAGAATTTCCGCCTGGACGAGCGTTTCCACGCCTTCCGCCACAATTTCCAGCCCCAGATGCAGCCCCAGCGAAATGATGGACCGCACGATGGCCTGCCCGTCGCGGTCGTGTTCCAGGCCGGACACGAAGCTGCGGTCGATCTTGATGGAATCCACCGGCAACCGCTTCAGGTACCCCAGCGAGGAATACCCGGTGCCAAAGTCGTCCAGGCACAGCCGGATGCCCAGGTCGCGCAGTTGTGCCATGACCGTGATGGCTTGGCTGCCGTGGCGCATCAGCACGCTTTCCGTCACCTCGAAACGCAATGTGCGCGGGTCGGTGCCGGTGCGGTCCAGCAGTGTTTCCACGGCGTGGGGCAGCCCCGGCTGCATGAACTGGCGGCCGGAAATGTTCACATGCACCACCCCTGGCGGCGGCAGGCCCGCATCGTTCCAGCGGCGTAGCTGCGCGCATACCTCTTCCAGCGCAAAGGCCCCGATGGAAGTGATAAGGCCGGTATCCTCGGCCACGGGCACGAACTCGGCGGGCGAAATGTCGCCCCCCTCGGTGCGCGTCCAGCGCAGCAGCGCCTCTACCCCGTGCAGGTCGCCGCCTTCCAGCGCCACCACGGGCTGGTAATGCAGGCGCATCTCCTGCCGTTCCACGGCGCGGCGCAGGTCGGTTTCTATGGTCAGCAGGCGCAGCGCCTCTTCACGCATGCGCTTGTTGAACACCTTGAAACGCGAGTGGCCCTGTTCTTTCGCGCGGTACATGGCGGTGTCCGCGTCGCGCACCAGTTCTTCCGGCGTGGTGTACTGGTCGGTGCGCAGCACGATGCCGATGCTGGCCGTGGTGAACACCTCGTGCTGGCCGATGCGCACCGGCTCGGCCAGGTGCGCCCGGATACGCCGGGCCACGCGCACTGCCGTGCCGCGCGTGGGGGTTTCTTCCAGCAGCACGCCGAACTCGTCGCCGCCAAAGCGGGCCACGGTATCCACGTCGCGCACGCATTCGAGCAGCTTTTCGGCCACCACCTTCAGCAGGGCGTCCCCCACGTCATGGCCCAGGCTGTCGTTGATGACCTTGAAGCGGTCAAGATCCAGGTACAGCATGGCAAAGGTGTAGTTGCGACGGCGCACGGCGCGCTTCAGGGCCATTTGCAGGCGGTCGTGGAACAGCAGGCGGTTGGGCAGGCCGGTAAGCGGATCGTGAAAGGCCTGATGCTCCAGGCGCTCGCGGCTTTCATGCCCCAGGGTAACGTCTTCCAGAAACCCCTCGTAATACATGGTGATCCCATCGGCACCCGGCACGCGGCGGGCGTTGACCGACAGCCAGATCAACTCGCCGTCCTTGCGCCGCCCCCGGAACTCGAAGGCAGTGACCTGCCCGTGCTCCTCCATGCGGGCCACGAACTCGTCGCGCCGGGCCGGGTCCACGTAAATTCCCTCGCCGATGGATTCCACGCCCTCCAGCAGTTCCTGTATCCCCTCATAGCCCAGGATGCGGGCCATGGCCGGGTTCACGCTCAGAAAACGTCCTTCGGGCGTGCTCTGGAAAATGCCCTCCAGGGCATGCTCGAAGATGCCCCGGAAGCGGGCCTCCGCCCGACGCAGGGCCTGTTCTACCGTGCGTCGCTCGGCGTTTTCCAGCATCAACTGGGCATTGGCGCGGCTCAGTTCGCGGGTGCGTTCGCGCACCTTGCGCTCCAGCAGGCCATGGGCGCGGTGCAGGGCGTCCTGGGCCCGGCGGCGCTCTGTCACGTCACGCACCAGGCATATGCCGTAGGTGGTGCCCATCACCTGCCGCCACACCAGTGAAAGTTCTACCCAGCAGGGGGTGCCGTCCCGCCGCACGGCGGCCACCTCGCCCGAACGCAGGGCCGTATTCTCTCCCGGCCCGTCTGAACCGCCGGGCGGCATGGCGGCAGGTTGCGCGGGCAACGTGCAGGACACGCCGGGCATGGGGTAGCCCGGCACATCGGCCCCGGCCAGAAAGGCCAGCAACTCCCCGTTGTCGCGCGCCACGGGTTCCGGCGCGATATCCTCTCCATCCTCGGTCTCGAAGGCAAAGTCATGGATGGCCCCGCCGCGGGAAGGCGCGTCAGGCGCCACGAAGCTGAACACTTCATGCACCGGCTTGCCGTCGGGGTCGGCATCCAGGCCGAACATCGTCCGCAGCGCCGTATTGCTGCGCAGCACCACCCCCTGCGGATCGGTCACCAGCAGGCCGTCGGCCATGCCCGTCACGATGGTCGAAAGCTGCTCCAGCGCGCCGCCCAAACGCGCCGTCGCCTGGCGCACGGAATCCTCCAATCCCTCCACCAGCCCGGCCAGGTCGCGGGACATGGTGTCCATGGCGCGGGAAAGATCGCCGATCTCATCGTCGGCCTTCAGGGCGGGCTGGTCGGGGGGGGTGGAAAAATCGTGCGCGGCCACCCGCCGGGCCTGCTCGGTCAGGCGCATGAGGGGCCGCGAGATGGAATGCAGCAGCACCCACGCCCCCACGGCGCAGGCGGCGAAGAAGGCCAGCGCAAGCCCCTGCTGGCGCAGGATGGCGCCGTCGATGTATTCGCTGATGCGCCCCCGGTCCATGCCGATGTGGACAAAGCCGCCCACGCCGGAAAACACCGGCATGGTCACGTGCATCACATCGCGGTCGGGCTGGCCGCCCTGGGCGTCGATGTGCAGCCTGTCGCGCAACACGGCGATTTCGCTCATGCGCGCGCCCGCCAACGATGCCGCCAGCTCCCGCACCGGTTCGGGCACCACGGGGACGAAGGTGTGAGCCACGGTTTCGCCCCGGCCATCCACCACCAGCACGTAGGAGACGCCGTCTATGCCCAGAAACTGGTCGATGCGCGACTGCACGGAAATCACGTCGCGCCCGATCAGGCTTTCCAGGTCCGCCCCGGCGATGGCCCTGGCGATGGCCAGCGCCTTGCTTTCGTATTCACGGATCAGCAGGGTGTGCAAGGTCCAGCCGGAATAGATGGACGTGGCGGCGGCATACACCCCGAACAGCACTATGAGCCCACGCAGGGTGCGCCCGAACAGGCGCGAACGCTTCACCGCCGCCACTCCGAAAAGTCCGGCAGATCCACCGACGCGCCCTGGCGCAGGGTGGTAAAGCGCACCAGGCCCAGGCCCTGCTCTGTGACGGTGCAGCGATACGGCATGCCGATGCCCAGATCGCACCCGTCCAGCCCGGCCAGGGCAGCCCGCAGTCCGGCAGGCGAGGGTTGCGGCCCCATCCGCTCCAGCGCCAGCACCACAAGGCGCGCCGCCAGATACCCCTCGAAGCTGACTTCACCCGGCCTCGGCGGCTGCCCGTCCTGACCTTCTCCCCTTGGGGACGGGGCGGCCAGCACCTCCGGCGCTTCGGCCATCTCGGTAAAATCCCGGCGGTAGTCGACGGCGGCGGGCAGGTTGCCGTTCCATGGCGGCACCACCTCTGCCAGCACCAGGTCGCGGGTATAATCACGCTGCGCGCCGCGTCCCATATCTGCCAGCAGCCCCGCCAGATGGCGGCTGTCCACGAACGAAGGCATGGCCACGGGAATGGCTGGTCGGGCCGCGGCAGCGGGTGCGTCGCCAGCCTGTTCCGCCGTCATGTCCCGCAGGGCACGGATGAAGGCCGCGCAGGCCGCGTCGGTGCCCACGCAGACCACGGCATCGGGCCTGCCTTGCAGGATCAGCCGCGCCTGCTCTGTAAAGTCGGCGTCCTTGCCTGCCCCGCGTGCGTAGGACGCTTCTGCCGCCAGCGGCAGGCGGCGGCGGGCCAGCGCATCGCGCAGGTCGGCCCAGCCCTCGCGGCCATAGGCGTCCGCCTGATAGAACACGGCGATGCGCGAGCAGCCCGCTTCACCAAGCCGTTCAACCAGTTGAGAAAATTCCGCTTCGTATGACGCGCGCAGGCGATACACCAGCCCCTCGTGGCGCGGCAGGGACAGTGGGCGCGCCCCGGTGAAGGGAAACAGCAGCGGCACGCTGCGGTCGGGGTATCCGCCCAGCAGCGGCAGCACCCGCGTGACCGTGGGCGTGCCCACCAATCCGAACAGCGCGAAGACCTGTTCTTCCTCGATGAGACGGATGACGTTCCACACGGTGTGTTCGGGGTCGTAGGCATCGTCCAGGGCCACTATTTCCACCCGCCTGCCATGTACGCCGCCATTTGCGTTGACCCGGGCAAGGCAACTGGCCGCCCCGCGATGAAATTCGCGCCCCAGCGATGCGCCGGAACCGGAGAACGGCGCAGACATGCCAAGGCGCAACGAGGTGTCGGCGGCCAGCGCCGGGCGGGCAGGAAGAGAGAGGGGTGCGGCTTCAGCGGGGGGAAAGGAACCGTCAGGGGGCGCTTGCGGGAACATGGTTGCCGGAGACGCGGCATGCGGTCCTCCGGCTTGCGGGGCTGCCGCTTCCGGTCCCGCCCACACGGCACAAGCGCACGACAGCAGCAGCGCCGCGCAGGCCAGGGCCGCGCGCAGCGTCTGGTACGTCATTCCGGCATGCGCCGTGCCCATGATCTTCGGCCCCCAGGTCTGGTGGTTCCGGATGCGGCGGGCTTTACCCTTGCGCCGCTCTCACGTAGAATCGCAAGAGTAAGTCATCGTTTACTGGACCCGGGGCCACGAAGCAACAGAAAACCCTTTTGGAGTGCAAGCATGCGTATTGTCGTACTGGACGGCTATACCCTGAACCCAGGGGACAACCCATGGGATGCCGTGGCCGCGCTTGGCGAACTTGCAGTGCATGAACGCACCCCGCGCGAGGCCATACTGGAACGCGCCGCAGGTGCGCACATGGTGCTGACCAACAAGACGCCGCTTGATGCCGCCACCATCGCGGCATTGCCGGACCTTGCCTACATCGGCGTGCTGGCCACCGGATACGACGTCGTGGACATTCGTGCCGCTGCCGCGCGGTCCATACCGGTGTGCAACGTGCCCGGATACGGTACCGACGCAGTGGCGCAGCATGTGTTTGCCTTTCTTCTGGAATTGTGTCGCCGCATCGCGCGGCACGACGCCAGCGTGAAAGTGGGCAACTGGAGCGCCAACAAGGACTGGTGCTTCTGGGAAACCACCCAGATAGAGCTGACCGGCAAGACCATGGGCATCGTGGGCTTCGGCAACATGGGCAAGCGCGTGGGGCAGATCGCCAACGCCTTCGGCATGAAGGTGCTGGCCTATTCGCCCAACACCCGCACCATGCCGGGGTACGAGCCGTTCTCGTACGTATCCCTGGACGAACTGTTCGCCCGGTCCGACGTGGTCACCCTGCACTGCCCGCTCACCGACGAAACTCGCGGTCTGGTCAACCGGGTGCGCCTGGCTTCCATGAAAAAGGGGGCCATCCTCATCAACACGGCACGCGGCCCACTGCTGGACGAGGCCGCCGTGGCCTCCGCGCTCAACGACAACCATCTGGGCGGCCTTGGCGTGGACGTGGTGGCGGTGGAGCCCATCCGCCCCGACAACCCCTTGCTGACGGCCAAGAACTGCCTGATAACCCCGCACCTGGCCTGGGCCACCCTGACCGCGCGCCAGACCCTGATGCGCGTCACGGCGCAGAACATCCGGGCCTTTCTGTCCGGTTCGCCCACCAACGTGGTGAACGCGCCCAAGGCGTAACGCGCCCCGCACCACCCAGGAGACCACATGGAGGCGGGCGTCGCCGAAGAAACCGTTCCCCCGCTACCTGTCGAGGAGCAAAGGATCGGGGATCGAAGCGCGGAAGGCATGCCCCCGGCTTCGCCTCCCTTGCGCTGGCTGACGACCACCTTTGCGGACATGACCGAACGCGTGGCCGACCTGCCCGTGATCATCGCGGTGCAGCGCGGCCTTGCCCTTGTGCTGCCGCTGGTCATGGTGGGGGCCTTTGCACTGATGGTGCGCCACGCGCCCGTGCTTCTTGTGCGGCAGGCGCTGGACGCGCTGTTCGGCCCGGCCTGGATGACCGTGTGCGACACCCTGGTAGCCGGTTCGTTCGGCATTGCTTCGCTGGCGGTGCTGTGCGCCTTCAGCGGGGCCATGACCATGGTGTACAACCAGCGGCGCGGCGGGCAGTTCGTCAGCCCCATCATGTCCGCGGTCATCGTGCTGTCCTGTTTCTTTGTGGTCACCGCGCCCGCCAACGACATGCCCTGGCGCGACATGTTCTCCATGGACCGGGGCCTGCTGCTGGCCTTCATCGTTTCCGTGACCGGGGGCGGACTGTTCCTGCGCCTGTCCGACGTGAAACGCCTGCAACTGCCGCTGGATTCGGTGGGGCATGACCCGGTGGTGCGCGACATCCTGACCGTCATGCCGGCGGGCATGCTGACCATCATCCTCTTTGGGCTGGCGCGCGCCGGGCTGGTGGCCGCAGACATCACCGACCTGCACGCCGCAGTGCGCGCCGCCATGACCCAGCCGTTCCTGCATGGCGGCAACGGTCTTGGTTCCGGCCTTGCGTACGTGGCGCTGTCGCAAGTGCTGTGGTTTTTCGGCGCGCACGGTCCCAACCTGCTGTTTCCCATAGAGGACGCCATCTTCGCCCCCGCCGGAATGGCCAACGCCGCCGCGCTGGCAGCCGGGCAGGCCCCGCCGTACGTGCTGACCAAGACCTTTTTCGACGTGTTCACGCGCATGGGCGGTTCCGGCGGCACGCTGTGCCTGATCATCGCCATCCTGTACGCCAGCCGCGACAGCGGCACCCGCAAGCTGGCCCTGGTGGCCCTGCTGCCCGCGCTGTGCAACGTCAACGAGCCGTTGCTGTTCGGCATTCCCCTGGTCATGAACCCGGTGTACCTGATCCCCTTCCTGCTGACGCCGCTGGCGCAGACCGTCGCCGCCCACGCGGCCACCCTGCTGCATCTGGTGCCACACACCCTGCCCGACGTGGTCTGGACCACGCCTCCCCTGCTCAACGGATACGCGGCCACGGGCTCCGTGGCGGGTTCCCTGATGCAGTTGTTCAACCTGGGATTGGGCGTTGCCCTGTATGTGCCTTTCGTACGCGTGGCCGACGGCCTGCGCGAACGGCACGGCAGGCGCATCCTGGCAAAGTTGCTGCGTACCGCCTGCGGCAGCGAGGTGGGACCAGGCGGGCGCAAATGCATGGACCAGCCGGGCGAACAGGGGCGTCTGGCCGCCTCGCTGGCCAACGATCTGGCAGCCGCCCTTGCGCGCGACGATCAACTGTTCATGGAGTACCAGCCGCAGATGGCCGTGAATGGCCGCCCGCACGGGGCAGAGGCCCTGCTGCGCTGGCGCCATCCTGCCTACGGACACATCGCGCCGCCCATCGCCGTGGCCCTGGCGGAAGATGCCGGCGTCATCGACCGGCTGGGCATGTTCGTGCTGCATCGCGCCTGCGCCCTGCGCGTGGCGTGGACCGGACAGGTGCCGGATGACTTCGTCATGTCGGTCAACGTGGCCCCACGCCAACTGCTGAACACGCGCTTTGACCGCGACGTGCTGGCCGTGCTGACGCGCACCGGCCTTTCCCCGCATCTGCTGGAACTGGAACTGACGGAATCCACCGTGCTGCTGCCCGACGCACGTACCGTGGAAGCGCTGCACCGCCTGCGCGCGGCGGGCGTGCGCGTGGCCATCGACGACTTCGGCATGGGGCATGCCTCGTTGCGCTACCTGCGCGACTTTCCCGTGGACACGGTGAAGATCGACCGTTCGCTCACCGAGGCCAGTCACGACGACGTCAACGAGCACATCGTGCGCAGCATCGTGGAACTGGCCCGCAGCCTGAACATCACCACGGTGGTGGAAGGGGTGGAGCGGCGCGATCAGTTTGAACGATTCGCGGAACTGGGCTGCCAGGTCTTTCAGGGCTACCTGTTCAGCCGCCCGGCCAGCCCCGCCCGATGCCTGGACGTTGTCACCGCGTGGGGTGAACACGCGGATGCGCTGGCGCAGGCCCCGCCCGTTATCCGGGCCGGAGCGTAGACCCGCGCGACCGGCCAACAGAAAACGGGAAGGATGCAGGCATCCCCCCCGTTTCCGGATTTACGCCACCGTCGCCCGGCGTGCTGCTTCCGCAGCATGTACTGCCCGCACGGCACGGTGCATCCGTGCCGTACGGGTTGCCAGGGCTGCGTGGCCCGGCGCGCTGCTACAGCGTGCCCTGCGGGTCGTCGCGCAGCATCTTCACCGCGCAGAACTTGCCGCACATGGCGCATTCTTCCTCGTTGCGGTGCTCGCCCCGGCGGGCGTCCACCATTTCCGGGTCCAGCGCGCAACGCTTCATGCCGTCCCAGTCAAGGGCCATGCGGGCCTGCGACATGCCTGCCTCGCGCGCCAGCGCATGGGGGCGGCCCAGGGCCACCTCGCCCGCCTGCGCGGCGATGCGCGAGGCCATGACCCCGGCCTTCACGTCCTCGATGGTGGGCAGGGTAAGGTGCTCGGCGGGGGTGAGGTAGCACAGGAAGTCCACCCCGGCGCGCACGCCGATGGCCCCGCCGATGGCCCCTGCGATGTGGTCGTAGCCCGGCGAGCTGTCGATGGTCAGCGGGCCCAGCACATACAGCGGGGCATTGTTGGTCAGCTTCTTGATGCCCACGATCTGCGCCTCCACCTCGTGCATGGGCACGTGGCCGGGGCCTTCGATCATGCACTGCACGCCTTCGGCCAGGCCCGCCTTGGCCAGACGGCCCAGCATCATCACCTCGTCCCACTGGGCGGCGTCGCCCGCGTCGGCCCCTGCACCGGGGCGCAGGCCGTCGCCCAGCGACAGGGTGACGTTGTGCTTGCGGGCGATTTCAAGAATGCGGTCGTACTGTTCCAGCAAGGGGTTTTCCTTGCCGTTCTTGCGCATCCAGCGGGCCAGGATGGAACCGCCGCGCGAGACGATGCCCAGCACCCGGCTCCCTTCGGTGGCCCATTCGGCCCCGCGACGGGTCAGACCGCAATGCACGGTCATGAAGTCCACGCCCTGCTCGGCCTGCATCTCGATTTCGGCGAACAGTTCTTCCGGGTCCATGCCCGCCGGGTCCTTGCCCTTGTCCAGGTACTTCTGGGCCACGGAATACAGCGGCACGGTGCCCAGAGGCAGCGGGCAGGCGGCCAGCATGCCCTTGCGGATGGCCAGCAGGTCGCCCGCGATGGAAAGGTCCATCACGGTATCGGCCCCGGCGGCAAGCGCAGCGGCAAGCTTTTCTATTTCACGTTCGGGATTGTTGCACAGGGGCGAGGTGCCGATGTTGGCGTTGACCTTCACGCGGGAAGGCTGGCCGACAAGCAGCGGGCGCAACGAAGGGTGCGACGGGTTGCCGAGCAGCACCATGGTGCCGCCGGTGATGCCGTCGCGGATGGTCTGGGGCGCAAGGCCCTCGTCCGCGGCCAAGGCCGCGAGGTGGGTGTCGAGAACGCCCGCAAGCGCGGTGTTCCGGGTAAGGATGGACATGATGGTCCCCGCTGCTGACTCAGCGGGAAGGGGCCGGTGACGCCGACAACACGACAAATCAGCAGTATCCGTTCATGCGGCGGCTGGCAAGGGGGCAAGGCAGGGGCGCGTCCGCGCGCCAGCGCCGCATCCCTCACCACGGCCCGCTCCCCCTGCGTTGCGCCCGCCGCCCTGGCACGGTATACCCCGGCCATGACTGACGAACGCGGAACCCCCATGCGCAAGCTGTTCTGGATTGGCAGCCCGTTCTTTTCGCAGGCCCTATGCGACGAGGGCTGGCAGGTGCATGCCATGGATTTTCAGCAGGTGGCCGTGTTCGGCTGGGAAGACATCGTGCGCGAGGCGGGCTGGGAGCCCGACGTGGTGGTGGTGGCGGACAAGAGCCGCCCCCCCTTCGTGCTGGGCATGGAATCCTTTCCGTGCCTGACGGTGTTCTACTGCGTGGATTCGCACATCCACAGCTGGTACCCGCTGTACGCCCAGGCCTTTGACGTGTGCCTGATGAGCCTGCGCGACCACATCCCGCTGGTGGCCGGGCAGCGCCTGCCCGATGAACGCATCTGGTGGACGCCCGCCTTCGCCAAGGACACGGACCTGCCCCGCCCCCCCGCGCCGGAATGGGACCTGCTGTTCGTGGGCACCGTGGACGCGGCCCGCACCCCGGCACGCCATGCCTTTCTGCAGCGGCTGGCGGAACGCCTGCCCGGCCTGCACGTGACCCGTGGCGACTACCGGGCGCTGTACCCGCGCGGACGGCTGTTGCTGAACTACTGCGAACACGGCGACCTGAACTTCCGGGTATTCGAGGCCCTGGGCTGCGGCGGCTGCCTGGTCACGCCGCGCATCGGCCAAGGCCTGACCGACCTGTTCGAGGACGGGCGCGACCTTCTGCTGTACGAGCCGGACGACATTGACAACCTGGTGGAGGTGGTCCGCGCGGCGCTGTCCGATCCGGAACGGTGCGCGCAAATCGCCGCCGCCGGGCTGACCAAGGTGGATGCCGCCCACCGGGCGCGCCACCGGGCACGCGACTTCACCGCGCGACTGCGTGGACTGCCCCAGGGCATTGTGGCCGAACGCCGCGCCCAGGCCGAGGACATCCGCCGTACCTACCTGCGCCTCATCTATTTATTGCTGGCCGAGCAGATGCCCTCGCCCCTGCTGCGCGAGGCCTATCTGGCCGCCGCGCGCTGAACGCGAAAACGCCCGGCAACCTTGCGGCGTGCCGGGCGCATGTCGTGTCCGTAATCATCGGGAAAGCAAGGCCGTCCGAACAGGCGGGGCATGGTCGGCTGGCCGTCCCCCTGCCTATGCCGGCCCCCGGCTCAGGCCGTCCCCTTGCCCTCTTCCAGGTCATCGGCGGAAGGTTCACGCACCGCGCTCGCCTTGGTCTGACGACGCAGTTCGTCACGCTCGGCGCGCAATACGTCCGGCGCGATGAAGCCAAGCAGGGCCAGCACTTCTTCCGGCGGCAGGGGGTTGCCGGTGTTGCGGCGGTAGGCTTCGGCCTTGGCGACCTGATCGGGATTCACCAGCCCTTTGCGCACCAGGCGTTCCGTCAGGCTTTCGCGCTGCTCCGTGGCCGTCCGCACGGCGGCGTCGCGCAATTTGCGGGCGCGGTCGGCCTCGTGCTCGGCATGGGAGTGCAAACGCCCCCGCATGGCAGCCACACTGGTTTGCAGGGTGCCGAATTCCTCGGTCAGGTTGGCCAGACGCAATTCCATGAGTTGGATGTCGCGTTCCAGGGCGGCCTCGGCCAGGTGCGGCGTGCTGCCGCCGCTACGCAACTTGGTGAACAGCATCACAGCCGCCACGCAGCAGGCCAACAGTATGTAGACGATGTCCATACGCTCTCCGCTGTTGCTGCCGCCCTGCCGGGCCAGCCCCCAGTCCCTAGTCGTCCAGCTTGAGTTCCGGCAAGCCGCGCTTGTCGCGTGCGCCGCGGCCATTGGCCTGACGGTCACGGGACGCGTGGCGGGCCGAATCATCATTGCCGAACGAGAGCAACCCCGATTCGTTGGCGGTGCGGGACGGCTGCGCATCCTGGGTGTCGGATTCGTGTTCCGAACCGCCGAAGGCGGAAACATCCAGCGCAGAGGTGTCGAGCCCGGAAGCACCGGAACCTGCGCCCCTGCGGCCCGATGCGCTCGACGCGCCCGATGCAGGCCCGGCCAGGTCCAGGTCGAGCAGTTCCACGTCCTGCGCGGCGTGGGTTTGCGAGGAGCCGGGCGCTTCGGACCTGCCGAAGTCGGACACGCTGCCTTGGCCGTAACCGGGTACCCCGTCCTTATCGTAACCGGGCACCCCGGCTGGCTGGCGATCCACCAACTCCACGGGTTCCTCGAAATCCATGGCCAGTCCGCCCGGCAAGGTGGCGTCGTCGTCCGCCTCATGCACCAGGCCGTACAGCGGGTCGTCGCTCGCGCCGTAGCCCATGTCGGTGCGGGCGTCGGGGCCGGTGCCGTACTGCACGTGATACTGCCCCGCCGGTTCGTCATACCCGTCAGTGCAGTCATCGGTGTCGCCATCGACATGAGGAATGGGCGGCAGCCCGGCGGCGGCCGCGCGCTGGGCACGGGCCAGTTCGTTCACCCGGACTTCCAGCGTGCGCAAGCCCGAAGCCAGCATGGCGTGCTCGTCGCGCATGCCGCGCGCAAGCTCGTCCATGCCGCGCAGCACGAAATAGAACATCACCAGCAATCCTGCGAAACACAGCAGGATGAACATCATGAACATGGTGGCGTTGTCGAACATGGTTCCTTTTCTCTCCCGGAAAAAAAAGGCGGCATTCCCCCGGCCACCGGCCTGCGGACCGGATATGCACTTGCCGAGGAACCCCGCTTGCAGTAACCATCCGGCACCTAGCACATCCCACGATGCACCACAATACATGAGAACAAAGGGCACCACATGGCCTCATCCAATATCCGCCCCCACCTTGTCGTGGCAGACGCCAACGGCGAAATATACGATCACCCGGACCTGCTGATGGTCTGTCGGCGCGGGCACGAATTCGCCCTGCCCCGGCCCGACGAACTGATGCCCCTGCCCGACGAGAGCGAACTGTTCCTGCTGCCGGGCCGCCGCGCCGTGGGGCTGGACCCGGAAACGGGCGAGGCCGTGGGCATGGACGAACTGGCCGTGGCCGCCTTTGCCGCGCCCGCGCACACCCTGACCGCCCACCCCGCCTACGTCAGCGAACCCGACGCCCCCACCCTGCCCCTGTTCGCTTACGGCGCCGTGGGCTTTGCCAACGGACGCTTCTACGTCTGCGCCAAGCGGGTGGATGAATCGAATCGCCAGGTCTTCCGGGGCGTCCACCGCAAGAAGGTGGAACAGACCGCCCGAGAGCTGATGCGCCGCTACCCGGACAACCGGCTGATGCAGCACCTGACCGCCAAGTGCGCCCTTACCTATTCCTGCCCCGCCGCGCGCAACCTGTGCCTTGGCCGGTACGAGGCCCCGCTGCCCGTATCGCGCGTGTGCAATGCCCGCTGCGTGGGCTGCATCTCGCAGCAGGAGGCCGGGTCGCGCATTTGCGCAACGCCGCAAAACCGCATGGCCTTCACGCCCACTGCGGCGGAAATCGTGGAAGTAATGCGCCACCACGCCCGCAATGAAGTGGCCGAACCGGTCTTTTCCTTCGGCCAGGGCTGCGAGGGCGAACCGCTGACAGAGGCCCCGCTGATTGAAGAAGCGGTGCGCCTGTTCCGCGCCGATGGCGGACGCGGCACGGTGAACCTGAACTCTAACGCCTCGCTGCCCGGAGCGGTGGAGCGCATCGCCAGGGCGGGGCTGACCTCGCTGCGGGTCAGCCTGAACAGCGCCCGCGAAGAATCCTACACCCGCTACTACCGCCCGCACGGCTACACCCTGGCCGACGTGCGCGAAAGCATCGCCACGGCGCGCCGCAACGGGGTGTTTGTTTCACTGAACCTGCTGTATTTTCCGGGCATTACCGATACAGAGCCGGAACTGGACGCCCTGCTGGACCTTATCCGCACCTGCGGGGTCAGCTTCATCCAGTTGCGCAACCTGAACATTGATCCGGAAATGTATCTGGAGCTTCTGGACGGCATCGAATTCGGCCCCAACATGGGCCTGATCAACTTCCGCAAGCGACTGCGCCGGGAATGCCCCTGGCTGGGCTTTGGCTATTTCAACCCCTACCTGGGCGACCATGCCGACCTGACGGAACGGGGCGTCCCCCTGCCCGGCGAATGGCAGCCCACGCCGCTGACCGAGCTGCTGCGCGATGCGCCGGAGGCCAGCCCCGACAGGGATACTGCTGATGCTCACGGCGCCGGGCTGGTCGAAGACCTGTCCGGCGTGGAGGACACCGAGCCCGATGACGCGGACGAAGGGCTGCCCGAAGGACATCTGGAAGCCGGGCCGCACGAGGGTGTTCCCGACGACGACGATCAGGCCTGCGGCTGCGAGGACTGATACAGCCTGTGCCCTGTAAGGCAAGGGCATGAGTGCAACATGACGGCGCAACGGGCCGGAACCTCAAGGTTCCGGCCCGTTTTCCTTTTGCGGTCCATCCGCAGAACATCCCCGCCTGCCCGCACAAAAGAACGGGGCCGCTCCCGAAGGAACGGCCCCGATGGCGTGCAAGAACAATCTGGAACGGCCCTAGAAGGCCACCTGCACCTGCTCCGCCGCCTTGTCGCGGCGGCGACCGATGGTGCCGATGCGCCAGGCCTGGGCATGCATGGCGTTGACGCGCCCCAGCACCTCGTCGCACACGTCGGGCGAGACGATCATGATGTAGCCGATGCCGCAGTTGAAAATCTGGAGCATTTCCGGCCAGGTCAGGTTGCCCTGGGCCAGCAGCCAGTTGAATACCGGCGGCACGGTCCACGAGCCGAATTCGATGTGCGCCTCGACGGTGGCGGGCAGCACGCGGGGGATATTGTCGTAGAAGCCGCCGCCGGTCACATGCACCATGCCCTTGATGTCGAAGTCGCGCATCACCGAGCGCACGATGTCCACGTAGATGGCTGTGGGTTCCAGCAGCACTTCCGCCACGGTGCGGTCAGAGCCGGGCAGCGGATCGTCGCCCTTCAGGCCGCTTTGGGCCAGCACCTTGCGGGCCAGGCTGTAACCGTTGGAATGCAGGCCGGTGGAGGCGATGCCGATGATGGCGTCGCCCACGCGGATGGACGAACCGTCCACGATGCGGGTGTTGTCCACAAGGCCCACGCAGAAACCGGCCAGATCGTATTCGCCGGGGGCGTACATTTCGGGCATTTCGGCAGTTTCACCGCCCAGCAGGGCGCAGCCGGAACGGCGGCAGCCTTCTGCAACGCCGGAAATGACACTGGCGGCCACGTCCACGTCCAGCTTGCCGGTGGCAAAATAATCCAGAAAGAACAGCGGCCGTGCGCCTTGCACCAGAATGTCGTTGATGCTCATGGCCACAAGGTCGATGCCCACGGTGTCGTGCTTGCCGAACTGGAAGGCGCACTTGAGCTTGGTGCCCACGCCATCGGTAGAGGAAACGAGGACCGGTTCGTCCATCCCCGCAAGGTCCGGCTTGAACAGGCCGCCGAAGCCGCCGATGTCGGATATCACACCATTGGTGTGGGTGCGGGCGACAATGGATTTGATGCGCGACACGAGGGCATTGCCGGCGTTGATATCCACCCCCGCATCGGTGTAGGCTTTGGAACGGTCCTCAGACATTAACGTAGGCTCCTTGAATCAGCTTGCTTCGGATTTTCCGGAAGCCCTTCATAGGCTTTTACCCCCCGAAGCGCAAGAGGAACACGCCATGAACCCCCTGCTGGCACGGGCTTTCGCCTATGGTATACTTGTAGCGGTCATGCTGTCCACAGCGGTATTGCCGCGCACCGCACGCGCGCGGGCGGCAACGCCCGCGCTGGCAGAGTCCCGCACGCTGGTCGCGGAATCCGTGACCGGCACGGCGGGCACGACCACATCCAACGAGGGCCTCCCCCCGCAGCAGGAGCGCCCCCGCAACGACACCTTCATGGGCGTCGGCGGCGATCAGTCGTATATCGGGCGCGACCCGGACACCGGCGACCGCATCATGGAATCCAAGGGGCCACCCCGGCATCAGGACATGCCGCAACAGCAGGTGCCCATGATCATCGCACCGGAAATCAACGTGAACGGCACGTGGGGGCAGCCCCAGGGCGGCAACAGCGGAAGCTGGGGCAACGGCGGCAACAGTGGGAACAGTGGAAACGGAGGCCGAGGGGGCGGAGTTATGCGGCCCACGCCTCTGCCCGCCGGGGGCATCGGGACGGGCAGGCGGCAATAACGTCTTGCCCAGCCATCGCTCGTCCACAGCACAAGGATTTCGCCATGCTTGATGCGCGCCTCTGGCAACCCCTGCCCAACGATGCAGACGCCGCTGCCCCATCCCCGGCGGACGCGGCGCGCGTGCAGTGCCGACTGTGCAGCCATTACTGCATCATTCCGGCGGGCGGCACGGGGCGTTGCGGGGTACGGGTGAATCGCCCGGACATGTCGGGGCCAGCCGTGACAGAACCCGCCGGAACAGAACCAGGCATGACAGGCCCAGCCGAGGCAGGAGGCGCGCCGCAAAAGTCCGCCCCCACCGGCAGGCTGTTCACCCTTGTGGGCGACAACGTGGCCGCCGTGAATCTGGACCCGGTGGAAAAGAAACCGCTGTTCCATTTCATGCCCGGCTCGCTCACCTGGTCCTTCGGCACCATGGGCTGCAACCTTGCGTGCAGCTTTTGCCAGAACTGGTCGCTGTCGCGCCCGCCCGCCGAAGACGGGGTGGTACGCGGGCAACGCACCACCCCGGCCCGGCTGGTGGCCGAGGCCAAGGCCAACGGGGCGGCATCGGTGTCGTTCACCTATTCCGAGCCGACCATCTTCTTTGAATTGATGTGCGACACAGCGGACGCCGCCCGCGCCGCCGGGCTTGCCACCATCATGGTCTCCAACGGGTTCCAGTCGCCGGAATGCCTGGCCGAACTGGAACACCGCATCGACGCGGCCAACATCGACCTGAAGGCGTTCACCGAACGCTTCTATGCCGAGCAGTGCGGCGCGCGGTTGAAGCCCGTGTTGCGCACCCTGCGCGCCATCGCCCGCATGGGCTGGTGGCTGGAGGTGACCACCCTGCTCATCCCCGGCCTGAACGACGGCCCGGACGAACTGCGCGACATGGCCCGGTTCATCCGCGACGAACTGGGGCCGGATGTGCCGTGGCACCTTTCGCGCTTTCACCCGGCCTACCGCCTGACCGACCGCCCCCCCACCCCGCCCGGCACGCTGGAGCGGGCCTGGGAAATCGGACGGGCGGAAGGCTTGCACTTCGTCTATCTGGGCAACATGCCGGGCCACCCTGCAGAATCCACCCACTGCCCCGCCTGCGGCGCACTGTTCGCACGGCGCGAGGGCTTTCACACCCACCTGCCCGCCTCGTCGCGGTGTGCCCGCTGCGGGGCCGCCGTGCCGGGGGTGGGCTGGGATACTCCGGAGAACTGATGCTGCTGATATATACCGGCAACGGCAAGGGAAAGACATCCGCCTGCGTGGGGCAGGCCATCCGCGCCCTGGGCCAGGGCATGAACGTGGCCTTCGGACAGTTCATGAAACGCTCCGGCCAGGCGGGCGAACAGGAGATGCTGGGACGCCTGCTGGGCGAACGCTTTCGCGCCGGGGGCCAGGGGTTTCTGCGCCGCGAGGAAGACCGCCCCGCCCACCGCAAGGCCGCGCAGGAACTACTGCAATGGGCGGAAGACATCCTGCCCCAGGTGGACATGCTGGTGCTGGACGAAACCTTGTATGCCCTGGGCTACGACATCGTGACCCGTGCAGAGGTGGAACACCTGCTGGAACTGGCGGAACCGCAGGGCAGGCACCTTGTGCTGTCCGGACGCGGCCTGCCCGACTGGCTGGCCGAACGGGCCGACCTGGTCACCGAAATGACCGAGGTGAAGCACCCGTGGCAGAAAGGGGTGCAGGCGACCAGGGGCATCGAGTTCTAGGGGGCTTTTCTCCAAATTGTCTTTTCGTCCGTTGGCTGACCGACCCAAAGGGCGCGAAGCGTGGCCGCTGGGCGAGCTTGCGAGATCTACGGCCATCGTGCGCAACACGGTCAAACTTCGCCCGCCATGGCGTTGCAGTCCTTATCCGTAAGGTTCGCAAGCTCACCTAACGGCTGCGGCGCTCTGCGGTCCCTATCCGTAAGGTTCGCAAGCTCACCTAACCGCTAGGGCACTCCCACATGGCAGGCTCGTTTTCCTTGCCAACGAACGAAAATCCTAATTTGGAGAAAAGCCCCCAGAGAGCGGAATTCCGGAACGGCACGACGCCGCCGCCTCGCGCAAATCATTGCGGCGCAGCAATTCCATGTCTATATGATTCCAAAGGGTATCATATTCCCGCAACACGAAGGAGGCACTATGGAACCCCTCGCCATGACCTCGTTCACCGGAGCTTCGGGCAAGGCTTATACCTTTGCGGTGTACCCGCTGGGCGCAACCCTGGCGGACTTCAGCGGGGTATTCATGTTCGCCCGCAAGCCGCAGGCAGTGCTGAACACAGGCTACAGCCCCATGTTCATCGGACACGCGGCGGAACTGGGCAGCCATCTTGGCAGGCACGGCAAGCGCGCCGACGCCGTGGGTCAGGGCGCGGACTGCCTGTGCGTACACCCCGCCGATGCGGAGGACAGCGCCAACATTGCCGACGACCTTCTGAAGTCGCACCCCACCCCCTGCAACTGACGCGGTGCGGCAAACCGCCGCCAAGATGGGTTCCAGCCCTGCGGAACGTCACGCGCGGCAGCAGAATTCCGGCAAACATCCCACTCCCTCTCCTGTAGACAGCAAGCCCCCGCCAGCATCGCCAGCGGGGGCTTTGTCCTGTGAAAAAGGGGGAAGATGCAGAGCGGCAGCCGGGCTGCTGCATTACACGCCCTTTCATCCTGAAAGCCTGAAGGCGGACCGGCAGCCAACCACAGCCGGGCTACGGCCACTCCGCAACCGCAGGGATGATTGCCGCCGGGGCATGGCAGCCCGCCCTCCACCGCCGAACGGTTTCGCCTTACCCGGCCATGCGGCGCACGGCGTCCAGAAAACGCGAACGCAACGCCTCGCCCATCAGCGCCCGCTTTACCGGGGCAAGACGCAGAAAACCGCCCACCAGGCCGCGCATGAATTCCTGGGTGCGGCTGTTGGGGTTGTCGAACACCAGATTTTGCAGAGTGCCGCGCTCCAGGCTTTGCAGGATGACCCGCTCGAAGCTGTCCGCCGGGTGCAGCACCTTGCGTTCGCGCGGGTGCAGCCGCAGCGCCCCGGTGGGGCACTTCAGGGCGCAGGCCCCGCAGCCCAGGCAGTAGGCCTCGTCCACCGTGCAGCGCCGGTCGCGCTTGCGGCCGCCGGGCGGCACGGGCAGGGAAACGGCGTCGATGGGGCAGGCCCGTTCGCACAGGCCGCAACCGTTGCACAGGCTGGCGTCGCACCGGGCGATGAATGACGAGGTGACCAGCACCCCCGCATGCCCCCACTGGCGGATGCCCTGCATGAGGTTGCAGCAGCAGCCGCAGCAATGACAGATGAACCCCACGCCCTGCTGCACATTGTCGGCGGACAGGGTGAAGCCAAGGTCGCGCGAACGGGCCAGGATGTCGTGCATGGCCGCCTTGTCGATGCGCCGGGCAAAGCCGTGCCGGATCAGGTATTCCGCCCCGGTTCCCATGGAGGTGCAGGTTTCCATGTCCACATCGCACTTCCGGGCGCCAAGGTGGTGCTTTTCATGACGGCATGAACACAATCCCACGGCAAAGGTGCGGTTCTGCTCCACCAGGGCGGCGGCGCGCTCGTAATCCAGAATTTCCACGTGGTCGCCCAGGGGTTCCTGATGCGGCAGGGCGCGCATGACCGAAACGCGCTGCCCGTCTCCGAAGTTGGCGTCCAGAAAGGCCCGGTCACCGAACATGTAGTCATGGAACAATTCCGCCCAGCGCTTGCTGGGCAGCGCCCCGCCGGTGCGCATCATGGTGAACTCGAAGATGCCGATGACGATGGGGCTGATCATGTACAGACAGCCGTCGTCAGCGGTGTCAACGGCGACTGCGGTGGAACCGTCAGATGCCGGGGGGGCGCTGTGGCGCAAGGAATTGTCGTGCGGGTGGCCGTGCCCCTGGTGGTCATCATGCCCGTTGTGCCCGTTGTGGGCCAACGCGGCCAGACGCTCGGCAGCCGCCGCCTCGTGGTCGCCATCTTCGCGGATGTCCAGCACCAGCCCCTTGTCGCACAACCCATCCAGCAGCGCCTGCAACCGGGCGCGATCCATGCCGGTGACCCGCGCCAGCCGTTCGATGGACGAGGGGCGGTACGGCATGCGCACCACAAGGTCGGCCTCCTCCGGCGTATACAGTTCGCGCAGCATGGCGTGAAAGGCGTCGTTCCACGGTGTGCGCACGGGCGTGTTGTCGATGGCGTGGCCGAGGCGGCGGTAGATGTCCCTTGCGGCGATGTGTCCCATGAGCGGCTCCCGGTGCTTTACCGACAGGCGGCGGAAGTGTGGTCAGCGATGGGTGCTTGCTGGCGGTGGCCAGTCTGAAAGCCCTTCGCCAGACCGCAATGCCCCATGCCGCAAGGGGTGTCAAAGGCGGGGGCTGCACGGCGGCAGCAGACGGGTCCGCCCACCCGGCATGCCCGGTCGCCTGCCCTGCCATCCGCAAACAAAAAGCCCGCGCAAACGAAAAGCCCCCGATGGCGCAACACCATCCGGGGGCCTTCAGGCTTCGGGACACGGCACGGGGCCGTGGCGGGCCGCCTAGCGTTCGCGGAACACGATGCGGCCCTTTGTCAGGTCGTAAGGGGACATGGCAACGCGCACCTTGTCGCCGGGCAGGATGCGGATACGGAACTTGCGCATCTTGCCGCAGAGGTGGCTGAGAACGGTGTGGCCCGTTTCCAGTTCCACCCGGAACAGCGTGCTGGGCAGGGCTTCCTGCACCACGCCCGCTACTTCGAAATAGTCGTCCTTGGCCATAGGGTCTCCTCCGGCTTGTAGCGCGGAACCGCGCCGAAAAGAAAGGGTCCCGCCCGAAATGGGCGGGACCCGGTCCAGACGATAGGGGAGCGAAGACCTACCAGCGGGGCTGGCGGGGAGCGCGTTCCTGCGCTTCGTTCACCTTCAGGCTGCGACCCTGGAAGTCACGGCCATCAAGGGCTTCCATGGCGGCGCGGGCGCCGGCGTCGTCCATTTCCACGAAGCCGAAGCCACGGGGACGACCGGTTTCGCGGTCCATGATCAGGGCGACGGACTGCACTTCACCGTGGTTGGAGAACAGGGTGCGCAGGTCGCTTTCGCTGCTGGAGAAGGGAAGGTTGCCGACGTAGAGCTTCTTGGACATGTGTAATACTCCGGAATTTTCTCAGGCTCTTCTTTTCATCTGTCCGGAGCTTTGCACATGCGAAGATCGAACGAGGGAAACAAGAACGCTGCCAATTTGGTAAGGAGATGCGTAAATACGCACCTTCCCCCCCGTCGTCAAGCTGGCCGCCCGAAAAATAACCGGCAACTTCAGGAAAGTTGTCGCCGACCGCCTGCCCGGTCCGCACAAAGACACGGCATCATATTGCATTATAACAACATCCACACAAAAAACTGGCGCACGAAATATCGTACGCAAATGCGCACTGACGGACGGGCGGCAGCGCACTGTTTGCGCGTGCCCACGCATAAACCGTTCTTCATGGGCACCAGACGGTGCCCGAAGCCGCCTGCCGGTTCTGCCAGCCCCCCCCTGCTCATGCCTTGCCGATCCTGCCACGCGTGATGGCGACATGCATAGCCCCACCGCCCGTACAACCTTGCAGGCCCGCCTGTTGCCGCATTCGGCGGACTCCCCGGCCTACCAAAAGATATCCCGTCCAGCCTGCCCCGCGTTTGCGCCGCCCTGCCCCACCAATAGCCAACCGCCCATCACCGCCTGTTTCCGCAACAGACCTGCAACCACTCCGCAACCGTTCCCAACTATCCGTCGCCATTTTCCCTTGCACCGCGACACGCTTTCGACTATCTGACCACCGTACGCCACGACACCATCGTCGTGGCCACGCCGGAACGTAGCGCAGCCTGGTAGCGCACCTGCCTTGGGAGCAGGGGGTCGCTGGTTCGAATCCAGTCGTTCCGACCATGAAATCAAGGGCCTACCGACACTTTTTTGCCGGTAGGCCCTTATTTTTTGCTACCCCAGAGCCCCTTCCATCCGTCCGGCGCCATCCCTCAACCCTTCCGCAAACCCATACAGCCCATCCACGCCATCCACAGGGTGGCGGGTCTCCTTCTTGTTCTCGTCGAACAGGCCCAGGTACTTCTGCTTGCCGTTGAAGTGCAGGCGGCGGCACGGCTGGCTGTACAGCACGCGGCAAAGGCCCAACGCCGCCCAACGCGCCGCCGTCTACTCCGCCCACAACCGCGTAGACCGCTGGGCCAGCGGCCCGCTGAGGCGCACGAAGTTGCCCACCAGCAGGGCGGACACCACCGTGCCCTCGCGCAGCCCCAGCACCGTGCCCGCGAATATCAGGCTAAGAACGACGGCAATCACCACGTGCCCGCAATCGAACAGGGTCTTCACGTTGCCCACGGCCAGCCGCGACTTGTAGGCGATGGCCACCACCAGCCCTTCGCCGGGCAGTATGCCCACCTGGCAGACGATCTCGAAGGCAATGCCCAGCCCCAGGATGGCGCTACCCACAACCACCGCCGCCATTTGCAGCAGGTAGCCGTTCAGCGGCAGAAACTTCGTCAGGGCCATGGCGATGTCGATGAACACGCTGAACACCATCACCACAGGCATCTGCACCAGGTACTTGCGCGACAGCCCTTCGCGCATCACCAGCATTTGCAGGGCAACGAACACGATGTTCACCAGCAGGGTAAGCATGCCCAGCGACAGGCCCGACAACAGCGACAGCACGTACGGCACGCTGGTGATGGGCGTGGTGCCCAGCCGGGCATTGGTGACCAGGGCGATGCCGAAAGCGCACAGGAACAGCGAAACCCCGAAAAACAGATACCTCTTCAATGCCTTTGTTCTATCCATGTAAACTTCCATCATTTCAGGTGATCCGAAGCGGCGAACGTGATGAGCGCCCCTGCTGCGGCGGATACGACAGCGTGGTTCACGCGCCATGCGAGATTGGCGCAAGGGGCGCAGGGGCACGACGGACATCACGGACCGCAAAACGCAAAAAACGACCGAAGAAGGCGCAGGACGCCTCCTCAGGCCGGAAACAGTACCAGCGTGTGTTGCCGGAAAGGCAACTTCCCACCTTTCGCGGGAAGTTGCAAACAGAGGGATGCAACGATGATAATACCGGGCGGCAACCCGGACGCAGGCGCGGGACACGGGCAGGAACCGCGGGCCAGGAGACGCAGCACTTGCGGGCCGCAGATCTGCCCCGCGTCCTTTCCGCTACGGCTTCATGTCCATCTTGCGCGTCTGCCCGCCGGATACGGAAACCCGCTGCATCAGGCCGACGCCCTGCGGTTTCTTGTCGTCGGTCAGCCAGGTGAACCCGGTGACGATGAAGAACTGCCCGTCGGCGATATCCTTGAAAACGAACGCCCCGCTGTCGGTGCATACCGTCTGGGGGTGGTCGGCGAGGTACCTGGGATCGTCGTTGGTAATGACCGGCGGCGGGGCCGCGCCCTGCCCCAGGCGCAGCGTACCCTTGTCATCGCTGCCGTAGATGGCGAACATGCGTTCGCTGGAATAGGCCGTCACCGGCACCAGGGTCACCGGCTTGCCCGCGCAGGTTGCCACCTCACCGCCGGGAGTTCTGGCAGAGGCCGTCCCCCGGATGGTGTTCTTGCCGGGGGCCAGCCTGCGGCGCGCCTCCTTGGAGTCATACGGCGTGCTCAGGGTAACGGTGCGGGGGCGTTGCGGCTCGGCCTGCTGCGGCGCGGGGCGTCCTTCCTGCGTAGACTGACCGGGAAAACCGGTGATGGACCGTTTGGGGCCGCAACCGGACAGCAGCAGGGCCGCCAGCAGCAGAAGCAGCAGCGGAGCCTGCAACGGAAACGGCCACAGGCCCCACCGGTGTCTGGGAGCGATGGCGGGCCTGCTGCCGTACCCGGCATCCTGTGCGGCCCGCGCGCGGCGTTGATGCGTCATCTCGTGTGTCTCCTTTTTTCCGGCGATACCAGACCCGCGCCTGCCAGGGCAACCGGGGCGATACTGAACAGCCATGACAACCATCGTTGTTTCGGGACAACCGGATGGCGACCGGACCGCCCCAGCCGTCAGCGCGACCGACCGCCGCCCTTGCCGCCGCCCTTGCCCCCGCCATGTCCGCCGTTCTGCGGCGCTGTGCCCGCCGTGGCCGCCTGCTGCATGCGCCGCGTCGTCAGCCGGGTGGGCGGTGCGGCCAGGGGGTCTTCCGGCCAGGGATGTTTGGGGTAGCGGCCACGCATTTCCGCCCGCACCGCAGGATAGCCGGTGCGCCAGAATCCGGCCAGGTCCCGCGTGACCTGCAAGGGCCGCCCGGCGGGCGACAACAGATGCAGCACCACCGGCACGCGCCCCCCGGCCACGCAGGGCGTTTCCCGCGCGCCGAACATTTCCTGCAGCTTCACCGCCAGCACCGGACCGCCTTCCGCCGCATAATCCACCCGGACATGCGATCCGGACGGAACCTCAAGGTGTTCCGGCAGTTCGGCGTCCAGCCGCCGCGTCAGTTCCCAGGGCAACAGGGCCGCCAGCGCTCCCGCAAGGTCGATACGCGAAAACTGCGCGCGCCGGGTGATGCCGGACAGATACGGGGCCAGCCAGAGCTCCAGCCCGGCCAACAGGACCGCGTCTGACACGTCGGGCCAGATAGACACGTCGGGCCGGACGGCCGGGGCCGGAGCGTCATCGGGGGATACAGCATCGTCAGGAGACGCCCCCGCCTCCCCCACGTCCAACCCGCGCAGCAAGGTCACCCGCGCGCGCCATTGTTCCAGTTCCGGCGTCCACGGCAGACAGTGCAGCCCGATGGACCGTATGCCCGCCGCCACCGCCGCCGCCACCGCTTCCGGGTCCGCAGCGTCGTGGGGGGCATCATCCAGCACCAGCGCCCCCAACCGCCGCTGTCGCCGCGCGGCCACGGCCTCGGCCCGGTCGTCCCAGACCACGAAGGCCCCCTCGACAATGGACGCGCCAAAGGCCTCCTCGACGTGCGCCCGCGCCAGCGGCGCGCAACGGCGGATGCGACCGCGCGCCGCGTCGCCGTCCATGTCGGCCACGGCCAGGAAGGATTCGCGCGACAACGGGTCTTCCGGCGGCAAATATGCCCCGCGTCCGCAGGACAGACGGAACTGCCCCTGCCCGCGCCCCTCGGCCACCCGGTCCGGGTAGGCCAGGGCCAACACCTCGCCCGCGGCTTCCGGGTCGGGCTGGGCATCCTTGCGCGCGCCCCTCCGCGTGCTTCCGGACGCATCAAGGTCCACACTCGCCAGCCGGGCCACCTGACGGGCAGCCTCGCGCAGGCGGGTCAGCATGGGACTGCTACCCCTGTTGCCCGCACCGCGCCCGTCCCCGGCCAGCAGGGCCACCCGCAACCGCAGGTCCGCGCCCGCATCGCGCAGCGGGTCGCGTTCTTCCAACAGGGCCGCCACGCAGCAAGCCGTGGCCCCAAGTCCCAGTTCCCCGGCCCGGACCACCATGTGCGCCAGGCGCGGATGCAGCGGCAACGCAGCCACCTGCCTGCCGTGGGGCGTAATGCGCCCCGCCGCATCCAGCGCGCCCAGCAGGGTCAGCAACTCGCGCGCCTGGGCCAGATTGGCCTGCGGCGGGATATCCAGCCAGCGCAAGGCAGAGGCATCGGGCACGCCCCACAGGGCCAGTTCCAGCAGCAGCGGCGCAAGATCGGCATCAAGAATCTCGGGTCGGGCAAAGGGCCGCAACACGGCCTCTTCGCCTTCGCGCCACAGCCGCCAGCAGGCCCCCGGCCCGGTGCGACCGGCGCGGCCCCGGCGCTGGTCCGCCCCGGCCAGCGACACCCGCTCCGTCACCAGCCGCGACATGCCGGAACGCGGATCGAAGCGCGGCGAGCGCGCAAGCCCGGCGTCGATGACCACCCGCACGCCGTCAATGGTCAGGCTGGTCTCGGCAATGGCCGTGGCCAGCACCACCTTGCG
Organism: uncultured Desulfovibrio sp.; assembly: GCA_964402645.1. Lineage (GTDB taxonomy): Bacteria > Desulfobacterota > Desulfovibrionia > Desulfovibrionales > Desulfovibrionaceae > Cupidesulfovibrio. The sequence continues at coordinate 326,087 of CAYOCV010000001.1, read as the reverse complement.
CGTGCCGGACGGCGCGGGGGCGATGGCCGCGTCCTGAAGTTCCGGGGCCAGGTCGCCGTACAGGGCATGCACCGTCACCGGGCCATGCGGCGTGGCGGACAGTCCTGCCAGCCGTTCCGCCGTGCGGCGGATTTCCCCTGCCCCCGGCAGGAACACCAGCAGGCTACCCGGTTCCTCGTGCAGGGCGCGGCGCACGGCGTCGGCCACCGCATCCTCCAGCACGCCGGGCGGGTTGGTATCGTAGGGCAGCCAGTTGCGGGAGGGCGGTAGATGGCGGGTAGCCACCGGAAAGGCGCGCCCCGCGCTTTCTATGACCGGGCAACCACCCAGCAGCGCGGCCACCGGGCCGCAATCCAGCGTGGCGGACATGACCACCAGCCGCAGGTCTGGCCGCAGACCTTCCTGACAATCCAGACACAGGGCCAGGCCCAGATCCGCGTGCAGGCTGCGCTCGTGGAATTCGTCAAAGATTACGCAGCCCACGTCGGACAGTTCCGGGTCGGTCTGGAGCATGCGCGTCAACACGCCTTCGGTCACCACCTCCACGCGGGTGCGCGGCCCCACGCGGGTATCCAGACGCATGCGGTAGCCCACGGTCTCGCCCACCGCCTCGCCCAGGGTGGCGGCCATGCGACGGGCCGCAGCACGTGCGGCAAGACGCCGGGGTTCCAGCAAGACCACCTTGCGCCCATCCAGCCACGGGGCCGCCAGCAAGGCCAGCGGCACGCGGGTGGTCTTGCCCGCGCCGGGCGGGGCCTGCAAGACCGCGCGTGCGCCGTCGGACAGCACGTGCAGCAGATGCGGCAACACCGCATCAATCGGCAGCGCAGCAACGTCGGGCGACACCCGGCCAGAGGCCAACTGGTGTACAAGGGTATTTTCCGGGAATCCGGAAGAGAAAGATGCAGACATGGATACCATGGGGTTGCGGGTGACCGGGGACAGGACCAGGATAGTTGCGCGACGGGCAGTCCGTTTGGCAGGCCCGCATGAAGGACATTCGCGCTGGCGCATCCGGCAAGCATGGCCAATGCATGCACCGGACACGGTTACGCCGGGCGGGTCACTGCGCATCCCGCAGCGTGCCCCTGTCCACATGTCAGGCTATGGAAAAGTGCTTCCGAAGGCAATGCGTCGATGCTGCGCACGCGTTGCCTGAATGTTGAAAAGTGATGCCACTGGACGACAGCATGCCCTGCCGCCGTCTTGCAAGGCATGCCGCACGAAACGGTCAGCCGCGCGCCCCCGAACGCCGCGACGTCGCAGTCACACGCATGCTGTCATATGTCAGACAAAGAAAATGGAGCATGTTGTCTTCCATATAACAGTCGCACTGTGCAACTTTTTACACATTTAGTTTGAAAATCAAGCCAGAAATTTGAACCGCATCGGCCAGTAATCCACCAGACGTTTCCCCTTCAATGGCCCTTCTTTTGTGGAATGTTTTCGTATTTTCACCCTGCATGCCTTCCGTTGAACGCAGTCTCGAAATTTTCTAGTTGACTTTTGCAGCCATGAGCGCAGAGAAGGCGCAAACAATCCCTTGCAGGAGGCTGCATACCATGAAGACCCTGACCAAAGCCCTTCTCGCCGCCCTGTGCGTGTCGTTTCTGGCCCTGCCCGCCGTCGGCGAAGCCGCCACGGTGAAGAAGCCCCAGACCATCGAAGCCCAGCAGATGCAGAAGAAGAAGGCCACCAAGAAGGTGGCCGTGAAGAAAAAGAACACCCAGCAGGCCGCCAAGAAGCAGACCAAGGTCGCCAAGGCTTCCAAAAAGGCCAACAAGTACTAATCCCTACAGGCCGACTCGGGGCCGGGCACACCGCCCGGCCCCATTCCTTTGCCACCCTGCCTGTCCATGCCCGCCCCTTTGGCCGTTATTCGCGTCCGGCGGACGGCATGCGCTTGTCCTTTGCGGATAAATGGCGCAGAATGCCGCATCTACAGCCCCACGCGATCCGCCACCGGCCAGGAGGTGCGCCATGCCCCGCCGCCGCTTCAGCACCCTGAATGAATTCGCGGAATTCCTGAACCGCAAGTGCATGCCCATGCACGAGGCCATCCGCTGCATCGACGACTTTGACGCCCTGCGCGAAGCCGTGGACGCCCTGCGCGCGCGCATGCCCTCCATCGGGTTCTTCTCGCCCCGTCGGCGGGTGCAGTGCTTCTACGCCGTGTGCCGCCAACTGGACGCCTTCATCGAAAAGGGTCGACTGACCATTGACGATGCCCTCATGGCCCTGAACATGCTGGGCTTCGAATCGTCCCGGTTCCGCAAGGCCGCGCGCATGTTCCGCCGCCGCTGGGCCCGCCGCCGCGAAGGCGACCACGCCAGCCTGCCCCAGGTCACCCGCTTCTACATGGACGGCATCGGCACCTGCCTGTAGGGGAGTTGCCCCGTGCCGCCTCTCTCCGCTGCGCCCCAACCTTGCCGCCGCGCGTGCCCTCCAATCCTGTTGAAGCGCGCGCGGTTCTGTCGTAAGGCAACCCATCACACCACATGACCAGCCACCACAGCCGCAGGAGACCAAACCGCATCGCGCCCGCGCGCCGGGCACCGTCGCACAAGGACCACGCATGGCCTCTCCTTACATTCTGACCATCTCCTGCCCCGACCGCATCGGCATCGTGGCCACGGTTTCCACATTTCTTGCCGTGCAGCGCTGCAACATTCTGGACAGCGCCCAGTTTGGCGACCGCGAAAGCAAGCGCTTCTTCCTGCGCATCCATTTCGAGATGCCTGACGACGGCCCCGGCCGCCCGGAACTGGAACGGCTGTTTGCAGGCGTGGCCGCCACCTTCGGTATGGAATGGCAACTGTTCGACGCGGGAAGCACCGCGCGTATCCTGGTGCTGGTTTCGCGCTTCGGGCACTGTCTGAACGACATCATGTTCCGATGCGAGACGGGCGCGCTGAATGCCACCATCCCGGCCATCGTCTCGAACCATCATGATTTCCAGCGCATTGCCGGGATGCACGACATTCCCTTCCACTACCTGCCCATTTCCAAGGAAAACAAGGCGGAGCAGGAAGAGCGCATCGCAAAGATCATCGAGGAGCAGTCCATCGACCTCGTGGTGCTGGCCCGGTACATGCAAATCCTTTCGCCGGAATTCTGTGCCCGGTTCAAGGGGCGGGTGATCAACATCCACCACTCCTTCCTGCCCAGCTTCAAGGGAGCCTCGCCCTATCACCAGGCCTTCGCGCGCGGCGTGAAGCTGATCGGCGCGACGGCCCACTATGTTACCGAAAACCTGGATGAAGGCCCGATCATCGAGCAGGAAGTGGCCCGCGTCGACCATTCGCACATGCCCGACGACCTGGTGGCCGTGGGCCGCGACGTGGAATGCCTGGCGCTGGCGCGGGCCGTGCGCTTTCACATCGAGCATCGGGTGCTGCTTAACGGCAGCAAGACAGTGGTCTTCCGCTAGGGGCTGTTTCCGGATCTCGCCCATGCATGCACCGCGCCCGGAAGCTTCGGCTTTCCGGGCGCGTTTTTTCCGCCATCGTCCGCCCGCACATGCCGTGTCACCACGCTGCCTCGCAACGGCCCGTGTTTTGTCTTGAAGCTGCAAGGGGCCTGCGCTAGAGTCCCCACCGGACGCACGGCGCGCACTCTTCGTCGCCCTGCCGGGCCACCCCTCCGACCGCCGGAGGCAGCCCGCGCCCGCGCCCCGCACGGCCCTGCGCCGCACGGGTTCACGCGGCGCGTCGCGTTTCCGAAGCAAGAAGCACCACCCCACTGGAGGACCGTTGATGGAAGCCCCGCAAAAGAACCTCGCCCTTGATCTCGTGCGCGTCACCGAAGCCGCCGCGTTGGCCTCTGCCCGCTGGCTGGGCAAGGGCAACAACGACGCGGGCGACGGCGCTGCCGTTGACGCCATGCGCCTGTCCTTCAATTCGCTGAACGTGGCCGGCCACGTGATCATCGGCGAAGGCGAAAAGGACAACGCCCCCATGCTGCACAACGGCGAGAAGGTGGGCACCGGCCGCGGCCCGGCCATCGACGTGGCCGTGGACCCTGTGGAAGGCACCAAGCTGCTGGCCTATGGCCGCCCCAACGCCATTTCCGTGGTGGGCGTGGCCCCTGCGGGTTCCATGTACAACCCCGGCCCCAGCTTCTACATGCAGAAGCTGGTGGTAGGCCCTGCCGCGCGCGACGTCATCGACATCGACGCTCCGGTGAAGGAAAATCTTCAGAAGATCGCAAAAGCGCTGGGCAAGGATGTGGACGACCTGGTGGTGTTCGTGCTGGACAAGCCGCGCCACGAAAAGCTCATCCAGCGCATCCGCGAATCGGGCGCGCGCATCCAGTTGCACACCGACGGCGACGTGGCCGGTGCGCTGATGGCCGTTGACCCGCGCTCGGAAGTGGACGTGATGATGGGCACCGGCGGCACCCCCGAAGGCGTGCTGGCGGCCTGCGCCATCAAGGGCGTGGGCGGCCAGATGCTGGCCCGTCTGGACCCGCAGTCCTATCCCGAAAAGGAAGCCCTGCACGACGCGGGCCTTGACCTGCGCGAAATCCACACCGTGGACACCCTTGTGCGCAGCGACGAGGTGTTCTTTGCCGCCACGGGCATCTCCGGCGGCACCTTCCTGCGCGGGGTGCAGTACACGGGCGTTGGCGCCATCACCCATTCGGTGGTCATTCGCGGCAAGACCGGCACCATCCGCTACATCGAATCGTACCACAACTGGGACCGCCTGATGAAGATCAGCTCGGTGAAGTACGACTAGAACTGACGGATGGCGCAGGCCGCCCCTTTGCGGCGGCGCGCACCCCCCGATTCATGCATTCACTGGCCGGTGCGGCAACGCACCGGCCATTTCGTTCCCGGCCTCCGTGCGGAACAGACGGACCTGCGGTCCATCGGCCCGCGCGGCGCAAACCGAAATCACCCATACCGGACGCCCCCGCCGCGCTTCCCTTTCGCCGCCCGCGCCTGTAGACAGACAGGTGCATCCGGGGCGTGTCGGGCGAACCCGATGAGCCCGCTGCCCCCGGTAAGTCCGGCGAGCCTGGCGCGTCTGGCGAGATTGGCGGGATTGGCGGGACAGGCACATCCGCCGACACTCCCCGCACCCTACCGCAACCAAAGGATTTTCATGTTCACGTCTGCATCCCGTTTCGCCGCGTTCCGCCGCCCCTTCGGGCTGGCCGCGCCCCTTGCCTGCATCTGCCTTGCGCTGCTTCTGCTTGCCGCGCCGCAGGCCCGCGCGGCAGGCTTTTATGACCAGCCCCCCTTCGACAACGCCGAACTGACCCGCTTCATCGACGACTTTCCCCGCTTCCGCGACTGGGCGAAGCAGAAGGGCGAAGCTCCCCATCCCGCCGTGGACGCAAGCGGCCTGCCCGGCTTCGACTACTCCACCGCTGCGGCGACGGAACTGGAACGCATGGGCTGGAAGCCGGAACGCTTTTTCTGCGTCATGGGGCGCTCGGCGGCGGCGCTGGCCGACATAGAGGAAGGCGACGCGCTGGCCGGGGCCAACCGCCCCGCCGACATGCCGCAAGTTACCCCGGCGGAAACCGAACTGGTGCGCCGTCAGTTGGCCTCGCTGCTGCGCGCCGTGATGGGCGAATAGCAGGGCAACGCCGCCTGCCACCCCAGCCTGCCACCCCAGTCTGTCCCCCTGCCCTGCACGACCTCGCACGGCTCTGCATGAATTCGTGGGCAACTCGCCTTTGCTCCTTGGGGCGACAAGTCCACAGCCCCCCGGGCAATCATCTTGCCACCTCGCCCGCACGTTGAACGCACCGCGCCCCGCCGGAACATCATCCGGCGGGGCGCGTCACGTATGCGGCCCGGCTGCCCGACTGGAGAGTCGAGCAGGCGCGAACTCGTACGACATCTACTCGCGTGGCGGCTTACATGGTGATTACCGTGTAGCCGCGTTCGATCCACTCACCCATGGCCGGATGCCCGCTCATGTCGCCGATGAGTTCAAGGCCAGTGGCCTGCACCTCCTCGGCCACACGCTGGATGGACGCACAGGCCTTGCAGGCGCCGGCGAACAGCCCGGCGTCGCGCGCCTTCTCGAACAACGGGCGCATGGTATGCCCGGTGCCCGCCACCACGGGCACTGCCTTGACGGCCTGGCCTTCCACCACCACGCGCACGTCCCAGCCGCGCTCGTGCATGTCCAGCGCGTTCAGCATCACGTGGACGAAACAGGACGCCTCGCCCTGAATGGCATACAGCACGACCTTGTGCATGATGTCCCCCTTTGCGTTTCCCGTTGGGCCGGGTCACGCAGTGACGCACGGCCCAACGGGCGAAAGGACAATCCGGAACCGGCTTCTAGGTGTACGACTGCATCAACGCCCGCAGCCCGTCCCTGTCCACGGGCTGGCGGCCCAGCGGCCCCTTTTGCAGCACGGGCAGGCTGGCATCCAGCGAAGGCCTGTCGTTGCGGTAGATGACCCCGATGGGAATGCGATCGCCGAACTCCTGCGCCACCTGCATGGCGGCTGCCCAGTCGGTGGGGTCGTAGTCTTCCGGCAGTTCCTGGCAGCGCTGCTTGTACCAGCCGAATGTGTTGACCTTGTTGAACGACACGCACGGCGAGAACAGGTCCACCAATGCGAAGCCCTTGTGCTGGATGGCCAGCTGGATCATTTTCACCAGATGCGGGGTGTTGCCCGAAAACGAGCGCGCCACGAACGAGCATTTCATGGCCACGGCCACGGCAATGGGGTTGAACGGCGCATTGCGCACCCCATCGGGCTGGCTCTTGGTAACCTGACCTTCCGGGGTGGTGGGGCTGGCCTGCCCCTTGGTCAGCCCGTAGATCTGGTTGTCATGCACCAGCAGGGTCATGTCCACGTTGCGTCGGATGGCCGCCAGAAAGTGGTTGCCGCCCTCGCCGTAGTTGCAGCCGTCGCCGCTCTGGGCAATGACGGTCAGCTCCGGGTTGCACAGCTTGATGGCCTGCGCCGGGGGCAGGCCGCGCCCGTGCAGGCCGTTGAAGCCGTTGAGGTCGATGTAGTGCGGGGCCTTGGCCGCCTGCCCGATGCCGGAAACATGCGCCACCCTGTTGGGGGCAAGGTCCAGCCCGGCCAGCGCCTGGCGCACGGCCTTCATCACGTCGTGGTTGCCGCAGCCGGGGCACCACGAGGTCTTCTTGTATTCGCCGTAGACGTCGATATCCATGACCGCTCCAGGAAATTCGGTTGTACGAGCCACCAGCGGGAAAAAGGCCGGGTTGCCTAGCCCAACCGGTCCGCAAGCCACTTGGGCGTAAAAATCCGCCCGTCATAGCGCAGCAGCGTGCGCGACACCTCGAACCCGGTCTCCTGCCGCAGCAGGCGGGCAAACTGGCCCGTGGCGTTGCCTTCCACGCACACCACTTCCTTCGCCGCCTGAAGGGCGGGCAGGAACTGCGCGGGGTCCAGCGGCCAGACCTGGGTAAAGCTCATGACGCCCACACTGCGCCCCTTGGCGCGCAACAGTTCCGCCGCCTCGGCCACCGGCCCTTCGCTGGAACCCCAGCAGACCAGCAACAGGTCGGGCCTGGCATCGCCGGACACGCGCGGGGGAATGACCAGCTTGCGCAGCCCCTCGCCCTTGCGCAGCCGCTTGTCGTTCATGGCGTTGCGCAGGTCCGCGTCCTCGGTGATGTTGCCCTGCTCGGTATGCTCGTGGCAGTCGGCCAGCACCAGGGTTTCGCTGAAACCGGGCACCTTGCGGGGCGACACGCCGCTTTCGGTCAGCTCGTACCGCTTGTAACGCTTGAACTTGGGGCCGCCGCCGGGGCTGAAATCCGGCTCGGCCACCGGGGGCAGCGCATCCAGGTCGAAGGGCGCCACCGCGCGGTACGAGTCGGAGAGGTACTGGTCGGTCAGCACGAAGACCGGCGTCTGGAAGCGTTCGGTCAGGTCGAAGGCCGCGTGGGTAAGGTGAAAGCAGTCCTCGATGGTGGCCGGGGCCAGGATGGCGCGGGGAAATTCGCCGTGCCCCGCGTACAGGGCCAGGTTCAGGTCCGCCTGTTCGGTGCGGGTGGGCAGGCCGGTGGCCGGGCCGGGCCGCTGGGCCAGCACGATGACCACCGGGGCCTCCATGACGCCCGCAAGGCTCACGCCTTCGGTCATCAGGGCAAAGCCGCCGCCAGAGGTGGGCACCAGCGCCTTTGCCCCGGCATAGGTGGCCCCAAGCGCCATGTTGATGGCGGCAATCTCGTCCTCTGCCTGTTCCACCACCACGCCCAGCTTGCGCCCCTTGGTGATGAGTTCCTGCGCCACCGAGGTGGCCGGGGTCATGGGGTAGAACGAACAGAATTTCACGCCTGCCGCCAGCGCCCCAAGGGCGATAGCCTCGTTGCCGTGCAGCATCATGCGGCCCTTGGGCCCTTTGGGCGCGGGCAGCGCGGCGCAACTGGCGCGGTGGGCTTCCGCCCATTTCCAGGCATCGTCCAGCACCTTCATGTTCTGGCCGACCACCTCGTCGCCCTTCTTGCCGAAGGTTTCGCGCACCAGCCCTTCCATGGTGGGCCGGTCCACCCCCAGCAGCGATCCCAGCACGCCCAGCGCGGCCACGTTTTCAAAGATGGGGCGCGGGGCCACATCCTTGAACGGCACGGGCACCGCTTTGGTCCCTTCGGGGTCCAGTTCGGCGTCCAGGATGACGAGGCCGCCGTCCGCCAGTTCGTGCTTGTGCAGGCTGACGGTTTCCTGGTTCAGGGCCACCAGCACGTCCATGGCTTCCGCCGGGGCGGCGATGGGCGCGTCGTGTACGCGGATGCTGTAGGTGTTGTGGCCTCCGCGCACGCGGGACATGTAGTCCTGCGACACCACAATCTCATAGCCGCTGCGGATCAGGGCTTTGGTCAGCATCTGGCCGATGGTGACCAGACCCTGCCCGGCCTCGCCGCCGATGACGATGTTTCTGCCAGTGTGGCTCACGCCGCACCTCCTTGCTTGTGTGCCGTCTCGCCGTCATGTGCGCCGCACATGGGTGCATGCGCGGGCGGGCTGTCGGGCGGGCATGCCCTGTACGGGATGCCTGCCGTTCGCCCGCCCGATGTGGTTTCCGTCTAGGCGGCAGTTGCCGCAGGCATGGTAAACACCCGCGTCGCCAGATCCTTGTCCAGCAGTAGCATGCCCTGCCCTTCGCCGTTGATGAGCCGCAGCTTGTGCAGCAGGTCGTTCACGCCGTCCTCTTCCTCCACCTGTTCGGTAACGAACCACTGCAGGAAGATGTTGGTGGCGTGGTCGCGCTCTTCGATGGCCACGTTGACCAGGTCGTTGATGCGCGCGGTGACGTGCCGCTCGTGCTCCAGGGTCTTCTGGAAGGCGTCCAGCACGCCGTCCCACGTCGAGGGGGGCGCATCGATGGGTTGCAGGATTACCCTGCCGCCGCGATTGTTGATGAAATCGTAGAATTTCATGGCGTGGAACAGTTCCTCCTGCGCCTGCACCCGCATCCAGTTGGCAAAGCCGACAAGGCCCATGTCCGCAAAGTAGGCGGACATGGAGAGGTACAGGTAGCTGGAGTACATTTCCCATTTGACCTGATCGTTCAGGGCCTGATTCATGCGTTCGGAAAGCATCATGGTCTCCTTGAAGTGCGAAATGGGCCGGGGGCCAGCCGTGGGATGCCGGGTCACGCAATAACCGGCAGTATTTACCATAGTACACGAAGGGCGGGTTTGCGCAAGGGAAAGGGCACGGAAAGGGATTGCCGGTACGGGCACGATGCGGTATGCCCCCGCCTGCGCGGCCATGCGGGCACGCCCGTCGTCCTTCATCGGACCCACGGGCATCACGTCCTGGCCGCGCCGCAAGGAGACCACATGTACAGCACCAGTTACAGCTTCGGGCAGGCCCGGGCCGCCCAGACCACCATTCCCTGCCGCACCTGCGGCACCGCGCTGCGCGTGGAGCGCACCTGCCACGAGGTATTCCTGCGCTGCACCACCTGCAGTTCCACACACGATGTGGGCGAATACGTGGCCCAGATGGACGAGGCCCTGGAATCGTTCATGGAAAACGTGTACTGCGACAGGACATAACCGACCGTACCTGCACTCTTTGTCGGGCACGCGAAAAGGGGACGGAAGTCACATGGCTTCCGTCCCCTTTTCGCATGCACAAGGGAACAAGTTCGGATCGGGATGGCTAGAAATAGCCCAGCGCGTGCAGCGAGGCCAGCATGGCCTCCTTGTCGGCGGCGCGCCCTGCGCGCTCGCCCGCTTCGCCCTGCATGCCTTGCGGCGGCATGGTGCAGGGCATGCAGCCCAGCGAACGATACCCCCGGTCGTAAAGTTCGCAGTGGGGCAGCCCAAGCTGCATGGTGGCGGCCCATACGTCCATCTCGCTGAAATCAAGCACCGGATGCACGCGCTGGTGGGGCGGTTCCTCCACCAGTTCGCGCACGGGCCGCGCGGCCCTGTCGGGGTGTTCGTCGCGGCGGATGCCGGTAAGCAGTACGTCCACGTCCAATTCCCGCAGGGCGCGCAGCAACGGGGCCACCTTCAGGTCGCGGCAGCAGGCGGCCCTGTCCGCCGCCACGGGGTAGCCGGAAGGCACGTCAGGGCGGGCGATGTGCAGGGTCACGCCCCATTCGTCGGCCAGCCTGTCGCGCAGGGCGATGACCTCCGGAAACTTGCAGCCCGTGTCCAGGTTGAGGGCCAGCGGGCGGGCGTCGGGCGTTGCGTCGCGCAGCACGCCGCGCCACAGGGCCAGCGCCAGCGTGGAATCCTTGCCTCCGGTCCAGGCCACGGCCACGCGATGCGGCCCGTGCTGGGCCAGCACCGCGCGCAGCAGTTGGCGCGCAGCGTCGATCTTGGCATCAAGGCTCATGGTTCCTCCCTCCGGCAGGACCGGAAGCGGACGATTTAGCGTTTTCGCCGGGCCGGGGCAACCGTGGCCAGCTCTACGAAAAAGGGAGGGCGGCCAGTCATCCGGGCAAAGAGCGCCCACAGGTTCGCAGCCTGTAGACGCGAAACAACATTGCCCGTTCTTCCTGTCGCCACGCATCCCCCTTTCATCCGCATCCGACGCGGTCTTGCGGGCAACCTGCCGTAGCGCCAGAAAAGAAGTGTATGTGCCCGCACGAAATCGCTTGACGATCCGACCTCATCGGGCATATATGCCTTCTCTCGCTGCGCCGGTAGCTCAGTTGGATAGAGCAACAGGCTACGAACCTGTAGGTCGGGAGTTCGAATCTCTCCCGGCGCACCAGTTAAAATGCGGATTCGCAGGCACCACGCCAGCAGATTCGCAAGTGTTCCGGAGACACGCGCCAGTAGCCCAGCTGGATAGAGCAACAGGCTACGAACCTGTAGGTCGGAGGTTCGAATCCTTCCTGGCGCACCACTCTTGCATGCACCGGAACCATGCGTCACGGCAGTCGCTTCCGTGGCGGGCGCAAGCCCGCGAAACAGCGCACCTTACGCGCCAGTAGCCCAGCTGGATAGAGCAACAGGCTACGAACCTGTAGGTCGGAGGTTCGAATCCTTCCTGGCGCACCAGGCAAGCAAGCCCTCGGAACACTGTTCCGGGGGCTTTTGCATTGTGGGGCTGTTGGCCGGAACGCGACGCTTGCAGGTTATGCAGCACCCAGCCAGACGAATCCAGACACGCCCCGAAAGCAGCCGGAGGGTCCGGATGCAGCCTGTGCAACCCGGCGCGGGGACGCGCAGGATGCTCCGCATCCCTCTCGCCCATGCCAGCCGCTCCGCCCGCCTGCGACAAAATAATCATTCAGCGCCCCCCGGATTGGCGGCACGCTGCATATGCTCTCCCCTTCATCCGCCACCGAGGCTGCCATGTACCCGCCACGCGACCTGCCCGCACCTGCCCCCTGGCGACTGCGTACCGCCAGGCCATGGCCGCACCTGCCTTTCGCCCTGTCCCTGCTGGTCACCCTGCTCTGCCTGTTTGGGCTGCTGGGCCTGCCTGGGGTGCCGGGCTGCATTGCGCCCACGCAGGATGCCCTTGCCGCGCAATCCGCCTCGGCCATACCGCCTGCCGTGCAGCGCGAGATCACTGTCTATGTCTACCACCGCCCGCCCTTCTTCACAGCAACGGCCGAAGGGCAAGGGGGGCCGCTGGTCGAGATGACCCTGGCCGCGCTGGAACGGGCGCAGTTGAAGCCGCGCGTGGTCACCCGCACCTTCCCCGACATCCTTGCCCTTTTCAGCGCAGGCGCACCGTTTGCGTGCGCGCCCGGCGTCTATCGTTCGCCGGAACGGGACGCCTTCGCCCGCTTCATCGGCCCCCTGTACGAGCCGCTGCCGCCGGTACTTATCGTGCGGCGCAGCGATGCGGGACTTGCCGCGTCCGCGCGGTCCCTCGATTCGCTGCTGGCAGGGGGGCTGCGCGTGGTGCTGGGCGAAGGATACTGGTACGGCGACTGGCTGGCAGCAGCGCTGGCCCGCACAGGCAGATCACCCGCCCGCACCAGGGACGACAATGCGCAGATGCTGCGTTCCATTATTGCAGGAACGCACGACATCACCTTCATGGGACAGGAAGAGGCAGCACACCTGCTGCGCACCCATGCCGACCTGCGCGCAGGCCTGGCCTTGCGCCCGGTGCCGGGCACCCCGCCAAGCGAGGTTCGTTACCTCATGCTGGGGCGCGGCGTGGATGCCGCCACCGCCGAGCGTATCGAAGCCGCTCTGCGCGAACTGGCCGACACGCCGCGCCACCAGGAACTGGTGCGCGGATTGCGCAGGGAATAGGCCCGCCGCCACCTGCGACGCCCCCAACGCGTCCAACACGCGGACGCAAAAAGGACGCCCCGGCCTGCCGGGGCGTCCTTGCCATGCATATGTCTGGCGGCTGTGTGCGCGCCTACTGCTTGGGAGCTTCCGCGGGCTTGGCCGGGGCTTCCGCTTCCATGCTCTTGAAGGTGATGTTCATCTTGTTCAGTTCGGCCACGATGTTGCCGGTAACGTCGGCGCTGGGGCCAGCGGAGAGCACGTTGTCGTTGCCCACGATGACGTCGAGGCCGTTCTTTTCGCGGTAGGAGTCCAGCACCTTTTGCAGGCTCTCGTTCAGCACGGAGATGACCTGCTGCTGTTCCGCGCCCATGCGCTTCTGGTAGTCGGCGAAGGCTTCCTGGAACTTGCGCTTGTTGTCGTCGCTCTGGTCCTTCTGCAGCGATTCCTGCATCTGGTTGAGCTGGTTCTGCATTTCCTCGTGCAGCGTTTCGAGGTGCTTCACCCCGGCCTTGCCCGCCTCGCTTTCCTGGTAGACGCGGGCGGTATTCACCACGGCGATGCCGCCGGACTTGGGCTGGTTGCACCCGGCAAGCGCCACCATGGCGGCAAGGGCCAGCAGTACGAGGGCATATCTCTTCATGAAAGACTCCTGTGTTCGGAACGGTTAGCCCCGCGCGGGGGCGACCACGGACAGAAATGCCGTGCCCGCTGGGCATGGCGGTGCGCCGGACGGCGCAACCATCCCCCCTTACGCCCTTTCGTTGCGCAACACAACGGCGCGAGAGAGGGTCGGGACGCCGCAACGGTCCAGCGCCAGGCCAGTGCCAGACCGGCGCGTACGGCGTGTACCCGCATGGGGGGAGCTATTGGACGGACGCCAGATTTTCCAGCGAAGCAAGCACCTTGTCCACGTACTTGCGCGATTCGTCGGCGGGCATGTGGCGCACCAGTCTGTCGTAGACCTGCTGGGTGGTCATGGCGTTGATCATGGCCACCGCCTTGTCGCGGTCCGGGTCAAACGCGCGCAGCAGGGCGTTGGGTCCGCCGTTGTAGGCGGCAATGACGCACAACTGGCGGGTGGCCGGGTTTGCGACATCGTAAAAATGTCGGTTGGCCAGCAGGTGCAGGTACACCGTGCCGTACCGGATGTTGGTGCCGGGGTCGAACAGGGCGTCGCGCGGCGGCTGGCCGGGCGCGCCGTGCAGGTAGGCATGCACCTCGCCCCCGGCGGTTTCCGGCACGATCTGCATCAGCCCCAGGGCCTGCGCCGGGCTGACCGCATTGGGGTTGAAGCCGCTTTCGGCATGCATGATGGCCAGCACCAGACGGGGGGAAAGGTTGTAGCGCCGGGCGTAGCGGTCCACCATGTCGCGGTACTGGCGGGCGCGCAGCAGCATCTGCTCCGGCGTGGCGGCCAGCGCCACCTCGCGCGATGCGCCGCCGTACACCGGCCTGCGCACCCCGGCCACCACCGAACGGCGCGTGGCGGCGCATTCCCTGGCCAGCAGGCGAGCGGTTTCACCCCGCGTCCAGCGCACCGGGCGTCCGGCCTGATCCAGCGCTTCGCCGTAAAAGACCGGCTCAACGACCTGGGTGGGCAACGTGGGTTCGCCCGCACGGCCACCGTCAATGCGCAAGGCATCCAGCCCCGGCAGGATCATGGGCGAAGCATCGGCCATGGCGTCCACAGGGCGACGCCCGTCCACGGTGGACACGGCAACGCCCCCACCGGCAAAGCTGACCGAGGGGCCGGAGCGGACGAGGGAGAATTCTTCCGCCGCGCCGATCAACGCACCGGTCATGCCAGGCACGCCAGACATACCCGCCGGGCCGCTGCTTGCAAGCGAAGCGGCCACCGCCGCATGCACCGAGGCTGGCAGATCCGCAGGCTGCGTCGCGCCCATGTCGGTATCGGCAGGTGTCGCGCCGGGGGCATGGTCAAACGCCCCGCCATCGGACACGGAAGACAGATCGCCCGGACGAACCACGGCGGCGCGCATGCGCCACTGTTCGCCCTCAGCCACCGGGCGTTCGACGGAAGGTTTGGCGCGCAGCACCCTGTCGCTCAGTGGGGCGCGCACGAACGGACTGCCCGCGTCGGGAACGAACCCGGCCACCAGGCCGAGAACGCCCACCGCCAAAGCAGCTGCGGCCATCAGGCCGCCGTATGCCGTGCGTTTGCGCTTCACCCACCATCCTCCTGCGCCGACAGGTTCCGACACGCGCAGCATGCCTGACGCGCCCTGCGCGCCCGCATTCGAGCCTTGCGTCGTGTGATACGTTTCCCGAGACTGCGCCATGCTCCGGTAGGAGCAAATTCCGCGCCAAGGGGCACGCGTTCCGCGCCCGCCAAAGCCCCGCCCAACCGGCGTTCACCCCAAAGCGTGCGCCGCAGTCGAAAACCCGACGCCGCGCTGTACCCCAGCATAGGGGGTGACGGCCCGACGGGCAAGCCCCACTGCCATTTTACCGACAATTCGCGGCACTGCGGACAGGTTTCGGCCCGCCTCTCCCCCGCCCGACGCATCGGTTGCAGCCGCCAATCCGGGCGGGCCTGCCCACACCACGAACGCGATGGGCCGCCGCTTCCGTTCCGGAAACGGCGGCCCATCGCCCATCTTGGACCAGAAATTACAGACCCTTGCGTTCGAACCACCGGAACAGCAGCAGCGCCCCCGCTGCCATGGGCACAATGACCACCCAATGGTTCACCCCCAGCAACTGCGGCAGGGTGACCTTGCCGAAGTCGCCCCAGGTCAGCAGGGTTGTCTTCATGGTCGGGTAGGCCTCGGCGTACAGGGCTGCGCCGCACAGGCTGCCCAGAATGCCCCACAGGGCATCCCAGCGGCCTTCGCCCAACGCGCCCAAAGAGGTGCCGGGGCAGTAGCCCAGCAGCCCCCAGCCAAGGCCGAAGGCCAGCCCGCCCACAATGTTGCCGCCCAGCACCAGCGGCTTGACCGACAGTTTGGCCAGTTCCAGGTCCACCAACAGGTACACGCCCACCATGGCAACCACCACGGTGGAGAGCATGAACTTGACGATGGTCATGTCGCGCAGGCGCAACGCGCCCAGTTGTTTGTCGTAGCGCAGCACCTCGGAGCGTTGCAGAAAGATGCCGAACAGAATGCCCGTGACGAGTCCGTACGTGAGATCCATGGCTATTTCCCCCGATACAGGATGTACGCCGTCACCAGCCCGCCCGCAAAAAAGCAGGCCAGCGCCACGAATCCGCTTGCCGCAAGCTGCAACGAGCCGCTCAGGCCGTGCCCGCTGGGGCAGCCGTCGGCCAGGCGTGCGCCGAACATGGCCAGCACACCGCCGCAGAATGCCGCAATGCCCCGCCGCAGCCGCGACGGGCCGAACCGTTCCGCCCAGCCGGGCGGCACCGCCTGCCAGCGAAAGGAACCGGAAACAAGCGATGCCAGCAGCGCCCCCACAAATATCCCGGCAACGAACATCCACTGCCAGTCCACCTTGGGCGCTTCCTTGACAAAGTAGTCCAGCGCGGCCACGTGCTCCGGCGAAAACACCCGCTCCACAAAGCCCGCCGACCTGACAAAGGTAGTGGACGCGCCAAAGTACTTGCCCGTCACCCACACCGAAGCCACAACCAGAAGGCCGCTCAGCGCGCCGCCCATGTAGGGGCTCCACGGCTCGCGGCCTGAATTCACTGTATTGCGTGCGCTCATGACGCCTCCCTGAGGTTTGGCGCATGCTACACCACTGGTGAGTATGTGACAACTGACGCGGCTGATTTGCGTGATGCACGCCGCCGGGCGACTGGCGACCGCGCACAAGGGGGCAAGGGGAACTGGGGGGCGGGACGCAGAGGACGGGGACAGGGATGCAGCCGGAGTGGCGTGCCCTACTCCACGCCTTCGCCGCGCAGGAACGCATCGGCCAGCGCGGCCATGGCGTCCAGATCGTCGGGCCGGACCCAGTGGATGCGCTTGTCGGCCCGGAACCACGTAAGCTGCCGCTTGGCGTAGGCGCGGGTGTTGCGCAGCCACAGCAGCCGGGCCTCATCCCAGGGCAGTTCGCCCGCAAGGTGGCGGTACAGTTCGGCGCAGCCGATGCCCGACCAGCCGGGCGCGGCGGGGTCGTCGCATACGGCGCGGGCCGCGCGGGCCTCGTCCAGCGCGCCTGCCGCCAGCATCAGGTCGATGCGCCGGTCCAGCCGGGGCGTCAGTTCGTCGAGGCTCATGTCCATGCCAATGCGCAAGGCCGCGCAGCGCGGGGGCGGCACGGGCCGGGCATGCCACCACGACAGGGTGTACCCGGTGCCTTCATGCACCTCCAGCGCGCGCACGGCGCGCTGCCGGTCATTGGGGTGGATGCGTGCGGCATACTCCGGGTCGATGGCCGCCAGCCGGGCATGCAAGGCAGGCGCGCCAAGGGCGTCGCATTCGCGCTCCAGCCGCGCGCCTATGGCCGGGTCCACGCGGGGGATGTCGGCAATGCCGTCCAGCAGAGTCTTCAGGTACAGGCCGGTGCCGCCCACCAGCAGGGGCAGCAGCCCGCCGCCGTGCAGGTCGTCCCGACAAAGTTCCTCTATGGCTTGCGTGGCCTTGTCGGTCCACACGCCCGCGCTGATCTTTTCCGTGCTGGGCAGAAAGCCGTACAGCAGGTGCGGGCACACCGCGCGTTCCTCCGGCGAGGGCTGCGCGGTGATGATGGGAAAGTCACGGTAGACCTGCCGCGAATCGGCGTTGACCACGCCGCCCCCGAAGGTGCGCGCAAGGTGCAGCGCCGCCGCCGTCTTGCCCGCCCCCGTGGGACCGACCAGACAGATCACGCGGATGGGGGGCGTACGGGGCAATGAATCTGAAGAATTATCGGAGAGGGCCATTACAATGCCACCCCCCGTTTTATAAGCAAACGAGGATTTTTGTTCGCTGGCAAGGAAAACAAGGCTGCCATGAGGGAGTATACTCTTATCGTATTCGACCGACATGGCAGCCGAAGTTTGACGCCGCCAGCGGACAAAAGGACCGTTTGCTTAAACACGTTAAAACGTGGGTGCCATTGGCGGCGTCCCCCCGCCATAACCTTCGTCGTCAGGGTCAAGGCCGCCGTTGCGCAGCGCGTCGTCACCCTCGGCGCTATGGCCCGCGTGCAGCCCGCGCGGCAGAAAGCCGCCGTTGCCCAGCCCCGCGCCAAAGGCGGAACCTGCCGCACCCACGCCGCCCGGCCTGCCGCCAGTTCCGCCCGGCCCGCCAAGGCCCCCCGGCCCCCCCAGGCCAAGGTCGATGTCATCGCCCAGCGGGTAGGGATAGCCGTACTTTTCGCGCAGCTTGCGGTAGATGTTTTCCGGCACCAGCCCCTTGATGTCGCCGCCCAGACTGGCTGCCGCCTTGATGATGGTGGAACTGATGTACAGCCACTGGTAGTCCGTCATCAGGAACACGGTCTGGATGTGCCGCTTGAGCTTGCGGTTCATCAAGGCCAGCTGGAATTCGTATTCGAAGTCGGACACAGCGCGCAGCCCGCGCAGGATCACGTTGGCCCCGCGCCGCTCCACGTAATCCACCAGCAAGCCGGTAAACGGCTCCACGGTGATGGAGGGATGCCCGGCAAACACTTCTTCCGCCATGCGCACCCGCTCGTCCAGCGAGAACAGCGGCGTCTTCGGCGTGTCGGCGGCCACGGCCACCACCACGTTCTCGAATATCTGGCAGCCCCGGCGGATGAGGCTGACGTGGCCGTTGGTCAGCGGGTCGAAGGTGCCGGGGTAGATGGCAAGCCGCCCTACCCGTTCTCGCGCGTGGTCCATAGCACGATCCTTGTCTGTCCGTAGGTCCGGTCCACGATGGGTTCCAGCGCCGCGTTTTCCAGTTCCGGGTCCAGCGGCAGACGCGCTTCCACTTCCACGGCCACAATGCCCCCGTCGGCCAGCCAGCCGTTGCGCACCACATTGCGCAACGTGGGCGAAAGCTGCCCCTGGCCGTAGGGCGGATCTATGAACACCACGTCAAAGCTGGTGCGCGACCGGCGCGCCAGCAGCTTGTTGCAGTCTTCCTGCACCACCTGCCAGCGTTCCTGGGCAATGCCCAGCGTCTGGGCGTTCTTGCGGATAAGCTCTGCCGCCTTGGGGGCGGTTTCGACAAACCGCGCCTCTGCCGCGCCCCGGCTCAGCGCCTCGAAGGCCAGGCTGCCGCTGCCCGCGTACAGATCCAGCACGCGCAGGCCGGACCAGACCACCCCGCGCGATTCCAGCATGGAAAAGAGCGCCTCGCGCACCCTGCTCATGGCGGGCCGGTAGCCCGGGCCTTCAGCCGTCTTCAGCACGCGGCCGCCGTATTCACCTGCGATAATGCGCATATATCTCCTGAAGCATTACAAACCTACTCCTCGCCGCACCTGGGCGGACAAGGACAACAGACCCGCAGCATGCGATGCCAACGGACAAAAAGACAATTTTGAATCTACACCTGCGACAGCAGGCTCAATATCTCCCTGTTCAGATCGGCCACCCGGTCGCGGATGTCGACCTGTTCCACCCAGGGGCGCGTTTCCACCCCGGCCAGACGCTGGCGCAGCATGGCCACCTTGGCCTCTGTGTCGCCCAGCAGAAATTCCCAGTCCACGCGCGGGTGGGCGCGGCTTTCGTCGGGCGCGGTCAGCATGGTGCGGCCCGGCTTCAGCGTCACCTCTTCCATGTAGGTGGGCACGTGTACGGTAAGACCGTAGCGTTCGTGCAGCTTTTCCGAAAGGGTGGTCTGAGCCTTTTCTTCGCCATGCACCAGAAACACTTCCATGTCCTTGTGCTGGAAGGCCCCCACCCAGTCGAGCAGGTGGCTTTGCCCGGCGTGCGCCGAAAAGCCGCCGATGGTGAACACCTTGGCGTTCACCGCCACGTCTTCGTTGAACAGACGGATGGTCTTCGTACCATCCACGATCTTGCGGCCCGGCGTACCCACGCCCTGGTACCCCACGAACACGATGGACGCCCCCTGCCGCCACAGGTTGTGGCGCAGGTGGTGCTTGATGCGCCCGGCATTGCACATGCCGCTGGCCGAAATGATGACCGCCGACCCCTTCATGCCGTTGAGCGCCTGCGATTCCTGACTGCTCAGGGTGTAGCGCAGGTTGGGCAGGGACAGCGGATCTTCGCCGCGCGCGTAGGCGGCCTTCAGGTCGTCATCATAGAAGCGCGGGTGCTTGCGAAAGATTTCCGTGGCGCGGATGGCCAGCGGGCTGTCGATGTACACCGGCATGTCGGCGGGCAGTTTGCCGTCCTGCCACAACATGTGCAGGGTGTACAGCACCTGCTGGGTGCGTTCCACGGCAAAGGCGGGAATGATCACCTTTTCGCCGTGGCCGTAGCTGTAGGCAATGGCTTCCGCCAGTTCGGCGCGGCTGTTCTCGGAATCTTTGTGGTCGCGGTCGCCGTAGGTGGATTCCATGAACAGGTAGTCAGGCCGGGCGGGGTGGTCGGGGTCGTTGACGATGAGTTGGTTGGGCCGCCCAAGGTCGCCGGAAAACACCAGCCGCGTGGGGGTGCCGTTTTCCGTCACCTCTATTTCAAGGAATGCGGAACCCAGGATGTGCCCGGCGTCCTTGTAGGTAACGCGGATGCCCGGCGCGGGCTCGAACGGGGCGTTGTACTCCACGGGGCGCAGCCTGCGCACGGCGCTTTGGGCGTCGGCCATGGTGTACAGGGGTTCCACCGGCTTGCGCCTGCCGAAACGGCTTTGCTTGCGGGTTTCCCACTCCGCTTCCATTTCCTGGATATGCGCGGAATCCTGCAACATGATGTCCATCAGGTCGCGCGTGGGCGGTGTGCAGTAGATGTCGCCCTTGAAGCCTTCGCGCGTCATGCGCGGCAGAAGGCCGGTGTGGTCGATGTGGGCATGGGTGACGAGAAAGAAGGCGATGTCGCCGGGGCGGTAGATATCCGTATTGACGTTGCGTTTTTCGATTTCGGAGTTACCCTGATGCATGCCGCAATCGACGGCGAAGCGGGTGCCGTTGGCTTCCAGCATGTAGCACGAGCCGGTAACGGTCTGCGCGGCTCCCAGAAACTGTATGTTCATGCCGTTCCTCTGGTTCCGGTGAGTGGTGAAGGGCGCGGATGGCGTAAGATGCAAAGATGCCGGAAACGTCGATTGCGTCGGGACACGTTGGGGCGCGACGGGGTGCATGCGGATGCGCGGCGCACGCCGGGGAATACCCCTTGCGCGAAATGCTCGGGCCATCCCGGTTCGCCATACTGAACGGCGATGCCGGAAACATCCCCCAGGCCGGAAAGCCAGCCGGATCAGTCAACCTGACCAGTCAACCAGATCAGCCAACTGGGTCATTCCGCCAGATCAGCCAAGCGGCCCAGCCCGCCGGGCCGGGGCAGATCACCCCGCACGCCAACCCCGCGAACGATTCCCAAGCGTTGCGCGGGCTGCGCGGAAACCGTATAGTGCGCAAAACTCAAGGAGTGCGCAATGGGTTCTTCCAAGCAGTACGTGATTGACAACCTGTCCATAAAGGAGTCGTGGCGGCTCTTCAAGATAATGGCCGAACTGGTGGACGGATTCGAGACCCTGAGCGACCTGGACCGCTGCGTGTCCATTTTCGGTTCCGCGCGGGTAAAGCCGGACAATCCCCTGTACACGGAAACGGAAACCATCGCCCGCAAGCTGGTGGAGGCCGGATACGGCGTCATCACCGGCGGCGGCCCCGGTCTGATGGAAGCGGGCAACAAGGGCGCTGCCGACGCGGGCGGCACGTCCGTTGGCCTGCACATCCACCTGCCCATGGAACAGGGCGCCAACCAGTTCGTGAAAACGCGCTGCGACTTTCGCTACTTCTTCGTGCGCAAGCTGATGTTCATCAAGTACGCCATGGCCTACGTGGTCATGCCCGGCGGCGTGGGCACGCTGGACGAACTGACCGAGGCCTTTGTGCTGACGCAGACCCACCGCATCAAGCCGTTTCCCATCATCCTGTACAAGAGCGACTACTGGAACGGCCTGCTGGACTGGATCCGCGACAAGATGGTTTCGTACAACTTCATCCGCGAAGAAGAAATGGAACTCTTCACCGTGCTGGACACCCCCGAGCAGGTGGTGGCGTACATAAAAAAGCACGTGATCATCTAAGGGGCGGCCCCCCAATTGTCTTTTTGCCCGTTGGCGTCCGACCCAAAGGGCGCGAAGCGTGCCCGTTGGGTGAGCTTGCGAGCCCTACGGGCATCGTGCGCAACGAGGTCAAACTTCGCCTGCCATAGCTCTGCTGTCCTTATCCGTAAGACTCGCGCTCCGCGCTCGCCTAACGGCTAAGGCTCGGTCGAATACGATAAGAGCGCGATGCGGTCGCCATCCGTAATGCTCGAAGACTCGCATAACGGCTGCCGCATACTCCCTCATGGCAGGCTTGTTTTCCTTGCCAACGAACAAAAATCCTAATTGGAGTGACCGCCCCTGAAGCACCCTGCGCTGAGAGCGACGCCCACCTAACGGAGCACATAGTTGACCAACGACGCCTTCATCCTGCCGCCCTACGCCCTGCGCGGACCGGCAGGCCCCGTGCCCCCTGCCCCGCCCGGCTGGACGTGGGATGCGCTGATGGATGCCGCCATCGCGCAGGCCCGCATGGCCGCAGGCCAAGGCGAGGTGCCCGTGGGCGCGGTGGTGGTGGACCGGCAGGGGCGCATCATCGGTACGGGGCACAACACCCCCGTGACCACGCACGATCCGTCCGCCCACGCGGAAATGGTGGCCCTGCGCGAGGCCTGCCGCAGCACCGAAAATTACCGGCTGGACGGCGCGGTGCTGGTGGTGACGCTGGAACCCTGCCTGATGTGCGCCGGGGCCATGGTGCATGCCCGCGTGGCGGGCGTGGTGTACGGCGCGCCCGACCTGAAGGCCGGGGCCGTTACCTCTTGCCTGGACGCGCTGGACCAGCCCTTCCACAACCACCGGGTGTGGCACATGGGTCACGTGCGCGCGGCGGAATGCGGTGCGCTGTTGCAGGAGTTTTTCCGGGAGCGGAGGTAGGGGCGAGGGGGAGCTGGATGCCCTGCCATCGCCATGCTCATCGAAAATGGTGGAAAGGCGAACCGCTTCGCATAGGTCGCCGCTTCGAATCCCACACATCACACAGCACACAAACTCTTGATTTTAAAATTAAATCATCACACTTCGGAATTGTTCACACCTACGGGAATACCCGGCGGATCATGTATCTCCCCCACCAATAAAGTGGCGTCCGCTTCCAGATCGCCGTCCCCGCCGATTTCCATTCCCGACTCGGACGAACGCCGATCCGACTCTCTTTGGGGGATGATCTCGGCCACCTCCGCGAGACGGATCGCCCATTTATCGTGGCGCCTGTCGTGCCCGGCGACGGTCGGAAGGAACCAGCAGGCCCGGTAGATGCGCTGCCGCTCGACTACGCTGGTCACTGCCCCGATAAACATCACGCCGTCATCGAGGGGCTTCTTCAACGGCAGCGCAACGAACGCCGCCAACGACGGCTTTACATTTTCAGCGATGTCGTTCAGCATTATAGAACACCTTATGAAAGCCGTCGGAGGGTAGCGAGCCCCTTGATGGGGGTTTTTCCATGCTCGGTCGTCGGCGCGCCCAGGTCAACCTCTTCCGGATTCGATTGGGTAGAGGATCAGTGGCCACCACCTTTAGATTGAGAGCCTGATTCGGCTTGGAGACCAGCCAATGTCATTCGCGCTTAGTGTCCCCCTCTCCGGAGGAGAGCCCCTAAACTTCACCGTTGCTTTGGGAGAGGTAGTCTTCGTCTTGGGCGCGAACGGGACCGGCAAGTCAAGCCTCCTCCATCGTTTCTATGCTGGTCATAAGGAAAAATCCCGACGCATATCTGCGCACCGACAGACATGGTTTGAATCGAACGCGATGACCATGTCTGCTTATGATAAGAAGAACACAGAACGCATCATATCAAACGCAGACACCACCCCTCAGTCCCGTTGGATGGACAATTACTCAGCTCAGCGTGCAAATGTCGCCATCTACGATCTGATCGACGCCGAGAATGTGCGCGCCAGAGGCATTGCGGATGCAGTCGATGCAAACAACATCGACCTAGCTCGTCAATTGTCAAAGCATGACGCCCCCATAAAGGTAATCAATGAACTTTTGAAATTATCCAATATTCCTATCGAAATTAGTGTCCGAGAATCCGAACAGGTCATGGCCAACAGAAATGGTGGACCACAATACAGCATCGCGGAGTTGTCAGATGGCGAGCGGAATGCTCTCCTCATTGCAGCCAATGTCCTCACTGCGAAGCCGGGGACGATCCTGTTTATCGATGAGCCGGAGAGACACCTCCACCGGGCCATTATCTCGCCTCTCCTGACCATCTTGTTTTCGCGGCGTGACGACTGTGCGTTCGTGGTATCTACTCACGACGTCATGCTCCCGCTCGACAATCCAGACGCCCGCACCCTTCTTGTAAGAGGCTGCACATATCAGCATTCTCAAGTAACCAATTGGGACGCCGATCTCGTAACAACTGATACAGAAATCGACGAGCAGTTGAAACAAGATGTTCTTGGTAGTCGACGGAAGCTTCTTTTCGTTGAAGGTACTGAACAGAGCCTTGATAAGTCGCTATACAGTTTGCTGTTCCCGCAGGTATCCGTAATACCGAAAGCGAGTTGCCGTGACGTAGAGCATTCAGTCTCTAGCATCCGTGATGCGCAAAACCTCCACTGGCTTCATGCCTTCGGCATCGTGGATAATGATCGGCGAACAGACACGAACATCACTGAACTGAAAGACAAGGGTGTGTATGCTGTTCCCGTCTACGCCGTTGAGTCGATATACTACCACGACGATGTACTGCAGCGTCTAGCAGGACGGCAACAAACCCTCACTGGTGCCGACACCACGCAATCTCTAGAACAGGCGAAGTCTACTGCTATAGCTGCGATCCGACCACACATCCAACGACTCAGCGAGCGGGTGGTTGAAAAGTCGATCCGGCAAGACCTTATGAGCAAACTCCCGAAGCGTGCGGACATTGCTCAGGCGGAAGTACTTACCATCACCATTGATGTTCCTGCTATCGTCGCTGCAGAGGCCTTGCGATTGACGGAAGCCTGCAATGCCGCCGATCTCGCCGCCGTGATCGCTCGTTACCCTATCCGGGAGACGCCTGCCCTAGATCGTATTGCGACGAGCCTAGGCTTCCAAGGAAGGTCGCAATACGAGAGCGCCGTCAGGAAGTTGCTGATGGACGACGGTGAGGCACTTTCGGTACTACAAACCCTGTTCAACACGCTGAAGGACGATATCGACGCGACTTGACTGGGGGCACTCTCACCGAATTGTTGACAACGATGCTCCCAAGGAATACCCACGCGCACCCGAAAATCGCAATGACAGGATAAGTATCAATGACTTATCTGGAGTGTGGTAGAGAGTCCCACCCACTCCGCCACAACAGTTTCTCTGCCCTGCCCCAAGCAAGCAAACCGGCCTGCTCACGCCGTATTCCCCACTGGGGGCTTGCATTCCAGCCGGAAATTTCCTAAAAGGTCACTCCGCCACGGGCAAGCCCCGGTTGGCGACGCGGAGAGGTAGCGAAGTGGCCGTAACGCGCTCGACTCGAAATCGAGTTATCGGTTAGTAGCCGGTACGTGGGTTCGAATCCCACCCTCTCCGCCATATTTCAAGGGGTTGGACACAGTCCGGCCCCTTCTTTCGTTATGATGCCAGCCAGTGGGAGCGAGGACACTTGCGTCCTTCTCCACCAGAAATACCAGCCGGAGCCAGCATGAACGTCTTCCACCTTGCACCGCACGACCTTCTTGAAGAAGGGGCCATTCCCACCACCTCCAAGGGCATGGACAAAGAGGATGAGCACGCCCTGTGCGCCTTTGTGGAGGTGCGGCGAGAAGCGGACTACAGCCTGTACGTCCAGTGCTTCACGGACAGGCCGGGCACGCGCGGCATCATTCCCGCCGCGTGCAAGAGCGGCAGCGCGGCGTGGACGGCGGGCGACAGCCGCTACCTCACCAACCGCGTCTGGATTTTCACAGACGCCATGCGCGCCAACGCCATGGGCAACGCTGGCGCTAGTCAGGGTGACGGCGCGGGTCAGGGTGACGGCGCGCAACAGGCCGACGCCCCCAAGCCCGATGCCGTTTCCGCCAAGGGCATTCAGGCCATCGCCAAGGAATGCGCGGAAGCCTTGAAAAAGGCGCGCCGCCTAGCCGACTACCACGGCTTTGGCGATGACATGGAAGACGAGGAACTGGACTGATCCCGCCCGCCATGCAAACCAGCCACCCTTGCGGGGCCGACCGGACACGGTTGGCCTCGCTTCGTTTCTACCTGCTTCCTTCGCGCACCTGTTTCCCCGCGTAGCTGCCCCCACACCCCGCACTCCGGCGTCGTCCGCTTCCGCCCCCCGTTGCAACTTTATCCGCGCCAACCACATTCACCCCGGCCTGCAGGATTCCACGGCTTCCAATCTCCTCGACATCCCCCACTCGCCCCCCTTCCGCCACGCTTCGGCCCCTTCGCCTGCCCTCCCCCACGCACCCCACCATCACCCCCTACCTTTAACCCCCCGCATCCCTCCCACCCCTTCGTCCACCCCGCAAATACCCCTACCCTCCACCGCCCCGCCATCAGTCTTGTTTTCTAACGGAATTGACGCCACACGCCTTCGCATCCATGCTCGCGCCCTGCCCCAGAACCGCGCGTGACCAGGAGGATATGCCCCATGGGCATGCCGTTCTCCCTGGCTTCCATCGTGTGCATGGCCCGCCGGGGCGATGCCGATGCCTGGCGGGCGCTGGTGGCCCGGCTGACGCCCTGGGCGCTGGGTCTTGCCCGGCGCAAGCTGCCCCGCACGTCCGATGCCGAAGACGCGGTGCAGAACGCCTTTCTCACCTGCTTCCGCAAGCTTGATTCCCTGCGCTCGCCGGATGCCTTCCCCTCGTGGTTCGCGGCCATCCTGACCACCCACTGCCACCGCATCACCACCAGCCGCCCGGCGGCCATTTCGCTGGAAGTGCTGGACGACAACGCCCTGCTGCCCGCCACGGCCCGCACGCCGGAAGACGAAGCGGGCACCGCGCAACTGCTGGCTGCTTGCGATGCCGCCCTGGCCGCTCTGCCCCCGCACCTGCTCGACGTAAACCGCCTGCACATCCGCCACGGGCTTTCCATCCCGGAGGTGGCCGCCGCCTGCGGCCTGCCCGAAGGCACGGTAAAGAAGCGCCTGTTCACCGCCCGCCCGCTGCTGCAACAGCAGCTGGCCCGCTTCCGGGGTGATCTGCTGTTCCGCATGGGGTACCTGCCCGTCTCCGACCACCTGCTGGCCATGTGCGCCGACCACCTGTTGCGTGGCCGCGGCCTGCCCCTGCTGTCGCGCCGCTATCTTTCGTGGGCTGTGCTGGCGGACGACCTGACGCACGCCCGGCTGGACGCCGCCTTCATCATGGCCCCGCTGGCCCTCAGCCTGCGCGGCGCGGGCGTGCCCCTGCGGTACGTCATGGACGGACATCACGAGGGCAGCGCGCTGTCGTTGTCGCGGCAGACTGATCGGCGCAGGGTCATGGGCCTGCCGGGGGCGCTTTCCACTCACCGGGTGCTGCTGTCCCAACTGGGGTTGGACTTGTCCGGCCTCTCGGCCCTGCCCACGCTGGTCGTCAATCCGTCGTCGGTCATCACCTCCATGCAGCACAACGAGATCGGCGCGTTCTTCTGCGCAGAACCGTGGAGCACCAAATGCCTGCACCAGGGCGTTGGGCACACCGTGTTGCGCTCGGCAGACATCCTGCCCCGCCACCTGTGCTGCATCCTTGTGGTGCGCCAGCCCTTTGCAGACAGGCATGGCCAGGTGGTGGCGGACTACGTGCGGGCCTTGCTGACCGCGCGCGACAGGGTGCGCCGCGATCCGGCCTTCGGTGCGGCAGTGCAGTCTGCCCTTACCGGCATCGACGCCGGGGCGGCACGGCAGGTGCTGGAACGCGGGGCCATAACCTTCGATGACCTGGAACCGGACGCCACCCGCATGGCCGCCTTTGCCCGGCTGGCCGTGGACGCGGGCGTGCTGGCGGAACCCGTGGCCCTGTCGGGGTTTGTCTGTCCGGAATTCATGCCCGTGCCCGCCCCCTGAAAAAAAGACACGCGTTGCACTATTTTCCTGCCTGTTTCGGGAACCTTTTTCGCTCCCGCCCGCTCTGTCCTTATGAAGACCCCGGCATGCGCAATGGCCCGGCTGGCCATTCACACCCAGAACGGAGGCAGGCAACATGAGCGAAAGCAAATGGATTCCCACGGTTTGCTATCAGTGCAAGGCGGAATGCGCCATTCTTGCCCGCGTGGAGGACGGCGTGGTCAGAGAGGTGAAGGGCAACCCGCGCGCACGCGGCAAGATGTGCGTCAAGGGCATGGCGGGCATCACCACGCTGTATTCGCAGGAACGCCTGAAGTACCCCATGAAGCGCGTGGGAGAACGCGGCGAGGGCAAGTTCGTGCGCATCGGCTGGGACGAGGCCATGAACATCATGGAAACCAAGCTGCGCGAACTGCGCACGCGCGGCGAGGGGCACAAGTTCACCTATTCCATGTTCCCGCATTCCACGTCCGACCCCAAGTGGCGCTTCGTCAACGCCATGGGCGGGTTCATCACCACCGGGCTGCCGCATTGCGATTCGGCCAAGATCATGGCCCATCTGCACACCTTCGGCTGTTTTCCCAACCACCACATCGCGCCCATGTACTTCACGGTGCCCAAGGACGGCATCATGATCCTGTCTGGCCGCCATCCCTTCGGCTGCCTGGACGACGCCTGCGTGCCGCGCGACATCCTGGACGCCAAGGAACGCGGGGCCAAGCTGGTGGTCATCGACCCCATCTTCCGGACCGAGGCAGGCAAGGCCGACTGGTGGATACCCATCAAGCCGGGCGGCGACGCGGCCCTGTTCCTGGGCATGTGCAACCACCTGCTGACCAGGGGCCTGCACGACAAGGCCTTTTGCGACAAGTGGGTGCGCCCCGGCGACATGGACGGGCTGATGGCCTTCATCAAGGACAAGACCCCGGCGGCCATGAGCAGGATATGTGACGTGCCCGCGCGCGACATCGTGAAGCTGGCGGAAATGTGTGCCGCCGCGCCCAGCGTGTCCGTGGATGCCTTCAAGTCCATCATGTACGGCAACGCCATGGACTGGGGCCACGCATGGTCCATCTTCCTGGTCATCACCGGCAACCTCGACAACCCCGGCGGACAGCCCATGCCGGAAATAGCCCCCATGGCCCCGGTGGCCCCGGTGCCGCCCCCGCCCAACCTGAAGGAACTGGGCTATCACCGCACCGGCCCCAACCGCAGCCGCTTCGACCATTACACCTTCTTCCTGCAACCCACGTGGTACGCCGCGCAGGCGGTGCATGAAGGCAGCCTGAAGGTCTTCTTCGCCTCCGAATGCAACCCCGCCCTTTCGGAAATGGGGTCCGGCAAATGGCGCGAAGCCATGACGCTGAAGGACCGCAACGGCAACTACGCGCTCGAACTGTTCGTGCTTACCGAGATCATGCCGTCGGAAACCATGAAGTGGGCAGACCTTGTGCTGCCCGACCAGACCAACTTCGAGCGGTGGGAACTGCTGTACATGCCCTGGTGGTACAACTTCGGCCACACGGCGGCGGTGTGTCAGCCCGTGGTGAAGCCTGTGGGCGAATCGCGCCACGCCAACCGGGTGATGATCGACCTCGGCAAGCGCATGTTTCCGGAATACTTCGCCTTCAAGGATGACGTGGAATACTACGACATCGAGCTTTCCGGCATCGGCATGTCCATGCGCAAGATGCTGGACGGCGGCGCCATCTGGTCGCCGGGCACGGTGGGCTTTCGCAAGTACGAAGACGCCGGGCGCTTCAACACCCCCAGCGGCAAGATAGAGCTGGAATGGAAGATGTACGGCGACATCGGCCAGCAGTGGCCCAGCCCGGAACTGCCCCTGGAATTCCGGCGCGATGCAGACAAGTACCCGTTCATCCTCGTCAACTTCCGCACCATTTTCCTCAACAACACCGGGGCCTGGTCGCAGAACAACGCCCAGTTGCGCGACCCGGTTTCCGGCATCGACGCCAACCCCGTGCTGATCAACCCCGTTGACGCCGCCCGGCTGGGCATTGCCGAGGGCGACATGGTCACCGTGGCCTCGGCCACCGGCTCGGTGCGCCTGCCCGCCGCGCTTACCGAGCGCATCAAGCCGGGCTGCGCCGGGCTTATCCACGGGTTCGGGCAGACCATGGGCAAGGTGGCGTCGCGCGGCGCATGGGCGGGCGACAACGAACTCATCGCTGATGCAGGTGCGCACCTGGACGAGCAGGACCTGCGCGGCGGCGAGGCCCACGTTTCCACCCGGGTGAAGATCACCAAGTAAAGGAGCCAGCCATGAAACAACTGAGCATCATGGTCGACCTCGACCGCTGCATCGGCTGCAAGACGTGCATCGTGGCCTGCCGCAACCACCA
Source organism: uncultured Desulfovibrio sp. (assembly GCA_964402645.1). Lineage (GTDB taxonomy): Bacteria > Desulfobacterota > Desulfovibrionia > Desulfovibrionales > Desulfovibrionaceae > Cupidesulfovibrio. The sequence goes on along the minus strand of CAYOCV010000001.1, from coordinate 295,945 downwards.
CGGGCTGGTAAACCATGAAACCGCCATGCCCGAAGGCATGAGCCACTACCTGCGCGTGGAAAGCGAGTTGACCGGCACCTTTCCGAAGCTCGCGGAAGACAACTGGGTGGTCATGTGCCAGCAGTGCAAGAAGCCGCCGTGCATCAAGGCCTGCGCCGCCGGGGCCATCAGCAAGGACGTGCAGACCGGCATCGTGCGCATCGACCGCGAAAAATGCACCGGCTCGGGCGCGTGCATCGAAAAGTGCCCTTACGGCGTCATACAGTTCAACGCGGAGGGACGCTTCGCCCACAAGTGCGAACTCTGCTATGATCGGATCGTGCATGGGCAGGAACCTGTCTGCGTCGAAGTCTGCCTGGCGGACGCGTTGCGCTTTGGCGAGCGCGAGATACTGCTGATGCAGGCCGAGGCGGCGGGCAAGAAGCTGCTGAAGAAGCGCAGTACCCAGTCCATCCTGTACGTGAAGCGCGCAGACTGAACCGCCGGGAACCGGCACGCCCGCATGGCTTGGACGAAAGCCCCGCATGGGCTGCGCAAGAGGCAGCCCCCGGCCAGGCCGACGTCACCAGTCTGGCCGACGTCACCAGTCGGGCCGGTTCCCGGGCCACGGAGCACGCCATGGTGCAGATACGGTTGAACTCGCCGTGCAGGCGTGAATTCGAGCGCGACGTCTACCGTCCGGGGGTCATCTCGCTGTCCCGCCTGACCTGGGGGTCGCTGGGCGGCGGGGTGGCGCTGGCGGCCATCTCCCTGCTGTCCACGGGCAGCGGCGTAGCGGTGCTTTACCCGCCGCTGGCGGCCACCTGCTTCATCAACGCGGCCTGCGTGTATCTGCGGGTGGCCCGACCGCGCCCGGTCATTGCCGGGCATCTGGTGTCCAGCGTGGCCGGGCTGCTGGCCATGTCTGCCGGGGGGGCGCTGCACGGCGTGCTGCCGCATTGGGCGGCACAGGCCGGGGCGCTGGGGCTGGCCGTGGCCCTGGCTGCGTTGTTCATGCAACTGGCCGATGCGGACCACCCACCGGCGGCGGCCACGGCGGCCATCCCCGTGCTGCTGCCCCTGCCCATGCCGTCGCTGCTGCTGCCGCTGCACATGGCCTGGGGCGCTGTGCTGGCTGTGCTGGCAGCCATGGCGTGGAACAGGGTGTGGTTTGCCTATCCCGCGCCAGAAGGCGAAAACTGCCCGAAATGCCTGGGACTGCACCAGGACAGGCTGGAAACATGCGCCTTCCTTGCCTGCGTGCTGGGGACGGCGCTGATGGCTCTGCGCCCCTTGGGCGACGAGGTGTATGTGGCGGGTTTGTACGCGCTGGCACTTGGCGGCCTGGCCTTTGTGCTGCACCCGGTGCTGACGGCCCTGCACGGCGCGCAGGCGGACATCAGACAGGGATGACAGCCGCCAATCCCGCAGCCCGCCGCCCCACCGCCCAATCACGCAGTCACGCAGTCACGCAGACTTACAGTCACAAAGCATAGGGCATGCGGCACAGCCAGGGCAGCGGCGGCCTGATGTGCCGGCCCGAACAGACCGGAGACGCCACATTTCCCCCACTTGTTCCTTGTAAACGCACAAGGCCCCCGCAACATGCCGGGGGCCTTGTTCATGCAATGCAACGGCGGTGTCACCGGGCACGGCATCAAGCGTGTCATTTGAATCTTGAGCAGATCTGAGGACAGATCGAAGTCGGATTGCAGCCAGACAGGAACGAGACAGCGGCCAGACATTCTGTGGATATTTCAGAGACACGCCTTCATGCGTGCCCCCCATGCGGGTCCTTGTCCTGCAACACCCTGAAAAAACGCTGGTCATCAATCATCATGTGCTGGGCGGTCAGCTCATAGATCATGAAGTGGAACAGGGCGGGCAAGTCCACCTCACCCCTCTCGTACAGGCCCAACAACTTGTGTGCCCGGTCCAGAAGGTGCTGGTGCGCCTTGGCGTGTTCGTCGAGCCGGGCGTAGCCATGTTCGCGCAGCACCCGTTCCTCGTCCTGAAAATGCGTGACCGTTCTTCCGTACAGCGCCTCGATCTTCCGACGGATTTCCGGGCTGTCGCCGCCGCCAGCGCCCAGCCGCAGAAGCTCATTGATCAGGACGAACAATTCCTTGTGTTGGGTGTCAATCAACGCGTGGCCCGACTCGCAGGCCGGGTTCCACTGCAACTGGCGCAGACACACCCCGCCGGTAATCGGTTCACCAGGCACCACTTCCAGATTTTCCACCCGCACCACGTTGCGCCCGGCAGATTTCGCCCTGTACAGCGCCATGTCCGCCCTGCCCAGCCACTCTTCCCAGGTATCCGTGGACCGGCACCCGGCAACGCCAATGCTTGTGGTCACCGGCGCCCCGTGGGCAAACTCCGCCTTTTCCAGCCGGGCACGGATGCGTTCCGCCATGCATACCGCATCGGACATGTCGGAAAACGGCATGATAACGATGAACTCCTCACCGCCCCAGCGCCCGGCGAAATCGGTACCGCGAATGGCCTCGCGCAAAAGGTCGCTGAAGCCGCGCAACACGGCGTCGCCCACGGCATGCCCGTGAGTGTCGTTGATGGCCTTGAAGTGGTCAAGATCCAGCATCAGCACCGACGCGGGGTGCCCGTAGCGCCGCAGCCTGGCCATCTCCTGCCGGGCTATTTCCTCTATGCGGATGCGGTTCCAGCAGCCGGTCAGCCTGTCCAGCATGGCCACGTTGCGCAGAAAGGCGTCGGACCGTTCCTTGGCCATCAGCACAAAGCCGTTGGAAACGAAAATGATGGACACCAGGGCGACAAGCGTCAGCGTTTGCTGCACGGGCGTGGCCTGAAAAAGAACCCCCAGCCTTTCCGGGGCAACCACGGCAACGCCAACTTTCCACGCCAAAGCCGCCGTGGACAGCAGTATGCCGCACAACAACAGGTTGCGCCCCCGCACGGGGAACTCGCACTTGTGCCCCAGTAGCGTGTCGCCCACGATCAGCGCCTGCACGCATAACACGAAATTGACAAAGACGACCCGCAGCACCATGTCGTCCATGACGATCCAAAGTCCGATCAACGCGACGATGGGAGGGCCCCAGAGCATGAAGTCGCGCGATGTGCGTCTGCCCAGAAAGACATGCACCGCGTGCAGAAAGACGGAGTAGGACAGGGAAATGAGCACATTTGCCGCGATGATGGAAACCACATCGGGAATCATGCCCCGCATCGCCAGCAGCACCCCACCGGCGGCATGCACGCACAGCGCCCACCCCCATTGACGAAGCCCGTCCGCACCGTTGCGCAGCGAGGCCGTCCAGTGGGTTATCGCAAGCGCGATACACGCCACTACAAACATTACATACATGGAAGGAACATGAAGTTGCACAACAATATCCTGTCGCGCTCGCAGGCTGCGCCGTCATCACGACTCATCGCCCGGCAAACCTCCGGACGTCATGACAGACTCCGGGCTCCGGGCGGAACATCAATCCCGTGCGGCAAAGAACAAGGGCCACCGCGCACGCGTCAACACGACCGCACAATATGGCAAGATACACAATAACGAGGGCAAAAAGCCATTCCATTCCGTATATGAATAAAAATCATGCAGCACTGCAGCAGTCAGTTCTTTCTGATACATGCAGCATTACCGCCCCATTGACAACCATCGCAATCTGCGCGGCCCTGCGCGATGGTCTGGCAGGCGCACGGCCATCATGCTTCTCGACTCCGCAGCCCGGAACAAACAAAAGGCCAGCGCCCCGGATAACACGGAAAGGGCTGGCCGCCTGCATTGTGACCAGGGAATTGTAGTGCCGTATCTGGCAAGATGGCCTGACGATGCCGGGATGGAGTCGCCGCGCTCCGGCGCGCCCCCTCCGCCCCCACATCCACAGCCACCGCACGCCACGAGAGGCGCGGGTCGCCGCTCAATCACACGGTGGACAGGGTTACAGCAGCGCTGCATCCCCGTCCCCTTCCGGCACAGGCGTGCCGGTGTGGATCGGGCTACCCCCGCCCGTCCACCAGGGCCAGCACGCCCGCCGCCGCCAGTTCGCGCACCACGGGGATGCACTCGTCGGCGGGCACACCGATGCGGTCGGCTATCTCCACCAGATCCAGCGTGCCGTCGGCATACGCCAGAAAATCGATGATGATGTTCACCTTGTTGCAGTACCCGTTCTTCACCGAGGTGGTGGGGTACAGGCCGCGCTTGCCCAGTTGCGGTTCGCACAGGCAGGTGGCGCGCCAGGTATGGTTGTTCTCGATGATGTCCAGACAGCGCGTCAGCGTGGTGAACGAATTGTCCAGCCCTGCCGGGGACACCACGGAAAGGTCGTCCAGCGAGGTGTGGTACTCCGGATAGTGCCGGTACAGGCTGCGCGCAAAGGGGATGATGGGCAGGTCCACGCCGGGGCTGTTGTACTGGCGCTCGTCGCTGGCCCGGTCCAGAAAGGTGTAGCGCTTGAAGTCCGGGTGGTACGCGCCCAGCACGTGCAGCAAGGTGCGGTCGGACAGCGTATTGCCCTGCCGCGAGGGCAGGTACGACCAGGCCCGGTCGTCGCCCGTGCAGCTCAGCACGAAACCGGCCACCACGTTGCGCTGCATCTCGGCCAGATGCTGGCTGAGATACCAGATGGTGCCGATGGTTTCCGGTACGAACACCAGCAGGTACGACAGTTCACGGTCGCGCTGCATCAGGTGGCGGGCCACGGCGGCTTGCAGCACCGGCCCGGAAAGTTCGTTGTTGGCCATGGAAGGATGGCAGACGTAGGTGGACAGCACCACCGTCTTTTCCGAACGGCCAGGCAGGAACAGGTCGGCGCAGGTCATGTGGCCGGGGGCCAGGGTGGAATCGATGACCACCCGGAACGGGCCGGGGCCCAGCGCCTCACGCTTGTCGTGCGCGATGCAGAAGCCCCAGGTGCGCTTGTAGTACGAGGTGACGTAAGGAATGGCGTCCGGCTGGTCGGGCAGCGAAAAGAGCCGGGCGTCCAGTTCCTCGCGGGGCACCACAGTGTCCACCGGCTCGGAATACCCCACCACGTGCAGGTTGCTGGCCCTGAAGTCTATCAGCCGGTTGCCCTGCATGTCGGCCACGTAGGCATCGCGGATGTTCCATTCGTCCGGCACGGTCCAGTCGAAACACTGCGTGCCGCTGGGCACCTCGTGCATCCGCAGCCCCGGCATCAGGCCGCCAAGATAACGCAGCGTCTCGCGAACCCCGTCACCGGTAAGGCTTCTACAGATGGGAAAGAGATCCGCCATCCAGCGGTACATCTCTTTCCCGGGACTCACAGCGTCCATATCCATCCTTCGGCCCGCGCGGCTGTCAGGCGGTGCGCCATGGCGCCACCCCGATGCACCGTCAAAGGCCCCCCGCACTGCATCGTGCCGCGCGCACTGCGCTGGCATGATGCGGCGTGAAAAGGTACCGACGCGACACCCACGGGCAACCCCTTGCCGAATGCGGTGTGCGCCTGCCCGCACTGCGGCTGCGGACACGCCAAACGGGCGCAACGAACAAACGCTGCGCCATGCAGCCGGGAAACAGTTTCCCGGCGGAACGTCCTTCTACTGCACGGCTGAAACGTGTTCAAGCGACAGAAATGCTGCAAAACAGACTTCTTGGCACAACACAGCCATGCGACAGGAAAAAATATTCATGTCTGGCCCATGGATGGCGCACGGATACGATGTTTCCCGCAGCCGTGAAACACGTGAGACACGCCATGAAACTGAAAACGCCCATTCACGGGTGCGCGGCAGCATGCCGCTGCCCTGCCGTACTCCCAGTACGCCACGCGGGACAGCGGAAATGGCGGCTACCATGGCTGCCACTCCGCGCCCGGCAGCGCGCACGCCGCATGCAATACCCGAATCCCCCGCTGCCGCCGCATGGTGCAACGCCCGCGCCGCATGGGCTGATGTGCCATCATTGCGCCATGCTCCGCCAATGTCATGCCCGGCACGGGAATTCATGGTTCCGCGCCTTGCCGTAACCGGGTCACCAGTGTAGGCTGCGTTCCGCCGCGCCGACAGATGCAGCAACGCGGCGTACGACAACACTTTCATCACCGACGGCAACATTACGGCATGAAGCACGCAGACGTCGAATCCCCAGCCCCCAAGCACGCCGCTCCGTGGAAGAAGCACCTGCGTTCGCTCGGCAAGGTGGCAGTTTTCGCCATCTTCTGCGGGGCGGTGTGGCTGCTGTACCGCGAGATCAGCAAGTACCACATCGACGAAATCCGCGAGAGCATGCGCCAGATGCCCATGACCAGTCTTGCGGCGTCCATGGTGCTGATGGTGTTCAACTATCTGGTGCTGGTAGGATACGACGCCCTGGCCCTGCGCGCCATCAACAAGCCGCTGTCCATGGCCCGAACGGCCCTTGTCTCCTTCGTCGGCTGCGTGACCAGCTACAATTTCGGGGCGCTGCTGGGCGGCAGTTCGGTGCGCTACCGGTTCTATTCGGCGTGGGGCTTTTCCGTTGTGGACGTGGTGCGCCTGGTGGTCATGCTGGCCATTACCTTCTGGGTGGGCGCGCTGGGTGTGGCCGGGGCGGTGTTCATCATTCAGCCGCTGCCGGTGCCCGAATCGCTCGACATTCCCGTGCGCGACGTACGCCTGCTTGGCGTGGTGCTGCTGGCGCTGACCATCGGCTACCACATCCTGACGCTTGTGGCGAAGCACCCCATCCGCGTCATGGGCAAGGAATTCGCGCTGCCGCCCTTCCGGCTGGCCATCATGCAGACCATGGTGGCCGGGCTGGACCTGGTGGTGGCGGCGGCCTGCCTGTTCGTGCTGATGCCAGCCGACATCGGCCTGGACTTCATCCAGTTTCTTTCCGTGTACCTGATGGCCATCGTGGCCGTTGTGCTCAGCCACGTGCCGGGCGGTGCGGGCGTGTTCGAACTGGTCATCCTCAGCCTGTCGCACACCCACTCGCCGCAAACGGTCATTGCCGCGCTGATCTGCTTCCGGTTCATCTACTACCTGCTGCCGCTGCTGTTCGCCGCCGTGCTGCTGGGCGGGCACGAACTGCACCTGCGCCGCCACGAGGCGGAGCAGATGCTGGACGAGGCAGGCCGCTGGACCGACGCGCTTTCGCATACGCTGATGGCCTACCTGGCCTTTGCGGCCGGGCTGATCCTGCTGTTTTCCAGCGCCATTCCCCTGGCTGCGGACAGCCGCGCCGTGCTGGTGGCCAGCGTGCCGCTGTGGGCCATGGAATCGGCCCACTTCCTGGGCGCGTTGGCGGGCGTGGGGCTGCTGCTGCTTTCACGCGGCCTGCAACGCCGTCTGGCCTCGGCCTGGCGGCTGGTGACGGCGCTGGTGATGCTGGGCATCGCCAGTTGCGTGCTGAAGGGGCTGGACTGGCAGGAAGCCACCCTGCTGGCGCTTGTGCTGGCCTCGCTGTGCGCGACCCGACGGCGCTTCTTTCGCCGCACCTCCTTGCTGCGCGAACGGTTTACCCTGCGCTGGATGGCGGCGGTGCTGCTGGTGGTGGGGTGTTCCCTGCTGCTGGGGCTGTTCGTGCATGCCCGCGTGCCCTATGCCCACGAACTGTGGTGGACCTTTGCGCCGGAAAACGACGCCGCCCGCCTGCTGCGCGCCTTTGGCGGCATTGCCATGGTGCTGGCAGTATTCGTGGCGCGGCGTCTGGCCTTTCCGCTGCACGGGCGGCTGGGCGAATTCACGGCAGACCGGCGCGAACGCTTCCGGCGCATCTATCGCGCCGCGCAACGCATCCGCGAAAACGCGCTGCGGCGCAAGAAGCCGGGCACGCCTGCGCAACCCGACGCGCCAGCACAGCCGGGTAACGCGGGCCAGGCGAAAGACAAGTAGCGCCAGGGTGTGCCCGCTGAATCGTGCCGCAAAACCGTGCGGTGCGGTCGGAAATCCATCCCTTGTCCGTTCCCCCTCGCGTCTTCCCACCCACGCCCGCACACGTCTGCGCACACCCGTGCCCCCATCAGATCGCAAAAACGGGACAACGCCATGATGACGGCGCGCCCCGTTTTTTCATGCGCCAGGCCGCGGCGCGGGTGTAATACCTTCGCCTAGTGCGAGGACAGCAACACCTCGTCACGTCCGTCACGTTCGCGCAGCAGCACGTCCACCTGCTCGTTGCGGCCCGTATTCACGGAGCGGCCCACGTAGTCGGCATGGATGGGCAGTTCGCGGTGCCCCCGGTCCACCAGCACCAACAGTTCCACGCGGCGCGGCCTGCCGTAGTCCAGCAGCGCCTCCAGCGCAGCGCGGATGGTGCGCCCGGTGAACAGCACGTCGTCCACCAGCAGCACGTCGCGCCCCTCAAGATCCACGGGAATGTCCGACGGACCGATGGCGGGCTTGGCGGCAAGGGTGGTCCAGTCGTCACGGTACAGGTTGATGTCCAGCGCACCGGAAGGCAGCGCGCAGCCAAGGCGTTCGGCAATGATGCGTCCAAGGCGGGACGCGATGTCGGCCCCGCGCCGCTGGATGCCCACCAGCACAAGGTCGGCGCAATCGCCGTGTCGCTCCAGCACCTGATAGGCCAGGCGCTCCAGCGCGCGGCGCATTTCCTCTTCCGTCAGCAAGATCGTCTGTTCCATCGGGTTCCCGTCCGGTAGGAATTCGTAGATATCTTCACTGCTAACCGGTTTGGGCCCGCTTTGCAAACGTCTGTGCTGCAGGTTTGCTTCACGCCCGCCAGCCTGCACTGTTGCGCCCCGCCCTCGCCCTCCGGACAGATCGCACGGGCCATCTGCGCAGGCAGGCGGTGCTGTCAGCCGCCCCATCGGGACCCGAAAGGCCACGGGACATGCATCGGTTGGCCTTTTTGCCGGTTTTACGGTAGGGTGTGCCCGAACGTCGCCGCAGGCCGCAAGGAAACGGACATGATCACCCTCGAACACGACGCGCGGGGCATTCTGGAAGAATACTTTTCAGAAAACCCCGACACCCCCATACGCATCTACATTTCGCCCCGCGGCAGCCGGGGGCCGCACCTTGTGCTGGGCCCCGACGAACCCAACGAGCGCGACCATCTGGTGCAAGTGGAAGGCTACACCTTCTGTATCAGCAAGCGCCTGGCCCAACAGGTGGGAGCGGTGCGCATCCGGGCGCGCAACGCCGGATTCGAGGTGGTGTCCGAACGCCCCCTTACCTCCGCGCGCGGCACCGACGCATCCTGAGGCAGACCCGGCAACGGCATCCCCGCACCTGCCGGGCTCATCAGCACGCCCCTGCCTATCCATGAATCCAGAGGGTTGCACTTCGTGCAGCCTTTTTTTTGTCGACACCTTCCCCGTTCCAGGCCGTCGCCGCCCCCCGCGTTCCATAGACGCCCGCTATAGCTACGCGCTCTACACATTGACAAACACCCTCTGGATACGTACTTGTTGCTCTCCGTACATCCAACAGTGGAGGACACATGTTCGAAATCACCGAAAACGCCCGCAAAGAGCTTGATGCCTACTTTGCGGACAAGCAGAAGAACCCCATCCGGGTCTACCTTGCCCCCGGCGGCTGAAGCGGTCCCCGGCTGGCCCTGGCTCTGGATGAGCCTAACGATACCGACAAAGTCTTCGAGCAAGGCGGCTACACCTTCTGCGTGAACGCCGAACTGCTTACTGCGGCTGAATCCATCCGCATCGACATCAGCTACATGGGGTTCTCCGTGGAATCCGGCAAGCCGCTCGGCGGCGGCAGCAGCTGCGGCGGCTGCGGCAGCGCCGGGAGCTGCGGTTCCTAAACCCCGCACCTCGCAAGCCCTTCAACGGCCCTCCCCTGCGGAGGGCCGTTTTCTTTGCGGCGCACGGGTGCGCGGCGATGCCCGCGATCGGGCTTGACGCGAAGCGGGGTGCGCGGGCATCCTCGCGCATCATTCACACAGGAGCGCCACGGAGCCATCATGACCTTCAAGGAAACCGTCATCCTCGCCATCAAGCTGGCCCACCGCCAGCAGCAGGAACTGGTCGTCGGCCGCGAGGACGGACGCTGGGAGATCGTGCCCATCACCGATGCGCGCTCCGACCAGTTGCGCCCCAGCGTCATTGTGACCGGCGCAGGGCTGAAATATCCGGAGCACGAAGACCTGTTCGCGCGGTTGGTGGCCGAAGGTGCCTGAACCAGGCACAGCGGAGATACAGGTGGGGCCTGCTGGACGAGGCTTGCTGGACGAGGCTTGGGGATGAGGCCTAGGCGGTGTGGCCTGTTCGCGCAGCCGTGCGCACTGCCCTACCCCCCTTCACCCAAATCGCCCGGCGGAGCGCCATCCGCGCTGCACACGGCCCGCTGAACGCACCGCACACGCATGACGGCCCGCGCCCCTCAAAAGGGACGCGGGCCGTCGTTTCATCAGGTCACATTGTCGCAGTGCAAGGCATCAGCCCAGTTCAGCCCAGTTCAAGCCGGTTCACCCCGTGGGCAAGGCTCTTCGCTAGCGCTTCACATTGGCGGCAATCCACCCGGCAAAGGCGTTCATGAACTTGCCCCCGAACTCGCGCAAGGAGGCGTCGGTCAGCGCTCCATCGGGGCCGAACAGCTTGTCCGCGCCGCCAATGTACGCTTCCGGCTGCTGCAACGGAGGCATGTTCAGGAACACCAGCGACTGACGCAGGTGGTGGTTGGCCCCGAAGCCGCCGATGTTGCCCGGCGACACGCTGACGACGGCAGCGGGCTTGCCGTTCCACACGCTGCTGCCGTACGGGCGCGAACCCACGTCCAGCGCATTCTTGATGGTGGCGGGCATGGAGCGGTTGTATTCCGGGGTCAGGAACAGCACGGCGTCCACGCCCTTGATGGCCTTGCGAAAATCGGCCCAGGCGGCAGGCGGCGTGCCTTCGTCGTCCAGGTCCTGATTGTACAGCGGCAGGCCGCCCACTTCCACGAATTCAAAACGCAACGCGGGCGGAGCCAGCTCGACCAGGGCCCTGGCCATCTTGCGGTTCAAAGAATCCTTGCGCAGGCTGCCCACGATGACGGCGACGGTGAATATGGTGCTCATGAGTGTCTCTCCTGTGATTTCCGGGTATCGCCGTGTTCCCTGCGGGTACGCCCGCCGGGGGGAGAAACGACGTTACATGTAGAATACTACCGTAACGCCGCCGGGGCAACGCCCACTCGCAATTTTTCACGTCTTCGCTCGCACGGTGCCCCCATGGTCCCCGGTGCCCGTAAATCCACCCCGGCTGCGGGCCAGCCCCCCTCTTGCCCACCTGCGGCTTTCCCCACGCTCCCTCCCCCAGCCCTCTCACCCGCACCAGATACCCACACCACGTTCCCCTTCCATCCATGCGCCATCGCGCCCCCCGCGCACGCAAAAGGGGCCGCCCCTTTCGGAGCGGCCCCTGTCTGACATGCAAGGCAATGAGGCTGGCGGCTACTTCTTGTGCAGCCAGGGCATCATGCCGCGCAGCTTGCCGCCCACCTTTTCGATCTGGTGGTCGGCCTCGATGCGGCGGGTGGCCTTGAAGCCGGGGTACCCGGCCTTGGCCTCGAGGATGAAGTTGCGGGCGAAGGTGCCTTCCTGGATTTCCTGGAGCACCTTCTTCATTTCCTTCTTCGTTTCCTCGTTCACGATGCGACGGCCGGTGACGTAGTCGCCGTATTCTGCGGTGTCGCTGATGGAGTGGCGCATCTTGGCAAGGCCGCCCTCGTAGATGAGGTCGACGATGAGCTTCACTTCATGCAGGCACTCGAAGTAGGCGATTTCGGGCTGGTAGCCCGCTTCGACCAGGGTTTCGAAACCGGCCTTGATGAGCGACGAAAGACCGCCGCACAGCACCGCCTGTTCGCCGAACAGGTCGGTCTCGGTTTCTTCCTTGAAGGTGGTTTCGATGACGCCGGAACGCGCACCACCAACGCCCTTGGCGTACGCCAGAGCCTTCTCCATGGCCTTGCCTGTCGCATCTTGGTGGATGGCGACGAGGCAGGGGACGCCGCCCCCCTCGGTGTAGGTGCGGCGAACGAGATGGCCCGGCCCCTTGGGGGCGATCATGAAGACGTCGACGTCCTTCGGGGGCTCGATCTGGCCGAAGTGGATGTTGAACCCGTGGGCGAACAGCAGTGCATCGCCCGGCTTCAGGTTCGGCTTGATTTCCGCTTCGTAGATCGCGGCCTGTACCTGGTCGGGGAGTAGGATCATGATAAGGTCGGCCTTGGCTGCGGCCTCGGCCACGGGTAGCGGCGCAAAGCCGTGTTCCTTGGCGAGTTCGTAGTTGGCCCCGCCGGGACGCTGCCCGACAACGACGTTGATCCCGGAGTCGCGCAGGTTCTGAGCGTGCGCGTGGCCCTGGCTGCCGTAGCCGATGATGGCCACGGTCTTGTCCTTCAGGACCTCCAGTGTCGCATCCTGTTCGTAATAGACCTTCATCATCTACTCCCTGCCGCACACGGGTGCGGCGTCCTCGAATGACGGTTGCGGTGTATGAAGACCCCGCGCGGCGCCGGAAATGGCTCCGACACCCTTGCGGGTTTGCCACCGTAAGCAGCGAAAGCGCTGCCGCAATGGACTGCGATACCGGATTCAGCGGCGGAAGGCTACCCCTTGGGGGCTGCCGAAACACGGCGGACTGAATATTTGTTCAATCAGCGCCGCATTCCCCACTGCCTTGCGAAACGCGCGGCGAAAGGCCCTGTCCGCCCACCGCCGCGCGTAAAGATTGCGACTGATCCGACACGCTGACGCCGTGATCCGGCATCCAGCGGTTTTACGCAGTTTCGGGCTGCATGGACCGCCGCATGGCCACGGTGCCGGTGCGGGCAATTTCCTTGATGCCGAAACGCGCCAGCAGACTCAGGATCGCCTGGATCTTTCCGTGGTCGCCGGTGGCTTCCAGGGTCAGGTCGTTCAGGCTCACGTCCACCACCTTGCAGCGAAAGATGTCGGCAATGCGCAGCACCTCGGCCCGGCGGGCGTCGTCGGCCTGCACCTTGACCATCATCATCTCGCGCTCCACGGCGGAAACGTCGATGAAATCCACCACCTTGATGACCGTCACCAGCTTGCGCAGCTGCTTGACGATCTGCTCGATGATCTGCTCCTCGCCACTGGTGGTGATGGTCATGAGCGAAACGCCCTCTTCCAGCGTGGGGGCCACGTTCAGCGATTCGATGTTGAAGCCGCGTCCGCTGAACAACCCCGCCACCCGGGACAGCACGCCCGGTTCGTTCTCCACGAGAACGGAAAGCACATGTCGCATGGGCTGCCCTCCCTAGACCAGCAGCATTTCGTCCAGGGCCGCGCCAGCGGGCACCATGGGGTACACGTTCTCCTCGCGTTCCACCCGCACGTCGATGACGGCGGTATGGGGCGAGGCGAAGGCCGCGCGCAGCGTGGATTCCAGCTCGCCCGCCTCGGTGATGCGGTAGCCTTCGGCCCCGTAGGCCTCGGCCAGCTTCACGAAGTCGGGCTGCGCCTCCATGCAGGTAGAGCAGTAGTTGCGCTGGTAGAACAGCTCCTGCCACTGGCGTACCATGCCGAGGTAGCCGTTGTTCAGGATCACGATCTTGATGGGCAGCTTGTTGCAGACGGCGGTGGCCAGTTCCTGGATGTTCATCTGGATGGAACCGTCGCCCGCCATGTCGATGACCAGCTTGTCCGGAAAGGCGAACTGCGCGCCGATGGCGGCCGGAAAGCCGTAGCCCATGGTGCCGAGCCCGCCGGAGGTAAGCAGCGTGCGCGGCTTGCGGAAGGTGAAGAACTGGGCCGTCCACATCTGGTTCTGGCCCACCTCGGTGGTGACGATGGCATCACCACGGGTGATGGAGAAGATGGTTTCCACCACCTGCTGCGGCTTGATGGAGCCGTTCTTCACATAGGTCAGGGGCTGCTCGGTGCGCCAGGTGGAAACCTGGGTCAGCCACGGCTCGTGCGCCGCCGCCCAGTCCTTTTCGGCAAGGCGGGTGGTGGCTATCTCGCGGATGCCCGCCAGCGCCTTGCGGCAGTCGCCCACCACGGGAATGTCCACCTGCACGTTCTTGCGGATGGACGTGGGGTCGATGTCGATGTGGATGATGCGCGCGCCGGAAGCGAATGCGGAAAGACGCCCGGTCACCCGGTCGTCAAAGCGCGCGCCCACGGCGACGATGCAGTCGGCATTGTTCACGGCCTTGTTGCCCGCGTAGGTGCCGTGCATGCCGATCATGCCCAGCCACAGCGGGTCGTCGCCCGGAAAGGCCCCAAGACCCATCAGGGTGGCGGTTACCGGAATGCTCAGGGTGCGGGCCAGCCAGCCAAGCTCTTCGCTGGCGTCGGACATGACCACGCCGCCCCCCGCGAAAAACAGCGGGCGCTTGGCCTCGATAAGGGCATCCACCGCGCGGCGCAACTGGTTCAGGTTGGGCCGGTAGGTGGGGTTGTAGCTGCGCATCTTGACGTCTTCGGGCCAGACGAATTCGGTCCTGGCCTGCATGACGTCCTTGGGCAGGTCGACAAGAACGGGGCCCGGCCTGCCGGAGCGGGCCAGATAAAAGGCCTGCCGCAGCACGCGGGCAAGGTCGCGCACATCCTTCACCAGGTAATTGTGCTTGGTGCAGGGGCGGGTAATGCCGACGATGTCCACTTCCTGGAAGGCGTCGTTGCCGATGAGGGGGGTGGGTACCTGCCCCGTCAGCACGACCATGGGAATGGAGTCGGCATAGGCCGTGGCGATGCCGGTCACGGTGTTGGTGGCGCCAGGCCCGGAAGTGACCAGACAGACGCCCACCTTGCCCGACGCGCGGGCAAAACCGTCGGCGGCGTGTACTGCCGCCTGTTCGTGCCGGACCAATATGTGCCGGATATCGTGCCTGGGCAGTTCGTCATAAATATCAATGACGGCCCCGCCGGGATAGCCGAACAAGATGTCGACGCCTTCCCGCTTGAGGCATTCCAGCAGAATCCGGGCCCCGTTCAGTTCCATCTAGCCCTCCAAGGCGCGGTACCGGTCCAGTATGGCGTGGAGCCGGGTCTTTCCGTCGAGTTTCTGTTTCTTCAGTTCCTTGGCCACCTTTTCTTCAGCGGGGGTCAGGAACGACTTGGATTCGATCTTCTCCAACTGTTTCTCGAACAGAATATGCTCGTCCCATAGCGCCTTCAGTTCGGGGTCCGTGGCGGCGTACTTTTCGATGAGCGCGTTGTCTTTCGGGTCCATGGAACTTTCTCCTCTGGCGTTGAGGGTTGCTATTTCCCACATGTGCCAAGCAGGCCCCAGCTGGGCTCCACATCCGATTCAACGATCAATTTCTTCAACCGGCTCGTGTGGCCGGATACGATGCGCACGCGGTTGCGGCGCATTCCCAGCGCGGAGGCCACAAAATCCTCCAGCGCCTTGTTGGCCTTGTTATCCACCGCCGGTGCGGACAGGCGCACCTTCAGCCTTCCGTCCGCCGTGCCCTCGCAGGCGCTCTTGCGCGCGCCGGGCACCGCCCGCACCAACACCGCCCATTCTCCTTCCCCGGCTGGGGCCGCCCATTCGGGGCGGCCAGCCTCAGGCCGGTCCACCCTTCTGCCGCCCGGCGATGCGCGCCGCCGCGGCCTCCAGTTCCTCGTCGTCCTCGCGGGACATGTCCAGCATGCGCAGATGCTGCTGCACAACGGAGCGCACCTTCATCTCGAACTGCGCCTTGACCTTGCGGGCCTCGGCTATGTCCTCCTGAATGCGCGCAAGGCGGAGCTGCCCCTGATTGATGAGGTTCTCCGCCTTGGAATGGGCAGCGTCTATGATGAGCTGCGCCTCCCTCTGGGCACTGGCCTTGAGGTCGGCGGTAACCCTTTGGGTGGTCATCAACGTGTCTCGCAACGTCGATTCCCGCTCCCTGAATTCGGCAAGGCGTTCTTCCAGCTGCGCCACCTGCCCGGCCAGCGCGGCTTTTTCCTCGCTCAGCCGGCCTATGGTATCCGCAGCCTCCTGCATCAACCTATCCACCTCATCGGTGGCGTAGCCCCGCAGGGACTTGGAAAAGCTGTGGTTCAGCAGATCTATGCGGCTCACGGACATGTGACGCCCCTATCGCAGGGTAACAGCGAACTGGTACAATGACTGAATGATCACGCTCTTGCACAACTGAATCGCCAACAGCACCACCATCGGGGACAGGTCAAGCCCTCCCACGTAGGTGAACGGCATCCACTTGCGTACCCGGTAGAACACCGGCTCCGTCAGATTGCGCAGAATGCGCACGATGGGATTGTAGGGATCCGGGTTGACCCACGAGAGAACGGCCGAAACGATGACGACCCAGAAATAAAGTTCCAGCACGGCATCCAGCACGCGCGCCACGC
Source organism: uncultured Desulfovibrio sp. (assembly GCA_964402645.1). GTDB lineage: Bacteria > Desulfobacterota > Desulfovibrionia > Desulfovibrionales > Desulfovibrionaceae > Cupidesulfovibrio. Next base: position 279,729 of record CAYOCV010000001.1, on the reverse strand, counting down.
CGAAAAGAAGATTCGAGAAAACGAACATGAAACCTCCGGTTGAGCGCACCCCGGAAGTGGGGGGCGACCGTAACACCGATACTTCCACTTACCGGCGACAAGAATCAAGCAAAAAGTGGTTACTCCTGCACCGCAAGCGCGACGACGCCCGCCGATGGCCTGTCGGAATCCGCGCCGGAGCACGGCCCGGAGCACGACCAGAGGCACGGCAGTCGCCCATGCCGAAGGCCCCGGCCCGATGCCCGTTCTGGAGTGCCACGCCGTGCGGGAGACAGCCCGGACGGCCCCCGGCCCGCTAGCGGCGGAAGCAACTGGCGCCGATGCTCTGCCCCGTGACGTGCGCGCCCTGCCGCCCGGCCTCTTGCCGCACGTATTCCGCCAGCACGCGGCGCAGCACCCAGAAGTCGTCCAGGTGCAACCGCGCGGTCAGCGACGGGCTGCGATACGCCCAGAAGCACACCCCGGCCATGCGGGCGGTTTCCTCGTCGGCAATGGTGTCGCCCATGAAGGCCACCTCGTCGCGGGCAAGGCCCCAGGCGTCCAGGGTGGCGCAGAGGCCTTCCGGATGGGGTTTGGCCCGCACGCGCGACGCCGTCATGACCGGAAAGAACAGCTCGGTCATGCCGAAGTGGTCAAGCACGTATTCCATGGTGGTGGTGCGGTTGGTGCAGATGCCCCGGCGAAAGCCCGTGTCGCGCAGCCAGCGCAAAAGCTCCATCAGGCCCGGTTCCGGCTCCAGCAAGGGCAGGATGTCGCGCCGGTAGACGATGCGTTTGCGCGCCTCCGGCAATTTGGACATGAGCGCGGGCGGCACGATGCGCGCCAGCGACTGCCCCACCGAGGCCATGTGGGTATAGTCCTCGTCCTCTGGCGACATGGGCGGCTGGCCCAGCGCGCCAAGGATGAGGTTGTAGTACTGGATGTTGGACGTGCGCGAGTCGAACAGCACGCCGTCGCAATCAAAGATGATGCCCTTGAGGCCCCTGGGGAACAACTGCTGAAGGCGATGAACCGTTGGATACACGCAAACCTCGTGAACTATCTTTCCCGGTCGCCTCGGATACCGGCAACCGAACACTCTCTGGACATCACAGGCCGACAGAGGCCGGTCAGTGTGGCTGTTGAGCCGACACAAATGAAAAAGTGGGGGCAGGAAGCCGTAGCCAGTGCTGCTATTGCCATCCGTAATGCTCGCGCGTGGCGCTCGCATAACAGCTGCCGTCCTGCACCTCGAAGGCTTACAAAAAATCTATCCCTTCATACACTTGCCGCAACAGACCACGTCGAACACGCGATCCAGCCAGGGGCGCGCGGCGTCGGGACCGGGGCGGCCCGCCACCTGCCACAGGGGCAGGCGGGCATGCACCACCAGCTTGGCCACCTTGTCGCCCCAGGCGGGGCACAGCCGGGCGGCCTGCTCGGCGGTGACCGGGGCAAAGGCGGCTCCGCCGTCGCGCAGGGTGGCGGAAATCTCGGCATCGCAGGTGAACAGCACCGCGCCGTCGGGCAGGAAGGGGCCCATGTTCTCGACGATGACCCGCCACGAAGGGCCGATGATGTCTGCGCCGCTGCCGGGCAGCATGGCGGAATACGGGTCGAGCGCGGGCAGTTCGCGCAGTTCCTCGTCCGTTTCCACGCCCAGGATGTCGGCCAGGCTCTCGCGGCTGCGCGAAAACTTTTCCTTCAGGGCGTCCAGTTCGCGCACACGCTCTTCCAGATGCCAGGCAAGGATCAGGGTCTTCTGCGCGGCGATGCGCTGGTCGCGCAACGCCTGGGCCGGATCGCCCGGCGCGGAGCCGGACGAAGTTCCCGACGCGTCCGCGCCGTCCGCCCCGCCGGAGGCAAACTTCTCCAGCGCAGCCAGTTCGGAACGGCCCAGCGAGAACGGGGCCTCGTCCTGCGCGCTTTCCAGCGCGGCCACCATGGCGGCCAGATCGCCGTGCGGACCGGACCCCACGTTCAGACCGAAGTCCAGCAGCTCCGCCAGGCAGGCGCGCGCCTCGGATTCGGACAGCGGCAGCAGGGGCGAACGCCACGGAGCAGCGGGAGCTTTGTCGGCACCGACCACCGAAGGCGCGCCGGGCAACCCGGCGGACAGAAACTCCACGCCATCGGGCAGGCACGCGGGGGCAAGTTCACGGTGCAGCAGCGGAATGTAGAGCACGGGATGTTCGGATGCGTTGTGCATGGTCACCATCGGTTTGGGCTTGAAGTCTCTGAAACCGCATGAACGGACGGCGCGGCGCGCCGCTGCCGCTCACGCCCCCTGAAACCGTTCGCAGACGCCGTCGCAGCGGGGCAGCAGCAGCACGCACACCCCTTCCCGGAAGTGGGTGCAATCCAGCCAGTCCGTCTCGCCCCCGCACCCGCCGCCCGCACAGGACGGGCAACGCGGGGGCGGCGTATAGTCCGGGCACAGCCCGCCGGGCGGGGGCATGCCAGCCAGGCGGCGTTCCCACACCGCCGTGGCCTGCTCCGACGAAAGGTCAAAGGTCTCGGCCTGTTCAAGGAAATGATCGTAGGCGCGGACGATGCGCTGCTCCTCGCCGCAGCGCCAGCCCTCGTTCAGGCCGGGGTTCATGGTCTCGTCCATGGCGCAGTGTCCCGCCTCGTGAAAGCGGCAGTGAATGCCGGGCAGGCGCATGAGGCGGCCCCGCCCGCCCATGACGGCAGGGCCGTTGGCAGCGCCTGCCCCGCCGAACGGCCTTTCCCCGGCGGCAGCGCCCGGTTGATCGGGGGGCTTTGCGCCCTTGCCGGGTTTGTCAAAGGTCATGCCGTCTCCAGCGCATGGGGCCAGAAGGCCATGCCGCCATCCAGCACGTACAGGTCCGTGGCGCCCAGACCGCCCAGCATGCAGGCCACGCTCCACGCGGCGTCCGAGGTGGCCGCCACCAGCACGATGGGGGTGAAGCGCGGCACTTCGTCCTGCAAGCGCTTGCGCAGCTGGGTGTGGGGGATGTTGTACGCGTCGGGCAAATGGCCCGCGCGCCAGTCGGGCGCGCTGCGCAGGTCCAGGGTGAAGAATTCCGCCCCGGCCTCGCGCGAGGCGACGAATTCGTCCGGCGTGATGCCGAAGTAGCGCCCCGCCAGTTTGTTGGCCAGCACGGCGGCGGCGCGGCGCAGCAATTCACCGGCAACACCGGGCAACCCGGCCTGGGCCAGGTCCGCCGCACGCATGCCCGCACGCAACGCCAGCGAGGCAGAAGCCACCACGGCAGCGCACAGTTCGGCGTCGCGGCCCACCACCTGCGCCCCCAGCAGCGCGCCATCGGCCTTGGCGGCCAGCAGCTTGACGGCATGGCCCGCAGCCAGGCCGCGCCACGCCCCGGCTTCGTCGTCGTCCTGCCCTTCCTGCGCACTCTGCGCGGCTGTAGTGGCTGGCGTGGCATACACGGAAAACTCGATATCCAGCTCGGCCCGCGCGCAGGCCGCAGCCCCGTGACCCACGGCGGCCACGATCACGCCGGGGCCTTCGCCATGCACCATGCCAAGGGCGGGCAGACGGCAAGGGCAGGCATCCGCCTCGTCGGCCAGGTCCGAATCTGCCTGATCTGTCGCCAGTTCCCCCGCCACATCCCCAGCAGGACAGGCGGCCACGCCCCGTGCGGTGGGCACGTCGACGCCGGAGGCGTCGATGGAAGCCAGATGGTCGGCCAGGGCGCGAATCATCCCCGGCACCTCGGCAGGAGCGGCCACCGCCTGCTCCACGCTGCCATCCAGCGCCGCGCGGCGCACACTGACCCCGGTGCCGAACACGTACACGCCGGGCGCGCCGGTGCGCAGGCAGCCGTCCACGTCGATGCGGCCAGTGGCGTCCAGACTGATGCCGTCCAACGCCAGGGCCGGGTTCTGGATCACCAGGGGGCTGGTCCAGATGAACAGGTCGCCTTCCACGCGCAAGTCCCCGCCATCGGGGTTCACCGCAATCAACGCGGCAAAGCCGCCCGCTTCGCCGGGCAGTGCGCCCATGCGCTCCATGGCAAGGCCTGTCCAGTTTACCGCCTCCACACCGTTGCGGCGGGCCATGCGCGCCGCATGACGCCACATGTCCGCATCCACGGCGTTGGCGGAATCCTCGCTGGCGGCGCGGGTGCGCACCCACACCGGGGTGGCCCCTGCGGCGCGGGCAAGGCGCAGGGCTTCCAGCGCCTCGGCCCCCTGCCCCACCACCACGGCGCGGCAGCCACCGGCGGCAACGCGCTCGGCCAACAGCCCGTCAAGGCCCGTGGCGTCTGCACACGGCCAGGCGAACACGTTGGGCGCGCCGCGCAGGGCGCGGGGAATACGCGGAGAGGCGTCTATTTCCATGGCCAACTGGTCGTAACGCACGGCCAGCCTGCCCCGGCTGGACCCCGTGATGACGGTGTTGGCGTCGAGATCGACGGAAAGCTCTGCAGCGTCCAGCACGCCCACTTCACGGGCGGCCAGCATCGCGCGCGAGGCACGCCGCCCCGCCAGGCAGGCGGAAAACGGCCCGCTGCCCCCTGCGTCGCCGACCTTTACCTCGGGCGCTTCGGGCATGATGAAGTTCACCTCGCACCCAGGCAGCAGCCGCTTGACGCGCGCGGCAAGTTTGCCCGCCCCCACACCGGAACCTATGACAACAATGCGTCGCATGTATCGCTCCATCCATTGAAGTGTGCGCAACCACCTTGGAACACAGGTCATCCCCGGGCGTTGCGCGCCTTGACCGGGGTGTACCCGATGTGTATATGCATGACATCACTCAGGAGGCATGCATATGTTCGGTATCGGCATTCAGGAATTGTTGGTCGTACTCGTTCTGGTCCTGCTGGTGTTCGGGGCCAACAAGCTCCCCGAAATCGGCGGCGGATTGGGGCGTGCCATCCGGAACTTCAAGCGGGCCACCAGCGAACCCGATGAAATCGACATCACTCCGGGTAAAAAGAACGACAAGGACGACAAGCAGGCATAAGCGGGCCACGCGTCCGACAGATTTTTTCCGGAACCCGGCGAGGCACGTCCCGCCGGGTTTCTTCGTTTTCGCTTTCCATCCCGCCCCAACCGCCCAGCCCTGCGTGCCGGACGGTCTCGTCAAACCGAAAGGTGTCCCGAAAGGTCGACCCGAAAGCGCGGGACAATTCCCGCGCACGGCCTTCAGCCTACGGCAGCACTTCGCGCGTCAGCTTGCGCGGCGCAAGATACTCGTCCAGCCGCCGGTCCAGTTCCACCCGGTTCACCAGCACCAGCTTCCATGTGGCCACAAGCCCGCCGGGGCGCATGGTCACGTCCTGCAACTGCACGCTTTGCAGGGCGCGGTCCCAGTCGTGCAAGGCCCGGTCGAAGGATTCGACGCTGTCGGCGGTGAGCCAGCCGGAAACCCGCAGCACGGCCTGCTGGCCTGCCGCCGCCCCGGCCACCTGGCGGTGCGAGAAATACCACGCCCACAGGCCGCGCCACACGTCGTCCGCGCTGGCCCCGTCCGCAGAGGTGGACCCTTCCGGCGCATCCAGCGTGCCGTACCATGCCTTGCTCTGGGGGCGCAGGGCCACGCGCACCGCAGCCCCGGCGCGCTGCTCCACCCCGTACAGGAGCTGAAGCTTGCTCACGCGCTCGGCCACTTCCGGCGAGGCCCCGGAAAGTTGCAGCACCATGCCCACGGGTTCTTCGGCGGTGTAGTAGGCCCCCACCTGGCGCAGCCGTTCCTTGAGCATGTCGCGGTTCACGTCCACGTCCACGGCAAGGCGGGTGCCGCCCTGCACCTGGGTCATGCCCAGTTCGGTGTAGCCGCGCACCACTTCGCCGGTGACGGTGGCCAGATACTCGCGCAGCGCGGCGCGGCGCGCCTCGGACAGCGGGGCGCGCAGGATGTCCAGCGCCTCGTCGGTGACGGCGCTGGTAAATGCCTCGCCCTGCGCCTGGGCGCGGGTCTTGGAAACCTGCCCGTCACCCCACACGGCCTCGGCGCGGCGGGCATGCCCCGGAACGGCCTGGCACAGCACGGCGACCAGCACGGCAAGGCAGCACAGGGCGCGCAACGGCAAGAAAGCCGCGCGCGGCGCGGCGGCGGAAGTCATCAGGCGGGCGGACATACGGCGGGCAGACGTATGGCGGGGGGACCAGGCCACCCCATGGCCGCACATACGGCGGCCTGGACAACGGAACATCATGAATACTCCGGTGTTCTGCAAAATGGTGTCGTTCCGTGGCGTTGTAGCCGATTTTGCCCCCGAACGCCAGCGCGGGCGGGGGAAACGGACGGGAACGGGGCCCGATGGTGAGGGGCAGGAAGGAACGGAGGGAAGCGAAACAAACGAATGCAGGATGAACCCCGCGAAAACGCAAGGGAAGAAATTTGACGCCAGGGCTATTTTGCGGCCCGTTGCGCATCGCCGTTCGGGTCACCGTCCGGGCCACCGACCTCGTCGCCGCTTGTGTCCAGCGCCCGAAAGGCCACGCCCAGATGGTCCAGCCAGATGTCCACAAAGCCGCCGTATTCCGCAGTACCGCGCAACACGGGCATGCACCCCATGCCCGCACCCACGATGCGTGACCGCCACGAATCCGGCGTGTCACCGGCCATGTCCCGCATGGCGTGCCGCCCCACCACGGAAAGCAGCGGCAGCAGCCACACCCGGCGCACCCCGACTTCCGAAAGGCGGGGCAGGATGTCGTCGATGGTGCAGGCGCCGTCCATGGTGCCGATATGCACCAGCGGATCGTGCTCGCGCACCTGGGCCGACAGCGCCCCGTAGCGCGATTCGCCCTCGTGCCAGGTGCCGTGCCCCATGAACACGCAGGCATCGCCGGGGGCGCGCTCCGGCGGCAGGTGGGTCAGCAGCGCGGCGGCGGCGCGGCGGATGTCGCCATCGGCATCCAGCAGGGGCGCACCCACGGTGGCCTGCGCAAAACCTTCCGGCCTGTCTTCCACCGCGCGCATGTCCTCCACGTCGGCCAGCAGGTCGGCATATTCCGCACCGGGGATGGAATGCAGCGACTGAACAGCCACATGGGTATACTTCTCGAACCACATCTTGCGCAGGGCCTTCTGGACGGAATCGGTCTTCTGGCGCGCGGCAGCCAGCCGGTTGCGCATGACCACCGAAGTGAACGCCCAGCGCACCGGCACGCCGGGAAACAGCGCGCGCACCCGTTCGTCGAACAGACGAAGGGTGGACTGCCCCTGCGGGGTTCCGGAGCCGAACGCGGCGAGAAGGATGCCTTTCTTCATGAAAGCGGGCCAATACGCTCTTGTGGCGGTGTGATGCGGTACGGTGTGGTGCGGCACAACACCTTACGGGCGGCGTGCGCCGGGACTGGCCCGGCTTGCGATGCCGATGACGCGGCGGTGCCGGGCGGCGCAATCACGGGATACGCCACGGTGCAAGCTACCCACAGGCGCATACTATTGCAAGTTATTTCTGCACGATGCGCCGTGCGCACCGCGCCAGCCCCACCCGCCGCGCCTGTATTGACCTTGCCCCGCCGCTGCCTGTACCATCCGATCTTTCAAGAACATGGGCACCGGACCTCGCCTCCCGGTTTCCATTCCTGCACACCCGTCACCATCACGGAGACATGATGCGCCTACTCGTCACGGGCGGTTGCGGCTTCATCGGCACCAACTTCGTCCGTCTCATCATAGATCGCCGCCCCGACGTCACGGTGGTCAACCTCGACAAGCTGACCTACGCGGGCAACCCGCTGAACCTTGCCGACATTGAAAAAGCCCACGGCGGCACCCGCTATTTCTTCGAGCACGCCGACATCGCCGACGCGGACGCGGTGCGCCGCATCCTTGCGCAGCATCGCATCGACGCGGTGGTCAACTTTGCGGCAGAAACCCACGTGGACCGCTCCATAGACGACCCCGCGCCCTTCGTGTTCACCAACGTGCTGGGCACGCAAACCCTGCTCACCGCCGCGCGCGCGGCCGGGGTGACCCGCTTCGTCCACGTTTCCACCGACGAGGTGTACGGCACGCTGGGCCCGGAAGGCCGGTTTACCGAATCCACCCCGCTGGCCCCCAACAGCCCCTACTCCGCCTCCAAGGCGTCGGGCGACCTGATGGCCCGCGCCTGGTTCGAGACCTACGGCTACCCGGTGGTCATCACCCGCTGCTCCAACAACTATGGTCCCTACCAGTTCCCCGAAAAGCTCATCCCGCTGATGATCGGCCGGGCCGGGCGCGATGAAACCCTGCCCGTGTATGGCGACGGCCAGAACGTGCGCGACTGGATCCACGTGGACGATCACTGCCGGGGGGTGCTGCTGGCCCTGGAAAAGGGCCGCCCCGGTGCGGTCTACAACTTCGGCGGCGCGGCGGAACGACCCAACATCGAGGTGGTGCGCGCCATCCTGCGCCTGGTGGGCAAGCCGGAAAGCCTGATCCGCCACGTTACCGACCGGCCCGGCCACGACCGCCGCTACGCCATGGACTTTTCGCTGGCGGCGCAAGAGCTTGGCTATGCCCCGGAATACGACTTCGAGCGTGGGCTGGCCGAAACCGTGGCCTGGTACCGGGACAATGCTGCATGGCTTGAAAGCGTGGCCTCGGGGGCGTACAGGGAATTCATGCAACGCTGGTACGGAGAACGACTGTGAGCCCGCGGCCCAAGGCGCTGGTGCTCGGCGGCAGGACCGGACTGCTCGGCCAGGCCCTGGTGCGCGTGCTGCGCGAATCGGGCTGGGACGCCCTGCCCACCGGGCGCGACGACGTGAACGTGCTCGATTCCGGGGCGCTGGCCTCGTTCATCGAGCGCGCTGAACCCGCCGTGATCTTCAACACCGTGGCCTGGACCCAGGTGGACCTGGCCGAAGAACGCGAGGAAGAAGCCACCCGCCTGAACCGGCAACTGCCCACCTGCCTTGCGCGCATGGTGCGCGGCACATCCATGCACCTTGTGCATTTCAGCACCGATTTCGTGTTCAGCGGCAGGAAGGGCGCGCCCTACACGCCGGATGACACGCCGGACCCCGCGTCCGTCTACGGCGCCACCAAGCTGGCTGGCGAACAGGCCGTGCTGCAGCAGTGCCCGGACAACGCCTGCGTGGTGCGCACCTCATGGCTGTTCGGGCCGGGCCGCCGCAATTTCGTCAAGGTCATTCTGGACATCTGCAACGACAAGGGCGAGGCCCGCGTGGTGCATGACCAGATAGGCTCGCCCACCTACACCCTGGACCTTGCGGCGGGCAGCGTGAAGCTGGCCGAACTGCGGGCCACCGGCATCTTCCATGTGGCCAACGCCGGGCAGGCAAGCTGGTGCGAACTGGCGTCCGAGGCGGTGAACCTGGCCGGGCTGCCCTGCAAGGTACACGCGATACCCTCGCGCGATTACCCGCAAAAGGCCCAGCGCCCGCCCTTTTCGGTGCTGGACACCGCGCGCTTCACCCAGATGACCGGCATCACCCCGCGCCCGTGGCCGCAGGCCCTGCGCGACTACATCTACAAGGAATGCCTGCCCGCCATGCACGACGCCTGACGTCGCGCGGGCAGACCGCACTTCGGCCAGCGGCCACCAACGATCAGGATACCCCAAGGGATACGACATGCCGCCCGCCGAAAACCTTCGCACCCTCGCACGTGCCGCGCACGGCACCACCAGGGACGCCTTCCACGTATGGCTGACGCTGGTCAAGGTGATGGTGCCCATCATCATCGTGGTCAAGGTGCTGACCGAACTGGACCTGGTGCGCTACCTGGCCCTGCCGCTGTCGCCCGTCATGGGCCTTGTGGGCCTGCCCGCAGACCTCGGCCTGTCCTGGGCCACCAGCATGCTGGTGAACATCTACAGCGGCCTGTTCGTGTATGCCGGGCTGCTGCCGGGCATGGAGCAGCTGAGCGTGGCCCAGGTGACCACCTTTGCCACCATGACCCTCATCGCCCACAACGTGCTGGTGGAAGGCCGCATCGCCCAGCAGTGCGGCCTGAACATGACCACCCAGGTCGTGCTGCGCTTTGGTGGGGCGCTGCTGTGCGGCATGCTGATGCGCGCCTTTTTCGACGCCACCGGATACCTGTCCGAACCCGCCGCCATGCTGTGGGCCCCGCGCGAGGCACCGGCCACCCTGGCCGCCTGGGCCTGGAACGAGGCGCGCAATCTTGTCTCCGTGTTCGGCATCGTGCTGGTGCTGATGGGCCTGATGCGCGTGCTGGACGCCGTGGGCATCACCCGGCTGCTCAACGCCTGCCTGCGCCCGGTGCTGCGGTTGATGGGCATCGGCGACAACGCCGCCACCATCACCATTGTGGGCCTCAGCCTTGGCATCGCCTACGGTGGCGGGCTGATCGTACACGAGGTGCAGGGCGGCAAGGTGCCCCCGCGCGACGTGTTCAGTTCGCTGTCGCTCATGGGTCTGTCGCACGCGCTCATCGAGGACACCCTGCTGATGACCCTTATCGGCGCACACCTTGGCGGCACCCTGTGGGCACGGCTGATCTTCTCCATGGTGGTGGTGATGCTGCTCATCCGGCTGTACGACCGGCTGCGGCCCACGCCGTCGCCAACGACGACGGCTGGTCCTGCTGGTCCTGCCGATCCTGTTGGCCCTGTGGATCCGGCGGGCACCGCAAGCATGGGCGCGTAGGCGGCGCATGACGGACACCCCCCAGCCTTCCCTGCATCAGGCCGACGCCGCCGTGCCCGGCGCAACCTCCGGAGCAGCGTCTGGCGCAGCGTCTGGCGCTGCCCCCGGCACCCCGCCGCGCACCGTGTGGATCAACGCCGGTGAGCTTTCCGGCGACATGCACGGCGGACGCCTGCTGGAAGCCCTGCGCCGCCGCGACCCGGCGTTGCGCTGCATCGGCATGGGCGGCCCGCACCTGCGCGAGGCCGGGCAGGACGCCCTGCTGCGGGTGGAAGACCTGTCCGTGATGGGCATTACCGAGGTGCTGGGCTACCTGCCGCGCATTCTCGGCATGCTGCGCCGCATCAAGGCGGAACTGGCCGCGCGCAGGCCCGACGCCGTGGTGCTCATCGACGCGCCGGAATTCAACTTCCGCATTGCCAAGGCCGCCCGCGCACTGGGCATTCCGGTGCATTACTACATCAGCCCCAAGATATGGGCGTGGCGCACCGGGCGGGTCAACTTCATCCGCCGCCACATCCGCCGGATGATCTGCATCCTGCCCTTCGAGGTGGAGTTCTACCGCCGCCACGGCATGGATGTGGACTACGTGGGCAACCCGCTGCTGGACATGATGGACTGGCAACGACTGGACGCCGTCGCCCCCGTGCCGGGGCGCATCGGGCTGATGCCCGGCAGCCGCCGCAAGGAGATCGAGGCGCTGATGCCGGAATACGGCAAGGCCGCCCGTCTGCTGCTGGCAGCCCGCCCCGGCCTGTCCTTTCATTGCGTGCGCGCCCCCAACGCGACCGAAGACGACCTGCGCGCCCTGTGGCCCGCCGACATCCCCTTGACCGTCGAATCGCCGGACGACCGCTACGCCACCCTGCGCACCTGCCAGTTGCTGCTGGCCGCATCGGGCACGGCCACGCTGGAAACGGCCCTGCTGGGCGTGCCCACGCTGGTGGCCTACCGGGTGTCGCCGTTCTCGTACTGGCTGGGCAAGCGGCTGGTGAAGGTGCAATGGGTCAGCCTGCCCAACCTTGTCCTGAACCGCGAGGTGTTCCCCGAACTGTTGCAGGAGAACGCCGACGGCGCAGTGCTGGCCCACCATGCCTTGCGCTGGCTGGGCACACCCGGCGAACTGGACCGCGTGCGCGCCGACCTTGCCGACCTGCGCCGCCGCTGCGGGCCGCCCGGAGCCGCCGACGCCGCCGCGCGGATCATTCTGGAAGAGATGGCCGCGCGCGCCTGACCCCACCTGATCTCACCGGGCCCCACCGGGGCACACCGGGCCGCGCCTGACAGAGCCTGACAGAGCTTGGCAGCGCCCGACCACACCGGACCGAATCGGACCGGATCGAATCAAAGCATCCCCCTGCACACGCAACAAACCGCCCGCATGGTCCCCCAGCCATCAATCGGCAGGGGCATGCGGGCGGCCTTCATTCGCAGGCGGCCTTCGTTCACAGGCGATTGCCGTTCGCGTGCCGGTATCCCTTACCCGCCCGCCGGGTTCCGGCGGTGCTGGTCCAGATAGTACAGCACCGGCACCACCATGCGCGAGAATACCGTGGCCGCCACCTCGCCCGCCAGCAGCGAGATGGCCAGCCCCTGAAAGATGGGGTCGAACAGGATGACAAAGGCCCCGGCCACCACCGACAGCGCGGTAAGCAACATGGGCCGGAAGCGCACCGCCCCGGCTTCCACCACCGCCACGTCCAGCGGCGCACCCTCTGCCCGGCGCAGTTCGATGAAGTCCACCAGGATGATCGAGTTGCGCACCACGATGCCCGCCCCGGCGATGAACCCGATCATGGACGTGGCGGTAAAGAACGCCCCCAGCGCCGCATGCGCCGGAATGATGCCGATGAGCGAAAGCGGAATGGGCGACATGATGGCAATAGGCGTGGTGTACGAGCCGAACCACCCCACCGTGAGCATGTACACCAGCACCATGACGGCGGCGAAGGCCACGCCCATGTCGCGGAACACCTCGTAGGTGATCTGCCATTCGCCGTCCCATTTCAGGCTGAAGCCGCGCTGCGATTCCGGCTGGCGGGTGTACAGGGTGTCCAGCCGCGCCCCGGCGTGGCGCTGCCATGCGCCCTCGCCCTTGTCGCCCAGTTCGCGCAGGGCCGCGTCGATGCGGGCCATGGCATAGGGGGGGCTTTCCTCCGCCCCGGCCATGTCGGCGGTGACGTAGACCACGGGTTGCAGATTCTTGTGGTAGATGGCGCGCGGCTGGATGCGTTCCTCTATGCGGGCAAAGGCGGAAAGCGGCACCTGCGCGCCGCCGCGTCCGGCATCCGCCGACACGTGCAGGGCGGCAAGGTCGGGCGGTACGGCCCTGCGCTCGCGCGGCAGGCGCACCACCACCGGCACGTCCTCGCGCGCATCCGGGTCGTGCAGCAGGCCCGTGGTCACGCCGCCGATGGCCGCCTGCACCACCTGCCGCGCCCGTTCGGGCGACACCCCGGCCAGCGCCGCCTTGTCCGGCTCGATGATAATACGCTGCTCGCGGCGCGGGTCGCTGACGTACCAGTCCACGTCCACCACGCTGGGCGTAGCGGCAAACACGCCCTTCACCTGTTCCGCCACGCGCAGCCGCCCGGCCTCGTCCGGTCCGTAGATTTCCGCCACCAGCGTTTGCAGCACCGGCGGTCCGGGGGGCACCTCCACCACCTTGATGCGCGCCCCGTGACGCGCGGCCACCGCGGCCAGCAGCGCCCGCGCCCGCTTGGCGATGTCGTGGCTGGCGGTCTTGCGCTGCTTCTTGTCCGCCAGGTTCACCTGCACGTCGGCCATTTCCTGCCCGGCCCGCAGGTAGTAGTGGCGGATCAGCCCGCTGAAGGTGAACGGCGCGGCAGTGCCTGCGTACACCTGGCAGTCGGTCACCTCCGGCATGGACAGCAGCACGTCGGCCATATCGGCGGCGGCGCGGGCGGTGGCCTCCAGCGGAGTACCCGTGGGCATGTCCACCACCACCTGGAATTCGCTCTTGTTGTCGAAGGGCAGCATCTTGACCATCACCGCCCGCAGCGGCACCAGCGAACAGGCCAGCACCAGCAGCGCGGTCACGCCACCCAGGAACAGCCAACGCCGGTGCGGCGCATGCAGCAGCATGCCCATCAGGCGGCGGTACTGGCGGGTGCCCCAGTCCTCCGGCCCCTCGCCATGCCCGCGTCCGTGCCCTTGCGCGCTGCCGCCGGGGCGCAGCACGTGCCGCGCCGTCCACGGGGTGATGCCGAAGGCCACGGCCATGGACAGCAGCATGGCCACCGATGCCCCCACCGGCATGGGCCGCATGTACGGCCCCATCAGCCCGCCCACGAAGGCCATGGGCATGATGGCCGCGATGACCGTGAACGTGGCCAGCACCAGCGGGGCGCGCACTTCGTTCACCGCCTCCACCACCACGGTGCGCAGGGGGCGCTTGCCGTTGCCCGGCAGGCGCAGATGGCGGACGATGTTCTCCACGTCCACGATGGGGTCGTCCACCAGTATCCCGATGCAGAAGATGAGCGCGAACAGGGTGACCCGGTTCAGGGTGTAGCCCAGCAGGTAGTAGGTGGCCAGGGTGACCGCCAGGGTCACCGGCACCGCCACCATCACCACCGCGCTGGCCCGCAGCCCCAGAAACAGCGCCACGATCCCCCCCACCGAAACGGCGGCCAGCAGCAGGTGTTCCAGCAGTTCGTCGGCCTTGGCCTGCGCCGTGGCCCCGTAGTCGCGGGTGACCAGCACCTCCACGTCGGGCGGAATGTCCACCCCGCGCCGGTCGGCCACCACCTTGCGCACCGCAAGGGTCAGGTCGTGCGCGTTGACGCCGGGCCGCTTGGCCACGGACAGGGTGACGGCGGGCAGCATGCGTCCGGGCGGCAAGCCGATCTTCTTGAGGTGCGCGGCGGGGCCTGCGGCGGCAAACACGTACTGGTCCGGCTCCGGCTGCTCGTCGCTGATGGTGGCCACGTCGCGCAGCAGCACGGGGCGTCCGTCCGCCACGGCCACCACGGTTTCGGCCACCTCGTGCGGGGTGCGCAAGAAACCGTCCAGCCGCACGGAAAAGGCGTGCCCGCCCGCCACCATTTCGCCCGCCAGCGCGGCCTGATTGCGCGCGCCCAGCGCCTGCGTCAGCCCGGCCAGGTCCAGCCCCACGGCACGCAGCCGCTGCGGGTCGGGCTGCACGGCCACCTCGCGCCGCAGGCCGCCGGCAATGGTGGTCTGAGCCACGCCGGGCAGGACGCGCACCGCGTCGTTCACCAGCAGGGCAACAGCCCGCAGGTCACGAGCGCCGCGCGTGGCGCTGCTGAAGGTCAGGGCCATCACCGGCACGTCGTCGATGGAGCGCGGCTTCAGCAGCGGCTGTGAACAGCCGGGGGGTATCCAGTCCAGATGCTGGTACAGCTTGCCGTAGGTGCGGATAAGGCTGCGCTCCGGGTCTTCGCCCACCTTGAAGCGCACGATGGCCATGGCCTCGCCGTCCATGGAGGTGGAGTAGACGTACTCCACGCCGGGAATTTCCCAGAGCAGCTTTTCCATGGGGCCCACCACGCGCGTCTCCACTTCCGCAGGGGTAGCCCCCGGCATGCGCACGTGGATGTCGATCATGGGCACGATGATCTGCGGTTCTTCCTCGCTGGGGGTCAGCAGGATGGCCGCCACGCCCAGCAGCAGCGCGCCCAGGATCAGCAGCGGCACCAGCCGCGAATCCACCAGCGCGCCGGTGATGGCGCCGAGCAGGCCGTGCCCGTGCGGGGGCGCGGGCGGAGACGCCGGATTGGGCGATGCCGAAGGCGGGGAATGAAAATCGTCGTGCATGACCGTGCAGCCCTATCCTTGCGCGGCCAGGCGGTCGCCGTCGACCAGATCGGGCGCGGGGTCGACCACCACGCGGTCGCCGGGGGCAAGGCCCGCCGTCACTTCCAGCAGCACGCCCGAAGGTGCTCCCGCTCTCTCACCCGGCCCATCACCGAATCCGCCACCCGACGGCAAGGGCAGCAGCCACAGGCCGTCCGTCCGTTCCAGCCCTTGCCAGCGCTGGCCCAGCCGCACCGGGCGCAGCCGCAGTATGCCGCCCGCGTCCGCCACGAACACCACGTCCAGATCACCGCGCCGCACCACGGCGGCAGCGGGCAGCAACAACCGGGACTCCCGTCCCGTGGGCAGCAGCACCCTGCCGAACATGCCGGTGCGCGCGCCTGCCCGCACCATGTCCTGCGGCAGTTGCACCTTGAGGGTGAAGGTACGTGTGGCTGCATCCACCGAAGCCACAACGGCGGCCACGCGGGCGTCCCGCACGGACTGCGGGGCTGGCTGCGGGGCGGCGGACTGCAGGGCGGGGGCAGGCAGCGGGGGGCGTGCGGCCTGGCCAATCTGGCGGGTCTGGCGAGTCTGGTCGGGCTGACCGGGCTGCACCGCGAGAACGGGCACCTCAACCAGCACTGCCTGCTCCGGGCGCACCAACAACAGCAGCCCCTCGTCCACGGCGGCCACCAGATCCACAGGGCCGGAAAGGTCGTCCACCTGCGCCAGCACCTGCCCTGCGGTCACAAAAGTTCCCGCGTCGGCCAGACGGCGCGCCAGCACGCCGCGCACCGGGCTGGTCAGGCGGCTGTAGCCGCGCGTGGCTTCCAGTTCGCGCTCCTGATGGCGCAGGGCGGCAATGCGGCCTTCCAGCGCCGCTGCCTCGTCGCGCAGGGCGCCATGTTCGGCGGTAGCCCGGTCAAAGTCGTCGCGGCTGACCCCGCCGGTGCGGACAAGTTCGGTCGTGCGGGCAAGGTTGGCGGCAGCATATGCCAGCCGGGCGGTCACCGCGTCGCGCTGGCGCTCTGCGCCCTGCCGCTCGGACCGGGCTGCGGCCACGCGCTCGGCCAGTTCCGTGTCGTCCACGTGCAGGATGGGAGCGCCGGGGGCCAGCAACGTCCCTTCCTCGGCATACACCGCGCTGACCGCGCCCGCGCCCTTGGCCGCCAGCGTCACCACCCGGCGGGCGCGCACCGTGGCCGGAAAGGCCCGGCAGGTCACGGCCTCTCGCGCGGCCAGCACCATTGTTGCCGCCTGCACAGTGCGCGGCGGCGATGCTGCAGGCGGCGATTCGCCGCACCCGGCCAGCAACAGGGCGGCCCCAAGCAGCACGGCAAGCGGCAGCAGCGCAGAGAGGGCAACGCACCGCCGCAACGCGCTGGCAAGCGCGCCCGGCAACGCATCTGCGCCGCAACAGCGTTGTGCAGCGCGCGGGCCGACCACGAACGGAGAAGCATCGGATACTCTGGTAAAGGAGCGCATACTTCCGTCTAGCACTCCCCCCACGAAAAAGGAACATCACCCGACACGGAGGGGGATTGCCCCGCACTCGCCCGACGGAAACTGCCCCGCGCCGACGAAAACGCCCCCGTTGCGGATGCGACGGGGGCGTCAGGTGATACTTCTGGGGATCAGGCAGGCGGCGGACCAAAGTCCTTTGTCCGCAACGGCACGCCTAGTACTTCTGGTCGCAATGCCAGGCCCAGGCGGTTTCGATGATCTCGCGGATGTCGGCAACCTTCGGGGTCCAGCCCAGTTCCCTGCCCGCCAGCGTGCTGTCGGCCACCAGTCGGGCCGGGTCGCCATCGCGGCGCGGCCCCACGGTAAAGGGCACCTCGCGCCCGGTCACCCGCGCCGCCGCGTCAATGACCTGCCGCACGGTGAACCCCAGCCCGTTGCCAAGGTTGTAGTGCAGCGCGCCCTTCTCACCGGTTTCTGCCGTCAGCCCGTCCTTCAGCGCCGCCGTGCCCACGGGGGCGGCCAGCAGCTTGTCCAGCGCGGCCAGGTGCGCGTCACACAGGTCGTTGACGTGGATGTAGTCGCGCACGCAGGTGCCATCCGGGGTGTCATAGTCGCTGCCGAACACCGTGAGCGCGGGCCCCGTGCCCAGCACCGCGCGCAGGATGTTGGGGATGAGATGCGTTTCCGGCGCATGCGATTCGCCGATGCCCCCCGCCCTGTCCGCCCCGGCGGCGTTGAAATAGCGCAAGGCCACGGAGCGCAGCCCGTAGGCCGTGGCATGGTCGGCCAGCATGCGTTCCACCATCAGCTTGGACGCGCCGTAGGGGTTCACCGGGGCCAGGGGATGCGTCTCTGCGATGCGCTCGGTAACCGGGGTGCCGTACACCGCCGCCGTGGACGAGAACACCAGCCGCAGCACGCCCGCCTCACGCATGGCGTCCAGCAGGTTCAGGGTGCCGGTGACGTTGTTGGCGTAGTACAGTGCGGGTTCGCGCACCGATTCGCCCACCAGGCTGCGGGCGGAAAAGTGCATCACCGCGTCTATGCTGTACTCGGCAAACACCCGGCGCAGGGCCTGACGGTCCAGCAGGTCGCCGCGCACCAGGTCGCAATCCGGGGCGGCGGCATCCACGGCGTCGGCATGGCCGGTGGAAAGATTGTCAAAGATCACGGGCGTGCAGCCGCGCCCCACCAACGCCCGCACCATGTGCGAACCGATGTAGCCCGCACCGCCGCAGACCAGCACGTTGCAGAGGGATGTGTCGCCCATGGGTCCTCCCGGAATGGCGTCCGAAAAACGGAGCCGTGGCGGTTGCGGGCATCCTTGCCCCATGCCGCCGTTTTTTCTATCCTTGAACAGATGCTGACGCATCGGTCACATGCATCCTGCTTTCGGTGCATGCACGGTGCGCGGCAAGCATGACTGCATGACGGGCAAAAGGCGCATCGCCCCCGCAACATGCCGTCAGCCAAGGAGAACCTAACACATGCGGCAACGGATGCAACCACACGGCGCCATCTTTCCGCCACACCGCTCCATGTCGGCGACACTGGCCGGGCTGGCTTTTGCCTGCCTTGCCGCCCTGCTCTGCCTTGCGGCCACCGCCGCAGCGGGTCCGCGCAACGACGACGACCTGAAGCAACTGACGGCCAGTCTGCTGGAAACCAAGATCAAGCCGGACGCCATTCCCGCCCTGTACCGCCCGGAATACACCACCACCATCAGCGCCGCCCTCAGTCTGGAAGACCCGGAGCCGGTCTTTGTGGTGCGCCTGCCCGACGGCCCCCGCATCTTCCCCCAGCGCATCATGGTCTGGCACGAGGTTGTCAACGAGGTGGTGGGCGACGCCACCTACTGCATCAGCTACAGCCCGCTCACCGGTGTGCTGGCCGCGTACAAGGGGCAGGCGGGCCGGTTCATGACCACCTTCGGCGTGGATGGCCGCCTGCTGTACAACAACACCGTGTTGTTCGACAGGGCCACAGGCAGCCTGTGGTCGCAACTGCTGGGCATTGCCATCGACGGCCCCCTGCGCGGCAAGGTGCTGCAACGCATTCCCGCCTGGTGGACCACCTGGGGCGTGGCGCGCGCCGCCATGCCGGATGCGAAGGTGCTGGCCACCCCCACGGCCATCCGTCGCTCGTACGGCAAGGATCCCTACGGCTCCTACCTGCTGCCCGGCACCTACTATGACGACGACCGCATCATGTACGCCGTGCCCAAGCTGGACAGGCGCATGAAGCCCAAGACGCGCATCCTCGGCCTGGACGTGCAGGGCCAGCAACTGGCCCTCGACGTGGCCGCCGTGCGCAAGGACGGCGTGGCCAACATCGATCAGGGCCCCATGCCGCTGGTGGCCGTGGTAGACCGGCGTCTGGACGTGATCCGGGTGTACGACCGCACGGTGTGGGGCAAGCCAGCCACCTTCGCGCTGAAGAAAGGCAGCCCCAACCGCCTGGTGGACACCGAAAGCGGCAGCGAATGGTCCATCGACGGCAAGGCAGAGGCTGGCCCCATGAAGGGCGCGGTGCTGAACGAACAGGTACCCATCAATGCCATGTGGTTCGCCTGGTCCAGCTTTCATCCGGCAACGCTGGTGGCGCCGACCAACGATGCATGGCCTGCGCCGCCCCAGCCCAAGCCCGAACTGAACGTGCCGGGGCTGGCCCCGTTCCAGTGATGGTCCGCCGCACATTGTTTTGCGCCGGGGTGGCCGTGCGCGCCGTGGTCTTCGACTTCGACGGCACCCTAGCCGCACCCACGCTGGACTTCGGCGTCATGCGCCGCGCCGTGGCCGCAGCCATGCGGGTGCATCTGTCCAGCCATCAGGAACCGCCGCAACGCGCCGACCTGCCGGTGATGGAGTGGATAGCCCACGTGACGGCACTGCTGGAGCAGCATGGCCGCCGCGCCGACGCTGCCGCCCTGCATGCCGATGCCCACGCCGCCATCCGCCGGGTGGAGGTGGAGGCCGCCGCACGAGGCAGCCTGTTTCCGTTCACCCGCCCCATGCTGGCAGAGTTGGCCGCACTTGGCGTGCCCGTGGCCATTGTGACCCGCAACTGCCCTGAAGCCGTGCGGGCCGTGTTTCCCGACGTGGACGCCCTGTGCCCCTGCCTGCTCACCCGCGACGACGTGCCCAATGTAAAGCCCGACCCGGACCACCTGCTGCGGGCGCTGGACCTGCTGGGCCGCACGCCGGGCGAGGCCCTGATGGTGGGCGACCACCCCATGGACATCCTGACCGGCCGCCGCGCGGGCACCCTGACCGCCGGGGTGGCCAGCGGCGAAAGCCCGGCCCACGCCCTGCGCGATGCCGGGGCGCATGTGGTGGCCGACGACTGCGCGGCGCTGATGGTCCATCTGGGGTTGACCTGGGCGAATCCCGACGTACCGGGCTAGCCGCCGCAATCGCCATCCGTCCGCTCCAACCGGTTGCATCGGTACGCCCCCCCGGCCTATTGAAAGATAGCCCCCTGGCCATCAACGCCCCGCAGGAGACCGTGCCATGCCCTTCACCTCCGACAGCGCAGCCGCTGCCCGCGCCACCCTTCCGAAAACCGCCGTCCTCGTGCTGCTGCTTGCCGCCGCCCTGTGCGCCGCCTGTGCCGGGCGGGTCTGCCCCCCGCGCGAAAGCTGCACCAAACCGGTGTTCGAGCGGGTGCAGAACAAGGCGGTCAACGCCGGGCAGCAGGCCGTGGTGCAGGGGCTGCTGGGCGCGCTGACCGGCACGGCCACCGGGCCGAAATTCACCGGCGAAGGCCTGCGGCTGGACATGTACCGCGCCTTTGACGACGCCTTTCGGGAAGAGGGCTATTCCCTCGACGCCACCCTGCGCGAGTTCCTCGGCAAACACGAGGACACCGCCTATTACCGCGATGCCCTGACCTCCGGCCTGGTGCCGCTGCTGGCAACGCCGCTGTCAATCCTGCGCGTTGCCGACGCCCGCCAGCGCCTGCTGGCCGAGGGCCGGGTGACCCAGCCCACCCTGGACATGGTGGCCGCCGTGCCCGCCGCTGCCACCGGCGAGGGCACGGCAAAACAGTGAGGCGCAGTACGGCGCGGCTGCTGCCGATGTGCCTCCCTTCCGTTCACGCACACCAACGCGAAACGCCCGGCATGACCGGGCGCTTCGCGTTGCGGGCGAGGAAAAAGGATAGTCCGCGCGTCAGGGCAGAGCAGATACGGAGCAGGCCGGAGCGGGAATGGAACAGCATCGCGTTGGTCAACTCGCGGGGCAACACTTCTGCCACCGCGCGCCTCGCGCATCATCCCCCGGCCCTGCTGCCCCGTTCCGCCAGCAGCAACGCCCCGGCCCCGCCGAACAGCCGCTCCCGCCGGGTGACCGTCAACCCGGCCCTGTGCGCCAGCCCTTCCACCCCGCCACGGGCCATGAAGCCCCGGAAGTTGCGATAGTGCTCCGCCCCGGCCAGCCGTTCCGGCAGATGCACGAACAGGGCGGCGGGCAGGTCCAGGTTGCGCTCCGCCAGCCGGTAGTCGGCCAGCAGCACGCGCGGGGCCACGCGCAGGGCCTCGGCCAGGGCGGCATTGCCCACAGCCTCCGGCATCTCGTGCAGGGCCAGCGACAGCACCACCGCGTCAAAGGCATTGTCCGCGAAGGGCAGCACGCGCGCGTCGGCACGCAACAGGGGGAGGTGGATGGAAAATAGCGGCAAGGCAACGCCAGACGGGCTTTCACCCCTGCTGACGACATGCCGGTGCGGCAGGCAACCGCTTCCGCTGGCCGCCTCCCGTTCGCAGGGCCGGACCACACGGGTGGCGGCGCGCGCCGCGCCCAGCATGGCCGGGGAAAGGTCCGCGCCCACGCAGGCCACGCCAGCGCCCCGCAGCACCGCGCATTGCCGCCCGGTGCCGCAGCAGGCGTCCAGCACCCGCAGCAGCCCCTCGGCGCGGCAGACATCGGCCACGGCCCGGCGCACCCTGTCCAGTACGGGGTTCAACAGCAGGTCGTACCATTCCGCGATGCGGGCGTAAGGATCGGCGGTCATGCAGATTCCGACGGGTTCAGGGGCGTGGGGCGATGTTCCGGACAAAAGGTGCGCTGGACAGACGGTGTAGACGAATAAGGTACGGCGAACGCAAGCCCGCGCCGTCCGCCCCGAATCACGGAGTTACGAGGCCACAGATTCCGGCGTTTCCGGCGCATGGGGGTCCATGTCCCCCTCCAGACCGGGGCGGCAGTCGGCCATGTCGCTCTCATCGCGCAACGCCGCCAGTACCCGGCAGCGCAGTTCGGCCATTTCCGGCGCTGCATCCGGCGACGGCAGCCACTCCAGCATCTGCTCCACCCTGCCGGATTCACGCAGCAGCCTGCGCGAGGCGGCAAAGCCGAGGTCGAAGCACCAGCCGCACAGCAGGATGCGGAAATCGTTCAGGCAGCGCATGTCCGCATAGCTGGCCAGACCGCCGTTGCGCACCGCGTCCAGCACGGCGGGACTCCATGTCCCCTGCACTTCCGGCAGGTGCATCACCACCACGTCGTCGCGGGGAGCGCCGGGCTGCACGTGCGCGGCCAGCACTCGAAAAATGTCCAGCTTGTCGGCATCGCGCACCACGCGGGTCACCTGGCGGACACGCGAGGAAACGCCCGCCGGAATGGCAAAGCGGTTGTGCAGCACCACGGCACAGGCGGCCAGATGGCGCACCGCCGGGGATTCGTCGTGCAGGGGCCGTTCCGAGTTCAGGACGCGCCCGCCCAGCAGGCCGTGATTGGTGGAACGCGCATCGCTGAAGGTCTGCCAGCGCCGATACTGCATGAACCGCCCGACGTCGTGGTACAGCGCGCCCAGCAAGGCCGCACGGGCGCTGACCACGTCCATGCTCCCCGCCGCCACGGCCTCGGCCACGATGATGCGGGCATTGCCCAGCACCAGCAGGGAATGTTCGCGCTTGAGCTCGATGTGCGCATCGTGCGCCGCATCGCCGGTCAGAAAGCGGTCCACGTACTGGCCGAACCACGCCTCGTGGTGGGCGATGTCGCGCTGGGCGTCCATGCTCACCGCCGCTCCCCGTCAGAAGGCGCTGCCACCCCGGCGGGCTGCTGCGTGTGGGGGGCGACAGGGGAAACCGTGTGGCCCCCCGCAGCCCGTGCCTGCGCGTCAGCGTCGTTTGCCGAAAGGTCGGCTTCGCGCCGGGCCTGGTCGTTCCAGCGGTCCCAGGTCGGATCGCGGAATATCCCCTTCGGCCCGTACAGAAAACGCAGAAACCAGATGATGGACCCGAAAAAGGCGATGATCAGGACGTACTGTCCCGCCTTTTCCAGAATCAGCCCCCCCAGTCCCGCGTCCGCTGCCACGGTGGCAGCGGTGGCCGCTTGGGCCATGGTCACGTCGAACACGTCAACCTCCTGTGCCTTCGGCTGGCTCCTGTGCCGTCCGCTGGCTCCTGTGCCGTCCGCTGGCTGCGGCGGCAGCCGTGGTTGTACGCATTCCCCATCTGCCGGGCAAGCCGGGCGGCGAATCGCGTCCGCCCCGCCCAGGACTCCCGGTGCGAGCCTCCTGTCCCCTCATTCCGGCCCCATCCCCCCCCATTCCGTCGTTGTCGGCGTCCCCCCCTTCTGCTAGGGTGTACCATCCCCGTCACGGCACCGCCGCCGCCCCGCCGGGCGGCATCCGATGCGGCAACATTCCGGATTCACTTGCGAACAGACAGACGACCAGGCACCGCGCCCGCGCGGCCCTGCCTGCGCCGATCTGTCGGGAACACGTCCAACGTCCATGTCCGATTTCGTTCATCTGCATTGCCACACCGAATACAGCCTGCTCGACGGGGCCATCCGCCTTAAGGACCTGTGCGCCAAGGCGGTAGACTTCGGCATGCCCGCCGCCGCCATCACCGACCACGGCAACCTTTACGGCGCCGTATACTTTTACAATACCTGCAAGCAGTTCGGCATAAAGCCCATCATCGGCTGCGAGGTCTACGTGGCCAACGACCACACGGACAAGACCTCGGAACTGGCCCGTGTGCGCCACCACCTGGTGCTGCTGGCGCGCGACAACGAAGGCTACCACAACCTGGTCAAGCTGGTGACCCACGGCTTCCTGCACGGCTTTCACTACAAGCCGCGCGTGGACATGGACCTGTTGCGCCAGTATTCCGGCGGCATCACCGCCCTTTCCGCCTGCCTGGCCGGACAGGTGCCGCGCGCGCTCATGCGCAGCGGCATGGACGACGCCATCCGCATCGCCCGCGACTACGAGGCCATCTACCCCGGCAACTTCTATCTGGAATTGCAGTCCAACGGCCTGAAGGAACAGGACGAGCTGAACGAGAAGCTGCTGGAACTGGCCGATCACACCAAGCTGCCCCTGGTGGCCACCAACGACTGCCATTATCTGGAAGCCAGCGACGTGGAAGCCCACGACGTGCTGCTGTGCATCCAGACCCAGGCCAAGGTGGACGACGAGCGCCGGATGCGCTTCGAGACCAAGGAGCTGTACTACAAGTCTCCGGAAGAAATGGCCAAGGCGTTCGCCCACGTGCCCGACGCCGTGGCCAACACCGGGCGCATCGCCGAGCAGTGCGCGGTAAAGTTCGAATTCGGCAAGTACGTCTTTCCTGTCTATGCCCTGCCAGAGGGCATGACCCTTGAGGACGAGTTCCGCCGCCTCTCGCGTGAAGGGCTGAAGCGCCGCCTTGAGCGCCACCCCAACCGCGACACCATCGACCACGACCTGTACTGGAAGCGCCTTGAGCTGGAACTGGACGTCATCGGCCAGATGGGCTTTCCCGGCTACTTCCTCATCGTGCAGGACTTCATCAACTGGGCCAAGGACAACGGCATTCCCGTGGGTCCGGGGCGCGGTTCCGCCGCCGGTTCACTGGTGGCGTGGTCGCTGCGCATCACCAACCTTGATCCCATCCCGTACAATCTGCTGTTCGAACGCTTCCTGAACATCGAACGCGTGTCCATGCCCGATATCGACGTGGACTTCTGCGAACGCCGCCGTACCGAGGTCATCCGGTACGTGGGCGAGAAGTACGGCGAAGACATGGTGGCCCAGATCACCACCTTCGGAAAGATGAAGGCCAAAGCGGTGGTGCGCGACGTGGGCCGTGCCCTGGGCATGACCTTTCCCGAGACGGACCGCATCGCCAAGCTGGTGCCCGAAGACCTGAAGATGACGGTCAAGAAGGCCATCGACGCGGAACCGGACCTGGCCGCGCTGTACAAGACAGATCCGCAGATCCGCAAGCTGCTGGACGTTTCCATGCGGCTTGAAGGGCTGTCGCGCCACGCCTCCACCCATGCGGCGGGGGTTGTGGTATCCGACAGGCCCATGCGCGACTACCTGCCGCTGTACCGGGGAAAGAAGGGTGAAATAGTCACCCAGTTCGACATGAAGATGGTCGAGAAGGTCGGGCTGGTGAAGTTCGACTTTCTGGGCCTGCGCACCATGACCCTGGTGCAGGATTCGCTGGACGAAATCGCCCGGCAGGGCAAGACCCCGCCCGACCTCGACACGTTGGCGCTGGACGACGCGGAGACATACGAACTGTATTCGCGCGGGGACACCGACGGCATCTTCCAGGTGGAAAGCTCCGGCATGCGCCAGTACCTGCGCATGCTCAAACCCTCCTGCTTCGACGACGTCATCGCCATGCTGGCCCTGTATCGGCCCGGCCCGCTGGGTTCGGGCATGGTGGATGAATTCATCAAGCGCAAGCACGGCGAGGTGCCCGTCACCTACCCCCTGCCCTCGCTGGAAGACTGCCTGCGCGATACCTACGGCGTCATCGTGTACCAGGAACAGGTGATGCAGATCGCCCAGATCGCGGCGGGCTACACCCTGGGCGGCGCGGACCTTTTGCGCCGCGCCATGGGCAAGAAGAACGCCGAGGAAATGGGCCAGCAGCGCATCAAGTTCGTGGAGGGCGCGCAGAAGAACGACGTTCCCAAGGCCACGGCCGACGAAATCTTCGACCTGATGGAAAAATTCGCGGAGTACGGCTTCAACAAGTCGCACAGCGCCGCCTACGCGCTCATCTCGTACTACACCGCGTTCCTGAAGGTACACTTTCCCACTGAATTCATGGCCGCCCTGCTCACGTCCGAAATGGGCAACCAGGACAAGCTGCTGAAGTACGTGGCCGCGTGCAAGGACATGGGCATCGCCGTGCTGCAGCCCAACGTGCAGGCCAGCCGCCGCGAATTCACCGTGCATGAGGGGGCCATCGTCTTCGGCCTTGGCGGCATCAAGAACGTGGGCGACGAAGCCATCCGCGAAATCGTGGACGCCCGCGAGGAAGGCGGGGTGTTTGCCTCGCTGCTGGACCTGTGCATGCGCGTGAACCTGCGCAAGGTGACCAAGCGCGTGCTGGAAAGCCTGATCAAGGGCGGCGCGTGCGATTGCCTTGGCTGCACCCGCGCGGGCATGCTGGCCGCGCTGGACAACGTGGTCAGCAAGGCCCAGAAGCGGCTGAAGGACAAGGAATCCAACCAGGTCTCGCTGTTCACCATGGTGCCGGAAGAGCCCGCCGTGTGCCCCGGCATCGGCTTTGACTGCGAGGAACAGCAGGCTCAGGAATGGGACGACGACCAGAAGTTGCGCTTTGAAAAGGAGGCGCTGGGCTTCTTCCTCACCAGCCACCCGCTCCAGCCCTACCGCAAGGAGCTGTTCCGCCTGCGCCTTACCCCGCTGGAAGAAACGCGGGACATGGCCCCCGGCATGTCGCTGAAGACCGCAGTGCTGGTCACCGGCATCAAGGAGCACATGACCAAGAAGGGCGCGCGCATGGCCTTCCTGCAAGTGGAAGACCTGACCGCCTCCGGCGAGTGCGTATTCTTTCCCGAGCCGTACGCGGAGTTCCGCGAACTGCTGAAGTCGGACCAGCCGCTGTTGCTGGAGGCCACCATCAGCAAGCAGCAGAACGACGACGGCGGCAGGAATGGCGGCGGGGGCGGGGACGGGTCCATGCCCATGTCCGAGGAAGACGACGACATACCGCGCGAAATCAAGCTGCTGGGCGACAAGGTCATTCCGCTGGCCCGCGCCTGCGGGGCCAGCGACCAGCCCGTGACCATCGACATGCCCCTGCCCCGCGTGGAGCCAGCCAGTCTTTCCGCGTTGCGCGCCATTCTGGAACGGCATCGCGGCCCGGTGCCGGTGAACGTGCGGCTGGTGGTGGACGAATCCGAATGCCTGTTGCAGTTCGGCCCGCAGTGGATGGTGCAGCCCGGCCCGGCGTTTGAAACCGACATTGCTCATTGGACCGAAGGGCCGGAGTAGCGTCGTTTCCTATCGGCAGCAGCCCTTGAAAACACCTGCGCCTTTCGTTTTCCAGGCCTCATAGCTTTACCGCGATTGCTCAGGAGACACACAGTGAAGAAATCCATCTGGCGGCTGACCGTGCGCTCGGAGTTCTGCGCCTCGCACGCGCTGCGCCATTACGAAGGCAAATGCGAATCCATGCACGGCCACAACTTTGCCGTGGAAATGGTGGCCGAGGGCGACCGGCTGACCGGCGACACCGAAATCGTGCTGGACTTCAAGGTGCTGAAGCGCGAGCTGAACGCGGTGCTCGACACCCTGGACCACAAGAACCTGAACGACGTTGCGCCGTTCGATAGCATCAACCCCTCGTCCGAAAACCTATCGCGGCACATCTGGCAGCAACTGGCCCCGCGCCTTGCCCCGCACGGGGTGCGCCTGCATGCCGTCACCGTGTCGGAAAAGGCCGCCCAGTCGGCCACCTACATGGAAATCGACGAATAGCCGTACCGCGCGGCGGCCCCGCCCGACAGTTTCCGCCCGGCGGCGTCCGCAACACGCGGCCCCGCCGGGCGAACCGTTATGCGTGCCGAGCCAGAGACTGAAACGGCCCCTTGCACCAGGCCGCCCCCATCCCTCACAACGAACATCCCCGAAAACGGGCCTTCCTCGAGAACGGATATACCCATGTTCGACGCCTTCAACTTCCGCACAGCCTTCGAGATCGCCCTGCCGCTGTTCCTGATCATGGACCCGGTGGGCAACGCCGCCGCCTGCCTCGGCATGCTGCGCGAACACGGCGCAGCACGGCAGCGCGCCATCCTGCGCCGCGAACTGCTGTTCGCCCTTGGCATCATTCTGGGTTTTCACGCGCTGGGTGATGCTCTCTTAGGCATGCTGGAAATCGAACAATCCACCCTGCGCCTGTCCGGCGGGCTGATCCTGTTCATCATTTCCATGAAGATGGTCTTTCCGCCGCAGGAAGGCGACACCGAAGCCGTGGCCCACGATCCGTTCATCGTGCCCATTGCCGTGCCGCTCATTGCCGGGCCCTCGCTGCTGGCGGCGGTGATGGTCTTTGCCCGGCAGGCCCAGGGCGGCATGATGGCCCAGGTCAACGTGCTGGCGGGCATCCTGATGGCCTGGACGGCCACCGCCGCCATCATGGCCTTTACCCCGGACATCGCCCGCCTGCTTGGCCCGCGCACCATGCGGGCCATGGAGCGGCTGATGGGTCTTGTGCTCATACTGATGGCGGTGCAGATGCTTGAAAACGGCATACGCCTGTTCGTCGCTTCATTGTGACGCCATTACAACACTGTCGCAAGATTCCTACGCTATCAAGTGGCGCTGCCCGCATATGGGGCAGCGCCACTTTCTTTTTCCCCCACATTCAAGGTAGTGCCCCCATTTCTTGACAGCATCCGTGCCATGGCGGTATCTTTTATATAAGATAGAAACCTTGCATTCTCTTGGGGGGACCAT
This sequence comes from uncultured Desulfovibrio sp., assembly GCA_964402645.1. Classification (GTDB taxonomy): domain Bacteria; phylum Desulfobacterota; class Desulfovibrionia; order Desulfovibrionales; family Desulfovibrionaceae; genus Cupidesulfovibrio. Next base: position 251,214 of record CAYOCV010000001.1, on the reverse strand, counting down.
GAGCGTTAAAAGCGTCGCACCGGTGTTCATCGTTTCCGTCATGCTGGCCGTCATCGCGGCATTCGGCGGCATCATATATTATGTAACGGGTTCCTCGTACCGCATGGCCCTGGAATTGGAACAGCACGCCATGGAGCAGGCAGGCAAGAGCGCGCGCGACACGCTTTCCCTGTACGCACAGAACTTCACCGGCACCATGAACCAGCTTGCCAGGCAGCGTCTGGTGCTGGAAGCCCTGACTGGCGACGCAGCCATTGCCCAGAACCGCCTGAAAGAGGTGGTGCGCGGCGACAACAACATCTGGTCGGTCATCGTGTTTGACGACAAGGGCATCATCCGCGCGGGCATCAATGCCGACATGGAAGACCTGACCGGCGGCGCACGCGGCGACCGCGACTACTTCAAGGCGATCATGGCCGGGCAGGACAGCTTTATCGGCAAGTCCATCATCACCGCCAAGTCCGGAGGCGGCAACATCTTCATCTTCGTTGCGGTAAAGGCCATCCGTGATGCGGGCGGCCGCGTCATCGGCGGAGTGGGCATCTTTCCGCGCTGGGAAAACTTCACCTCGGTCTTCGTCAGCGGGCTGCGCTTCGGCCAGCGGGGCTACGGCTTCATGCTGGACGGCAGCGGGCACCTCATCGCCCATCCGGACAAGAACATGATGCTCAAGGACGTGACCGAGCATGAATTCGTGCGTACCGCCCTGTCCATGAAGAACGGCAACGCCTTCTATGACTGGAAGGGCGAACGCAAGTTCCTGACCGTGACCACCGAACCGCTCACGGGCTGGCTGATATGCATGAGCGCCTACCCCGACGAACTGGCTGGCACGGCCATCACCCAGCGCAACACCCTGCTGGGCATAGGCGTGGCGGCGCTGCTGGTGCTGGCCGGGGTCATCTCGTTGCTGGTGCGGCGGTTGGTGGCCCGCCCTGTGGCGGACATAGAGGCATTCACCCACGCCGTGGCCGGGGGCAACCTGCAAGCCGCCCTGCACCAGAATTTCAAGTATGAATTCCGCAGCCTTGGCGACAACGTGCGCGCCATGGTGGGCGAGCTCAAGCACAAGCTGGGCTTTGCCCAGGGGCTGCTGGACGGCATCACCCTGCCTTGCGTGGTGGCTGGGCCTGACCAGCGGGTGTTGTTCGTCAACCGCGCCGCTCTCGATTACATGCAGATAGACGGCGACCCGCAATCCTTCATGGGGGCGCCGGTGAGTCGCATCTTCTACGGCGACGACAACCATTCCACGGTCATCGGCACGTGCCTGACCGAACGGCGCGCCCAGCGCGGCGTGCAGACGGAGTTGGCGGGCCGCAAGGGCGCGCGGCTGCATGCCAGCGTGGACGCCGCCCCCATGTACGATCTGGACGGCGCGCTCATTGCCGGTTTTGCCCTGATTTCGGACCAGACGGACATCAAGACCCAACACGCCCGCATCGAAGAGCAGAACCAGCGCATCGCCCACGCAGCGATAAAGGCTGACGAGGTGGCCAACATGCTGGCCTCGGCATCCGAGCAACTGGCCGCCCAGATCGAACAGTCATCGCGGGGCAGCGACGAGCAGCGGGGCCGCACGGCAGAGGCTGCCGCCGCCGTGGAGGAAATGAACGCCGCTGCCGTCAGCGTTGCACGCAACGCCACGGAAACGGCAGACCTGGCCGATTCCGCCCGTTCGCAGGCGCAGGAGGGGGCGCGGCTGGTGGAATCGGTGGTGAACACCATAAACGCCATCAACGGCCAGGCGGAAAACCTGAAGGCCGACATGACCGAACTGGGTCGCCAGGCCGATGGCATCGGCCAGATCATGACCGTCATCGCCGACATCGCCGACCAGACCAACCTGTTGGCGCTGAACGCCGCCATCGAGGCGGCCCGCGCAGGCGACGCGGGGCGCGGTTTTGCCGTGGTGGCGGACGAGGTGCGCAAGCTGGCCGAAAAGACCATGACCGCCACCAACGAGGTGGGCGGCTACATCCGCTCGGTGCAGCAGAGCGCGCGCACCAATATCCAGAGCACCGAAAACACCACCGCCGCCATCGTGGACTGCACGCGCACCGCCAACCTTTCCGGCGATTCGCTGCGCAGCATCGTGGGACTGGTGGAACGCACCTCGGACAACGTGCGCGCCATTGCGGCGGCCAGCGAGCAGCAGTCCGCCGCCAGCGAACAGGTGGGGCGCGGCACGGAAGACATCAACCGCATCGCCTCGGAAACGGCGGAGGCCATGGGGCAGTCGTCCCAGGCCGTGACAGAACTGGCCCGGCTGGCCGTTGAACTGAAGTCCATCATCGCGGACATGCGGGCCTAGCACACCACACGGTACGAGAGGGGGGCGGAAATGAGTTCCGCCCCCCTGCACCTTTCTGCCTCCTGCTCTCTTCTTGCTGCCCGCCTTGCCCCATGAACCTCGCGTCTTCCCATTTCCTGCTGCCCGGCATTTACCCGTCCTGCCCACACGACTGCGCGCACGCGCCCGTCTTTCCTCTTATCGCCTGAATTAACTAGAGTATAATTGCCGACACCAAATTGTCTCAAATTTGTCATTGTTATGTAACATTGAAGTTTGCAACTTCCAGTATAATGAAAAATTTTCTATTGTTCTCCGAGCGCGGGATGGTCGAGGGGTTGTTTCCATGCACGCGCCAGCATGCCATGCGCGCTCGCACGCGCATCGTGTGTGCGTCACGGCTTGCCCCTGCCTGTCATCCCGTCCGGAAAGCGCTGCGTCCCCTGCCCTTCCGCATCCTTGTGGCGGGCGAACCGACGTTGCGCTCCAACGCCTGTTGGGGCGGTCCGCCGGACCGTCCTGGTTCGTACACTCACCAGGATACAGAAGGAGCACATGATGAAGAAATCTCTCGCTTTCCTCCTCGCGCTGGCCGTGTTCGCCTGCGGCATGGTTGCCACTGCCTCCGCCGCCGACCAGGTGGTCATCAAGATTGCCGGCATGAAGCCCGAGGGCGAGCCGGAAACCCTTGGCATGCACAAATTTGGTGAAGTCCTCACCAAGCTGTCCGGCGGCAAATTCACCGTGCAGGTGTTTCCCAACAGCCAGCTTGGCAAGGAAGACGCCTACATCGCCAACACCCGCCGCGGCATGATCCAGATGTGCGCCACCGGCACCCAGACTTCTGCCCTGCACCCGGCCATGGCCATGCTGGAAACCCCCATGCTGTTCGACAACCTGGGGCACGCCCGCCGCGCCATGGAAGGCAAGACCTTTGAACTGATCAACCAGGGCTTCACCGAAAAGTCGGGCCTGCGCACCCTGAATGCCTTCCCCCTGGGCTTCCGCCACTTCTACACCAAGAAGCCCCTGAAGAGCATGGAAGACCTGAAGGGCCTGCGCCTGCGCGTGCCCAACATCCCCCTGTACCTGAACTTTGCCAAGGAATGCGGCATCAGTGGCCAGCCCATGCCTTTTGCCGAAGTGCCCAGTTCGCTGGATCAGGGCGTCATCGACGGCGGCGACAGCCCCTTTGCCGACATCATCGCCCTGAAGATGTACGAAATCGCCCCCCAGATCACCCTGAGCGGCCACATCCTGGTCATCCACTCGCTGTACATCAACGAAAAGTTCTACCAGGAGCTTTCCGAGCAGGAAAAGGGCTGGGTGAACCAGGCTGCCAAGGAATCCGCCGACTACGTGTGGGACCTGATGGCCCAGCTTGAGCAGAACGCCGTGAAGACCATTACCGAGAACAAGGGTGCCGTCTCCACCCCCAGCCCCGAATTCCACGACGCCATGAAGGCCGCAGGCATGCGCAGCTGGAAGCTGTTCTACGACACCGTGCCCAATGCCAAGGAAATCCTGGAAAGCGCCGAGTCCTACAAGTAATCGCCTGACGTTCGGGGAACCCTTTGCCCTGCAAGGGGTTCCCTTTTTCTCGGCATCCGGCGCGGACCGTTCCGCGCCGGTTTCCCGTAACCCCTTGTGGAGACATCCATGACCCACGACACCACGCCGAACGTGGCCATCCCGCCGGCAACGAGCAAGGGTGAGTTCGCGTTCGAGGTATTCTGCGCCGTCATCTTCCTCGGCATGATCGGCCTTGTGTTCTACAACGCCTTCCTTCGCTACGTGTTCGGATCAAGCTTTGCCCCCAGCGAAGAATGGGCCCGCTTCCTGTTCATCTACATCACCTTCTTCGGGTCCATCGAAGCCTTCTACCGCAATCGCCACATCGCGGTGGACATGTTCGTCAACCTGCTCAGCGGCAACGTGCGCAAGTCCGTGGACATCGTTGCCCACCTGTGTACCCTGTTCACTCTTGCACTGCTGCTGTGGGGCGGCATCGTGCTGGTGGACCAGACCATGGACACCAATTCCGTGGCCACCAACGTGAACATGGCGTTCATCAACGGCACCTTGCCGATCATGGCCGCCGCCGCCCTTGTCATCAAGCTGCCGGAATTCTTCCGCCTGCTGAAGAAGCCTGCCAGCGAATTCGTGCGCCCCGACATGATGGAAGACGCCCTGCAGAAGGCCAAGGAGTAACGCCGTGGAACAACTTCTCTACTTCTTCGGCAGCCTTGGCTTTTTCATGTGCCTCGGCATTCCCATCTCCATCGTGCTCGTGCTGTGCTCCATCGTGCTGATGTGGAATTCCGGCATGTGGGATGCCATGACCATCCCCAACATCATGCTGGACGGGGCCAACAACTACCCGCTGATGGCCATTCCGTTCTTTGTCTTCGCGGGCGAGATCATGGCCGTGGGCGGCCTGTCCAAGCGTGTGGTGCAACTGGCTCAGTTGATGATCGGCGGGGTAAAGGGCGGTCTTGGCTACGCGGCCATCATCGCCAGCATCATCTTTGCCGGGCTGATGGGCAGTTCGGTGGGCGAGGCGGCAGCCCTTGGCGGCCTGCTGCTGCCCATGATGCAGCAGGTGGGTTACAACAAAGGCCGCGCAGGGGGCATCATCGCCTCTGGCGCCATCCTTGGCCCCATCATTCCGCCCAGCACCAACTTCATCATCCTGGGGTCCACGGTCAGCCTGTCCATCACCAAGTTGTTCATGATCGGCCTGTTCCCTGGCCTGATGCTGGGTCTTGGTCTTTTGATCATGTGGTGGTTCGTGGTGCGCAAGGACGGCTACACCGAAACCATCCACTTCACCCGCGCGGAAAAACTGGCCATCCTCAAAGACGCCAGCCCGGCCTTCATGCTGCCCCTGCTGCTGCTGGGCGGCATCCGCTTCGGGGTGTTCACCCCCACAGAGGGCGGCGCGGTGGCAGCAGTGTTCGCCATCTTCGTGTGCATGGTCTACTACCGCGAACTGAGCGTACGGCAGTTGCTGCGCGTCAGCGCAGCGGCGGCCCGCACCACAGCGGTAGTGATGTTCGTGGTGGCCACGGCATCCGCCGTGGGTTACTTCATCACTCTGGCCCAGATTCCCATGCACATCACCAAGATGTTCGAACCGTTCATCGGCACGCCCACGCTGCTGCTGGTAATCATCATGCTCTTCCTGCTGGTGGCGGGCATGGTCATGGACCTTACGCCGAACATCCTGATCTTCGCGCCCGTGTTCTACCCGCTGATCCAGCAGGCCGGCATCGACCCGTACCACTTCGGCCTGCTGTTCGTGCTGAACCTGGGCATCGGGGTCATCACCCCGCCGGTGGGCACGGTGCTGTACGTGGTGTGCGGCATCGGCAACATCAAGCTGAGTGAACTGGTGATCAAGATGATGCCGTTCATCCTCATCGAAGTCGTGGTGTTGTTCCTGCTGGTGTTCTTCCCCAAGCTGTCCCTAGTGCCGTTGCGCTGGCTGATGTAGCGCACGACGCAGGGTTGCCCGCAAACGCACGGGGCACGCGGACGAACGTCCGCGTGCCCCTTCTTTGTTTCAGCGAGTAGTCCTTGGCAAATGAAACTACGCCGAGCCCAATTCCACCTTTACCTTATTTGAGGGTACATATAAAACACACATATAATAACATGGAGGTAAATATGGACATTACACTTGCCCAAAAGATCATTGCAGCCGTCATCGCAGACTATGAAGGCGAATATGAGCTGACAGAAAACGGCGGCAAAATGACCATTGCACTTGTTAACAGGTCTGTTCATGCGGAAACAACGCACATCAAACCATACTGGATCGACGATAATGACCAGGCATTGTCCGTGCATATCGTCGACAACAACGGCGAAATGTCGCCAGCTATCTACTCCTTGCGCTGCATTACGGATGTTGTTGCATACTGCAACATGCTGGCAACACGCTATGAACTCCGGGCAAAACGCCAACGCCCGTAACGTACTCCGAACCAACTGAAACGGCTGCGGAAAGTATTTTCCGCAGCCGCATTTTCACTGTCTGATTCGCCACTCCAAAGCTAGGACTTGCTCCCTACCCCAGCCCCAGCATGGACCGCAGGGTCTCCTCGATACCGTCCACGCACAGGCCCAGCTTGGCCCGCAGTTCCTTCTGGCTGCCGTGCTCCACAAAGCGGTCGGGCACGCCCAGCCTGCGGATGGCCTGCCCGCGCAGCGCGCCGTGATCGGCCAGACATTCCAGCACGGCAGAGGTAAAGCCGCCCGCCAGGGCGTTTTCCTCTACCAGCAGCAGTGCGTCATGGGTGGCGGCCAGTTCCAGCAGTTGCTCCACAGGAAGGGGCTTGGCCCAAACTGCGTCGAACACGGTGACCTGACGGCCAGATTCCTCGGCCACCCGCTCCGCCGCCTCCAGCGCCGGGGCCACCCTGCTGCCGCAGGCTATGATGGCCAGTCCTACGCCCTTTTTCAGCACCTCGCCGCGACCAAGGGGCAACACCTCGCCGCGCGGGGGCAGCGCGGCCCCCGTACCCACGCCGCGCGGGTAGCGCACGGCCACCGGCGCGTCCAGAGCCAGGGCGGTGCGCATGGCGTGGCGCAGTTGCGCCTCGTCGCGCGGGGCCAGGATGTGCATGTTGGGAATGTGGCGCAGATAGGAAATATCGAACACCCCGTGGTGGGTGGGGCCGTCCTCGCCCACCAGCCCCGCGCGGTCCACGCAGAAGACCACCGGCAGGTTCTGGATGCACACGTCATGCACCACCTGGTCGTACGAGCGTTGCAGGAAGGTGGAATAGATGGCCACGAACGGGCGCAGCCCCTGCGTGGCAAGGCCTGCGGCAAAGGTCACCGCGTGCTGCTCGCAGATGCCCACGTCCACGAACCGCTCCGGATGACGCGTACAGAAGCAACTGGTGCCGGTGCCTTCAGGCATGGCGGCAGTAATGGCCATGACCCGCTTGTCCTCGTCGGCCAGCATGCACAGCGTTTCGCCGAACACGTCGGTAAAGCTTGGCAGCGCCGGGGCATCGGCCAGCTTGGCGGCCTTGCCTGTTTCCGGCTCGAAGCGGCCCACCCCGTGGAAGTGGGTGGGGTTGGTCTCTGCCGGGGCATACCCCTTGCCCTTGCGGGTCAGCACGTGCAGCAGCACCGGCTCGTCCAGGGTGCGGGCCATGTCGAAGGTGCGGGTAAGCGCCTTGACGTCGTGCCCGTTCACCGGGCCGATGTAGTTGAACCCGAACGCCTCGAACAGCATGCCCGGCGTGAAGAACCCCTTCAGGCTGTGTTCGCTGCGCTTGGCATAGGCCAGCATGTCCTCGCCAATGCCGGGTATGGAGCGCATGAAGGTTTCCATGTCCTTCTTCATGCGGCGCACCCAGCGCTTTGACAGGTTGCGGCTGAGGAACAGCGACAGCGCGCCCACGTTCTTGGAGATGGACATCTCATTGTCGTTCAGCACGACGATGAGCTTGCGATCCATGGCCCCGGCCTGGTTCAGCCCTTCGAAGGCAAGCCCTGCGGTCATGGAGCCGTCGCCGATGACGGCCACCACGTTGCTGTCGCCCCCGGACAGGTCGCGCGCCATGGCCATGCCCAGCGCAGCAGAAATGGACGTGGAGGAATGCCCCACGCCGAAATGATCGTACGGGCTTTCCGCCATCTTGGGAAAACCGCTGATGCCGCCGCCGCGCCGCAGGGTGTGGAAATTGGCGGCACGCCCGGTAAGCAGCTTCCAGGCGTACGCCTGATGCCCCACGTCCCAGATGACCTTGTCGCGCCCGGCGTCGAACGAGGTCAACAGCGCGATGGTCAGTTCCACCACGCCCAGCGAGGGAGCAAGGTGCCCGCCGTTGCGGGACACGGTAGCGATGATGCGCTGGCGCAATTCGTCGGCCAGTTGCTGCACCTGTTCGGGCGTCAGCCCGGCCACGTCGCGCGGGCTGGCGAGAGAATCCAGTAGGGGCGTACCAACAAGCTGCCCTTGGGGAGAAAGCGAGGGCGGTAGCTGCTCGGTCATGCGTGGGTATCCGTTATCGGGCTGCGCGGGGCGCGCCCGGTGATGCTGTGCGTTGTCGTCGTGCCGTGAAATGCTCTCGCGCGATGCTAGGAAGCGCGGTCCACTATGTAACTCGCCAGACTGCGCAGGAAATCGGCGTCCGGCCCGGTGAAGGGCGACAGGCGTTCGATGGCCGCGTCGGCCCGTTCACGGGCCAGGGCGCGGCTGCGTTCCACACCCAGCAGCGAAGGATAGGTGGTCTTGCCCTGCTCCGCGTCACTGCCCACGGGCTTGCCGATTTCCGCCTCGTCGCCCACCTCGTCGAGGATGTCGTCCACGATCTGGAAGGCCGCACCGATATGCGCGCCGTAATCGGCAATGCGGGCCTGCGCATCGGCGTCTGCGCCCGCCAGCAGTGCGCCGGACAGGCACGACGCGCGCAACAGCGCCCCGGTCTTCATGGCGTGCATGGCGGCCATTTCATCCAGGGTAACGCCCGTGCGGCCCGTGTACTCCATGTCCAGCGCCTGGCCACCCACCATGCCGGGGGCGCCGGCGGCGCGGGCAACCACGCGCAGGGCGGCCAGCACATTGGCTGCGGGGATGCCCCCGGCACCCGACCCAACATCAGACCCCACACCCGCCCCCACACCCGCCATGAAATCGAAGGCGTCGGTGAGCAGGCCGTCACCGGCCAGGATGGCCGTGGCCTCGTCGAACATCTTGTGGTTCGAGGGCTTGCCGCGCCGCAGGTCGTCGTCGTCCATGGCGGGCAGGTCGTCGTGGATGAGCGAATAGGTGTGGATCATCTCGATGGCGGCGGCAAAGGGCATCACCCGCTCCGCGGGCAAGCCGAACAGCGCGGCAGTGGTCAGGCACAGCACCGGGCGCACCCGCTTGCCGCCCGCGTTCAGGCTGTATTCCATGGCAGCGCGCAACCGCGCGGGAATGTCCCGGTCGGCCAGGCACGCGGACAGATAGCCTTCCACCCCGGCGGCAGCGCCGCGCAGACGGGCCTTTATCTCACTCGGCGTCAGCATCGTCCCCCACCCCTTCAAAATCCGTTACGCCGCCTTCGGTGAACAGGCGTATCTCGTTGCGGGCCGTGCGCAGCCTGTCGCGGCAGGCACGGGACAAGCCCAGTCCTTCCTTGTACAGGGCCACGCTGCGCTCCAGCGGCAGGTCGCCCGCTTCCAGCGCGGCCACCACCTCTTGCAGGCGGGCCATGGCGGCTTCGTAGTCCACCGTTTCCCCGGCCTGTTCCACAACGCCGTCAACGCCGTCAGCGCCGTCAGCGCCGTCAGCGCCGTCAGCGCCAGCAGGGGCATCAGCCCCCGCATTCTTTCGTGTACGCGCGGCCATGCGTTACTCCCGTGTGGTCGCGCCCGTGTTCGCGGGCGCGTTCTCCAGCAATACCTGAGGGTCCACCATGTCGCCAAGCACCGCCATGCCGAAATGCAGGTGCGGCCCGGTGACCCGGCCCGTGCTGCCCACCTTGCCGATGACCTGGCCCTGCGCCACCATCTGGCCGGGGGCCACGTTGATGGCGGAGAGGTGAAAATACATGCTGACCACGCCCATGCCATGGTCGATGTACACGGAATTTCCCGCAAAATAATGATTCTCGGCCAGCACCACCCGTCCCGCCGCACAGGCCGTCACCGGCTCGCCCGCCTCGCCGCGCAGGTCCAGCCCGCGATGCGGCGCACGCGGTTCGCCGTTGAACACTCGGCGCAGGCCGAACAGGCTGGACACCTCGCCCGGCACGGGCCGTTGCATGGGCAGCGTCCACAGCCGTTCCGGAGTGCGCAGGGCCAGCGCGGCCTTCACGCGGGTGCGCTCCGCCTCGTGGCGGTCCAGCGCGGCCTTGTCCGGGTTGACGTACTTGCCTTCCACGGTCAGGCGCTGCTCCGGATAGGCGGCGCGCACCACGGCGATGGCGCGGGTGACGGTGGGCGCTGCCTTGGGTTGCCCGACAACGCGAGCGCGCAGCGTTTCCGTACCCGGCTTGGCGTCCAGCGGCACGGCCAGAATGGCCTGGCCCGACCAGCGAACAGGGGAGGCGGCCCCGGCAGAGGTTCCGGTCCTGATTCCGGCAACCGGCCCGGCGTCAATGGACCCGGCTTCAATGGACCCGGCTTCAATGGACCCGGCTTCAATGGACCCGGCTTCAATGGACCCGGCTTCAGCAGGCGTCACGGGCACGGTGACGAACTGGCCGCGCCAGTCCAGCACCACGTCGCCCGGCGCATCCGCCGTCACCGTGACCACGAAGGGCTTGCCGTCGCCGGTGGATTCCGGCGCGTCCAGCGACAGCACCGCCGCCTGTGCGGGCACAGCCAATGCAGCCAGCAGCAGGGCCAATATAACCACCGACCCGGCCAGACCGCAGCCCGCCACCAGCATCGACCACAGGCGAGCGGCCCCCCGGCCATCCCGCCCGGCAAACGAAAACCATTGCATCACGAAATATCTCCGGCGTTCTGCTCCGAAACGCTCGTTCCACCAGCGCGGTCCACTGCGGCAGCATGCCCGCCAACAGATGCATCGCCCGGCTCCAGCATCCGTCCGGGCCGCGCCGCGCCCACGGTCACGTCCACCTCGCCGTCGCGCACCAGTACGGCCAGCGCATCGCCGGGGGCAACCTCGGCCACGCTGCGCAGAAAGCCGCCGTCGGCCCGGCGCACCAGGCTGTAGCCGCGCTCCAGCGGGCGTAACGGGTCCAGCGCGTCCAGCCGCAGGGCGCAACGCTCAAGCTCATGTTCGCGCCCGGTCACTGCGCGTTCGCCCGCCCAACGCAGGCGCGCCTCCAGCGCGTCCACGGCGCGTTCACGCCGCTCCCACGTCTCCGGCCCCAGCGTGCGGGCCAGGGCCGCGTCCGCCGCGTCCAGCCGCGCAGCATCACGCCGGGCCAGCATCTCCCACGCCCGGCCCAACCGGGCCACCGCATCGGCAAAGCGTTCATCCAGCCGGGCCAGCGCCCGTTCCGGCGACAGCCAGGCCAGCCCGCGCACCAGAGTGCCCAGTTGCTCGTCCATCCGGGCGAAGCGCCGTTCCATGCCCCGCGTAAGGGCCATTTCCAGTTCGTCCACGCGCTGCGCCAGTTCGCGCCGCTCCGGCCACAGCAACTGCGCCGCGTGGGTGGGCGTGGCCGCGCGCACGTCGGCGGTCATGTCGGCCATGGTGTGGTCCACCTCGTGGCCGATGCCCGCCAGCACCGGCAAGGGGCTGCCGAACACCGCCGTGGCCACCCGCTCGTCATTGAAGGCCCACAGGTCTTCCAGCGAGCCGCCGCCGCGAATCAGCACCGCCACCTGCGCCCAGCCCTGCGCGGCCACCTCGGCCAGCGCCGCCGCGATGCGCGGGGGGGCCTCGTCGCCCTGCACCGGCACCGGGTGGATGCGTATCTCGCAGCCCCAGCCGCGCTCGTCCGCCATGCGCAGAAAGTCGCGCACCGCTGCCCCGCCGGGGGCCGTGATGACCGCCACCCGTTTCGGATGGCGCGGCAGCGGACGCTTGCGTGCCGTGTCGAAATATCCCATCTCGGCAAGGCGGGCCTTCAGTGCCTCGAACTGTGCGTGCAGCCGCCCCAGGCCCGCGTCCTGCGCCATTTCGACCACCAACTGGTAGCCGCCGCGCGGCGGGTACACCGTCAGCCGCCCCGCGCACAGCAGTTCCTGCCCGTTGGCCATGGTGCGCGCAAGGCCGGGACGCGGCCCGTCCTCGAACACCTCGCCGGTCATGGGGTCGAAATGCTCCGCGTCGCGCTGGTTGCCCCGGAACCACACGCAGTTCAGCACCGCGTCCTCGTCCTTGAGCGCAAAATAGCAATGCCCCGAGGCCGGGCGCGACAGGTTGCTCACCTGCCCGCGCACCCACACAAAGGGAAATCCGCCCTCCACGGCGGCCCGGATGGCCCGGGTCAATTCACCCACGGTGTAGATGGTGCTCATGGCGCGCGAGGTTTTTTATGCGCCTCCGGCGGGCAGGGGACCATGCCCCCTGCACCCCCTTTCGGGCGCCACAGGTCAATTGAAAAATTTAGGGGGGTGGGGTCCGGGGAGGGAGACCCTTTTTAAAGGGTCCCCTCCCCGGTAACTCTTCATAGTCTGATAGCCTTACAGTCCCCAGCCCGCGCGCACGGCAGCGCGCCAGGTGCGGAAGGCTTCGGCAAAGCCATCGACGGGCAGTTCGGTCTTTTCGCCGGTGCGGCGGTCCTTGGCTTCCACAATGCCGCGCGCCAGACCCTTGCCGCCGACCACCAGTTGCAGGGGCATGCCCACGAGGTCGGCGTCCTTGAACTTGACGCCGGGGCGTTCGTCGCGGTCGTCCAGAATGACGTCCACGCCCTGGGCCTTGAGTTCGGCGTAGAAGTCCTCCGCCTTGCCCAGGGTTTCGCCGTTCTTGGGGTCCAGACAGCACAGCACGGCCTCGAACGGCGCGATGGGCGGCGGAAACACGATGCCGTCGGCGTCGTGGTTCTGCTCGATGCACGAGGCCACCACGCGCGACACGCCGATGCCGTAGCAGCCCATGATCATGACCTTTTCCTTGCCGTCTTCGTCAAGGAAGGTGCATTTCAGGGGTTCGCTGTACTTGGTGCCCAGCTTGAACACGTGGCCCACCTCGATGCCGCGCGTCAGCTCGATGGGCTGACCGCAACGCGGGCAGACGTCGGCGGGGGTGATCACGCGCAGGTCGGCGTAGCGTTCGACCTTGGCGTCGCGGGGCAGGCTGACGTTGCGCAGGTGGGTGTCGCCCTTGTTGGCCCCGGTGATCCAGCCGTCGGAGGCCAGCAGTTCGTGGTCGGCAAAGACGCGTTCCACGTTCAGGCCCACCGGCCCGGCAAAGCCCACGGGCGCGCCGGTAACCTGCTGCACCAGTTCGGGCGCGGCCAGTTCCAGTTCGTCGCACCCCAGCAGGTTCTTCAGCTTCACGTCGTTCAGTTCGCGGTCGCCGCGCACCAGCGCGGCCACGGGCTTGCCGTCGGCCACCAGGATCAGCGTCTTGACCAGCGCGGTCTGCGGCACGCCCAAGAAGGCGCACACGTCTTCGACGGTGTGCTTGCCGGGGGTGGCCACTTCTTCGATGGCCCCGACTGCGGGCAATGTTGCGGGCACGGCTGGCGCGGCCACTTCGGCGCGCTCCACGTTGGCGGCGTACTGGCAGCCGGTGCAGGCGGCAATGGTGTCTTCGCCGGTGTCGGCCAGCACCATGAATTCGTGCGAGAAGCTGCCGCCGATGGAGCCGGAATCCGCCTCCACCGCGCGGAAGCGCAGGCCAAGGCGCTTGAACACCTGCTGATAGGCCTCGTACATGGCCCAGTAGCTCTTGTCGGCCCCGGCCTCGTCACGGTCGAAGGAGTAGGCGTCCTTCATGATGAACTCGCGGCCGCGCATCAGGCCGAAGCGCGGGCGGATCTCGTCGCGGAACTTGGTCTGGATCTGGTACAGGTTGATGGGCAACTGGCGGTACGAGCGCACCTCGCCGCGTACGAGATCGGTGATGACTTCCTCGTGCGTGGGTCCAAGGCAGTAGTCGCGGCCATTGCGGTCCTGAAAGCGCAGCAGTTCCTTGCCGTAGAATTCCCAGCGGCCAGATTCCTGCCACAGGTCGGCGGGCTGCACCATGGGCATGGAAAGTTCCAGCGCGCCCGCGCGGTTCATTTCCTCGCGCACGATGGCGGCGGTCTTCTCGATGGCCTTCAGGCCAAGCGGCAAATAGATGTAGATACCCGAGGTAAGCTTGCGGACCATGCCCGCGCGGGTGAGCAGTTTGTGGCTGACCACCTCGGCGTCTGCCGGGGCTTCCTTCAGGGTGGGGATGTAGCAATTGCTCCAGCGCATCAGCTGTCCTTTCTGGCTGCCTTGCGTTCGGCAAGGAACGTATCGAGTTCTTCCATGAAGGCGGCGAGAAGGTTCGCGCCGCCCTTGACTGTTCGTATGATCTCTCCCTTGCGGAAGATAATGCCCTTGTCGCGCCCGCCCGCAATGCCGATGTCGGCCTCGCGCGCTTCACCGGGCCCGTTGACGGCGCAGCCCATGACGGCCACCTTGAAGTTCTCCGTCTCGCCCGCAAGGCGGCGTTCCACTTCCTCGGCAAGGCTGATCAGGCCTATCTCCGTGCGGCCGCAGGTCGGGCAGGAAATGATTTCCGGCCCCCGGTGGCGCAACCCCAGCGAGCGCAATATTTCCCACGCCACGGGGATTTCCTCCACCGGGTCGCTGGTCAGCGAAACGCGCAGCGTGTCGCCTATGCCCAGCCACAGCAGCACGCCAAGGCCTACCGACGACTTGACCGACCCGCGCAGCATGGTGCCCGCCTCGGTCACGCCGATGTGCAGGGGGTAGTCGCAGCGTTCGGCCAGCACGCGGTAGGCGTCTATGGTGTGCAGCACCGACGACGATTTCAGCGAAATCTTGATGTCGCCGAATCCCCGGTCCTCCAGCATGCGCACGTGGCCAAGGGCGCTTTCCACCATGGCTTCGGGCGTTGGCCCGCCAAAGCGTTCCAGCAGGTGCTTTTCCACCGAGCCGGAATTGACCCCCACCCGGATGCACGCGCCGCGCGCGCGGGCCGCATCCACCACGCGGGCCACGTTGGCCTCGCCCCCGATGTTGCCGGGGTTGATGCGCAGGGCGTCCACGCCCGCTTCCAGTGCGGCCACGGCCAGGCGGTGGTCGAAATGGATGTCCGCCACCAGCGGCACGGGCGATGCCGCGCGGATGGGGCCGATGGCCGCAGCCGCCGCCTCGTTCAGTACGGCAAGGCGCACCACCTCGCACCCCACGGCGGCCAGCGCGCGAATTTGCGCCACGGTGGCGTCCACGTCGCGCGTATCGGTATTGGCCATGCTCTGCACCACCACGGGGTTGTCCCCCCCGATGCGCACGGAGCCGATGCGGACCTCGCGGGTCCGCCTGCGTTCTATGGTCATGAATGGTCCCTGAAAATGGCTGGCCCGGCTGCCCGACGGTCTCCCCCACAGGGGTGCGGAGGGCACAGGCCGAATTGACGGTTCATACTGCATTTCCCCCTGCTCGCCAAGGGCGGTCCGGCCCCCCGCCCCCCCCCAGACGAGCCGGACGAGCCGGACGGGGCGAACGGGGCGGACGGGGCGGACGGGGCACGCATACCGGGACGGACACACGTGCGGGGCCAAGGGCGCGGAGGGATGGCA
This sequence comes from uncultured Desulfovibrio sp., assembly GCA_964402645.1. Lineage (GTDB taxonomy): Bacteria > Desulfobacterota > Desulfovibrionia > Desulfovibrionales > Desulfovibrionaceae > Cupidesulfovibrio. The sequence goes on along the minus strand of CAYOCV010000001.1, from coordinate 235,749 downwards.
GGGAACCCACGGCGCGTGGCGCACTTCGTCGCATATCTTTGTCCATCTTTCGGCCCGGCGCGTTGACACCATGCGGCCAGAGGACTACATGCTCAAAATGCAACCGAGTTGCATTCTCAATCCTTCAGCCGGATTCCGCCACCGGAGGCGACATGAACACTCCCTTTGCCCTTCCGAAATCCATCCCGTCCCGGTTTGCCCGACGCATACGGTTCGGGCTGTTCGCCCTGATTTCCCTGCTTTTGCAGTCCGGCCTGCTTGCCGCGCCCGGTTCTTTTGCCGTTGCGCCCGCCAGCGCCGCTGCCGCAGTGCAGGTGGCGGTCAGCATTCCGCCGCAGAAGTATTTCGTCCAGCGCATCGCGGGTGACCTGGCCGAAGTGACGGTGATGGTGCCCCCCGGCGCAGACCCGCACACCTACGAACCGAAACCCAGCCAGATGCGCGGGCTTGCCAGCGCCAGGCTGTACATGACCATCGGCGTGCCCTTCGAAAAGGCCTGGCTGGATCGCATCACGGCAGCCGGCGGCAAGGACATGACCCTGGTGCGCCTGGAAAAGGGCATAGACCTGTTGCCGCAGGACGAGCATTTTCTGGATGAAGATCATGACCACGATGGCGAGCACAAGGACGCGCACGCGGCGGCCCCCGCCCCCAACGCAAAGCATGACGCCAAGCATGACGACCACGACGCCGAGGCCGCCGAAGCCCACCACCACGACCACGAAGGCGGCGACCCGCACATCTGGCTGTCTCCCGCACTGGTCAAGATGATGGCCGGTTCCATCAAGGCTGCGCTGGTCAAGGCCGACCCGACCCACGCCCCCCTGTACCGCGCCAACCACGACGCCTTCGTACGCGAACTCGATGAACTGGACCTGCACATCAACGGCCTGTTCGAGAACCTGCCCGAAAACCGCCGCCGCTTCATGGTCTTTCACCCGGCGTGGAGCTACTTTGCCCACAACTACAACCTGCGCGAAGTGGCCATTGAAGTGGAGGGGCGCGAACCAGGGCCCAGACAGTTGACCCGCATCGTGGAGTTCGCCAGAAAAGAGAAGATCGAAGCCATCTTCGTCCAGCCGCAATTCTCGAAGCGCGGCGCGGAAACCATCGCCCGCAACGTGGGGGCAAAGCTCATCGAGGCCGACCCGCTGGCCGAAGACTGGGCCGCCAACATCCGCCGCGTGGCCGAGGCCATGGCCCAAACCCTGACCCAACCCCTCAGCAAGTAGACACGCATGCACATGCCCTCCAGTGTACCCGGCATGCCGGGTACACCGCATACACAGCACGAACCGGTCATCGCCGTGCGCGACCTGTGCTTCGCCTACGGCGATGAACCGGTGCTGGACCACGTGGACCTTACCGTGGAGCGCGGCGAGTTCCTGGCCGTGCTCGGCCCCAACGGCGGCGGCAAAACCACCCTGCTCAAGCTGCTGCTGGGCCTGCTGGCCCCGCGTTCCGGCAGCGTGACGCTGTTCGGCGGCGCGCCAAGTGCGGCGCTGCCGCGCATCGGCTACGTGCCGCAGTACTCCACGGCCCGGCTGGACTTTCCCGTCACCGTGCTGGACGTGGTGCTGATGGGCCTTGCGGGCACCCGGCGCGGCCTTTTCGGCCGCCACTGGTCGCGAGATGCTGCGTCCATCGACCGCGCGCGCGAGGCGCTGGACCAGGTGGGCCTTTCCGGCATGGAAAAACGCATGGTGGGCGAGCTTTCCGGCGGGCAGCGCCAGCGGGCCGTGGTGGCCCGCGCCCTGATGGCCCAGCCGGAACTGCTGCTGCTGGACGAACCCACCGCTTCCATCGACCCGCAGGGTTCGTTCTGCTTCTTCGAATTCCTGGGCACCCTGCGCGGACCGCACACCCTGGTGGTGGTCAGCCACGACCTGTCCATCGCCACATCCACCTTCTCCAACGTGGCTTTCGTCAATCGTACCCTGGTCCACAGCCGGGGCGCGGGGCTGACCCCGGAGATGCTGAGCATGCTCTACGGCCACCACGAAAAGACCTGCCCCATGGGGGCATTCATCTCTTCCGTGTCCGGGCTGTTCCCGGTGCTGCCGCGCCCCAAGCTGCCGGGCATGGACGAGTTGAAGACTTCCGCCGCCACGCCGCCCGCTTCCCCCGTTTCTACAGACGCCGCACCCTCCCCCGCCGCAAAGGACGCCTGATGCTCGACGCGCTTTCCTACGACTTCATGCAGCAGGCCTTGGCCGCGTCGTTGTTGGCCAGCATTGCCTGCGGGGTCATCGGCACCCTGGTGGTGGTGAACCGACTGGTGTTTCTTGCGGGCGGTGTGTCGCACGCGGCATACGGCGGCGTGGGACTGGCCTTTCATTACGGCTGGCCGGTGCTGCCCAGCGCCATCGGCTTTTCCGTGGCCTCGTCCATGCTCATGGCCGGGGTGGCCCTGAAGCAGCCCGAAAAGGCCGATACGGCCATCGGCGTGCTGTGGGCGGCGGGCATGGCCTTCGGGATCATTCTCATAGACCTTACCCCCGGCTACAAGGCCGACCTGATGAGCTTTCTGTTCGGGTCCATCCTGGCCGTGCCGCTGACCGACCTGTACCTGATGGCCGCGCTGGACGCCGCCCTGCTGGCCGCGGTGGCCCTGTGCCACCAGACCCTGCTGGTGACGTCCTTTGACCGCGAATTCGCAGAGGCGCGCGGCCTGCCGGTGCGAACCGCCCACTACCTGGTGGTGGGCATGACGGCGGTGGGCGTGGTTATGCTGATCCGCGTGGTGGGGCTGGTGCTGGTCATGGCCCTGCTGACCATACCGCCGTTCATCGCGGCGCGCTCGGCACGTTCGCTGCCGGCCATGATGGCCGCCGCCACCGCCTGGAGCACCGTGTTCTGCGTGGGCGGGCTGGCCCTGGCCTACCGCTGGGACGTGACCTCTGGCGCGGCCATCATCGCCGTGGCCTCGGCAGGGTTCATGGCCGTGTCCGGCGCGGGCATGCTGCGCAAGGCCGTGGCCCGACGCAGCACGTTGTAAAAAGAGCAACCGGGGAGGGGACCCTTTGCGGCAGCCGTTGATGAGCGCGAAGCGCGAATCTTACGGATGGCGACCGCAGAGCGAAAAAGGGGCTCCCTCCCCGGACCCCTCCCCCCTAAAACTTTCATCGGGGTATCTGGCAAAGCGATATGAAGAGGGAATGCCCTTCAACGCGTATTCTTGCGCCACTCCGCCCTGACAGCCTTGAGGGAAGCGCTTCGTCAGCCCCCTTCCCCGCCGGAAAGCAATCATCATGATCAAGCCAATGACAGACGCCCGCGCCCGGCTGGAACACGCCGGGCTGGAGGCCACCCCCCGCCGCATTGCCGTGCTGGAGGCGTTGGCCGCCCTGCCCCATGCCCCTGCCGCGCAGGAACTGCTGGACGCAGTGCGCCGCACCACCCGCATGGACAAGGTGACCCTGTACCGCACCCTGGACCTGCTGGTGGAGGCGGGCATCCTGCAACGCCACAGCGGGGCCGACGGCACCTTCCGGCACTGTATGGCCCCGGCGGGGGAAAACGCGCCGCACGGCCATTTCCAGTGTACCCGCTGTGGGGTGATGACCTGCCTGCCACCGCTGCCCACGGCGCTGGACGCCGCCGCCCTGCTGCCCGCCGGGGTCACCGTGGAGCATGTGGAAGTGCGTCTGGACGGCGTGTGCGGACGGTGCAGCAAAAGCTGAGCGTCCCATTGCCCACTGACGCCGCGAAGTATAGCCTGACTGCGGCAGAATCCGAGCCGGAAGGGTTCACCCCGCAGGGGTGAGGGCACGCCGTACTCCCCGGCATTCCGGTACGATTCTGCCCTTCCTTTTACACGTGCGGTGTGCCGCGCCATGCAGGAACACCAGGGAAGACGCAGGGCTGCCTTTCGGGCTGGCACCTCCTTCCACATCCGCCTCCGTTCCCCACTCCCAGCCCTACACGGCGCAAGGGCCGGACACCCGGAACCATCCGGATGCCCGGCCCTTGCGCCGTCTTGCATCTGCATCGTCTTCGCTGTTCCGTGACCTCGCCCTTGGTGTCAGGGTTGCTCCCCTCGCCGCAGGCAGGTCGTGGATCATGCTCGGTCACGGACCGAAGCTTGCGTCAGCACGCTGCGCAAGCGCGGCACCCCGCCGCTATTCGTAGGGGTAGGTGTTGCCCGCGAATTCCTTGGCGCGCGGGTTGGGGTAGGCGCCTTGCGCCTTCATGCGTTCAATGGCCTTGGAGCGGTCCACCCAGTGGGTGTGCAGCAACTGTTCGGCCTTGTGGCTCATGGGCTTTTCCAGGAAGTCCGCATACAGCTTCTGGACCTGCACGTTGTCCTGCGAGGCGCGCACAGGGAACTTGGCGTCCGCCCCGTACACCCCGTTGATGCGGTCCATCATGTAATCCTTCAGCTGCTTGGCGGCGGCCACGGCCTTGCCGGTCATGCGGATGCTGATCAGCGCGCCGCCGGTGACGACGCAGGCGGCCTTCAGAAAGCCGCGTCGGGTAAGGTTGACGATCTGCATGGTGGTTCCTCCTATGCCCGGTTGGCGCTGGCCATGGCCAGGCGCTTCTTCAGGCCCGCGTACATCTGGGTCACCCTGCGGTCGGCAGCTTCGAGCACGCCGGGCATCACCGGCTGACCGCCGCCGCACACGCAACCGCCGGGGCAGGCCATGAACTCGATGAAGTGCCACGGAGCCTTGCCCGCCTTCACCAGTTCGCACACGTCATGGAAACGCTTGGCCCCGTGTACCACGGCCACCTTCACGTCCACGCCGCCCACGTTCACCGTGGCTTCCTTCACGCCCTGCAAGCCGCGCACGCCCTTGAAGTCCATGCTTTCCGGCTTCTTGCCGGTGACGGCCTGGTAGGCATAGCGCAACGCCGCTTCCATGACCCCGCCGGTGACGCCGAACAGGGTCGCGCCGCCGGTGGATTCGCCCATCAGGGTGTCACGCTTGCCGTCGGGCAGCTTGGTGAAGTCGATCTTGGCCTTCTTGATCATGTACGCCAGTTCGCGGGTGTCGATGGTGGCGTCGATGTCCTTGTAGCCGCTGTCCCACAGTTGCGGGCGCATGCCTTCGTACTTCTTGGCGGTGCAGGGCATGATGGAGACGGTGTACACCTTGGAGCGGTCGTACTTCATGCGATCCGCGCCGTACGTCTTGGCCAGCGAACCCAGCATGCCGATGGGCGACTTGCACGACGACATGTGCGGAAACAGCTCGGGATACAGCGATTCCACGTACTTGTGCCAGCCGGGGCAGCACGAGGTGAACTGGGGCAGCGGCTTGTCCAGCTTCTTGGTCAGGCGCTGCACGAATTCGGTGCCTTCTTCCCAGATGGTCACGTCGGCGGTGAATTCGTTGTCCCAGCAGTGGTCGAAGCCCAGTTCCTTGAGCGCCGAGAACATCTTGCCGGTGGTCACGGTGCCCACGGGCAGGCCGAAGGCGTCGCCCAGGGCGTAGCGCACGGCGGGGGCGGGCATGGCAATGACCTTGACGTCCTTGGCCTTGATCTTCTTCTCGATTTCAGTCACCCACGACTGCGCCTCGTAGATGGCGCCCACGGGGCAGTGAGTCAGACACTGGCCGCAGTTGATGCACATTTCCTCGTGGGGAATCTTGTGCGCGTCGCCCGTGTCGCCGAAGATGGCGCCCGTGGGGCAGTACTGCTGGCAGGTGTCGCACCCGATGCACTTCGTTTCATCGATCTGGATGAAGAAGAGCTTGTCGGGATCGGCCTTGGGGTCCGGAGAGTGATCTTCGTAAAAGATCTTCTCCATTTCGATACGGCTCATCTGCACGTCTCCTGTGGTTGAAGGTTGCGATCACGTCGTTGGCACCCGCGACGCCGTCCGAACACCTCCTTGTCCCGCGCCGCCTTGTACCGATCCGACACCGCCAGCCGCCACCGGGGGGGGCGTCAGGCGCTCTTCGCCGCCGCGCGGAAAGCGTCCAGCGCCGCCGGGAACGGTCCCAGCGCGCGGGGCAGCACCCCTTGCGTCAGCGAAATGGCCAGCCCGTAGTTGGTCATGGGCACCCCCGCCCGCCGCGCAGCGCGCAGCCGGGCCAGCATGTTGCCCCGGTTGATGACGCAGCCGCCGCAATGCACTACCAGCGCATAGGCGGCCATGTCGTCGGAAAGTTCCTTGCCCGCAGCGACATCGATTTCAATGTCGCCGCCCGCATACTGGCGCAGCCAGCGGGGAATCTTGACCCGGCCTATGTCGTCGGCCAGGGGATGGTGGGTGCAGGCCTCGGCTATCAGCACCCGGTCTCCGGGGCCCAGCCGTTCGATGGCCGCAGCCCCGCGCGCCAATTCCACCAGGTCGCCCTTCAACCGGGCCATCAGGATGGAAAAGGTGGTCAGGGGCACGCCGGGCGGGGTATCCGCCGCCGCCTTCAGCACCACCTGCGAGTCGCACACCACAAGGTCCGGCGGCACGGAAAGGCGCTCCAGGGCGGCACGCAGTTCGCGCTCCTTGACCACCAGGCACATCTGGTCGCCGTCCAGCAGGTCGCGGATGGCCTGCACCTGCGGCAGGATCAGCCGCCCCCTTGGCGCGCCAAGGTCGATGGGCACCACCAGCACCACAAGGCCCCCCGGCGGCACCAGGTCGGACAGCATGTGCGGCTGGGCGATGGCGTGTTCCGGGGCCAGCATGGCGATGCGTTCGCGCACGGCGTCCAGCCCCTGCCCCAGCAGGGCCGAGGCTGCCACCACGGCAATGCCGCGCCCGGCCAGCGTGTTGCGCACGGCTTCGGGCAACACTGCCGCCGGGTCGTCAGCCGGAGCAAGGTCCGCCTTGTTGGCCACCACGAAATACGGCAGCTTGCGCGCGGCAAATGCCTCTGCCAGCGCCTCCTCGTCGCGGCCCCACGCGCCGTCGGTGACCAGCAGGGCCACGTCGGTGCGGTCCAGCGCCCGTTCCGAGCGTTCGCGCCGCAGCGCGCCCAGCGCGCCCTCGTCGTCGATGCCCGCCGTGTCGATGAACACCACCGGACCGACCGGGTCGAGTTCCAGCGTCTTTTCCACGGGGTCGGTGGTGGTGCCCGGCGTGTCCGAAACGATGGACGCGCCCTGCCCCACCAGCCCGTTCAGCAGCGACGACTTGCCGACGTTGCGGCGCCCGTAGATGCCGATGTGCAGCCGCAGCCCCCTTGGGGTATCCTGCATGGCCTTGCTCCTTGCGCCGGTGCGGGCACGCGCCCGGCCCGGCGGATGGTGTCCAGCGCGTCTTCCATGTCCACGCGCCGCTTGTGGTCGTAAATGTGGTAGTCCGCCCGGCGGGCGTCGGGCGTGAAGCCCGGCATCAGCACGTTGCCGCCCGCACGCAGCCCGGCCAGTTGTCCGTCTTGCGGGGCCAGGGTGGCCAGGGCGGTGGTAGCCGGCAGGTTCAGGCCGGGCCGGGCGATGCGCAGCGCCGCCATGCAGCGCAGGGTCAATTCCACCGGGCCGTGCGCCGCCCCCGCCAGCGGGGTTGCGCTGTTGGGCACGAAGGGACCGGCCCCGCACATGTCCGCCGCCAGTTCGCACACCAGCAGCACGTCGTCGGCCAGCGATTCGGGCCGCTGCCCCGGCACCCCCACGATGAACCCGCTGCCCACCTCGTAGCCCGCATCACGCAGGCGGCGCAGGGCCGCAAGCCGTTGGGCCAGCGTCTTGCCGGGGTGCAGGCGGGCGTACAGGGCGGCGTCCGCCGTCTCGTGCTTCATCAGAAAGCGGTCCGCCCCGGCGGAGCGCCACAGCGCATAATCCCGCGCCGGGCGTTCACCCACGCTCAGGGTGACGGCAAGGCCGAGCCGGGTCTTCACCGCTTCCACGATGTCGGCAAGGTCGCGCGGGGGCATGCCGTAATCATCGCCAGATTGCAGCACCACGGTATCCGCTCCGGCTGCGGCAGCCTCGCCCGACGCAGCCAGCACCTCCGGCAGGGTCAGCCGATAGCGGCGCGCCTGCGCGTTGTCGCGGCGCAGCCCGCAGTACATGCAGTTGCGGATGCAGTGATTTGAAAATTCCACAATACCGCGCACATGCACAACGTCGCCTTTGGTTTCGCGGCGCACTGCGTCTGCACGGGCAGCAAGCTGGTCGAACGGCGTTTCAAACAGCAGGCCGAGAATCTCGTCGCGGTGCATCATGACCGCCCCCGGCCATTGCTGTGGTCGTCGCGTTCGTTGTCGCAGCCCTTGTCAGGGGCATTGTTCTGGCCGCTTCGAGGGACGCCGTACTGCGTTGCCTGCCCGGCGGGACTTCCCAGCCGCGTCATGGCCTCTGGCGACAGCAGCGCATCCAGCGCGGCTTCGTCCAGAAGGCCCGTATGGCGTGCCGCCTCGCGCAGGCCGCAGTCCCGCTCGCGCATGACGCCCACCAGCCGGGTGGCCCCTTCGTAGCCCAGCACCGGCACCAACGCGGTCACCGTGCCCCACGAATCGTCCACGTGGCGCGCACAGGCCGCCGCGTCCGCCCGCATGCCTTCCACGCAACGGGTGCGAAACATGACGCAGGCGCGGGCAAGGATGGAAAGGGTGTCCAGCAGCGCATCAGCCACCAACGGCAGAAAGGCGTTCAGCTCCAGTTGCCCGGCCTGCGCGGCCATGGTCAGCGCCGCGTCGTTGCCCAGCGCGCGCATGGCCGCCTGGGCCACCGCCTCGCAGATCACCGGGTTGACCTTGCCGGGCATCAGGCTGGACCCGGCCTGCACGACGGGCAGCGCCAGTTCGCCCAGCCCGCCGCGCGGGCCGGAGGCCAGCAGCCGCAGGTCGGCGGAAATCTTCAGCAGGTTCACCGCGTGCGCTTTCAGGATGCCGGAAACTTCCACGAACACGTCGGCATTCTGGGTGGCGTCCACCAGGTTTTCAGCGCGGGCCATGCCAAGGCCGGTCACCTCTCGCAACCGTTCCACCACCAGAAAGATGTAGTCGCGCGGGGCGGTGACGCCCGTGCCCACCGCCGTGCCGCCCAGGTTGACCACGCGCAGCCGCTCCTCGCACTTGAAGATGCGCCAGCGGTCGCGCGAAAGGGCTTCCGCCCAAGCGGAGCACTCTGCCCCCAGGGTCATGGGCACGGCGTCCTGCAATTGGGTGCGGCCCAGCTTGACCACCCTGGCAAAGTCGCGTTCGCGGTCCTGAAAGGCGCGTTGCAGCGCGGCCACGGCCCGTTCCAGTTCGCGCAGGCCGCGCATGGCCGCCACGCGCAGGGCCGTGGGAAAGACGTCGTTGGTGGACTGGTGCAGGTTCACGTGGTCCAGCGGATGCGCCAGCCGGTACGCGCCGCGCACGCCGCCCATGAATTCTTCCGCCCGGTTGGCCAGCACCTCGTTGACGTTCATGTTGGCCGATGTGCCCGCGCCGCCTTGCAAGGCGTCCACAAGCACGTGCGCGCCCAGATCGCCGTGCAGCATCTCGTCGCAGGCGGCGCACACGGCGTCGGCCACGCGAGGTTCCAGATAGCCCAGCTCGGCATTGGCGCGGGCGCAGGCCTTCTTGACCAAGGCAAGCGCCTCCACGAGTCCCGGGTGGAGGCGCCGCCCGGCAACGGCGAAATTGTCCAGCGCCCGCAGGGTGTGTATGCCGTGATAGGCATCCGCGGGCACGGACATTTCGCCCAGCAGGTCGTGTTCCGCGCGGACGGGTGCGTACGCCGCGCGGTTACACGTCCCACTGGTATTCGAGGGCAGGTCGGTCGCATCGCCCCTGCCGTCCGTGCCGGGTTTGTCGGCAGCGGACGGAGGGCCAGTGACCGCGCCCGTCACGTCAGGCACCGACTGCACGGACGGCCCTGACTTTACGGACGGCACGGCCACCATGCCCTGCCCTGCATATGCAACGGGTTCAGCAGAAGACATCCCTGCGCCCTTCCTGCACCTTGCCCAGCATGCGTTCGGCCACGCGGCGGGTGCGTTCGTCCATGCCGCCAAGTTCGGCGGCGATGACGCCCTTGCCCACTTCGCGTTCCATGGGGCTGCCATAGTCGATGAGGTATTCCATGAAGGTGGACAGCGCGTTGGGGGCGCATTTTTCCTTGATCAGGCCGGGCTTGGCGAGATCCATGAAGTCCTGCCCGGTGCGGCCCAGCCGGTAGCAGGCGGTACAGAACGAGGGGATGTAGCCCATGCGTCCGATGTCGGCCACAACCTCGGAAAGGCTGCGGTGGTCGCCGAGCTGGAACTGGCTGGATTCGAACTTTTCGGCGTCCATGTAGCCGCCGGGATTGGTGCGGCTGCCCGCCGATATCTGCGACACGCCGAGGGCCAGGGTGGAATGGCGGACCTCGGCGTTTTCGCGGGTGGACATGATCAGCCCGGTGTAGGGCACGGCCAGGCGCAGGATGGCCACCAGCTTGCGGAATTCGTCGTCGGTCACGGCCTGCGGCGGGCAGCTGGCCATCTCGGAACCCACGGCGGGCTCGATGCGCGGCACGCTGATGGTGTGGCAGCCCACGCCGAAGCGGTCTTCCAGATGCCGGATGTGGCTCATCAGCGCCAGGGTGTCGAACCGCCAGTCGGCCAGCCCGTACAGCACGCCCAGGCCCACGTCGTCGATGCCCGCGCGCATGGCCCGGTCCATGGCCGAGGCGCGCCAGTCAAAGTCGCGCTTCAGGCCGCCCACATGCACGCGGGAGTAGGTGGGGCGGTGGTAGGTTTCCTGAAACAACTGGTAGGTGCCGATGCCGCGTTCCTTCAGACGGGTGAAGTCCTCTACCGTCAGCGGGGCCACGTTGACGTTGACGCGCCGGATCTCGCCGCTTTCCTCGCGCACCGAGTACACCGCGTCGATGGCCTTCAGCACGTACTCGAACCCCTCGCCGGGGTACGATTCGCCCGCCACCAGCAGCACCCGCTTGTGCCCCTGACGCACCAGCACGCGGGTTTCGTCGGCCACCTCGTCCATGGACAGGGCGCGGCGGTCCAAGTCCTTGTTGGTGGCGCGGAACGCACAGTACAGACATTCGTTGGCGCACAGGTTGGAGATGTACAACGGCGCGAACATGACCAGCCGGTTGCCGTAGATTTCTTCCTTGACCCGCCTGGCGGTGTCGAAGAGTTCATCGACAAGGCCGGGGCTTTTCACGTGCATCAGCGCGGCCACGTCGTCGTGGTCCAGCCCTTCCAGTTCGCGGGCCTTTGTCAGCACCTCGCGTATCTTTCCCGCATCCTCTGCGGTGTTGCGGGCCAGCGTGTCCGCGATGAAGCTGTCGTCAAGCCACGAAACGTCCCTGTCGGCATCCGTTGCCTTGCCCATGATCCTGCTCCTTCCACGGTATGGCGGCGCGGCTCATGCCGCGTCGGTAAGCAGAAGCGTCTTGATGCGCACGCCGGGGATGGCCCCCAGCCTGCCCGTCATCGCCCCCAGTTCGTCGGTGGTGCCGTCCACGATCAGCGAAATGACGCCCACTCCGCGCTCACGGTACGGCACCCCCATGCGCCCGATAACCAGCGAACCGAACTCGCTGACCACGGCATTGACCTTGTCTGCGCAGGCTTCGCGGTTGCTGACCAGCAACGCCACCACGCCCACGCGCTTGCATTGTCCGTTGGCTTGCATTGCTGCCCTGTCTCCCCGGCCTTGTCGGCTTGCGCCAGCCGTTTGCTGATGACCGCCAGCCGGGCAGGCGGCCCCATGCCCGGTTGCACGCGGCGCGCAGACATGGCGGACGGCATGCACCCGCAGCACGGGGCGTTACGTTGCCGCGCCGTGGGCCAGCGCGCGAACCCGCCACGGACGATGCACGACAGCGTGCAACGGACTCTACGGCCAGCGTGTTATGTTTTTTGATGCGATTACCCTCTTGTGCTACCTATGTCAATTTCGTGCTACATTTTTTGCGCACGTTGCCAATCATGAAAATAGATTTCACCAATGACAAAAGACAAGGATGGTCAACCAAACAATGCAGTCCCGGATGTGAAACGTCGTCACGTCTTCATTGCCGCCGACGCACGACGCAAAAGTTGCCCTACCCGCACAACAGGTTACCGCTGCAGTACCCCCTGCATGCCTAAACGACACCGCCCTGGGGATTGCAACCTCAAGCTTTTCGTGTTTTCGCCGATAGGACGAGCAACGAAGCATATCGCAGCAAGCACCCGGCCACATCGGCCATACCGGTCGCACTGCGTCATGCGGCGCGCGGCCCGATGCCGTGCGCAGACCATCGGAGGCACTCATGTCCCGCGTACCCCGCGAGTTACATATCCCGGAAAAATCCCCGCAGACCGGGCGCAACGCCATGGACAACGGGCACGCGCATCCCAGCGCGGGCAGGGCATTCCGCACCGGCCCGGTGCTGGCCACCGGCCTGCTTCTGACCGGGCTTGCCCTGGCGTCCCAACCGCTGCTGCCCCCCGGCGGCACGCCCGCCGGGGCCGAGATGCGCCAGTCGCAGTCCGCGCCGCCGCAACCCGCTTCCATGGCTCCGCAACCGCCGCGCCTTGGTGCGGACCCCGGCGCGCCGCTGGTGGCGAAGGAATCGGGAGAGGCCAACGTGAACGGGCAACAGATGCCCCTTTCCACCGTTGTCACGCACGACAACGGCTTCATGGTGCCCGACAATCAGGGCGGCATGTTCTGGAGCAAGGGCGTGCCGCGCCCCCAGGCGGACCCCAACTACATGGAGGCCCGCGAGCTGAAGCTGAAGGTGCGCGAACTGGTGGACCAACTGCTGGCCACGGTGCCCAACGACGCGTTGATGGGGTACATCGCCCTGCCCACGTCGTTCGTGAACCAGGAGGACTTCGACGAATCGTCGTCGCTGGGCCGGTACATTGCCGAGCAACTGTTCTACGAATTCAACCAACGCGGCTTTCCCGTGCGCGAATACCGCCTGCCCGGCACCCTGCGCCCCCGCGAGGGCGAGGGGGAATTCCTGCTGTCGCGCAACGTGGGCGTGCTGCCCGCGCGCGAAGGCTGGGCCGTGTTCGTGGCGGGCACCTACTACCGCGACAAGTACAGCGTGTTCATCAACGCCCGGCTGATCCGCGCGGCGGACGGGCTGGTGCTGCGCACGGCAGAACTGGTCATGCCCGCCAACGGTCTGCTGGGCCGCATGCTGGCCAACACCGGGCGCAAGCTGATGGGCGGTTCCATGAACATCGGCGATTTCGACCGGACCACCCGCAAGTAGGCCCGGAAACAGTACAAGGACCCGACATGCGTACCCCCGCCATCCTTCTGCTGCTGGTCAGCCTTGCCCTGCCTGCCCTTGCGGGGTGCGGCAAGCAGGTGGCCTCCGTCCCCGAAAGCGACGAGGCCCTGCACAACTGGCATCAGGGCCGCACCTATCAGGCCCAGGGCCGTTATGAACTGGCCCGCGAACACTACCTGCTGGCCCTTGCCGCTGCGCGCTCGGACGACGTGCGCGACGCCCTGGCCCGCGAAGTGGACGTGGTGGACCGCCAGATAAAGACGCTGCGCTGACGCGGCGATTCCGGAGCATCCCATGAAGCGCATACTCGCCCTGCTCGTGCTGACCATAGGCCTGCTGCTGCCCCTTGCGGCGGCAGCCGCCAGCGTACCCGAAGCCGCCGACGCCCTGGCCTCGGCCATGGACGTGCAGATGGCCCGCAAACTGGGGCAGGACGCCCCGCCCGCCAAGGGCATCAGCATCATGGTCACCACCCCGGTGGACCTGGGCGACCTGGAAGGGGCCAACGGATTGGCCCGCCAGATGGCGGAAGAAATGTCCCGTTGGTTCGTGCAGGCAGGCTACCGGGTGCAGGAAATCCGCAAGGGTCGCACCATCCTGTTCCAGCCGGAAACGGGCGAACTGCTGCTGACCCGCAAGACGGAACTGCTGGGCACCCAGAACGTGTCCAGCGTGGCCATTCTGGCGGGCACCTACACCATCACCCCCAAGGCCGTGCGCTTCAACATGCGGCTCATCCACACTCCGTCCAACGAGGTGCTGGCCATGGGCACCGCCACGGTGCCGGTTTCCGAGGAACTGCGCCCGCTGCTGGTGGACGTGTCGCGCCTTGGCCCCATCCGGCCCAGCGTGGGCACCAGCCTGCGCTGACCTCAAGATTCCGACGCCCGGCCCCTCGCGCCAGGGGGGCCAGGGCCCGGGCACCACGCCCAGGATACGGACCGCCCCGCCCTGCCGTTCAGGACGGGGCGGCTCCTGTTTGGGGCGACCGGTTTTTTGTTCGCCTCCGGCGGGCAGGGGGCAATGCGCGCTGCGATCGCCATCCGTAATGCTCGCGGACTCGCATAACGGCTGCCGTCCCCTGCACCCCCTTTATGGGGCCAATCTGTCTTGGCGACATCCCCCTCTTCCCTACGAGTTCCAATTATTCACTACACCCCTCACGACAAAGAGCCCCCGTCGCGTCTCCGCAACGGGGGCTCATCGGACCAATTGAAAAGTTTGCGGGTGGGAAGGGGGTCCGGGGGAAGGGAGGGGGCTTTCCAAAGCCCCCTCCCTTCCCCCGGTTACTCTTGCATCAAATCACCCTGCTAACACTACGCCTAGTGCGCGGTGGGCACGGGCGGTGTCGCATCGCAGGTGGCGCCTTCGCGCAGGGTACGGAAGAGCGGCAGGCCTTCGTCGGCGCGACCGGAGAAGATGGCCTCGGCTTCGCTTTCGAGAGCCAGGGGCAGCACTTCGTCCACGTGGTCCACGAAGGTGATGGTCAGGTCCTTGAGGATTTCGTCGGGGACGTCCTTGAGGTCCTTCTTGTTGTCGCGCGGCACGAGCACCTTGGTGATGAGGCCCCGGTGCGCGGCCAGCAGCTTTTCGCGCAGGCCGCCGATGGGCAGCACGCGACCGCGCAGGGTGATCTCGCCAGTCATGGCCACGTCGTTGCGCACGGGCACGCCAAGCAGCGCCGAGACCAGCGAGGTGGCCAGGGTGATGCCTGCGGAGGGGCCGTCCTTGGGGGTGGCGCCTTCGGGCACGTGTACGTGGATGTCGATGTCCTTGTGGAAGTCGCTGCGCAGGCCGAACATGTTGGACCGCGAACGCACGTAGGACAGGGCGGCCTTGGCCGATTCGGTCATGACTTCGCCGAGTTTGCCGGTGATGACCACCTTGCCGGTGCCGGGCATGAGGGCGGTTTCCACCATCAGCAGTTCGCCGCCAAGTTCGGTCCAGGCAAGGCCGGTGGTCACGCCCACCTGCGGGTTGGCCTCGCGCTCGCCGTAGCGGAACTTCTTCACGCCCAGGAACTGGGACAGGTTCTGCCGGGTGACGGTGACCGTCTTGTCCAGGTCGTCGGCCTCGACGATCTGCATGGCCACCTTGCGGCACACGCCCGCAAGTTCGCGCTCGAGATTACGCACCCCCGCCTCGCGGGTATAGGTGCGGATCATCTCCAGCACGGCGTTGTCCGACATCTTCAGGTTTTCGGCCTTGATGCCGTGCGCCTCGATCTGCTTGGGCAGCAGGAATTCGCGCGCAATGCGGCGCTTTTCCGTTTCAAGGTAGCCGGGCAGCCGGATGATTTCCATGCGGTCCTGCAACGGCAGGGGGATGGAATGCAGGCTGTTGGCCGTGGTGATGAAGAACACCTGCGACAGGTCGTAGTCCATGTCCAGGTAGTGGTCGTTGAAGGTGTTGTTCTGCTCGGGGTCCAGCACTTCCAGCAGGGCGGCGGAAGGGTCGCCCCGGAAGTCCATGCTCATCTTGTCGATTTCGTCCAGGCAGAACAAGGGGTTGTTGAACTTCACCCGCTTCAGCGACTGGATGATCTTGCCGGGCAGCGCGCCCACGTAGGTGCGGCGATGGCCGCGAATTTCGGCCTCGTCGCGCACGCCGCCCAAAGACAGGCGCACGAATTCACGGCCCGTGGCCTTGGCAACGGATTTCGCCAGCGAGGTCTTGCCCACGCCGGGGGGGCCGACAAGGCACAGGATGGGGCCCTTCAGGCGGTTCACCAGCTTCTGGACGGCCAGGTACTCAAGGATGCGCTCCTTGGGCTTTTCCAGGCCGTAGTGGTCGGCGTCGAGAACCGTGCGGGCCTTCTCGATGTCGATCTCGGTTTCCTTCAGGGTGTTCCACGGCAGGTCAAGGATCCAGTCCACGTAGTTGCGCACCACGGTGTACTCGGCGGACGAAGGCGGCATCTGACGCAGCTTCTTCATCTCGCGCAGGGCCTTTTCGCGCGCCTCATCGGGCATGTTCTTTTCGGCCAGGCGCTGTTCCAGCTCGTTGACCTCGGCCTGCGGGTCTTCCTCGCGGCCCATTTCCTTGTGGATGGCCTTGATCTGCTCGTTCAGGTAATACTCGCGCTGGTTGCGCTCCATCTGGTTCTTGACGCGGTTCTTGATGCGCTTTTCCATGGACGAGATGGCAATCTCGCCCTGGAGCAGCTCGTACACCTTTTCCAGGCGCACCACCGGGTCTTCCAGTTCCAGCACTTCCTGCTTCTTGCGATAGTCCACCTTCAGGTGGGGCATCACCGCGTCGGCCAGGCGCCCCGCCGTATTGATAGCGGTGATGGCCAGCAGGGTTTCCTGCGCCAGCTTCTTGTTGATCTTGCTGTATTCCTCCAGCGCCTCCTGCGTGGCGCGCACCAAAGCCTCGGACTCGGCGGTCAGGGCGTCGGATTCGCGCAGGGGCAGGATGGAGGCGCGGGGAAAGTCGCCCTCGCCTTCTTCGCCAAGGGCTTCCCAGCGGGCACGGTACAGGCCTTCGAACAGCACCTTGATGGTGCCGTCGGGCAGGCGCAGCAGTTGCAGGATCTTGCTGACGGTGCCGACCTCGAACAGGTCTTCGCCGCCGGGCTTTTCCACTTCGGGCTCGCGCTGGGCCACCAGGAATATCTTCTTGCCGTAATCGGAGATGGCGTTCTCGATGGCCCGGATGGACGCCTCGCGCCCCACGAACAGGGGCACGATGGAGCGCGGGAACATCACCACCTCGCGCAGCGACATCAGCGGCAGGTCCAGAACGGGACGGGCCTTTTCGCCATCAACGTCGAAATCGCTCATTCATTCCTCCAGAACGGCGGCAAGGGCCGCCGGGTGCCCGCGCGCCGGAAGGGGGCGCGGGAGCCCCGCGTGCGAGACGGGGCGCAATGCACACAAACTAGTGTCCCGATTCCCGTTGTCAACGCACCCGTGAAAGAGTGCCGCTGCGGGGGTAGGCGATTGCCGGACGGCGGCGGCGATTCCGGAGGGGCCGCACCGCACGGCACGCGGGACAAAACCATAACGGCGCGGCCCTTTCGGACCGCGCCGTTGCATTCGCTAGGAGCCGGTCTTGGCCTCGGTGTGGTAGATCATCACCGGTTCGCGGCTTTTTTCCACCACGGCGCGGTTGATGACGCATTCCTTGATGTCCTGCTGCGAGGGCAGCTTGTACATGATGTCCAGCATCACCGATTCCATGACGTTGCGCAGGCCGCGCGCGCCGGTCTTGCGTTCGATGGCCTGGGTGGCGATGCTCTTCAGCGCGTTGGCGGTGAAGCGCAGGTTCACCTTGTCCAGCTCGAACAGCTTCTGGTACTGGCGCACCAGGGCGTTCTTGGGCTCGGTAAGGATGCGCACCAGATCGTCCTCGCTCAGTTCCTCCACGTGGGTCACCACGGGAATGCGGCCCACAAATTCGGGGATCAGGCCGAACTTGACCAGATCATTGGGATGCACCTGGCCCAGCAGTTCGCCGAAGGGCAGGTTCTTGCGGCTGGACACCTTGGCGCCAAAGCCCATGGCTCCGCCCCCGATGCGCTGTTCGATGAGCTTGTCCAGCCCGATGAACGCACCGCCGAGGATGAACAGGATGTTCGAGGTGTCCATCCTGATGAATTCCTGCTGCGGGTGCTTGCGCCCGCCCTTGGGCGGGATGTTGGCCTCGGTGCCTTCGATGATCTTCAGCAGGGCCTGCTGCACCCCTTCGCCCGACACGTCGCGGGTGATGGAGGGGCCGTCGCCCTTGCGGGAGATCTTGTCGATTTCATCGATGTAGATGATGCCCTTGGACGCCGCCTCAATGTCGTAGTCGGCGTTCTGGAGCAACTGGACAAGGATGTTCTCCACGTCCTCGCCCACGTAGCCGGCTTCGGTCAGGGTGGTGGCGTCGGCAATGGCGAAGGGCACCTTCAGCACGCGGGCCAGGGTCTTGGCCAGCAGGGTCTTGCCGCTGCCGGAAGGACCGATGAGCAGGATGTTGCTCTTTTCCAGCTCCACCTCGCCGCCCAGGGCGTCTGCAAAAAAGACCCGCTTGTAGTGGTTGTGTACCGCCACGGACAGGATCTTCTTGGCCTGGTGCTGGCCGATCACGTATTCGTCGAGCTTGGCCTTGATCTCGGCGGGGGTCAGCAGCTTGCCGTCCTCCACCGTTTCGGTGATGTGCTCCTGCGCGATGATCTCGTTGCACAACGAGACGCATTCGTCGCAGATGTAGACGCCGGGCCCGGCAATGAGGCGCTGGACCGCGTCCTGCCCCTTGCCGCAGAAGGAACAACGCAGCTCGCGTTCCGAGCCGCCTTTGGTATTGGCCATGATGTACCTACTTCGCTTGGTTCTGCGTGGCATCCCGCCGCGAGGTGAGGATGCTGTCGATGATGCCGTACTCTTTCGCCTCGGCGGGACCCATGAAGTAATCACGCTCGGTGTCCCCGGCAACCCGTTCAACGGGCTGGCCGGTGTGGCGGGCCATGATTTCGTTCAGGTTGGCCTTCATGCGCAGCACTTCGCGGGCGTGGATGTCGATGTCGCTGGCCTGGCCGGAGAAACCGCCCGAAGGCTGGTGGATCATGATGCGGCTGTTGGGCAGCGCGTGGCGCATGCCGGGCGCGCCTGCGGCCAGCAACAGCGCGCCCATACTGGCGGCCTGGCCCAGGCACAGGGTGGCCACGGGCGAGGTGATGTACTGCATGGTGTCGTAGATGGCCATGCCCGCCGTCACCGCGCCGCCCGGCGAGTTGATGTACAGGTAGATTTCCTTTTCGGGGTTTTCCGATTCGAGGAACAGCAACTGCGCGCAGATGAGCGAGGCGATCTGGTCGTCGATGGGGGTGCCGAGCAGGATGATGCGGTCCTTCAACAGGCGCGAATAGATGTCGTAGGCGCGTTCGGAACGGCCCGTGGTCTCGATGACTATGGGAACTGGCATGTGCCTCTCCTGCGTATGTCGGCGCGTGTCGGCTGTGCTGCCGCGTGCTGCCGGGTGCTGTGATGAAGCGTGTGATGCGGGTATGCCCCGCGATGAAGGAAACGCGTCCGGCTTCGGCAATTTCGGCAGAGGCCCTGAAAACGCCCGCCCCGACGGGGCGGATGCGTCTGCGCGGGCCCGACATGGCGGTCGCACGGCTGCATGATCGACCCGCTGCCCAATCGGGTGGTTGCATGCCCGACGCGGAACTGTCTCGTTGTCGGAAGGATAGCAGAAGACCACCCCGCACCACAAGGCGCGCGTGGGACCCCGGACGCCCGGCCCGGATGCTCGAACGAGACGCTCGGCCCGGATGCCCGGACCAGACGCCCGGTCCGGCGACGGTGCGCGGTGCAAGCTTTTCGCGGCCTGCTCCGTGCCTTCCGCGTTGCGGACCGTCCTTGTTCCGGAACGTACGACGATCTTGTCGACCGGAACCGGAAAACCTTTACGAACCCCCGGCCAGCACCGTCGCGCCCGCAGGAAACAAGGGAGGCAGGGAAGGTGCGGATGCACCCTCCCTGCCTCGAACATGCAACCATGAACCAGGCGAACAGGCCCGAATGCGCAGGTTGCGCGGGCGAATGCGCGCTATTTCGCGGCGGGCTCCACTTCGGTCACCGTGGCCTTCTCGTAGATGGCGTCCATGGCCTTGTCGGCCAGCATGCGGTCGCGCAGCGAGAAGATCAGGTTGTTCTTGATGTAGTAGTCCTTCAGGGCGTTGTAGTCCTGACCGGAACGCGCGGCAATCTGCTGGAGCTGGGCGTCGATCTCCTGCTCGTTCACTTCCACGCCTTCCTTGCGGGCGGCGCGCAGCAGGAATATCTGGGTGCGGGTCACCTGTTCGGCTTCCGGGCGCACTTCACCGCGCAGTTCTTCAGGCTTCTTGCCCAGGGATTCCATGCTCTTGCCCTGACGTTCCAGCTTGGAACGCATGTCGTCCAGCAGGTGGCCGACGTACATGTCCACCATGGAATCGGGCAGGGGGAATTCCACCATCTTCAACAGCTTGTCCAGCATGGTCTTCTGGGCGGTGGCCTTCACCAACTGGGTGCGGCTCTGCATGTAGGAAGAGGTGACAGCCTCGCGCATCTTGTCCATGGACTCGAAGCCGCCAGCCTTCTGGGCCAGGTCGTCGTTGGCTTCGGGCAGGCGGCGTTCCTTCACGGCATGCACCTTGACCTTGACGGTCAGGCTCTTGCCCGCGAAGTCGGGGTTGATGAAGTCCGCAGGGAAGTTCAGGGGGCCTTCGCCCTCCTGGCCGGGGGCCAGGGTCTTCACCAGGTTCTCGAAGTCTTCCAGCGCCTGGCGGTCGCCAAGGTTCATCTGGAAGTTCTCGGCACTGATGCCTTCCACGGGTTCGCCGTTCTCGAACGCGGCGAAGTCCAGCACCACCACGTCGCCGTCCTTGCCGGGGCGCGCTTCGGCCACGGGCACAAGTTCAGCCATGTTGGTGCGGATGCGGGTGATGACCTCGTCCACTTCCTTTTCGTCCACCACGGCCTTTTCCTGCTCCACGGCAAAGCCGTCGTAGTCGGGCAGGTCGAATTCGGGCAGCACTTCAAAGGAGATGCTGTACTCGAAGGGGGCGCCGCGTTCCAGCTGCCCGCCGTCGAAGTCGATGCGCGAGATGGGGTTGGCGTCCAGCGCGGTCATCACTTCGTTGATATGCACATTGACGAGGTCCTGGGTGGCCTCGCCGTAAATTTCCTTGCGGAAGCGGCTTTCGACCAGATTCGAGGGCACCTT
Organism: uncultured Desulfovibrio sp.; assembly: GCA_964402645.1. GTDB lineage: Bacteria > Desulfobacterota > Desulfovibrionia > Desulfovibrionales > Desulfovibrionaceae > Cupidesulfovibrio. The sequence goes on along the minus strand of CAYOCV010000001.1, from coordinate 214,929 downwards.
GCCCTTGCGGAACCCGTCGAGGCTCATGTTGGTGCGGTACATGGCGATGGCGGCGGACAGCGCGGCCTCTACCTCTTCAACCGGCACCGAGATGTTGACCTTTTTCTTGACTGGGGAAAGATCTTCGACGGTATATTCCATGGTGCAACGCTCCTTGTGAAAGTCTGTTGGTGCCCGGCGCACCTGCCGCGCCGCGTGACGGCGGGACAAGGCGGCGCTGGTGCCGGGGGCGGGGATTGAACCCGCATGGTGTGAACCACTGGCTTCTAAGACCAGCGCGTATACCAATTCCGCCACCCCGGCAGCGCGACGGCGCAATCCGATGCCGCCAGCCTGACGGAGCCCCCCCTTGCGGCAGATGCGGCAAGGTACGGGCAGTCCGGCGACGGTTGGACGACGCTCCGGAAAGCCCGCTCCTTTACCATTTGTGCCAGCGGAGCGCAAGCCCACGCCCGCGCGGCAGTGGCGTTGCAACCGGATGCGCAGGAAACGTGGCGCAGGCGCCCCTCCCCGTTTCTCACCTTGCTGCCATGCGCCAGCCCCGCGACCGCCCACCACCACTTCCCACCGCGTCCCGCAGCTTGCCGCCACTTCACACCATTATCCGGGAGGGCAGAATCGCCATCCCCGCACCTTCTGTGGTCGCCATCATTCCCTGGTCGCTGCGCGCCTTTGCCGCAGACGCCCTGCCCCAGGCACGACGCTTTGGCGCATGAGAAAGACGGATTCCAAACCGCCAGCTTTCTTGACGTATCGCTTCCATCAATATATGGAATCAGCATGCTGGATTTCAGAAGACTCGAAGCATTCTGCAAGGTTTACGAACTGCGCAGCTTCTCCCGGGCCGGGGCGGACCTGTTCCTCTCCCAGCCCACCATAAGCGCGCACGTCCTTGCACTGGAAAAGGAACTGGGCGTTCGCCTGCTGGACCGCATGGGTCGGCAGGTGTTGCCCACGCCCGCCGGCGAGGTGCTGTACCGGCGCGCGTCAGAGGCGTTTGCCAGCCTTGCCGCCGCAGAGGCCGAAATCGGCCAGCTGCGCGACGAGGTCAGCGGCGACCTTGTGGTGGGGGGCAGCACCATACCTGCGCACCACGTCCTGCCCGACGTCATCGCCGGGTTCGTACGCACCTATCCATCGGTGCGTGTCCACCTGCGCGTGGGCGACACGGCGGACATCGTGCAGCGTGTCACCGACGGCGAACTGATGTTGGGCCTGGTAGGCGCGGTGGAACCGCACCCCGACCTGCTGTTCGAGCCGCTGGTGGACGACGAACTGGTGGTGGTGGCCACCCCTGAACTGGCGGGCGGACGCCGTCACGTACAGGTCGAGGAACTGGCCCAGTGGCCCTGGATCATGCGCGAGGCCGGGTCCGGCACGCGGCGCACCTTTGCCGAGGCGCTGGCTGCGGCGGGCATGGACGTGCGGCGGCTGCCTGTGGCCCTGGTGGTGGACAGCACCCAGGCGGTCGTGCAGTACGTCCGGGCGGGCCTTGGCATCAGCGCCACCTCTCGGCTTGCCGTCACCGAAAGCATCGCCCGCGGCGAACTGGTGGAATTGCAGTTGGACGACTGCCGTCCCGCGCGCCAGTTCCATTCGGTGCGGCATGGGCGGCGGCACCAGTTTCCGGCGGCGGCTGCCTTTGCCGCCTACCTTGGCGAACACACCCGGCACCTGCGCCGCGACACGGCAGCAAACGGCGAGGCGGCTAACACCGCCCCCCGCAAGGACAAGGCATGAGCCGCATCCGGCTTGTCGATTCGGTCAAGGCCGCCGGTTGAGCTGCCAAGGTGGCTCCGGGGGACCTGGAGCGCATTCTGGCGGGGCTGCCGCGCGACCCGTCCGTTGAAGACAGGGTCATCCTGGGCACGCGTCATAACGAAGACGCGGCCATCGTCCGTCTGCCCGGTGGTCAGGCCATCGTGCAGACGCTGGACTTTTTCACGCCCATCGTCAACGATCCTTACAGGTTCGGACGCATCGCCGCAGCCAATGCCCTATCGGATGTCTACGCCATGGGCGGCGAGCCGTGGTGCGCCATGAACATCGTGTGCTTTCCGGTCAAGCGGCTGCCGGAAGCCGTACTGGCCGACATCCTGCGCGGCGGGTCCGACGCATTGCGAGAGGCGGGCACGGCACTGGTGGGCGGCCACAGCGTTGAGGACGACGAGATCAAGTACGGCCTGTCCGTCACCGGATTGATCGACCCGGAGTGCATCGCATCCAACGCCGGGCTGCGCCCCGGCGACCGGCTGCTGCTCACCAAGCCGCTGGGAACAGGCATCCTGGCCACCGCCGTCAAGGCCAACTGGCCGGGGTGGGAAGAGCACGAGGAAGAACTGTTCCGCTGGGCCTCGCGGCTGAACAAGGGGGCGGGCGGTGTCATCCGCCAACTGCGGCTGAAGGCAGCCACCGACATCACAGGCTTTGGCCTTGGCGGGCACTGCCTGGAGATGGCCATGGCCTCGGACGTCACCGTGGCACTGGACATGGCCTCGCTTCCCGTACTGCCCGGCGTGCTGGAACTGGCGGAAATGGGGCTGGTGCCGGAAGGCAGCCATGCCAATCGCGCCTATTGCCACAAGCACGTGCGCACGCTGCCTGGTGTAAACCCCATGCTGACCGACGTGGCCTTCGACGCCCAGACATCGGGCGGCATGTTGCTGGCCGTCCCGCATGACATCGCGGACAGCGCCATTGCCCTGCTGACCGAAGCGGGAGACCCTGCCTACTCCGTTGGCGAAGTGCTGGAGGCCCTTCCGGACGGCGCGCGATTGCTGTTGCGCTGACGCCCCCCCTGCCCGCTGCATTCATACGCGGACAAAGGTCACGCGTTCCAGTTCATGGCGGAACGCATGGCGAACCGAAGTGCCGTGGCGTTCCCCCCTCTCCCCCTTTCGGCGCCTGGCGCATCGCTACAGGATGTGCAGGGGCCGCAGCTGCATACAACTTCTTGCACAGGCGGAACTGTGGAGGAAACGCGTTGCAGCCAGCGGACAAGAACCGCCAGACGCCGTAATCCAAGACTCAGAAAATCCATACTGTCGAACAAAGACAGGCATGATTGCCAAGCGGCAGGTCTGTCTGGTTTTCCGTATTCCCGTGCATGCATAAAGTTATGCAGAGAAGCGCCGATTGTTCATGAAGGAGAACACAACAAGGAGGCATCCTCATGGGCATCGACGGAATCGGCAATAGCTTCACCGAGCGCGTGGGAACTATCGTTGTTGCGTCACGGCTTCGCACCCAGGATGCTGTGGATACTGCCTCGGCTGCCCCTTCTGAAACGTCGCAAATGGCAACGGCGACCGTGGCAGCCCCGCCAGCACCCAGTACGTCAAGCCTCATGGCAGGCAATTTCGTCGATACAAACCCTGCGGAGTCACGGTATATCGCCGCGCGCAAGGCAGCATTCCAGTCCGACAGCAACATGACCAATCGCCAGAATGCCGTTCTTGCCGTGACCGTAGCGGAAATGGCGCTCATGACGGCCAGTGGAATGTCCGCCAGCACGGCGCAGTACCTCGCTGGAGTGAGATCCCAACGGCGCATGCGTGAGGAACAGCGAGCTTCCACCACCGAAGTTGCCGAAAGCAATCTCGATGAGATGAAGAAGGATATCGAGCAAAAGGCACAGGACGCGACCCGGCAGGACCCGGAAGGGAACAGCCGGGCAGAATCGACGGAAGGCACGGCCTCCGGGCAGACCGTGTCACCGGCTGCTCCGCTGCCCGCTCCACCCGCTTCCACAGCCCCCACGACGCCCACCGGTGCCCAGACCGGTGCGGAAACTGAGACAGCCGCCACACCCGACAACTCCACGCCGCTGGCGGCGGAAAGTGCCGCAGCAGCCGTCACCACGAACGTATCCGCCATGTCCATAGACATCACGGTATGACGGAAGGCCTGTCCGCTCGGTGCTGCCTGACCTTTAACATGATGACGCGGCTTGCCTTTTCAAGGCGCGGGCCGCACCGCCTGGCCGAAAAGAAAAAAACGGGGCAGACCATATGGTCCGCCCCGTTCGGGTACGTCGTATGAAGACGGTGCCGGTTACTCGGCGGCCTTCTTCTCTTCCGCCGGGGCTTCAACGGCGGGCTGGTGAGTCAGTTCAATGACCGCCAGCGGGGCGTTGTCGCCCTTGCGGGGCAGGCCCAGCTTCACCACGCGGGTGAAACCGCCGGACACGCCGACAAAGGCGGGGCCGATGTCGTCGAACAAGCGCTTGACCAGCTGGTGCGAAGCCAGCACGTCGTAAGCCTGACGACGGGCATGCAGATCATTGCGCAGGGCCAGGGTGATCAGCGGTTCGACGATGCGGCGCAGTTCCTTGGCCTTGGTCTCGGTCGTGCGGATCTTGCCGTAAGTCAGCAGGGCCTTGGCCATGTTGCGGAACAGGGCCTTCCGGTGGGACGGCGTTCTGCCCAGCTTTTTGCCGGAATTACTATGCCTCATTTTGCTGCTTCCTCTTCCATTCCTGGTATTTCTTCTCGAAGCCGTCGATCTTCATGCCGAAGTCCAGGTTCATGTCGGTCAGCACGCGCTTGATTTCATCGAGCGACTTGCGACCGAAGTTCTTGGTCTTCAGCATTTCGTTGTCGGACTTCTGAACCAGTTCGCCCACCAGGCTGATGTTGGCGCTCTTCAGGCAGTTGGTGGCCCGCACGGACAGTTCGAGCTCGTCGATCCCCTTGAACAGGTTTTCGTTGAGGTCGCTGCTGCCCGACGAGTTGCCGGAGCTTTCACCCGAAATGCGTTCATCAAAGTTGATGAAGACGGATATCTGGTCCTTGATGATCTTCGCGCTGTACGCAATGGCATCTTCGGGGGTCACGGAACCATCGGTCCAGACCTCGATGATGAGCTTGTCGTAGTTGGTCATCTGGCCGACGCGAGCCTGCTCCACCGTGTAGGCGACCTTGCGGACCGGGGCGAAGCTGGAGTCCAGCTTGATCAGGCCGATCTCCTCGCTGAGCCCTTCGTGCATGTCCGCGGGCACGTAGCCCTTGCCCATGCGCACCTCGAACTCGAAGGTGAGTTCGAGGTCTTCGGTCAGCGTGGCGATGTGCAGGTCGGGGTTGAGGACCATCACGTGCTGGTTGGTCTTGATGTCGCCGGCCTTCACCGCGCCCTTCTTGTTCACGGAAAGCTCCAGGAACTGGGGCTCGTCCGTGTCCATGGCAAGACGCACCTGCTTCAGGTTGAGGACGATGTCGGTCACGTCCTCAAGCACGCCGGGAATGGTGGTGAACTCGTGCTGTACGCCCGAGACCTTCACCGAAACGAACGCCGCGCCCTGAAGCGACGACAGCAGAACCCGACGCAATGCGTTGCCGATGGTGGTGCCATAGCCACGTTCCAGCGGTTCGCACACGAACTTGCCGTACATGGTGTCGGCCGGGTCGCTGTCCCGGATGATCTGTTCGGGCTTTACGAGTTCCGACCAGTTCCGGGTGTTGATAAGCCTGTCGCCTTGTTTGATGAGCATGCTCACACCCGCTTATTTGGAGTAAAGCTCGACAATCAGGTGTTCGTTGATCGGGAACTGAATGTCTTCGCGCTGCGGCAGGGCCTTGACCACACCCTTGAAGCTGGGGCCGTCCACTTCGAGCCACGAAGGGCACCCGCGACGGGCGATGACTTCCTGGGCTTCGGCGATCACGGGGATCTTGCGGCTGGCTTCGGGCACTTCAATGATGTCGCCAACGCGAACCTGCATCGAAGGAATGTTCGCCTTGCGGCCGTTCAGCGTGAAGATGCCGTGGCGCACCAACTGGCGCGCCTGCTGGCGCGAGTTGGCAAAGCCAAGACGGTAGATCACGTTGTCCAGACGGCGTTCGAGAATGGCCAGCAGGTTTGCGCCGGTCACGCCCTTGGCCATGTCGGCCTTGTGGAAGTAGCCGCGGAACTGGCGTTCAAGAACGCCATACACGCGACGGACCTTTTGCTTCTCGCGCAGCTGCACTGCGTAATCGCTCACCTTCTTGCGGGCGCGGCCATGCTGGCCGGGCGCGTAGGGGCGACGATCGTAGGCGCACTTGTCGGTGTAGCAACGGTCGCCCTTGAGGAAAAGCTTGGTGCCTTCACGCCGGCACATCCGGCACTTTGCGTCATTGTACTTAGCCAAGGCTGGATCCTCCTAACTAGACGCGGCGCCGCTTGGGCGGACGGCAGCCGTTGTGGGGAATCGGGGTGATGTCACGGATGAAGGCGACCTTGAAGCCCGCGGCATTCACTGCGCGCATGGCGGCTTCACGGCCGGAGCCGGGGCCCTTGACGTAGATGCCCACGGTACGCATGCCGTGATCCTGGGCACGCTTGGCCGCCTGTTCGGCAGCCACCTGCGCGGCGAACGGGGTGCTCTTGCGCGAGCCCTTGAAACCGCTCTGCCCGGCGCTGGCCCAGCTGATGGTGTTTCCCCGCGTGTCCGTGAAGGTCACGATGGTGTTGTTGAACGTCGCCTGAATGTGAACAATCCCAACCGGGACGTTCTTCTTCTCTTTCTTTTTGACCGTACGCTTGGGTCTTGCCATGACTTACTCTCTGCGGACTAGAATTAGGGGCTTGCAGCCGGAACCTCAAAACGAGCTCAGTCATGACAGAGCCGTGCCGCGCTGGTCACCGGGAAATTTGATTGCCCTGGCGACGCAGGTGAGATTCCACGCCTTTGTGCTAGCCTTGGATTACTTCTTCTTGCCGACTGCGCCGCGACGGGGACCCTTGCGGGTGCGGGCGTTGGTATGGGTGCGCTGACCATGCACCGGCAGACCGCGCCGATGGCGCAGGCCGCGGTAGCAACCGATGTCCATCAGACGCTTGATGTTGCTGGAGATCTCACGACGGAGGTCGCCTTCAACCTTGTGGTTCTGCTCGAGCTCCTTACGGATCTCATTAACCTCGTCGGCGTTCAGGTCGTCAATGCTCCGGCTCCAATCAACGCCGGTAACATCAAGAATCTGAAGCGCGGTAGCCCGACCGATACCGTAGATATAGGTCAGGGCGATGTCAACGCGCTTGCCACGGGGCAGATCGACACCTGCAATTCTGGCCACTGTTTACTCCTGACGGCTTAGCCCTGGCGCTGCTTGTGCCGGGGGTTGTCGCAAATGACCCTGAGAATGCCCCGGCGGCGGATAACCTTGCACTTGGGGCACATCTTCTTGACGGAAGGCCTGACTTTCATGTTCGACTCCGTTGTTTGACTTTGGCACCGACATGACGGAAGAGCAACGTCGGAACAGGGGTGGATATCACCCTATCCTCAACACGTCAACCGGCAAGTCGTGCCGCCTCTGCTCGCGACAGGCTGAGAATGACCGGCCCGTCCGGCGTAATGGCCACGCTGTGTTCGAAGTGGGCCGACAACTTGCGGTCACGGGTGACCGCCGTCCAGTCGTCGGCGAGGATTTCTACCTCGTACGTACCCACCGTGACCATCGGTTCGATGGCCAGCACCATGCCCGGCTTCAAGGGCACACCCGGCATGCCGCGCGGCACGAAGTTGGGAATTTCCGGCTTTTCGTGCAGCGAACGGCCAATGCCGTGCCCCACAAACCTGCGCACCACCCCGAAACCGGCCGCCTCGACATGCCGTTGCACGGCAGCCGAGATGTCGTACAGGGAGTTGCCCACCCGCGCCTGCGCAATGCCCTCGAACAGGGATTCACGCGTCACGCGGATGAGGCGCTCTGCCTCTTCGCTCACCTTGCCCACGGGGTAGGTGCGCGCCGAGTCGCCGTAAAAACCGTCGTACACGACACCCATGTCGAAGCTGACGATGTCCCCTTCCTGGAGAATCCGCTGCGCAGAGGGAAAGCCGTGGACAACCTCTTCGTTCACCGAGCAGCACAGGGCAAACGGAAACCCGTGATACCCCTGGAAGGCCGGACGAACACCGTGTTTGCGGCATTCTGCCTGGGCCAGCTCCTCGAAATGCATCGTCGAGACGCCGGGGCGAACATTTTCGCCCAGCACGTCCAGTATCGCGGCAACGATTCGATTGGCCTCCCGAAGGAGGCCAATCTCGTTGTCATTCTTGATGAAGACTCCGCGGAACTTCTTCAACTCACTGCCGTCCCTTGATGCGGGTCTTGTTCATGAGACCCTCGTACTGCCGTGAGATCAGGTGGGATTCCACCTGGGACATGAAGTCCATGGCCACGCCCACCAGAATCAGCACGCTGGTGCCGCCGAAATAGAACGGCACGTTGAACTGTGCGATGAGGATCATGGGCAGGACGCAGATCGCGGATATGTAGATGGCTCCCCAGATGGTCATCCGGGTAAGCACCCTGTCGATGTACTGCCGGGTCTTGTCCCCGGGGCGGATGCCGGGGATGAACCCGCCGCCCTTCTTCAGGTTTTCGGCAATGTCCTTCGGGTCGAAGATGATCGCCGTGTAGAAGAAGCAGAAGAACACGATAAGGCTGATGAACAGGATGTTGTACATCACCGTGTGCGGCGCGAACCACGAGGCCACCTGTTTCAGCGTCTCGTTGGCCGAGAAGCTGGCGATGGTCGCGGGAAACAACAGCAGCGACGAGGCGAAGATGGGCGGAATGACGCCCGCCGTATTGATGCGCAGCGGCAGATGCGTGCTCTGCCCGCCAAACATCTTACGGCCAACCTGTCGTTTGGCGTAATGGATGGGTATGCGACGCTGCCCGCGTTCCATGAACACGATGCAGCCAAGCACCACCGCCATCACTACCAGCACAACCAGCGCCGTGAACAGGTTCATGTCGCCAGCCTTGATGAGCTGGGCCGACTTGACGATGCCGCCGGGAATACCGGCGACGATGCCCGAGAAGATGATCAGCGAAATACCGTTGCCGATGCCCTTCTCGGTAATCTGTTCGCCAAGCCACATGATCAGCACGGTACCGGCGGTAAGGGTTGCGATGGTGATCATCCGGAAGCCCCAGCCCGCATCCAGCACCACGGGCGCGCCCGCAGGGCTGTGCATGCTTTCAAGGCCCACGGCTATGCCGAAGCCCTGAATCACGGTGATAAGCACCGTGGCATACCGGGTGTACTGGGTGATCTTGCGGCGCCCTGCCGCCCCTTCCTCCTTGGACATCCGCTTCAGTTCAGGGCTTACGACCTGGAGAAGCTGGATGATGATGGAGGCAGAGATGTAGGGCATGATGCCGAGGGCGAACACCGACAAATTGCGGAGCCCGCCCCCGGAGAACATGTCGAAGAGGCCGAAAAGGGTGTTCTGGACGCTGGCGAAGAAGTCGGCCAGCGCTCCGGAATCCACCCCGGGAACCGGGACGTGAACCCCGATGCGGTATGCGGCCAGCAACAGGAACGTCCAGAAGAGCTTCTTGCGAAGCTCCGGCAGACGCGCCAGGTTTTCTACACCACTAAGCGCCACGGCTTACCCTTCCAATGCCTTGGCTTCGCCACCGGCGTTGCGGATTTTTTCGGCGGCAGAGGCGCTGAACTTGTGCGCTTCTACCGTAAGGGCAACGCTGACCTCGCCCACGCCGAGAATCTTCACCGACGCGCCAGCCTTGCACAGGCCGCGTTCGTAGATGTCTTCCAGCGTGATGTTGGTCTTGCCTTCAAAGGACGCCACAAGGCGATCAAGGTTGATCACTTCGTAGGTGGCCTTGAAGGGCGCGTTCTTGAAGCCGCGCTTGGGCAGACGACGCTGCAGCGGCATCTGGCCGCCTTCGAAACCGGGGCGGACACCGCCGCCAGCGCGGGCGTTCTGACCCTTGTTACCTTTGCCGGAGGTGCAGCCGAGCCCCGAACCGGAACCGCGGCCCACGCGCTTGCGCGATGCCCGTTCCTCGGCGAACGGATAGAGTTCGTGCAGTCTCATTATTCACTGACCTCGACCAGGTGCTTGACTTCGGCGATCATGCCGCGAATGGCGGCATTGTCCTCAAACGACTTCTCACAACGGATCTTTCGCAGGCCAAGCGCGTCAAGAACCTTGCGCTGCTTGGGTTTGCAGCCGATCCAGCTGCGTACGAGCTTCACCTTGATCATGATTGCGTCCTACTTTCTGGGCGCTTCGAGCTTCATGCCGCGAAGCTGGCTCACGTACTCGGCGCTGCGCAGCGAGGTAAGCCCCGCCATGGTGGCGCGCAGCACGTTGTGCGGGTTGTTGGTGCCGATGGCCTTGGCAAGCACGTCGGTCACACCCACGGCTTCCATGACGGCGCGCACCGCACCGCCGGCGATGATGCCGGTACCCTTGGAGGCGGGCTTCAGCATGACGCAGCCGGCGCCGAACTCGCCCTGGATTTCGTACGGAAGGGTGCCGTCCACCAGCGGAATCTGGACCATGTCCTTCTTCGCGCGTTCAGTGGCCTTGCGCAGGGCTTCCGGCACTTCCTGGGCCTTGCCGAGGCCGAAGCCCACGGCGCCCTTGCCGTCGCCCACGACTACGAGGGCGCTGAAGCTGAAGCGGCGGCCGCCCTTCACAACCTTGGCAACTCGGTTAAGGTAGACAATCTTCTCTACCAACCCGAACTCATTCTGTTCCATGCCAGTACCTACCACCCGTTAGAATTCCAGGCCGCCCTCACGGGCACCGTCGGCAACAGCCTTGATGCGTCCGTGATAGAGGTAGCCGTTACGGTCGAACACCACGCGCTTGATGCTCTTTTCACCAGCGAGGCGCGCGATTTCCTTGCCCACCAGTTCCGCCCCGGCCTTGTTGCAGTGCGCTCCGGCCTGGGCCTTGCCGATGGCAAGGGTGGAGGTGGCAACAAGCGTGGCGCCGGTGGCGTCGTCCACGATCTGGGCGTAGACATGCAGGTTCGAGCGGTAGACAACCAGCCGGGGACGCTCGGTGCTCCCGGCGATCTTCTTGCGAATGCGGACCTTGCGCCGCTTTCTGGCATCGTTCTTGGTCATCGTCATTTTCTCATACCTGCCTATTTGCCACCAGACTTGCCGGCCTTGCGGCGAATCTGCTCGTTGTCGTACTTGATGCCCTTGCCCTTGTAGGGTTCAGGCTTACGCACGCGACGGATGCGTGCGGCGATCTCGCCGACCACTTCTTTGCTGATGCCCGAGATGGTCAGCTTCTGGCCTTCCACCTTGGCTTCGACGCCTTCGGGCATTTCCATGATGACCGGATGCGAGAAACCGACAGCAAGTTCCACCAGGTTGCCCTTTACGGCAACCTTGTAGCCGACGCCGATGACTTCCAGGGTCTTGGAAAAGCCCTTGGTCACGCCCTGGATGCAGTTGGCAAGCAGGGTGCGGCGCAGGCCGTGCTGGGCACGGGCGATGCGGGTTTCGGTGGCGCGGGTGATGACGACATGGCCGTCTTCCACCGCGTAGTTCAGTTCAGCATGGGTAGGGGTGACAAGCACGCCCTTCGGGCCCTTGACCTCGACGGCTTCGGTCCCGACCTTCACTTCGACGCCGGAAGGAATGGCGATGGGGAGTTTACCGATTCGCGACATGTCCGTACCCTACCAGATTTCGCAGAGCAGTTCACCGCCGACCTTGCGGTCACGGGCCTGCGTGCCCGCAAGGACACCGCTGGAGGTGGACAGGATGCAGATGCCAAGGCCGTTCTGGACCTTGGGGATGTCGGTGGAACCGACATACACCCGACGACCGGGCTTGCTCACCCGCTTAAGGCCGGCAATGACCGGCTTTCCCTTGAAATACTTGAGGGAGATCTTGATCTCGGCCTCTTCCACCGCCACGTCTTCGACGTAACCTTCCTGCTTCAGGATGGCGGCGATGGATTCCTTCATCTTCGAGCGCGGCACACTCACTTCCTTGTGCAGGGCCAAGTGTGCGTTGCGGATACGCGTGAGCATATCTGCAATAGGATCAGTCAGCATTCCTTACTCCTTGGTGACTTACCAGCTCGACTTGCGAACGCCGGGCAGTTCGCCGCGCAGGGCCATGTTGCGGAAGCAGATACGGCAAAGACCGAACTTGCGCATGTAGGCACGCGGGCGGCCGCAGACCGGGCAACGGTTGTAGGCGCGGGCGGAGAACTTGGGCTTGCGCTGCGCCTTCACTTCAAGCGATGTACGAGACAAAGCCGTTTCTCCTTACTTCTTGAAAGGCATGCCGAGCTGGTCGAGCAGCAGCTTGCCTTCCTTGTCCGTCTGGGCAGTGGTAACGATCGTGATGTTCATCCCCTTGGGGTTGTCAACGCGATCCACTTCCAGCTCGGGGAAAATGGTGTGTTCCTTGATGCCCAGGGTAAAATTGCCCCGGCCATCGAAGCCACGGTCCGGAATCCCTCTGAAGTCGCGCACGCGGGGGAGCGCGAAGTTCATCAGCTTGTCCAGAAAGTCCCACATGCGTTCCTTGCGCAGCGTCACGCGGCAGCCGATAGGCATGCCTTCGCGCAGCTTGAACGACGCGATGGACTTTTTGGCGCGGGTCACGACGGCCTTCTGCCCGGCGATGGCGGTCAACTCCTTGATGGCTTCTTCCATCAACTTGTTGTTCTGGCTAGCGGCGCCGAGGCCGATATTCAGAGAGACTTTTTCAATCCCGGGAACCTGCATCGAAGAAGTGTAGTTAAACTCCTTCTGCAATACCGGAACCACTTTCTCGCGGTATATCTGTTCAAGACGCGTCATCGTCTCTCACCCTATCCGATGATTTCGTTGCACTTCTTGCAGAAGCGAACTTTCTTGCCGTCCTCGGTGTAGCGGTAGCCCACCTTGGTGGCCTTGGCGCACGCATCGCACATCACCATCACGTTGGAGATGTCAACAGGCATCTCCTTCTCAATGATGCCGCCCGGCTGCTGCCGGTACGGATTTGCACGCATGTGGCGCTTGACCATGTTGACCTTCTCGACAAGCACTCCGTCCTTCTTGGGAAGAACCTTCAGCACTTTGCCGATCTTGCCCTTGTCCTTGCCGGCGATGACGACCACTTTGTCGTCCTTGCGGATGCGGAACTGTTTCATTTGTGGGCTCCTAGAGCACTTCGGGCGCCAGCGAGACGATCTTCATGAAGTTCTTGCCGCGCAGTTCACGGGCAACAGGGCCGAAGATGCGGGTGCCCACCGGCTCGCCCTGCTTGTTCAGCAGAACGGCCGCGTTGGAATCGAACTTGATGTATGAACCGTCGACGCGGCGAACTTCCTTGCGGGTGCGCACGATGACGGCCTGCATCACGTCGCCCTTCTTCACCTTGCAGTGCGGCAGGGCTTCCTTGACGGAAACGACGACGATGTCGCCCACGGTGGCGTAGCGGCGCTTGGAGCCGCCGAGCACCTTGATGCACGCGACTTTCTTCGCACCGGAATTGTCCGCCACCTGCAGCGTGGATTCTACCTGGATCATCGCAAACCCCTACACGGCTTTTTCGAGAATGGAGACCAGATGCCAGCGCTTGTTGCGGCTGAGCGGACGGTACTCGATGATCTTCACCTTGTCGCCGATGCCGCACTCGTTCTGGGGATCGTGAGCGGTGAACTTGTTGCGGCGGCGCACGTACTTCTTCAGCAGGGGATGCTGCACCAGCGTTTCGACGCGAACAACAATGGTCTTGTCGTTCTTGTCGCTGACGACGATCCCGGTGAGCACCCTGCCCTTGCGGTTCATCAGTTCTTCGGACATGGGCTTACCCCTTTTCCTTCAGGATGGTCAGAATCCGGGCGATCTCGCGCTTGGTCGCCGGGAGGTTGGAGGTCTTCTCCAACTGCGCGGTGGCGTGGCGAAAACGCAGATCGAACAGTTCCTTGCGGGATTCGGCCAGCTTGTCCTTGAGCTGTTCAGCGCTGAGCTTTCTCAGTTCTGCGGTGTTCATTCTAGAGGCCCTCCCGCACGACAATGGTCGTCTTGATGGGGAGCTTGTGGGCGGCGCGCGTCAGAGCTTCCTTGGCCAGCTCCAGGCTGACGCCCTTGATTTCGTAAAGCACGCGGCCCGGCTTCACCGGAGCGCACCAGCCCACCGGGGCGCCCTTACCGGAACCCTGGCGGGTTTCGAGGGGCTTTGCGGTGACCGGATGGTCGGGGAAGATGCGGATCCAGACCTTACCGCCGCGCTTGATATGGCGCATCATGGCGATACGGGCGGCCTCGATCTGCTGGCTGGACAGCTTGCCGTGTTCTACTGCCTTAAGACCGATATCACCGAAAGAGACAGTGGCGCCGCGGGTGGCCATGCCACGCAGACGGCCCTTCTGCCACTTGCGGAATTTAACCTTTCTGGGGCTCAACATTACTGTTCTACCTCGTTGTCCAGAATTTCACCCTTGAAAATCCAGACCTTGACGCCGATCACCCCGTAGGTGGTGCGGGCCTCGGCAAAACCGAAGTCGATGTCGGCACGCAGGGTCTGCAGGGGCACCCGACCATCGCGGTACCATTCGGTACGGGCGATTTCGGCCCCGGCGAGGCGGCCGGAACAGGTCACCTTGATGCCTTCGGCACCGAACTTGCGCGACATGGACACCGTGCGCTTCATGGCGCGACGGAAGGCCACGCGGCGCTCAAGCTGGAGCGCGATGTTCTCGGCTACCAACTGGGCTTCCACTTCAGGACGGCGGATTTCGTTCACCTCAATGGAGAACTCGCGCTTGAACTTCTTGCGCAGGTCGCCACGAAGCTTTTCGATTTCCACGCCCTTGCGGCCGATGACAATGCCAGGACGCGCAGTGGAGAGGATAAGCCGCACCTTGCCGCCGGCACGTTCGATTTCGATCTTGGACAGACCGGCGTGGTACAACGTCTTCTTCACAAACTTGCGGATGTTGTGATCCTCGAAGACGAAGGCGGGATAATCCTTCTTGCTGAACCAGCGCGACTGCCAGTTCTTGTTGTACCCCAGCCGGAAGCCGTAAGGATGTACTTTCTGACCCATAACCTATTCCTGCCCTTCTGCGAGAATCACGGTGATGTGGCTGGTACGCTTCCGGATCTTGGTGGCGCGACCCTGCGCACGCGGAAGAAACCGCTTCCAGGTGGGGCCTTCGTTGATGACGATCTGCTTCACGACCATGGCGTCCACATCGATGCCGGGCAGCTGCTCGGCGTTGGCGAGGGCGGAACGCAGCACACCGAAGATGACATCGGCGGGCTTGTTGGGCGTGAACTTCAGGATATTCATAGCGTCTTCGACAGGCAGCCCTTTCACGTTCTGGGCAACAAGCCGGGCCTTACGCGGCGACACACGCATGAATTTCGCGGTGGCTCTCGATTCCATCGGATTCACCCACTACTTCTTTGCTTTGCTCTTCTTGTCCGCGGCATGCCCGTAGAACGTGCGGGTCGGGGCGAATTCGCCCAGCTTGTGACCCACCATGTTCTCGGTGACGAACACGGGAATGAACTTCTTCCCATTGTGGACCGCGAACGTCAGACCGACCATCTCGGGAGCGATGGTGGACCGACGCGACCACGTCTTGATGACGCGGCGGTCGCTGTTCGACACGGCCAATTCCACTTTCTTGATCAGATGGTCGTCTATGAACGGACCTTTCTTCAGGGATCTGGGCATGCTCTACTCCTACTTCTGACCGCGACGCTTGACGATAAGCTTCGAGGAAGCCTTCTTGCGATCGCGGGTCTTGTACCCCTTGGTGGGCACGCCCCACGGGGTCACCGGATGGCGACCGCCGGAGCTGCGGCCTTCACCACCACCCAACGGGTGGTCGATGGGGTTCATGGCGACGCCGCGGACCTTGGGACGACGACCGAGCCAGCGATTGCGGCCCGCCTTGCCCAGCGAGATGTTCTCGTGGTTCACGTTGCCGACCTGGCCGATGGTTGCGCAGCATGCGGCGAGCACCTTGCGCACTTCGCCCGAAGGCATGCGCAGGAGGGCGTACTTGCCTTCCTTGGCCACCAGCTGGGCGTAGGTGCCGGCGGCGCGGCAGAACTGGCCGCCACGACCGGGGTAGAGCTCGATGTTGTGCAGCACGGTGCCGACGGGGATGCGGGCCATGGGCATGGCGTTGCCAGGCTTGATGTCCGCGCCTTCGCCAGCCAGCACCTTGTCGCCCTGCTTGATGCCAAGCGGGGCAAGGATGTAGCGCTTCTCGCCGTCCGCGTAGTGCAGCAGCGCGATGCGGGCGGTACGGTTGGGGTCGTACTCGATGTGAGCGACCGTGGCCGCAATGCCGAGCTTGTTACGACGGAAGTCGATGATGCGGTACAGGCGCTTGTGACCGCCGCCGCGACGGCGCATGGTCACGCGGCCATTGTTGTTGCGACCGCTCTTCCTGCTCAGCCCCTCGGTAAGGGACTTCTCGGGCGTGCTCCTGGTGACTTCCTCGAAATCCGAGACAGTCTGGAAGCGGCGACCGGGAGATGTCGGTTTCAGCTTGCGAACAGCCATTGCTTACACTCCCTCGAAGAATTCGATTTTTTCGCCGGGAGCCAGGGTCACGTAAGCCTTCTTGCAGCCGGAGATCCGGCCCACGACGCGGCCCTGACGGACCTTGTCGGCAGGCTTCTTGGTGATGACGTTGACGTCGGTCACCTTGACCTTGAAGGCGGCTTCGACGGCCTTCTTGATTTCGATCTTGTTGGCCCGGGGGTTCACGAAGAACACGACCTGTTGGGCCTGTTCCTTCACGAAGGTGGCCTTTTCGGACACCAGGGGCTTCACGAGAATCTGTGTATAATCCATGACCATCCTCCCTACTTCAGCCTGGCCTGGACGGACTCGACAGCGCCCTCGAACATCACCAGCTTCGGGTGCTTCAGAATCTCGTAGACGCTGAGCTGGTCGGCGGTGATCAGGGTGATGCCGGGAATGTTGCGGGCCGAAAGGGCGAGGGTGGTGTTCTCGTCGGCGGTGATAACCAGAGCCTTGGAAAGGCCCAGGGTGTCGGCCACCTTGGCGAACAGCTTGGTCTTGATCTCGGGCAGTTCGATGCCCTTGACCACCATCAGGTTCTCGCCGGCAAGCCGCGAGCTGAGCGCCATCTTGAGGGCCAGCTGGCGGACCTTCTTGTTGACCTTGAAGCCGTACTCGCGGGGCTGGGGGCCGAAAATGATGGCCCCGCCACGCCAGATGGGCGAGCGGTTCGAACCGGAACGGGCGCGGCCGGTGCCTTTCTGGCGCCAAGGCTTAGCACCGCCGCCGGAGACGAAGGCGCGGGTCTTGGTGGCATGGGTGCCGGAGCGCAGCCCGGCGCGGTGCGCACGGACCACGAGATTGAGAATCTCAGGCTTCACCTCGACCTCGAACACCTCGGGAGCGAGCGTCAGTTCGCCGGCTTCCTTCTTGTTCTGATCGTATACTTTCACCACAGCCATGTGATCATCCTCATTTCGTTACTGCTTGCGCACCAGGACCAGGCCGTTCTTGGGGCCGGGAACGGCACCCTTCACCAGAATGACGTTGTCTTCGGCGCGGATGTCGACGATCTCGAGATTCTTGACCGTCACGCGCTCGTCACCCCAGTGGCCAGCCATCTTCTTGCCCTTGAACACGTGACCGGGGAAGGTGTTGTTACCGATGGAGCCACCGGAACGATGCACCTTTTCGCAGCCGTGCGTGTCCTTGGAGCCGGCGAAGTTCCAGCGGCGCATGACGCCCTGGTACCCCTTGCCGATGCTGGTGCCGGTCACCTTCACCTTTTCGCCAGCGGCGAACAGGGACACGGTGAGTTCCTGGCCGACTTCGAATTCGGCGGGAGCTTCCAGGCGGATTTCGCGGAGGTTGCGGAAAAGACCCTTGCCGGCCTTGGCGAAGTGGCCACGGGCGGGCTTGGTGGTGTGCTTTTCCTTGGCTTCCTCGAAGGCGATCTGCACGGCATCGTAGCCGTCGGTTTCGCCGTTGCGGACCTGGATAACCGGACAGGGACCGGCCTGGATGACCGTAACAGCCACGGCGGAACCATCACTGGCGAAAATGCGGGTCATGCCGACCTTGCGACCCAGGATACCCAATTTCTCAGCCATGACTTCCTCTCACTAGAGCTTGATTTCGACGTCCACACCGGCGGGCAGGCTCAGCTTGCCCAGTGCGTCCACGGTCTGCTGCGTGGGCTCCAGGATATCCATGAGCCGCTTGTGGATGCGCATTTCGAACTGTTCACGCGACTTCTTGTCGACGTGAACGCTCCGGTTGACGGTGTACTTGTGAATGTTGGTGGGCAGGGGGATGGGGCCAGCCACCCCGGCGCCCGTGTTGCGCGCCGTATCCACGATTTCCGCCACAGCCTTGTCCAGGATGCGGTAATCGTAAGCTTTCAGCTTGATTCTGATACGATCACTGCTAACTGTCGTCATTGTTGATTACTCCGTTATCTGGCAAACGTACCCTTGCCGTCCAGCGCCTGACTGCCATGAGGTGAGAGGCAGGCGTGTCGGGTGCAGAGTTCCTCACGTTCGGTGGCGGCACACCGAGACCCGCCATAAGCATCCGGTGCTACGCTAAACCCGGACGCCGCTTCCGCGACGTGGGCACAGGTGGCATGTGACGCCATGGCGGCCTGCCGTCCAGCGGGGGACGGTGTGCCGTGATCTTCGAGGATTTGGAGCGATGGAGAGGAAGGCGGGGTGGGGAGCCGGCTGGCACACCCAAAGGCCTTCTCTTTCGCCTCGCGGCTACCGCTATGCGGTTGCCGTCCAGAAAGATCACCCATGTTGTCGCCAGCCTGGCCCTGGCCGGAGCATGCTCCGGCGAGTGCAGGTGGTCCACAGGGGTCACCGAATAGGGCGCATTGCGCCCCGCAAGTACAGTACCTTACAGCCCGCCAACGACAGTGTTAACGGCGGACTGGAACGGCATGACTATTTGCGGCATTCGGTAACGCCTGCAAATGTCAAAGTTCGGCTTACGCCAAACGCATCAGGACAGGCTCGACCTGCCCTTCCCCTGCCGTTACAGGGGCGACGTTTTTTGCACCGGAGAACCGGCGCGAGAGGGTTAATTACGCCACCGCCCCATTCCCGTCAAGCTTTTTTGAAAGAAAAGAGGCCCCGGACAGAAATTGCCCGGGGCCTGACTTTCAACGGATGCCTTTACCGATGGCTCCGCCCTCTTCACGAAGTCCGAAGGGCTAGCCCTTCTTCTTCACCACTTCTTCGGCAATCTGGGCGGGAACCCGCTCGTAGTGGTGGAACTGCATGGTGAAGGTGGCGCGGCCCTGCGTCTTGGAACGCAGGTCGGTGGCGTAACCGAACATCTCGGACAGCGGCACCTGGGCGCGCACGGCCTGGGAGCCCACGCGGGCTTCCATGTTCTGCACGCGACCACGACGACCGTTCAGGTCGCCCATGACGTCGCCAAGGTATTCGTCGGGGGTCACCACTTCCACGTCCATGATCGGTTCAAGCAGAACCGGCGAGGCCTTGTGGATGGCGTCCTTGATGGCCATGGAGCCGGTCACGTAGAACGCCTGCTCCGAGGAGTCGACGTCGTGGTACGAACCGAACACCAGGTTGACCTTGATGTCCACGGTGGGGAACCCGGCCAGGACGCCGCTCTTCATGGCGTCCTGAATGCCCTTGTCCACCGGGGCGATGTATTCCTTGGGAATGACGCCGCCAGTGATCGAGTTGACGAACTCGTACCCCTTGCCGGGGTTCGGTTCGATCTCGATGACCGCGTGACCGTACTGACCGCGACCGCCCGACTGCTTCACGTGCTTCATGTCGGACTTGGACGAGGAAGTGATGGTTTCGCGGTAGGCAACCTGGGGCTTGCCCACATTGGCGTTGACGCTGAATTCGCGGGTCAGGCGGTCGACGATGATTTCCAGGTGCAGTTCGCCCATGCCGGCGATAAGGGTCTGCCCGGTTTCTTCGTCACCCTTCACGCGGAACGAGGGGTCTTCCTTGGCCAGCTTGGCGAGCGCAGCGGAAAGCGCATCGCGGTCGGCCTTGGTCTTGGGCTCGATGGCCACTTCGATGACCGGTTCGGGGATATCCAGCGATTCAAGCACCACGGGGCGCTTTTCGTCGCACATGGTATCGCCGGTGGAGGCCTGCTTCAGCCCCACAACGGCCACGATGTCGCCAGCGCCCGCCCACTTGATCTCTTCACGCTTGTTGGCGTGCATGCGCAGCAGGCGGCCGACGCGTTCCTTCTTGCCGGTGGTCGAGTTCAGCACGGTCATGCCGGACTCGATGAAACCGGAGTAGATGCGGAAGAAGGACAGGTGACCGATATAAGGGTCGGAGAACAGCTTGAACACCAGACCGGCCAGGGGTTCCTTGTCGCTGCAATTGCAGACGATGGTTTCCTCTTCGTTGTCCGGGTTCATGCCCTTCATCTGGTCGATGTCGACAGGCGAAGGCAGGAAGTCGACCACCGCGTCAAGCAGGGGCTGCACGCCCATGTTGCGGAAGGCCGAGCCGCACAGCACCGGCACGATGTTGCGGGCGATGGTGGCCTTGCGCACGCAGGAGACAATCTCCTCCTCGCTCAGCTCTTCGCCGCCCAGGTACTTTTCAAGCAGCGTCTCATCTTCTTCGGCCACGGCTTCCACCATGGCAAAACGCTTCTCTTCGTACAGGGCCATCATGTCGGCGGGCACGTCTTCTTCCGTGAATTCCACGCCCTTGCTGGACTTGTCGAAGATAATGGCCTTGCCGCGGATAAGGTCGACAACGCCTTCGAACTTGTCTTCGCTGCCGATGGGCAGCTGGATCGGGACGGGCTTGGCGCGCAGGCGTTCGACCATCATGTCGACGCAACGGAAGAAGTTGGCGCCGATGCGGTCCATCTTGTTGACAAAGCAGATGCGCGGAACGCCGTAGCGGTTGGCCTGGCGCCACACGGTTTCGGACTGCGGCTCAACGCCGGCAACGGCGTCGAACACGGCCACAGCACCGTCAAGCACGCGCAGCGAACGTTCGACTTCAATGGTGAAGTCGACGTGGCCGGGCGTGTCGATGATGTTGACGGCGTGGTCCTTCCAACTGCAGGTGGTGGCGGCGGAAGTGATGGTGATGCCGCGCTCCTGCTCCTGCTCCATCCAGTCCATGGTGGCAGCGCCGTCATGAACTTCGCCGATCTTGTGCGAAACGCCGGTGTAGTAGAGGATGCGCTCGGTGGTCGTGGTCTTGCCCGCGTCAATGTGGGCCATGATCCCGATGTTCCTCTGCCGTTCGATGGGGACAGTTCTAGACACGATGGCTACTCCGGCGCTCTACCAGCGGTAATGGGCGAAGGCTTTGTTGGCTTCGGCCATGCGGTGGGTGTCTTCCTTCTTCTTCACGGCACCGCCGCGACTGTTGAAGGCATCGATGAGTTCGGCGGAAAGCTTCGCGGACATGCCCTTTTCGCCACGCGAACGCGCGTAATTGATCAGCCAGCGGATGGCCAGCGAAACCTGACGGTCGGGGCGCACGTCCATGGGCACCTGGTAGGTGGCGCCGCCAACACGGCGAGCCTTCACTTCCAGATGCGGCTTCACGGACTCAACGGCACGCTCGAACGCCTTCAGGGGTTCTTCGCCGGTCTTTTCACCCAAGGTTTCGAGCGACTTGTAGAAAAGCTTTTCCGCCACGCCCTTCTTGCCGTCATACATCAGGCGGTTGATGAAACGGGCGGCCAGCCGGCTGTTGTACACCGGATCGGGCAAAATCTCACGTCTGGGGACGGGTCCTTTACGAGGCATCGAAATACTCCCTTGCTATTTGGGACGCTTGGCGCCGTACTTGGAGCGACTCTTGCGACGGTCCTGCACGCCGGCAGTGTCGAGGGTGCCGCGCACGATGTGGTAGCGGACACCGGGCAAGTCTTTCACGCGGCCGCCGCGAATCATGACGACCGAGTGCTCCTGAAGGTTGTGGCCTTCACCAGGAATATAAGCGGTAACTTCAATACCGTTGGTGAGGCGCACGCGGGCAACCTTACGCAAGGCGGAGTTGGGCTTCTTCGGGGTGGTGGTGTACACGCGGGTGCACACGCCACGGCGCTGCGGGCAGGCCTGGAGAGCGGGGGTTTTCTTCCGCTTCAGCACTGCCTTGCGCTCTTTGCGAATGAGCTGGTTGATAGTGGGCATTCTGCTCCTCCGTGAAAGTGGATCGGAAACAATCGGTAAAGGCGCATGGGCATAGCCCAGCGCCTGACGGTTGTCAAGCAACACAATACGGAACCCGCCCGATCACCTATGGGGCAGGTCCGCGCCGAACACACGGTCACACGGGCTACCGGACACGCCGCAAGCGCTCCGGTGGGACGGGGTTCCAGCAGCCAAGCATCCCCGCAAAAACGCCCACCATGGTCCTGAACCAAGATCCAGTACTCCTTTTCCCACCGATGGACAAGTTTTTTTCATGACAAAAAGTCCGGGGGCAGTCACACAACCCTGCCCGGTCGCGCCGCCCCGGCAGGCATTGTTGCGCCGTGGTTGTCCAAAAGCGCCAAGCCACCCTTCTTGCGGCGAAACACCTGACAAAGAGATTACCGCCCGCGGCGCTCCCTGCGCGCGTCCATGGCCGGGGCATATCCCGGGCCCGTACAGGGACATCAGCAAACGCCATGTTCCTCGCGCATCCCCTTCCGGGCCTGCTTATCCATATTATGCTGCAGCGCCCCTGCCGACGCGCACAACCAATGAGACAGAACACACCTGCTCCATGCACGCCGTGCAGCCCCTCCCTCCCCGCAACCACTGCATGCACACCGGCAGCGCTTTCAACGCTCCACGTGCGCGCCCGGCATGACATCCAGCCTTGCGTGCAATTTGGTCATTTTATCACAACCGGATCGACGCACTCCTGATCCACCCTCCCGACACATCCAGATCCCGAACGACACCCGCATCCCCACCTGCGAAAGCGCATCCCCTGCCGAACATTTATGCTGCAATCTTGCAATGATGCACACAGCGCATGCGACGAAGGAACCCACGGCACGCCCGCAACCAGGCATCCCCGTTCCACCCGATGCGCCGTCACGGCGCATGGCCCGCCCCCCTCGCACAGGCGGCAGGCGCGCATGCCTGCGCCACATGGGAAGACAGCAAGACGCTGCCGGCCGCATTCCCGTGCCCCGCGCCGCCAAGAGGCCCGCAACCGACGGCGCAAAATCAGCGGCCTGACGCTTTTCTCCCATTTGCCGCTTGACAATATGTAAAATATTTCACAAGAGGTATGCGTGAACGGCGAGATGCACTCCCGAATGCACCGCCGCTTCCGCATGCTTCTCGCACGAGAACAGTTTTTGTACGCAGCCGCCCCCGAAGCGGCGCGCCATGGCAACAACACATTCATTTGGAGGATGGAAGGTATGTCCAAGCTGGTTCCCCCTCATGGTGGTAAAGGCCTCGTCTGCTGCCTGCTCGAAGGCGCTGCCCGCGAAGCCGAAATCAAGAAGGCCGCTGGCCTGAAGCAGATCGAAATCAGCTCGCGCACCAAGGGCGACCTTATCATGATGGGCATCGGCGGCTTCTCTCCGCTGAACGGCTTCATGAAGAAGGCCGACTGGAAGAGCGTCTGCGAAAAGATGACCACCGCCGACGGCACCTTCTGGCCCGTGCCGGTGACCATGGACATCTCCAAGGAAGACGCCGCCGCCGTAAAGGTGGGCGACGAAGTGGCCCTGGTGCGCAAGGGTGAAACCTTCGCCACCATGAAGATCGAAGAAATCTACGAAATGACCGAAGCCGACAAGAAGTGGGAATGCGAGCTCGTCTTCAAGGGCGATGGCCCCGACTCCCAGAAGTTCTGGGAAGTGGCGCTCGAAGACCACCCCGGCGTGAAGATGGTCATGGAACAGAAGGAATTCAACGTCGCCGGTACCGTGAAGGTGCTGTCCGAAGGTGACTTCCCCACCAAGTTCGCTGGCGTGTACAAGCGTCCCGCCGAACTGCGCGCCGAAATGGAAGAACGCGGCTGGGCCAACGTTGCCGCCCTGCAGCTGCGTAACCCCATGCACCGCTCGCACGAATTCCTCGCCAAGATCGCCATCGAAGTGTGCGACGGCGTGGTCATCCACTCCCTGGTGGGCGCCCTGAAGCCCGGCGACATCCCCGCCGAAGTGCGCGTGAAGTGCATCGACACCCTGGTCGAAAAGTACTTCGTGAAGCAGAACGTCATCCAGGCCGGTTACCCCCTCGACATGCGCTACGCCGGTCCCCGCGAAGGTCTGCTGCACGCCACCTTCCGCCAGAACTACGGCATCAACCGCATGATCATCGGCCGTGACCACGCTGGCGTGGGCGACTTCTACGGCATGTTCGAAGCCCAGACCATCTTCGACAAGATCCCCTACACCAACGAAGCCTGCCCCGAGCCCGGCAAGGCCCTGATCTGCACCCCGCTGAAGATCGACTGGACCTTCTACTGCTACAAGTGCGACGGCATGGCCTCCCTGCGTACCTGCCCGCACGGCAAGGAAGACCGCGTCATCCTGTCCGGCACCAAGCTGCGCAAGGCCCTGTCCGACGGCGCCCCCGTTGCCGACCACTTCGGTCGTGACGAAGTGCTGGAAATCCTGCGCGCCTACTACGAAGGCCTGACCGAAAAGGTCGAAGTCAAGATGCAGCAGGCCGCTTCCGGCTCCGTGATGAAGTAGGCCCCGGCCACTTCAACGCTCGCTACATCGGGGAGGCGCCGCAAGGCGTCTCCCTTTTTGGTGCAGTCCACTGGGCACGGGGCAACGCCCCCCCATGCAAACGCACGCGCGGCCCCCACCGGGGGCCGCGCGTGCGTTTGCATCATCAGATAACGGACACGGAGTGCAGGGCTACCGCGCCCACCACGGCACATGCGACCACCCGGAGCGCAACCCTTCGCGCCACTCGGCGGCGTTGGGGTCCACCTGCTCCAGCAGGGCATGGAAGCGGGAGGAATGATCCAGGTGTACGGTATGGCAAAGCTCGTGCAGCAGCACATGCCGCGCCAGTTCGCGCGGCAGGAACAGCAGGCTGGCGTTGCAACTGATGGTGCCTCGGGCAGAGCAACTGCCCCATCGGGTCTGTTGCATGCGCACCACGCAGCGCTGGTAGTGGAATCCGTGTTCAGCGGCCAGCCCGTGCAGCCACGGGGCCAGACGCCGCCGTGCCACCGCCCGCAGCCAGTCGCGCAGCAGGTCCACGGCCACGCCGTCGCCCGCCCCGCCTTCCGGCACCCGCAGGCGCAGGGTGCCGTCCACTTCGCGCAGTTCCGGACGCATGCCCTGCGCAAGGGGCGCACGCACCACGACATATCTGGCCTGCACGGCGGGCAGATCCACCTCGCCGGGCACGCTGCGAATGCCGTGCGGCCCCAGAAACGCCCCGCCGCCGGGACCCTGCGCCCCTTCCCGCGCCCCCTCCGGCAACGTACCGGGGGCGGACTCCGCCAATCCTGCCCGCAGCAAGGCCCGCACGATCCAGGTACGGTGACGTTCCAGCACTTCCGGAATCCGTGTGGCGCTGAAACCGGGCGGTATCACCACCTCCAGCCCGTGCCGGGGCACGATGCGCAACCGCACGCGCCGCGCGCGCGGGCTGGTACGCACGTCATGCCGGGGGGGCCAGGCCACTTCCGATGGTGGAGTGCAAGGCGAGAGACCGCCCGAACCATCAGCGCGAACATCGCCCGACTCATCACGCCCTGGACTTTCCGCCGCTGGTGTGCCGAAAAGCCCGCAGGGGGGGGCTTCCACGTACCCCGAAGCCGTGCCGCGCCCGGACCCGGCAACATTACGCTCCGCATCGCGCCCGATGTCGGGCACAGCGTCAGGCGCGGCGTCTCCCTCGACAACAGGCGCGCCTTCCCGACAGTCAGCGGGCCACTCCGAACGGATACCGGCAAAGCGCCGCAACAGGTCTTTCAATGGGGTCATGGGTTCCGGGGCTTTACCTGTGTCTGTTTCCCGCTTACTATCGCCTCGCCTCGGGCTGGCCTTTATGCAAGACCCGCACTGGAGATTCGAGACATGCTCGCGTCAAATCGTTCTTCCGCCATCTGGGGCGGCTTCCTGCTCGCCGTGCTTGGCGCGGCCTTTTGCGCATGGGCCGCCATCGCCCCGTCAGAGTCGCTGTGCATCAGCACGGGCTGCTCGCTGTACCGCGACCTTACGGTGTGGGGCCTGCCCCTGTGGTGGTACGGCGTCGGGGCGTTCTCGCTCCTAGCCCTGTTCTGCATCTTCGGCAAGCAGGACGCCGCGCGCGGTTTCGTCTGGCTGATGCTGGCCGCCGACACGGCATTGCTGACTCTGATGGCCCTGACGGCCCCCTGCGCTGCCTGCCTGGTGGTGGCTGCGCTCATCGCCGGGGCGTTCGTGGCCATCCCTTCCACCCCGCGCCGCGACCGACAACAGCGCATATCCATCCTGTTGCTGGTATGGGGCGGCCTGCTCTTTGCCAACGGGGCGGCCCTGGCCACGGAACGGATGGGGGCATGGAATCTCTTCGGTCCGGAAAAGGCCCCGGTCACCCTGTATTTCTCGCCGTCGTGCCCGGCCTGCCGCCAGGCCATCGCCGCGCTGGCCAACGCCGCGCCCGACACGGTGGCCTATCGCCCAGTGGCCGAGAACAACGACGACATCATGGCCATCGAGCAGATGCGCCGCCTTGTCGAACAGGGCGCATCCGTGGCGGATGCCCTGCGCAAGGTGGCGGACACGCCGCCAGGCATCAGCATGTCCCTGTACGAACAGGCACGCCTGCGCTGGGAACTGCTGCGCAACAAGGCCCGTGTCCTGGCCACCGGGGCTGACCGCCTGCCCGTGATCCAGGTTTCGGGCATGCCGCGCCTGCCGTTCGTCCCATCGGCAGAAGGCGCCTCCACCGCCCCGGCCCCGCGTGCCGCCGCGCCTCAGCAGGGCCCCTCCTCGCCAGTGCAAGGCCAGGGCGGCAAATCCGGCGTCGGACAGGATGGCGGACTGCCGTTCCTGACCAACGACTTCGCTGGATGCGCCCAAACACCTGCCAGCAACGCCACCTGCAACTGAGCGTGCAAGACCTTACCGCCATGCAATCCATGGCAGCCAAGGGCAGTTCCGGGCAACTCCGGGCTGCCCTGCGCCGTTGATCAGACACCGAACGAACTCCGCCAGCCGGATTCGCCTCCCGTCCCGCGCCCGCCCCAAAGCGCCACCCCAGCCGCTTGCAGGGAGCCTCCGCTCCGCCCTCCCGCGAAAGCATCGTGCGAGTTGAGCAATCAACCAGAACCCGCATGATTTGTTGACCTTTCGGGCATTTCAGACTATGTGAAAAAAATCATTTTTTCAGACATCCCGCCTGCGCACGCCATGCGCCGGGTCTGTCCGGGGACGCGCTGCATCCCCCCTTTTCGCTTGGACAAAGCGAAAAAAACGCCGTATAGGGGGGTGCGCCATTGCGGGCGCGTCCGCCAACCATAACGGCAAAGAGTTCACATGACCATCCGGGACCTGCTTACAGAACACAAGGATGCCATCATCCACAAATGGATAGACGCCATGTATGGCACCTATCCGTTTGACACCGTTGGGTTCCTGCGCAGCAGCAGGGACCAGTTCTCCAATCCCGTCGGGCACACCACCGCCGCTTCCGCCGTGGTCATCTTCGACGCCGTGGCGGGCGACGACGTGGACGAGGCCCAACTTTCCGAGGCCATAGAGGATGTCATCCGCATCCGGGCCATCCAGAATTTCTCCCCCGAGCAGGCCGTTGGCGTGCTGTTCGTGCTGAAGACGGTAATCCGCAAGATGCTGCGGTCCGCCATCGTTCAGCACGGGCTGCACGACGAGCAGCTGGAGGTTGAATCGCGCATTGATACCGTGACGCTCATGGCATTCGGCAAGTACGCCGCCTGCCGCGAGCGCCTGCACATGATGAAAGTAGACGATTTCAAACGTGGGTACGCCCAGCTCTTGCGCAGGGCTGAACGTATATTGGACAAGCCGGTAGGGGAACCGGACACGCAGAAACCGATAGCCTAGCAGCGAGGTAACGGAATGTTCATTTCACTTTTAGCGGTCATTGCGCTGGGTTGCATCGCCTGGCTGGGAGCTGCCTCAGGCTTCCAGTATCTTATCGGGGTGGTGTTGCCGTATGCCGCGGTGCTCGTGTTCATCGGCGGTTTCGTCTGGCGGATGGTGGACTGGGCCAAGTCGCCCGTGCCCTTCCGCATTCCGACCACGGGCGGCCAGCAGAAATCGCTGGACTGGATCAAGCCTGCCCGGCTCGACAGCCCCTTTACCACCGCCGGCACCGTGGGGCGCATGCTTCTCGAAGTGCTGCTGTTCCGGTCGCTTTTCCGGAACACTTCGGTCGAAATCCAGAAAGGCCCGCGCGTGGTCTACTATTCGGCCAAGTGGCTGTGGCTTTTCGCGCTGCTCTTCCACTACTGTTTCCTGCTGATCTTCATCCGGCACTTCCGGTTCTTCTTTGAGCCGGTGCCCTTTGCCCTGACGGCCATCGAGTTTGTCGACGGCATCATGCAGATCGGCGTGCCCCGCATGTTCATGACCGACGTGCTGGTGGTGGCCGCCCTGGGCTTCCTGCTGGCCCGACGCCTGTTCAGCGAAAAGGTGCGCTACATCTCGCTGGCCAACGACTACTTCCCGCTGTTCCTGCTGCTGGGCCTTGTGGGCAGCGGCATCTGGATGCGCTACTTCGCCAAGGTGGACATTGCTGCGGTCAAGGTGCTGACCATGGGTCTCGTCACCATGAACCCCGTGCTGCCCGAAGGCATCGGCGCGACGTTCTTCATCCACGTCTTCCTGCTCTCGTGCCTGCTTGTGTACTTCCCGTTCAGCAAGCTGATGCACATGGGCGGCGTCTTCCTCAGCCCCACGCGCAACCTGCCCAACAACACGCGCGCGGTGCGCCACGTGAACCCCTGGAACCCGCCCAAGAAGTACCGCACCTACGCGGAATACGAAGACGAGTTCCGGGAACTGATGGAAGAGGCGGGGCTGCCTGTCGACAAAACCTCTGAAGAAGCCGCTGCCGCCGAGTAAGGAGCCGACATGTCCAAACTGCCAACTCCCGACAAGCTGATCGCGACCATCCCCGCCTTCCCCATGGAAGGGTGGATGGACACCAAGCCGGATTTCAAGCCCGGCACGTGGTGCTATCCGGCCAAGGTCGACAACATGAAGGCGCTCGGCATGCCGAACCCGCACGAGTGGTCGGCCGACCAGGAAGACTGGAACCTGCCGGAGAACTGGGAAGAGATCATCTACGAAGGCCTCAAGGCGCGCCTGGCCAAGCACCGCTCGCTGAAGGTGTTCATGGACATCTGCGTGCGCTGCGGCGCCTGCGCCGACAAGTGCCACTTCTTCATCGGCACGGGCGACCCCAAGAACATGCCCGTGCTGCGCGCCGAGTTGCTGCGCTCGGTGTACCGCCGCGACTTCACCACGGCGGGCAAGCTGCTGGGCAAGCTGGCCGGCGCCCGCAAGCTGGACAAGGACGTCATCAAGGAGTGGTTCTACTACTTCTACCAGTGTACCGAATGCCGCCGCTGCTCGCTGTTCTGCCCCTACGGCATCGACACCGCGGAAATCACCGCCATTGCGCGTGAGCTCTTGCACGAGTTGGGCCTTGGCATCCACTGGATCATGGAACCGGTGTTCAACTGCAACCGCACCGGCAACCACCTGGGCATCCAGCCGCACGCCTTCAAGGAAATCGTCGAGTTCCTCTGCGAGGACATTGAGACGGTGACCGGCATCAAGATCAACCCGCCCTTCAACGAAAAGGGCCATGAGATCGTGTTCATCACGCCCTCTGGTGACGTGTTCGCCGACCCCGGCATCTACACGTTCATGGGCTACCTGATGCTGTTCCACGAAATCGGGCTGGACTACACCCTGTCCACCTACGCCTCGGAAGGCGGCAACTTCGGCTCGTTCACTACCTTCGACATGGCGAAGAAGCTGAACGCAAAGATGTATGCCGAAGCCGAACGCCTTGGCTCCAAGTGGATCCTGGGCGGCGAATGCGGCCACATGTGGCGCGTGGTGCATCAGTACATGGACACCTTCAACGGCCCCACCCCGTCCAAGATGGAAGTGCCGAAGTCCCCCATCACCGGCACGGTGTTCAAGAACGCGGCGTCCACCAAGATGGTGCACATCGCCGAGTTCACGGCGGACCTCATCAAGCACAACAAGCTGCGCCTCGACCCCAGCCGCAACGACCACCTGACCGTGACCTTCCACGACTCGTGCAACCCGGCGCGCGGCATGGGCCTGCTTGAAGAACCCCGCTACGTGCTCCAGAACGTGTGCAACAACTACGTGGACATGCCCGAGAACACCATCCGCGAGCAGACCTTCTGCTGCGGCGGCGGTTCCGGCCTGAACACCGACGAGATCATGGAAATCCGCATGCGCGGCGGCCTGCCCCGCGGCAATGCCCTGCGGTACGTGCAGCAGAAGCACGGCGTGAACACCATGGCCTGCATCTGCGCCATCGACAGGGCCACCCTGCCCCCGCTGGCCAACTACTGGGCCCCCGGCGTCACGGTCTACGGTACCCACGAGCTGGTGGCCAACGCCCTCGTGATGCGCGGCGAACAGAAGCGCACCATGGACCTGCGGCAGGAAGAACTGCCCGGTATGGAGGATGAATAACCATGTATAACGGCAAATACATCATCCCCGGCATCGTGATCTTCGTCGGGCTGTTCACCTTTCCCTTCTGGTCCAACCTGCTGACGCCCAAGTACGAGCGCCCGCAGTTGGCCCTGCCCGCCGGGCAGAAGGAATGCATCGAACCGGCCGAATACATGCGCGCCGAGCACATGCACATCCTCGACGTGTGGCGCGACCAGGCCCTGCGCGAAGGTAAGCGCGCCTATGTCGCCTCCAACGGCAAGGTCTGGGACATCAGCCTGCAGAACACCTGCATGAAGTGTCACACCAACAAGGCCGATTTCTGCGACAAGTGCCACAACTCCAACAGCGTGAGCCCCTACTGCTGGGATTGCCATGTGGCGCCGAGGGGGAACCAGTAATGAGCACCACCAGAAGACAATTCCTGAAGATCGCCGGCCTTGCCGCCTTCGGCCTTGGCGCTTCGACCACGCTTGACGTGGCCACCGCCGACGCCAAGGACATGCCCGGCGCCAAGTACGAAGTAGGCGGCAAGCACCTTGCCGCCAAGCGCTGGGCCATGGTCATCGACACCCGCAAGCTGGAATCGCGCGAGGACTTCGACCGCATCATCCACGCCTGCCATTCCGTCCACAACGTCCCCTCGATTCCTACCAAGCAGGAAATCAAGTGGATCTGGACCGACAAGTACGACCGGGTGTTCACCGACGACATGAGCCAGCACCTGTCCCCCGCCGTGCGCGAAAGGGACTACCTGCTGCTGTGCAACCACTGCGAAAACCCGCCCTGTGTGCGCGTGTGCCCCACCAAGGCCACCTTCAAGCGCGCAGACGGCATCGTGGTGATGGACTACCACCGCTGCATCGGCTGCCGCTTCTGCATGGCCGGGTGTCCGTACGGCGCACGCAGCTTCAACTTCGGCGATCCGCGTCCCTACCTGAAGGACGTGAACCCCACCTTCCCCACCCGCATGCGCGGCGTGGTGGAAAAATGCACCTTCTGCTCCGAACGGCTTGAGGTGGGCCTGCTGCCCGCCTGCGTCGAAGCCTCGAACGGGGCTATCCTGTTCGGCGACCTCGACGACCCGAATTCGCCGGTTCGCAAGGCCCTTGCCGAGAACTTCAGCATTCGCCGCAAGCCCTCCATCGGGACCCAGCCCGGCGTCTACTACATCGTGTAGGAGGAGAAGCCATGATCGAGAAGGTTCTGAAAGGCTCCCCGGCGTTCTACATCTGGCTGCTGTTCCTTGGCGGCATCGCGAGCCTGGGCGTCTTCGCGTACATCTTCCAGCTGAAATACGGGCTGACCATCACCGGCATGAGCCGCGACGTTTCGTGGGGGCTGTACATTTCGCAGTTCACCTACTTCGTCGGCGTGGCGGCCTCTGCCGTCATGCTGGTGCTGCCCGCCTACTTCCATCACTACAAAAAGTTCAAGAAGATGATCATCCTCGGCGAGTTCATGGCGATTTCCGCCGTGCTGATGTGCATGCTCTTCATCGTCACCGACATGGGGCAGCCGCAGCGCATGCTGAACGTCATCCTGCACCCCACGCCGAACTCCATCATGTTCTACGACATGATGGTGCTGATGGGGTACCTGTTCATCAACGCGCTGGTCGGCTGGGTTACCCTGGAAGCCGAGCGCCACGATGTTGACCCGCCCAAGTGGATCAAGTTCTTCATCTACCTGTCGGTGGTGTGGGCGTTCTCCATCCACACCGTCACCGCCTTCCTGTACGCCGGTCTGCCTGGCCGCCACTACTGGCTGACGGCCATCATGGCCGCCCGCTTCCTGTCCTCGGCCTTTGCCTCCGGTCCGGCCATCCTGCTGCTGCTGGTCATGGCGCTGCGCCGCCTGACCGGGTTCGATCCGGGCCGCGAAGCCATCCAGACCCTGACCAAGATCATCACCTACGCCATGGCCATCAACGTGTTCTTCTTCCTGCTGGAAGTGTTCACGGCCTTCTACAGCGGCATGCCGGGCCACCAGCACCCGCTCACCTTCCTGTTCGTGGGCCACGACGGCCACGCCTCGTGGGTGGTGGGCTGGATGTGGACGGCGGCGGTGCTGGCCATGCTGGCGCTGTGCCTGCTCATTCCCCCGCAGATCCGCGACAACGAGCGCGTGCTGCCGTGGGCGCTGGGCATCCTGGTCATCGCCAGTTGGATCGACAAGGGCCTTGGCCTTCTGATCGGCGGCTTTACCCCCAACCCCTTCGACACGGTGACCGAGTACGCGCCCAGCTTCCCGGAAATCCTTGTCACCGTGGGCGTCTACGCCATCGGCCTGATGGTGCTTTCCGTGCTGTGGAAAATCGCCCTCGACGTGAAGAAGGAAGCGGGCACCTTCTAGCCGCTGCCTTCATTTCTGCCTGACGACAAGGGCCCGTGCCGCTACGGCACGGGCCCTTCTGCATGAGCGGCCAGCCTGGGCACGGACGACGTGCGCTGCCTGGTCCGCGAAACAAACCCCACCCCGGTACGATGTGGTGCATAGGATAGCTGCGGCGTATCACGAGCTGCCTTCAGCCCATGCTGCATGACGCATGAAGTCAGCGAGCCTCCCGCCCCCCTTCCGCTCAAGCGCGGCGTGCTCTCCGGTCATCGTTCCTGCTCTCTCCTTCCCGGCAATGCATGCTCATGAACAGACCTGACAACCGAGCCTGCGCAGCCTGCGACAATGGCCGGGAAATACAGGCACGCACCGCACTTGTGCGACAATTCCCTGTTCCAACTGTTGCGCACAAGCCCCTGGCGAGCCGCCTGAGATGCGATAGCGCCCCTATCCAGCACATTCCTCGCATAGAACCGGCCTTGCCCCCTGGCGCAGCCCTGATGGCCCTGACGCAGCCCCGATGGCCCTGATGATCCAGATGGCCCTACCCACCGTCCTGCAAACGAAAAGGGGCCGCCCCCGAAGGAGCGGCCCCTGATGCATGCGTACGTCAGGCCTAGAACTTGTAGCCAGCCGAAAGACCAAGCACATGGGTCCGGCCATCATGCGAGTTGCCCTCGTAGATGCCGTTGGTGGCGTGGTTGTCGTATTCGGCATCGCTGGCCACGATGTAGGTGTAGGAAAGGTCCAGGGTGTAGCTGTCCCAGTGGAAGCCGACGCCGGTGCTGTACAACTGGCGATCGCTGGTGGGGATCAGGTAGTCGATGTGGTCCGAATCGGCGGGCGATTCGTCGTAGATGAAACCGGCGCGCAGGTCCATCCAGGGGGTGGCGGCGTATTCCACACCGATGCTGTAGCGCCAGGCGTCGTTCCATTCCTTTTCGGAATTCACGAGACGACCGGTGCCCGCAAACGGGGCATCATGGTAAATGCCCAGGTTGTCATACAGCGACCAGCGGGTAAGCGTGGCGCCCACTTCGATGCCCAGTTCGGGAATCGGGTTGTAGGACACGCCAAAGGAAATCATGTCCGGCAGGGTCACTGCGCCATGCACGTTGCAGTCGCGGTAGGCGCCGACAATCATCGGGTTGGTCACCGCAGAGCCACGGGTGAACGAGTTGGTGCCGTCAGCGTTCTGCTTGACCTGGCTCTTGTAGCTGATGCCTGCGGCCCACTGGTCGTCGAACTGGTAGTGCAGGCCGCCGGTGATGCCCCAGCCGTAGCTGTCGGCCTTCAGTTCCGAATCAATATCGCCGGAAGAAGAGTCATTGGGATTGTTGTTCATGTTGGTGCCGTCGATCTTCTTGTTCATCTTCAGATCGAGGGTCATGAACTCCACCCCGATGGCGGCGGACAGCTTGTCGGTAAGCTTGAACGCCACGTTGGGGTTGTAGGAGACCGTCTGGATTTCGGCGTCATAGATGTTGTAACGCCCCGCCCAGTTCTCGTCGCTGTATTCGGTGCCCAGTCCGAAGCGGGTGTAGATGCCCATGCCCAGCCACAGGTTGTCCTTGACCTTGGTGGTCAGGTACCCGTGCGGGGGCGTCCACACGTTGTGCGCACCTTCGCCGGTGTAGGTCTGGCCGCCGTAGTTCACGTCCACCTTGGCATTGGGCACGATGGCGCTGAAACCGGCCATCACCTGGGTGCCTTCCAGCTGGGTCATCAGGGCGGGGTTGTAGGCCACGGCAGAGGCGTCGGGTTTGCGGGCCACCATGGTGCCGCCCAGTGCGTTGCCGCGCGCGCCCCATTCGTACAGGGCAAAGCCCTCGGCCTGCGCGGTGCCAGCCAGCGCGGTACACACCAGCAGGCACGACACAGCCAACGATTTCAGTCGCTTCATGGATCTCCCCTACGGTTTGTATGCCTGTAGCCGAACGATGCGCACGCGCGAAGAAAGTCCCCCGGCGCGGCAAACCGACCAAGGGAAAACACACGGAACGTTCCGACTGTTCAGGCAGAATGACGATTGCCGCTCCCCCGCGCGTTCCCTCTCGGCCTTGCAGCCGAACGCACGTACCGGGGCACGGCACCCCTTAAGCACAATTGAACTTTGCTATACGATTCGTCAACGATTTGCAACCATTCGGAAACGCCCCGGAAACATGGCACAAGCGTCACTTGCGCAGAACACGGCAGTGCTCTGACACTTCCTTCACATCCTGCGCGCCCTCGGTCCTGCCCCCCAGCAATGCACCGTCTGCCCATTCAGCCTGACCGTACCCGTCTGACCGTACCCGTCTGACCGTACCCGTCTGGCCGTACCCGTCTGGCCGTACCCGCTGACCATCTCTGGCCCCACGCATCCGTCCCGACGGAACTGACCGTTGACGCACTCCCTGGTGTTTAGGATCCGCCGCACAACGCGCCGGGGGCGCGGGTCCCGGAACTGTCGTCCGATTCCCGCGCCCCCGGCGCTGCATGCAGGTCCCGCGTGAGACCACTCCGTGCGTCAGCCTTTCAGAAGGCTTTCCCCACAACGGGCCTGCGCCGCATCCTGCGGCACATCAAGCACCCCCCGCGAGCCCAGCACGGCTTCTATCTCGGCAACCAGACAGGCGAAGTCCACGGGTTTCGAGACGTAGCCATCCATGCCCGCGTCGAGGAAACGCTCCCGGTCCCCGGCCATGGCATGGGCCGTCATGGCAATGACCGGTATCTGCGCGGGCCCGCCCCGGCGTCCCCGCAACGCGCGCACCGTTTCCAGACCGTCCATTTCGGGCATCTGGATGTCCATCAGCAACAGGTCGCAGACTTCTTTCTCCAGCGCGGCCAGCACCTCTATGCCGCTGGCCACGGTGATGACGTCGTGCCCCATGCGCTCGAAAAAATATACCGCCAGCTTGCGGTTGATCACGTCATCCTCGGCAACCAGGATGCGCAGTCGCCTGTTCGCACCACGGATTACCGGCAAGGCCACATCGCGGACACGCGGCGTGGCCAACTCGCCCACGGCAAAGCGCATCACCAGCACAAAGGTGCTCCCCGCGCCTTCCTGGCTGTGTACGGCAATGTCGCCCCCCATCATCCGCGCTATCTCGCGTGAAATGGCAAGCCCAAGGCCTGCGCCGCCGTACTTCTTGGTAAGGAAATTCTCGGCCAGGGTGAACGGCTCGAAGATGCGTTCCCACTTTTCCGGTGCGATGCCCACCCCGGTATCTTCAACAGTGACGCGCAGCGCCACAGTACCCTCCGGACGCTTGGGACCGCCGTTCTCCCCTGGGTCGGGCGTGCCCTTGTGCCCGTCATCCAGGCTCACGGACAGGGAAACTCCGCCCACCTCGGTGTACTTGATGCCGTTGATGACCAGATTGGTCAGCACCTGGCGCAGCCGCGCCGCATCTCCCAGCAGCCTGTCCGGCACATCGGGGGCCACGTCGCAGATCAGGGTCAGGTTCTTCCAGCGGGCCTGCACGTCCAGCACGCGCACCAGATCGCCCACGGTCTCGCGCAGGTTGAACGGGGCCTCGTTGAGTGCAATGCGCCCCGCTTCGATGCTGGACATGTCGAGCAGGTTGTTGACGATGGACAGCAGATCCAGCCCGGCCTGGCGCACCATGCCCAGGCACTCCCCCTGTTCGCCGGAAGGCCCGGCGGCCAGCAGCAGTTCGGTAAGCCCGATGATGCCGTTGAGCGGGGTGCGCAGTTCGTGGCTGATGTTGGCGAGAAACTGGGTCTTGGCGCGGTTTGCGGATTCCGCCTCCACTCTTGCCTGCTCCAGTTCGCGGGTACGCCAGGCCACTTCCTCGGCCAGGTTCTCGTTGTACCGGCGATTTTCGGCGCGCAGCCGCCCCTGCTCTATGGCCAGGCGAACCCGGTGCCCCAGCAGATCCAGATCCATGATGGGCTTGAGGATGAAATCCCACGCGCCGCGCCGCACCGCCTCGATGGCATCCTGCATGACGCCGGTGCCGGACACCACGATGGTGGGCATGTCGGGGCGTTCCGCCGCCAGTTCGCGCAGCACGTCCAGCCCGTCTATGCCGGGCATGCGCAGGTCCACCAGGACGGCATCCGGCTGTACTGCCCGCACGCGCTCAAGCCCGGTGCGGCCATCCGTGCCTTCATGCACGTCGTATCCCAGGTCTTCAAGGTAGGCGGTAATGCTGCGCCGCACCACCGTGTCGTCGTCGATGACGACCACCACGGGTGCGGCGGATGCGTTGCGCTCAGGCATGGCAGCCTCCGTGCGGCGTCACGTACCCATGTTCACACGTCGCAGGGACATGCAGCAGGCATGCAGCGAGGCGGCAGGGACGCTTCATGCACGCTCCGGCACGGACAGGCGGCGGAAGATGCCCTGCACAAGGTCGTCCATGTTCTGCAGGGGTTTGATATGGATGTCGGTGCGCTCCACGCCTATGGCTATCAATTCCGGCGGCAGCTTGTAGTTGGTCGAGCCGGTGTGGATGAGATAGCGCAGCGAAGGCAGCATCTGATGGGCGCGAATGATGAAATCGTTGCCGCTCATCCCCGGCAGCCGCATGTCGATGATGCCGACGTCGGGCCGATGATGCTCCAGCAGTCCCAACGCATCTTCGCCGCTGCCAGCAGTGACAACGCGAAACCCTTCATCCTCAAGGTAAGCCTCAAGGTTTTCGCGCACCATTTCTTCGTCATCCACCACAAGGACAAGGATGTCGGCATTGTTCATAGCTACCCCGTACTGCCCCGATGCTTCCCCCGACCGGTGCGCCCTTTGTGGAATGGGCGATCGTCATCTGGATACGTGATCGCCGGATGCATCATATGCCAGACGCGGCACCGGGTGCAACGCCGGAATGCGGGCGCGCCCGATGCCACGCCAGACAGCTACGACGCCTCGCGCACGATGGCCTGCTCCCGGCGCAGCGGGCACCACGTGGGGCGGTCCAGCGCGATGTCCAGCGGGCGGTGCTTGGGGGTGGAAAGGTTGCAGCGGGCGGGGTCGCCCTGACTGCAGAAGGGACAGTCGCTGCACTTGCGCACGACGATGATCATGGCGATATCCTTGGTGCCGCGCGCTGCGCGGGTTACAGCATGTTGACGGGGTCAAGATCGAGCGAAATGCGCAGATGGCCTATGCCGGGGGTAGCCCCAGCCGCCCCGAACAACGAACGGATGCTCGGCCAGTCGTCGGCCTTCAGCAGGCACTGGAAGCGCTTGCGCCCGCGCAAGAGCGGCAGCGGCGAAGGGGCAGGCCCCAACACCTGCACGCCGCGTTCGCGCCCCAGGGTACGCACCGCATTGGCAAAGCGGGCCATCTCCTCCGCCCCACCCGTGAAATCCATGGGATAGCTGATGCGCACCAGCGCCAGCCGCACGAACGGAGGGTACCTGCGCCGCTGGCGGATGGCAATCTCATGGGCATAGAAGCCTTCGTAGTCCGCCGTGCGCACGAAGTTCCAGCAGTAATGGGAAGGGTCGCGGGTCTGGATAAGCACCCGCCCCGGCTTTTCGCCGCGCCCTGCCCGCCCTGCCGACTGCACGAGCAACTGGAAGGTGCGCTCCGCCGCGCGATAATCCGGCAGGTTCAGGCCAAGGTCGCCATCGGCCACCACGGCCAGGGTCACGTCCGGAAAGTGGTGCCCCTTGGACAGCATCTGGGTGCCTACCAGCACCTGCGCCTCGCGCCGGGCAAACGCCGCCAGGATTTCCTCCATGCGCCCCGGCCGCCGGGTGGAGTCGCGGTCCAGCCGCAGCACCTTGCCCCCGGCGGGCAGATGCGCCGCCAGGGTTTCCTCCAGCTTTTCCGTGCCCTCGCCCATGGGCAGGTAATGCATGCACTTGCAGTTGGGGCAGGTGGCCGGGTACGGCACGGAATGGCCGCAGTAGTGGCACACCAGCCGCTCGCGCCCCTTGTGGTAGGTGAGGCCGATGTCGCAATGCGGGCAGCGCGCCACAGTGCCGCAGTCCAGGCAGTACATCAGCGGGGCGTAGCCGCGCCGGTTCAGCAGTATGACGGCCTGCTCGCCGCGCTCCACAGTTTCGCGCAGGGCCGCGCCACTCTGGGCGGCCAGCACCGAATCGGTGGAGGAAATATCCTTGATGTCCACCAGTTCGATGTCAGGCAGGGTACCGCCGCCAGCCCGCTCCGGCAGGGCCGCCATGGGCAGCCGTCCCTCGCGCATGGCGTGAAAGGTCTTAACGTCCGGCGTAGCCGATCCCAGCACCAGCAGCCCCGCGCCCTGTCCGACCCGAAACCAGGCCACTTCCTTGGCCTGATAGGCCAACCCCTCGTCCTGCTTGAACGAGGTGTCGTGCTCCTCATCCAGCACCACCACGCCCAAGTCTGGCGCGGGCAGGAACAGGGCCGACCGGGTGCCCACCACAAGGCATGGCTCGCGCCGGGCCGCCAGCGCACGGAAGGTGCGTTCACGCTGGGTAGCGCCCTGATAGCCATGAAAGAAGAACAGCGGCGCGCCGGGCAGGCGCTCGTTCACGTCGCGCCGCAGCTTGCAGGCCAGCGCCACCTCTGGCGCAAGCAGCATCACGGAGCGCCCCCGCGCCAGACATTCCCGCGCAAGGTCCAGATACACCACTGTCTTGCCGCTGCCCGTCACGCCGTACAGCAGGCGGTGTTCCGCACGCGGGCCGTCCAGCGCCGTCAGAAAATCATCCAGCGCCGTGCGCTGGGCCGCGTTCAGTTCAAAGGGAGCATCAGGGTCCGTACCAGATGCACCAGACGGGCCGTACAGGCAGGCCGGACCTTCGCCCTCGGCGGCCTCGTCGCAGGCGCATTCGCCGTCCTCGCGCCGGGTCACCGTAACCAGGCCCCGCTTCAGCAGCCCTTCCAGGGCGGTGGCCGAAGCGGCGCCCAAATCGCGCAGCACCGCGCGGCGGCTGGCCGATCCCTTGTCCCATAGATATTCCAGCAGTTGCATCTGGCGCACTGCGGAAGGCCGCACCGGCCACGGGGGATCCGCAGACACGGAGCACAATTCGGCGTCGGCTGCGTCTTCCGCCTTGTCCAGCACCTCGCCCCGGCCATCCATCCAGGCCTGCCCCAGTCGGTGCAGGGCGGTGGGGTCCTTGTCCGCCAGGGGCACAAGATCGCGGAACTTCAGCGTGCGCGCCCGGCCATCCTCGAAAAAACGCAGCCGCACCTGTGTGGTGCGCAGCCCAACGGGCAGGAAATTGCCCAGTATCTGCCCCTCGCTCGCCGCCTGCCGCAGGGCCAGTTGGCGCACCATGTCCAGGTACCCGGCGTCCAGCAGCGGTTCGCGCTCCAACGGCCACAGCATGGGCCGGGGCACCACGCCTTCCGGCAGCCCCTTGCCGTCTGCTCCGCCGTTTGCCGCCGCGTGGGCCTCGTCGTCCAGCAGCACGCCCACGCGCACCGCGCCGTTGCCCAACGGCACCGCCACCCGCGTACCCCGCCGCCACGCTTGCGGCGGCAGCCACGGCGGCACGGCGTACGTCAGGGTGGCGTACGGCGGACTGAGCAACGCGACGGCGCGGAGCGATGGGGCGACGTTGGTAGGCATGACGGCAATGGGGATGAAGGGAGTGAATGCGTCAGAAGAAGACCGGGGAGAGGCAAACCCTCCCCCCGGCCTCAGCATGAATCGTGAAAAGCCGACCTGTTACGTGCCGCTGTACGGCAACAGCGGCTTGAGCTGGCGCACCAGTTCGTCGCGCAGTTCTTCGTCCTGCAGGGCAAAATAGATGTTGGCGGTAAGGTATTCCGCCCAGTCGCCCGCGTCAAAGCGCATGCCGCGAATCTTCACGGCCAGCAGGCCCCGGTCGTCGGCGAGCATCTGCAATGCGTCGGTAAGCTGGATTTCGCCGCCGTGGCCGGGTTTCATCTGTTCCAGGCAGCGGAAGATGTCCGGCGTAAGCACGTAGCGGCCCACGATGGCCAGGCGGGAAGGGGCCTCGCCCAGCTTGGGCTTTTCCACCAGCTTGTTGACCTTGAAAATGCCGGGGGCGAATTCCTCGCCGGAGATGATGCCGTAGCGGTTCACCTTGTCGGCGGGCACTTCCATCACCCCGATGACGGGCAGCCGCTCGGAGGCGGCAACATCGATGAGCTGCTTGATGCCTGGCGTCATGCCGAACATCAGGTCGTCGCCCACCATGACGGCGAAGGATTCGTCGCGCACCACGTCGCGGGCGCACAGCACGGCATGCCCAAGACCCAACTGCTGCTTCTGGCGGATGGAGATGATGTTGACCATCTCGGCCACCTCGCGCACCTGGCGCAGCATCTCGGTCTTTCCGGCGCGCTCAAGCACGCTTTCCAGCTGCAGGTTGTAGTCGAAGTGGTCCTCGATGATCTT
The DNA here is from genome assembly GCA_964402645.1 of uncultured Desulfovibrio sp. Classification (GTDB taxonomy): domain Bacteria; phylum Desulfobacterota; class Desulfovibrionia; order Desulfovibrionales; family Desulfovibrionaceae; genus Cupidesulfovibrio. Next base: position 173,875 of record CAYOCV010000001.1, on the reverse strand, counting down.
CTTGTCGCGGTTGGTGACGAAGACCACGTCGCCGATGCCGGAACGGATGGCCTCTTCCACCACGTACTGCACCACCGGCTTGTTGTAGACCGGCAGCATTTCTTTCGGGATGTTCTTGGTGGCGGGAAGCGAACGGGTACCCCAGCCGGCGACGGGAATGACGACCTTGCGGATGTTCATGAGGGGTCTCCTTTGGAATGAGTCGTCGGATCGGCTTGCGTCAGAAAGACACCGGCAGAATAGCTGCCTGCACCAGCACCGCCAGGTTACTGAAACGGCAAGCCTGCGCAGGTGAGGCCCATTTGCAAACTAGCGCAGGTGCTTCTGCACCGTCTCCGCCAGCAGTCCGGCCAGCCGCTTCACCTGTTCGGGGTCCTCGCCCTCCACCATCACGCGGCAGACGGCTTCGGTGCCCGAATAGCGCAGCAGCACACGGCCCCTGTCGCCCAGTTCCGCCTCGACCTTGGCCACGCCGTCAAGAACGGGCTGGCACTGTTCGAAGGGAATCTTCCGCTCCACATGAACATTGATAAGCTCCTGCGGGAAAAGCTGCAACTGGCCCGCCAGCTCGGACAGGGGCCGGTCGCGTTCCCGCATGATGCGCAATATCTGCAAGGCGGCCATCAGGCCGTCGCCAGTGGTGCCGTGGTCCATGAAGATGAGGTGGCCGGACTGTTCACCGCCAAGGTTTGCGCCTTCGCGGCGCATGGCCTCGACCACGTAACGGTCGCCCACGGGGGTGCGCAGCAGCTTGCAGCCGCGCTCTTTCATGTACACCTCAAGCGCCATGTTGCTCATGACCGTGGCCACCAGGGTGTTGTTGCGCAACGCGCCGCGCCGCAGCATGTCTTCCGCGCACAGGGCCATGATCTGGTCGCCGTCGAGCACGGTGCCCTTCTCGTCCACCACGATGAGCCGGTCAGCGTCGCCGTCCAGGGCCAGGCCCACGTCGGCGCGGGTTTCCAGCACCTTGCCGGCGGCCACGCCGGGGTACAACGAGCCGCACTGGTGGTTGATGTTCAGGCCGTTGGGCTCGGTGCCGATCTTGATGACCTCTGCCCCCAACTCTTCCAGCGCCAGCGGGGCCACCTTGTAGTTGGCGCCGTTGGCGCAGTCGAGCACCACGCGCATGCCGTCCAGGGTGAGGTGCGCGGGAAAGCTGTTTTTCAGGTAAACGATGTACCGACCGGGAGAGTCCTCGATCTTGGCGGCGCGGCCCACACGCTCCGGCGCGGGGTAATCCCACTGCCAATCGGGGTCCAGCACCATGTCGCTGATCTTGTTCTCCATTTCGTCGGGCAGCTTGAAGCCGTCCTTGTCGAAGAACTTGATCCCGTTGTCCATGAACGGGTTGTGCGAGGCGGATATGACCACGCCAAGGTCGGCCCGCATGTTGCGGGTAAGAAAGGCGATGGCGGGCGTAGGCAGCGGACCGACGAGATAGACGTCCATGCCGGCGGCGCACAGGCCCGCCGTCAGGGCCGACTCGAACACGTAGCCGGAAAGGCGGGTGTCCTTGCCGATAACCACCCGGTGGCGGCGATGGCCGTTACGGAAATGCGTGCCCGCCGCAAGGCCCAGACGCAGGGCCACGTCGGCGGTCATGGGATAGATGTTCACCTGGCCGCGCAGGCCGTCGGTGCCGAACAGGCGTTTGCCCATCTGCGGATCCTCTCTGGATTGTGCGTTGGCGGCAGCGCCGCCGGTGCGCCTGAGTACAGTATTTGCGGGGGTTGTTCAATGGTCCGCGCGGGGTGCGGACGGTACGGAACAGGAACGGAACGGGCCGAAACAGGCCTGCAAGCCCCCCTGCTGGACAGGGCCGAGCCCGCTGCCTTCCCGCACTATTTGCGGAAGGTCACGTTCACCGTATCGGGCGAGATGTCCTTCAGGCGCACCTTGTCCGGCAGGTCCACCCGCACGGGCAGCTTTTCCTGCCCGGGCGCGGCGTTTTCCGGCACTTCAGCATACACCCGGATGGCGCGCAGCGTCTCGCCATCGGCGGCGACGGAGGCGGGCATTTCCAGCAGCAGGGTTACCGAGCGCGGCGCCACCTGCGCCCGCAACCCGTGCGGGGGCTGCACGGACACCTCACGCTTGAGGGTGGTTTCCTTCACGCGCAGGCCCAGGAAAAACTCTACGGACACCGCCGGGGGCATCGACTCCGTGGCCTCCGGCAGGGTCGGGGTGCCCTGCACTTCCACGGTGCCGGGCTGGTCCAGGGCCGGGGCGGCCACGGGCACCTTCACCTTGTCGATGCGCGACACCAACGATTCCGGCCCGCGCAGATGCACCTTGGGCGGCGTTACCTCTGTCTTGTCGATGCGCACGTCCACGGGAATGGCGCCAGTGATGTCCACGATCACGGGCACGTCCTTTTCGACGATGGCGTCCACCTCCAGCGTCAGCCGCGAGGGGATGATCTCCACCACTTCAAAGGCCCGCGCCTCCGGCAGCTTTTCCGCCGTCAGGGGCACGATGTTGGTGCCGCGCTTCAGCCCGCTGAGGTCGATGGCGTAGCTCATGTCGCGCGCGGTCATGACGCGCACCAGCCCCTTGGGGCCGCGCACGCGCACGCTGACCTTGTTGACCAGCCCTTCGCGCACCACGAGGTTCTGGGGGATGCCCTTGAATTCCAGACGCACCTCGCCCACCACTTCCACCCGTTCGCGCCCGGTGACCATGTACCACAGGGTGACGGCCATGACGAAGGCCATGACGGCGTACTGCCAGTTGGAACGCACCGTTACTTCTCCAGGATGTTCTTGAGCACGCGCTTCAGGCGCGTGGCATCAAGGCTGGTGGTCAGCTTGCCGCCCACGGCCACGGTGACGGCCCCGCGTTCTTCGGAAACCACCACCGCCACCGCGTCGCTTTCCTCGGTAATGCCGAGCGCCGCGCGGTGCCGGGTGCCGAAGTCCTGCCGGTCCACGGTGGCCAGGGGCAGAATGCATGCGGCCGCCGCCACCTCGCCCTTGCGGATGATGACCGCGCCGTCATGCAGGGGCGTCTTTGGAAAGAATATGGTGATGAGCAACTCGCGCGAAAGCGCGGCCCCCAGCTTCACCCCGCGTTCGATCATGTCGCCGAGCGCCACGTTGCGCTCGATGACGATGAGCGCGCCGATCTTGCGCTGCGCAAGATACAGCGCCGCGCCGATGATCTCGTTCAGGGCGTCGTCGGAAGTTGCCTTCTTGCGGAAGAAACTGCGCGCTCCCATGTCGGTGAGGGCCTGGCGGATGTCGCGCTGGAACAGCACGATGATCACCAGGAACAACGAGCCGAAAAAGCTCTCCAGCAGCCACCCCAGCGTGTACAGCCCAAGCTCGCGCGACACGAAGTAGGTGACCACCAGCAACAGCAGCCCGTAAATGGCCGACACGGCGCGCGTGTCCTTGACCATGACGATGATGCGGTAGAACAGCGCCGTGACCAGCGCTATGTCCAGAAAGTCTCGCCAGTTGGCGGTGACGTTCTCCAGGCCCAGCATCAGTTCTCCGTCCGTGGCGCGGGGGCCATGGCTTGGGTAAGGCGCAGGGTGCGCACGGTTTCCGCCACGTCATGCACACGGTGGCACTGCACCCCGCGCGAGGCCAGCAAGGCCGTGGCCACCTGGGTAGCCACGGCTCGCTGCCCGTGCCCGATGTCCAGCAGCCCGCCGAACAGCGACTTGTTGGAAAGCCCCATCAGCACGGGGCGGCCCAGCGCGTAGAGGCGTTCGATATGGCGCAGTATCTCGAAATTGTGTTCCGTCAGCTTGCCAAAGCCTATGCCGGGGTCGAGCAGGATGCGCGACTCCGGCAGCCCCGCACGCACGAGCACATCCATCTTTTCATGAAAGAAGTCCAGCAGCGAATCCACCACGCTGGCGTAGACCGGTGCGTCCTGCATGGTTTCCGGGCGGCCCTGGCTGTGCATCAGCACGTAGCCGGGCTTGTAGTGGGTCACCACGTCAAGCAGGCCGGGATCGAAGGCGCAGGCGGAAATGTCGTTGATGATGTCCACGCCTTCATCCAGTACCGCCGCCGCCGTACCCGCCTTGTAGGTGTCGACGGACAGCAGCGGCAAGCTGCTTTCAGCGATGGATGACTTGCCGAACGGCCCGGCAGGCGGATGCACCTGCCCGTCCGCACCTTCCTGTCCACGCTGTGCAACCATGTGGCTTGCATACCCGGTCCGGATGCCGCGCACCACGGGCAGCACCCGCGCCAGTTCTTCTTCCAGCGGCACCGGATCGGCATAGGGGCGCGAGGATTCTCCGCCAATGTCCAGCACGTGCGCGCCTTCCGCCGCCAGACGCAGGGCGTGGGCAACCGCCGTCTCGTGCGTCACGTAGCGGCCTCCGTCGTGAAACGAATCGGGCGTTACGTTGACGATGCCGAAAATGACGCACTGAGCCTGAGTGCCAAAGGGAAGAGGGGGGGCGGGCGCAACCGCCCTTCCCCCCCGTACGGTCCAAACGGCCTGCGGCGCATGGCCGGAAGGCGTCGTCATCGTTGCCCCGCACCACCGTCGTTGCCACGCCCCGTGCGATCGTCGCGCTCCGGACCGGCATCGTCGGCCTCCAGGGTGAACTCGTCGCGTCCGGCGGTGCTGGCATCAGCCTTGGCGGGGGCCGCGCCCGCCGTTGCGGAGCCGGGCTGCGCGCCGGAGGTTGAAGACGCCATATCGCTTCTGCCGGACGCGGCCTGCTCCCCCGAACGGGCGGAGCCGGGACGGTTGTTGGGCTTTTCCGGCGGCAACTGTTCGCCGCGCATCAGAATGTCGATGTCGTCGCCGCTGATGGTTTCACGCTCCAGCAGAGCGCCCGCGACGGCATGCAGCGAATCGATGTTTTCTTCAAGCAGGACGCGGCAACGCTGCCGGGCTTCTTCAATGATGCGCTTGACCTCGGCATCCACCAGACGGGCGGTTTCCTCGCTGAAGTTGCGGGAATGCGCCCATTCGCGCCCGATGAACACTTCTTCGCCCTGCTCGCCGATGTTCATGGGGCCGATGGCCTCGCTCATGCCCCATTCGCAGACCATCTTGCGAGCCATCTTGGTGGCGCGCTCTATGTCGTTGCCAGCGCCGGTGGTGATGTCGTTGAAGATCACCTCTTCCGCCACGCGCCCACCCAGCAGCAGCACCAGGTTGTTCAGCAGGAACGAACGCGAATAGCCATGGCGGTCGCCTTCGGGCAACTGCATGGTGATGCCGAGGGCACGACCACGCGGGATGATGCTCACCTTGTGTACCGGGTCGGAACCGGGCAACAGCTTGGCGGCCAGGGCGTGTCCCGCCTCGTGGTAAGCCGTGATGCGCTTTTCCTCGTCGCTCAGGATGAGGCTGCGGCGCTCCTTGCCCATGAGCACCTTGTCCTTGGCGTACTCGAAGTCGCCCATGTCCACGGTGTCCTTGCCCACCTTTGCGGCTTGCAAGGCGGCCTCGTTGACCAGGTTCTCCAGGTCCGCGCCCGAAAAACCGGGCGTGCCCTTGGCGATGATGTCCAGTTCCACGCCGGTGGCCAGGGGCGTGCGGCGGGTATGCACTTCAAGAATACGCTTGCGGCCGCGCACGTCGGGGGTGGGCACCACCACCTGGCGGTCGAAACGACCGGGGCGCAGCAGCGCCGGGTCCAGCACGTCGGGGCGGTTGGTGGCGGCGATCAGGATGACGCCCTCGTTGGATTCGAAGCCGTCCATTTCCACCAGCAACTGGTTCAGGGTCTGTTCGCGTTCGTCATGCCCGCCGCCAAGACCAGCGCCGCGCTGGCGGCCCACAGCGTCGATTTCATCGATAAAGATCAGACAGGGGGCGTTTTTCTTGCCCTGCATGAACAGGTCGCGCACGCGCGATGCGCCCACGCCCACGAACATTTCCACGAAGTCGGAACCGGAAATGGAAAAGAACGGCACCCCGGCCTCACCCGCAACCGCGCGGGCCAGCAGGGTCTTGCCGGTGCCGGGAGGGCCGACCAGCAGCACGCCCTTGGGGATGCGCCCGCCAAGGCGGGTGAACTTGCGCGGGTTGGACAGGAATTCCACCACTTCGCTCAGTTCTTCCTTGGCTTCGTCCACGCCTGCCACGTCCTCGAAAGTGACGCGGGCCGATTCCGGCGTGATCATGCGGGCGCGCGAACGTCCGAACGACATGGCCTTGCCCCCGCCGCCCTGCATCTGGCGCATGAAGAAAATCCATACGCCGATCAGCAACAGCATGGGGAACCAGGAAACCAGCAGGGTCATGTACCAGGGGGCTTCTTCCTGCGGTTCCGCCTTCACCTCGACCTTCTGGGAGATGAGGCGGGTGACCAGTTCGGGATCGTTCGGGGCATAGGTCTGGAACGCCTTGCCCTCCGAGCTTTCACCCGTAAGTTTCTGACCCTGGATGGTTACGCGCAGCACCTCGCCGCGCTCCACCTTCTGGAGGAATTCCGTATAGGTAAGACGCGCCTGCGTCCCCTGTGGCTGATTGAACAGATTGAACAGGACAACCATCAGCAATGAGATGATCGCCCAGAGAATCAGATTGCGCGAAAACTGGTTCAAGTCAGGCCTCCGTGCGGAAGTGAGCGTCCGTCGTGCGGACGATTTCTCCTTTTTAAGTCGTCGGGAACTATTTGACAATGCGCGCGAGCGCACTTTCCCCGTCTTTTCGGGCACGCGGCACTTGTCATGGCCCGCCCCCCCCTTCTCCCGGACCGTGCCTCCTCCCCCACACAGCGCTGCCCCGCTGCGGACTTCCCTGTTCCGCCTATCTCGCCCAATCCCGTCCTGTCCGCCGTAGGCACATGCGCGAATATCCCGCGCATCCCGACCAGCGCACGACAGCATGACCGCAAAGCACATGCCCGCGGGTATGCTTACTCTAACATATTGACGGAGTGCGCGCCTTCATCGTAGCCGGTTCACATATGGTTTACGAAGGTCAACCATATGTGAACCAAATTTACCAAGGGGGTCACCAATGAAAGTACGCTCTACCAGAATCACCCGCCGGGAGATGCTGAAGCAGTTGGCCGTAACAGGACTGCTTGCATTATCCCCCTTTCCGCTGGGCAACGCGGAACTGCGGGCCGCGACGGCGACCTCCACCCGTCTGCGCCTGGAGGACTTCAAACTCTATCGTTCTTCATGCGCCATGGAATGTCTGCACTGCAACCTGACCGCGTTCGTGCATGACAACAAACTGGTCAAGATCGAGGCCAGCAAGGATTTCAACGTGAAATGCTGCCTGCGGGGCATGAGTCGCACCAAGTGGATCTACCACAAGCGGCGGCTGACCACGCCGCTGTTGCGGACAGGGGCCAAGGGCAGCGGGCAGTTCAAATCCATTTCCTGGGACGAGGCGTTCGACCTGATCGAAACCAACATCCGCAAGACCATTGCCGACCGGGGCAACGAAGGTCTGCTGCTCAACACGGGGTCCGGCAACATGGACGCGTTGCAGAACCCGCTGGCCAACGCGTTCTTCGATTATCTGGGCGGCGCCACAAAGCAGGTAGGCACGCTGTGCTGCTCGGCCGTCGCTGCCGCCATGATCCCCATGCTGGGCCTGCGCTATGCCGACACGCGCGACACCATCAAGGACAGCCGGTACCTGCTATGCTGGGGCAATAACCCCGCCGTGACCATGCAGGCCTACTTCAAAGAATATCTGGCCGCGCAAAGGAACGGCGCACGCATTGTCGTCATCGACCCGCGCTACAGCGAAACCGCTGCCAAGGCCGACGAATGGATTCCCATCGTGCCGGGCACGGACGTCGCCCTGGCGCTCGGCATGATCCGGGTCATCATCGAAGAAAAACTCCACGACGAGGCGTTTCTTCGTGAACACACCGGCGCAACCTACCTTGTGGACGAAAAGGGCAAGCAACTGCGCGAATCGCCTGATGCCCCCGACAGCTACCTTGCCTTCGACAGGCTGTCCGGCTGCATCGTCCGGCACGACACCCCCGGTATCCGGCCCGCGCTGTTGCAGGACGAATTGCCTGCCGACTTCCCGCACACTACCGTGTTTGAACTGATCCGCAGGGAAGCAGAACAGTGGACCCTTGCCAAGGTTGAAGAAACCACCGATGTGCCCGCGCGCACCACTCTGCGCCTTGCCAGGGAATACGCCACGAGCCGACCGGCCATGCTGGTGCAGAACATGTCCGGCGCCCAGCGCACGGAGTTCGGCGCGTTCGTGGCCGCCAGCCAGTTCTACCTAGCCCTGATCACCGGCAATGTGGGCAAGGCAGGCGCCGGTATTCTGGACGCGGGCGGCGTGACGCAGATGATGAAGGTCAACCCGCCCGTCCCCCCTGCGCCCAACGTGAAAAAAATCCCCCAGATACCGGTAAGTAAGGTAGGCGAATGGGTTTACAACGACCGGCCCGCCCGCATCGGTTTCTGGTGGATCACCACCACCAGCCTCATGACCCAGTCCCCGAACACCAACATGGTGCGCAAGGCGCTGGAAAAGGTGCCGTTCGTCGTGGTGGTGGACAACCTGATGACCTCCACCGCCAAGTACGCAGACCTAGTGCTGCCCACCACAACCATTTTCGAAGACACCAGCCTGATGGCAGGCATTCGCAGCCATTACGTCCAACTCATGGAACAGGCGGTCACGCCTCCCGGCGAAGCCCGGCCCAACCACTGGATATTCGCCCGGCTCGCCGAGCGGTTCGGTTTCGGCGACGTCTTCAACAAGCCGGTGGAGCATTTCATCGAAACATGCCTGAAAGGCTCGGGCATTACGCTGGAGCAACTGCGCCGGGGGCCGGTCAAGCCGACGCAGACGCCCTGGATCCCCTTCAGGGACGGCATGTTCCGCACCACGACGAAAAAGGCTCACTTCTTCATCGAAGACTGGGAAAAGAAGGGCTTTCCGCCCATCGTGGCCTACATGCAGGTGAAGGAGTCGCCCGCGGGGTCTCCCGAACTGGCCCGGAAGTATCCGTTGATGGCCGTGCAACGCAAACTGGCGCGCAGCATTCACTCAAGCCACGGCATGAATGAATGGATACTTGAAGTACACCGAACGCAGCCCAACGTGCTCATCCACCCCGACGACGCACACGTCCGCAACATCACCAATGGCGCATGGTCCATCGTCTACAATGATCGGGGCGAACACCGGGCCATCGCCGTGGTCACCCGACAGGTCAAGAAGGGCGTGGTCTCGCTCGACAACGGATGGTGGGAAGAGCAAGGGGGCAGCAGCAGCACCGTCACCAATGACTACAGCGGCATACTGGGCAATGGTCATTGCTGCAACAGCACCCTGGTCAACATAAGAGCGGAGGCATAACCCATGCCCAAACAATACGGTTTCCTTCTGGACATGAACGGCTGTTACGGATGCAGAACATGCAGCCTTGCCTGCATATCGGAAAATGCGACACCGCGCGGAACGCTCTGGAGAAAGGTTCGGGAATTCAACACCGACGACCCCAACGCCATCGCCTTCATTTCCATGTCATGCAACCATTGCGACGATCCCCAGTGCATGAACGTTTGCCCGGCCAACACCTACAGCAAGCGTCCGGACGGCATCGTCATCCAGGACCACGGCAAATGCATCGGGTGCCGGATGTGCATCATGGCCTGTCCGTACAGCGCTCCCGTATTTGATCCCGCAGAGGGCAAGACCAGCAAGTGCAACCTGTGCGCGGAGCGGCTGGACGAAGGGCTGGTTCCACGCTGCGTGGAGTCCTGCCCCGCAGGAGTATTGCGGTTCGGCGACATAGAGCAGTTGCGCAAGGAATACGGTGAAAACCTTTCACGCATCGAGGTTCGGTACAACCTGCCCGACCATTCCGTCAGCAAACCGAACATCGTGATCATACCGGCCAGGCTGGTACCATAGGAGGTCTGCCATGAGTTCGTTCGAACTGCCTCTGGTGTTCTTTACCGTTTTCATCCAGTGGAGCGCGGGCACGGCGTTGGCGCTCACCCTGCTTCTCCACCTCCGGCCCGCAGCGTACGCCGGGCCGGAAAACGGGCAACGCCTGTTCCGGCTGGTGGCAGCCATCCTGCTCGTTTCGCTGGCCGGGTCCTTCGCCTCCACCATGCACCTGGGAACTCCCCTGGAAGCCTATCGGGCAATGCTGGGGGTGCAGCGTTCATGGTTGAGCCGGGAAGGATTGGCAGTCATGCTCTTCACCGGGACGCTGCTGGCCTGGGCGGCGACCGTGTATGTGCGGCGTGACAAACCGGAACTGCACCGCCTCTGCGGGCTTGCCGCCTCGATAGCTGGTGTGGTGGCTGTGCTGGCCACGGGTCAGGTATACTACCAGATGAGTGCGCACCCCTTCTGGCATACGCCGTTGACCTATCTCAATTTTATCGGGATGATGGTGTTGCTTGGCAGTTCAACGGCCAGTATGCTGCTGTGCGTCGGAAACAATACGCCTCGGCCTGTTCCCGGAACTCTGACCCTCGGCATTGCGGCGGGCGCATGCATGATGTTGCTGGCATTGACCGGTTACGCCGCCGGGTTGAACCAGCAAGGCCCCATGCTGGCCAGCGCGCGGTTTCTGTTCGGGTCTCCGCTGTTCGCGGGGTTTCTGTTGCTCGCGTTACTGCTGCCCGTCGTGCTGTTGCTGCGCATCATGCTCAGGCCGTCCCTGTCGCGAGGGCTGGCATGCGGTTTCCTCCTTCTCATGGTGGGGGCAGCCCTGTGCAGCAGAATGCTGTTCTACGCCCCGGTCATGAAGCAATACCCTTGGTTCTGATCCTCCTGCGCACGCAAGGTACGCCACGGTACACCCGGCGCGCATCTTCTTTCCCAGCCCCCCCCGCAAGGCACCTCCCTTGCAGGGGGGGCTTTACTTTGACCATCGTGTCATACATAATTACAATTTCATAAACAGTGCGCCTGACCAGACATGCCCTGTCGCGCCCATGCCGCCATGTGGCGCGTCGCACGGCGTGGCAGTACGTCGTCGGGCCATTCCAAACACGGGAACACCAGACATGTCCGAAGCCCAAGGCGTCAATTCCGTGGAAATCGCCGTGTCGGTGCTCGACGTGGTTTCGAAGAGCAACGGCCCGGTGAGAGCCGTGGACATCGCCAAGGCGGTAGGCCTGTCCAAGAGCAGGCTTCACAAATATCTCGTCTCGCTCTGCCGGTGCGGCATGCTGCACCAGAACCCGCGCACCACGCTGTACACGTTGGGCTTCAAGATCCTGAATCTTTCCGAAGCCGCAGAGCGACACAATTCCGTCCTCATCAGCGTCAACAATGCACTGTGCAGAATGCGCGACAATCTGAACGTCTCCACAGGCCTGGCCATCCAGCGCGGCGACACCCTGCTGCTTACCCGCTACAATCGCAGCAACAAGGATGTGGACATCGACTACCGCGACGACACCCTCCTGCCAATCGAAAGCAGCGCCGCCGGCAAGATATTCCAGGTCTTTTCAGACGCCTTCCTGATCGACTCGGCCATGGACAGCGCCGAATTCCAAAAAATCAAACGCCAGAAGTACGCAGTGCGATCAACGGCCACCGAGGGCATACCCGGTGCCAAGGCCATTGCGTGCCCAGTGTTCAACCGCGAAAACGTGCTGGTGGGGGCCGCCGTCACGATGGGCTTTCTGCCCGACTCCGCCACAGAGCAACATGCCCTGGCGCTGCACCTGATGGAGGCCGTGCAAACAGCCACAAAGGCTTGAAGGCGGCCCCCCCTGCGCCTTCGTCTTGCCCTGTCCCCCCGATTCTGCTAGATACGCCAAACCTTCACGGAAGCGTTTCGTCACCGGTGTGGCGCCCGGTCTTCAAAACCGGTGGTGGGCAGAGATGTCCATGGTAGGTTCGACTCCTATACGCTTCCGCCACGTCGCCACGGCCCCTTCAGGGGCCTTTTTTGTTGTTCGCTGCGTGACGCGCCCGTGCAGGGCTTCCGGCATCATATCTTGCTGCCTATCGACATGACAGCGGCATGCTGCACGGGCCCCATTCCCCGATACAGATCGAAAACCCCGCGTCGGCGTAGGACATTGCCATTTGCGGCACATCTGCTATGACTCGCCCGCCGGCCAGTCAGCGGGCCGCGCATATCGCACAATCTCACCCGCCCGACCACCGCCGGACGCCATCAGCGGGGTTTCCATGCAGTTGCGCGCAAGCCATCACCACCATCTGCCCAGTTCCCGGCATCTTGCCGAGACGCAGGCGCATCTCCACGGAACCGCCCGTGTTTCGCTGCGCGCCCTGCCTGACAGGCTCGGCCCATTCCGCCTGTTCGGCCAGTTTGCCCGTTTCTCGCGGTTCACGCTGTTCATGCTGTGCATGCTGTCCGCACTGCATACCATGCCGCTCCTGGCATACGCCCGCGAGAACACGCAATGCCCGCCCGCCAATACCGGCGCGGGGGGGTACCTGTTGGTGAATACCGAGTACCCCCCATACACCGTTGCGCTCGCGGGCGACCGCATGGGGGGAACCGCCACCAGGCTGACCGAGGAATTGTTCCGCAGGCTGGCCCTGCCCGTTCGCCAGCGGCTGCTGCCCTGGAACCGTGCCTTGCGCATGATGCAGGATGGGGAAGCCGACGGCGTGAGCATACTGGCCCATTCCGACGAACGCGAGGCAAGCATGGCCTTCTCTGCGCCTGTGACCGAAGCGCGCCAATCGTTCTACTATGTCAGGAGCAACCACGAGGACTTCCTCTGGCAACAGTATGAAGACCTGTTGCCCTACCGCATCGGCCTGGTGCAGGGGTACACGTATTCCCCGGAGTTTCTGGCGGCGGTGGAACGGCTGCATCTGTCCGTAGAATTCGCACCCTCTGACGAGAGCAATTTCAGCAAGTTACGGACAGGAAGGGTGGACCTGTGCCTGAGCAACGACCTGGTGGCGGAAGCCTACCTGACCACACAGCCCGGCTTGCGGGATACCATTGGCAAGGCCGATCGTCCTGTGCGCATCTATCCGCTGCACATGGCGTTTTCGCGCCGCTCACCACTGGCCGCGCGCCTGCCTGAAATCAACGCGGAACTCGAACGGATGCGGGCCGACGGCACCTTGAAGCGCATCTTTTCGCAGCCGACCGAAGCTGCCAACTGATCCGGCCCGGCGAGCTCCGGCCCGTTTCATGACGCGCGCGCACAAGAGCGCGATGCCAGAACCAACACAGTCTCAACGGAACGCAAAAAAGGCCCGCCTTGCCGATGAACGACAGGCGGGCCTTGTGATTGCTGCGTATCTGCGAGGCTACCGGCACATGGCGCGCTGGGCGCTCACGGCTGGCTGTGCCGCGCCGAAACTACCAGCGGGGCGGACGGGGAGCGCGGGGCTGGGCTTCGTTCACCTTCAGGGCGCGGCCGCCGAAGGAGTAGCCGTTCAGGGCTTCCACGGCGCCGGTGGCGTCGGCGGCTTCCATTTCCACGAAGCCGAAGCCACGGGGGCGGCCGGTTTCGCGGTCGGAGATCAGCTTCACGCTGAGCACCTGGCCGTGCTGGGAGAACAGGTCGCGAATTTCGTCTTCAGAGGCGGAGAAAGGCAGGTTGCCCACATACAGAGACTTGGACATCAGGAAAACTCCTTGCAGGGAAAATGAGGGGTTCGCTCGTGCGAAAGATCGGGCAGAAACTCTGTAGGTGGGATGCCTATCGACTCGCCGAAACTCTTGCCACAAGCCCATGCCGATCCCGACGCACGGCACACCCGGAGCATCGACCGACATGATTGGAGAATTAGTCGGAGTTTTCAGGGCGGTCAAGTAGAATCTGTCACAATTCCGCCGGAAAACGACAGAATGGACGCACGGCTACCGCGCTTCTATATCCGAATCCCCATCCCTGCTGTCCGGTTACTGCCCCACGCCCTCAGGCCCCACAGTCAGCCCTGCGGCCCCTGGAGCCTCAGGAACATTGGAATTTCCAGGTGTTACGACAGTGTCGAGCTGCGACTGCCCGCCCCTGGCCAGTTCCGCCCATGCGGTCACGATATGGGCGTAGGCGGCGCGCCGCTGGTCCAGCTTCGACAGGTTGCGTGCCGCGCGCACGGAATACTTGATGGTGGCGCGAGTCTTGGACGCCTCCTTCACCACCGCCTGCAACACGTCTTCGCGCGGTTCGGGATGAAACATGACCTCGGCCGCGGTGATGGCCACGGCAAACTTGCCCGCCTCCAGCGCACGCGAGGCGGCCAGCGTCAGCGCCTGATCGCGCGCATCCTTGTAGTATCTGCCGCTGGCGGCCTGGGTGACCATGGCCATCCATTCGTTGTCCGTGGCTGTTTCATCCGCCGTGTTCAGGGCCGTTACCTCGGCCTTGAGTTCGGCAGGCAGCAAGGCCGATCCGTCGTCACCCTGCTCCACCACCTGGGTGGTGCCGGGCATCAGGCCTGCAACGGAAAGCAGGTTGTACAGCGCCCAGCTGAACAGCACGGCCAGCAGCAGTACGGGGATGAGCTTCTTGTTGCGGAGCATCGGTTTCCTTATGCGGTCCGCCGTGGCGGACCATGCGAAATATTTGCAACAGGCCGCCCCCCTGCCGGAAGGCGGCCCGCGTTCAGGCAGTTTATCGGCAACCCGGGCTGGGCGGCCTACATCATTCTGGCTACGGCAAGGGACAAAAGGGCCATGGCGCAGTTCTAGCCTTCCAGCCAGCCTGCCAGCTCGGCCAATTGCGCCGCCACGGACGAGGGTCCGGTGCCGCCGGGCATCTCGCGCCGGGCCACCGCCGCCGCCGGGTCCAGCACGGCGTACACATCGTCGCCGATGCGGTCGCAGATGGCTTGCAGGTCGGCCAGGGGCAGTTCTTCCAGCGTGATGGCCCGTTCTTCCGCCAGGGCCACGGCTGCCCCGGTCAGGTGGTGCGCCTCGCGGAAGGGAATGCCCTTGCCCACCAGGTAGTCGGCAAGTTCGGTGGCGTTCAGGAAGCCCGCACGCAGGGCGGCGTGCATGCGCCCCTCGTTGAAGCCCAGTTCGCGCAGCATGCCCGCCATGATCTCCAGCGACGCCGACACGGTGCGGTCGCAGTCGAGGAACGGTTCCTTGTCTTCCTGCATGTCGCGGTTGTAGGTCATGGGCAGGCCCTTCACCGTGGTCAGCATGGCGGTCAGCGCGCCGTACACGCGGCCCGTCTTGCCGCGCATGATCTCGGCCACGTCGGGGTTCTTCTTCTGCGGCATGATGGACGAACCCGTGGCGTAGGCATCGGGCAACCGCACGAAGCCGAAGGCCGGGTTGGCCCAGATGATGATTTCCTCGCACAGGCGCGACAGGTGGGCCATTATGGTGGCCCCGCAGAACAGCGATTCCAGCACGAAGTCGCGGTCGGACACGGCGTCCATGCTGTTGCGGAAGGTGCCGTACATATCCAGTTGTTCAGCCACGTAGGCCGGGTCCAGCGGGTAGGTGGTGCCCGCCAGCGCCGCTGCGCCCAGCGGACAAACGCGCGTCCGGCGGTCGCAGTCGGCCAGGCGCTCGGCATCGCGGCGCAGCATCCAGGCATAGGCCAGTAGGTGGTGCCCAAGGCTTACCGGCTGGGCGGGCTGCATGTGGGTGCAGCCGGGCAGCAGCGTGTCCGCGTGCTCTCCCGCGCGCTCGGCCAGCACGGCCACAAGGTCGCGCGCAAGGCCGCGCCAGGCACGGATGCGGTCGGACACGAACAGGCGAAAGTCCAATGCCACCTGGTCGTTGCGGCTACGGCCGGTGTGCAGCTTCTTGCCCACGTCGCCCACCAGTTCGGTGAGGCGACTTTCAATGTTCATGTGTACGTCTTCCAGCTCGCGCCGCCAGACAAAGGTGCCGCCCTCAATTTCGGCCAGCACCATGTCCAGGCCTTCGACGATGCGCGCAGCCTCGTCCGCCGTCAGCACGCCCTGCTTGGCCAGCATGCGCGCGTGCGCCTTGGAACCCGCGATGTCCTGTGCGTACAGGGCGCGGTCGAACGACACGGACTGGGTGTATTCCTCGACCAGGGCGGCGGTAGCCTGACGGAACCGCCCCCCCCACATCTTCTTTTCGGCCATTGCTGGGAGACCCTTGTTTAGAGATGAGGGGGAAGAGGTACCGGGGGAAGGGGCCCTTTGAAAAGGGTCGCCTTCCCACGGGCCCCCATCCCCCCAAACTTTTCATTACGGGGCGTGCAGGCTCGGGGCGAGGACAGTGTCCCCACTCGCTACCGGCGTCGCCTAGCCCTTCTTTACCCGCTGCGCGTACCCGCGCACGCGCAGGCCCTGCAACTTGATGAAACCTGCGGCATCGGCGTGATCGTAGGTGGCGCAGTCTTCGAAGGTGGCAAGATCATGGCAGTACAGGGTGTTGGGCGAGGTGCGGCCCACGGGGAAGGCGTTGCCCTTGTACAGCTTGAGGCGCACGGTGCCGTTGACGGTTTCCTGCGTCTTGTCGATGAACGCCTGCATGGCCTCGCGTTCCGGCGCAAACCAGAAGCCGTTGTACACGGCCTCGGCGTAACGCGGGATCATCTGGTCGCGCAGATGCATGGATTCGCGGTCCATGCAGATGCCTTCCAGATCGCGGTGGGCGATGTGCAGCACGGTGCCGCCGGGGGTTTCGTACACCCCGCGCGACTTGATGCCCACGAAGCGGTTTTCCACCATGTCCAGACGACCAATGCCGTGCTTGCCCGCGATGGTGTTCAGGGTGCGGATGATGGCGGCCGGGCTCATGGCTTCACCGTTGACGGCAACCGCATCGCCCTTCCTGAATTCGATGGTGAGGTATTCCGGCGTGTCCGGGGCCTGTTCCACGGGCACGGCCATGACGTGGCTGTTGGGGCCGGGTTCGCACCACGGGTCTTCCAGTTCGCCGCCCTCGAAGCTGCAATGCAGCATGTTGCGGTCCATGCTGTACTGCTTGGACGAGGTGGACAGCGGGATGCCGTGCTTTTCCGCAAAGGCGGTCAGGTCGGTGCGCGAACGCAGGTCCCAGATGCGCCAGGGGGCGATCACGTCCAGGTCCGGGGCCAGGGCGTTGACGGCAAGCTCGAAGCGCACCTGGTCGTTGCCCTTGCCGGTGGCGCCGTGGGCCACGGCCTGCGCGCCTTCGGCGCGGGCGATGTCCACCAGACGCTTGGCAATGAGCGGACGGGCGATGGAGGTGCCCAGCAGGTAGCGCCCCTCGTACACCGCGCCGGAGCGCATCATGGGAAAGATGAAGTCGCGCGCGAATTCCTCGCGCAGGTCTTCCACATAGGCGCGGCTGGCGCCGGTGCGCAGGGCCTTGGCGTCCACGCCGTCCAGATCTTCTTCCTGTCCCAGGTCGGCGGTAAGGGTCACCACCTCGCAGCCATAGGTGACGGCAATCCACTTCAGGATCACCGACGTATCCAGCCCGCCGGAATAGGCGAGCACGACCTTGTTGATAGCCTTGGCCATGACGTTTCAGCCCCGTTGTGCGGTAGTTATGCGGTATGTTGTGCGGTATGCGTCGCGCGGCGCGTGCCGTGGCGCGGTGTTATGCCGAAAATACCCATTCCAGAATGGCTTTCTGGATGTGCAGGCGGTTTTCCGCCTGATCGAAGATGATGGAAGCCGGGCTTTCCATGACCTCGTCGCTCACTTCCTCGCCCCGGTGGGCGGGCAGGCAGTGCATGAACTTGGCGTCTGGCGCGGCAAGGGCCATCATGTCGGTATCGATGCAGTAGCCCTTGAAGGCGGCCTCACGCTTCTTCTGCTCTTCTTCCTGGCCCATGGAGGCCCACACGTCGGTGTTCACGTAGTGCGCGCCCTCAACCGCCATGCGCGGGTCGTGGGTCAGGAATATCTTGGCCCCGGCGTTCAGGGCAAAGCCCAGCAGTTCGCGGTCGGGCTCGTAGCCTTCGGGAAAGGCCATGAACAGTTCGAACGGGAAGTAGATGGCAGCCTCGATCCACGAATTGGCCATGTTGTTGCCGTCGCCCACCCAGGCCACGCGCACCTTGGACAGGTCGGGGGTGCGCTCGTACATGGTCAGCACGTCGCCCATGACCTGGCAGGGGTGCCCTTCGTCCGTCAGGGCGTTGACCACGGGGATGGAGCCGTATTCGGCCAGTTCGTCGATCTTCGACTGGCCGAAGGTGCGCACCACCATGCAGTCGGCGTAACGCGACAGCACGCGGGCCGTGTCGCGCAGGGGTTCGGAGCGGCCCAGCTGGCTTTCCGCCGGGGTCATGAAGATGGTGGAGCCGCCAAGATGGCGCACTGCCATCTCGAAGGAAATTCGGGTGCGGGTGGACGCCTTCTCGAAGATGAGGATGGCGGTCTTGCCTTCCATGGTCTTGCCCCGGTAGGCGGTGTCCTTCATTTCCTTGGCGCGTTGCAACAGCTTCCAGGCACCTTCGTAGCCGAGGTCCCTGATTCGCTTGAAATGTCTGGGCATGGCTCCATCCTTGTGTTGCGGCACTGCGAAACGTGATGCGGAAAAGGGTTTCCTAGCCTCAAAGCCCGCCGCTTGTAAAGAATGCGGCCCGGCAGGGGGCGGGGAAGGCACGGTGGACCGGAGCGTGCGCGGGCCGGAAAACGTCTGGCCCGGAACAGGCCGTGCCCTGAAAGGCGAGGTGCGGATAACGCGCGGTATGGACGGCGCGCGGTATGGAACCGCAGTCTACTTCGCCTTTGCCTTGCCCACGCAAATGGATGCCCGCACCAGGGCATGGTCCGAAAAACGTCGCACGTAGTCGGCATGGGTCAGCCCGGTCTCGATGTCCACAGGCTGCAACACGGAAAAGCCCGGCAAACCAAGGCCGCCGTCGGCCTTGCCCGTGCCTGCCGTGCCCGCCGCATTGGCGCAGGCGGCGGCAAAGGCGTCCCCCTCGCCGCGCAGCAGGATGCGGTCGTACGGTTTGCGCGTCTTGCCGTGCGGGCCGAAGAAGGTCGGCTGGTCGCCGGGGTTGCAGTCGATGAACCCCGCGCCCGCCAGGGCCTGCAATACCGGCTCCTCGTGGTCCTGAGTGTTCAGGTCGCCCAGCACCATCAGGTCGCGCAGGCCGTCACTGGCCGCCAGTTTCCGCAGGCCGGGCAGCAGCAGGTCGCCCTCCATGGCGCGGGCCTGCATGGTCAGCTGCGTGACACCCTTGCTGGCCTTCAGGTGCAGCACCACCACGCCGAACTCGCGGGTGCCCGGTCCGGCGTCAAACACGGTCAGGTGCGGCCAGCGGGCCAGCAGCTTTATCCCCTGATCCGGCCCCGCCTCCTGGCGCATGCGCCGGTCCAGTTCCTTTTCCACCGCCAGGTTCACCGTGGCAGTAACAGCCTGCGGGGGGCGCTTCAGCCGCAGCGCACGCCCGTCCCAAGCCACGCCCACGCACTGCGTGGAATTATGCACCGTGGGTTTGGAGTGCGGCGGCACCCGCGCCGGAAACAGCTGGTACGACCATTGCGCGCCCGCCGCGTTGAGCCGGGCGAAGGCCCCGTCCAGCACGGTGTTGCGCATGGCCTTGCCGCCGTCGGTGACCGCCGCTTCTTCCAGCGCCAGCAACTGTACCCCACTGGCCCTGATGGCGGCGGCGATGTCATCCGCAGTCTGCAGACCGCCCACGATGCGCCGGGCGGGGGTGCCCAGCCATTCGATGTTCCACGCGCCCACCCGGATCACGGCTGCGCAGTCGGAAGCCGTACCGGCGGCAGAATCCGGCGTACGGGCAAAAGACACGGCGGGAGCGGACAACACGGCGCACAGAAGCGCGCATCCCAGGCACAAGCAAAGCAGCAGCGAACGGAACGAACGCAAACGGTACGGACACGGGGGAACCACAACGCTTCCACGCAAACGGTGCATCGACAGCCTCCTGCCGGGCCACGGGCACGGCGCGCACACCATACCCCCCTGCCCCGCGAAGGAAAAGCGCCGCCCGCCCCTTGCGATTGACGCCCGCCCGCCCCTGTGGTGAAACCGCCCCATGAGCACCAGACGCACCCCCACCGGCAAGCGCCCGGCACCCGCCACCCCGGATGCCATTACCGTACACACCGACCATGTCCGCGGCTATCGCAAGCGCACCGCCCGCCACGCGGACGAGGTGGTCTTTCAGGTGGTGGTGGAGGAAACCGACCTGTGGGTGACAGTACGGGCGGGACTGCCCGGCCAGCCCGGCCAGCCCGGCCAGCCCGTAGTGCCTGACCTGCCGGACCAGATCGCCGCCTACGTCACCGAACTGCGCGGCCAGATCAAGGCGTGGATGCTGCTTGCGCCGGACTTTCGCACCAGCCTCGTGCCGGTGCCCACGCCCGCC
The DNA here is from genome assembly GCA_964402645.1 of uncultured Desulfovibrio sp. Lineage (GTDB taxonomy): Bacteria > Desulfobacterota > Desulfovibrionia > Desulfovibrionales > Desulfovibrionaceae > Cupidesulfovibrio. The sequence goes on along the minus strand of CAYOCV010000001.1, from coordinate 153,719 downwards.
AGCGCCCCGGAGGTGGCCCGGCGCATGGCGCACGGGGCCGACATCGCCGGGGTTGGCCCCTTTGCAGCCGTGGCGGGCACCGTGGCCCAGATGGTGGCGGAACGCTTTGCCCCGGTGTCGCCGGACATCATCGTGGAGAACGGCGGGGACATCTACATCTGCTCGCGGCGCGACCGGGTGGTGGGCCTGCTGCCCGACCCGGCCAGCGGCGAGATGATCGGCGTGGTGGTGAAGGCGCAAGACTGCCCCGTCTCGCTGTGCTCGTCGTCGGCCACTGTCGGCCATTCGCTGAGCCTTGGCGTTGGGGACATCGCGGCGGTGCGGGCGCGCGACGCCAGCCTGGCCGACGCGGCGGCAACCCTGTTCGGCAACATGCTGCAAGGCCCGGACGACGTGGCCCGCGTGACCGAACGCGCCGCGGCCATGGCGCATCTGGGCATAGAGGGCGTGTACGCCCAGTGCGGCGGGCGCGTGGGCATTTGGGGGAACATGGAGCTTGCCGTGGCGTGATCCGCAACACACCGTGCCGCTGGGGGCACTGCGAGCCGGGCAGACCGGGCAGGCTACGGCGCGGACCGCCGTCCGCTAGCGGGATTCGTAGCTTTCCTTGATATTCCGGAACAATTCCAGGAGGAAACGATCGGGCACCGTGTCGCCGTTGATGGCAAGGCGCGAAAGCCGGGTGACGTGGTTGCCACTGGGGGTGGTGACCGGCTGCAAGGTCAGTTCGTGGGTGCGGCTGCCGCCCTGTCTGCCCGCGGCAGGTTCGTCGGTGGTCAGGCGCAGCACCCAGGCAGAACTGATTCGGGTCCAGCCCATGGATACCTGATGCCGCCGTGCGGCGTGGCGATTCACCAGCGCCAGCAGCTCACGCAGGGTGAACGCCTTGTCGCGGCCTGAAACGCCCAGAAATTCACCATTGCGCCGGATGACCAGCGGCCTGTCGAACAGCGTTGCGGGTGGCGTGTGGGCCGAGTCCTTGCCGGGCGCTGCCCGCGCATCGCCGGTTTCCGCATGCGAAGCGGCCCCGGATGCGCTGGTGGCTGTGGGGTCGTCGTCACGGGCGTCGGTACCGGATGCGGCCTGACCGGATGCGGCCTGACTTGATGCGGATTGGCTGCCCCCGGCTGCACCAGCGCGCGCGCCGTCACCAGCCCCGTCTTCCGCCCCACCCGCTTCGGTTCCATTCGCCTTGCCCCCGTCTGCCCATGCCCCCGCAGGCCCAGACACCACCGCGTAATAATCGTCCACAAGGCGGGTGACGGCCTCGGTGCGTTCGCGGCGCAGCAGTTCCAGCGCCTCGTCCAGCCGGGCCGCACGCTCGTCAAAGGCGGCGAGCAGGCCGTCGCGGTCGGCGCGCAGTTCTTCCACCTGACGGCGCAGGCTGGACAGTTCCGCCAGCATGTGCCCCTGCACCTGAAGCAGCGTGGCCATGCGGTCGAGCATGCCGGGCAGCCCTTCCACGGCGGGGTCCGCAGTGGAGCCTTCCGGCGTGCCTGAAACGGCGTCGGATGAAAAATCCACGCCCGGCACGGCATCGGATGCATGGAACCGATCCCGCAGATGCGGCTCTGCCACGGTCCGGGACGCTCGCGCGCCCCCGTTACTGCCACCAGTGCTGCCCGGCTGGCCTCCCACCTGGCCGGACCGCCCCGAAGCCCCCGGCTGACCCTGCGGCCCCACGGGAGCGGACAGCGCCGCCACCAATTCCTCCAGCCGCTCCTCGATCTGCTCCGCCGCCACGTTGCGCGTGTACATGCTCCTGATCTCCCTGAAGATGTCCAGCACATGCACGGGATAGCGCAGCCGCCTGCCACGCCCTTCTCCGGCGGGCAGAAAGCGCGCAAACCTGTCCTTGTAATAGGCGATACTGGAGGGGGGAACGTCGAGGCGGCGGGCGATTTCGCGGAGGGTCAACAGTTCGCGGATCATGAGGAGGTGCTCCAGTTCTTGTTGTTGCACAGTTGCGCGAGCCGGAGCATTTTGTCAAGAAATCCGCATAAAAATATTGTCTAGAAAATTGTCCAACAACTTTGGGCAACTGACAGGATGGAAGAGAGGGTTGGGCCGGGGCAGGCCCGAAGACACGACGGGGAAAACCAGCGGGCTTGAGGGTTGGATCGGGCGAGATCAGGCTGGACCAAGCGGGCTGGACAAGCTGGCCCAAGCAGAACCGGACGGTCTGGGCCGGGCTGGCCGGGCTGAGCACCGCAAATCACAACAGTGCCCACAAGGACACGTTGCGCCGATCCCCCCCCCCCACGTTGCCCGCCATCTCCCGCCCTGGCCGCCATGCACCACCCGCCGTAGCGCCACAACCCGCTTGACTTCACCTGCCAACTTCCATATCAAGCATTTCTCGCTTCTGGCGGAGCCATCCGCCAGCAGCCCGCAAGCCAGCATAGCTCAGTTGGTAGAGCAGCTGATTCGTAATCAGCAGGTCTGGAGTTCAAATCTCCATGCTGGCTCCAGAATAAAAGCAAGGGGTTAGACGCAAGTCTGACCCCTTCTTTTTTTCTTGGTCATATTTTCTGGTCATATCCGCCCCCAGTCCGCAATCCCCATCCTAACTGCACGCGCGCAATGTTTGACACGGTGGCGCAGCCCGTTTGGCACCAAAAGCCCCCGGCGAGGTGGTGCAGTCAGCCAGACCATTTACGGCCTGCCATCCTACCTGGGGGTCATCCAGTCCATGCTGCTGAACGAGGACGCCACCCTGTTCCGCCGCCGGTACTACCGCAACGGCGCGCACATGGGCTACGTGTTCTATTCCTCCTCCATCTCGCTGGAGGCGGACGACCGCGACCGCATTCGCTCTGCCATAGAGGGCAGCAAGGGCATAGGCAACTTTCGCAACATGTTCCTGCACATACCCAACGGGCGCGAGAAGGACGTGCAGATACTGTCGCCCTCCTTCTATGCTATACTGCGTGTAACACACCGAATGCGGTCACAGCTTCGTCATACGCCTTGATCTTGCGCACACATTGTCACCGTCGTGGTTGAAAAAAAAGATTCATGAAAGACATCACCGATTCATTACAGATAAATACACCATGACATAAAACATATGCAATTCTGTACCTGCCTTGCAATTTATCACTTCCCCTGCTAATTCAAATCTACACGATTCATACAGGGGGAGACAATGAGCATTAGCGCACGTCAAATCATCATCCCAACGATCATGGCTCTTGCACTTTTTGGGTGTGCTGGAATCCAATATATCAACAATATTGACAGCACAAATTCATATATTTCTAAAGACAAGAACATTACAGACACTTTATTTGACGCCTCAAAAACTGGTTTAAAATCTGGCAGCACGTCTATACAGTCATCGTACAACACAGAAGAACTACTGAAAATATCTAAACTGTACGCAGGCATAAAAGGAAAAACACACCGCGACAAAATTCTTCCCAAATTAGAAAAAATAGGCAATACTGGATTTTTTGAATATGACAACGCTACATTCTCCGCGCAGCATATATCACCGGAAGATATTGTATTACCTACCATAGAAAAGCTTCATCCAGATATTGCCAACGAACTCAAATCAAGAATTAATGATAGACCGTATCTTCCAGAATCAAGACTCATTGAAATCATCGCCAAAGGCGACGACACATCAACCATAGAATATATGTACACATACACATATAAACCAACATACGACTCAAAGGGTAGAATTGCACATGCCATAGCCTTCAGCGGCTCTGACGCACAAGAGATATACATGGCAATATATGCCCAGGTCGAAAAAAGAAAGAATACGTACACTGACAAATTAAACAAATTCCTTGCCGAGGCAGCCAAAACAAGATTCAACAACAGATCTCGCTTTTCCGACCCCAACTACATCGCACGCGACATTGCTTACAGAGGGATACTCGGACAACATGGCTACCGCGACCAAAGAGGACCGTCCCCAAGGTTCCCCGAAGGCCGCCCCATAATCCTCTACAACTACCAAACGGTGACTACCTCTACCGCCGCAGGCTATGTCGAATTTTCCGATGATTATGGGCGTTACCTTGTCAAAATGACAGCCACCCTGACTACTGATGGCAACCTTGACTACGCATTTTCCGACATACTGGCGACTCGCAAATCAGGCACCGTGGATTACAATCGCCCTTGGCCAAACCTTTAGACACCCCAACAGCCCCACAACACCCCCGACATCAACCGATGCCGGAGGTATTCCGTTATGGGGTGATCTTCAGGGGCGAGCCAGGAGGGGCGACCGCAGGCCCACGGCGGGGCGTCGCCCTGCCCTGCCCCCGTGCCGCCGCGCGCGGGGGCGCTGGCGACTGCGCAGAGGGTGTCGTCCAGCGCCTGACCGCAGTGTTGCAGGTCTTCGCCCAGCAGGGCCCGCACCTCTCACGAGATGCGGGCCGCTTCATTTCCTACCCTTGCCCTGCCGCTACCGCTCAGGCCGCCGCGCGTTCGCCTCGCCCTGCCGCCTGCAACGCGGTTTCCGCAATGAAGGCCGATCGGCTCATGCCGCGCGCGCGGGCCAGACGGTCCAGTTCCTCCAGGGCGAACTTGGGCAGGCTGATGTTGATGCGGACCGGCGTGCGGTCCACGGCGGGGGCGTGGATCAGTTGGAGCAACTGGGGCCGGTCCGGGTCCACGCCCGGCTCAGCGCGCAGCGCCCGCGCCTTCTCCTGCACCTGCTCGTAGGTGGACGGGGCCGGAAGCTCGCGCCGTTCGGCGGCGTACTCGCCCAGCGAATCGGCCAGCACGTCGCGGGCGTTCTCCATGCATTCTTCCAGCGTATTCCCCTGCGACAGCGCCTCGGGGATATCCGGAAAGGTGATGACATACCCGCCTTCGCGGGCAGGCGTGAAAATGGCAAAGTAATGCATATCTGCTCCGGGTGGGGGAAGGTGCCCCCTCCCCCCGTTTCGTTAAAACTTCACTCCGGTCTGCTTCTCAATGAGGGCGGCCAACATCTCCTTGATCTCGTTGTGCCTCGGAATCGCCGCCCTGTACCGCCCGTCCCTGTCGTATGCCTTGGTATGGTTGCCCCCCTCCTTGAAGGTGAAGCCCGCTTTCTCCAAGGCCTTCAGGATGCGTGATCGCTTCATGCGCACCTCGTGAAATTTACCTACACACCTTTCTACACACAGTCAACTTCGTGTGTGTATTTGTGTGTATGCCCCATCCGGAGCTGCGCACCCACCTTCACCCCGCCGCCGGGCGCGATATGATCGGCCCACGTCACATAGCGACAACTCGAAATCCAGCGTCCTCGTCCTCCGTCCTCCCATCCCATCCCATCCCATCCCATCCCATCCCGCCGCCCTCCACGCGCATCCCGCGCCCCAAGGTTGCATGCGCAACAGACACACGTTCCGCCATCCCCTATGGTAAGGCCGCAAGCTCGGCATCCTGTCGGGCGACGACATCGGTTTCGCGTTCGGCATTCCGGGCGTTCGCACGGCGCATTCCGCGCCCGGCGCGCCCTTTCCCGCAACCTTCCGCAACCGGAGTCCCCATGAGCCTCCCCCCCTCCGACAACCGGGACGAGAGAAAACCTTCACTCCCCTGGGCCCTGCTGACCTTTGCCATTCCCGTGGCCATCATCCTGTACGGCACGGTCGTCGTCGGCGTCCGCCCCCCGGTGCTGCCGTTGCTGGTGGCCGTGGTCGTGGCGGGCCTCATGTGCCTGAAGATCGGCTACAGTTGGGAAGAATTGCAGGAAGGCATGCTGGCCGCCGTGGGCCGCATCCAGATTGCCGTGGCCATCCTGATGCTGGTGGGCATGATCATCGCCGCGTGGATGGCCTCCGGCACCATACCCGCCATCATCTATTGGGGGCTCAAGCTCATCGCCCCCCAGCACTTTCTGGTTTCCGCCTGCATCCTGTGCGCCGTGGCCTCGCTGGCCACGGGCACCTCGTTCGGCACCATGGGCACCATCGGCGTGGCCCTGGTGGGCGTGGGGGCGGCCATGGGGTACAACCCGGCCTGGACGGTGGGGGCCATCGTCTCCGGGGCCTATTTCGGCGACAAGATGTCGCCGGTGTCCGATTCCACCAACATCGCCGCCGCCGTGTGCGAAGTGCCCTTGTTCACCCACATTTCCTCCATGCTGTGGACCACCCTGCCCGCCACGGTGGTGGCCATTGCGGGCTACGGCTTTCTCGGCACGCTGCATACGGCGGAACCGGGAAGCATGGAAAACATCCACGCCATCCTGACCACCATGGAAGGTTCGTTCTCGCTTTCGCCGCTGGCCTTCCTGCCCCCCGTGCTGATGCTGGTGCTGGCCTACCGGCGGTTTCCCGTGCTGCCCGTGCTGGTCACCTGCGTGGTCAGCGCGCTGGCCATCGCCCTGTACGAAGGGGCGGACATCGCCACCCTCGCCAAGTTCCTGACCACCGGCTACAAGGCCGCCACGCCTTCGCCCGCGCTGAACAAGCTGCTTTCCAGCGGCGGGCTGATGAGCATCATGGGCACCACCCTGCTGCTCACCAGCGGCATGGCCTTTGGCGGCATTCTGGAAAAGGCCCGCGTGCTTGAAGTGCTGCTCAACGCCATGCTGCGCGGGGCCACCTCTGCCATCTCGTTGGTGGGGGCCACCATCGCCGCCGCGTACATCATCCTGCTTGGCACCGGCAGCCAGATGCTTGCCGTCATCGTGCCGGGCCGGGCCTTTCAGGAATCGTTCCGCAAGGCGGGCATCGCCCCGCAGATACTGTCCAGAACCTGCGAGGACGCGGGCACCATCGGCTGCCCGCTGGTACCCTGGAGCGTACACGCCTTCTACATCCTGGGCGTGCTGGGTGTTGGGGCCATTGATTTCGCGCCCTACGCCATCCTGAACTATGTCGTTCCCGTCTTTTCCATCCTGTCCGCGCTCACGGGCATAGGCATCGCTCGCACCACGCAGGAAAACGCCTAATCCCCACGGCAGGCCGACGCGCGCCGCAAGGAGGTTCCATGGCCAGCAAAGCGATACGAAACGTCCTGTTCATCATGCTCGACACGTTGCAGTTCAACTACCTTGGCTGCTACGGAAACCCAGTGGTGAAAACGCCAAACCTGGACAAATTCGCCGAAAGCGGCTTCCTGTTCGAGAACGCCTACAGCGAAGGCCTGCCCACCATCCCCGTGCGGCGTGCGCTGCTGACCGGGCGGTTCACCCTGCCCTTCAGCGGCTGGCGTCCGCTGACCACCGACGACACTTCCATCACCGACGTGCTGTGGTGCCGCGAGGTGCAGACCGCGCTGGTCTACGACACCCCGCCCATGCGCCTGCCCAAGTACGGCTATTCGCGCGGGTTCGATTACGTGCGCTTCTGCAACGGCCACGAACTGGACCACGAGACGTTCAGCAACGTGCCGCTCAAGAAAGACTTTCGGGGCGAGGACTACCTGTCCCCCAACTGGCTCCACAAGGACGCAAACGGCGAATACGACGCGTCCAGCGCCTCGCTGATCCGCGAAACGGAATGCTACCTGCGCCAGCGCCAGTTCTGGACATCCGACGCGGACAACTACGCGTCCGTGGTCATTTCAGAGGCGGACAACTGGCTGAAGCACAAGCGCGATCCCCATCGTCCCTTCTTCCTGTGGCTTGATTCCTTCGACCCGCACGAACCGTGGGATCCGCCCTCGGTGTGGGAAAAGAAGCCCTGCCCCTACCAGCCGGACTACACCGGCAACCCGCTGCTGCTCGCCCCCTGGACCGAAGTTGACGGCGTGATGACCGAAGAGGAATGCGCCCACATCCGCGCGCTGTACGCGGAAAAAGTGACCCTGGTCGACAAGTGGCTGGGCAGGCTGTTCGATTCGCTGAAGGCGCAAGGGCTGTGGGACGACACCATGATCGTCGTCACCTCCGACCACGGACAGCCCATGGGCAGCGGCGAACACGGCCACGGCCTGATGCGCAAGTGCCGCCCCTGGCCGTACGAGGAACTGGTCCACGTTCCCCTGCTCATCCGCGTGCCCGGCCTGCAGGGCGGCAAACGCATATCCTCGTTCGTGCAGAACGTGGACATCACCGCCACCATGCTCGACGCACTGGGCATGGGGCTTGAAGCCTTGCAGGAAGCAGGTCATGAAGGCATCCACACCTACGCGGTGGACGACATGCACGGCATCAGCCTGCTGCCGGTCATGCGCGGAGAAACCGACACGGTACGCGATTTCGCCATTGCCGGGTACTACGGCATGTCATGGTCGATCATCGACCACGACTACAGCTACATCCACTGGCTGCAGAAAGAGATCGACACCGACTCCATGAACCGCGTCTTCTACGACGGTTCGGGCAAGGGCGGCAACGCCGGGGCGCAATCCGCCAAGCTGGAGATGAAGGAAGAAATGTGGACCTGCGTGCCGGGGGCGGAAGTGACCGTGCCGCAGACGGACGAGCTGTACGACAGAAGAACCGACCCCTTCCAGTTGCACAACATCATCGACGAGCAACCGGAAAAGGCCAGGGAACTGTTGCAGAAGCTCAAACTGCACATCGGGGAACTGCGCACCACATAACGCCGCACACGCCGTTCCCCCGCACCGCGCGAGGTTGTCATGCCAAAACATCCGGTCGACGAATTCTGGTGCATCAATGTCGACAGCAAGGCCTGGTCCCAGGTCCTGCACCTTGGCATGCGCCGCACCTATCGCAAGGGCGACGCCATCGTGGATGCGGGGGAACATGTAACCCAGTTGCGCTACCTTCAGTCCGGCGTGGTGTGCATGAAGCGCACGGCCATGGACGGCAACGAAAAGATCCTCATGCACGTGGAGGCGAATTCACTGTTCTGCGAAGTGCCGTTCTTTCTCGGCGACGAAATGCACAGTGCATTCACCTGCCACCAGGATGCCGTGGTGTACTGCTTTCCGCGTGATGTCGTGGACGCAATTCTCGAACGGAACCCGGCCATTGCCAAGGACATCATCCACACACTGTCCGTCAAGGTCAGCGTGCTCAGCAACCAGCTGGCGTCGCTGGGGCTGGACACGCTGGAGCAGCGCATCGCCAAGTTCATACTGCTTCGGTACAACGCCTCCACCCTTGCGGACGACGGCATGATCTCGTTCGGCACACTGCGCCTGAAGGACGTCGCCAGCATTCTCGGCGTGCATCGCGCCACGCTGTACCGGGCCTTCCGGGCCATGGAACGAATGCAGCTTATCCGGCTGCTGAACGAAAATCGCTTGCAGGTTCTTGACGTGGAGGCCCTGGTCTCCATGGCTGACCACTAACCGCCCCACGGGAGCGCACGCCATGAGCGCAATCATCGACATCACCCCCGAAGCAGGCACGCAGTGCTTTGCCGGGTTTGCGGACGCCATCGTCCTTTTTCACAAGGAACTCTGCCCGCATTGCAAGAACATGCTGAAGGTGCTGGAGAAATTTGGTGTCAGAGCGCCGGACACGGCCCTGCTGTCCGTGGACAGCGAAACCCGGCCGGAACTGATGGCCGAACTCGGCTTCGAGCGCGTGCCCACCCTGGTGTTCCTGCGCAACGGCGCAGTGGCCAAGGTGTACACGGGCCTGATGAACCCGCGCGAACTCCAGGCCCTGCACGCCGCCATCTGACCGACCGCCGGGAGGGCACAATGAACGCGGAACACGACCTGATCATTCTCGGCGGCGGCGTGGCGGGCATGACGGCGGCCATCTACGCCGCCCGCGCCAACCTGCGCGTGCTGCTGCTGGACGAAAACGCCTGCGGTGGGTTGGTCAACTGGACGCGGGTGGTGGAAAACATGCCGTCCTACACCTCCATCGGGGGCATGGAGCTTGCCCAGCGCATGCAGGACCAGGTGGCGCAGCTTGGCGTGCGCGTGGAGGAAGCGGCCTGCATCGACGCCATGGACCTTGCTGGCGAGGTCAAGCGCATCGAGGCCGACGGAGAAACCCACACCGCCGCAGCCGTCATCCTGGCCACCGGACGCAAGCCCGTGCCGCTGGACGTGGCAGGCGACTGCGCACAGGTGCATTATTGCGCCATCTGCGACGGGGCGCCCTACATCGGCAAGCGCGTGCTGGTGGTGGGCGGGGGCAACAGCGGTTTTGACGAAGCCCTGGCCCTGCTGGACCTTGGCGTGACGGAACTGACCCTGGTGGAGAAGATGGACCGCTTCTTCGCCGCCCGGACGGCACAGGACAAGCTGGCCGCCCGCCCCAACGCCACCCTGCTGCACTCCACTGAGGTGGCCGCCATCGAGTACGGCGACACCATCCGCTCGGTAACGCTGCGCAACGTGAACACCGGAGAAAAACAGGTCAGCGCGTTCAACGGCATCTTCGTGTTCATGGGACAGCGCCCCGGCACCGAGGCGCTGCGCGGCATCGTCGCTCTGGACGAGCAGGGCTACATCGAAACCGACGAAAACATGGCCGCCAGCATTCCCGGCGTGTTCGCCGCCGGGGACGTGCGCCGGAAAAAGTACCGCCAGATCACCACCGCCATGGCCGACGGCACCGTGGCCGCGCTGGAGGCGGAACGCTACATCCGCGCGCGGGCGGCAGCATCCGCCGCAACCAGGCCATGCGCGACCCCCAACTGACGATCCTGACGCCCGACGCCGCACTGGCGCGACACGCCGCCCGGCGGCTTACCTCGCTGCTTGCGCGCAAGGAAATCACTGCGCATGTGCAGGAGGTTACCTGCTATCTGGAACTGGCCCGCCAGGGTGTGCAGGGCCAGACACCGCTCATCTCGGTGGATGGGCGGCTGTTCCGCTGCCGTTCGCTGGACGATGCCCTGCTGGAAAAGTTCGCGGACTGGCTGGCGGCGGACCTGCTGGCCGATGGCCTGCGCGGACACGACGCAGTCCCCCCGGACGATACGATTCCGGACGCCACTCCCCCCGACGATACAACCCCGGATGATACGACTCCGGATGATACGACTCCGGATTGACGAGTTGGGCCGGGTTGGCCAGACTGGCCAGTCTGGCAGACGGATTGGCGGACACGAGCCAAACTGGCCAGACATGCTTGCCAGACATGCTGGACAGACCCGGTGAATCCGCCTACGTCCAATCGCCGGGCCGTACCGCGCGGCCCAACCCCCGCCCGTATCAGCGGCGGCCCCCACCGAATCACCTACCCCCCAGAGGCACAGCATGGAACAGCAGACCGGCGTCACCATCGACCACGACGCCATATCCGCCCTGTTCAGGACCGCGCGCGAACAGGGGCGCGATCACCTGTTCGAATACGAAGTCTACAGCCTGCTGGCCAATTCCGGCGCGGAAACCCCGCCCAAGTGCATCCTGGTGCCGCGCGGGGCGCGCACCCCGGACGAAGAACTGCTGGCCCTGCCCGGCGACCGGGTGGTGCTGAAGATCGTATCGCCCGCCATCGTCCACAAGACGGAGGTGGGCGGTGTGCGCATCGTGCCCAAAAGCCCGGACAAGATCCGCTCGGCCATGCGGCGCATGCTGTACGAAGTGCCCGAAAACTACGCGGCCGCCCTTGGCGCGGACCCCGCCCACGCCCCCGAACAGTACCGGGGCCTGAGCGGCGAGGCGCTGACAGCGGCCATCCGGCGCGACATCGTCGGGGTACTCATGGTCCAGTTCATGCCGCCGGATTCTTCCGCCTTCGGCAACGAACTCATCGTGGGCCTGCGCAACACCCGCGAATTCGGCATGGTCATCAGCGCCGGGCTGGGCGGCACGGACACGGAACTGTACGCCGAACGCTTCCGCAAGGGGCAGGCCATCGTCGCCGCATCGTGCGAGCTCACGGACGGCGAGGCCTTCTTTGAACTGTACCGCCGCACCATTTCGTACAAGAAGCTCGCCGGGCTCACGCGCGGGCAGCGCCGGGTGGTCACCGACGAGCAACTGGTGGAATGCTTCGCCTCCATCATCGAACTGGGGCGCAGGTATTCGCCCACCAATCCCGATGCGGAATTCGTGATCCGGGAACTGGAAGTGAACCCCTACGCGTTCACCGATTTTCTCATGGTGCCGCTGGACGGCATGTGCCGCTTCGACGCGCCCGCCCCGCAGCGGGCGCAACGCCCTGTGGCCCGCATCGACAACCTGCTGCATCCGCAAAAGATCGGGATCATCGGGGTTTCCGCCACCCGCAAGAACTTCGGGCGCATCATCCTTGGCAACATCCTGGCCGAGGGCTTTGCCCGCGAGGACATCTGCCTGCTGCGCGAGGGCGTGGACGAGATCGACGGGGTGCGCTGCTATCCCGACCTGCGCTCCCTGCCCTGCAAGCTCGACCTGTTCGTGGTTGCCGTGGACGCGACGCAGGTGCCCCAATTGGTGGACGAAACCATCGCCCTCGACGCCGCCAACGCAGTCATGCTCATTCCCGGCGGCATGGGCGAGACGGCGGACAGCCACGCCCGCGCCGCCGAGGTCATGCAGACCATCGACGCGGCGCACCGCAACGGCGACGGCGGCCCCGTGTTCATCGGGGCCAACTGCATGGGCGTGGTCTCCCGCCCCGGTAACTACGACACGTGGTTCATCCCGGAAGCCAAGCTGCCCAAGCACCGCGCCCCCCACCATCGCGCCGCGCTGGTCAGCCAGTCCGGGGCGTTCATGCTGCACCGCTTCAGCCAGTGCCCGGAACTGGCCCCCGCCTACATGGTGTCCATGGGCAACCAGACGGACCTGACCCTGGGCGACATGATGACCTACTTCGCCCATTCCGACGCGGTGGACGTCATCGCCATCTACGCGGAAGGCTTCAACGACCTGGACGGGCTGCAATTCTGCACCGCCGTGCGTAACGCGGTGCTGGCGGGCAAGGAAGTGGTGTTCTACAAGGCCGGGCGCACGCCGGAAGGCAAGAACGCCACCAGCGGCCACACCGCCTCGCTGGCGGGCGACTACATGGTCTGCGAATCGTGCGTGCGGCAGGCCGGGGCCATCATCGCCCGCAGCCTGACGGAATTCCAGGACCTGTTCCTGCTGGCCGAAAAGCTGGCCGCGCGCAGGATACGCGGCAACCGGCTTGCCGCCATCAGCGGCGCGGGCTTCGAGGCGGTGGGCATGGCCGATTCCATCCATTCGGACGATTACGAAATGCGCCTGGCGGCGTTCTCCGCCGCATCGCAGGCGGGCATTGCCGACATCCTGCGCGCCCGCAAGCTGGATGCGCTGGTCAGCCTGCAAAACCCGCTGGACATCAACCCCGCCGCCAACGACCACGTGCATGCGGCCATTGCCGACATCCTGTTGCAGGATTCCGGCGTGGACGCCGTGGTCATCGGGCTTGATCCGCTCTCCCCCGCCATGCACACGCTGGCGCAGACGGACATTGCCGGGTTCGACATGCATGCGGACGACGGCATCATCGCCCTGCTGAGCGAAGCGGTGCGGCGCAGCGAAAAACCGCTGGTGGCCGTGGTGGACGGGGGCAACCTGTACACCCCCCTGCGCGAGGCGCTGAACGCGGCGGGCATTCCCGTGTTCCCCGTGTGCGACCGCGCCGTGGCCGCCCTTGCACAGTACATCGAAGCCCGGCTGCACGCCGACACCTTGCGCGCTGGCGCGGGCATCTAGCCGGAGACCAGACCGCGCACAGGCAGAGCATGGCCAGATCGTAGCCAGATCATCCACAGGTCATCACAGATCATCACAGATAATGGGGGGGCGGCGGGCGCAAGCTCGCCGCCCCCAACGCCTTTTCCCTACCTTCGGGCCACGCGCTCCTTCCCTCTCCCAGCATCCCCAACGCACTCCGTCCGTCCGCCTGCCGCCTTCGTTCCGCACCTCCGCGAACACCCACCGCCACGAACGTACATCTTCGTACACTTCACCACATCGCCCTGCCCAACACTCCTCACGCTACTTCGTACGTAAACGTACTTTCATCGCTTGCGCCGTCCGCATAACGCACCACTCCGCACAATATCTGCATTCTGCTCAGCATTACTCGCACTGTATGGCAACTCCACCTCCGTTACCGGCGCATTCCGCATGCATGGCACACCCCATGCACTATGGACGGCATATCCGATGCGCATTCCCCACGCATCGTCACCACAGCGCATTCCAAAAACGGAGGCCCACCATGACCAGAAAGATCGCCATCTACGGCAAGGGCGGCATCGGCAAGTCCACCACCACGCAGAACACCGCCGCCGCCATGGCCCACTTCCACAACCAGAAGATCTTCATCCACGGCTGCGACCCCAAGGCCGACTCCACCCGGCTCATTCTGGGCGGCAAGCCGCAGGAAACCCTGATGGACGTGCTGCGCGAACAAGGCGCGGAAAAGGTGACCATCGACAAGGTGGTGAAGAACGGCTTCAAGGACATCCGCTGCGTGGAATCAGGCGGTCCGGAACCGGGCGTGGGTTGTGCGGGACGCGGCGTCATCACCGCCATCGACCTCATGGAAAGCCTGGGCGCGTACACCGAAGACCTGGACTACGTGTTCTTCGACGTTCTGGGCGACGTGGTATGCGGCGGCTTTGCCATGCCCATCCGCGACGGCAAGGCGCAGGAAGTCTACATCGTGGCGTCCGGCGAAATGATGGCCATCTACGCCGCCAACAACATCTGCAAGGGCCTGCTGAAGTATGCCAAGCAGAGCGGCGTGCGCCTTGGCGGCGTCATCTGCAACAGCCGCAAGGTGGACCGTGAACGCGAGTTTCTGGAAGAATTCACCTCTGCAATCGGCACCCAGATGATCCATTTCGTGCCGCGCGACAATATCGTGCAGAAGGCGGAATTCAACAAGAAGACCGTGACGGAGTTCGACCCCACCGAAAACCAGGCGCTGGAATACAGCATACTTGGCCAGAAGATCATCGAGAACACCAACTTCGTCATCCCCAAGCCCCTCACCATGGACGAGCTGGAAGCGATGGTCATCAAGTACGGCATCAGCGACTAGATCGCCCCCCCAATCCGTAACGGCGCAACCGCCCCACACAGACCGCAAGGAGCAATTCCATGGCTCTCAAGATGATCAAGGCGATCGTGCGGCCCGAAGCCGCAGACACCGTGGCCGACGGCCTCGCCGAGGCGGGTTTCGCCTCCATGACCATGATCCACGCCTTCGGGCGCGGCAAGCAGAAGGGCATCACCGTGGGCAGCGTACATTACGACGAACTGCCCCGCACCATGCTGGTCATGGTGGTGGAGGAAGCCAGCGTCGAGGAAATTCTCACGCTCATCAAGTGCAAGGCGTACACGGGCAATTTCGGCGACGGCAAGGTGTTCGTCTCGCCCGTCGAGGACGCGCTTACCGTGCGCACCGGCGTGAAGGGCCTGTAGGTGGCGTCATGAAAGAGATCATCGCCATCATCCGCCCCAAGAAGATGGGGGCGACAAAGGAAGCGCTGGACAAGCTGGGCTTTCCCTGCCTTACCGCCGTGCCGGTGCTGGGACGGGGCAAGCAGCAGGGCCTGGCTGGCGAGATCGGCACGGAAATCAACCCCAGGGTGCTGGAGCAGGGCAAGTTCCGCAAGATGAAGTACGTGCCCAAGCGCATGATTTCACTGGTGGTGCCCAGCGCCAGCGTGGACTCGGTCATCAACGCCATTGTGACGGTGAACCGCACCGAGCAGATCGGCGACGGCAGAATCTTCATCTGCCCCGTGGAAAACGCCCTGCGGGTGCGCACCGACGAACACGGCGAAAGCGCCATCCTGTAGCGCGTCCTGTAGCGCGCCCTGCAACGCCAGCACGCCCCCAGCGCACCCCATCACGCGCAAAGCCCATCGCCATCACCCGGAGAGGAACGAGACATGCCGTACCATCTTTTCAAATGCAGCGAATGCATACCCGAGCGTGAAAAGCACGCCGTCATCAAGGGCCCCGGCGAAACGGTGACCGATGCGCTGCCCCTTGGCTACCTGAACACCATTCCGGGCTCCATTTCCGAACGCGGCTGCGCCTACTGCGGCGCAAAGCACGTCATCGGCACGCCCATGAAGGACGTCATCCACCTGAGCCACGGCCCCGTGGGCTGCACCTACGACACGTGGCAGACCAAGCGCTACATCAGCGACAACGACAACTTCCAGCTCAAGTACACCTTTGCCACCGACATGAAGGAAAAGCACATCGTGTTCGGGGCGGAAAAGCTGCTGAAGCAGACCATCATCGACAGCTTCAAGGCCGTGCCGCACATCAAGCACATGACCATCTACCAGACCTGCGCATCCGCCCTCATCGGCGACGACATCAACGCCATCGCGCAGGAAGTGATGGAAGAAATGCCCGACGTGGACATCTTCGTGTGCAACTCGCCGGGCTTCGGCGGCCCCAGCCAGTCGGGCGGGCACCACAAGATCAACATCGCCTGGATCAACCAGAAGGTGGGCACCTTCGAGCCGGAGATCACCAGCGACTACGTGATCAACTACGTGGGCGAATACAACATCCAGGGCGACCAGGAGGTCATGCAGGACTATTTCAGCCGCATGGGCATCCAGGTGCTGTCCACCTTCACCGGCAACGGTTCGTACGACGGCCTGCGCGGCATGCACCTGGCCCACCTGAACGTGCTGGAATGCGCCCGTTCGGCGGAATACATCTGCAACGAACTGCGCCAGCGCTACGGCACACCGCGCCTGGACATCGACGGTTTCGGCTTCGAGCCGCTGGGCAACTCGCTGCGCAAGATCGGGCTGTTCTTCGGCATAGAAGACCGCGCCCAGACCATCATTGAGGCAGAAACCGCCCGTTGGAAGCCGGAACTGGAATGGTACCGCGCCCGCCTTACCGGCAAGAAGGTGTGCCTGTGGCCCGGCGGTTCCAAGCTGTGGCACTGGGCCCATGTCATCCACGACGAAATGGGCGTGGACGTGGTGTCGGTGTACACCAAGTTCGGCCACCAGGGGGACATGGAAAAGGGCATCGCCCGCTGCGAGGAAGGGGCCCTTGCCATCGACGACCCCAACGAGCTGGAAGGGCTGGAAGCCATGGATATGCTGCAGCCGGACATCATCTTCACCGGCAAGCGGCCCGGCGAGGTGGCCAAGAAGGTGCGCGTGCCCTACCTGAACGCCCACGCCTACCACAACGGCCCGTGGAAGGGCTTTGAAGGCTGGGTGCGCTTTGCGCGCGACATCTACAACGCCATCTACTCGCCCATCCACGAGCTGTCCAAGCTGGACATCAGCACGGACGAAATCCCCACCGACAAGGGCTTTGTCACCCGGCGCATGCTGTCGGACGCCAACCTGCCCGACGAGGTGCGCAACGACCCGAACATGCGGCCCTACACCGGCAAGTACGACAGCCTCGTGGACCTGCGGGGCAAGACCTACCCCACCTTCGAGCCGCAAGCCGTCGCGGTGTGACGCGGTGCGACACGGAGACCACCACCATGGCCGACGCAATGAAGGATGACGTGATGAAGGACCGCATCGAGCAGCTTGTCGATTACATCATGAAGAAGTGCCTGTGGCAGTTCCATTCCCGCGCCTGGGACCGCACCCGCCAGAACGAGGGCATCCTGACCAGGACAAGGCAGCTTCTGTGCGACGAGCCGGTGGACATATCCACCCCGGACGCCCGCTGCTACTGGGTGGACGCCGTGTGCCTGGCCGACGCCTTCCGCGCCCGCTACGCGTGGCTGGCGGACATGAGCAAGGACGACATCGCCGTGCTCATGCAGGGGCTGCACGAACGCATCGAATTCCTGACCGTTACGGGTTCGCTGAACCTCGAACTGACCGACCAGAAGTACTAGAAGGAAGACCGCCATGGCCTGTGAAATAAAGGAAAAGGAACGTCCGGGGTGCATCAACCCCATCTTCACCTGCCAGCCGGCGGGGGCGCAGTTCGCCAGCATCGGCATCAAGGAATGCATCGGCATCGTGCATGGCGGCCAGGGCTGCGTGATGTTCGTGCGGCTGGTCTTCTCGCAGCATTTCAAGGAGAGCTTCGAAATCGCCTCCTCGTCGGTGCATGAGGACGGCGCGGTGTTCGGGGCGTGCGGCCGCGTTGAAGAAGCCGTGGACGTGCTGCTGATGCGCTACCCCGACGTGAAGGTGGTGCCCATCATCTCCACCTGCTCCACCGAAGTCATCGGCGACGACATCGACGGCGTGGTCACCAAGCTGAACGCCGGGCTGCTGCAGGAAAAGTACCCCGATCGCGAGGTACACCTTATCCCCATCCACACCCCCAGCTTCGTGGGCAGCATGGTCAGCGGGTACGACGTGGCGGTGAAGGACTTCGTCAGCCACTTCGCCACCAAAACCGAACCCAACGGCAAGCTGAACCTGCTTACCGGCTGGGTGAACCCCGGCGACGTGACCGAGCTGAAGCATCTGGTTTCGGCCATGGGCATCGACGCCACTGTGCTGTTCGAAATCGAAAGCTTCGATGCTCCGCTGATGCCCCACGGCAACCACGTGGCCCACGGCGCCACCACCATGGACGACCTGCGCGGCACGGCCAACGCCATGGGCACCATCGCCCTCAACCCCTATGAGGGCGGCAGGGCGGCCAAGTACCTGCAACAGGAATTCGACATCCCGACCATCATCGGGCCGACGCCCATCGGCATCCGCAACACGGACACCTTCCTGAAGAACCTGAAGACGCTGACCGGCAAGCCGATCCCGGAATCGCTGGTGCGCGAGCGCGGCATTGCGCTGGACGCCATCACCGACCTGACGCACATGTTCTTTGCCGACAAGCGCGTGGCCATCTACGGCAACCCGGATCTGGTCATCGGCCTGGCCGAATTCTGTCTGGACCTGGAAATGAAGCCCATGCTGCTGCTTCTGGGCGACGACAACCCCAACTACAAGACCGACCCGCGCATCAAGGCCCTGCAAGCAAACGTAGACCACGACATGGAGATCGTGACCAACGCGGACTTCTGGGAACTGGAAGACCGCATCAAGAACAAGGGGCTGGAGTTGGACCTGATCCTGGGCCATTCCAAGGGCCGGTTCATCTCCATCGACTACAACATCCCCATGTTCCGCGTGGGCTTTCCCACCTACGACCGGGCGGGCATGCACCGCCACCCCGTGGTGGGCTATGCCGGGGCCACCTGGCTGGCCGAGCAGATGGCCAACACCCTGTTCACGGACATGGAATACAAGAAGAACAAGGAATGGGTGCTCAACATGTGGTGATGCCGCCCGCATGGCACGCCCACGGAACCGCCGCCGCACCCGGACATTACGCGGGGGCGCGGCGGTTCCGCCGTTTTCACCATCGGCAACCCACGGGAGGCACCATGAGTGGCACCACGAAGTTTTCAGGCGGCGCGCCCTGCCCCGCCGCACGCGCCGCAGCATCGTCGCCCGCACGCGGTGGCGATGGCGATACGTCCGGGCCCGTCCCCGGCCTGCCGGTTCAGACGGCTCAGCCTGTCGAAACGACGCAGGCGGTCATGACCTACGGCAGGTCGGACCGGGCGTACCTGTTCGCCTACGGTTCCAACATGAACCCGGCGCAGTTGAGCGCCCGCTGCTCCACCCTGCCCCGCGTGGTGGCCGTGGCCCGGCTGGACGGTCACCGGCTGTCCTTCCACGGGCACACCCGCATCTGGGACGGCGGGCTGGAAACCGTGGCCCCCGCGCCCGGCGAAGAGGTATGGGGCGTGGTGCTGGAACTGACCTTCACCGACCTGGGACGGCTGGATGCCTGGCAGGATGCCCGGCTGGACGGCGCGGGCAGCTACTTCCACTACCCGGCCACGGTGACCGACGCGGAAGGCTGCACCCACCACGTGCTGCTGTACAAGAAGGACGTACAGGGCGAGGCCGTACCCCCCAGCCGCGAATATCTCGACTTCATCACGCACGGCGCGGAAGAGCGCGGCCTGCCCGCCGCCTACATCGAGCGGCTGCGCAGCATGGACAGCCGCCCGGCATCGTACCCCGCGCCCCGCTATCCCCGCTTCAACCGGGGGCTGCTGGCTGATGTTTCGTGCGACACCTGCGGTGGGGGTGACGGGTAGCGTTACGGATAACGCTTTCGGTTGCATGTGCCCACCCCGCGTTCGTGGCGCACGCATCCCATTTCACATGACAAAAGGCCGCCCCCGGAACCATCCGGAGGCGGCCTTCACACTTGAAAGAGTACCTGACAGGATCAGCACTACACGGGCTGGCACCCCGCGTCCGTGCCGCACGAACACCCCGTGGCCTTCACGGGCAGGTCGTCCAGGCTGGCCCCGTCCTCGCCGTACACGGCGCGCAGCATGTCCAGCACCATGCCGGAGCAGGCCACGGCGTTGACCCCGTGCGAGGTCAGCACCGCGCGCGGCACATCGCCCAGGGCTTCCACCAGCAGGGCGCGGCAGTCGTGCAGACCGCGCGCCAGTTGTTCCCAGCGTCCGGGGCTGTCCAAGGCGGGCAGGATGCGTTCTTCCAGCAGGCGAAATCCGCCGCCCTCCAGCGGTTCCCAGATATGCAGGGTCTGGGCCTTGCCAAGGTGCAGGTTTACCCGCAGCCCCCCGCGCGAGGCCACGGCCACGTAGGGCCGCGCATCGCCGTCAAGGGCGGTTGCGCGCACAGGTTCCGGGTGCGCCGCGCCGGTGGTGCGCCGCAGCATGCCGCCGCCACCGCACCCGCCGCCTCCGCCGCATCCCCCGCCGCTGCCGTCACCGCCGCCGCAGCGCTTCTTCCGCGCGGGTTCGCCCACCCTGCCCGGTCCCGCCGGGGTCAGGCCGCCGCAAGCGGCCAGCACCGGGGCCAGTTCGCCGGATCGGTCCTCGCACAGCAGGCCCACGGCGTCGGCCCGACAGCGGCGACAGTGGGTCATCTGGGGCAGCAGGGCCGCCCCGGCCAGGCGCAGGGTTTCCATGAGCGCGGACGACGGCTCCGCCACCTCGGCGAACGGGGTGCCGGGGTTGGGGTGCAGGGGCATCAGGTTGTGCAGGTCCGCCCCCAGCGTACGGGCCATTTCGGCCACAGCGGTGACGTGGGTGTCGTTGATGCCCGGAATGACGATGGTGTTCACCTTCACCGCAATGCCACGCGCCTTCAGCCCGGCGATGGCCTGCTTCTGGCGGTGCAGCAGCAGTTCCGCCGCGTCCTGACCGCGCAGCGTGGTCCGCCCGTCGCGCACCCAGGCATAGATGGACGCGCCGATGGCCGGGTCCGCCGCGTTGCAGGTGACCGTGGCGTGGGTGACGCCGAAGGCCGCCAGATCGTCCAGATGGGTGGGCAGGGCCAGCCCGTTGGACGACAGGCAAAACAGCAGGTGCGGGTACGCCTCGCGCAGCAGGCGCATGGTTTCCAGCGTGGCTTCCGGGTTGGCCATGGGGTCTCCCGGCCCGGCAATGCCCGCCACGGTGATGCGCGGTTCCGCCTCCAGCACCCGGTGCATGTATTCCAGGGCCTGGCGGGGTTTGAGCACCGCGCTGGTCACGCCGGGGCGCGATTCGTTGGCGCAATCGTACTGTCGGTCGCAGTAGTTGCACTGGATGTTGCAGCCGGGGGCCACCGGCAGATGTACACGACCACAGGCTCCGGACGCGGCCTTGTTGAAGCAGGGATGCTTCGAGGCGTCACGCGCGGTAGCGGCAGGTTCGGCGGCGTTCATGGCGGCTCCTTGCTTACGGTGCATGGGACGGTTGGGGTGAACGAAAACAAGGGGCATCGGACGCCCGCAGGCCAAAGGGCAATGGGGAGCAAGACCTATCCGGGCGTCATCCCCTCCCCCCTGCGAAACTGCTGATACGTCAGGTTGAAGCGCTTCATGCGCAGGCCCATGATGCGACGGGTAAGCCCCAGCGCCTGTGCCGCCTCGGTGGTGTTGCCCCGGTGAGCGCGCAGAGCCTCCACCAGCATCTCGTATTCCACGCAGGCCAGTCGCTCCTCCAGACCGCCGGGCGCGCCCGTGTCCGGCACCATGTCCGCCTGCAACGACAACGGCAGGTCGTGGGCGTGGATGGTGTCGTCCTCGGTCAGGATCACCGCGCGGTGGATGACGTTTTCCAGTTCGCGCACGTTGCCCGGCCAGTCATGCTGCACCAGCATGTTCAGGGCAGGCGTGGCGATGCTGGACACGTTCTTTTCCGTCTCGCGGGCGTAGCGGGCCATGAAGTGCTCGGCCAGGGTCACGATGTCGCTGCCGCGTTCGCGCAGCGGCGGCACCATGACGGGGAACACGTTGAGCCGGTAGTACAGGTCTTCGCGGAAAGTGCCCTGCGCCACCATGTCCTGAAGGTTGCGGTTGGTGGCGGCGATGATGCGGATGCTCACGGCAATGCTCTGGTTGCCGCCCACCCGCTCGAAGCGCCTTTCCTGCAACACCCGCAGCAGCTTGGCCTGCATGGCCGGAGAAAGTTCGCCCACCTCGTCCAGAAAGATGGTGCCGCCGTCGGCATCCTCGAAACGGCCCTTGCGGGTCTGCACCGCGCCGGTGAACGCGCCCTTCTCGTGGCCGAACAGTTCGCTTTCCACCAGATTTTCCGGCAATGCTGCGCAGTTGAACTTCACCATCGGGCCTTCCGGATTGGGGCCGTCGTAGTGCAGGGCGTTGGCGATCATCTCCTTGCCCACCCCGCTTTCGCCCAGCAGCAGCACGGTGGTGCGGGTCTGGGCCACCTTGCGCATCAGGGCGTACACCTCGCGCATGGGGGCGGATGCGCCGATGATGCTGGCGGGGTGAAAGCACTCCTTCAGCCGGTCCACCAGCAGGCGGGTGCGCTGCTCCCAGCGGGCCAGGTCCACCTTCTCGACCAGGTACAGTTCCACGGCGTGGGCCAGCATGTGCGACATCACCGTCAGCACGTCCACGTGGCGGTCCAGAAAGCGCCGGTCCTCATACAGCCGTTCGGCGCTGATGGTGCCCAGCACCTTGCTGCCGCGCAGGATGGGCACGCACATGAACGAGAGCTCCAGGTCCGTGCCGCCGGAAAGGCTGCGGGTGCGGTTGAGGAAGGCAGGTTCGTCGCCGATGCGCGGCACAATGATGGGCTGCGCCGTCTCCACCACCCGTCCGGTGATGCCCTCGCCCATGTTGTACACGCCGCGTTCCTGCTCTTCCGGCGTCAGGCCAATGCTGCGATGCACGAAAATGCGCCCCGATTCACGGTGATGCAGGCTGATCATGCCGCGCCGCACCCCCATCTCGGCGTGCATGTAGCCAAGGATGCGGTCCAGCGCGGCGCAGAAGTCCTCCGGTCCGGAAAGCATGCGTCCTATCTCGTGCAGCAGCGGCACTATGCCGCCCCGGCACACCCCGCCGCCGCAGGTGCGCGCCTCGTCACTGTGTTTCTTTTCGCAGGTCATGGCCCCCGCCGGCATCGTGATTGACAGGACAAGGGAAGGATACGGAATGTCCGCCGCCCCGGCAGGGCCGAAGGCTCTACCGCAAGCATCGTCGGCAGCCGCGCCGGGGACATCACCGTACATACCGCCGCCGACGGTCGCGTGACCCCGCGCCGGACCGGAACATACCGTCACGCCTGCATGGGGCTTTTCGAGCAGGGATGGCCGCACGGGCACCTCCGTCATTCAGGCGAACATTCCGATGTACAGGCAGGGCGGGATGCGGCGAGGATGCTGCCGCAACCCGTGCCGTGCCGCACGCAGCGCGGGTTGCGGGACACCGCATCACCGGCATTTCCCGGCGTTTCGCCACAGCACGCAGCATCCAGAAAGCGCAGCAGGTCGATCTGTTCCGGCGGGCGCTTGGTGCGCGCGGCATGGTCGCGCAGCAGGGGAAGCACTGCCCGCGCGCCCTCCTCGTCCAGCCGGATGCCCAGCCGCCCGTAAGCCCAGCGCACCGCCGCCGCGCCGGAGTGCTTGCCCAGCACCAGGCGGTGGTCGCGGCCCAGTTCGCGCGGGTCGATATGCTGGTAGTTGGCCGGGTCGCGCAACAGGCCGCTGACGTGGATGCCCGATTCGTGGGTGAACACGTTCCCACCCACGATGGACTTGCCCGGCGGCACCGGGCGGCCCGATGCGGCGGCCACCAGCGCGGACACCCCCGGCAGCAGCGAGGGCCGCACCCCGGTGGGCTGGCCGTGCAGCAGATGCAGGGCCATGACCACCTCTTCCAGAGGGGCGTTGCCCGCCCGTTCGCCAAGGCCGTTGACCGTGGTGTTTGCGTGGGTGGCCCCGCCGCGCACGGCGGCAAGGGTGTTGGCCGTGGCAAGGCCCAGGTCGTCGTGTGCGTGGATTTCCAGTTCCAGGCCGCTACGGGCGCGCATGGTCAGAAACAGCGCATGGGTGGCGAAGGGATCCAGCACGCCCATGGTGTCCGCAAAGCGGAAACGGCGCGCGCCGCAGCGTTCCGTCACTTCCAGCACCATGGCCAGAAAGTCCGCGTCGGCCCGGCTGCTGTCCTCGCCGCCGATGCACACGGCAAAGCCCATGTCCAGCGCGGCGCAGGTCATGGCCTCTATGCGCCGCAGCACCCAGGCCCGGTCACGCCCGATCTTGCGGGTAATCTGCTGGTCGGAGACGGGAATGGACAGGTTCACCGTGGCAACGCCCGTTGCGCGCGCGGCGGCCAGATCGGCCTCGTGCATGCGGCACCACACGATGGGCCGGGCCGCAAGACCAAGGGCCGCGATGGCGCGGATCTCATCCACCTCGCGCGGCCCCATGGCCGGAATGCCCACTTCCATTTCGGGCACCCCGGCGGCATCCAGCGCGCGGGCCACGGCCAGGCGTTCCTCCAGCGTGAAGGCCACGCCCGCCGTCTGCTCGCCGTCGCGCAGGGTGGTGTCGTTGATGATGACCTGACGGGTCTCTGCTGCCCCCGGGCTGCCCCCAGGGGATGACACGCTGGCTGCGCGCATGCTGCCTCCTTTATGCTTGTGGAGGCATAACAGCAAAGCATGTGCCAGCAAGGGTGCGGACAATCGCGGTGCAGTCCGCAGGCCGGGGCACATCCACTACGCCTGCAACGGCGGCACATTGCGCCCCCCCCCACAGGGGGCAGGATTACCTGCCCCCTCGGCAGACCGTACATGGCGGAAATGTCGGGAGTGGTCGCTACGTACATTTTGGAAGGTCAATGGCACCATTCGGTACATTCCGCCGATGACCCACGAAAGAAGGACACCACCGGAAACACCCCTCTTCGATATAGCCCCATTGTAGCCCCCGTCGAAGCAGGGTATCACTACCAGCGCATTCCCCGTCTCCCTCGGAACTGTCTGCCGGGACACATGTTTTCCAGGCGTCCGCACGGCCACTCGTCTGCGGCCAGTGCCCCATGCACGCCGTGCTGCCGCTCCAGCGAAACGAGACCGACATGTATCGTGATCCGCGAGTCGCCCTGTTTTTCGCCGTCCTCATGTTCCTGCTGCGGGCCGTGTATCGCCATTTCATGAACCGGCACTACAGGAAACAGCAGAACCCGGAGCATCCGGAAACCGTCAACCCTGAAGCATTCACGGCGGTCACCAAAAAGGATATCGACCTGATGAGCGAAGGCCTGGCCATTGCTTCGCTGGTCGTTGTCTGTGCGCTGGGCGTGCTCACACTCACCCTGGTGACCGAGCGTTCGACGCCCCTGCCCAACGATGACGCCGTGCTCAGGCACCTTGCGGGCAAATGGAGCAACAACGGACTGCTCTCCCGGCACGTTCGCATCACCGACCCCCGATTCCAGCTGCATTTCCAGGATGGGCAGCAGGTGCGGATAGTGAAAACGGAAAGCGGCGTGCTGGCATATGCCCGCACGCTGCCGTACGCGCTGGTGGACAAGGAAAGCGGCACCAGCACGTTGCAGCCCTACCACATATACATCCAGGGGGTGCCCATTCTGGTGATGGTAGGCCGCAAGGGCGACCTGATCCTGTTCGAGCCGGGCCGGAAAAGCCTCTGGTTGACGCGCGACTGGTTCCAGTAGCCGAGTCGCTCGCGCCGCCGGTCTCCAGCCGCCCACAGGCACCACGTCAGCCGGTACTGCCTCGTACCGGGAGGCATCCCCCACCACCACCCAACGGACCCTGCGGACCGGCACGCGGCAACTGTCGCCTGCACTCCGGTGAACACCACGGCCCTGCCCCATCCGCCGCTTGCTGCCCCCCCCCCGCACCGGACGGAGTAAGTGAATACTTTCCGCCGTTCCTCCGGTATTGTAAGGTCATCACCACGGACGGGATGCACGCAATGAGTCGCCAGCAGCAAGAGCAGGACGGATGATCTACATCGACCGCATCGAAACCCAGGACGTGGTGGCCACCCGCGAGATTTCGCGGGACGAGATGAGCGACTACCTGCTCACCTTTCCCGCGCTGTTGTGGCGCATCGAAATCGCCCGGTCGCGCATCGAGTTCCTGAACGCGCGCAAGCTGCCCGTGCTTGAGGACAGGTCCGGCCTGTTCATGAAAAGCCCGGACTTTCGCCGCAAGGTGGTACTGCCCGAAGACCTGCACTTCATCGAGGCGTTCATGGAGGCCATGAAGCGGGGCGACGGGGCGGAAACCATCGTGCGGGTCTGCTCCCCGGACCCGGAAGAAGAGCAACTGTGCTGGCTGAAGGTGGCCGGGTGGGCCAGCCCGCGCGACCCGCGCTACTACATGGGCTACCTGATGGATGTTTCCGACCGGGCCGAAGGCATACGCGGCATCCTTGAAAAGGACGCCGAGCAGCAGATGCTGATCGACCTGGCCGAAAACCCCACCATGATCGTGGATTTCGACACCCGCCAGGTGCTTTCGCTGAACTCCGCCGCCGCCTCGGCCTTCATGTACCCCGGCAACGGCATGCCCCAGTTGGACTTCGACATGCTGCACCACCCCGGCATGACCAATCGGGTGCATCGGCTGTTCGAGGAAATCGTGTTTGCCCGCAAGTGGGAAGGCAAACTGGAATACGTGCGGCGCAGCCACGCCACCTTCGCCGCCCACACCGCCATGCGCCTGTTGACGCTGAAGGGACGCAGGCTGTTGCGTGTCTCGCTGACCGATCTGCGCTCCGCGTCTGATGACGACAGCGATGGAGAACACGCCGTTCCGCCCCCAGGCAGGGAGTTTGCCCGGCTGGAAAGGGAACTGCACGCCCAACTGGAACCGCTGACGGATATCGACGACATTCTCTCGGCGCTGCACGCCTTCCGCCTGCCCAACTACGCCTGGGACGGGCTGCTTTTTTCGGACATCCACCAGCGCCGCAACAAGGTCTTCGTACACTGGGCCGGGGAGCCGTTCACCGGCATGCCCCAGGGCGAGATGTTTCCCTTCGACGGCACCATCGCGCAGGATATCGTGAGCTACAAGCTGGACTCGCTCATCGTGGACGACACTCTGGACAGCATCAAGGCCATCGACTGGGCGCTGTTCATCCCACGGGGCATCCGATCATATTTCGCCAAGCCGTTCTACCGGCGCGGCGTGCTGCGCTCGGTGCTCATCCTGTGTTCGCGGCGTCCGGCGGCATACCCCACCACGGGGCTGCCGGAATACGCGGTGCTGTTCGAACCGTTCATCAAGGCCATCCAGGCATGGCGGGCCGCACAGCGCCGCGGCGAAGCCTGAGGTGCGCCGGACAGCTCTCCCGCCCGCTTCGGATCGCCAGCCCCCCCCAAAAAAACGCCCGCGCCACCAGTCCGCAAACGCCCGCCCGGCTCATGCCCGGCGGGCGTTTTGCGTCATTTGCTGCGCGTCCCCATGCGTGATGTCGAATCTGCCCAATGTGGTCTTACCAATCCTTGACAAAAAAGCGCTTAAAATCCCGTTAATTGCAGCTCTGATTATTTTTTGCCAAACCATCGCTTGCAAGTGCTCACATACCTTACTATCGGTCATACCAATGGGGCAGCATGGCAAGACGCGCCATGCCTCCGCCCCTTCTTCCGGCAACACCCGCAGGCGGCGCTACGCGCCACCCCACGGAGGCGTGCATGGAAAAGGAATCCGCCATCATCACGGACCTGCTGGGCAGAATCCGGTGCGGTGAATGGGAGGTGGGCGGCAGGCTGCCTCCCGAACGGCAACTGGCCGGCATGCTGGGCACCAGCCGCCCCACCGTGCGCGGTGCGCTGCGCGTCCTGCAGGCTCGCGGCATGATCGAGGTGCGGCGCGGCAGCGGCTGCTACCTGCGTTCGCGCCGCGAGCGCGGCAGCTATACCGACGCCATGGGACCGCAAGCCAGCATGGCCCGGCTGGAAGCCGCCTTCATCATCCTGCCCCCGCTGGCGGCCCTGTGTGCCGTAACGGTTTCCCCTACCGGCCTTGCGCGCCTTGAAGAAACCATGACCACCCTCAGCCGCGCCATTCTGGGCGGCAACCCCGGCCTTGCGCGAGAGCAGACCGTGGCCTTCATGCATACCCTGGCAGAGGCCACGGGCAATCCCGTGCTGACGGCCACGGTGGAGCAACTGTGCCCGGTGGGCGCATCGGCCATCGAACTCCTGTTCACCATGGAAGACTACGAGCGCGACCAGTTCTTCGCCGATCTGGTCAAGGTGCTGCAAGCACTGAAGCGCCACGACCCGGACGAGGCCCGGTTGCGCATGGAGGAACGCCTGCTGCGCATGTGCCGCTGTATGGAACGGTACGCGGGGGCAGAACCCTCGCCCTTCATCCGCGCGCACCTGGAACAACGGGGGATGGACGCATGACCACCACACGTGCCGGATTTCTGCGCGGGCTGTTCGCGCTTGGGGCAAACCTTGTGGGCGGCGGGGCAAGCATTGCAGCCGCTGCCGAAAGCATGGCGAACGCGAACGGCATGGGTTCCACAGACGCGGCGTGTCCGGCGCACCCGGCACACCAGGTCCCCTTCCCGACGCCCATGCCCCTGTGCGGCCCCGGCGGCGATTTCACTCCTGAACTGTTGCGACTGGAAACCGAACGAATGGGACTGCCCGCCGACGCCGACGGCAATGACGTTTTGCGCCGCCTGCATCAGGCCATGCTGGACATGGCCCCGCCCCGCACCCCGGAAGCTGACGGAACCGCCGCATGCGATCCATCGGCTCCGACGCTCTCGCCGCAACCAGCCCCCATATCGAACCCGGCGCCCCCGGAACGTCAGACATAACGCCAAACCGGCGGCATTTGCCAAACCACCGCCCCGCAGACCGCCGACATGCAGAGCTGTTGACCACGCGGGCTCGCCCCCGCGCAACGCATAACCGGCTGGGGATTCCAAGGGTTGCACCCCCAACAGTGGAGGGACCGTCATGTCTCACGGCTCCGTCAGTTTCCTTGAAGCGCGAAAGCTGGAAAAGCGGTGGAAGGGGCCCTTGCCCGCCATCGTCAACCTGCTGTTCACGCTGGTCATCTTTTACGCCACGTGGTGGATTTTCCAGGATCCGCGCGGAGTGATGCGGCTGTACACCCCCTACGTGGGCTACATGTACACCCGCTGGCTGCTGATCATCCTTATCTGGGTGGCCTACATCTTCGACTTCTGGCCCTTCCGCCGCCAATGGATGGAAAAGGCCCACCCGGTGGTCAAGGGCGTCATCCTCACGCTGCTGTCGGTGGCGCTGATGCTGGCCCTGATCAAGGGGTTCTTCGAAGGGCTGCTGGGCAACTACGCCATGGCCTACTTCAACCCCGACCAGCTTACCAAGCTGAAGGGCATTACCGAATTCTTCGCGGCGGAATACGCGGCCACGGCCTGCCTGATGTTCGCGGCCATCGCCTCGTGGCTCAGCCCTGCCTGGGTGGTGGCCATGGAGGAAGCCCCCTGGCAGGATATGAAGCAGCCGGTGAAGGGCCTGAGCATCTGGATAGTCACCTTCTTTCTCAGCACGCTCATCTACCTGATGACCATGCACCCGCACATGGGCATCCTGTACTACCCGTGGCAGGAATTCACCTCCATCACCCCGCCGTACTGGGAAGCCTTCGCCAACACGGTGTCCGGCAACTTCCACATCGCCTGGATCATGTGCTGCACCGTGGTGGTGTGGCTTATGGAAACCATCTGGGAACGCTACCCCTTCTCGGCCATCCGCAACCCGTGGGCACGGCGGCTGTCCATCTTCTGCGCCATCATCGCCATTTCGCTGGCCCTGACCTTCTTCTTCTACTTCGCGCAGGAACTGGCCTGGGGTGAAGCCATCCGGGGCCACAAGCGCGACGCCGCGCCCGACTGGCGCTGGCTGCACGTGGGCGAGACGGCCATCTTCTTCCTGCTGCCCGCGCTGTTCCTGTACATGTACTGCGACAACTGGCCCCGCAAGTTCTCCACCCCGGTGAACATGCTGGTGCGCACCGCCATCGTGGTGGTGGCGGGCCTTGCGGTGTACGCCGCGTACTACCGCACCTCGCACCTGTTCCTGGGCACGCAGAAGGGCTTTTCGCACCCGCAGCAGTTCCCCATGATTCCCACCATCTGGCTGATCAACATCTGGCTGATCAACTACTGGTTCATGGACAACTGGCCCGGCTGGACCATGCGCATGAAGACCGCCGAAGAACTGGCGGCGGAAGCTGCCGCGCGCGAGGCGGAGCATACCTGGAGCCCCAGGATGCTGCCCGGCCTGGCCGTGGGCACAGCCGTGGGCGTGGCCCTGTACTTTGTCATCGTGCGCGCGCTGCCCGCGGTTTCCCAATCCGTCACCCTCATTCCCAAGTAGCCCAAGGAGGCCGCCATGTCGGACAACAAGACGTCACTCAGCAGGCGAGACTTCATAAAGGGCGCGGCACTGGGCGTGGGGTTGGGAACGCTGGGCGCCATGGGCGCGTATTCGTACTCGTCCCGCCGGTTTGAAGACCTGCCCAAGGTGCAGCGCAAGATGCAGTCCTTCGGCACCTGCCGCAGCGTGAAGGCCAAGGTGGTTTCGGAAACAAGCTGGTTCGACAACGGCAAGCTGATGGGCGACATCAAGAACGCCGGGGGCCTGCTGGTGGACCAGTACACCTACAACTGGCCGCCCTTCGGCGACGGCACGGGCCTTGGCAAGGGGTCGTACCAGAAGGGCATCGCCCAGATCCGCGACCTGCTGCCCAACCGGCTTGAAGAGGCGTGGGAAATCGTCAGGGCCAAGAGCGTGAACCCGCTGAACGCCGGGGGCTTTGCCGCCCTGGTGGAAGTGGAGGACATGGACGGCAAGGTACACAAGTACCTGCTGGATTCCGGCTGGTCCTACGCCTGGATGGACGAATGCTTCAAGCGCGAGGGCATCGACAAGATGCTCGCCAACGGCGAGATCGAGGCGCTGATCCTTTCGCACGAGCATTTCGACCACTTCTGGGGCCTGCCGGTAACGCTCAAGTATGCGCCGGGCATCAAGATATACATCCCCGACTCTTTCTATGCGGAAGGATTGCAGTACATCAAGGACGCCGGCCACAAGGGCGAACTTGTCAAGGTGAAGAAGGGGCTGTTCCCTATCGAGCCGGGCATGGCCGCTTACATGTTCGACGTGCCCATCATCTGCCGGGTGTTCGGCGAACAATCGCTGTACTTCAACGTGGCGGACCTGGGGCTGGTCAGCATCACCGGATGCTGCCACCAGGGCATCATCCTGTTCGCGGACACCGCCTACCGCGAACTGGCATACGAGAACGACCGGTTCCACGGCCTGTACGGCGGGCTGCACATCTCGCCCTTCGAGGACTGGGACCCCAAGTACGACGACCTGGTCATCGGGCTGCGCAAGTGGAACCTGGAAAAGGTGGGCTGCAACCACTGCACCGGGATAGTCACCGCCAAGAAGTTCATCGACGCGGGGTACCCGGTGGTGGAGGGCACCGCCCGGTTCCGCACCAAGGACAAGGCCTATCTGGGCAACGGGGATACCATCCGGTTTGCCAAGGTTTAGGCAGGGGATCGGACGCCAATGAACGGACCCCCCCGCCCGCGTCTGCGGGCGGGGGCACGCCACGGCAAGGAGGCCCCATGGATCTGCGCGTTATCACACCCGTTCCCGTGGACCAGGGACATGGCTGCTGGACGTCCGGCATGCTGCGCGCCCTGCTGCTGCGCACCCAGTTCCACAGGCCGGAAGCGCGCGCCCTGGGCTGGCGGGGCATTCGCCCCACCATCGCCCACGGCGACGGCTGGACCTGCAAACTGCATGGCCGCCCCGGTGTGTTCGGCATGCTGTTCGAAGGCGAACGCATGACCGCCGACACGCTGGCAGGAACCTTTTCGCTGCACTATTTCCCGCACCCCGACGAGCCGCGCGTGGAGTGCTTTCCCCTGGCTGCCGGGGTGGCCGCGCTGCTTCCGGACTATTGGGACAACATCCGCGAGTTTCCGGCAGGGCCGCTGATGCGCACCCTGTTCCGGGTGGGCACGTTGCGCGTTGTGGCGGACAGGCAGGGTGCGGCGCTGCGGCTGGAACTCTCCGGCCTGTCGCGCGCGCGGGTCATCGCCGCCGACGGCATTCGCCAATCTGATGGCGTGCCGCAAGACGCCCCGTACCAGACTGGTGGAACGGCCCGTGACACGGACGGCGATCCCTTCGTGGTGCGCCCCGGCGAAGCGGAAAGCGATATCCCGGCCTTCGGCATGGCCTTGCCCCTGTTCCGCTGTCTGGCAGCCAGCGCCAGCTTTGTGCTGGGTGAAGCGCCCGTGGCCAGC
Organism: uncultured Desulfovibrio sp.; assembly: GCA_964402645.1. Taxonomy (GTDB): domain Bacteria; phylum Desulfobacterota; class Desulfovibrionia; order Desulfovibrionales; family Desulfovibrionaceae; genus Cupidesulfovibrio. The sequence goes on along the minus strand of CAYOCV010000001.1, from coordinate 121,332 downwards.
CGCTACGACACCCACCCCGGCTGGCAAGGCCTGTTCACCCGTACGGAAAGACGCCGCAACGTGGCCGCCCCCGGCATCCGGCGCATCCGCGTGGCCCTGGCCTATGGCGCATCGCCTTCCGCAGGCCGTGATGGTTCATGGAAACGGGCGGACGCGGGGACACTGCATGCACAGCCATGGATGGCCGTACATCGTCCCGGCTGGCTGGAAAACGCCGAAGCCGCCGGGGCCGCGTGCCGGGGCGACGGACCGCGCCCGCCGTTGGTGGTGCTGACGGGGTTCCTGGGGTCCGGCAAGACCACCCTGCTGCGTCATTTTGTCGAATACAACCTGCAACGCGACCGCTTCGTGGCGGTCATCCAGAACGAAATCGGCGCGGTGGGCCTGGACGGCAAGCTGCTGGAGGACGGGTGCCGGGTGGTGGAAACCGATGAGGGGTGCGTGTGCTGTTCGCTTTCCGGACGGCTGCGCCACGGACTGGCCCAAGTGCTGGAACAGTTCGCGCCCGACGTGGTGGTGCTGGAAACCAGCGGCCTCGCCAACCCGCTGAACCTGCTTGGCGAACTGCACGAGGTTTCGGACCTGGTGACCCCCGGCGCGGTGGTGACCGTGGTGGACACCGCGTCGTTCGCCGCCGCCCTGCGTGAAAGCAGGGTGGCCAGGGACCAGGTGGCCGCCGCCGACATCCTGGTGCTCAACAAGATCGACATCGCCGAGCCGGACCACATCGAGGCCGCGCGCTCCATGGCGGCGCACATCAACCCGCGCGCGACGCGCTTCGAGGCCACGGGCGGGGCCATTCCCTTTGGCCTGCTGACGGATGCGGACGCTCCGCGCCACGGCGCGCGGGCATGCGGGCTGCCCCGGTTCCGGGACATCATGACGCCCCATGGCTCTGCCACCCACGAAGACGACGGCTACGCCGCCGAAACCCTGCGGATGAAGACCCCCATGGCCTTGCCGCAACTGGAGACGTTGCTGGAGTGGGAATCGAAGCGCTGCTTCCGCATCAAGGGCGTGGTGGACGTGACGGGATACGACGCCCCCATGCTGGTCCAGTCCGTAGGCGGACACATGAGCATAACGCCGCTGCCGGGTCATGCCGACACGGAGCGCTTTCTGGTCTTCATCGGCAAGGGGGGACGGCGTCAGGACGGCAGCTACGCCGCCGAAAACATCAATGGCGAGAGTGAGACACGTGCTGAAGCAGGCGCGGGGCAAAGCCCGCTGCCGGGATAACGTCGCAGATGCCGGCCCCGCCCGTCAGGCCCCAGGCCCCGCCCGTCAGGCCTCATGCCCCGCCCGTCAGGCCTCATGCCCATGTCTCCGATAGACATTGCGCCCGCCGCGCTTGGCTTCATACAGGGCCGCGTCCGCCTCGGCCAGCAAGGCGTCCAGGGCCTGCAGCCCTGCGGGCACGCGGCAACTGCCGCCAACGCTCACGGTGAACTCCACTGCCCGGCCCTCTTCCGCCGCCTGCCGCCCTGCCTGTTCCAGCCCCTGCCGGATGCGCTCGCCCACGCGATCGGTCACCGCGCCGTCGGCGTCGGGTAGCAGCGCCGCAAACTCCTCGCCGCCGTAGCGGCAGGTGGCGTCATATCCACGCACCAGCAAAGGCAGCGTCTCGCCGATGCAGCGCAGCACCGCATCGCCCACGGGGTGGCCGTGGGTGTCGTTGACCCGCTTGAAGTGGTCCACGTCGAAAATCAGCACGCCCACCGGAGTGCCCTTGCGCGCGGCAAGGGACAGCACTGGTTCGGCGGCGGACAGGAAATGGCGGCGGTTGTGCAGCCCGGTCAGGGCGTCGGTGGTGGCAAGGAGGTGGATGTGCGTCTCGTACCGTTCGCGCAGCACCACCACAAACCACACGCACCCGATGAACGCCAGCGCCTGCAACAGCAACAACCCCACCATTTCCATGTGCGGCACGGCGGGAAGGTCCGCCCCTTCATGCCGGGCCAGCAGGTATCCACCCCTGGCCAGCGCAAACACCACCAGCAGCAGGTACGCGCCGCCGGTCACCCGGTGGAGGCGTTGCGACTTCACATCGCGCGCGGCAAGCAGCAGCACCCCGCTGGGCAGGAACAACATGGCCGCCGCCAGCGTCTGCACGAAAACCCGCACCTCGAAAGCCTCTTCCGACACGACCACGGCCAGCACCGCATGCAGCACCGCAAGGTCGCACAGCCAAGGCAGCACCCGTTCGGGACAGCCCGTGCGCACCCGCACGATGGCCAGCGCCTCCATGCCCAGCCCCACCAGCAACAGGTAGCGGAACGGCGGCAACACGGCAGAAGCCGTGGCCGCAAGGCCAAAGCCCAGCCAGCCCGCCGCCTGCAAGCCCTTGCCCCATGCCAGCAGCCGCAGATCGTGCCGATCGCCATCCAGATGGCCATGCACCAGCAGCAACGCCACGGTGACGGCGCATAACACGCAAAGCGCCATGGACAGGGAAGCCATGGGCATCCCCCTGGATTTGGCGCCCTGCCCACCCCCTGAAGCAGATTCGGCGGGGGGCGCGGGGGGCGCGGGTCTGGTTTGGCATGCGTCAGGGCCTGGGCAGCACCTCGCGCGCGGCTGCCGCCACGGTATCGGCAAGGGCAGCCGCCAGCGCCCCCTGTGCGGTGACCATGGCGGCATGATCGGCACCGGCAGGACGCCGCTCGACCACCCGCCCCCGGCGCAGCGTGGTTCCGGAACGGTCCAGCAGCGCCCACCAGGCGTCCAGCACCACCGTTCCACCAAGGCTGCCGTCCAGCCGGTTCACGTCCACGGTCACGCGGATGTCGGCATCGTCGGCACTGCCGCCGGGAAACACCAGAACGTGCCCGCCACCCAGCGCGCGGGAGATATCCTCTGCCAGCACGCGGGGCAGACTTTCAGCCAGCGGCTCGGCCCAGCGGTCGAATTCCGCCAGGGTCAATCGCACCCCGTCGCCTTCGCGGGTGACAATCTGCGGACGGTCCAGATACGAAGGCACGTGAACCGGGCCCACCGCCACCCGAGCCTGCGGCGCGGCGGGCATGGCGCGTACGCTGTCCCCCGCCGGAGGCGAGAGCAGATAGAACCGGGTGGCGGCGCTGCTGCCCGCACAACCTGACAGCAACAGGCACGCCAGCAGCAGGACGGCCACACCGGGTATGCCGCGTGCGCCAGAAGATATGTGCGCGCCAGACAGGGAGGACACGCCAAACTGGCGGGAACGGAATGCGGGACGAAATGCACGGCGTCGGCATTGCTCGGCGGCGTTCATCAGCGGTAGTCTCCTTTGCCTCGCAGCAAGGCCTCGGGGTGGCGTTCCAGATACTCGGCAAGAGCCCGCAGGGACCGGGCAGCGGCGCCCATTTCGCGCAGGGCCTGCTGCACTTCGGTCATGGTGCGCGAATCGTCGCGGATGGTTCCGTGGGCGGCGGCCAGTGCCGCTTCCGCCCGTGCGGAAGCGGCGGCCAGCGACTTCAGCGTCTGGGTGGCCTGGGCCAGGGTGTCCGGCAACTGGCGGTCCAGCTTGTCGGCCAGCGCGCCATAGCGTTGCGCCGCCCCGGTCACGGACTGCCCAAGCGGAACCACCTGGGCGTTCACGGATGCGGCCAACTGGCGCACTTCCTTCAACGTGTCGTTCAGGTTGGCGGCGGTATCGGCCACCACGGGCGAGTTGACCAGCCTGTTCAGCCCGGACACCGCCTCGTTCAACTGCGCCATGATGCTCTCGATGGGCAGGTTCTGAAGGGTACGGCTCAATTCCTCCATGGGCGAGGGAAGCGTGGGCAGTTCCGGCGTCTTGCCGTCGCCGCGCAACACAAGCGGGCTGCCGGGTGCAAAATCCACCTCGACCATCAGTTGCCCGGTGACGAAGCTCTGCAAGGCCAGCTGTGCCCGCAACCCCTTGTCGATGAGTTGCCTGAGCACCTGAAGGTCGCCCTTGCGCTCCGCCACAGAGCCGTCCTTCATGTTCAGGATGCGCTCCGGCTCGAATTCGATGAACACCGGAATGTAGAATTCCAGGGTATCAGGGTCATGGAGCAACCTGATTTCGGTCACGCTGCCTATGGGCACGCCCCGGAAAACCACGGGCGCACCAATGTTCAGCCCCCGCACCGATCCCTTGAAGTAGAGCACCAGTTGAGGCCGTTCCTTCATGAACCTGCCGGAGCCGAACAGCAGCACCGCCGCCGCCAGCAGCGCCAGCGCCCCCACCACGAACGCGCCGAGCATGGCCTTGTTGGCTTCGTGCGCCATTACCGTTCCTCCTTGCCGCAGTATGGCGCATCCGGTCCGCATCCGGCTTTGTCCGCCGCGCCCGTTTCTTCCGGCCCGCCCGGAGTTGTCCCGGGGGTGGGCGTTGCCCCCGCCACGGGTGCAGGCTTGCGTGCCGCGCCCATGGACGATTCGCCACGGGTCAGGAAACACACGGCCTTGGGGTCGCGCGCCTCGCGCAGAATGTCGTTCGGATTGCCATTGGCGGTCATGGTTCGCGTTTCCACGTCCAGAAACACCGAATTGGTGCCAATGGCGAAAATGGACGCCAGTTCGTGGGTGACCACCACGATGGTGGTGCCCAGGCTTTCGCGCAGTTCCAGAATCAGGTCGTCCAGCAGCCGGGCGCTTACCGGGTCCAGCCCGGCCGACGGTTCGTCGAAGAAGACAATCTCCGGGTCCAGCGCAAGCGCCCGGGCCAGCCCGGCCCGTTTGCGCATGCCGCCGCTGATCTCCGAAGGGTAGAACCGCTCGAAGCCCGAAAGCCCGACCAGAGCCAGCTTGAAAGACACAACGTCGGCAATCTCGGCGCGCGTAAGCCTGGTGTACTGCTCCAGCGGCAGGGCCACGTTTTCGGCCAGGGTCATGGAACTCCACAACGCGCCGCTCTGGTACAGGATGCCCGCGCGGCGCATCACTGCGTCGCGCACCGTCGGCGGCCCGCCCCAGAAGTCGGTACCGCCGTAATGCACGGTGCCCGATGCCGGCTGCTTCAGTCCCACCAGCACCTTGAGCAGGGTGGACTTGCCGCAGCCGCTGCCGCCCATGATGATGAAGATGTCGCCGCGCCGGATGTCGAAGTTCAACCCGCGCATGAGCACGAACGGCCCGTATGCCACGGTCAGGTCGCGCACCCGGATGTGCGGAGTCGGAGGCTGGACGGCGGTGATTTGCGTGGTCTGGCTCATATGCCCAGCACCTCGCAGGCCACGGTGATGAATGCGGTGCATACTATGATGGACACGATGCCGCTTACCACCGCCGCCGTGGTGGCCGCCCCCACGGCCGAGGCGCTGCGGCCGCAGCGCATGCCGTGGTAACAGCCGCACAACGCCACCACCACGCCGAACACCGCCCCATGCGTGACGCCTATCCACACATTGGTCATGGTCATGGCCTCACGCGTGGCAATCAGGTACTCCATGGGGTTAAGGTCCAGCATGAACACCCCCACGATGAACCCGCCCAGCATGCCCATGAGGTCCGCGTAAATGGTCAGCAGCGGCATCATCACCACCAGGGCCAGCAGGCGCGGCAGCACCAGTTGATCCACCGGGCGCAGGCCCATGGTGGCCAGGGCGTCCACCTCTTCGTTGACCTGCATGGTGCCCAGAATGGCCGCATAAGAGGCCCCGGTGCGTCCGGCCATGGTGATGCCGGTCATGATGGCCCCCATCACCCGCACCATGGCGATGGCAACCAGACTGGCCACATAGATCTGCGCGCCGAACACCCGCAGTTGCACGGCGCCCACGAAGGCCAGGATGAGCCCCACCAGCAGGCTGATCAGCGAAACGATGGGCAGCGCGGCAGAGCCGCTTTCGGACATGAACTGCAAGAGGTCGCGCCGCCGCATGTCTGCCTTGCCGCGTGCCAGCCGGGACAGGGCGCAGGACACCTCGCCGATGAAGTCCAGGGTGGATTCCACCGGTTCGGGCATGGCCAGAACCGCGGCACCAATACGCTCCAGCAGGCCCGGCCGCGCATCGCCCCGGGCGGCCCCGGCACGCTCCGGCACGGCGAAGGCCAAATCCACCAGCCGGGTCAGCCCGGCGGGCAGGCCGCTGGTATCCACGGAAAGATCGCGCTCGCGGCAGACGCGGATCACCCCGGCCACGAAAATGGCCAGACTGCTGTCCCAGTCGCCCAGCCCTTCTGCCGCCAGCGTTACAGAGGAAACGCCCGGCTCGCGCAGCCGCGCCATGGCCGCTGTTCTGGCCGCGCCGTCCGGCGGGGCGGCCAGGGTCCATGCGCCCCCCACGGCCAGGCGCAGGCTGGTTGCCCCTTGCGTTCCGGAACTGGTGACGGTGAGTACGGTGGGAAGTGACATGCGTTGTCCGGTATGCGTTGCGGCTGACTGATGATCGGCGCACGAGCGCGGCTGCGTGGGGCTCTGGCGTGGAGAGGACGCGGGCGGCAGTGTCCGCCGCCCGCGCGATCATTGGTCACTCCACCACACCTGTCGTCCCCACAGACTTACGGGCGCAGGTTGCCCGCCTTGAATTCGCCCAGGCGCTTGCCCATCAGCTTGGCCCAGTACTCGCAAGCATCCTTGGCGTCCTGCATGGAGCCGCGCATGGGGGCCTTGGTGCCGCTGCGGCGGTCCACTGCTGCGGCTAACTGAGCACCTGTGCCACCGTCAAGCAGTTCCATCTCCATGGCTGCCTCGCCGGTGCCGATGTGCTCGCCGCCCACGGCACGGCTGGCGCCGGACACCGCGATGCCGATGGGCACGATGGACGTCAGCGTGCCGCTTACCGGCTCGCCGGGCACGATGTCGGTCAGGGCTGCGCGCAGCACCAGCACGCGCGGTCCGGGTGCGGCCACCACACGGTAGCTCTTGCCCGCCTCGCGCACCAGAGCGTCGCCAAAGAAGGTCAACATTTCGTCCAGTTCCTTGGCGTCCACGCCCTTGAACGGCGCATCAGGCTTGATCCAGGCCTTGGGACGGTCGATGACAATGGCGTCATAGTCCTTTGCGCTGATGCCGGACTTGACCCAGATCAGCCCGGCCTGGTCGTCGCGGCCCTTCTTCAGCTTGCCGTAGTCCTTGAGGAAGCCAGACGGTTCCGCTTCCATCCTGTGGGCTGCGCAGCCGGTGACCGCAAGCAGCAGGGCCAGGGCAATACACGACGTGATGCGGGAAATGATGGTCATGGCTACCTCTGTTGGTCGTTTTCGGGTTGCGCCTTGGCGCTCGGCGGTGTGCCGCGCTCGCTCAGGCGTTGGATGACGGTGAAGAAGACCGGCACGAACATGACCGCAAGGAAGGTGGAGGCCAGCATGCCCCCGAACACCGCCGTGCCCAGTGCCCGCTGGCTGGCCGAACCAGCGCCCGAAGCGGTGAGCAGCGGCACCACGCCCAGAATGAAGGCGAACGAGGTCATCAGGATGGGCCGCAGCCGGGCGCGGGCGCCTTCCACGGCGGCCTCGGTGATGGGCATGCCCTTGTGCATGCGCAACTCGCGCGCAAATTCCACGATGAGGATGGCGTTCTTGCTCGCCAGCGCGATAAGCAGCACGATGCCGATCTGGGTGTAGACATTGTTGTCCATGCCGCGTGCGGACACGGCAATGCAAGTGCCCAAAAGCGCCAGCGGCACCACCAGGATGATGGCCGCCGGGGCCGACCAGCTCTCGTACTGGGCGGCCAGCACCAGGAACACCAGCAACACCGCCAGCCCGAACACCGCAAAGGCCTCGTTGCCGGTGGCCTTTTCCTGGTAGGCCATGGTGGTCCACTCGAACCCCATGGTTGACGGCAGGGTGCGCCGGGCCATGTCTTCCATCAGCGACAACGCCTGCCCGGAACTGAAGCCCGGCGCGGCGGAACCGATCAGCGAGGCGGACGGATACAGGTTATAGCGGGTCACCACGTCGGGCCCAACCACGTCACGCACGTTGGTCATGGCGCCCAGCGGCACCATGTGGCCGTCGACGTTGCGCACCTCCAGCTGCCCTATGTCCCCGGCCTCCAGCCGGTAGCGGCTGTCGGCCTGCACGCGCACCTGGTACGCCTTTCCGAATTTGTTGAAATCATTCACATACGACGATCCAAGATAGGCCTGCATGGTGCTGAACACGTCGCTCAACTGCACCCCGTGGTCCTTGACCTTGGTGCGGTCCACGTCCACGTACAGTTGCGGGGTGCGGGCGGTGTAGGTGGTGGCCACCCCGGAAAGCCCCGATTGCCCCCGTCCCGCCCCCATCATCTGGTAGGCCGCGTTTTCCAGCGCCTGCGCCCCGGTGGCGGCACGGTCCTGCACCATCATCTCGAAACCACCCGCGTTGCCCAGGCCCTGGATGGGCGGCGGCGTGACCACCAGCAACATGCCCTCCTGGATGGCGGCGGTCTTGCGGCGCAGGTTGGCCACCAGCTTGTCCTGCGTCAGGTCGCCCCGTTCGGCCCAATCCTTGTACATGACGAAGACCGTGGCCGAGTTGGGAGTGTTGGCGTTGTTCAGGATGGACATGCCGCCGAAGGTAATCCAGTTGGCCACGCCTTCTGTTTCGGCAAGGATGGCGTCGAGCTTGGTGGTCACCTCGCGGGTGCGCGATTGCGATGACGCGCCCGGCAACTGCACCGCCACCAGCGCGTAGCCCTGGTCCTCGTCGGGCAGAAAGCCCGTGGGCAGCGTCGAGAAGAACCAGAAGGTGACCGAAATCAGCCCCACGAAGACCAGCATGCTGCTCCAGGCGTGATGCACCATGGTCTTCAGCAGCATGACGAAAAAGCGTTCCACCGCGTCGTACATCCTGTTGAAGCCACGGTAGAAGGCGTTGCGCCCCGGCACGATGGGCTTCAGGAACAGGGCGCACTGGGCGGGGGTCATGGTGGCGGCCAGCAGCGCGCTGACCAGCGCCGTGGAAGCGATGACCAGCGCGAACTGGCGGTACAGTTGCCCGGTAATGCCCGACATGAACGACGCGGGCAGAAACACGCACGACAGCACCAGGGTAATGCCGATGATGGGCCCGAACAGTTGCACCATGGCCTTCACGGTGGCGTCTCGCGCCGAATCGCCATGCTCCATGTGGTGCGCCGCCCCTTCCACCACGATGATGGCGTCGTCCACCACGATGCCGATGGCCAGGATGATGCCGAACAGGGTGACCAAATTCACGGAGAAGCCCAGGGCCATCATGGCCATGAACCCGCCAAGGATGGTGATGGGCACCACGGTGGCGGGCACCAGCGTGGCCCGCCAGTCCTGCAGGAAGATCAGGATCACCGCCAGCACCAGCACTGCCGCCTCGAACAGGGTGTGGTACACCTGCTCGATGGCCGCCTCGACAAAGCGGGTGGTGTCGTAGGGAATGTCCCAGGCCACGCCGGACGGAAACTCCTTGCCCAGGCGCTGCATGGTGGCGGTAACCTTCTTGGCCACGTCCAGCGCGTTGGCCCCAGGCAACTGGTAGATGATTACCAGCGAGGCGGGCTTGCCGTTTTTCTGGGCGTACAGGTCATAGGTCTGCCCGCCCAGTTCCACGCGGGCCACGTCGCGCACCCGCACGGTGCGACCGGTGGGGCCGCCCGTGGCCGTACGGATGATGATGTCCTCGAATTCCGAAACCTCGGAGAGCCGCCCCTGCGTCTGCACGGTGAACTGGAAGTTCTGATAGTCCGGCGCGGGCTGCGCGCCGATCTGACCGGCGGCCACCTGCACGTTCTGTTCGCTGATGGCGTTGACCACGTCCCTGGTGGTCAGGCCCAGGCTTTTCAGGCGCGGGGCATCCAGCCACACGCGCATGGAATAGCTGGCCGCGCCGAACACCATGGCCTCGCCCACGCCGGGAATGCGGGCCAGTTCGTCGCGCACGCGCAACGAGGCAAAGTTGCTCAGGAACAGATCGTCATAGCTGCCGTCGGGCGAAGTAAGCGTAACCACCTGCAAGATGGCGGTGGACTTCTTTTTCACCGTCACGCCCTGGCGCTTCACCTCGTCAGGCAGGCGGGCCATGGCCACGTTCACGCGGTTCTGGACCAGCACCGTGGCCATGTCGATGTCGGTGCCCAGGGCGAAGGTGATGGTGAGGGTGTATGTGCCGTCGTTGGCGCTCTTGGAGGACATGTACAGCATGTCCTCGACGCCGTTCACCTCCTGCTCGATGGGCGAGCCGACCACGTCAGCCAGCACCAGCGAGTTGGAGCCGGGGTAGATGGCCTTCACCTCCACCGTAGGCGGGGTGATGTCCGGGTACTGCGAAATGGGCAGCATGATCAGCGACACGACGCCGATGAGAATCAGCACGATGCCGATGACATTCGAGAGGATGGGGCGGTCGATGAAGAACTTGGCAAACATGGCGGCCTCGCAGGTGGGAATGTGATGCCGCTAGCCGGCGGGTTTGGCGGCGGGCTTGCCATCTCCCTTGCCGTCTCCCTTGCCGCCAGGGTCCGCGCCGGGGGCTGCCGCGTCGGCCGCCACCGGGTCCACCGGGCTGCCGGGGCGGGCGCGCTGGATGCCGTTGACCACCAGGCGGTCACCGGCATCCAGCCCCTTTTCCACCACCCGGTAGCCTTCGTGCAGCGCCCCCAGCTTTACCGGGCGCTGCTCTGCCACGTTCTGCGCGTTTATGACGATGACATACGAGCCGGACTGGTCCTGCCCCAGGGCGCGTTCCGGCACCAGCAGCGCCGCGTCGCGCCTGCCCATGGCCACCCGGATGCGCGCATACAGGCCGGGAATCAGCCGTCCGCCGGTGTTGGGAAAAATGCCCCGCAACAGCAACGTGCCGGTGGAAGGGTCCACCGTGGGGTCGACGTATTCCAGCTTGCCCGCGTGAGGAAAGGCGTCTTCGTCGGCCAGGGCCAGTTCCAGGGGCAGTTCCGGCGGGGTGCCCGCCTTGGCGGACTTGCCGTTTTGGGGCTTGTCGCCCATCAGCCGCAGCAGGTCGCGTTCATTGATGTTGAAATACACATGCACCTGGTCGCGGCGCACGATGGTGGCAAGCCTGGTCACCGCGCCGGGGCCCACCACGTTGCCGGGGTCCACCAGGCGGCGGGTCATCTGGCCGTCGAAGGGGGCGACGATGCGCGTATAGCCAAGGTCGATGCGGGCCGTCTCGATCTGGGCGCTGGCCCGGCTGATGCCCGCCTTCGAGCTGTCACGCTGCTGCTGCCAGCGCACCACGTCCGCCTCGGATCCGGCCTTCTCGGACAGCAGCTTGCGGCTGCGGGCCAGTTCCGTCTCGGCCCGGTCCAGCGCGGCGCGCTGCACTTCCAGTTCTGCCTCGGCCCGTTGCAGGGCCGCCTGAAACGGTTCCGGCTCGATGAGAAACAACGGGTCGCCCTTGCGGACCAACGCCCCGTCGCGGAACTGCGCGCTGCGCAGCACGCCGGTGACCCGGGCGGTGATGTCCACCGACTCCACCGGGGCGATGGTGCCGGTGAATTCCATGTACTCGACCACCGGGGCCACCTTGGGCGGCGCCACCGTCACCTTGGGCGGCGGAGGCGGCACGAAGGCGTTGCGCGAATCGCACCCGGCAAGGGTGATGATGGCAAGGGCGGAAAGCAGGACCAGAAACGCCGGGCGGAGAACCTTGAAAACGATGGGGTGGCGCGTCATCGGAATCTCCATGCGAACGGGTGTGTTCCGGGGGCTTCTACATATCGGGGGGGCGCACATCGCCACCGGCAGGCACGGCGCCTTGCTCTTCGGGCAACGCGCCCCAGTCGGTGCGCGCACGCATCTCGCGCAGGGTTTCGAGCGGGATGGGCCCGCCCTCGGGCATGGTGCGCCAGCCTCCGCCCAGGGCCTTGAACACGGCCACGAGGCTCTGGCTGATCTCGCCCCCGGCCTGGGCCAGGGCGTCCTGTCGGGTGGAAAGGTCGTGCGCGGCAGTGAGCACCGTGGTGAAGTCGGTGGAACCTTCCTGGTACTGGACCATGGCCAGTTCCAGCGAGCGGGCGGCGTCGGCGGCGCTTTCGGCCAGCAGGGCCGCCCTGCCCTGCGCGTTGAGGTAGCGGTCGATGCCGTCCTCCGTTTCGCGCAGGGCGGAGAGCACCGTTTCGCGGTACGCCGTCAGGGCCTGCTGGAACCGGGCGTCCTGGGCCCGCACGTTGTTCACGATGCGTCCGTAGTTGAACAACGGCAGGGTAAGGCCGGGTCCGCCGTAGGCGGTGAACCCGTGCGAGAAGGTGTCGCCCGTGCTGAAGGCGCCCACGTTGCTGGCCGCGAACCCCACAAAACCGCCCAGTGAAATGGCCGGAAAGAAGTCGGCCTTGGCCACGCCCAGCCGGGCGCACTGCCCGGCTGCCGTATATTCGGCCTTGCGCACGTCGGGACGGCGGCGCAGCAGGTCGGCGGGAATGCCCAGCGCCACGCCGGGCGGGGCCGTGGGAATGGGGGCCAGCCCCAGTCTGCCGGAAATGTCCTGCGGCGGCTTGCCCAGCAGCACGCACAGTGCGTTGCGGGCCTCGCGCAGGGAATGGGCCAGGCTGGGAATGCGCGCTTCGGTATCGCGCAGCAGCGAGAGGGCCTGGCGCATGTCGCGCTCGCTGGTCGCCCCGTAGTTGAAGCGGGCCGTGGCAATGCGCAGGCTTTCGCGCTGGATGGCCACGTTGTTGTCCGCGATGGCCAGTTGCTGCTGCAACGTGCGGTACAGGACGTAGGCGCGGGCCACCTCCGCCGTCACGGTCACCATGGCCGCCTCGTAATCGGCCGCAGCGGCGCGCAGGTCGGCGTCGGCCGCTTCCACGCCGCGCCGGTACTTGCCCCAGAAGTCCAGTTCCCACGCGGCATCCAGCCCCACGCTGGTCTGCACGTAGTCGGGGTTGCCCCTGCCCGTGTCGGGTTGGGGGGCTGTGGGCGCACGGTCGCTGGGGTGGGTCCAGGTCAGGCCGCCAGTGGCCTGTTGCCGCTGCGGATACAGGTTGCCCACGGCAACGCCAAGGCGGGCGCGGGATTCCAGCACCCGCAGGGCAGTTGCCTGTAACGAAAGATTGCCGCTGCGCGCCTCGGCCAGCAGCCCGTTCAGGGTTGCATCGCCGAAGGTGAGCCACCACTCCTCGCTCACCACGCGGGTGGCGTTGGCGTCCAGCGCGGCGACATCCTGCCAGCCTGCGGGCATGGCGGGGTCTGGCGTGCTGAAATCCGGCCCCACCTTGGCGCATGCGGAAAGCACAGGCAGCAGGAGCAGCAACAGGAGCGGCAGACAACGGGAAACAGCGGTCACTGCGGGGGCATGTGTCCCCGGTGCGAGAGAGCGGGCAGGCAACGTCATGGGCTCTCCTCTTTTCCGCAAAAAGATGGGACAAGGATGACTCTGCCTATAGTATTCGCTCGACGCCACCTTCGGGCAATTAGATTCTCGCAACATGTCGGCACGCAGGAAAAAAAACGCATGAGAATGGCGAACGACCAGCAGGCGCATTTCTGCTCCTCATCGCGGCTTGTTCTCTCCTGCATTATGCCAGGAAAGACATATCAAACCGGATCGCCATCACATTTTTTCCACACCACAACACGGAACACACACACGCTTCGACGCAACCAAGAGACAATGCACGCAGCAGACTCCGGATACATGCAGACACGGATGCCGAACGAAGGGAAGGAATGCCGCCACGCGGCACGGCGGAGGGGGGCGAAACGCCGAACGGCCCTGAGGATGCGGCAGGGGGGAAGCGCATGGCCTGTGGAGAACAACGGCCGGACAGGATGCGGCAACGGAACCGCCAGTGCGCGGCAAGTTTGCGCGGGGTCAGCCCTGCATGCCCTGCCGGACGAGGTTGGCGCCCATGAGCAGCAGCATCACGAACAACGCGCCATGCAGGTTGCCGTCGGACAGACGCCGGGACAGCGCGATGCCCGTCCACCCACCCAGCATCACCGACGGCAGCGATGCGGCGAACTGCAGCAACGTCTCCATCGACTGCACGCCCGCCAGCGTCTGCGCGGCCACAATGATGGTGCCGCTGACGATGAAGAACACCCCCAGCGCGGCCTTGGTCTCCTGCGGGGAATCTCCCCGGAAGGACAGGTAAATGGCCAACGAAGGCCCGTTGATGCCGTAGGCCGTGCCCAGACTGGTGGAAAAGAATCCGGCCACGCCCCCCCAGACGCCATGCAGCGACCGGCGACCGGGCTTCGCGCACAACAGCCCCCACAGGGCATACGCCACGAGCAACCCGCCAAGACCCAGGCGCAGCCCGGCATCGGGAATGTGGCGCAGCAGCAGCACGCCTGCCAGGGCTCCCGGCAGCCCCCCCAGAATCAGGGGCCACACGCCGATGCCGCCCTTCAGGTGATGACGGTAGTTCCAGGCCATCTGCATGTTGACGCTCAGCACGATGAGTGCGGAAGCAGGTACCGCCACGGCCATGTCATTGCCCAGGGCCACCACGGGCAGGGCCACCAGGGCACCACCGAACCCCACGGCGTTATTGACGAAGCCGCCAAGCCACCAACCCAGCATGGCAATAAGAAGTCCGTCGGTCATTGGGGTCCACATGGGGGCGCACCCGGCAGGGGGTCAGTGCGCCGTTTAAAGGATGCCGGACGAGGCCGGGGCCTGTCCGGACCTGTCCGGTCCCATACCTGCCCCAGACCTGGCCCAGACCTGGCCGAGACCTGCCCAGACAGGTTCAATCCGGCCCAACCTAGTCGCAGGCCGACATTTCCCGCAAGTGATAGCTGTTCTTGCCCGCCTGTTTTGCCACGTACATGGCCTTGTCGGCCTCTTCCAGCAGGGCGCGCAGGGGCGCGGGCGCGCCGGGCAGCGCCGCCGTCAGCGATTTTTCGTCACCGTCCGCATGCACTTCACCGCCATCTTCGCCCGCAAAATCGGAGGAAGGGACAGAATAAGGTGTAGTGGAAGGGCTGGAAGCCGCATCGGGCACGTCCCCCGCGCCGTTATCGGCAGCATCGGGTTCGCCCCCGGCCCGGCCCAGGGCAATGCCCACGCTGCATCCCACGCCAAAGCCGATCTGCGCCACACCGGACACGATGCGCGCGGCCACGCTCCGGGCCACCTCGCACGCTGTATCCGCCTGCAAGGCCAGGCACAGCACAAACTCGTCGCCGCCCATGCGCCCGACCACATCGGACGAACGCACCGCGTTCTCCAGCACCCGCGCCGTACGGCGCAGCACCGTATCGCCCTCGGCATGGCCATGGTTGTCGTTGAACTGCTTGAACCCATCAAGATCGATGAACATGACCACCATGCGCAATGACGGGTCATGGCCGCCCGCGTCCAGCAGCATCTGGGCATGGCGCAAGAACAGGGCGCGCCCCGCAAGGCCGGTCAGGTTGTCGCGCAGGGCCATTTCCTCGCGCTCACGGGAGGCGGCCAGTTCGTCGCCCACCTGGCGCAATTCGCGCACCAGGGTAGGCCGGGTCGGATTGTTCCCCCCATCGGGCAAAAAGCACGAGCGGGCCGCCAGTTCCACCTCGGCGACAAAACGGCGAGACAGCAGCCATGCCCCGGCAAACCCCACGACAATACAGACGCCGCCTATGCCCGCCAGCCGGAACAGATAGGCGCGCATGGCCGCGTGCAGCTTGGAAACGGGCACCTGGATCACCACGTGCCAGCCCCATTGCGCAACAGGCGCAATGGTGAAGCGCACGGGCGTGCCTTCGCGGTTGCCCGACTCCATCACCTCGGACGAATGAAGCAGGCCCTGAAGCCGGGGACTGATGCTCTTACCCACGGTCTGCTCCGGCAAGAGCGTGCGGGCAATGATGCGTCCATTGGCATCCACCAGCGTGGCTGCCCACCCTTCGGGCAGATGCGCTTCCGCCAGCAGGCGGGCATATTCTTCCACACCGATGTGCATCCGCAACGCATACCGCGTAGCCCTGCCAGCCTGTACCGGCACGCCCAGCGTCGTGATCATGCGATGCGACATGGTGCCCTGAAACATGCCGGACACCACGGGGCGATCTTCTTGCAGCACCCGCCGGGCGGATTCCACGTCTCCGGTAGGGGGCAACACGGTATCCAGCGGGGCAGAGGTGCTGAACAGCTGCCGCCCCTCGCCGTCCACCAGCGCCAACCCCAACACGTCCGACTGCACGCTGCCCACGCCCCGGGCCTGTCGGTACAGCAACCCGATGTCCGGATGCTCCGTATCCTGTGCCGCAGCAAGGGCATGCAGCATCGCCGTCTTTGCCGAAAGGTCCGCGTCTATGGCTTGCGCCACGGACAGAACCTGCCGCCG
This sequence comes from uncultured Desulfovibrio sp., assembly GCA_964402645.1. GTDB lineage: Bacteria > Desulfobacterota > Desulfovibrionia > Desulfovibrionales > Desulfovibrionaceae > Cupidesulfovibrio. The sequence goes on along the minus strand of CAYOCV010000001.1, from coordinate 105,185 downwards.
CAATTCCGCATTGGTCTTGTCTTCCTGCGTCCGCACATGCTCGACCATGGCGAACACGGAAAATATCGTCGTGGGCAGTCCGGTGACCAACGCGAGCAGCAACAGCCAGCCGCGCACTCCCAAGGTCGGCGTCTTCCCATTGGATCCCGTGGCCATACCCCCTCCGTCAAACGCGTTTCCTGCCGCATGCCCGGCCCGATGTCCCGACATGCGAGACGTGCTGCACAACGGAACGTGCATCACGCACACCCCCATGATAGCCGCTGGAGGCAAGGACAGGCAATCACCCAGCGGCGATACGCCCGCCGTACCACCGCAGGCGCACGGAGCGCCCGCCTCCCGCCGCCGCAAAAGCAATGCGCCCCGGCAGCAGTAGCCGCCGGGGCGCATGCATTCGGGAATACCCCGCCAACCCGGTCACGTCAGGCGGGGAAAGTCTGTCTAGTCATCGACGTCGTTCCCGTCATCGCCTGCAAGTGAGGCATCTTCATTTCTGCGTATACGGCGCTCACTGTCGCCCAGCGTGAAAATGAGTTCACCGTTGTCCAGGCGGGCTCCCAAATCAAGCAAACGAATACGGCCTGACTGTTCCTCACTGCCGTTAGCGTCCTCAACAGCGGTAACTGCGGCAACAGGCCGCCGGACGTACTTTTCGATGAACGTCGCCATCACCTGACCGGCTTCGTCCTCCAGATGTCCCCAGGCAGCCTCGCCGACAAAGGCGCGACCGCCTTTGGCCTCATATTGTGCCCGCAGATCATCCAGACGCGCATTGGGGGTCGAGTCCAACACCACAAGAACGGGCACGACGCCAGAATTGGCGCAGTCCTCTGCAAATTGCAATTCCTCGGCAAATCTGCCCTGTCCGCTGGCGGCAATCGTCACCCGAAGCTTGAACTCATAGGCAAGGGATTGTCCGTCTGGCTGAACCTTCCAGCAGTCTACCTGACGTCCCTTGGATGCATCGCCCGTACGGACGACAACCTTAGCGCGCGGGCTTTTGGGTTCGCCGCCAATCGCTGCCGCCAGAATGGGTTCAAAAAGGTATCCCGTCTCCTGGGCAGCACGGTTGTCAATGTCGTAGAAGAATTTGCGCCACGTCAGCCAGGACGCCAACGCCACGTCGTCAACCTGCTGAAATTCCATCAAAGCGCGTGGGGACACCTGCAGCATCGTCGGCATCGGTTGCGCAGAAAGGATCATGGCGTATTTGCGACGTCGCTTGTGCAATTCCGCAAGGCATTTCAGGTAGGTCACAAAGTCTGGTATCTGTTGTGCGCCAAGCCGTATCAAGCCGACAAGAGCGTCCTGATCCACCCCGACAGGCGCACTGAACCATTCGTCGGGAATAGCGTAATAGTCCTGCTCAGGGGGAGTAATCACTTGCGCAATATCCCCACGCGCAGCAGCGAGGTTGTCTAGCTTGCCATTGTCACTGTAGACGACGCCTATCAGGCGTGCGAGTTCGCCGGGCATCATGGTGACCGGCAAGTTCGTGGCCTTGCCAAGGGTCATGACCTTTCCAAGAAGGCTTTTCTCTTCCGCTGACAGTGGTGGCGCCGGACTCATAGGAACTCCATTGTCGACCGTTGCAGAGTAAGGAGCTTTGCTTCGGTTTTCTGCAACGCCTCGCTCTTGCCGGAAGCCTCAGTCAGCAGAAAGCCGAGCAGTCTTGGCTTCGGAGCAGTTCTTGGCGCCTGGATGGCGGACCCGAAGGCCCCGTCAATGTCCATCAGATGCTGTGCAATGACATTCGCTGCCAACGGCGGCACTGCGTTTCCGATCTGCTGCGCCACACTTGCTGCATTGCCCTTGAATTCATAACCATCCGGAAAAGTCTGAATCCGGGCACATTCTCGAAGGGTCAACGCCCGGTTCTCTGACGGGTGGATGAACTCGCGCGGGGCCGCGCCTGTAATCGTCAGGCTTTGCAAATGACCACGCAGCCTTTTGATTCCGGACGGCGCCCCTCCACGCTTTTCGGTGGGAGTCCCATCCATGACGCGGCGAAACGCACGGCGCTTGAAGCTGTCGTGCCACAGTTCCTCCGGCAGATCTTTCATGGTCTGCCCCGGCAGGAGCAAGGCAAAGCGTTCCGCGTCCTTGTCAGTAGTCATATGGAAATGCTCGGTGACCCCTCCCGCCATATTGCCAGCGCGCATTCGCGCGTCATACGCATTTTCGGGAACAGGGGTAGCATACGGACTCGTCTGGCCTTTGCCAGCCGCCGACCTTCCAAGCCCCGCCACGGCTTCATTCAAAGTTGGGGCGAAAGGCTTCATAGTCGCCTTCTTGGCTTTGCCGGAGTCATATGAGAATTGATCCGCTGGAAAGGCAAAATCCAGGCCGAGTCTGTTACCGATGATAAACACACGCTTGCGTGTTTGTGGAACCCCGTACGCAGCCAAGTTCTTTTTCTCGACACGGACGGAATAGCCGATTCCGAGGAATTGCCTGACGAGCGAAAAGAGAGCGTCACCGCCGCCTGCCGTCAGCAACCCCTCCACATTCTCAAAGACGAACCAGCGCGGCCTGAGTTCGGCGACTAGCCGGATGTAATTAAAAATGAGACGATTTCTCGGATCATCGGTATTGCGCAGCCCGGCAGTGCTGAACCCCTGACAAGGAGGCCCGCCGATGACTACGAAAGGCTCTTTCCCGCCAAGCTGTGCTTTGAAGTACGCCGGTTCAACAGTCGAGAGATCAAGATGGTGACAGGGACTGCCTACGTTCCCCTCGTAGGACTCACAGGCGTCCTTGTCTATGTCGGCTCCACAGACGGGTTTCAGCCCCGCGTGCGCAAAGCCGTACGAAAACCCCCCGGCTCCTGAAAAGAGCGAGAGCACAAGGTCGGAGCAAGAGTGCGCATGCTTCATCTGTGACACAGGCTAGGCGTCCTCGTCGTCCTCTTCTTCGTCAAAGGGGAAGGTGTCTTCTATTTCGGCCACGTACATCTCTGCATCAAAGTCGTGCTGTTCCCACGCCTCGTAGAGATGTTCGGGGACATTCCGGTGAATGCGCGTCACCTCGCGTTCGTCGTCGATTGTCATCTCGATGACCAGCGTCCCCGTCCCTTCCGTCATGCCGTCGGTCTGGATGAAGTCAACGTCATGAATTTCAAGGCTGTCGGGATCCGTCTGCGAGAGATGTGACATGAAAAGCATACCTCCGGGCGATGCGTTGCAGTGCAGTGCAATGATGACGGCACATGTGGCGGATCGTGCATGACGCACGGGCAGGATGCATTCCGTAGTGCATCCGTGGCCGTCGGCTGTCCTGCCGATACACCCGGCGGACCCCGCTGGCAACACGTCCCGCAGGTGTTTTCGCGCAAAAAGCACCGCTGCTGGCAGCGACAGGGGGGAGCAACAACCAGGGGGACACCAACAACGCCGACTGCCCTGCCCCCACTATCCCCAAAGCGCACCCGCCCGCAGACGCCACACCCCGACGACTGCCTGCAAACACGGCGCATCGCGGCATGCCCTGCCCAACGATGCCCATATCCGGCTCATGCTCCCCCTGTCAGGTCCCGACCCGCTTCCGGCCCGGCTCCGGTCCTGCCCAGCCCTGCCCAGCCCTGCCCAACTCTGCCCCAACGCGATCCATATTCGGGCCAGACGTTTCCCGCCGTGGATATATGCCCGCACGCCCCTTTCCACGCGCTCCCGCACATCCCCCCGGCCATGCCGCCAACCGCACCATGCATGCATCAATCCGTTGCATACTATTACTTGTATAACTTGCAATATTCACAAACGCACCACACGCAAAGTACAACAAAAATAAAATTTACTGTTCAGCATTATACAACAAACAACACGAAATACAAACGCGGCATTACGCACACTTCATGGAGAGCATGAAATTTCACAAACCCACTTGACATCCAAATTCTATCATGCAATCATGACTCCGAACATCTCTTCAGCCGCGCACAGACAATCAAGACATGTGCGAGTATATCACGACCATGCAGCAGCATAACACAACAACAAAACTCACCTCCTGGCGTTTCAGCACGCCTTGGCGTCTGGTCGCACCATGCGGCCATGCCGTTCGTTCCGGCTCCTTCCGCTCTCCGGCCGCCTCGCGCGGCCATTTCCCCCGTTCGGCCCGCGAGGCGCACGGGGGGTAGTCCTGCTCACATCGGCCATTCTGGCCTGGACATCCCCCCTTTCTCCGCAACGGAAAGGGGGGACTTTTGCGTCGTCCGTCCTTCGGCCGCGCCATCCCCCACGCCATAACCAGCCCCATTCAAAAAGGAACGCCCATGTCCAACCTGCCCCACACGCCGCCACAGGCCACGCCTGATCTGGCCCGCACTGCCTACATCCGTCGTCCCGTGCCTCCCCCCGCAACGCAGGACGCGCCCGATACCCCCAGGCGGCCCGCCCCGGCACCGCAGTCTGGTATCACCGCCAGGCCCCGTCCCACCCCGGCGGCAACGGAACTGCCCCCAGCCACAGTGGCTGCCCGCCAATGCTACCTGCTCCACACCGCCCCGGTTCCGGGCAACCGCTCCGGCTTCCGGCAACTGGGGCCAGTGCGCATGCTGGTGTGCTTCTGGCAGGACCGCATGTCGCTGCTGCAAATCCATTCCGATGCGCGCCGGGCGGGGCACGGTTCGCAGGCCCTGGCCCTGCTGGTGGCCATCGCCGAACGCCACGGCCTGCACATCGTGGCCAACGCCCTGCCCCTGTCCCACGGCTGCGGCTGCCTGGACCAGCGCAGCCTGACCGCATGGTATCTGAGCTTCGGGTTCGAGCGCATTCCAGGCAGCGCCATGAACGCCATCATCTATTCCCCCGCGCGCCTCCTCCGGCCAGCAGCCATGCACCGACCATCACCGCGCGTCGCTCCGCCCCGGATCGCCCGTTGACGTCACGCAAGGCACGACCCTGCATGCCCGGGCACGGCAGGGACAAGGGATGGAAGCGGCAGGCCCGCCACAGGAAGTCTTTTCCCCGTGAACGACTTTTGCATGCCGCAGGGCACGCCGAAAAAGGCGGCAGGTTCTGCCGGACGTGCGCGCGCCCCGGAAATGCCGGAGCATGTCCGGCATATTGGGGCGCACCGGAGCTATCGTGCCGGGCAGCCGCCATCCATGCACGGAGGAAGCGGTCATGAGTGATTGGGGAATGGAACTGATGCAGGGCTACGGGGTGTCGTCCACAGACTTCATCTCCGGCATATCCTCTACCCGGCGCGCCACGCAAAGCGTCACCACCACGCCGTCGGGCGACCGGGTGAGCCTGTCCGAGGAAGCCATCCGCCTTGCCCAGGAAATGCTGGCCGCGCGCCAGCAGGCAGAGGCCGACGCCGCACAGCAGGCGGGCACGCTGACCAAAGAGGACCCGACCAGCGGCGACGATGGCGATGCGCTGGGCGCGCCCTCATCCGCCGCCGCGGCGGCAGGCGGGGCGGGCGATTCCGGCGGCGATTCCTCGGCCAAACAGATTGAGGAACTGCAAAAGAAGATCGAACAGTTGCAACAGCAGATTTCGCAGGTGGAGCAAGGCCCCACGCCGGACGGGGTAAAGGAATCGATCACCCGTCCGCTGTACCAGCAGATCAACGAATTGCAGCAGCAAATCAACGAGTTGCAGGCCCAGGCCGCCAAGCAGGCTTCCGGCGGGGGCGGCGGGACGGGCAGCGCTGTGTCGTTCGCCTCATTGGGCAAGTCGGCCAAGTAGCCATCCGAGTCAGATCGGGCAAAGCGGCCAGATCGGCCAAACTGGGCAGGGCGGGGATTTCATCAGCCCCTTCTGTTCCTGTCTGCTCCCGCCTGTTTTCACCTGTGCCGAACGCACGCGGGGCGCGATCCCATGGACCGCGCCCCGCTTCGTCTGCGCTTCCGGCCGGGTGCTGCCCGGCCTTGTCACGCGAAATATCCGTGCCTCTTTCCGGCTACTTCACGCCGGACACCCGCTTCACCCCGGCCACGAAGTTGGCCAGCGTGTCGGAGATGGCCCCCTTTTCCAGCCGCACGTCGATGAGCTGAAAGCGCCCGCGCTCCGTGGTGGCCGCAGCGAAAGCCGCCGCCAGTTCGCGCCGGGTGGTCACGCGGTGGCCGCGCCCGCCCAGCGCATCGGCAAAGGCGGCAAAGTCCAGCGTGTTGATGGCGCTGTACGAGGTCTCCGGCTGGAACACCCGCAGCATTTCCCACGAGGCGTTGTTGAACACCATCACCACCGGGTCGATGCCGAGGCGCGCGCAGTTGCCAAGCTCCATGCCGGTCATCTGGAAGGCCCCGTCGCCCACCAGGGTCAGCGAACGCTGGCCGGTGGTCACCTGCAAGCCCATGCCCGCCGGCACGCCAAAGCCCATGCTGGCGTAGTAGCCCGGCCCCACCATGGGCACGGGGCGCACCGACAGCGCGGTGAACAGGCAATCGCCGATGTCGCAGGCCAGCGGCCAGGGATGCCCGCCAAACGGCCACGGGAACGGGTCCGGCTCGGCGCTGGTTGCTGGCGCGGTGGCCGTTGCCGCGTCGCGCTCCGCCGCCACGCCGTCATAGAAGTCGTTGAGCAGCACGGCGATGTCGTCAGGCGTCACCGGGGCGTCGTCCGCCACAAAACCGCGCCGGTACACCACGTTGCGGCCCAGGGGGCCGTTGCCCTCCGCAAGGTTCGCCGGAGCCGCACAGGCCTGTGCGCCTTCGGGCAGGGCGGGCAGTGCCGTCAGCAGCGCATCCACCAGTTTTTCCAACGGAATGTCGTGGTAGGTGTGGAAGCCCATGCGCACCACGCGATCCTCGGCGTGCATCAGGCGACGGTGGTCGATGAGGCTGGAGGACACCCCGAAGTTGGTGTCGGACATGATGACCCCCAGCAGCAACAGGCCGTCGGAGCCTTCCACTGCCTGGGTGATGGCGGCGTCCCCGGCCACGCCCATGTAAGTGCCTTGCAGGCAGGCCTTGCCCGCCAGCAGCCCGCGCCCCATGAAGCTGGTGACCACGGGCACGCCCAGCCGGTCGGCCAGTTCCGCCACGCGGTCCTCAAGGCCGTAGCGGCGCACCTCTACCCCCACCATCAGCACCGGACGGCTGGCAGCGCGCAGCCGGGCCAGCACTTCCGCCGCGCAGGCGGTCACCGCCTCCTCGTCGCAGGGGGTGGGCGCGTACGGCGCAACCGGCCCGCAGGCCACGGCGGGCATGTCGCGCGGAATTTCCAGATACACCGGGCGCGAATGCTCCAGGCAGTTGCGCAGCACCCGTTCGATGATGGCGGGCGCGGTGGCCGGGTCGTCCAGAATGCCCTGGTCGCAGGTGACTTCCTGATACATGCGGAACTGCGAACCCACGGTCTTCACCTGATGGTGCAGCAGAAGTCCGCGCGACCGTTCTGCCGTGCCCGGCGCACCGGAAACGACCACCAGCGGCGACTTTTCGGCAAAGGCCTGAGCCACGGCGTTCAGCATGTTGATTGCCCCGGCCCCGTAGGTGACAGCGGCCACGCTGAGCCCCCGGCGGATGCGCGCGGCGGCGTCGGCGGCAAAACCCAGGCCCGGTTCGTGCGTCAGGGTGACCAGCGGCAGGATGCCGGTCTGCTCGATGATCTTGAAATAGGGCAGCGCGAAGTCGCCGGGAATGCCCCAGACCTCGCGCGCGCCGCGTTCCTTCAGGGCGTGCAGCAGTGCTTCGGTGATGTTCATGTGTGTCTCCCGGTCCGGCTGCCCGTGCGGGCGCATGCCGGTTATGCGATGCCGCCCCGCTGGTTGCGGGGCTGCGGACGATTGGCTGAACGGGCAAAAGGCGGGACGTCGTTCGGGCATCACGTGTGCGGCCCGCAGGCTGCATAGCGCGACCAGCCAAGGACGGCAACGCCCCAGTGACGGAAGGCTCCCCAGCCATCCCGTCACCAAGGTCACCCCCCTCACACTGCCACGCCCGCTCGTACGCCGCACCAGTCACGCACCAAACCCAACCCGTGACCACATGGGTTTCCCGAAAACGCTGGGGTAGGGTTTCAGGCCTCGTGCGCACTCCACGTTCTGGACGCACGCCCATCATCAACCTGTGCCTGCCGAGGGAGAGCCTTCATGAACATGTACCGCTACGGTCTTTCGTTGCTTCTGCCGGTTTCCGCCGCCCTGCTCATCGCCCTCGTGCTGACTGCCGCGCCGCACGCCGTCCACACAGCAAAGGCAGCACAGGACCCCGTGGAACTGCACATGTACGCAGGTGCGGGGCTGCGCGTGCCCGCCGAAATCGTCATCAGCCGCTTCGAGCAGCGCACCGGGGCCAAGGTAGTGGTGGAATACGGCGGCATGGGCCAGTTGCTCACCCGGTTCAACGCCACAGGCACGGGCGACGTGTTCCTTTCCGGCGGTGAACAGTACGTGCGTGAACTGGCCACTGCAGGCAAGGTGCTGTCCGAGCACAAACTGGTGCTGCACACCCCGGTCATGGCCGTGCGCAAGGACAAGGCGGCGGGCATCGCCAGTCTGACGGACCTGGCCGCCAGCAACCTGCGCATCGCCATGGGCGACCCGCAGGCCATCGCCCTTGGCAAGAGCGGAGAAAAGCTGCTGGACGCCAGCGGCCACGGCGAGGCACTGCGCAGCAAGGTGACCGTGCGCGGCACCACCATCAAGCAGGTGCTGCTGTACCTGACCAACGGCGACGTGGACGCCGCCGTCATCGGTCGGTCCGACGCCGTGGCCAATGCTGCCTCGCTGGTCATCCTGCCCACGCCGCAGGGCACGCCCCAGGAAATCAGCGTGGTGGCCGCGCTGTCCACCAGCGCCCATCCCGAACTGGCGAAGCAACTGGCCGCGTTCTTCGCGGAGCCGGAAAGCATCGCGGTGTTCGTGGATCACGGGTTCCTGCCGCTTTCCGCAAAGTAGCCCGCCGTCATGGCGAAAACGGCGCTCATCCCGCTGGGGCTGCTGCTGGCGGTGGTGCTGGGCTCCATCGCGGCCCTGCTGGCGCGGCTGGACGCGGCCACCGTGGCGGGCATCCTGACCGACCCGGAAATCCGCTTCGCCATCGTCATGTCCATGGGCACGGCGGTTACCTCGCTGCTGCTTGCGGTATGCATCGCCGTGCCCGCCGCGTGGGCGCTCACGCGCGGCGCAATCCCCGGTGGGTTGTTGCCACACCGGCTGGCGAACCTGGCGCTGGACCTGCCCATGGTCACCCCGCCGCTGGTCACGGGCATGGGGCTGCTGTTGCTGCTGGGCCAGACCGGCCCGGTGGGCGCGGTGTTTCCGGCGTTTGCCCGCAGCCTGTTCTCTCCGCTGGGCGTCGTCATTGCCCAGACCTACGTGGCCTGCGCCATTCTGGTGCGCAGCGCGGCGTCGGCCCTGTCCGCCGTGGACCGCGAATACGTGCATGCGGCGCACGGGCTGGGCCTTTCGCCGTGGAAGGCCTTCGTACTGGTGGAAATTCCCCTGTGCTGGCGACCACTGACCGGCGGCTGCATTCTGGCCCTCTCGCGCGCTCTGGGCGAATTCGGGGCCACGCTGATGCTGGCCGGGGCCACCCGCATGAAGACGGAAACCCTGCCCATGGCCGTGTTCCTGAACATTGCCAGCGGCGACTTCACCAAGGCCATCGCCTGCGCCGCGCTGCTCATCGTCATTGCCTGCGCGCTGCTGCTGGCCCTGCACGCGGTGCAGGGGCGCGACCGGGGCGCTGGCGAAAGTGGAGGCGGGGACGGAAACGACGGTGAAAACGGAAATGTGAACGGCGGCGGCACCCCGAATACCGCCCTTGCCCGGCAGCATGGCGCCTATGCAGATGCCACGGCCCCCTTTGCCGCAACCCCGGCGGGCACGACCACGGCGTTCACACCCCGCCCTGTCTGCCACATTCCGCAGCCCCCCCTGCTGCGACTGACGGACATCTGCGGCGGCCTGCTGCGCGACGTCTCGCTGGACATTCATGAAGGCGCGTGCCTTGGCGTGGGCGGCCCTTCCGGCAGCGGCAAGACCACCCTGCTGCGCATCATTGCGGGCACCCTGCCCCACGCTGGCCGTATGGAATACGCAGGCCGCGACATCACCGCGCTGCCCCCGTGGCGACGGCCCTTCCGCCGCCTGGACCAGCGGCTGTACCTGTTCCCCTACCTGACGGTGGACGGCAACCTGCGCCTTGCCCAGTACGCGGCGGGGCAACCGGACGACGCAACGCGTCGGGCCGATGTGCTGGCGCGCATGGGCATTGCGCATCTGGCCAGCCGCCTGCCCCGGCAGATATCCGGCGGCGAACAGCAGCGGGCGGCGCTGGCGCGGGCCGTGGTGGGCGCGCCCCGGCTGCTCCTGCTGGACGAGCCGTTTTCCAGCCTGGACTGGGAGCTGCGGGAACGGCTGTGGGACGTGCTGCGAAGCATCCGCACCGCCTACGGCGTGACCCTGCTGCTGGTCTCGCACGAGCCGCGCGAACTGGACGCACTGGCGGACGCGCGCATCACCCTGCGCGGCGGCAGGCTGGCGGACTGACCGCACCCGCATGCCCCGCAGACGAAACCGGGGGCCTGCCGTCATGCGGCAAGCCCCCGTATAGCCGTTCCGTACGGCAGTTCCTTGCGAACAATCCTCGCGTTGCTGCCGCGCCGCGTGCGTCCCAAACCAACCGGTGCGTTATGACCGCCCCAGCGCCCTGGCCACCCGCTCCGGCAGGCTGGCAAGGTCGGGGCACACGGCAAAGCCCGCGTCGCGCATGGCCTGCAACTTGCCGTCCACCCCGCCGGTGGCCTCATCCAGAATGGCCCCGGCATGGCCCATGCGGCGGCCCGGAGGGGCCGTGCGCGCGGCGATGAAGCCCAGCACCGGCTTGGCAAAGCCGGTGGCGGTCACCCAACGGGCCAGGTCCTCTTCCGCCGTGCCGCCCACTTCGCCCAGCACCAGCACAGCCTCTGTGGCGTCGTCATCGCGGATGCACTCGAACAGCGAAATGAAGTCGCTGCCGATGAACGAATCGCCCCCCACCCCGGCGCAGAACGACTGGCCGATGCCCGCCGCAGAAAGCCGCGCCGCCGCCTCGTAGGTCAGCGTGCCCGAGCGCGAGAAAATGGCCACCGGCCCCGGCGTGAACACGTAGCCCGGCATGATGCCGATCTTGGTGGCCCCCGGCACGATGATGCCCGGCGTGTTGGGGCCGATGACCCGCGTGGGCGACGGCGGCACGTTCTTCAGCGCGGAAAGCATGGCCCGCTGCGGAATGCCCTCTGTAATGCACACCGCCCACGGGATTTCCTCCGCAGCAGCTTCCATGACCGCATCGGGCGCAAAGGGCGCGGGCACGAAGATGATGGAAGCGTCGATGCGGTGGTGCCTGCACGCCTCGTGTACCGAATCGTACACCGGCACGCCCAGCACGCTCTGCCCCCCCTTGAACGGGGTGACCCCGGCCACGATGCGCGTGCCGTATTCCTGCATCAGTTGCACGTGGCGCTGGGCCACCTTGCCGGTGATGCCCTGCACCAGCACCTGGGTATCCGGCCCCAGCCACGGCACGCCGCGCCTGCCGGAACGCCGGTAGCCCTTGCGGGCGGCAGGCGGCAGCGGCCACGACTCGTCGGCCAAAGGATACGCGACGGGCGGCGCGGCAGGGGCCGTGCCCGCAGCACGATGGGCCTCATCCAGCCGCCGCAGGGCGTCCAGCGCGTCGGCAACTTCATTGGCAATGATCACGTCCGGGTGGGCGAAGGCGCGCAGCAGTTCGCGTCCCTCGGCCGATTCGTGCCCGGCCATGCGCACCACCACGGGCTGGGCGGCGCGTTCCGTGCCCAGCGCCTCCATCAGCGCTCGGGCCACCCCGGCGCAGGACACGATGCCCCCGAACAGGTTGATGAACACCGCCCGCACCTGCGGATTGGCAAACAATAAATCCAGAGCCCGGCGCATGCGCGCCCCGTCCGCCGCACCGCCAAGGTCCATGAAGTTGGCGGCGGGCAGACCGGAAAAGTTCAGCAGATCCATCGTGGCCATGGCAAGGCCCGCGCCGTTGACCAGAAGGCCCACCCAGCCGGAAAGCCCCACGTAGCTCAGCCCGGCATCGCGCGCGGCGTTTTCCTCTGCGCCCTGGTGTTCCGGCGTGTAGTAGCCTTGCAGGTCGGACCGCAGGTCCACCACGTTGTCGTCCAGTTCCACCTTGCCGTCCAAGGCCACCCACTGCCCTGCCCCGGTGAGCACCAGCGGGTTGATTTCCGCCAACAGCAGGCCGTCGTCACGCACGGCGCGAAACAACCGCTCGGCAAGGTCGCGGAAACCCGCCCAGCCTGCCGGGTCCGCCCCCAACTCGAAGAACGCCGCCCGCAGGTGATGGTCGCGCAGGCCCGCGTCCAGAGGCACCCGTTGCACCAGCGGCTTGCGGGAATCCGCCGTGGTTTCCACCTCCATGCCGCCCCGGTGGCTGGTGGTCAGCAGCATCTCGCGCCGCTGGCGCGAAAGCATGAACGACAGGTAACATTCCTTGCGGATGTCCGTTGCCGGTTCCACCCGCACGAAGGGCACCGCGTGCCCCTTGATGGTCATGCCCAGAATGGTCCGCGCGGTGGCGCGCAACGCATCGGGCGTATCGGCCCGCAGCACGCCGCCCGCCTTGCCGCGCCCGCCGGTAAGCACCTGCGCCTTGACGTACCAGGGGCCGGGAAACGGCGGCGCATACGCGTCCACGTCTTCCGGCCCCAGACAATCCCCGGCGGGGACGGCAATCCCCGCTGCGGCAAACAGCTTCTTGCTCTGGTGTTCGTTCAGGAACATCCGTCCCCCTGCGTGCGGCGTGCGGTGCGCGGGCCGCCAACTGCCGGAGACGCCGCGCGCCCCGGTCCGGCCCGTGTCGGCCCTGCCTGGGGCGCATCGCGCTGCCGTTGCCGATGGCTGCGCCGCTCCGGGTCATCCGACGAGGTGAGTCGCCCCAACATGCCGGAAACAGACGCGCAAGGGAATGGGGGCGGCGTGTTTTTCCGCCCCCTTGAATGCACAATCCGGGGATTGGCTACAGCCCGGTATCCTCGTTGATGAGAATCACGTGAATGCGCTTGGCCGGGAAGGCCTTTTCCGTGATGGTCCAGACGTTACAGATGCGGTCGGGGCTCTTGCAGTCCATGCATTCCGCCACCTTGGTACACGGGGTCTTCTTGGCCAGGCGGATGGCGTTGGTGGGCGCGGAGAATTCCTTGATGCGGCGCATGCCGTCCTCCACGCTGTCCACCACCTTGTTGCGGCCCACGAACAGCACCACCTTATTGGGGCCGAAGTTGATGCCGCCCACCCGGTTGCCGATCATGTCCAGGTTCACCAGCTTGCCGTCCACGGTCAGCGCGTTGGTGCTGGACAGGAACAGGTCCACCAGCAGGGACTGGCGGCGCAGTTCGTACATTTCCGCCGCAGGCAGCTTGTAGTTCATGGTATCCAGCAGTTCGATGGAATCCATGGCGCGCAGGGCTTCGGGCACGCCGCTCTTGCCGATGCTCATGGAACCGCCGAAGGACACGGATTTCGCGCCGGAGGCGGGCAGGATGTCCTGCAGAAAGATGCGGGCCGCGTCGGCCAGGTTTTCGGCCATGGACACCTCGAAGTTGTTGGCTTCAAGGGCTTCCTTGGTGGTGGCCAGACGGATGGTCCAGAAGGTGTCCACAGGATTTGCGGGCGGATTGGCGGTCTTGCTCATGGTATTTCTCCGAAAGGATGTGCGTTCCAGGGTGTTGACAAGGTCTGTTTTTGGATGCCTCCGGCGGCCAAGGACGGCAGCCGTTATGCGAGTATTCGAACATTACGGATGACGATCGCAAAGCGACTACCGCCCCTTGGAACCCCGTTTTCGTATTCCCGTAATAGCAAGGCAACGCAAATAAACGTTTTAGGGGGAGGGGGCGCGGGGGAGGAGACCCTTTTCCAAAAGGGTCCCTCCCCCGCAAAAATCTGGGTTTGTCAGTAGCCTCGTTCGCTTGTCCGTTACCGAGCTAAAAGCCGTAACGCGTGTACCGCTTGGCCTTCCTATCAATACACTGCACGTAGCGGTAGTTACCCTTCAGGTGGGCCTCCTCCAGCAGGCGGCGTCCGATGCCCGCGCACCTGTCGCAGGCGCTGATGGGAATCTCTATGCCCACGCTGAGCGGGTTCACCGTGGACCAGGTTTCGATCTTCACCGTGCCGGAACAGTCCGGGCACAGCAGCACCGACTCCACCTGGCTCTCGCTGATGCCGTCGGTATCGTAGTAGATGTCCTTGGTGCGCACCCACCAGTCGCCGGAGCGTTCGCCCTGCTTGGGCAGGGCCGGGGGCTTGCGCCACACCTTCAGCATCTCGTCGCACAGCCGCTCGATGTACGCGGTCACCTGGTCCGACTGGGCGATGGCCGCCGGGTCGAATTCCGGTTCGCGCACCCCGTCGAAGTCCAGCCCGGCCATGGCCAGGCAGATGCCCAGATTGACGTACGGCAGTGCGCCCTGGATGGCGTAGCCGCCTTCCAGCACGGCGATGTCGGGGTTCAGCCGCCTGTTCAGCATGGCGTAGCCCCGGGCCGAGAAGTTCATGTTGGTGATGGGGTCGGAAAAATGGTTGTCCTGCCCGGCGGAATTGATGATCAGGTCGGGCTTGAAGTCTTCCAGCACCGGCAGCACCAGGTTGTCGATGACGTGCAGGAAGCCCTTGTCCGACGTGCCGGGCGGCAGCGGAATGTTCAGGGTGCGGCCCATGGCGTTGGGGCCGCCCAGTTCGTGCGGAAAGCCCGTGCCGGGGTACAGGGTGCGGCCATCCTGATGCAGCGAGATGAACAGGGTATCGCGGTCGTTCCAGTAGATGTCCTGCGTGCCGTCGCCGTGGTGGCAGTCGGTATCCACGATGGCCACGCGCAACGGGCCGTAGTGCTCGCGGATGTGTTCGAGCATCACGGCTTCGATGTTGATGTTGCAGAACCCCCGGTTGCCATGCACCACCTTCATGGCGTGGTGGCCCGGCGGGCGCACCAGCGCGAAGGCCTTTTCCTCTTCCTTCTCCATCACCAGCCGGGCAGCGGTAATGGCCCCCCCGGCGGAGATGAGGTGCGACTTGGTACACACGCTTTCCACGCCGGGAATGCAGAAATGCACGCGCTCAACGTCTTCGCGGGTGGCGATTTCCGGCTTGTATTCGGTGATGCCCGCGATGTCGAACAGCCCTTCCTCGCGCAGTTGGTCCTGCGTGTAGAGCAACCGTTCCTCGCGCTCCGGGTGTGTGGCGCTGATGGCCCAGTCGAAAGCCGGAAAGAAGATGATGCCCAGCCGGTTCTTTGCTTCCAGCATGGGAATGTCCTTCGCGGGTAATGCCCGCCGTTATGCGCAGCTCGCCGTTACGGGTTGCCCGCTGTTGCGGGAACCCGCCAGTATGCGCAGTCCGCCTTCATGAGCAGCCATCGTCATGGATGCGCCGGGGTGCCCGCCAGAAAAATGGCCAGGGCCGACCGCACAGCGCGTATGACATCCTCAAACACCTCGTCAGGCGTGCGGGTGGCGTCCACCACCCGGAACCGCTCCGGATGCAGCGCGGCCCATGTCAGATAGCCTTCGCGCACCCGGGCGTGAAAGGCAAGGTGCTCTGCCTCGAACCGCCCTTCGGAAACGCTGGTGCCCTCGCGCAGGTTGCGGGTCATGGCCCGGCGCAGGCCTTCTTCCGGGGGCAGGTCGAACACCAGGGTCAGGTCGGGCCACAGCCCGCCCACGGCCATGTCGTTCAGTTCGCGCAGCCGTTCCGGGTCCAGCCCGCGCCCGTAGCCCTGGTAGACCACGGTGGAGTCGGCGTAGCGGTCGGACAGCACCACCACGCCCTCTGCCAACGCCGGGCGGATCACCTGCCCCACGTGCTGGGCGCGGTCGGACAGATACAGGAACAGTTCCGCCTCGGGCACGATATCGTCGTTGGAAAGGTCCAGCAGGATGGAGCGCAGCGTGCGCCCCAGGCGGCTGCCGCCCGGCTCGCGCGTCAGCAGCACCCCGTGCCCTTCGTCCAGCAACGCCTGCTGCACGCGGTTCAGGGCCGTGCTCTTGCCGGAGCCTTCCATTCCTTCAAAGGTGATGAACATTGCGGGTTCCTGAAAAAAGGGCCTGCGGGTTGGGGAGACGGCAGGACACTGCCGCCGTGGTCTACAACAATGATGCCTGCACGCTCTGCGGCCCGGCCTTGGCGGCGTCATCCGCACCATCCGTGGCCGCCTTGCCGCCGCCCTTGTGGGCTGGGCTGCTCTTGCGCGCCGGGCGAGGCTCCTCGGGCGAACGGGCCGGACGGTACAGGAAGCGCCCCAGCGTGGGCTGGAACGGCGTCCAGCCGGTGGCGTCCTCTTCGTAGTTGGCGAACAGCCCCCGGAACTGGGCCATCTTGGCGTCCAGGTTGTCCGCGTAGTGCAGGGCCATGGCTTCTGCCGTCTTGGGCCGCCGGGGAGAGCCGAATTCGTATTCGCCGTGGTGGCTGAGGATCAGGTGCTTGAAATGGGTCACCAGTTCCGGCGCAAGGCCGGACTTGCGCAGGTGCGGCTCTATGCGTTCCAGCCCCATGTGGATGTGCCCCAGCAGACGGCCTTCGTCGGAATAGTCGTTGGCAAGGCCGCCGGTAAGTTCCCACACCTTGCCGATGTCGTGGAACAGCGCCCCGGCCAGCAGGGCCTGGCGGTCCAGTTCCGGGTAGTGGTCGGCGATGCGCAGGGCCAGCCCGGCCACGGACAGCATGTGCTCCACAAGGCCGCCCACATAGGCGTGATGCACCGACTTGGCGGCGGGCGCAGCCAGCAGGCGGGGGGTGATGTCCTCGTCGCGCAGCACGGCCAGCACAAACTTGCGCCACGGCGCGTGGGTGAATTCCGCCTTGCACAGCCCGATCAGCTCATCCAGCATTTCCTGCGCAGGGCGCGGGCTGGCGGGCAGGAACAGGCCAAGGTCCAGCCCGGCCTGCTCGGCGTCGTCCAGCAGGCGCAGGCGGCCAATGGTCACCTCGACCTTGTCGCGGTATGTGCCGGAGCGGCCCTCCACGTCCACGATCTGCCCGGCGGCCAGGTCCGGATAGGCCTGGCTCTGAGGGCTCCAGATCTTGGCCTCCATGCTGCCGGTGGCGTCGCGCAGTTCCAGCCGCCAGAAGGGGCCGTTGCGCGACTGTTGCAGGGTGGCCGAACCGAGCAGGAACAACCCGCTCACCTCGTCATTGGCGGCGATATCTCGTATGGTTTGTCTTTTTTCCATGTGCGTCGTAAGGAAGCGGCCATGCCCGTGACCCGGTGGGGACCACCGGGCGCGGACGGAAAAAGCGCCCGCGCGGATGCGGCCAATTTGCCGCAAGGTGCCTGTTTATCGGCCACGTTGTCAATGCGCGGGGCCGTTGGATGCATGGCGGATGCGCGCCCGCGCGCCGCCCCAAGCGAAAAGGATATCCCATGATCGTAGCCCTGACCAACGACGACGGCATCCAGGCGCCCGGCCTGCGTGCCATGTACAAGGCCCTGCTGGACGCTGGGCACGAGGTGCATGTGGTGGCCCCGGTCACCGAACAGTCTGCCGTGGGCCACGCAGTGACCATCAGCCTGCCCCTGCGGGTGAAGGAATTTCACGAAAACGGCTTTCGCGGACGCGGCGTATACGGCACCCCCACCGACTGCGTGAAGCTGGGGCTGTCGTGCCTGCTGGACAAGAAGCCCGACGTGGTGGTCTCCGGCATCAACGCCGGGGCCAACGTGGGGCCGGACATCCTGTACTCCGGCACGGTGTCCGCCGCCACCGAGGCGGCGCACATGGGCTACCCCGCCCTGGCAGTGTCGTACGATTCGTTCCGGCCTGCCGACCTTTCCGGCCAGGCGGCCCATGCCGCCAGCCTGCTGACCACGCTGGACTGGAATGCCCTGCCCGCCCGCTGCGTGGTGAACCTGAACTACCCCGCCCTGCCCATGCCAGAGGTGAAGGGCGTGCGCGCCTGCCCCCAGACCCGCGCCGTATGGAAGGACTGGTACGACCACCGCACAGACCCGCGCGGCGGCTCGTACTGGTGGCTGAACGGCGTCATCCCGCCGGAAACCGTGGCCCCCGGCACCGACCGCGCCCTGCTGACCGAAGGGTGGATAACCCTTACCCCGCTGCGCTTCGACTTCACCGATCACGAAGCCATGGACGTGCTGGCCAGGGTGCAGGGTGACGGCCAAGCCGGTAACGGGACTGGCAACTAAACGAGCAATGAGGCGGGCGGCGGGGCTGGCAGTGGGACTGGCAGATGGACTGGCAGATGGACTGGCAGATGGACTGGCGCAAGCTCCCCATCGCAGGCCCACTCCCCCCTTTGCCCCTTTTGCTCCTTTTGTTTTGAAGGATGGGTCGCCTTGCGCGGCCCATCTTTATTTTTTCCACGAATTCGGGTATCTTTCCCGCGCCTTCGTCGAGAGGCCGCACCCGCTCCCGCGCCACGGCATCATGCCTGGCTGCGTCTTACCGGACGGGCCTTCACGGACGGGTCTTCCGAAGGCATGCCCGGATCGCGCGCGCCACCCCGCATGACCCATCTGCGGGACGCGACCGACGAACTCATTTCCACCGCCGGACCAGCAGGCATCACGCCCGTCCGGCGCAGCAGGAGGAATCCATGCCGCTGACCGGTCCCAAGCAGATGTTCGAGCGGGCCTACAAGGAAGGGTACGCCATCGGCGCCTTCAACGTGAACAACATGGAGATCATCCAGGGCATCATGCAGGCGGCGGGCGAAGAAAAGGCCCCGCTGATCCTTCAGGTTTCCGCCGGGGCGCGCAAGTACGCCGGGCAGAACTACATCGTGAAGCTCATCGAGGCGGCCCTGCTGGACACCGACCTGCCGGTGGTGCTGCACCTGGACCACGGTCAGGACTTCAACATCTGCAAGGACTGCATTGACGGCGGCTTCACCTCCGTCATGTACGACGGTTCGCACCTGCCGTACGAAGAAAACATCGCCGTCACCAAGCAGGTGGTGGAATACGCCCACGCGCGCGGCGTGTGGGTGGAAGCGGAACTGGGCCAGTTGGCGGGCGTGGAGGACGAAGTGTCCGCCGAGCATTCGGTGTACACCGACCCCGACCAGGCCGTGGACTTCGTGAAGCGCACCGGCTGCGATTCGCTGGCCATTGCCATCGGCACCAGCCACGGCGCCTACAAGTTCGCGGGCGAGGCCAAGCTGGATTTTGCGCGGCTGGAAAAGATCACCAACATGCTGCCCGGCTATCCGCTGGTGCTGCATGGCGCGTCCAGCGTGCCGCAGGAATTCGTGGACATGGCCAACACCTATGGCGGCCAGGTGGGCGGCGCCAAGGGCGTGCCCGAAGACCTGCTGCGCAAGGCGGCCACCTTCGGCGTGTGCAAGATCAACATCGACACCGACATCCGCCTGGCCATGACCGCCACCATCCGCAAGCATTTCATGGAAAAACCGGCAGACTTCGACCCGCGCGCGTACCTGAAGCCCGCGCGCGATGCCGTGAAGAACATGGTGCAGCACAAGATTCGCAACGTGCTGGGCTGCTCGAACAAGATCTAACCGTCTCAGGGGAACGGACTCATGATCAAGCTTGGGATGAACGGTTTCGGCCGCATTGGCCGCTACCTCGTCAGACTGCTGGCCGACAACGAAGACCTTGGCGTGGTTGCCATCAACGCCCGCGCCGACAACGCCTCGCTGGCCCGCCTGTTCAAGTACGATTCGTGCCACGGCACCTTCCGGGGTGAAGTGGCCCACGACGATGCCGGGCTGATCGTCAATGGCCGCCGCATCGCCGTCACCCGCGAACGCGCGGGCGACTGGAAGTGGAAGGACCTTGGCATCGACATCTCGGTGGAAACCACCGGCACTATCAAGGACCGCGCGGGCCTTGCGCAGCACCTGGCCTGCGGCGCGAAAAAGTCGGTCATCAGCGCCCCGGCCAAGGACGCCGACGTCACCGTGGTCATGGGCGTGAACCATGGCGACTACGACCCGGCGAAGCACGACGTGATCTCCGCCGCCTCGTGTACCACCAACTGCCTGGCCCCCGCCGCCAAGACCATCCATGAAGCGTTCGGCATCAAGCACGGCCTGATGACCACGGTGCATTCGTACACCATGAGCCAGCGCATTCTGGACGGTTCACACAAGGACCCGCGCCGCGCCCGCGCCGCCGCGTTGTCCATGATCCCCACCACCACCGGGGCGGCCAAGGCAACCACGCTGGTCATCCCCGCGCTTGTCGGCAAGCTGGACGGCATGGCCGTGCGCGTGCCCACCCCCAACGTGTCGCTGGTGGACCTGACCTGCGAACTGGAACGCCCCACCAGCGTGGAAGAGGTGAACGCCCTGCTGAAGGCCGCGGCCGAGGGACCGCTGCTGGGCAACATGGGCTACACCGAAGAGCCGCTGGTGTCCGTGGACTACATGGGCTCCACCTACGGCGGCGTTGTTGACGCGCTGTGTACCAGCGTGATTGGCGGCACCATGCTGAAGCTGATCATCTGGTACGACAACGAGGCGGGCTTCACCAACCAGCTCGTCCGGTTGCTGCGCATGGTCGGCAAGGACCTGTAGGAACCCCTTAGGCTGCTGCCAGCAGCGTGAATAAAAGCGGCGTCCATCCCCTGCGGGATGGACGCCGATCTCTTTTCCGATGCCGGAAGCAATAAGCCGGTCAGCACTCCACAACGCTGACAGCAAGCCCGCCGGACGACGTTTCCTTGAACTTGGCATTCATGTCGCGGCCTATTTCGGCCATGGCCGCAACAACGCTGTCCAGGCTCACCCGGTGGTGGCGCGGGTCTTCGCAGGTGGCCAGCAGGCAGGCGTTGTAGGCCTTCACCGCGCCCACGGCGTTGCGCTCTATGCAGGGAATCTGCACGTAGCCGCCCACCGGGTCGCAGGTCAGTCCAAGGTGGTGTTCCAACGCGATTTCCGCCGCGTTCTCCACCACATGCACCGGGTTGCCACGTGCGTGGGCCAGCATGGCGGCAGCCATGGCCGATGCCACACCCACTTCGCCCTGACAGCCCATCTCGGCCCCGGCTATGCCCGCGTTGTGCTTGGCCAGAAAGCCCACCGCCGCCGACGCCAGCACCCCTTCGCGCACGGCCCTGTCGCCGATGGCCAGGTCATGGCGCATGGCGTAGAGCAGCGCGGGCATCACCCCTGCCGCGCCGCAGGTGGGCGCGGTGACGATGACCCCGCCCGCCGCGTTCTCTTCGGCAGCGGCAAAGGCGTAGGCGTTCAGCCGCCCCAGAAAGACATCCACCTCGTTGGGCAGGCGCTGTGCGCGCAGCAGCAGCACGCGGGCCTTGCGGTGTACCCCCAGGGTGCCGGGCAGCGGGCCGCCGTCCTCTATGCCGCGCCGCACGCTGGCCTCCATCAGTTCGATGATGGCGGCCAGCCGGTCCAGAATGGCGGCGCGGCCCATGCCGGTGACCGCCATTTCGTTTTCCAGGATCAGTTCGTGAATGGTCAGGCCGGTTTCCTCCAGCCGCGCGCGCAGTTGCGCCATGCTGCGGTAGGGGTGCGCGGGCCTGCCGCGCTCTTCGGGCTGCCAGCCCTTCCACTGGATGAACCCGCCGCCCACGGAATAGTACTCGCGTTCGCACAACACCACGCCGTGCGCGTCCAGCAGTTCCATGACCAGCGTATTGCTGAAGGGATGGGCATGCTGCACCGCATCGCGCAGCACCGAATTTTC
Source organism: uncultured Desulfovibrio sp. (assembly GCA_964402645.1). GTDB lineage: Bacteria > Desulfobacterota > Desulfovibrionia > Desulfovibrionales > Desulfovibrionaceae > Cupidesulfovibrio. The sequence continues at coordinate 83,569 of CAYOCV010000001.1, read as the reverse complement.
CGACAGCGTCAGGGTCGCCGGTCCCAGGCGCAGGGTGCGCTCTGTTTCCGGCAGTGCGGGCAGGGATTCCAGCAGCCCAGGCGGACAGGTGGCGGGGCGGTGCCCCAGCAGCCCGGCCAGTACCGCGCCGGTGGTGCCGTGCCCCACGCCGGTGGCGCTCAGCGAACCGAACAGCCGCACCCGGATGTCCGCCGCACGGGCCAGCACATCGGGCGGCAGGGCCGTACACAGGGAACGAAAGTCGTGCCCGGCCTTCATGGGACCGATGGTATGCGAGCTGGACGGGCCGGGACCGGCCTCGAACATGTCGAACAGCGATGTTTCTATGGTGGCGACCAGAGGCTGCATGCCTACTCCCGGCTATCGTGAAAGAAAGAGCTCCATTCCAGCGCGCCCGCGTAGGCCATGGCCAGGTCGGCCTGGGTCAGGCCCATGGTCGCCGCGCGCGCCAACACATCTTCCCAACTCCCCCGTTCGTACAGTTCCATCAGATCAAGCCACGGCGCGTAGGGGCCGGTATGCGCGGCAAGGGCTTCGTTCAGGTCGTCCACCAGCGGCAGCGAACGCAGCAACTCCGGCAGCGGCATGCACAGCAGCGGCTCCAGCAGCGAGAACAGTCCGAGCATGAACAGCGAACCCGACAGTGCAGCCGCCGGGACGGAGACAGACAAAACTGTGGGACCAACCGCAGGGGAAGGGGCCGCACCCGCCTGGCCGCCACGTGCTGCGACGCGTGCGGCGCACAACTCCAGAAATTTTGCGCGCAGGGCGGAAACGGCAATGATCTCGCGGGCAATGGGGCCGGTATCGAATTCGGAAAGCACCGTGACGCACAGCCACTGCACCAGATTGCGCGTGCCAAGCAGCGAAATGCCGTGCTGGATGGACGTGACCTTGACCGGCAGCCCGAAGTGTACGGAATTGATGTACCGCAGCAGCTTGTACGACAGGGCGGCGTCGGACCGCACCACCTCTGTGGCGGCCTTGATGTTCACATCGTCGCTGGCCAGAGTGGCCAAAAGGCGCATCTTGGCAGCCTGCGTGCTGTCCAGCCGCCTGCCATGCACCAGTTCCGGCCTGCTGAAAAAGAATCCCTGAAACAGCGAAAACCCCAGAGCCTCGCACTGACGGTGGGTGGCCAGATCCTCCACCTTTTCGGCCAGCAGTTGGCACTGCCGGTGGCGCAGGGCAGCCACATCGCGGGCCAGGTCCGCCAGCGGGCGGCCCAGCACGTCGATCTTCACGATGTCCGCAAGGTCGAGCAAGGCGTCCACGCCGGGTTGCCCGGCGTAGTCGTCCACCACGATCAGGTAACCTTCGGCCTTCAGGCCTACCACGGCCTGCAATACTGCCTCACTGGCGGGCACCGTTTCCAGCACCTCCACCCCGCACACGTCGGCGGGCAGGATGCGCGGCGTTCCGGCCAGCAGCATGTCTTCCGCGAAGTTCACCAGCAGGCGTTGTCCTGACCCCAGGGCAGGTCGGACCATGGCGAAGCCGTCGGCCATGACCGAGGCCGTGGCCACGCTGGCATCGACATCCGGCGCGCAACATTCGGGAGAGGCGGTATTGCGGAACAGCAGTTCATAGCCCCACACCTCGCCCGAAGCGTCGAACACAGGCTGCCGGGCCACCAGCAGCGCAGGGCCGCACGCGCCGTCCAGAATGCACGGGGCTGCGTCCGACGGGCTCTCGGCTGCGCCAGCGCCTTGGGACAAAGGCTGGGCATCGTCGCCCGCAAGGCCGAACAAAGACCGCATGCGCCTGAGCATGTACGCTACCCCTCTCCCCTCCCTCGAAATTGCACCCGTACCGCAGCAACTGCGCGCCCCCGGCCCCAGAGCAGCCCCAAGGCAGTTCCGGAACGGCTCCGGGACGGCCCCGGAACGGCCCCGACACGACCGCCACGGACTTTCGGGGTCGTGGCGGACTTTATGCGGTATGCCACACGTCGGTCAACACGGCGCCCCTGCCGGGGACATGCGAAAAACTGGGGGGAAACTGTGTATTCACCGGCGCTTGCGGCGCGCCCCCGGCACGCGCCCGCCCGACGCATTGCCCACCGGTTTACCGGACTGCTTGCCTGACGCCTTGTCTGCCGCCGCGCGGCCCGCGTTTCCAGAGGCCACCCCACCAGATGGAGATGCCTGCGCAGCGTCCAGCCGCAGGGCGTCTTCCAACTCTGCGTCCGGCGGCACGGTCAGGGAAAAGGCCACCGCATCCACCCGCACCGCGCCGGGGGCGGCCCCCTTCACGGCGTGTACGTCGCGCACCAGGGCAACCATGATCCGGGCGTGCGCGGCGTTGCGTTGCCAGCTTTTCACCGCCACCAGCGAGGCGGCCTCGGCCAGGGTGCGGTCCGGCACCTGATGCGCCGGGTGGTCGCGCCGGATGATCAGGTGGGCGCTGGGGCCGTCCTCTGCGTGCAGCCACCAGTCAAAAGGAGAGGCGATGCGCAGCAGTTCCGCGTTGCCTTCGGCGCACCGGCCCCGCAGCAGCAGAAAACCGTCGGAACTGCGAAAGCGTTGCACGTTGCTGCCGATTCCTGCGGCGCGGGCCTGCGCCCCCTTCCCTACAGCGCCCTTGCCCTTTCGAGATGAAGGGGCGGAAGGGGGAGTGAACCGCGCCTGAGTCAGCGGCAGATCACCACCGGGCGGCATGGCTGCGGCCTGCTCGGCGGCGGCCAGGTCGCGGGCAACTTCCGCCCGGCGGCGTTCGAGAATGGCGAGTCCGCGCGCGCCCCGGTCGGACCGGTGGAACATGGCGGCCATGTTCTCGCGCACCGTCAGCAGCGGGTCCAGGCGCAGGGTGCGCAAGGGGGCGGCTGCTGACGCGGCAACCGGAGAAGCGGCGTCATCCCCTGCCGCGCACTGTTCGCAACCGTCGTCCACCGTCACCTCCGGCAGGCGCGCATCCGGCGCAAACCGGTACAGCACCGCCTGCAAGGCCACGGCGTCGGCCCGTTGATCCAGCAAGCCGCGCAGGCGACGTTCCTCGCCATCCAGCTTGGTCAGCAGACGGCGCAGCCGCTTGGCTTCCGCCTTGTGCGGAGCCGCCGCCGCGCCGCGCGCCGCATCGGCCAAACCGGTGAACGCTGCGGCCTCGCCCAGAATGGCGGCGGCCTCCAGCGCGGATTCATGCACCTCTTCCATCCTGTCGCCGCGCTGGGCCGCAGGCAGGGGCCACGCGGAGAGTTCGTCCGGCTCGCCCGGCCCGACCGGCTCGCCGCAGGACTCGCTGCGCGTGCGGTACAGGAACACGTCCCCTTCGGCGGAATCCAGATCCACCAGCAAGGCGCAGGCGTCGAGCACGTCGTCTTCCGAAATGCGGGGGGACGGGCAGGAAGAAATAGCGGAAAGGCTGGCGGCGGAATGATCCGAGGGGGTGACGTTTGACGGCGTGGGGGCGGCATTGCCCGACTGTTCGTCCTGCTGACCGCCGCCCAGCAGAGCGGTCAGGGTGCGCCGCAGGGCCGGGGTAAGCACCGGGTCGGTCCCTGTGGCCGCACCATCGCACAGCGCACGCAGGGCGGCGTGCAACGCGTCCGGCTGCGAAGGGGGCGGCAACAGGGGCCATGCCGGTTCCGCGCCGAAATCGGGGGGCAATGCATCAACCATATGCATGCCCTCGCGCAGGTCCAGCAGCACCAGCGTGCCTTGCTCGTCAGCCAGCGTGTTTGCCTGACCGGAGGGCGCCGCCATACGCAGGGCCAGCCTGCGGCGCGGCCAGTCGCACCCCACCCAGGCCACGCGGCGACCGGCCAGATGCTTGCGCAGCAGCATCACCTGGTCATCGGGCCGGGCAGGATTGGGCGGCTTGTGCGCGGCCAGATACAGCAGCGGCGCGCGCCTACCGTGGCGCAGCACCAGCAATTGCTTGCGCCCTGCGGCGAAGATGGTGAGGGAATGAATGTCCGGCGCGGGCGCGTGAATCTTTTCGATACGGCACCCGACCAGCAGCGGGACCAGCGCCCGACAGACGCGGCGAAACAGATGGGCGTCCATCGTCCTTTCCTTGGGCATGGCCTGCCGCACGGCGCGATGCCCGCATCAGGAATGCCCGGCAGCACGGCCACGTGCGTGCCCAGCAAAAACGGCCCCTCATCCGGACGGAGTGAGGGGCCGTTGCGGGCTTTTAATCGCCTCGGACGCGCTCGTCGTCTTCCTGCTTGCTCTTGCAATTGATGCACAGCTTGGTCACGGGTCGCGCCTTCAGGCGCGGCACGCCGATTTCCTCGCCGCATTCGTCGCAGACGCCGAAAGAGCCGTCCTCGATGCGGCCAAGGGCCGCCTGGATTTTCTTGATGAGCCGCCGTTCGCGGTCGCGGATGCGCAGCGTGAAGGCGCGGTCCGATTCCATGGTGGCGCGGTCCGCCGGATCGGCGAAGACCTCGTTGTTATCCGTCATGTCTTCCAGCGTGAGGTCGCCCTTTTGCGTGGCTTCTTCCAGCATCTGGGTCAGCAATTCGCGGAAGTATTCGATATCCTTTTGATCCATGGGGAACCTCCTCGCGGTACGCAGCGCACCGCCGCCTGGCGGCACGCGTGCCGGGTGGGGCTGTCGCTTGCAAGGCAACTGCCATAAATCATCCGACCGATAAAAGTAAAGGGGCGAGGCCTGATTTCCGTCTGCGGAAACACGCAGGATTGAGCGCAAAATGTTGGTATGCGCAGACTGACAAGACGAAAGGCACGTATGACGCGGCATGCAGGGATGCAGCGAAGTGAACGCTCCACGTGGCGACCGATCCGGGGGGACAACCGCAGGCGTGATGAAAAACTGCCCGTCCCCCTTTGCGGGGCGACACCCGCTCGCCTCCGAACGCCCTCCCCTTCATCCCCCTGGCCTTTCCCGCCCCCGAAAACCCGCACCACCCAACATATTGCGCGAATCGGTCGAGTTTTTTCAGGAACCTTGCTTGACAGGAAGCGGGGCTGTGACGTAGAAGGCTCTCCTCGTTGAGCGGGAGTAACTCAGTGGTAGAGTGCAACCTTGCCAAGGTTGAAGTCGCGGGTTCAAATCCCGTCTCCCGCTCCAACGAAACCGATGAGGCGGCATAGCCAAGTGGTAAGGCAGAGGTCTGCAAAACCTCCATTCTCCGGTTCAAATCCGGATGCCGCCTCCAGCATCGGCGCGGGAGTAACTCAGTGGTAGAGTGCAACCTTGCCAAGGTTGAAGTCGCGGGTTCAAATCCCGTCTCCCGCTCCACCGTCTCCTTCGGGTCCACCGCCCAGCGCGGCAAACCCTAGCAATACCCCACCATTAGCGGGAATAACTCAACGGTAGAGTGTCAGCTTCCCAAGCTGAAGGTTGCGGGTTCAAATCCCGTTTCCCGCTCCAGAACATCTGGCCCCCGTGCTTGCGTGCGGGGGCTTTCTGCTTTTTCCCCGTCCCTTCCCTCGCCAGCCGAAAATACCCCCCTTGCGCCCCTTGCCGCCTGCGCTACAGTGCATCATGACCCATCCCCACTCCACGCCCGCAACCAACGTGGCGCAGGCCGCACAGAACCCAATTCAGGGTGAGCAAAGAAGGAGTCATGCTCCACGTACGTGACGACCATGTCGCCACCATGGAGTTTTGTCTGGTCTGGAACAGCGGCGACGCCGAGCACCGCGAGCGCCTGCACGCGCCCAGGGTCAACTTCTGGCGCGACATGCTGCCCTGCGGCCTGCGCACCGCGCTGGAAGGCCTGGGTGAAGGCGACACGGCCCGCGTCCACCTGCCCACCGGCATGGCAGCCCCCCTGCCTGACAAGCCGTTGCGTCTGCCGTTCCGGGCCTTTGCCGGGCTGTCCGTGGCCGGACGCCCCCTTGTCCCCCGCACCGGGCGATTCTACCCGCGTGGCCGCGTTGCCGACGTGCCCGGCGTATTCAGCCGCAGCGACCTGCGCCCCCTGCGCGTGCTGGGGCGCAACGGCACCCACTTCCACGCCGACATCAGCCACCCGCTGGCCGGGCGCGAGGCGTCGTTGCTGGCCACGGTGCTGGCCCTGCGGGCCAAGCCCGGCGACGTGGGCGGCGCACTGCACTGCTGGCTGGAAGAACTGGCCAATGACGGCCCCGGCATGCAGGCAGACCTGCCGGACGCCACCACCGACTTCGGCGGCGATGACGCCATGGTTCGGGAAAACGAACACCCGGATACCACGTTCTACACCGAGCCGCGCATGGTGGATCACCTGGACGACGAAGCCCTGTCCGCCCTGCGAGGCATGCTTGCAGCCCGCCTGCGGCCTGAGTGGCGCGTGCTGGACCTGATGGCCTCGCACGATTCGCACCTGCAGGAAACCGCGAGGCTGCACGTGACCGGCCTTGGCCTGAATGTGGAGGAACTGGAACGCAATCCGGCGCTGTCACTGCGCGTGATGCAGGATCTTAACCGCAATCCCCTCCTGCCGTTCGCACCGGGCATCTTCAATGCGGTATGCATCAACCTCTCCGTGGAATACCTGACAAACCCGGTTACGGTGCTGGCCGAGGCGGCACGCGTGCTGGCGCCCGGCGGTCGCCTGCTGATCAGTTTTTCCAACCGCTACTTTCCCACCAAGGCCGTGCGGGTATGGACGGAACTGCACGACTTCGAGCGCATGGGCTATGTGCTGGGCCTGTTGCGCGCCACGGGGCGGTTCGGCGGCTTGGCCACGGAAAGCCTGCGCAATCGCCTGCGCCCCGTCACCGACAAGTATTGGCCCGCCCTGCGCGTGTCCGACCCGGTATATCTGGTGGAGGCGGTGCGGCGGGAGTAAGGACGCACACCTGTGCCGCTTTGCCACCCTGAAGCGAAAAAATGTCCGGGTGGCGTGTTCGACTGTTGACAACTCCCCGGCAAAAAGGGTAGCTCTCCCTCCGCACGAGGGAACGGCGGTTTCGCCGTACCGCGTGCCGCCCGAAAGGGCGGGAGTAACTCAGTGGTAGAGTGCAACCTTGCCAAGGTTGAAGTCGCGGGTTCAAATCCCGTCTCCCGCTCCAAAATTTTGCCCCCAAGGGCACAAAAGGCCGCCGCAAGGCGGCCTTTGCCGTTTCCGGCGACAGCACACCACAGACATACCCCATAACGGCGCAAGGCCCTTCCCGACCTGCCCCGCCAACATGCCAGCCCCGGTCAACACCCGGCCAACACCCGAATGCCCCCGGATGACACCGGGCCGCCGCCCACCCCCCTTTTTTCGCACGTGCCGACACCACGGCAATGCCGTCACGTTCACGCCGCACCCAGGCAAAGCGGTTGCTCACAGGTCGTGCCCGGCATATGCCGAAAGCAGCAACACAGCAGCAGGACACCCCATGCCCCACATTGCCATCCGCCTTGCCACCCCTGACGATGCCGCCGCCGTCACCGCCGTGTTCCACACTGCCATCCACGGCAAGGCCTCGCGCAGCTACGACACGGAGCAACTGGCCGCGTGGAGTGCGGGCCGCACCGTGGAGCAGTTCCGCCGCGAGCTTGAGCTGGGCCTGAATCCGTTTCTGGTGGCCGAAGTGCTGGCTGACGCCCCCCTTGCGCCGCTGCCTGGGGACGCGCCCGTGGGATCGCCGGGGGCAGAAACCTGCGGAGCGCGGGAAGCCGCGCCGACCACCAGCGCACCTCCTTCTCCCGCGCCTCTCCCCACCACCGCCCAGCCCGTCCCGCCCGTTCAGTCCGCCAGATTCGTGGTCGGTTTCGGCGCGTTGCGCGGCGACGAGGTGGCCTACCTGTATGCCGCACCGCAGGCTCCGCCCGGCACGGGCAGCGCGCTGCTGCGCGAACTGGAACGCCGCGCCGTGGAGCAGGGTTGGCCGGAACTGCGCCTGACCGCATCGATCAATGCCCTGAATTTCTACAAGGAGCACGGCTACCGCGAACTGCGCCGGGACATCCGGGTGATGTCTGTGGAGGGCGGCTTCGTGCGGTTGGTGGCCATAGAGGCCAGAAAACGGCTGGCAACGCAGAACGCGCCTGCCGCTACCGGCGGCGTGCCGCCCGCGCAGGATGCCGACGAGGCCACCCGCGCCGAATGACCCCTCGCCAGCCCTGCCCGGCCTGCCACCTCTCCGTCTCTGCGCTTCCGCGCATCTCCATATGGGCGCGGCCTGCCCGCTCATGCGTCCTGTCCGGGCAAAGCGCGTGCTTACCCCCGCCCAACTTGCACTGCCCGTCCGGTTGAGGCATGAACTCCGGACGCGCCGCCGCTGGCAGTCTCGTGCCATCGGGCAATCCGGCTTTCTCCGGCCTTCGCATATCCGCCCTGCCCGGCGCGCTTCCCGGCAACCGGCTCATCGCAGCCATCAGCCCGCAAAAGGACAGCCATGCCCACACAACCGGACACCCCGGACACCCATAGCATCGAATCCGCACTCACGGCAGACGCACGCGCCGCCGAACTGGAACGCCTGCTGGCCAAGGCGCGCGAACGCTACGAAGTGGAGTTCGAAACCCTTACCGTGGACGACGCGCCGCTGGAAATCCTGCAAATCCGCAACATGGTGGGGCACCTGGACCGGCTCATCGCCACCAACGCCATCAAGGACCCCCTGCGCGACCTGCCCCTGTGGGCCAAGATATGGCCTGCCTCGTTCCTGCTGGGGCGCTTTCTGCGCAAGCTGAACCCGGCGGGCAAGAGCCTGCTGGAAATCGGCGCGGGCTGCGGCGTCACCGGCCTCATCGCCGCGCGTTACGGCTTTGCCCGCGTGACCATCACCGACGTGAACGACGATGCCCTGCTTTTTGCGCGCATCAACGTGTTGCGCAACGGCCTGGCCGACCAGGTGGAGGTGCGTCGCTGCGACATCACCGCCGCCCGGCTCGACACGCGCTACGACGTCATCGCCGGAGCCGAAATCCTGTACCTGGAAGACCTGCACCGCCCGCTGGCCAAGTTCCTGGCCCGCCATGTGGCCGCAGGCGGGCAGGCCATGCTGTGTACCGACAAGCGCCGCAAGGCCGCCCATTTCCTGAAGCTGGCCGGGCGCGACTTTGACGTGGCCGAGCAGCCCGTGGGCGTGAAGTCCACCGGCGACGACGGTCAGGAAGAACGCCGCCTGTTCCTGGTGCATCGGCTTACCCCCAAGCGCACGGGCGCGGCCCCCGCAGACCCGGCCCAGTAGGCGCAGCCGGTTCCGCGGGTCGGACCGTCGGTCGAACCGCCGGTCAGGCCGCCCGCAACGCCCCATCCAATCGACGCAGTCCCGCCGACGCAGTCGGCAGGATCATCAATCGGCCCGCTTCCGCAACCTCGACCCTTCACGGACCATCGCATGATCAAGCTTTCTCCCTGCCCCAAGGGCTATACCAAGGACCAGGACAAGGCCACTTCGCCCGTGGAAACCGTGCGCCGCGTGCGCCAGCGCCTTGCCAGCCTGGACGTGGACATCCTTGCGGAAACCCGCCGCGTGGACGTGGACCGGCTGGGCATTCCCGTGTTTCTCAGCATGTGCGGGGCCGACGCCAAGCGCGTCATGCCCACCCGCAAGCAGATGGGCAAGGGCGCATCCGTGGAGCAGGCCGAGGCATCGGCCCTGATGGAACTGATGGAGCGGTACAGCTTCTTCACCTTCTGGCGCGACATGCCCGGCATGGTCGAGGCCACCTGGAGCGAGGCGCAGGCCCGCTTTGGCGATGCGCTGTTGCCGGTGCAGGAAATCGCAACGTCGGTGCATGACCCCATCGCGCCGCAAGACGCCGTGCGCGCCCTGGACCTGATCCGCTGGAAGTTCTTTCCCGCCACGGTCATTCCGCGTCAGGGCAGCGAAGGCCGCGAGGTGTGGCTGCCGCTGGACTGGTTCAAGAAGCTGGGCGAGTTCAACGGCTCGTCGGCGGGCAACACCGAGGAAGAATCCATCCTTCAGGGCGCGTGCGAACTGGTGGAGCGCCACGTGTGCTGCATCATCGACGAGACCATGCCCGAACTGCCCACCATCGACATTTCGCCCGATGGCCCCATCGACGACGCCGTGCTGCGCGACCTGCTGGACCGCTTTGCCCGGCATGGCGTGCAGGTGGTGCTGAAGGACTTTTCGCTGGGCCTGCCCGTGCCCACCGTGGGCGCGGTGGCCTGGGACCCCGCCACCTTCCCGGTGCGCTCCGAGATCGTGTACACCGCCGGCACCGCCGCCACCCCGGCCAAGGCCGCCGTGCGCGCCCTGACCGAAATCGCCCAGCTTGCGGGCGACTTCATCACCGGGGCCTGCTACGAGGCATCCGGCCTGCCCAAGTACGAACGGCTGGAGGACATCGAATGGCTGCGGCGCGGCCCTGTCGTCCCGCTGGCCACCCTGCCCACGGTGGAGTCGGACGACATCCTGCGCGAACTCACCGCCCTGTCCGACGGCCTTGCCCGGCAGGGCTACACCCTGCTGTCCATCTCCACGAAAAACGCGGACGCGGACGTCTCCACCCACTACAACATCGTGCCGGGGTTCCGGTTCCGCGAACGGGACAAGAACGCCTCCATCGGCCTGTTCGTGGGGCGCATCCTGAGCGAGGAAGCCGACGCGGACACCGCCGTGCGCGGCCTGGAGGTGCTGGCAGAGCTGTACCCCGGCGCGCACTTCGTGCCGTTTTTCCGGGGCATGCTGGCCCTGCGCGCCGAAGAACTGGACGAGGCGCGCCACTGGTTCGAAACCAGTGAACCCCTGCAACCCGACGCCGACGCGCGCGGCCTTGCCGCCTTCTACGGGGCCTATGTGCATACCCTGAGTCAGGACTGGGCCGCCGCCCTGCCCGGCCTGGACCGCGCCGTGGCCGCCTGCCCGGACATGAAGGAATACTTCAACCTGCGCGGCGTGTGCCACTTCAAGCTGGGCGACTACGCCAAGGCCGCCGCCAACTTCGAACAGGTGCTGCGGCTGGACAAGGGTTCGGTCATCGACCTTGCCAACCTTGGCCTGTGCCACAAGTTCCTTGGCGATGCCGACACCGCCGCCCACCTGCTGGAAGCGGCCCTGGAAATCGATCCTTCCCTCGACTTCGCCCGCACCCATCTTACGGAATTGCAGGCCCAGGCGGGGTAGACAGAAATCCCCGCAAGAGCGGGGATTTCCGGAAAGCCTGCCGGAGCTCGGCGGGCCTGGTCCTGCGGGAAAGCCCGACACGAAAGAAGGCTTGCCCGAAAAGTGTCTGCCCGGATACATGATCTGCCAGAATAAGTGGCAGGCCAGAAAAAAAACCGCAAATACGCCCGCCCTCGCAGCCGGGGTATCGTGAAGCCGCCCGCCTCCGTGGTCAAGGCGTCACGACACCCCGGCTGCGGGGGCGGGCGGCTTCATTATGTGCCGGAGCAGGGCGGCAGGTGCGAACTGCCTAGTTTCGCAGCGCGCGCAGAATGTCCGCACCCAGCAGGACGATGCGCCCCATGGCCCGTTCGTTGTTCACGCTGATGGCCACGGCGGTGCGCGTCTGGCGGTCGTACAGGTAGGCCGCGCCGAACCCCGGAAACAGGCCCAGCTTGCCCACCAGCGCCAGTTCCGGCTTCAGGAACAGCAACAGGGAGCAGCCGTCCAGCTCTCCCAGGTTGAACAGGCCGCTGCGGTCAGGCTTCAGGGCAACCTGACCGTCCGGCAGGCGCAACGGCTCAAGCGCCACGGTGCCCAGCACGTCGTTTTTGAGCAGCCTGTCAAGATTGACCAGCCGCACCACGTCCGACGGGGTTGCCAGCAGGTTGCCCGTGCCCTTTGCCGTGGCCACGCTGGCTGCCATGGGCAGTTGCAACGCCCCTTTGTCTCCGCCGGTCGTATACCCGCACGCCATGCGGGGGACGATGTCGGTGTCGTTGCCGGGCAGCAGGGACTTCATGCCCAGCCTTTCGACAAACATCTCCCGCACCAGTTCTTCGTACGTCCTGCCCGAAACGCGTTCGCAGATGACCGCCAGCATCAGAAAACCGGTGTTGCTGTAGGCCTGTCTTTCGCCTGGCCGAAATGCCAGGGGCTGCTTTTCCACCAGGGCGATCAGATCCGCCGGGACCCAGGCCCGGACCAGGTTGGCGCGCACTTCGGCCAGTCCGAGCATGTCGACGATGCCCGAAGTGTGTTCCAGCAAATGACGGACGGTAATGGCCCCGCCGTCAGGAAAACCGGGGAAGAACCTGTCGATGGGCGTGTCGTACGCCAGTTTGCCTTCCTCTATGAACCGGTGGATCAACGCGCCGGTAAACACCTTGGTGACCGACCCGATCCTGAACCGCGACTGCGGGGTCACAGGGGTGGCGTTTTCGATGCAGGCAGTGCCGAAGGCCACCGCCACCGGGTCATCCCCGCCCTTGTGCAGCACCGCCACCGACAGCCCCGGAACGGAGGCGTCGGCGGCCACCTTGCCGCCCAGTTCGGTGATGATCCGGCGCACGCCGTCCGCGTCAGGCCGGGCATGGGCGCTGCCGCCCGCGCACAGCGTCAGGATGAACGCAAGGAAAAGCGCCGGGATGAACGCCGGGGCCAGAAGGCGCGTGCGCCGTTGGGGATACGCCGGGGCAAGGACACGATCAGACGTCAGGATGCTGCGCATAGCCCAGGTACTCCAGTATGTGTTTGGCCACATTGCCCGCAAGGCCGGGAGAAATCATGCTCTCGTGCGTTCCCTCGGTCCAGCGCAGCGTTATGTTTCCGGGCCGCACAGCGCGGCTCCAGCCCTGATGGTCGTCATCAGGCACGATATGCAGGTTGCTCGCAAAATCAACGGCGCGCACCAGCAGCACGTTCAGGTCCGACGGCGTGGGCCGGTCGTAGCGCGCCGCCGCGATGGCGTTGCCACGGTATGTCCGCAGCAGGTTGTCCATCTGCACGACGCTGAACCCTTCAGGCAGCAGCCCGGTGCTTTGGCCGCACTGGACAAGGTAGGCCAGCTTTTCGTCACGCGGGAGTGAACGCAACACTTCTTCGTCAAAAGGCAGAAGGTCCCGCATCAGGAACTTCAGCAACTCCACGTCGTCCTTGGCTGCATCGTGCTTGGCCCGGCTGTTGTCCGCCACGGAATCCAGCACCAGCACAGGCCCTGGCTCCCCGCCCATGGACGCATACCGACAGGCGGTCTCGTAGGCCACCAGCCCGCCGAAGCTCCACCCGCCAAAAACGATGTCCCGCGTCTCCACCTTCAGGATTTCATCCAGGTAGTATGCGGCAAGGTCTTCCACCCGGTGCAGTTCGGTGTTCAGCACCGTTCGTTCAGCGCGAAACCCCGCCGCCTCCACGGCATAGACCGTGCAGGCCCTGCCCAGCGTCTCCGCCAGATGGCTGTAGCAGAACACGCTGCCGCCAACCGGGTGGAACAGGAACAGGTTCTTCCCCCCTTCGCGGCGGCACAGCCGGATCACCGGGCCATCCTGCGTGACGCCCTTGCCCGCGATGCATCTGGCCAGCAGGGCGATGGAGGGATGGGTGAACAGTTCGCTGACGGCCACGTGGACGCCCATATCCTTTTCTACCATGGCCGCCAGCCGGATGGCCATGATGCTGTTGCCGCCAAGGTTGAAGAAGCTGGCGTCGGCGTCCGTCACCTCGGACCCCAGAAGGCGCTTCCAGATCGCCGCCAGGGCCTGCTCCACGTCGCCTTCCGGCCTGCGCCCCCGGGACATGGAGCTGTCCGCCTGCCTGACGGCAAGCGGTGACGGCAACACCTTGCGGTCCACCTTGCGGTTGACGGAAAAGGGCAGTTCCACCATGGGCACGTAATGGGCGGGCACGCAGTACGACGGCAACTGCCCTTCCAGATAGGTGCGCAACGCAACCGCATCCACGTCGCCCACCACGTAGGCGGCAAGGCTTTTGCCCTCTTGCGCGCTGAAGGTATCGGCCACCACGGCCACTTGCCGCACCCCCGGAAAACCGGCGATGGCGTTTTCCACCTCGCCGATTTCCACGCGGTTGCCGCGTATCTTCACCTGCTGGTCTTCGCGCCCGGCGTAGTGCAGCAGCCCATCGCGGACATGGCCGTAATCGCCCGTGCGGTAGCAGGGCCGCCCCCGGTCCATGACGAAGGCGCCGGGGCTTTCGCCATTCAGGTACCCGCGCGAAACCCCGGCCCCGGAAATCCACAGTTCGCCGGTAACGCCTTCGGGCAGCGGGTTGCCGTCGCCGTCACGCACGGTCACCTCCACCCCTGCCAGCGGCCTGCCGATGGGATAGGCGGAATACGCGGCGTGGTTGCCGTGCTCGATGCGGAAGGCGCTGCTGTCCACCGTGCATTCCGTGGGACCGTACACGTTGTACAGCACCACCTTCTCGTTGCCGGGAATGGCGTAGAACTTGCGGATGGCGTCGGGGCGCAGCACCTCGCCCGCCAGCAGCAGCCGCGCCATGGGCAACGGCTCGCGCCGCGCGTGCAGATGCTCCACCAGCACGTTGAAGAAGGCCGGGGTCATGTCGCACAGGTCCACCCCGTGCCGACGCACGCTTGCGCAGAACTGTTCCGGACTTTTGCGGGCCTCGTCGGACATGACGTGCAGCGGTTTGCCGCAGAACAGGGATACCGCCAGTTGCTGGATGGAAGCGTCGAACGACAGCGGGGCCACCAGCGCCGCCTTGCGGCAGCCATCGGAATATTCCCGCAGTGCCGCGATGATGTGCAGCAGGTTGCGGTGCTCCACCACCACGCCCTTGGGCATGCCGGTGGAACCGCTGGTGTACACGATGTATGCGGCCTGTTCCGGCGCGCAGACGGGCAATTCGGGAGACGCCGGTCGGGAGATTCGCCGTGCGCTGTCCATGCCGTAAAGGCCGCGCTGCACGGGCGCGGAAGGCTGGACAGCCCTGCGGATGACCACGTCGTAGCAGTGGGCCAGATCACGGTGGGCCGCGTCGTGCCGGGAAACGGAAACCCGCACCGGCGCCGGGCTGTGCGCCGCCCATTCGGCAAAAAACCGTTCGGGAACGAACAGTTCCGCCCCGCCGTCCAGCCGCAGCAGCCCGGCGCTTTCGCCGGTCTGCTCCGCATGTTCCCGCAGCGCCGCCCGAAAGGCGTCCCTGCCGTCCAGGTCGCGCACCGCGCCGACGTAGAGCGTGCCGCCTTCGGCCAGCAACCGCACGGCGTGGTCCAGCACCCGCCGCAGGTAGTTGTAGCCGGGAAAGTTCTCCACCACCCCGTTCAGGCAGACAAGGTCGTATTCCTCGCCGGACAGGAAGCAGATGTCCACGGCTTCCATCTGGTGTACCTTCACCACGGAAGTCGACCCCAGTTGCCCGGTCCGGTCCAGTTCGTTGCGCGCAATGTCCACGGCGGCATACCGCTCTGCCTGGCTGGCCAGCGCCGCCGCCACCACGCCGGAGCCGCACCCCACGTCCAGCACCCGCCTGCGCGGGCTGTCCGCCAGGCCGGTTGCGGCAAGGATGGTAGCCGCCATGCCCGACAGCACGTCGCCCGGCAGCGGCTGTCCGTCGAACCAGCTTTTCCAGCCCAGGTCACTGCCCGCCTCGGCCAGCCCTTCCCAATAGACGGTGCTGCCAAGCCCCGTGCCCTTTTCCAGAAACTCGCCGGGGTCGGCAAGGTCGATACACAGCACCTGCCGGATGCCGGGGTTGCGGTAGCGGTAGTATTCCGCCTCGCGCAGGCAATGGCTGTCGGTGACGATCATGCTGACGGGCTGCAGCATGGCCTCCTGCCGCACGGGTGAAAGGTCGCGCTCCACGGGCACGTACACCGCGCCCGCCCGCAGCACGCCAAGGGCCGCCGCCAGATAGTGCGCCCCCCGCCTGCACAGGACGCCCACCGCAGCTTCCGGGCCATGGCCGTGCGACAGGATGAATCCGGCAACGGCCAGGGACAATTCGTCCAACGCGGCAAAGGTCAGCGACGTGCTGTCGTCGGTCAGGGCCACCGCGTCCGGAGCGCTGTCCGCCAGTTGGCGGAACAGGGCTTCCAGGGTGCCTGCCCCGCCCGGAGCCGACGTGCCGCCGGGCTGTACAGCGTCCGCGAGATGGACAGCGTCCGTACGCGGCGTGGCCAGGGCAGGCAGGTCAAACTTGAAGTCGGCTATCTTCATCATGCATTCCCCCCGGCTGCGCTACCCAGAAAGCGTTCGTAGTAGTCCAGCCAGGTTTCCGTCGTCGCGGCGTCCATGGCCCGCGTGTCGTGCTCGAACCGCACCGTGATGGCGCTGCCGTCTTCGGGGTCCCGCACGCGGCACACCAGATCATGCCGTCCCGGTCTGCCGACGTTGGCTGCCGTTGCCGCCGCATCCCAGACAAAGGCCATGCGCGGCGTCTCTGCCGTTGGGTTGCCGTTCGGCGCATGCGGCCCCTGCCCGTTGCGCGCCAGATGTGCCTGGGCCAGCGCCAGCAGATCGTCGAATTCCGTTGCGTCGTCCAGGGCGAAGCGCAACGGACCGCCCGGCGTCACATCCACCACCATGTCCTGCCGCGCCGTGGCCCGGCCAAGCAGTATCCCATAGGTGGCCAGCATGACAGAGGCCGTGGTTGCGCCCTTGCGCACCGCCAGTTGCCGGATGCCGTCGCACAGGCCTGCGCCCAGTTGCCGCCGCACCATGCACATGCCGTCCGGGGCCGAAATACTCACAGACTGCGCGGGCGGAGCATGGGTGAACCCGACGGGCGCATCCGCGCTGCCCGTGGTCATCAGGTGCAGGATGCGCGTGATATCCCGCGCCATGCCCTCGATGTCCTGCGGGCTGAACAGGTCCGCGTAGTATTCCAGCGCAAAGCCGATGGCGCTGCCCGTATCGCTGGCAAAGATGGAAAGGTCGGTCTTGCTGGCGTGCTTGCTGAACCGCAAAGGCTCGAACAACTGGACGCCCTCTGCCGCGAACTCGAAGTTCATGTACGACAGGATCACTTCCGACAGCGGCGCACGGTCCAGATTGACCGGGGGCTTCAGGTCGGCCAGCAGGTTGCCCAGAATGTAGCCGCGATGGCGCAGCGCCTCGTTGCTGGCCGAGCGGGTGTCCCGCAGCAGTGCGCCCAGCGGTTTCGCGCCGTCCACGCGCAGCCGCAGAGGCAGCAGCGAGGCCAGCATGCCTGCCGTGTTCAGGTGCTCGTCGCGGCTGTCCACGGATATGGCGATGACGAAATCCCGGTCACCCGTGTACGCGTGGACCAGCAGACTCCACGCCGCCAGCACCACATGGTAGTTGGTCGCGCCCTCGCGCCGGGCCAGGTCGCGGATGCCCGCCACCAGTTCCTGCGGCAGTTCGAATTCGTACATGCCGCCCCGGTTGGTCTGCACCGGGGGGCGCGGGTAGGCGGCGGGCAGGTCGAGCTTCGGCAGGCCGTCGCGGTACAGCTCCAGCCAGTAGGCCTTGTCCCCTGCATTGGGCTGCGTGAACTGACGCCACGCGAAATCCTTTTGCTGCGCGCTTACCGGCTCCAGCGGCCGCCCATGGTACAGGCGGTACAGTTCCGCGTTGAGCAGGGATATGGTTCTGCCGTCAGCCAGCGCGTGGTGAACGTCGTAGAACAGGATGTTTTCGCCGTCGTCCAGCGTCAGCAGGCGGACCCGGAAACCGCGTTCCTTCCTGAGATCGAAGGGGGTGATCAGGGCATCCTTGTGCGTCAGGTCCGGCAGGCGGGTTTCCTCCAGCGTGAAGCCCGCGAAGGGATGGATGACCATGTTGGGATGCTCGGCCTCGAAGTCGCGGAACGATGTCCGCAGCACTTCGTGCCGCTGCACCAGCGCGGCGATGGCGGCTTCCAGCCGCCGCTTGTCCAGGTCGCGCGGCAGCTTCAGGAAGGCCGGAAGATTGAAGCCGAGATGGCCTTCGCTCAGCATGTCCGCGTACAGGATGGCCAACTGTTCGCGGCCCACGGGGTAGGCATCGCGCACCGGGGCGGGCTGCATCCCCCGCGCCGCCGGGGCGGACCGCCCGCGCTCGGCCAGCACCTGGTCCACGAAGTGGCCCAGGTTGTCGCTTTCCAGCAGGTCCACCACGCTGGACTTGATGCCCAGCGCCTGATCCATGCGGCTGACGATGCGCGTTGCGGCAATGGAATCGCCGCCAAGGTCGAAGAAATCGTCCTCGCGGGTCAGTTCCGCGTCATAGCCCAGGCAGTCGCGGAAAATTTCCAGCAACTGCGCGTGCAGCGCTTCGTCTGACGGGGCGGCCATGCCCGCAGTGCCAGGCAAGCCGGTCAGACCGGCAGAATCGGGCGAATCGGGCGAATCGGGCGCGGTCTGCGGTTGGATTGCCGATTTCGTTGCCGATTGCATCGTCGATTGCGCTGCGGAATCGGCCCCGGCAACGGTGGCCAGCGGATGGTCCGCCGCGCCCTCGCCGGGCATGGCCACCACCACAAGGTCCGAACCGCTGGCCAGCGCGCCGGTCAGTACGCCAAAGGCCTGTTCCGGGGCCAGGGTAAACGCGCCCCTGTCCGCCCCGTGGCGCGCGGCCATGCCCACCCCCGACCAGGTGTTCCAGCAGACGCTCAGGGCGGGCAGCCCCAGGCGTTTGCGATACCCGGCAAAGGCGTTCAGGAAGGCGTTGGCCGCCGTATAGTCGCTCTGCCCCGGCGCACCCGCAAGGGCGGTGCGCGACGAAGCCAGCACGAAAAAGCGCAGGTCGTCGCGCAATGTTGCGCGGTGCAGGTTCCACGTGCCGGCCACCTTGGGGGCCAGCACCGCCTCGTAGGCCTCGCGGGTTCTGGTCAGCAGGTACCCGTCGCCCGCCACACCTGCGGCATGGATGACGCCTTGCACGGGGCCGACATCGCGCCGGATGGCGGCAAACGTGGCCGCAACCTGCTCCGCATCCGTCACATCGCAGCGATAGGCCGCAAAGGGCAGATCCGCCGGAACTTCGGCCTTGCGATGCAGCAGCACCACGCGGGGGCCGCCCGCCCGAACGATGCTGCGCTCCCGGACAATGCTGTGAGCCAGGGTCTGGCCCATGCCGCCCAGCCCGCCGGTAATCACCACGCAGCCGTCCGATGCAAGGGCGGCCAGGGCAGGCATGCCTTCGCCATGTTGTTCGCTGCCAAACGGCGCGTCCAGCGCGCGAAGCCGCCGCAGCAGGACGTTCCCGTCGCCGTCGATGCGATATACCCCGTCGATGCGCCCAAGGCTGTCCAACAATGCCCGCATTGCCGCAGGGCTCGGAGCATCCACCTCCGCCTGCGCGCAGGAGATCAGCGGTTCTTCCTGATGCAGGCACAGCAGCGGACCCGACAGCAGGGCCGTTTCCGGCGCGTCGCTGCAATCCGGCACGGCGTTGCCGGTCACCACGGTAATGCGCAGGGGCTGGCGCAGCCTGGCCCGACACAGTTCCTGAAGCTGGTTGCAGAAGGCCCAGTGCCCGTCGCCGGGCAGCGGCACGTGGATGACATGCCGGATGCCCCGGTCCAGGATTTCCCCGGCCAGGGCCTGCCGGTCTTCCTGTCGTGCGGGCAGTGCGCGCCGCAGTCCCGCGCGGGCGGTCAGTGCGGCATGCAGGGGGCCGTCGCCCCCGCCCAGCAGCATCAGGCCATCAGCCTGCACGGACTGCGCCAGCGTGGCGGGCGGCAGTTCCGCCCGTGCCCATTCCACGGTGTACAGTTCCGGCGCTGGCCGCGTGCCTGCTACCCCGGCAGCCGCAGGCTGGACGGCATTGCCCGCCATGGGCCGGGCCTGCGCCAGGGACAGGAAGGTCAGTTCCTCCATCTCCAGCACTACGTTGCCCGCATGATCGGCCACGGTGCAGCGGGCCGTTATCATGCCCGGCTGCCGCTCCGTGATGACCACGTGGGCAAAGGCCTTTGCGGGCAGGGGGCGGTACAGCCGCACCGCGCCGCAACTTGCCGGGACAAAACCGGAAACACCGTGCAGGGCCAGGCTGGCGGCCACATCGACCATAGCCGGGTGCCACCGGAAGGTGTGCAGGTCGTGCCGGTATGCATCCGGCAGGGCCAGTTGCGCCAGCAGTCGGTTGCCGTCACCGGAAATCCACAGCGCCTCGCGGCACAGCCAGCGCCCGCTGATGCTGACCAGCGTCTGTTCGCCGTGTGCCGCAAAGGGATGCAGGTCCGCGCGCAAATCCTTGATGCGCAGCATGGCAGGGGGCGCAGCGGGCCGCGCGGGGTCTGCATCCCGCACGGTGGCGCTGGCCGCCACCTGCCAGACCCCGCCCTGCTGGTGGTGCAGTTCCACCGAGCAGCCGTTGTCGCGCCATTCCACCATCAGGGTGGCCCGGCTGCCTGCGGCCATGGTCACCGGCCTGCGCCAGCGCAGGTTTTCGATGCGCAGCGGCAGGCTGTCCGCAGGCTTGCCCCTACTGACAGACTTGCCCCAACTGGCGGCGTTGCTGATGACATCCAGCATGCCCATACCCACCAGCGTGGGCACGCCGTTCAGGCGATGCTCCGCCACTGGCCAGAAGTCGGGCCTGTCCAGCGCCACGGCAAAGGCAAGGCCGGAGGGCGTGACCAGCGGGGCCGACAGGAACGGCATGGCAAAACGCGGCCACAGCGTCACGCGGGTGAACGGCGTGGCGGGCAAGTGTACCCGGTACAAGGGGCGGCCCGCAGGCCACACAAGCCGCTGCCCGGCCAGAAACGCTCGCGCGGCCTCGTCGGCTGCCTCCCGCGTGGGATGGACGGCGTCCACCTGGCCCGGCGCTGCGGCGGTACCGCCCGCCTGCCGTGCATGGCAGGTGGCGGGGGTGATGTCCCCCGCCAGCGCATCCAGCAGTTGCTGCCGCGTGTACGCCACCACCACGGCCCGCACGTCCAGATGGTCGCGCCCTGCCGCCAGCGTGGCGGCAATGGCGTACAGCGGCCAGTGGACGTTGCGGTCCACGGCGCTGCGCACGGCGCGGCAGTAAGCGCGCAGGTCGGCCTCGCTCTGGGCGGAAAGCGGCACGCAGCACCATGCGCCGTCGCCGTCCTTCAAAGCATGTTCGCCCGATGGGGATTCACTCAGCCGGGACTCACTCAGCCGGGACTCGCTCAGCCGGGACTCGCTCAAGATGACATGGGTGTTCACCCCGCTGAGGCCGAAGGCGCTCACCCCGCACCGCCAGGGTCGATGCGCTTCGGGCAGCGCCTCCAGCGTGTGCGCCACCCGCACCGGGGCGGCGTCGAAGTCGATGTGCGGATTGGGCCGGACAAAGTGCGGCTGCGGCACAACCTGCCCCTTTTTCAGGCACAGCACGGCCTTGGCCAACCCCACGGCCCCGGCGGCGGCATCCAGGTGCCCCAGATTGCCCTTGACCGAACCGATGGGAATCTTGCGGTCCGGCTGCGCCCCCTCGCGGGCAAAGGCACGGGTAAGTCCCTCGATTTCCACCGGGTCGCCAAGCACGGTGGCGGTGCCGTGCGCTTCGAAAAAGCTGATGTCCTCCAGCGCCACGGAGGCCCCGCGCGCCGCAAGGGCGATGACCTCGGCCTGTGCATCGGGGTTGGGTGCGGCCATGCTGGACGCCCGGCCATCCTGATTCACCGCGCTGCCCGCGATGACGGCGTGGATGGCGTCGTTGTCGCGCAGCGCCGCGTCCAGCAGCTTCAGCACGAACACCGCCGCGCCCTCGCCCGCGCCCACCCCGTCGGCATCCGCATCAAAGGTGCGCGTGCGGCCCGAACCGGCCTCGATGGTAAACGTGTGGTCGGCCTTGACCGGCAGGTCGATAAGATGCACCCCGCCCGCCAGCGCCACGCAGCTTTCGCCGCCGCGCAGGCTGTGGCAGGCGTCATGCACGGCCGTCAGCACCGAGGAACAGGCCGTGTCCACGGTGGCCGCCGGGCCGTTCCAGTCCTTCAGGTAGCTGAGGCGCGCCACCACGTTGGAGGGCACGTTCAGCAGGTAGATCTGCTCCGCCTGGTCGGGAAAGGCCCTGCCTGCCGCGTCCTGGAACAACCGGTACGGGCTGGCCCCCACAAAGACGCCCACGTTGCGCCCTTCCAGCGCCGTGCCGCCGTAGCCCGCGTCGTCCAGCGCCTGCATGGCCGTTTCAAGGAACACGCGCTGCCGGGGTTCCAGCAGGGCCGCATCGGCGGGGGCAAGGCCGAACCGCTTGTGATCGAAGGAAGAAACGTCGGAAAGGTACGCCGCCTCGCGCAACCGGGCCTCGTCAAAAGGAAAGCCCACGGCCTCGAAGAGTTGCCGCACCTCGCGCCGCCGCCGCTGCGGCATCGGCACGTTCATGTCCGCGCCGCTGGCCAGGTCCTGCCAGAACCGTTCGATGTCCGCGTGGTCGCCAAGGCGCACGGCCATGCCGATGATGGCTACCGGCGCGTCAGGCCACCCCGGCGCGTCAGGCCAGCCCGGTGCATCTGGCAGGCCCGGCGCATGAGGCCGGACCCGTGCGTCAGGCCCAACCGTCACACCCGTGCCTTCCCGACGGTCCACGACGCCGCGCGCCTTGTCGATGCATGCCGCCTGCGCGCGGATGGTGCTTTCCGAGAACAGCCCCGCCAGCGTGAACACGCCCGGCCAGCGGACGTCCAGCAGCCCGTGCAACTGAAGCAGCAACAGGGAATTGCCCCCGGCCTCGAAAAAGCCGAGGTCCGCGTCCTGCACGTCCACTTCCGGCATGGTCAGCCGCCACAGGGCGCGCACCTCGTCCAGCAGCGGCGCTTCCTGCTCGTTGCGGGCGGCACGCGCGAAGGACAGCAGCGGCGTGCCCGCCAACCGCCCCCGGTCAGCCTTGCCGGACGGGGTCAGTGGAATGGCATCCACGGCGAGGAAGCGCGCCGGGCACATGTAGTCGGGCAGACTGGCCGCAAGATGTGCGCTGATGTCCCGGAACGACAGGGCAGCACCCTCACGAGGCAGCAAAAAGGCTTCCAGCGCGTCGTATCCGCCGATGCGGCATGTCCGCGCCACCGCCTGCGAAACGCCGGGGCAGAGGGCCAGCGCGGCCTCCACCTCGCCCAGTTCGATGCGGTGGCCGCGAACCTTGACCTGATCGTCGTTGCGGCCAAGGTATTCCATGCTCCCGTCGGGCAGCCAGCGGCCAAGGTCGCCGGTGCGGTACATGCGCCCGCCGGGGTTGTCCGGGTCGGTCACAAAGGCGCGGGCCGTCAGGTCGGGCCGGTTGACGTAGCCGCGGGCCACCTGCACGCCGCTGATCCAGATTTCTCCGGCAACCCCCGGCGGAACTGGCTGCATCCGCGCATCCAGCACGTGCAGCCCGGTGTTGGCCACGGGCTTGCCGATGGGCACGGCATGGGCGGGCGTTTGCGTGCAGGCGTGCCACGAAACGTCGATGGTGGCCTCGGTGGGGCCGTACAGGTTGTGCAGCCTGCCGGGCAGCAACACGTTGAACCGGGCCACCAGGTCGCGCGAAAGCGCCTCTCCGCTGGTGAACACGTAGCGCAACGTGGAAAGCTTGCGCACGTCGCCCGGGTGCGATTCCAGATGATCCAGAAAGGCCCGCAGCATGGACGGCACGAAATGCAGCACCGTGACCTTGCGCGCGTGGACGGCCCCCGCGATGCGGGCGGGATCCTTCTCCGCACCCGGCTCCAGAAGCGCAAGGCTTGCCCCGAACCACGACCACCAGAACAGTTCCCAGACAGACACGTCGAACGACACGGTTGTCTTCTGCAACACCACGTCGTCCGCACCTATGGCAAAGCGCGACTGCATCCACAGCAGGCGGTTGCACAGGCTGCGGTGCTCTATCTGCACGCCCTTGGGCCGCCCGGTGGAGCCGGACGTGAAGATGACGTAGGCGAGGGAATCCGGCGTTACGTGGCCGGTCGAGCCAGCCCCCCCGCTTGCGCCAGGCCCGGCATGGACTGTGGCCCCCGCGGGCGTCATTGCCCCCGTGTCCGATGGACTGGCCGTGTCTGCCGTATCCCGATCCGGCCCCGCCCTATCCGGCGCAAGCACGCGCACCCCGCACCCCTCGAACGCGGACGCCATGCGCGGGTCGCAGACGACCACGGGCATGCCGAGGTCCTCGAACATGGTGCGCAGGCGCGCTTCGGGCAGGCCCGGCGCAACGGGCACGTAGACGCCCCCCGCACGCAGCGCCGCGAAGATGCAGACCATCATTTCCAGCGACCGGTCGAAGCAGACGCACACGTAATCGCCCGGTGCAACCCCCTGCCCGGCCAGCCAGGCGGCCCTGTCCGCAACCATGGCGTCGAATGCCGCATAGCTGCACGCCCGCCCGTCAGGGGCGAACACCGCCGCATGGTCGGGCGTATGCGCCACCTGTTGGCGGAACAGGCTGTCCGCATCCTGTTCGATGGCGAAATCCGTCACCGTATCGTTGAAGCGGCGCAGCAGTTCCCGTTCCCGTTCCGGCATCAGGTCCAGCGCAGACAGGGGCACGCTTCGGGACACGGCATCCCGGCGCAACACCGCATCCAGCAGCATGGACAGACGGTCGCACAGGTTGCGCGCGGTGGCGGCGGTGAACAGGTCGGTCCGGTATTCCAGATGCACTTCGTAGGCATCCGGTTCCGTCTCGCGGAAATAGAAG
This sequence comes from uncultured Desulfovibrio sp., assembly GCA_964402645.1. Classification (GTDB taxonomy): domain Bacteria; phylum Desulfobacterota; class Desulfovibrionia; order Desulfovibrionales; family Desulfovibrionaceae; genus Cupidesulfovibrio. The sequence goes on along the minus strand of CAYOCV010000001.1, from coordinate 59,250 downwards.
CTGAGGTCGAACTTGCTGTTGCGATGCGGCAGCGGCTGGGGCCGCATGAACAGGGGCCCCTGGTCGTAATCGTGCCAGGTGGCGTCTTCCAGCGCCACGAACACGTCGAACAGCGGCGTACGCGAGGTGTCCCGCTCCACGCCCAGCGCCTGGACAAGCTTTTCGAACGGGCAGGACTGCGCGGCAAGTGTACGCCGGAACGCCACATCCACGGAGCCGACCAGTTCGTCAAAGCCCGCATCCGGCTGCAACGCCATGCGGATGGCCAGCGTGTTGACGAACAGGCCGATCATGCCGTGGGTATGCGCCAGTTCGCGGTTGGCGGCGGGGCAGCCCACGATCAGGTCGTCCTGCCCGGTGTGCCGGTGCAGGAACGTGCCCACCAGCGCCAGCAGCACCGGGAACAGCGTCGTGCCCGCCTCTCGCGCGCGGGCCTTCAGCGCCCGCCCGCGCTCCACGTCCAGCCGGAACACCTCCACACCGCCTGCCAGCCCCAGCACGGCGGGCCGGGGAAAGTCGCACGGCAGGCGCAGCCGCTCCGGCAGGGGCAGCAACGCGGCCTTCAGCTCGTCCAGCCCGGCGGTCTCGCGCCCCCGTTCCCAGGCCACATGGCTGAGGTAATCTGCCTCCAGCGGCGGCCACGCCGGGGCCGTGCCGCCCAGCACCGAGGCGTAGGCCTCGTTCAGTTCACGTAGCAGGACTTCCGACGACCAGCCGTCGAAAATGATGTGGTGCGCGCTGAACAGCAGCGTGCAGCCGGATGCGCCCTCGCGGAACAGCGCCACCCGCACCAGCGGCGCATCGAACCCGAAATCCATGGGCGCAAGTTCCAGGTCCTGCGGCGTGCAGGGACCGTCGCGCAGTTCCAGCTTCAGGCTGCCGACCGGCGCAAGGCGCTGTTCCGGCGCATCGGCGGAAACCCGCAGCCGCAGCGCGTCGTGCCGTTCCTCCAGCAGCCGAAGGGACTGTTGCAGCGCGTGCGCGTCCACATCGCCGGGCAGTTGCGCGGCAAACGGAACCTGATAGATCCGCCCGTCATCGTGCAGCCGGTGCAGGAACCAGATGCGCTGCTGGGCCGGGGACAGGGGATGCACCCCTTCCGGCTGCACGCGCGGAATGCCCGCCGCTGCGCCCGCCCTGCTGGCTGCATTGGCCGCAGCGGGCATGCGTTCATCGGGCATGCCCGGCATATGCTGCGCGTCCGGTTGATCCAGGCCCGCGCCGCCGCTGGACATCTCCCGGATGCGCCCCGCCAGTTCCCTGGGGCTGGGGTAGGACAGGATATCGTCAATGTCCGCCTCCACGCCCAGCCGCTTGCCCAGCAGGGCCATGACGCGCAGGACCGTCAGGCTGTGTCCGCCCGCCTCGTGAAAGTCCGTGTCCGGTTCGACCGCCGGGCAGCCCAGGGCCTCCGCGTAAATAGCCTGGATGGCGTCCACCAGTCCGTCGTCCGGTCCTTCGTCCGCAGGGGATATGGACATGACGGCAACGTCAGGAGCCGCCACGTCAGGAGCAGCCACGTCAGGCGCAGCCGCCTTGGGGCCGGACGCGGCGAGGACAGCCGTAGCGGAGACGGCTGCGCCGGAACGGATCGAAACAGCCCCCCCCACGGCAGCCACCGCCGCCTCCAGCGCCCGGCAGGAAACGTCCCGGTCCCTGCCCATGGCGCGCAGGGCCGCGTGCAGCCTGTCCCGCAGGTTCTCCACGTCGGCCCTGGTCAGCACTGCGGGGTCGTACAGGAAGCGGAAGCGCAATTCCGCACCGGGAATCACCGTGATGCCAAGGGGGTACGGAATCTTCTCGTAGCCCCGGACGTCCAGCAGGCGCAGGCCGGTGCCGTCCAGCGGCGAATCGGCAGGGTAATTCTCGAAGACCATCAGATGGTCCAGCAGGTCGCGGCCCATGGCGGCAAGGGGCATGTACCCGTGGCGCATCTGCCCCAGCCCCTGCTCTCGCAGGTCGGCCAGCAGGCTGGCGATGTTGTCGGCCTCGTTCCAGCGCGCCCGCAAGGGCAGCGTGCGGATGAACAGGCCCACGGCCCGGTCGATGCCGTCCACCTCGGCGGGCCTGCCGGAGGTGACCACGCCGAAGACCACGTCGCGGCGGTGTCCGTTGCGCACGCCCAGCACCACGGCCCACAGCGCCTGCGTCAGCGCAGACAGGGTCACCGCATGTGCTGCGGCGGCCTGCCGCAGGGCGTCGCCCAGCGGCTCGTCCAGCGCCAGTTCCACCGTTTCCGGCTCGCAGTCCGCTGTGGGCGATGTCGACAACATGGAGGACGTTCCGGCGGGCGCATCCGGCGCGGGGGTCACCCCGGCCAGCGGACCATACCCGTCCAGCAGCGCGGCCCAGAAGTCCCGCGCTGCCTCCCCGTCAAAGTCCGCCTGCCACCGTTCATATTCCGGCAGCGCGAAGGGCGCGGGCAGCGCTGCCGCAGGACGCCCGGAAAGGCCGCGCCAGATGTCGAACAGTTCCTGCAACAGCACGCCGATGCACCAGCCGTCCATGAGCAGATGATGGAAGCACCAACTCATGACCACGGTGCGCGCATCCAGCCGGAAGAACTGCGCATGCAGCAGCGGCCCGCGCGCAAGGTCGAACGCCCTGGCCCGCCGTGCGCGCAGCAGGGTGTCAGCCTCGGTCCGGGCGGCGTCGGGGGGCAGGTGCGACAGGTCGTGATACTCCGCGCCGCTTCGGGCGCGGCGCAGGGCCACGCGGTGGAATTCCCCGTGGTGGACCATGGGAAACAGCGACCGCAAGCTCTCGTGCCGGTCCACCGTGCGGCCCCAGGCGGCCATGAGCCGGAACTCGTCCACCTCGCCGTCGAAGTGGAATTCCACCTGCTGGGTGTACACCCCGTGGCCGGAGGCCAGGTGCTGGTAGAGCATCGGTTCGTGGCTGGGGTCTGGCCTTTCGATGCGCTCGATGTCCTCTTCCGCGCAGCCGCAGGCGGCCAGAATGGCGGCGCGGGTGTCGTCCTCCAGCGGCGGGCAGTAGGCGGGAAGCGTCCGCAAGGCGGCGGTCCAGCCCCGCAGCAGGTCGGCCACCCATTCCGGGGCCAGCATCTGCGGGTTGAACCACGCCATCAGGTGCAGTTCGCCGTCAGCGTCGAACGACGCGGCAAGGTCCAGCGGCGCATCCGGGCGGTAGTCCGGGTGCAGCAGTTCCGGAACATCACCGGGGTTTCCCAGCGAGGACAGCGGAACGATTGCGCCCTCGCCAGCATCGCCCACCGAACCCAGATAGTTGAACCCGATCTGGGCGTCGTGGGCGAAGCGTTGCGGCTCGGCCCGGCGCAGGTACCCATAGGCGTTGCAGTTGCGGGGGGTGAACGCTTCGCGCAGCCACGGCAGCAGACTGCGGCGGGCCTGCGCGCTGGAGGCGGCGGGCGTCAGCGGCAGGGGGCAGACGGCGGTGAACCAGCCAAGGCTGCGGCTCAGGTCGCAGCCGGGGGCCACGTTGTCGCGGCCATGGCTTTCCAGAATGACGAACACCGCGGCGCGCTGCCCCTGCCCGTGCAGTGCGGCGGCAAGCGCGGCCAGCAGGTCTGCCGGTACGGACCGGGTGTAGCCGGGGCGAAAACCGCGCAGGCTGGCGCGGGCCGTGACGCGTTCGGACGCGATGTCCGCTCCTTCCGAATGCAAGGCGTCTGAAGGCACGCAATGAGGACGCAAGGCGTTAAGGGGCGCAGCAGGGGTATCGCACACGCCTTCCCAGAAGGCGCGGTCTGCGGCGGTGGGAAATGACCCCTCTTTCACCAGCCGCTCCATGGCTGCGGAACGGGCTGCAAGGCCGCAGCCCTCGCCAACCCGTGCGTCGCCCGCCCCTTCGATGCACAACCGCAGGTCGCGCAGCAGGATATCCTGCGAAACGGCGTCCAGCACCAGATGATGCCCCACCAGCGCCAGCAGTTGCACGCCGTCGCAGTCCGCCAGACCCGCCCCAAGGGTGTGCCCGGTTTGCGGGTCCAGGCTGGCCGTGATGTCCCGCACCATGTGGCGCAACGTATCTACGCGGCTGGCGCCGGACGGTAGGTGGTGGTGCCGCAGCGTCATGGGGCGTGGGACCGCCAGCACTTCCGCCCAGGACGGGGTGAAGGCCAGCCGCAGGGCCTCATGCTTGCCGGGCAGGCTGTCCAGCCACGCCTGTACCGCCTCCGGCGCAATGTCCGGGGCCAATTGCAAGGGCAGCAGCATGTGGAACGCTGTCCAGTGGTCGGGGTGGTCCCGCAGCAGGGCCTGCTGAATGGGCAACAGGGGCACGATCTGCCCCGCCTCCAGCGGCGGCTGGACCGGCCCGCCGGGTTCCGCACCGCTGCCGTCGCCCTGCCCCGCCAGATCGGCCTCCGCCCTGTCCAGCAGCATGCACAGGTCCGCAAATTTGGGGGTGCGCAGAAAATCAGGGGCGGACAGGACCTTCACGCCGCTTCTGTGCAGCATGCCGGTGATCTGGATGGCCTTGATGGAATCGCCGCCCGCCCGGAAAAAATCTGCGGATTCGCCCGGTTCGGCGCGCAGAATCGATGCCCAGGCGCGGGTCAGCGCTTCGCGGGGGGTAGCTGGCGCGTGCAGCTCCGCCTTCGCCGCCTGCCTGCCGTCCGCAGCCTGTGGCGTCTCCGGGGACCCGAAAGCTGGTGCAGGTTCCGTGGCGGCAGGCGGGAGGCCCTGTTGCGCGGCATTGCCGGGCCGCGCGTCAAGTGCGCAGGCCGCGTCTCCACGGGCAAGCGCGGTTTCCATGTCACGCAGCAATGCCGCAAGCATTGCCGCGCCGTCGCTGATGAAGCCCGCATCGTGCTCCAGAATGATCCGGGGATCTTCCCCCGTGACCAGCGAAAAGCCGCCCGTGAACTTGCTGGCCCGCAGATGCAGGGGCAGCTTGCGCAGCGTCAGGCCCGGTCTCTCGCACGATTCCGCGTGGATATGGGTAGCCAGAAAGTCGGGCACCACCGGAATGTCGCAATAGCGGCTGTGCGCCAGAGCCTCGCGCAGTTGGCGCGCGGTGGCCTGTGCCTCCTCGGCCATGCTCGTCGTGGGGGAAGGCGCAAACCGCAGGGGCAGCGTGTTGACGAAGAAGCCCGCCGTATGGAACTCCTCCTGCGATTCGCGCAGGCCGACGGGCATGGCCACCAGTATTTCCGGCCTGCCGTAGGTCCGACACAAGAAGTGCGCCAGCAGGGTGACGAAGCAGGTCAGTTCGGTGGTGCCGGAGCGCCGGGCCAGTTGGTCCAGCCCTTCGGCCACCGGCGGCGGCAGGACAATGTCTGTCATGGCCCCGGTCCGGCCCGCTGCTCCGGCCCGCTCCGCAGGCAGGGACACGGGCGGCACCGAGGGGGTTAGCACCGCCTGCCAGTGGGCCGCATCAACCCGGCAGTCGCCCGAACGCAGGTATTCCTCTTCCCGGTGGCAGAACCGGGCCTGCACGGCCAGCGTTCCCTTTTCCGGCTGGCCGCCGCGCAGGTATTCCAGCGAGTTGCGCAGCACGATGTCCAGGGATTCGCCGTCGCCTGCAATGTGGTGCATCACCACCAGCACCTGCGTGCGGTCTTCCAGCCGCGCCACGGCCATGCGGACCGGCGTCTCGCGCCGCAGGTCGAAGGGGGCGTGAACCTGCGCATCCAGAAATGCCGCAGCCGCCGCCTCGTCCGAAAACGCCTCGTCACGCAGGGGAATGGTTCCGCCGCCAGGCAGCAGGTGCGGGGCGTCTATGTCGCCGCCGACAACACAGCCCAGCAGCTCCTGGTCGCCCAGCGCCCGGTGCAGCGCAGCGGTGAAGGCCCGCGCGTTTTCCCCGCGCACCTCCAGCAGCAGGGGCATGTTGTAATCCACGGCGCCCTGATTGGCCTGCTGGTACGCCCATATCCGGTACTGGGCACGGCTGAGGGGGACCGTGGCCGACGCTGGCGGCGCGGTCTGCTCCGCACGCCGGTGCAGCAGTTCCTCGACATCGAACAGGGTTTCGCAGGCGACAAAGTCGCGGAAGGCCATGTCCACCCCGAAGGCCTTGCGGATTTCCTGCAACAGCAGCATGCCCTTCAGGCTGTTGCCGCCCTGGTCGAAAAAGTTTGCCTCCGGGTTGTACGCGCCGCCCATGGCCCGCTGGCAGGCATCCAGCAGCCGTTCGTCCACGGGGCGTTCGCGGCGGCGGGCCTGTGCGGGGGCCTCGGCCAGGCGGCGCAGCGCGTTGCGGTCCACCTTGCCCGTGGGGGTCACCGGCATGGCGTCCAGCACCCGCCAGATGGTCGGGACCATGTACGGGGGCAGGTTGCCCCTGCTCCAGCGGGCCACGTCTTCCTGCGTCGCGTCCGGATGCAGCATCACGAACGCGGCCAGTTCCACCTGTCCGTGCCCGTCCTTGACCGCCAGGACAAACGCCTGGCGCACACCGGCGCACCGCTCCAGCAGAAAGGCCACTTCGCCCGGCTCCACACGGTTGCCGCGCACCTTCACCTGGTCGTCGGCACGGCCCACCAGCAGTATTTCGCCCGTTTCGGACCACAGGGCCAGGTCGCCGGTGGCATAGGCAAGGCCGCCGTCTTCACCCGACAAAGGGCCGAATAATGAACTGGACGGCAAGCCGGGCAGGTGGCGGAACCGCTGCCCGGTCAACTCCGGGTTGCCGTGGTAGCCAAGGGCTACGCTGGCCCCGCCTACCCACAGTTCGCCCACCATGCCCGCAGGCCGGGGGCGCAGCCCGGAATCCAGGATATACGCGGCGGCGTTGGGGATGGGCCGCCCGGAACTGATGGGCAGGGATTCGTCGGGGGCCACCTGCTTCATGGAAGCGCACACGCAGGTCTCGGTGGGACCGTAGGCGTTGAAATAGTGCAGCATGCCCGCATAGTGCAGCGCGTCTGCGGCCACGGGCGGCTCGCCTGCCGTTATCAGCACGCGCAGGCCGGAAAACGGTTCGCCGTCGAACAGGCGCAGGTAGGACGGCGGCAGGGTGGCGACGGTAATCCCGTTGTCCGCCATGTATCCCTTCATGTCCCACGGCGCGTTGCGGTATGCATCGCTGACCGGGTACAGGCAGGCCCCGGCGTACAGGGCCATGAACATTTCGGACAGGGATGCGTCGAACACCGGCGGCGCGAAGTGCAGCACCCGGTCGTCCGGCCCCACGCCGAACACCTCGATCTGCCCCTGGATCATGTTCACGAAGCCGCCGTGCGGGGCCAGCACGCCCTTGGGCCGCCCCGTGGAACCGGACGTGTAGATGAGATAGGCCCCGTCAGACGGGGCCGGGCATGCGGCAGGGGCAGCCGGGCACCCTTCGGGCGGCGCGGCAAGGTGTACGTCGCTGTCCGCGTCCATCGTCAGCACCGCTCCCGCGTCGGCCATGATGAAGGCCCTGCGCTCTTCCGCAGCGTCCGGGTCCACGGGCAGGTACACCGCACCAACACGCTGTATGCCCAAAACAATTTCCGGCAGGCGCAGAGCGCGCCGGGCCAGCACGGCCACCACGTCGCCCTTGCCTGCCCCCTGCCCGGCAAGCCATGCGGCGCAACGCAGCGAATTTTCGCGCAGTTGCGCGTACGTCAGCACGGCCCCGTGCTCGTCGCGCACGGCAGCGCGCCCCGCGAATTCACGCGCCTTTTCATCGAAAAGGCCGGGCATGGACCGCACGGGATACGGCCTTTCGTCGCCGCGCTGCCAGCCGCGCAGTTCGCGCGCCTCTTCTTCCAGCAAATAGTCCAGTTGCGGCAGGTCTGCGCCGGAGGCCAACTGGCGCACCAGATGTTCCACGCGGCGCACGTAGCGGTCCACGTCCTGCTCGCTGAGGTGGTTGCGGCAACTGCGCACGGTCAGCGAAAGCCGCCGGGTGTGGCATTCTTCCATGACCAGCGCGCCGAACAGGATGGGTTCATGCACGCTGTGGTGCTGCACGGCCTCGCAGATGTGGAAGTCTGGCGACCCTTCGGGCGAGTTGGGCAGGAAGTTGATGAACGTGTCGGCGATGCAGGTCAGGTTCTTGTGGCCCAGGTTGCGCATGGCCAACTGGAACGGCGTGCGCGCGCGCCGGAAGAACGCGGCGCTTTGCGCGCCCACGTCGGCCAGCAGCGAGGCGAACGTCTCGTGCTGGCGCATGTCCAGCCAGGTGGGGGGCATGCAGATATGCGCCCCCTGCCGCTTGCGGTAGGCCTTGCGTTCGCCGAAGGCCAGCGGCGTTTGAATCACGATGTCCTTTTCGTCGCACATGTACGAAAGAACCAGCGCGTGCAACGCCGTGAAAAGCCCGGCGGGGCTTACGCCATGCCTGGTTTGCAATTCCTTGGCCTGCCGCGAGACATCCTCGGACAGCAGGTACTTTCTGTAGCGGGTGTTCCCCAGCACGTCGGGGCGGCCCGGCAGCGGGCGAAAGATGCGCCGTTCGGGCAGCCGTTCCAGGTGCTGTTCCCAGAACGCCATGTCCTTGGCGAAGCGGCCCGAGGCGGCGTGTTCGGCATCGGTGCGGTATTCCTCGCTGCACGAACAATAGTCGTACGGCCCCGGCGTGCGCCCCTGCGCAAGCTCGGTATACACGTCGGCCACGAACGAGGTGTGGTAGAAGAAGGCCAGGCCGTCGAGGACCAGGTGGGAACTTTTGACCAGGTACAGGCTTTGCGCCTCGCCCGTGCGCAGCAAGGCATAGCGCATGAGCGGGTTGTCCACGGGTTCTTCAAGAAAGGCATCCGCGTAGTCTCTGGCTGCCTGCTCCGGGTCCGGGGCATCGCGCATGTCCAGGTAGCGGAAATCCAGTTCTTCCGCCCCGCCGATGATGAAGTGCGGCTCGTCGCCGTCTTCGCACAGCGTGGCGCCCGGCAGGGGGGTGTGCCGCAGCACGATGCGGATGGCCTCGCGCAGGCGGTCCGGGCAGACGGCGTTGGCTATGGGAAAAATGCCCCGGATGGAGACTTCCGCATACTCCGACAGTGATGTCCGGCACGCAAGCCAGAGTTCCTTCTGGCACCCGGTAAGCGGAACGATATCTCCCTGCCCGTCATCCATTGCGGCGTCTTGCATGAACAACCTCTCTGATGCTGCGAGAACTACCCCACCTCCCAACCCGTTGGCAAGGTTAACCTATCATTTTAGACTGTACCTGCATCCCCCCATGGGGTATCCCTACGGCAGCGCGAGAATGTGAATACTCACAAAAGATATTCCTACCCGCAGGGGCATGCTCGCCGCATGGGCATGAGTACTTTCCCCCATGTACTTTCCGTGCCCTGCGCCCACTGAACCGACGCGTGAAGCCGTGCAACGGGCCATCCGACAAAGCAAATGCTTTGCCAGGCCTGAACAGGCGGGCACCGTGCGGGAGCAGCAGATACTTTTGTACAGTTACGTTACAGCACCATGCATTTTTCAAGTTCCGACAGTCCTCCTCCACACCTCGACGCCGACCTCACGTGCAGGTATTCAAGGACTCTGCAATGCATGACGATATCGACTGGACACAGCTTGACTGGAAGCAGGAACTTGCCAACAGCATCGTCACCGTTGACCAGCTTGTGCAGTACGCGACCTTCAGCCCGGAAGATGAAAAAGCAATCCGCGAGGTGGCGCAGGTACACCCTGTCAACATTCCCCGCTACTACCTGAGCCTCATCGACAAGTCCGATCCCGACGACCCCATACGCCGCATGTGCTTTCCCAGCGCGGAAGAACTGGTTGTCGCCGGGGCCATGGGCGAAACCACGGCGGACCCTTACGGCGACGACAAGCACGACAAGGGCAACGGCGTACTGCACAAGTACGACTACACAGCCCTCATCGTGGTTACGGAATGCTGCGCCATGCACTGCCGCCACTGCTTTCGCAGGCGCATCGTGGGACGGTCCGACGACAATGCGCGGCGCAACATGTCCGGCGCGCTGCGCTACATTGCCGAGCACCCGCAGATCAACAACGTCATCCTGTCCGGCGGCGACCCGCTGATGCTTTCCACCCCCGCCCTGCGCACCTTGCTGGAAGGGCTGGCCGACATCCGTCACGTGGACTTCGTGCGCATCGGTTCGCGCACGCCGGTCACCTATCCGCTGCGCCTTTTCGACGACGGCCTGATGGACCTGCTGCGCGATTTCAACACCCGCAAGGCCCTGTACATCGCCACGCACTTCAACCATGCGCGCGAGATAACGCCCGTCGCCACGCAGGCCATCCGGCGACTGCGCGATTGCGGGGCCACCGTGAACAATCAGGCCGTGCTGTTGCGCGGGGTCAACAACACCGCCGACGACATCGTGGACCTGATGAACGGCCTGTTGCGCATCGGGGTAAACCCGTACTACCTTTACCAGTGCATGCCCGTATCGCGCGTGCGGCACCATTTCCAGATCCCCCTGCGGCAGGGCATCGACATCGTGGACCGGGCCAGGGCCAGGCTTAACGGCTACGGCAAACGCTTCAAGTACATCATCGGCCACGATGTCGGAAAACTCGAAATCTGCGGCATGGCCGACGACAAGATCGTGCTCAAGCAGTTGCACGCCCGCTCCGGGCACGACGACGAGGCATCGCGCATCATCATGCAGGAACTGGACGACAACGCAGGCTGGGTGACGTTGTGAGCGAACGCGCACCGGACATGCAACGCATCGACACGGCGGAAACCGACCGTCACGGCGCGTCCGACGCCGCATGCTCGTGGCGCTGTGCCCCGAACGCGGGCACGCGCGCCGTCGCGGACAGCACCACGGGCGCGCCCGCGCCGCATGACGCAACGACGTTGTTCTGCATTCCCCACGCCGGGGGCAGCGCCGCCTATTACGCCCGGCTCGGCCAGTGTCTGCCCGACACCTTTCCCTTTCGCCCCCTGGAACTGCCCGGCAGGGGCCGCCGCCACCGCGAAGCGCCGCATGCCTGCATGGAGGCGCTGGCGCACGACCTTATCCAGCACATCCGGCCCGTGGCTCAAACGACCCCCTATGCGTTGTTCGGGCACAGCATGGGCGCGTTGCTGGCCCTGCTGTGCGCGGTGCGGGCGCGCGATTGCGGCCTGCCGCTGCCAAGGGCGCTGTTCGTTTCCGCCGCCTCGCCGCCCGGCTGCCTGGAACGCCCCCCGGTGCCGCCCATGGCGTCGCTGTCGCCCGAACAACTCTGGGAATGCGTGGTGGGCATTGGCGGCGTGCCGCAACACATTGCCGCGTCCAACGAGTTCCGCCGGTATCTGGAGCCGATCTTCAGGGCCGACTTTACCGCGCTGGAATCCTGGCTGCCCGCGCCCATGGAGCCGCTGCCGGTTCCCATCACCGTGTTCCGGGGGCATCAGGACGCCATCACCGACGACATGGCCCGCCAGTGGCAGCGGCTGACGACCAGGGAACTGCACGTGCGCATCTTTCGGGGCAACCATTTCTACCTGCAGGATCACTGGGAAGACCTGGCGTCCTGCATCGTCCAGGCCTGCGGCACGGCAAGCGCATGACGCCCGCCCGGACATTTGCGGGGCCGCCCCTGCCCCGCATGGACGATGCCGGGCTTACCTGCGTGGGGATACGGCTTGACGGAGACGCCACGGCGTGGATTGCGGCGGCGACGCCGTTCACCACCGACAGCGAACGCGCCCACGCCCGGCGCTTCGTGCATGCCGTGGATGCCGCGCGGCATCTGGTGGGCCGGGCGCTTGTGCGGCGCATGCTGGCCGTGGACGGCGACTTTCCGCGCACCCGGTGGGGAAAGCCGGTGTGCCCGCCGGACACTGAAGCCAGCGGACGGGACGGGGATGCCGGGCGCAACGCCGTCGATTTTTCCATTTCCCATGCCGGGGCCATGGTATGGGCGGCATTCTGCCGGGCCGGGCGCGTGGGTATCGACGTGGAAGAGACGCGGCCATTGCGGGGCAGGGGCAATCAGTCCGGTCAGGCCAGTCCTGACAACCGGCCCGGCCTCGTGGATGCAGCGGAGATGCCGGGCACGATGGGCACGATGGGCATAGACATCATTGAGAACATGGCAGCGCAACTGCATCCGCACGAACGCGACGCCATCCGCGCCCTGCCCGCCTCGCAGCGCCGCGCCGCCTTCTACCGGTGCTGGTCCCGCAAGGAAGCCGTGCTGAAGGCACTGGGCAGGGGCCTCAGCCTGCCGCTGGACGGATTCATGGTGCGCACCGATGCTGTCGGCGCGGACTGGCTGGTGTCCTTGCCGGGCGTGGCCATGCAGGAAGAGGACCATGCCTGCCCGGCCTCGGTGGACGCCTGGACCACCCGCGACATCGACGTCGGGCCGGAGCATCAGTGCAGTGTGGCGGCCAGCGCGCCGCGCCTGCCCATGGCGGTGCATCTGGTGGGAATGGACATGGCGTAGCGTGGTCGCGCCGAACGGGAGCGCCGGACGGAATCGCGTTGGCCGTGATCGCACGGTTCGGAATGCCGGGCTGGCCAGGCCCGACACGGGGGGTGCCCCCCGCCGGGTATGGACGATAATGCTTTTATCCTGTTACCCTGCGTGCAGTCCCCCGCGAGAAGCGGCCTGCACCTGCAACGGAAATCGTAGCCGCCTATGAACAGGATCCTCAGCGCCCTTCTGCATGCCCTCGCGGCGCTTGGCTGCGCCCTGCTGCCATGTCTGGTCGCCTGGTCGGCGCATGCCGCCGAGACCACGGAAAAGGCCACGCAAACGGCCCCCCGACCGCCCCTGAAGGTGGCGGCCTACTTCGAGGCCGGTCCGTACTGGGAATTTTCCGTGCTGCGGCAGCAGATCATCACCGCGCTGAAGGACCGGGGCGTGCTGGAGCACATCGACTTTCCCGCCGACCGGCACATCAGCCCCGGCTGGGACGCCACGGACGACACTTACCGCAGCGCGGCCCGCAAGCTGATGCAGGACCCGTCCGTGGATGTGATCCTGAGCATGGGCACCACGGCCACCAAGGCCCTGCTGGCGGAAAACAACGGCAGAACACCCATCATGTCCATAGACGTGGCCGACCCCGTGGGGGCAGGCATCGTGGACAGACGCACTGGCAAGACGGCCCCCAACCTCACCATCCATTACGTCAAGGACAAGTGGTACAAGGTCTTCGCGCTGTTCCACGAGGCGCTGCCCTTCAAGCGTCTGGGCATCATGTACCACGACAGCCCGGAAGGCCTTTCCTATTCCAACGTGCACGAGGCGCGCGAAGTGGCGCGCGAACGCGGCTTTACCCTGGTGGAATACCCCCGCCTGGACAAGGCGGAAAGCGGCGCCACCTGCGCCCAGGGGGTGGATGAACTGCTGCGGCAGGGCATAGACGCCTTCTACATTTCCGCACTCAACTGCTTTGACTGGACGCAGGAAAACCCCCAGCCCATGTTCGACGCCCTGTCCAGCCACGGCATCCGCACCTTTGCCCGCGACGGCAGCGTACACGTGCGGCGCGGGGCGCTGATGGGGCTTTCCACCCTGGACTATGTGCCCCTGGGCAGGTTCTACGCGGACCGCATGGCCCAGCGCCTGGGGCTGCTGCCCCCCACGGCGGAATTGGAGCGGGAAACCTACACGCCCAAGATCACGCTCAATCTCGTTACCGCAAACAACCTTGGCATGGACATTCCCCTGCTGTTGCTCATTTCGTCCGACGAGATATTCGACGCCACGCTCGTCGGCGCCCAAAACGCGACCATGCCCCGGTAGCATTTCCACGAACCCTGCAACCGATCACAACGAGGCGACGACAATGGCGAAAAAGACCATGGATGCCCAGACTGATGGTGTTGAAGGGCAGGAAGCCCTTGCTGCGGAAGCCCTTGCCGAGGAAGCCGTTGACGCTGCCGAAGCGCCGGAAGCCGCCCCCTGCGGCTGCCCCACGGAATGCGTCATCGACGCCATCATCCGCAAGCGGGTGTACGCTGCCGTCGGCATCGGCTTCATTCCCGTGCCGCTGGTGGACATGGCGGGCCTGACCGCCGTGCAACTGGAACTGATTCACGCCCTGTCCAAGGCCCACGGCGTGGAATTCAGGAAGGAACGCGTGAAGTCCATCATTTCCTCGCTGTGCGGGGGCGTACTGACCACGGCCAGCGTGCCGCTGGCGGCCTCGCTGCTCAAGAGCATCCCGCTCATCGGCTTTACGGCGGGCGCGGCCTCCATCAGCATCATGGGCGGGGCCTCCACCTACGCGCTGGGCTGGGTGTTCGATCGCCACTTCCGCAACGGCGGCACGCTGAAGAACTTTGATGCGCAGGAAGCCAAGGCCTACTTCAAGACCAAGATGGAAGAAGGCAAGGGCATGGTGTCCCGCATGAAGCAGAAGATCGGCAAAAAGCAGCCGGAAGCGACGGAAGAGCCCAAGGCCCCCGGCACGGAAGAGCAGGCGGCGTCGCCCGCGTAGCCTTTTGGGCACGGCATTCCGAACGGACGTCGGAAGGGCGGAGCACCCGCCTTTCCGATGGCGTTTCCGCGTGCCCGAATCCGGCTGCCCTGACCTGGCCTGACCTGCCCTGCCCTGACTGACAGGACGGACCGGACTGACTGGACCGACTGGACTTACAGGGCTGACAGGACTGACCGGACTGACCGGAGCGGGCAAGACGAACCTGACCGGAACCACGGGACGGCAACGCCCGTCCCCTTGGCTGAACCCGCCGTCATCGGCACCCACCTGAACCCCCAAGGCGTACGCACTGCATGCTGCAACTGAAGGAATCGCACTTTCTGAAGCTGCTCTGGACGCAGGCCGGTGACGAGGGCACAAAGCTCGCCGCCGCATGTCTGGCCTCCGGGGTCATGCAGGGGCTGGCCGTGTTCACCGTCCTGCAGGGGCTGGAACAACTGTCCGGCGACGGCATACGCTTTCACACCTTCCTCGCGTTCCTGGTATGCCTGGCGTCCTTCTACTACCTGTTCCGGTACATCACGGGCCGCTCCGCGCAGATAGCCCTGCGCGGCATCATGGAATGGCGCATGCGCATCGCCACCAAGCTGCGCGGCGTCTCGCTGCTGGAATACGAAAAGCTGGACAAGGGCCGCATCCAGGCCTCGCTGCTGGACGGGCGGGACATGGTGGTCGAGGCCGCGCGCATGCTGGTGGCCGCCGCCGCCAACACGGTCATGATCGTGGTGGCCAGCGTCAAGATGCTTACCGTATCGCTGGTGGGCGCCCTTGGCGTATTCGCCTTCATGACCATGGGGGTGTTGGTGTTCCTGCGGCTGATCTACAACGTGCATGCCCAGATGGGTCCGGCCATGCAGGCCGACATGCGCTTCAGCGGCAGCCTGCGCGACCTGCACGACGGGTTGCAGCAGTTGAAGGTACACAAGCCCAAGACCACCGAACTGTTCGGCGCCCAGATCATTCCCAACCTGGACATCGCCTCGGACGCGCGCGCCGCGACCGAGCAGCGGCACGCCTTCGGCATCTCGTTCTTTGCCATGTTCAACCTGCTGATCCTGGGGCTGGTGCTGTTCCTGATGCCCGGCTTCCTGGGCCTGGAGCCGGAGGACACCTCCACCCTGCTCGTGCTGTGCATGTTCAGCCTCAGCCCGCTTATCAGCCTGGTCACCTTTGTGCCCATGATGGCCAAGGTGGAAATGACCCTGCAGGAACTGGCCGGGGTAGAGGCCGGGCTGGACGCCGTGACCGAACCCTTCGAGCGGGAGGGCGTGGAAACGCGCTGGCAGCACGCCGACCCCGTGGTGCCGCGCTTTGCATCGCTGGACATGCGCGATGTGCGCTTTGACTACCGCGACCCCAACGGCATGCGCGTCTTCGGCATCCGGGTGGACGAATTCGTCCTGAACAGGGGCGAACTGGTGTTCATCCGGGGCGGCAACGGCTCCGGCAAGTCCACGTTCATGAAGGTGCTGTCCGGCCTGTACACCCCGCAGGCGGGCGACATCCACCTGAACGGCGCGCTGGTCTCGGACATGCACATGGAAGCCTACCGCAACCTGTTCACCGTGGTGCCCACCGACTACCACCTGTTCCCACGCCCGCTGGGGCTGCACGTGACGGCGGAACGGCTGCACGAGGTGCTGCGCACCATGCGCATGGAAACCAAGGTACACCTGCGCGAGGACGGTTCGTTCTCCACGCTGGACCTGTCCGCCGGACAGCGCAAGCGGCTGGCCCTGGCCTGCGCCCTGCTGGAAGGACGCGAGGTATACCTGTTCGACGAGGTGGCGGCGGACTTCGACCCCGGCTTCCGGCGCTATTTTTACGAAGAACTGCTGCCCGGCATCACGGCCAAGGGGGGCACGGTTCTGGCCATCTCCCATGACGACAGGTACTTCCACATCGCGGACAGGGTGCTGACCATGCGCGAGGGCACATTTGCCGAGAACGGCGCGGGAAACGCTCCAAAAGAAGCGGAAAGGCCTGATGGTGCTGGCGGGACTGACAGAACTGGCAGAACTGGCAGAACTGGCAGATTTGGCGACACGAACGAAACCGATGGAGGCGCGGCATGAACCCACGCGCGTGCGCACTGGCGGTCATACTCTGCCTCTGCTTCGTGCTGCCCTCTACTGCGCGCGACCTGCGGGGCAACTCGAACATCAACCTGGTGCGCGAACTGTACCGCAAGGTCAGCGAAACCATTCCTTCCGTGGTGAACGCCAGGAACAACGAGGAAGCCATTCGCAACAGACTGAAATGCTACGAGGAATATCACGAATACTCGCAGCGCATCCACATCTGCAACAATGCGTACACCAAAAAGATCGTGCGCCTTGCCCGCGATGCCGTCCGTTCTCGCCCAAGCCTTGGGGAATTTGCCTACAACGTGGGCATGTGCCCGATACTGCACAACCTGTGCATGGGGCAGACGGAAAACGACAAGGAACGCTGCATCCAGTTCGAAAGACAGTGCATAGACTACACGCTTGACACCTTCTGGCGCGGGGCTGCCCAGTACACGCAACAAACCTACCGGTTGGATCAATGAACAGACTCTTCACCGATCTGCGCAACATGCTGCGCCGAAACCGCGTCAGGCTTGTATGCATCGGCGTCGTGACGACGTTGATCATCATCTTCCTGTGGCCCAACATGGTCATCAGCGTACGGCCCGGCGAACTCGGCGTGCTGTATTCGCGCTTTTTCGGCGGCACCGTGCTGGACAGAACCTACGAGGAAGGCATCCGCGTCATCCAGCCCTGGGACATCATGTACGTCTACGACGTGCGGGTGCAGGAAGAAACCCAGAACATCGACGTGCTGACCGTGGACGGCCTGCCCATCAATGTCCAGGTGTCGCTGCGGTACCAGCTTATCCGCGACAGGCTGCCCACCCTGCACCAGAACATCGGCCCCAACTATCGCAACAAGATCGTCATCCCCATCATGACGTCTGCCGTGCGCCAGACCATCAGCAACTACAGGCCCAACGACCTGTATTCCACCGCCCGGCAGGAATTGCAGGACCAGATGCTGGTGGACGCCATAGAAGAAATGGGGCGCATTCCCATCATGATCCACGGGTTCGTGGTGAAAAGCATCACCCTGCCGGAAGTGCTGCGCAAGGCCATCGAAGACAAGCTGGTCGCGGAGCAGAACTACCTGCGCTACAACTACCTGCTGCTTGAAGCCACGCAGGAGGCCAAGCGCAAGGCCATCGAGGGGCAGGGCATCCAGTTGTACCAGGAACTGGTCAACCGCAACATGACGCAGGATTACCTGCGCTATGAAGGCATCAAGGCCACCCGCGACCTGGCTGCGTCGCCCAATGCCAAGATCGTGGTGGTGGGGGGCCGGGACGGCCTGCCGCTGATCCTGAATACCGAAACCCAGCCCACTGCCGCCGCTTCCGGCGCGTCTGGCACATCGGGCACGCCCGCTGGCGCGGGCGCGGCAACGCCTGCCGCGAAAACGCCCGCCAAGCCCGCCGCCGATGCCGACTCGCGCGAAAAGGGCACGCAGCCGACCTCGCAACCGCAAACGCAGCAGCCCGTCCAGTCTGCCGCCCAGCCCACCGCGCAGGATACCCCCCCGTCCGGCTCTCTGAACGCGCCGGAAGGCGTGGGCCTGCGGGAATCCGGCGAAAGCATCGCGGACTACATCCAGCGGCTGGACAAAAGCCTGTTGAACCCGCCCCAGATGAAAACGCCCAAACAATAAAGAGAGGCGACCGTGCAACTATTCGCGCTTTTTTTCGGTTTGAGCCTGCTTGTGGGAGTGTTCGGCATGCGCACCCGGTTCGGTTTCTGGGGCAACTTCTTTGCCAGCATACTGCTGACGCCGGTTGTGGGGCTGCTGCTGGTCATCGCCGCCTCGGGCAAACCGGCACGCCACGAATAACCGTGTGCCGTACACGCCACAGGCTGATGCCATGACGGACAACCGTGCCGCATCTGTGGTCCGCGCAGGTGCGGGCCAAGCCATAGTTCCCGCGAAAACCGGCAAGGCAGGCGTTGCCGCCCGCGCATGGTCGGCATCCCGCTGGCGGCGCTTTCGACTGCTGGCGTTGGCGGTCGCCGTGCTGTTTGCCGCCGCAGCGGGCGCACCTTGCCCCACCGCTCACGCCCAGCCCTCCGTCAAACGCATCGGCTACCTGGAGGCCGGGCCCTTCTGGCTGTACACGCGCACCTGGGACGCCTTTCGCGCCGCCATGGCCCGTGGCGGCGACGTTCGCTGCGAATACCCCGCCGATGCCCGGTTCAGCCCCGGCTGGACGCCGGAGCAGATGCGCACCCTGCCCGAAAAGGCCGCAGCACTGTTGCAGCGCCAGGACCTGGACATGGTGGTGGGCATGGGCACAGCGGCTGCAAAGGCGCTGCTGGCCGCCAGCGACGGGCGCATCCCCATCATCGGCATGGGCATGGCTGACCCGGTGGCCGCAGGGGTGGTTACCAGCCCGCGCGATTCGGGCGTGCGCAACTTCACCTGCCGGGTTACGGCGGACCGCTGGTCCACCATGTTCCGGGTGTTTCAGGAAGTGGTCCGCTTCCGGAAGATGGGCATCATGTACCCGGACACCCCGGAAGGCCGCGTGTACGCGGCGCTGGGCGACGCCGAGGCCATGGCCTCTGAACTGGGCTTCTCGCTGGTCCGCTACGCGGGGTTGTCGTCCGCCGAAACCCCGGAAGAATGCCGCAGGGGGCTGGAAGTGCTGCGCGAACAGGGCATGGACGCCTTTTTCATCGGTCCGCTGAACTGTTTCGACATCGAAGGTCCGGGCCTGTCCCCTCTGCTGGACACCCTGACCGCCTGGAAGATTCCCACCTTTGCGCGCGACGGTTCGGAATACGTCAAGGCAGGGGCGCTGATGGGCTTTTCCACCTGGGATTTCGGCCCCATTGGCGTTTTTCACGCGCGGCAGGCGCACGCCATCTTCGAGGGAGCCATGCCGCGCGCCCTTTCCATGCAGGACGGGACGGAGCCATCCATCGCCCTGAATCTGGCCGCCGCCAAGGCCATCGGCTTCGAGTTTCCCTTCGATGTCCTGGTTGTGGCGGACGAGCTGCACGAAACCATCACCCGTCCCACGCCCGCTGGCGCGCAGTAGGAGAAGCAGCTTGCACATCGGCGCCATACAACGGCTGCGCCTGAACACCATGCTCCTGTCCCTGGGGGTGCTGGCGCTTACCCTTGGGTTCAACGTGCTGCTGTCGTCCTCGGCGCTGGACACACTGTCCACCGACGCCATCCTTTCCGGCTACCGCAGTTGCGGCGAACACTTTGCGCGCGGGGTGGAGCGGGGGCTGCGCTTTGGCAAGTTCCTGGGCGCGTATGCGGGGATGGACGACATGCTCGCGGAACTGCGGCATGGCGTGCAGGGCATTGACAGCGTACAGATTTACGACGCCCAGGGGGAGTTGCTGTACGCCCAGCCCGGCGCGAACGGCGCGGAACACCCCGGAAAACGGGCTGCGGACCGGGATAATGCGCTGCGGGCCGGGGCCGAGGACCGGAAGCAGTTTTCCGCGTCTGACGACGCGCCGCACAAGGCGCGCAAGACTCCTACGGGGTACCGCCTCCTCGTCCCCTTCCAGCACAACGGTCTGGCGGGCTGGGTGGCCATGGAGGTGGCCAGCGCCCGGGTGGATGCCGCCACGCGCGACTTCCTGCGCTGGTCCGGCGTGCTGATGCTGGTCACCTGCCTTGCCGTGGCGCTGATACTGCCCGGCTGGCTCGGCCTGCTGACCGGCACGGCGGACGCGCGGGCGCGCCTGCACGTCACGCTGGGCAGGCTGCTGCTGGTCGTGGTGGGCGGCACGCAACTGGCGTATTCCTGCGGTTCACTTGTCCTTTTTGACGGGTTCGTCGAGCGGGCCGTCCGCACCAAGGCCGCTATCCTCGCGCAATCGGTGGGGCGGGATTTCGAATACCTGATCCACAAGGGCGTGGATGTCGCCCGCCTGAAGGGCAACGAGCAACTGTTGGCGCAGCTTGTCGCCGACAACGAGGAATTGCTCGGCGCGGCACTGTTGCGGCCCGACGGCGTCCCGTTGGTCGAGGTAGGCGGAACGCCCCGTGCGCAGCAATCGCCCGACAGCCAGACATCGGCGGATACTCCAACCGCACCTGACGCTCGAAAAGCACCGGACGCCCGGACATCACCTAGCGCCGCCCTTTCCGTGCGCGAACCACTGGACCGTTACTGGCCCAGCCGTTTTCGGCAGCGTCAGGAGGTCATGGAGCTGCGGCTGGACCTGAACCCGCAGGTGATTACCCAGCGCGTGACCAAGCTGGCCGTGGACATGGGCACCTCACTGGTGATCAGCTTTCTGCTGCTGCTGGAACTGGCCAAACTGCTGGGTCTCATCGCGCAGCGCAGCCTGGGCGTGCAGGCCGCAGCCCCGTCACCGGACCAGGAGAATGAACCGGCGCACGGGCTGGCTCGCACCCGGCTGCCCCAGGCCACGCAGGCCCTGCGGGTGGGGGGCTTCGTGTTCTTCCTTGGGTACGACATGGGCATCTCGTTCATCCCACTGCTGGCGCGCACGCTGTACCAGCCCCTGTGGGGCCTGTCCGAAAAAGTGGTCATCGGCCTGCCCATCTCGGCGGAAATGATCAGCGCCGGGGTGGCCCTGCTGGTTTCCGGCAGCTTCACCCAGCACTTCGGGTGGCGGAAAATCTACATGCTCGGCGCGGCAGCCGGGGCAGCGGGGCTGCTGCTGGCGGGAATGGCCACGGGCCTGCCCCTGCTTATCCTGGCGCGGATAACGGCGGGGTTCGGGTTCGGGCTGGTGCTCATGGCCTCGCAGATCGGCACGCTGGAGAACGCAAACGCCGGGGCCGGGCTGGCCAGCGTGTTTGCGGGCATCTTTTCCGGCAGCATTTGCGGTTCTGCCGCCGGGGCCATGCTGGCAGAGCACCTGCCCTACGAATCGGTGCTTACCGTGGGCGGTGTGGTGACGCTGTTCGCCATGCGCGTGGTGCTGATCGGCAGGGACCGCGCTGCGGCGCACGCGGATGTATCCACGCGCGGGAATACCCCGGCGCACGCGGATGCACCTGGCGGGCGGCGCAGGGCAGGCGCGGCGCGCACGTCCATGCTGACCGGCGGCATGGGGCTGCTGAAAGACCCGCGCATGCACCTGATGCTGCTGCTCGTGGGCATCCCCGTGGCCATCTGCCTTACCGGCTTCCTGCACTACCTGTTGCCGCTGATGCTGGCCAACGCCAAGGTGGATCAGGCCGACATCGGGCGGGTGTTCATGCTGTACGGGTTGTGCTTCATCACCGCAGGGCCGCTGCTGGGCAAATGGATAGACCATACCGACAACAAGCCCCTGTTCCTGACGCTGGCGGGCCTGCTGTCGGGCACGGCGCTGCTGCTGGCCGCCAGCGCCACGGGCCTTGTCGGTACATCGGCTGCGGTGGTTGCCCTGGGGCTTTCGCAGTGCATCGCGGCCCCGGCATCCATGCTGTGCGTCCTGGCATTGCACTCGGCCCGCACGCTGGGAAAGGAAAAGACCGCATCCCTCTACAGGGCGCTGGAACGCCTGGGCCAGGTTGCCGGCCCCGTGCTGTTCGGCGCAGCCACGGTGGTCATGGATACGGACCAGATGCTGCTGATCATGGGCGGTACGGTCTGCACACTGGCCCTGATCTTTCAGGCGGTGTGGCGGCTCAGCACGCCACGGAGCTGACCAGCGCCTTCAGGGCCGGAAACTGCGCGTCGCGCTGGCCGTCCGGCAGAAACCACGACAACAGATCCAGATAGTCGCCCGGCAGCACAAGGCTGCCGCCGCGTTCCTCGAAAGCCTGGAACTCTCCTTCCGACGGATAGGTGAAATACTGCCGCCGCGAGGCATCCTGAACTGTTGCGGAAAGCCTGTGGCCCTGCTCCAGGGTGGGCAGGTGGCGCATCAGCGTTGCTATGCCCGCAAAATAGGTCTGCACGAAGTTCCACAGCACGCACCTGTCGTAAGCGATGTCGGCCCAGCCGATTTCCACCACAGGCCCTGTATCCAGCCCGGCATCCAGTTGGAACAGGGTGCAGCCAGAACGGCTGTCCCCGCGCTCCATGGCCCGGAACGGGCTGCACAACCCCTGCAACACGGGCAGCGCCCCAGGGTGCATGCCATACGTGCCCAGCGGGGGCAGGGTTATCACGTCTTCCTGAAAAACATAGTCGTAACGGCACGATATAATCAAATCCGGCGCGATGGCCCGCATGGACTCCTGGGCCTGCGCCGTGCGCATGGACCCCCAAAGTTCCATGCCGACGCCGTGTCGCGCCTGCATCCCCGCGTAGGTGGCGTATGCGCCGCCGGAGCCGTACGGGTACAGGCTGTCCAGAAACGGAAAGACATGGTCCAACACCATGTCCCGCTCATGCGCCACCAGACGGGCGGCATGACTGTTGGCCTTTTCCGCCTCCAGCACATAGTCCGAAAGCACCACGAACACTTCGTGCCGCCCGGCCAGGCCGTCCAGCAACCTGTTCAGCGCAAGACATCCCGCAAGGTCTTTTTTCGTACAAATGACGATCTTCAAAATTGCACCTTCATCCGCTTGCCGCGACCTGACATACTCTGACCGGTTACGATCCTGGTCGCCTACAGATTCATGCTGTCCGGAACGCCATGCGTTTACGCCAAACGCAAGCCTACTGCTCAAACAGCCACAGTGGCGCTACGCCCGGATACAGCAACACCGCAAACAAAACCCACACCACGCAAGCTGGAGTGGGACTGCTCCACAGCAGGAGCACACTGCGGACATCCCCCCATCCCCAGAGATATACATTCAACACATTTTTGCATTCACAACTGCATCACTAGACAGTCATCTGGCATGAAAACCATCCATCTGCACTACGCGCACTTCAACATTGCCGCAAGTACCATGCCGCCATTTTGTCGTCAAAAAGCGCCCCGCTGGTTGTTGCCCAGCTTACCCAGAAACAGAGCGCCCTCACATTCCATCGGGCAATCGGTCCATTGGCCAGACGGACTATTGGCAAGCCGAACCATTGGCAAGATGAAACAATGGTCAGACAAGACACTGGCCAGACGAAGCAAGGAGGGAGCGCGCACACATCACCACCGCCGCAGGTTGCCGCGCACCCAGACCGGCATGGTGCCAGGGCGGTCAGGCCTGCATTCCGCCACGCCGCCCAGGAACGGAACGACGCGGCCTGCCCGGTTCGGGCGTCTGCGGCATACGGACCGCGCGTGCAGCCCGAAGCGGCAACTGCCCGGCAAATATCTGCCCCCCCCCCGAAACAACCAGAAGGCCGCAGGAGGCGCTCAAATCCGCCCCCTGCGGCCCGCAACGGCCTTACAAACTCCGAGCCTACGCTCCGGGCCCACCAGCCTGCTGATCGCGCTCGCGGATTTCCGCACGCTTGATCTTGCCGCTGATGGTCTTGGGCAATTCCGCCACATAGTCGATGATGCGCGGGTACTTGTACGGCGCGGTCACCTTCTTCACGTGATCCTGAAGCTCCTTGGTCAGCGCATCCGAGGCGGTGTACCCCGGAGCCAGCACCACGGTGGCCTTCACGGCCTGGCCGCGCAGCGGGTCGGGCACACCGGTCACGGCGGCCTCCACCACGGCGGGGTGGGCGACGAGCGCGCTTTCCACCTCAAACGGTCCGATGCGGTAGCCGGAACTCTTGATCAGGTCATCCACGCGGCCCAGGAACCAGTAGTAGCCGTCTTCGTCCATCCAGGCCTTGTCGCCGGTGTGGTAGTAACCGCCGAACATGACCGAGGCGGTCTTTTCCGGCTCTTCCAGATAGCCCCGGAACAACCCCACGGGCAGTCCCTCGGCCACGCGCACGCAGATTTCGCCTTCCTCGCCGGGGGGGCAGATGTTGCCCGCCGCGTCTTGCAGCACCACGTCCCAGCCGGGCATGGGACGACCGATGGACCCTGCCTTGGGAGCCATGCATGGCAGCGTGGCGATTTGCAGGGTAGTTTCGGTCTGGCCGTAGCCCTCGTGGATTTCAAGACCGGTGGCGGCCTTCCAGTCATGGAACACGCTGTCGTTCAGCAGTTCGCCCGCCGTGGTGCAGTGGCGCAGCTTCGACAGGTCGTAGGCGGACAGGTCCTGCCGCACCAGAAAGCGGTACACGGTGGGCGGCGCGCAAAAGGTGGTCACGGCGTGGTCGGCCAGCACGTTCAGCAGGGCTGCAGGCTCGAACTTGCCCCGAAAATCGTAGACGAACACCGAGGCCCCGGCCATCCACTGGCCGTAGAACTTGCCCCACACCGCCTTGCCCCAGCCGGTGTCTGCCAGGGTCAGGTGCAGGTCGCCGGGCACCAGGTCGTGCCAGTACATGCCGGTCAGCAGGTGCCCCAGCGGATAGGTATGCACGTGCTCCACCATCTTGGGCATGCCCGTGGTGCCGGACGAAAAGAATATCAGCAGCGGTTCTTCGCCGCCCGCGAACTCCAGCGGGCTTTCCGGGCGGGGGAACTTTGCCCCCGCCGGGGTGAAGATGGTGTCGTAGTCCACCCAGCCGCGCGGCAGCGCATCGCCGCCCACCTGCACGCACACGGCAAGGCCGGGACAGTCGGGCCGGGCGGCCTCCACGCGGTCAGTGATGGAATGGTCAACGATGACACAGCGGGTCCTGGCGCGCTCAACGCGGAACACGATGTCCTTGGGGGTGAGCTGCGCCGGGGCGGGAATGGCCACCGCGCCAAGACGGTGCAGGGCCAGCATGGACACCCAGAACTCGATGCGCCGGTACAGCACCAGCATCACCCGGTCGCCCTTGCGGATGCCCTGCAGGCGCAGCGCGTTGGCCAGCTTGCCAGAGGCCTCGGCCATCCAGGCAAAGGTGTAGTCGCGCCGCACGCCCGCATCGTCCACGTGGGCGATGCACAGCCGCCCCGGATCGGACGCCGCAATGGGGTCCAGCACGTCGAAGGCGAAATTGAAGGTGTCCGGGGCGTCAATGCGGAACGTGGCGCAAAATTCCTTGTAATCCCTTGCGGTAAACTTTGTGGTGTAGGTCATGGGTGCATCCCTGCGAAGCAATCCCTTGCGGGCTTGTTGACTGATGGCGTGTACGGCGCTCCCCCATAGTGGCGGTGGGGGCGATTTCCTGCGGCGTAATCACGGAGGGCTGACAGACTTCAAGCATCAAGCCGCGTCTGCGCTGACTCCCCAGGACCGTTGGATGGTGAGGGTTTTCGTTTGCTGGCAAGGGGGCCAGCAGGCAACACCGCACCAAGGGCGGCCCTAAGGGCGTGTTTGCAAACCAGTCTTTTGTTCGCTGGCGAGGAAAACAAGCCTGCCATAAGGGAGTGCGGCAGCCGTTAGGCGAACTTGTGAGCCTTACGGATGGCGACCGCAACGCATACTCTTATCGTATTCGACCGAAATGGCAGGTGCTGTTTGACGAAGCCAGCGGGCAAAAGGACTGTTTGCACACACGCCCTAGCTAATTACGTCTAGGAATACCGCGTCCACGCCGTCAAGGCCGCGCAAGGCGTGGGGGATGCGCGAACTGAAGTACAGGCTGTCGCCGGCGGCAAGCACGTGGCGCGCATCATTCAGCCATATCTCCAGGCGGCCTTCCAGAATGTAGATGAATTCCTGGCCCCGGTGATAGTTGAACACCAGGTCCTTTTCTTCCTTGGGGGGCACGCGCACCAGAAACGGCTCCATGCGCCTGTTGGTGAAGCGCGAAGCCAAGTTCCAGTAGTCGTAGTCCTTGCGGCGCTGCACCGAAAGGCCTTCGCCCTTGCGCACCAGGCTGTAGCCGTGCAGGTGGGCGTCGCCGCCGGAAATCAGCGCGGTCAGATCCACGCCGCATTCACGAGCCACGTCGGTGAGAAAGCTCACCGGAATTTCCACCTCGCCGCTTTCAAAGCGGGCCACGTCTGCCTCGGTAGCGCCCACCTTGTCGGCCAGTTCCTGCCGCGAAAAGCCGCAGGCGTCGCGCAGCCCGGCCAGGCGTGGCGCGATCTCCTTGTAGGGCGGTTGTTGCATCGTCCGGTCCTCCTGTTATGCTACTGCGCCCCTGCGCAATATAGTGACGCTCTCAATCGCTGGAAGAAGCTCTGCGATACCCCAGCGTGCCGTAAATGAAAAGCGCGCCATGCCAATGGCGTCTGCTGTGCGCCTGGGGCAAGGCCGGTCATCCGGAGCATGTGCCCCGCGCATGCCCCAGCTAGTGGTCCGGCCCGGCCCGGTTTGGTCGGGTCGAGTCGGATCGGGCCGGGTCGGGCAAATCCGACCGTTCCGGGCAAATCCGACCGCTCCGGGCAAGCCAGGCAATCCGGGCAAGCCGGGCAAGCCGGCAACGTCACGGCACCGCGAATCAAAACACAAAAGCGGCGCGGACCGGGGAGGTCCACGCCGCCGTCATGGCATGCGCCTTGCCGACCGCGTACGCGGCGGCCCCCCCCATTGTCAGGGGTAGGTAATTCGACCGTTGCGTTCGATGAGTGACAGCGTGTTGGTGACCTGGCGGCCCAACGGCGTTTCGCGGCTCATTTCGCGCTCGATGGAGGTGATGCCCTTCAGCACCGTGGAATGGCGGCGGCTGAACCGGTCGCCGATTTCCTTCAGCGAAAGGTCGGTGTGCTTGCGGGCCAGGTAGAACACGGAGTTGCGGGCAACCACGTATTCACGCTTGCGACTGCGCGAATTGAGCTGCTTGGGCGAGATGCCGAAGCCCTCGCACACCTTGCGCACGATGCCCTCGAAGTCCATGACCACTTCCTGCTGGGCGTAGTGGCCCAGCACTTCCCAGGCCATCTCCATGGAAATCTGGCGGTTCAGCAGCTTGGCCTTCAGCACGAGGTTGTGCAGGCAGCTTTCGATCTGGCGCACGTCGGTGCGAATGCGGTCGGCCAGCAGATCGGTGACGTTGTCGGGCAGCATCACCTGATGCAGGCGGGCCTTTTCGCACAGGATGCGGCGGCGCGTTTCAAAGCCGGGCTTGTCGATGTGCGCGAGAAAGCCGGAGCAGAACCGCGAGACCAGCTGGGTATCCAGATTCTTGAGGTCGCGCGCGGCGAACGAACTGGACAGCACCACGCGGCTGCCGCGCGACTTCAGCGCCTTCACCGTGGCCAGCACCTCGTCCTGCATGCGTTCCTTGCCCTGCAGGAAATGCACGTCCTCCAGCAGCAGCACGTCCACGTCGCGGTAGCGGGCCTTGAAGCGGTCCACTTCCCGCGCCTTCAGGGCGGCGATGAGCCGGGTGGCGAATTCTTCCGCGGTCAGGTACTCCACGCGCGGCGTGGCGCGGTTGCTGACGTCGCACAGGGCGCGGCCCACGGCCTGCATCAGGTGCGTCTTGCCAAGGCCGGGACCGGAGCTGAGAAACAGCGTGTCGGCGGAAAGGCTTTCGCGGCAGATGCCGCGCGAGGCCGCGTAGGCCAGCTCGTTGTTGGGCCCCACCACGAACGAATCGAACGAAAAGCGCCAGTTCAGGGCGCGGTTCGGGGCGGGCATGTCCAGCGGCAGCCCCAACTGTGCGGTATGTGCGGTATGTGCGGCATGGGCTGCGCGGGCGACGTGGACGGGGCCGGACGTGGAGCGCGCGACTATGCCTTGCGCGGCCTGCGCCGCATGAATGGCAGGCGCGCCCGGCACGGGCAGGCCAAAGGCCCCGCCGTGCGCGGCGCCTCCGGCCTCTGCCGCCTGCTGCTCCGCGCCTGCGGCGGGGGCATCGACGCGGCCCGCACGTATCGATGCGGTTGCGGCCCCATGCGGGGCGGCATCCACCACAACGGTGGGCGCGCTGCCCATCACGGCGGTGGCCGCCTGCACGATGTCATCCAGCAGTCGTTCGCGGACCCAGGCCGCAACGAATTCGTTGGGAGCCACCAGGCGCAGCATGTCGTTCTGGACATCTGCCGCCAACGGCGAGATCCAGACCTTGAAGAGCCCCGGATTGAGACTCTTTTCTAGAATATTCTGAATTTGGCCCCAAATTGAAATCATGGTGCTTGGTTTACGGAGTTCGTGGCCGGGTTGCAATGGAGGAAATGCGCCTGTCATCGCAAGGAACCCGCGCCCTGTTTCCCAAGATTTTTTTCAGCATAACACGTTATAATCACAGAATCTAACCACTCAATGGCGTCATTCCGCCCTTTTCCGGACACCTTGGCAGGCAAGACTTTCCACAGCTGAAGGCAACAGTTTTGCACACCAATGAAAAAACTTTTCCACAGGGACTTTTTTGATTTTTGCCCAAAATCTGCCCGTGCATCTATTTTTTTTAACCACACCATGACCGGCGTGAAACAAAACAGAAGCCCAAGCCGCGCTCTGTAACGCTTTGGGCATGCATACCGCCGCAACAGCGCCGCACGGTATTCCCTGTCCCTGCTCGGAAGGCGGGAAACACTGCGCGACAACGCCTGTTAACAAGCACAGTAGCATGGTAATTTTACAGACAATACCCGATATTCTGCCACACCCTGCCCCCGTTTGTTCCCGGAGCGGCATGGTCGCCCGTCGACCGGCTAACCCGTGCGCTAACGCACGGGGTTATCCCTGGCGCAGGGGGTACTTGCCGCAGGTAAACCGTTCGCCCTCGGGGCAGTAGCCCAGGCGTTCACACTTGGCCCCGGCCACGGCAAACAGTTCCGGCAGCACGCCGCGGCACAGCTCCAGCATGGCGTTGGCCATGGCCCGGATCTCCCACTGGGCGCGCATGCAGCAGCGGTGTTCGAAGAAGTTGAGCAGGCTGCGGCAGTTCATGGTCAGCACGATGCGCGTTTCCGCCGCTTGCGGCAGTACGAACCGGGCATCCTCGTTGGATTTCGCCCCGGCCCTGCCGTCGGCCTCAAGCAGGCCCTTGATATCGCGGTAGGCATCGCCGATCTCCGCCATGCAGCGTTCAAAGCGCGCCAGGGCCTGCGGGTTGCGGGCAATGGCCGGGGGCAGCACGTAGTCGAAGTTGCTGCCGTCCACGTAACGCTGGCTTTGCTGCGAATACGAGGCAATGCGGTGGCGCACCAACTGATGGGTCAGCGCGCGCGACACCCCTTCCGCCGCGAAGGTGAAACTGACGTGCTCCACCGGGCTGGCGTGGCCCGACTCCATCACCGTGGCCACGAACTGGGCCTGCTTGTCGCGCGCGATCTCGCCGGACAGCAGGCGCGGCCACATGTCGGCCACGAACCCGGAATGGTAGCACTGGCGGAAGGCGGCATAGATGAGCGAGAGCGGATCCGGGGTATGGGCCAGCAGTTCGACCCGCAGCGTCGTCTTGGGCATGGGGGTTCCGTGACCGGCCAGACGACCGGGTGAGGGGTTGAAAAAACACAAAGGCACGACCGCCGCGCACCGGAACAGTCTGGCCAAAACGTCCGGGCCAAATCACCCGGGCCGAAGCATCCGGGTTCGGGCACACGGGCCGACGGGCCTGACACACGCGCCGCCCGCCGTCAAGGCTTTGGTCAGGCCAGCAGGTTCAGGTGCCGGTAGGCCTTGGCTGTGGCCACGCGCCCGCGCGGGGTACGCTTCAGAAAGCCGCACTGGATCAGGTACGGCTCGTAAATATCCTCTATGGTGCGCACTTCTTCGGAACAGGCCACAGCCAGGGTCTTCACCCCCACCGGGCCGCCGCCGAAGTGCTCGATAAGCACGGACAGCAGCTTGCGGTCCATCTGGTCCAGCCCGCTCTCGTCCACGTCCATGCGGCCCAGCGCGGCGGATGCCTGTTCCGGCGTGATGGCGCCATTGCCATGTACGGAAGCGAAATCGCGCACCCGGCGCAGCAACCGGTTGGCGATGCGCGGGGTGCCCCGCGAGCGGCGGCCTATTTCCACCGCGCCTTCCGGCGTCAGGTTGGCCCCCAGGATGCGCGCCGTGCGCGTGACGATGCGCGCAAGGTCGGCGGGCGTGTAGAATTCCAGCCTGCTGATGATGCCGAAACGGTCGCGCAGGGGCGACGACAACAGCCCGATGCGGGTGGTGGCCCCCACCAGGGTGAAGGGTTCGAGGTCTATCTTTACCGTGCGCGCCCCCGGCCCCTGTCCGATGACCAGGTCCAGCTTGAAGTCTTCCAGCGCGGGGTACAGCACTTCTTCCACCGCCACAGGCATGCGGTGAATTTCGTCCACAAACAGGATATCGTGCCGCCCCAGATTGGTCAGGATGGCCGCGAGATCACCGCTGCGCTCCAGCACCGGGCCAGAGGTGGACACCAGGTTCACCCCCAGTTCCGCCGCAATGATCTGGGCCAGGGTGGTCTTGCCAAGGCCGGGGTTGCCATAGAACAGCAGGTGATCCATGGCCTGCCCGCGCTCCAGCGCCGCCGCCACGAACACCTTGAGGTTGGCCCGCAGATCGTTCTGCCCGATGAAGTCATCCAGGCTGCGCGGGCGCACGTTCTCGTCCATGCAGATGGACGCGCAGTTGGCCGAGCCTTCTCCATCCGGCCCCTTGCATTCCGCCGTCATCAGCGCCCCCTCGCCAGGGCTTTCAGGGCTGCGCGCAGCGCCCCGGCCACGTCAAGGTCGGGTTCTGCCTTCAGCGCGTCCTTCAGCACCGGGGCGGCCTCGTCCTCCAGATAGCCAAGGTTGCCAAGCCCGGCCAGCGCATCGCGGAACACCCCGCCCGGCGCAGCCCCGCCCGCCAGCGCCATGCCTGCGGGCAGGTCCTCCACCTTCAGCTTGTACTTCAATTCCAGAAAGATGTGCTGCGCGGTCTTCTTGCCTATGCCGGACACCCGCGTCAGCGCCAGCACGTCGTCGTCGATCACAAGGCGGCGCAGGTCGTCGGGGCGAAACTGTGAAAGGATGGCCAGGGCCGTGCGCGCCCCTACCTTGCTGATGGAGGTGAGCACGATGAAGGTCTGGCGCTCGTCCCAGGTGGCGAAGCCGAACAGTTCCAGGGCGTCTTCCCGCACTTCCGTACGGACGTGAAAGGCCACCTGCCCGCCCCGTTCCGGCAGGCGCGCCAAGGTGTGCGCGGGCAGATGCACCTCGTACCCCACGCCTCCTTCCGTCACCACCACGCAGGCATTGCCCGAAATTTCGGCAACGCGGCCCTCGACATACGCAATCATGGTTCCACCTCTCGCGTGTACCCTACACAAAAAGCGCCCGGGCCGAAAGACGGGCGCGTCTGCCCGGACTGCCAGCCGGTCGTGCCGATCAACCCTGACGGCTTCCCTGCGCCCCTGCGTGCCATGCAGCAGCACGGTCCGTGAAAAATGCGCCGCATCCCGATAACGCCCTTGGTGCGAACCAAAAAATCCCGTAGTGTTCCCGGCACACCGCATCAGGTAACATCGCTCCCGGAGTCCGGTTCATGCCCCTGCCTTCCCTGGCGTCACATCCGCTCGCGCCTTTCACGCTGTTCCGCCTGCACGCGGAACGCGCCCCCCTGCGCCTGCTGCTGGCGACGCTTGCCGTGCTGTTGGCCCCCGTGCTGTATGCCGCCGACAGATACGCGGACATGTGGGCAGCCCGCGCCATGGACGACATCGTGTCCGACGCGCGGGCACGGCTGACCCTGCGCCAACGCACGGTGAACGACGAGTTCGAACTGGCCTTTGCCAACCTGCGCCGCCTGCCCGACCTGCTTTCGCTGGACGAGCGGGTGCGCGACGAGGTGGCCCCCCGACCGGATGCGCCACCGGATGCCCCGCCCCTTGCCGCCGCCGGACGCCGGGCACGCCTGAACACCTTCCTCAAGACCTTTGCCGAAACCATGGGCCTGCACTTTGCCTGGCTTATGGACCACACAGGCGTGTGCATCGCCACCAGCAATTACGACGCGGCAGACAGCCTGCTGGGCACCAACTACGCCGACCGTTCCTATTTCAGCACGGCCATGGCGGGTGAACGGGGCCGTCAGTTCGCCGTTGGACGCGTTTCCAGCGTGCCGGGGTTCTTCTTTGCATCGCCAGTGCGCCTGCACGGCTCGGTACAGGGTGTGGTGGCCGTAAAAACCGACCTGCCCACCCTATCGCGCCGCTTGCGCCTGGATGCTGCCTTTGTCACCGACGAGCAGGGCGTGGTGGTGTTGGCCAATGACAAATCGCAAATAT
The DNA here is from genome assembly GCA_964402645.1 of uncultured Desulfovibrio sp. Classification (GTDB taxonomy): domain Bacteria; phylum Desulfobacterota; class Desulfovibrionia; order Desulfovibrionales; family Desulfovibrionaceae; genus Cupidesulfovibrio. The sequence continues at coordinate 26,924 of CAYOCV010000001.1, read as the reverse complement.
TTCACGCCCTGCCGGACGCCCCGGTGCGCGACATGCCTGTTTCGGCGCGCATCCTGCGTTACAAACGCGAGGCGTTTCCCGAACTGGCGTTGCGCCCCTTCGTGGTGCGGGGCCTCGGCGCAAGGCACGGCCTGACGCTTGTCGGCGACGCCACCCGGCCTGCGCTGCTGGGGGTAACCCACAGGCCGCAGGACGGCCTTTCGCTGCACGTGGCCGAAGAAGTCAGCGAGGCGCTGTCCCTGGAGGGCCTGCGGCAGGCACATTTCCACTTCGCGGCGCTCAGCGGGCTGGCCGCGTTGGCCACCTTGCTTGCCGCCGTGGTCTACACCCTGCACAACCGGGCGCAGGTGCGCATCATCGAAGCCAGCAACCAGGCCCTCACCAGCCTGAACGAGGAACTGCGCCGCATAGCCGAGCGCGACCACCTGACTGGCTGCTTCAACAGGCGGCGGCTGGACGAGGCCATGAACGCGGAACTAGCCCGCACCGCGCGCAGCGGGCACCCCCTGACGCTGGCCATGCTGGATCTGGATCACTTCAAGGCGGTGAATGACCGGTACGGCCACGGGGTGGGCGACGCCATGCTGGCCCATGTGACCGACATCATCCGTCGGCAATTGCGTGAACCGGACCTGCTGGCCCGGGTGGGCGGCGAGGAATTTGCCCTGCTGCTGCCCGATACGGGCGAGGGCGATGCCGTGGCTCTGCTGGAGCGGGTGCGCCGCATGGTGCTGGCTACCCCTCTGGCGCACGCGGAAGGAACCATTCCCATGACGGTCAGCGCGGGCGTTGCCGAGGCCCGGCCCGACATTACGCCAAACCGCTGGATGCAGGAGGCCGACACCGCGCTGTACACGGCCAAGCGTTGTGGCCGTAACCGCACGGTGCGTGCCTCGTTGCTGGCCGAAGGAACGAGGTTGGGCGGGGCGAACGCCACGGGCTGCCCAAGTGAACCTCTGGACGCGGACAACGCGGCGGCCAAGGTTTCGGACACGGGCACAGACAGTGGTGCATGTGGAGGCAGGGAAAAAGGCGGGACGTAAGCTCCGGGCATGATCCGGGCATTATCCGAACATGACCCGGACATTATCCGGGAATTACCCGGACAGGACGTGGCCGCCCCGGCAGGAGTCATCTGCCGGAATAGCTGGGCAAGGCGACGTCAAAATATCAGAAAAGACAACGCCGCCGCTATCCGCCCAGCTTCACCAGCCGCGACAGCCGCCGGGCATTCAGATGGCACACGGCTGCCGCCAGCGCATCCCCAGTATCCAGCCCCCAGTCGCCCTTCACGCCCAGCACGCGGGCCACCATGAAGCTTACCTGTTCCTTGTCCGCCCCGCCCGTGCCCACCAGGGCCTTCTTTATTTCCGTGGGCTGGTAGTCCGCCACGACCACTCCGTGCGCGGCGCAAGCAGCCACGGCCACCCCGCGCGCCTGCCCCAGCTTGAGGGCGGTGGCCACGTTGGCGGCGGCATGCACGTTCTCGATGGCGGCCTCATCCGGCGCGTACCGGGCCACCACGGCGTGCAGTTCGCGGAACAGGTGGCCCAGCCGCGCGGCAAAGCTGTCCCCCTTGGGACGGATGGCTCCGCAATCCACAAGGGTGAGCACGCCCGACGCCTCGCGCACAACTCCCCAGCCCGTGCATTGCGAACCGGGGTCGATACCGATGACGGTGACGCCGCCGTTGGTGGCGGAAGTCGGGCTGGGGGCTGTTGCCGCCTGGGGGGATGCAGTCTTGCTGGGGGGCATGGGGCCTCCGGCGGACGCCGGTAATGCAGGGTGATGCCGCAGGACGGCAAATGGCGAACCTGGGTGCAGGCACCGGGCACGGACGTGACAGCCCACGCCCTAGCACTGCCCCTGTCGTCTGTCCGACTTCGGCCTGACTTCGGCCTGACTTTGGCCCGACTTTCGCCGGTCTTTCGCCCGCTGTCCACTCGACGTGCCGCCAGTCCCCGTGCCTGCCAGGCAGACGCCGGAAACGCCGGAGCCCGCGCAGGGCGGGCTCCGGGGCATGGGCTGTCGGCGTTATTCCAGTTCGGCCAGCACTTCGTCAGGCAGGTCGAAGTTGGCGTGTACGTTCTGCACGTCGTCGTTGTCTTCCAGGGCGTCCACCAGGCGCATCAGCTTGCGGCCTGCTTCCGCGTCCACTTCCACCGTGTTCTGGGGAATCATGGACAGCTCGGCGGAATCCATTTCCAGGCCCGCAGCTTCCAGCGCATCGCGCACGGCGGCAAAGTCGCCCACGGCGGTGTGGATTTCCCAGGTGCCGCCCTCGTCGCGCACATCGTCGGCGCCCGCTTCCAGCGCGGCTTCCATCACCTGGTCTTCGGTGTACTTGGCGCCGTCCAGGGTGATCACGCCCTTGCGCTCGAACATCCAGCCCACGCACCCGGCCTCGCCCATGGAACCGCCGTGCTTGGAAAGGATGTGGCGCACTTCGGCCACGGTGCGGTTGCGGTTGTCGGTGGCCGCTTCCACGATCAGGGCCACGCCGCCGGGGCCGTACCCTTCGTAGGAAATTTCAAGGATGTCGCCGCCAGCCAGTTCGCCGGTGCCCTTCTTGATGGCGTTGTCGATCTTGTCCTTGGGCAGGTTCACGGCCTTGGCGGCAGCAATGGCGGCACGCAGGCGGGCGTTGCTGGCCGGGTCGCCGCCGCCCTTGGCAGCGATGATGATTTCCTTGGCGGCCTTGGTGAACAGCTTGCCGCGCTTGGCGTCCTGACGCCCCTTGCGGTGCTGGATGTTGGCCCATTTGCTATGTCCGGCCATGCGTCCTCCTGAAAGAAATGACGGCGAAAGAGATGAATGCGGAAACGCCACGACGCAACGCGCGGCGGGCGGGCTGCCCGGCGCACGCCACCGGCGCTGTGCGTCAGTCCTGCTGTCCGTCGCCCCGGTAGCCGAGGCAGACGTAAAATGTTTCCTTGCTTTCTACCCGCGAGCTTTTGGGCTTGAAGGTCTTCACGGTCTCGAAGCGGGCCCGCAGCGCATCAAGCAACTGCTTGACGTCCGGCCCCATGAAAATCTTGACCACGAAACTGCCGCCCTTTATCAGGCAATGGTCCGCCACCGCAAGAGCCTCGATGCACAAATCCAGCGAACGGGCCTGATCCGTGAACCGGGTGCCCGTGGTACGCGGGGCCATGTCGCTGATAACGACATGGAACGGCCCCATGGCCGCCAGCGCATCCTCGAACGCCTCGGAGCGGTTGAACACGTCCTCTTGCATGAAGGTGACGTTGGGCGGAAACTGGGTTTCTGTGGTTTGCAGGTCGCAGGCCAGCACCCGCCCCTTCGGCCCCACCCGCTCGGCAGCGCCAAGCGACCACGAGCCGGGGGCAGCCCCCAGGTCCAGCACCCTCATGCTCTGGCGAAACAGCTTGAAGCGATTGTCGATTTCCTTCAGCTTGTAGATGGACCGCGCGGGATAATTCTCCTGCTTGGCCTTCAGAAAATAGTGGTCTCGGTATGTTTTCATGTGGTCACCCGTGGCCGCTTGTACCCGAAAGCCCTCCGCCCGCCAAGGACTCACATGACCCGCCCCGCCCGACTGCGCATTCCCAACGAACTGGGTCAGCTGCGGACCCTGCCCGATGAGGTGGGGGCTGCCGAGGCGGAACCTGGCGACGCGCAGGCAGTTCCCCCGCTGCCCGCCACATTCGACGTGCTGCCCCCGCGCGGGCACGAAAACGACGCCCCCATTGACGTGCTGGTGCTGGGCCTGGGGCCGAACCCGGCCACGGCACGGCGGGCGGTGCAGGCCGCGCTGGCGGAACTGCGGGAAGCGGATGCGCGAACCGGCACGCACCATGCCCCGGCCGTGCGCTTCATCGAATGCCACGCATTCATCCATTATATGGACGAGGCCACGCACGGCGCATGGCGCGCCGCCATCCCGGACGGATGGCAGCAGGCCGCGCCAAAAGATTTTCCGCCCGACCGCCTTGCCCGCGCGCTGGTGGTAGCCTACCGCGAGGCGGAACGGCTGTTTCCCACGTTCTGGGGACCGCTGCTGGGCATGGCGCGGGCCGTGCGCATGGCCCCCACACTGGTGCTGCACCCCGTAGCCCAGCCCCCGGATGCCCTACCCCCGGATGCCCAGCCGGGCCGGACCGGATCGTGCTCCGCCCGGTCCCGCACCGTGCTGCTGCCCGGCACGGAAGGTTCGCTGCTGCTGTCGGAACTGGAGGCCGCCCTTGCCGCCGAGGGGCTGCCCCCGCGCCGGGTCGATCCGGACACCCTGCATGCCGACCTGCCCCGCCTGCTGGCCGACCAGCGACCGGCCCTGCTCCTGAGCGTGAATCTGCAAGGGCTGGACGCCTGGGGCGAACGCTTCCACCTGCTGCGCGCCTGCGGGGTGGACGTTGCCGTATGGTGCGTGGACAACCCCTTTCACCTGCTTTCGGCCCTGCGCGGGCCGTGGTGGCGCGGGGCGCTGCTGTGCGTCACCGACGCCTCGTTCATTCCCCTGCTGCGTGCCCACGGGGCGCAGCGGGTGCTGCATCTGCCGCTGGCCATCGGACCGGAGTTCTTCGGGCCGGAACCGTTGATGGACAACGGCGAAGCAGCGATACCCCTGCCTTCTCCGGCGGGCATGTCCGACCTGAACCCCGTGGTGTTCGTGGGTCGGTCCGCCTTCCCCGGCAAGGGGGGATTCTTTGCGGGGCAGCGCATCGCCCCGGCCCTGCTCGACGAGGCGCTGGCCCTGCTCGACGCGTCCGGCCCGCGACCTGACTTTCACTGCCAGCCCGACGTCCACTACAGGCCCGACTTTCACTGCCGACCCGACTTTCACTGGTGGACAGCACGCCTTGGCATCACGGACCTGTGGCCTGGCAACGCGGTGCGCGCAGCAGGGCTGGGGGCGGAGGAATGCGCCCTTGCCCGGCGGGTGCGCTGTCTGAACGCCGCCGCGCCGCACGGCCTGACCGTGTTCGGCGACGACGGCTGGCAGCAGCTGCTGCCGCAGGGCACGGACATCCGGCCTCCGGTGGACTACTACGCCACCCTGCCCGCCGTGTACCGGGCGGCCCGCTGGTCGCTGAACGTCACCAGCCTGCTGCTGCCCGCAGGGCTCACCCAGCGCCACTTCGACGTGTGGGCGGCGGGGGGCTTCTGCATTACCGACGACACGCCGGGCCTGAACATCTTTCCCGAAGAACTGCGCCGCGAGATCGCCTTTTCCCCGGCGCGGAGCGGCGGTAACGGCGCTACGCCGTCAACCGCAACCAGCGATGCACCCGACCTTGATGCGCTGCTGCACCGACTGGAACGCGACCCGGCCTTGCGCCGCGACCTGATGGCCGCCTGGCAGGCGCACATCCTGTTCCGCCACACCTACCGCCACCGGGTGCGCACCCTGTGCGAGGCGCTGGGGCTGGAATAGCGGCCTGCACCTGCCGCCGCGCAACGCCAGCCAGCCGCACCCGCAATCTCGCCGTGCCTGACAACGTGCCCCGTCTGGCACCTAGTCTGTCTGGCACATGGTTTGTCTGGCAACTCCGCCGCCCACCACGCGCGGCTCCACACCCGGTCACAGCCCAGAAATTTTTCCGCCCCGGCCTCTTGCAGTCGGGCCGCAACAGGTATATACAGCCTTCTCCTGACTGGGGACGTAGCTCAACTGGGAGAGCGCAGCGTTCGCAATGCTGAGGTCGTGAGTTCAATCCTCATCGTCTCCACCAGCCAAAAACGGGCTTGCCGAGAACATCGGCAAGCCCTTTTTTGTTTGCATTGTCAGGGTACGCGGTAGAATTTCGGGACACTACCTCTCGTGCCCCGGCGGCTGCGCCAACGGGGTCAACTGGGCCAGCAGCAGTGACAACGGGCGGCGCGGGCAGCACAGCCGGTGGACCGGCGGCCGCAGCCCCCCCGGGGGCAGATGCGGACCGGCCAGGGCCATTTCCGCCGGTTCCACGTACTCGGCCCGGCAGTGGCAGCCAATGGAAAACGGCGGCAGCCATTCTGCAAGGTCCGGCTGATCCCCCGGAAGCACCACCCCGTGCAGGGCCACGCATTCCGGGCAGGCATCGGCCCGGTCAAAGTCATCCACCACCAGGCGCAAACCGCCGTCCGGCGCGTCGCGCAATCGTTCCAGAACGGCCAGCGCCGCCCCGCGCCACGCCATGTAATGATCCATGAACAGGCCGCAGGCCTCGTCATCCGCGCCCGCTTCTTCCGCCAGATTCCACACCACCTGCCCGGTCAGCCGGGACAGCAGCGGATGGCTGTCCACCAGCTTTCCCGTGCCCGGAAGGCCGCCGGGTTCCCGCGTTCCAGAAGGGTGGCCGCTGATGTCCTGTGCCGTCATGGTCCGTACTCCTGCTCTGTCATCGGATGCATCGTATAACATTGGCGCTGGCAACGCGGTACGCGAGCTAAGTTCCCGGCCCTCCGGGCACGCCGCCCGCCCCTCGGAATGTTAGGTCGCCGGACGCAAAGGTTATCCGGCACCTTCCCTTACGGCTTCACGTAGGCAAACCCCTTGCGCTGCAAGTCCACCAGTTCCAGGATGCCCGCAGGCACCACGGTGCAGGCGGGGTTCAGCCATGCCGTGTCCAGCCCGAAGTGGCGCATGGCGTTGGCGCACACGCGGATGTCCAGCCCTAGCGCGCGCAGCTCGCGCAGCGGTGCGCCAAAATCCGGATCGTCCGCGCCCATCAGCCGGATGCCGGGGCCGTTGACCACCAGCACGCTGGTGAAGGGCGTCCCTTCCAGTGCCTTGTGGTAATTGCGCACGTTGCTGATGGCGATGTTCAGTTCCGCCGGTCCGTTGTCGAAATGGAAGACGATGTCGTAGTGCATGTCGGCTCCTGACGATGAGAACGGAAACAGCACAGGGCTGCGACGGCAGCCAACACGATGGCGCGCGCACCCACCCCGCCCCGCAACCACCTAAGATAGCAAAGCTCTAGTAGGCCGTTAAGGCTTCACCGATTCCACTGGCCCATGCGTACTCCTGCCCCGCCATCGGTGGCAAGCAGGCTTGGGGAGACCGCGTGCTGCGCAGGGTCAAAAAGGATGCTCCTGCCGAGCGCGCTTGCCGCACGCACCTGCCTTATGAACCCGGCTCACGCAGCGCCCCCGATGACCGCATGAGGCGCGTGTAGTCCCCGTTTTCCTGCAATACCCGCAGCCCCGCATCAAAGGCATCGCGCACCGTCGGGTCGCGGAACACGAAAAAACGGTCCTGCGGCCCGAAAATCCTGTGAATGCGCACGGGAACAGCCAGACCCCGTGCGGCCAGCCGCGCGCGATGAAAGGCGAAAATGCGCTCGTCCAGCACGATGACCCGGTCTCGCCGCTGAAAGAACGCGTCCACCTGGGCGCGCTGGTCCACCTGTTCCTCATAGCGGGGATTGGCGTCGGCCATGGCCGCGAACTCCGGCCCCATGAACACCCGCGCATTGTGGAAGGCCGTCACCGGCAGGTTGCGCAAATCCGCCAGCGAACGGATATCCAGTCCTGCCGCCTCCAGCGAGACGGCAACATTGCGGTACTGCGCATACATGTTGCCCAGGAACAGTCCGGTAACGTCGGCATGCCGCCCCACCGGGCCGCAGCCGTCCAGTATGCCCTTGCGCACCTGTTCCAGGGCGCGGGCGTGCGGCAGGAACACCGGCGCCACCTGGAAACCGGAATATCCCAACGCGGCTGTCACCAGGGTGGGTTCCAGACCCGCCTTGCCTGCCACGTCCACATAGGGTTGGGACGATGTGCTGAAACCGATGTACAGCACCGGGCGGGGGGATGACGATGCTGTCGGTCCGGTGACCGGGGTGACCGGGGTGACCGGGGTGACTGGAGTGACAGGAGGAGCCGGGCCAACCGTGTCGCCGGTTGCGATCAGGACGGGCGGCATCGCGGCCCCGGAAGGCTGGGCTGAATCCTGCCCGGCCCAGGCGCCGTCCCCGGCTATGCCCAAGGCCAGCATCCAGACCAGCACCACGCCAGCCATGACCATGCCGCGCGCTACCGCCGTAACGCGATGTACACCGTACCCCCTGACCTTCATCGCAATCCGCCTGTCTCGCCGCGAGGGCGTGAATATGAATGATGTGCCAGAATACCCCGCCAGCCATACGACGGCAAGGCGGAGCGGCTTGCGTTTTACCCCTGCATGGTTATGTTGCAGGCATCGCATGACACGGACTGCGCCGATCCCCGGCGTGCTGTCCTTATGCCCGGCCCTGGCCGGGTTTTTTGTTGTCCGCAACCTGCCGCCTGCGCGCGGCGCAGGAGACGCCCACCTCGCCATGTCCACCATATTCACCCAGTTCACCCAGTTGGCCACGAGTCTTGTCGGTGCATCCGGCGCCTGGATTGCCCTGCTTGCCGCCGGATTGTTCGAGGTGGGCTGGGCCGTGGGCCTCAAGTACACGCACGGCTTCACCCGCCCTGTTCCCTCGCTGCTCACCGCGGCGGCCATGATCGCAAGCCTGTACCTGCTGGCCGTGGCCCTGCGCCATCTACCCCTGGGCAACGCCTATGCAGTATGGACCGGCGTGGGCACGGTGGGCACCGCACTGCTTGGCATCGTGTTGTTCGGCGAACCCGCAACCGTCGCCCGGCTGGGCTGCATCCTGTGCATTGTGGCGGGCATTGCCGGGCTTAAGCTGCTGGCGGGCGAATAGCCGACGCGTTCCAGCCCCGTCCGTACTCCACCCCGCCCACCTGCCCCCCTCCCGGTCCAGCAAGAATTACGGCCAATTCCATAGCCGGACCAGCGTCATGGCCGAAACTACGCCATCCCCCCAGCGATGCCACCGCAGGCCCCCTCGGTACTGCGCCATGCCGAGGAAGCGCGCCATTTCGGAATGTTGCCGCATGGTGAACCGCGCGCGGCCTGTACCACACGGATGTCCTCCCCCCCCCATGCGAACGTAGCCGGTCGCCTGCACTCCACCGTACGCAACGGATGCCAACCCGCACCGGTAGTGCAGCATTCCTTTTGTGTTCAACGCAGACGCGAAGCGACTTGGCGCGCACACAATTACACATTATAGTGTTTACTCACACAAACAATTACGACTCGCCACTCATTTCACAAGACCCCATTCCCAGGTTTTCGCATTAGATCAACCGCCTGACGTCTTTTCCGGCAAATCTTTTGTACTTGCGGCATGATCCGATCAACTCTCGAAAAAAAAATCGTGCGCTGAAAAAAATTGTTCGCGCGGTCAACCATGAGCATAGACACGCTTTTTTCTCTTCCAAACCCTCTTTTGTACCACCCATTCACAATCAGGGGGGTTGAAAGAAGTCTCCGGTCAAAATAAGGTGGAGTCACAAATTGGTTGTTCAACCAATTTGCATCATACACGCTCAACGACGGAGACTCGCATGACCACCGCTCCGCCTGTCGCCGAACTGCCGTTCCTGGCCATGCTGGGGGCACTACTGCTGCTCGGCGGCGCCGTGTCGGCCCTAGCGGCACGCCGACGCCCCTTCACCATGCTGGGCCTGATGTGCCTTGCGGACATCGGCCTCACGCTCCTTGGCCTTGGCCTTGGCGATGCTGCCGGGCTGGTCGGGGGCACCACCCAATTCATCTATCAGATGGCGGCGCGGTGTCTTGCGCTGCTCACTCTTGCGCGCCTTGCCCGCACGGCTGGCTCGGCCCGACTGGACGACCTGCGCGGCATCCGCGCGGCGCTGCCCCTGACGGGCCTGTTCTTCGGGTTTGCCATGTTCGCGGGCATGGGGCTTTCCGTGTTCCTCGTGCCGGACGGGCGGGCCTTCATCCTGCATGCCGCCTTTGCCGCCGGACACTGGGGCTACGCCGTGATCGTGGCTTTTGCAGGCATGGCAATGGCCGCTGCCACCGTGCTCTCGGTGCAGGCCATCTGTCTTGAATCCGGCGAGTGGCGCGAGTCTGCCCACGTTCCCCACGCCCCGTCCGCCACATTCCACGTGCTGGCGGGGCTTTTTGCGGCCTTCCTTGCCGCGTTCGGCCTGGCCGGGCACGCCGTCACCACGCAGGTGGCCGACGCCCTGGGCGTGGCGCACGATGCGCTGCCCGCCTTCGGTGCGCACTGGCACCCTGCCGCCCTCGTGCCCTACGCGGGCGCTTTTGCCGTGTGGTGCATCGGCCTTGTTTCCGGTCGCGCCCGCGCGCTGGCCGGTGTGGCTATGGTGGCCGCCTCTGTGGCGCTGACCTGGACCGACGCCAGCATCGACCCGCTGTCCCGCCTGTTCGGCGTGGTCATTGCGGGCATCGGCCTGGTGGTGGCGGTGTACTCGGTGGGTTACATCCACCACGACCGCCGCGCCAATGGCTACTGGTTCTTCCTGCTGCTGATGTGCGGTTCGCTCACGGGTCTGGCCCTTGCGCGCGACTTCGGCGGCTTCTACGTGTTCTGGGAACTGATGACCTTCTCGTCGTACTTCCTGGTGGCCCACGAGGCCACGGACAAGGCGTTCCACGCCGCCGTGAAGTACTTCGTGATGTGTGTTGCCGGGGCCTGCGCCATGCTGCCCGGCTTCATGCTGCTGTCCGCCCAGGCGGGCACGCTGGATTTCGCGGCCCTGGCCGGTCTTGCCGCCACCCTGCCCGCCCCCGTGGTGAAGGGCGCTGTGGTGCTGGCCTTCGTGGGCTTTGCGGTCAAGGCGGGCCTTGTGCCCGGCCACGGCTGGCTGCCCGACGCGCACCCCGCCGCGCCCTCGTCCATTTCCGGCCCGCTGTCGGGCATCCTGACCAAGACCGGCGTGTACGGCACCGTGCGGCTGATGCTGGCGGTGTTCGGTTCCGCCGTGCTGCTGAAAGCCGGGGAATCCGCCGGTGGCTTCAGCTCCATGGGCCTTCTGGTCACCGTGCTCGGCACGGCCACCATGCTCTACGGCGAACTGATGGCCCTGAAGCAGGACGATCTGAAGCGCCTGCTGGCCTACTCGACCATGGGACAGGTCGGCGAGATATTCATGGTCATCGGCATCGGCACCTGGCTGGCCACCACCGGCTCGCTGCTGCACGTGCTGAACCATGCCATCATGAAGAACCTGCTGTTCCTCTGCGCGGGCGGCCTTATCCTGCGCGCGGGCAGCAAGAAGCTGGCGGACCTTGCGGGCATGGCCCGGGTCATGCCGTTCACCGCCGGGTGCATGGTCGTTGGCCTCATCTCCATCATGGGCCTGCCGCCGTTCAACGGCTTTGTCGGCAAGTACCTGATGCTGCAGGCACTGGTGGCCGCCGGTCATCCGGCGCTGGCCGCCGTGCTGCTGCTGGGCAGCCTTGCCGGATGCGTCTACTACATGCGCATCGTGCGCACGCTGGTCTTCCAGCCCTACACCGGCCCCACGGTGCTGGAGGCCCCGGCCTCCATGCGCGTGGCCACCGGCGTGTTGGCTGCGCTGTGCCTGGTGCTGGGCGTGCTGCCGCAACTGGGCCTGTCGCTGGTCACCCCCGTGGCCGACATGCTGGCGGGTGCGGGCAAGCTGGATGCGCAGGCCCTGCCCATGCTGGCGGTGACCTGGCATCCCTTCGTGCTCATCCCCATGCTGGGCGCGGTGGTGCCCTTCCTGCTGCGACGCGACCGCAAGGCGGCGGGCCTGGCCACCGCCATCATCCTGGCCGTTGCGGCCATCGCAGTGGTGGTGTTCGGGCGCGGGCTGGATTCCATCTCCTTCGCCTTCGCGCTCATCGTGCCGGTCATCGGCTGCCTGAACATGTTCTACGCCGTGGGCTACATGGAGCACAGCCACACCCAGTGGCGCTTCTACACGTTCTTCCTGTTCATGGTGGGCGGGCTGATGGGTGTTGCCGCCAGCAACGACCTGTTCGGCTTCTTCACCTTCTGGGAGATCATGAGCTCGTGGAGCCTGTACTTCGTCATCGTGCATGAAGAAAACCCCGCCGCGCTGCGCGAGGGCTTCAAGTACTTCTTCTTCAACGTGCTGGGTGCAGCCTTCCTGTTCCTGGGGGTGGTCATGCTGTCCTCCATGGCGGGCGACCCCAGCTTCGGCGCGGTGCGTTCGGCCCTGCCGACCATGCCCGTGGCCATGGCCGCCACTGCCGTGGCCCTGATGGCCATCGGCTTCACCATGAAGGCGGCGCAACTGCCCTTCCGCATCGACGTGCAGATGCACCCGGCAACGGCCCCCACGCCGGTTTCCGGCTACATCTCGTCGGTGCTGCTGAAGAGCGCCCTGTTCGGCCTTGCCAAGCTGTTCTTCGTGCTGGGCGGCGCGGGCTTCTTCACCGGTCTGGCAGCCCAGTGGGGCCAGCCGCAGGTGATGTACGCCATCGCCTGGGTGGGCGGCATCACCATCGTCATGGCCGCCCTGCTGGCCGTGATGCAGTCGGACCTCAAGCTGGTGCTCATCTACTCCACCGTCAGCCAGCTGGGCTACATGGTGGTGGGCGTGGCCCTGGGCACCCCGCTGGGCATGGCCGGGGGCATGCTGCACCTGGTCAACCACGTGTTGTTCAAGGACCTGCTGTTCCTTGTGGCCGGGTCGCTCATCCTGTGTACCCACAAGCACTCGCTGGACGAACTGGGCGGCATCGGGCAGCGCATGCCCGTCACCCTGACCATGTTCGCCATCGGGGCGCTTTCGGTGGTCGGCGTGCCGCCCACCAACGGCTTTGCCTCCAAGTGGATTCTCTACCACGCGCTGATGGCCGAGGGTGAAGTGGCGCTGGCCCTGCTTTCGCTGGCGGGCAGCGTGCTGACCCTGGCCTACTTCGCCAAGTTCCTGCACTCGGCCTTCCTGGGCCGTCCCTCGCCGGAGCTGGCCCACGTGCAGGAAGCCCCGCGCATCATGCTGGTGCCCATGGGCATCCTGGCCGCTGGCTGCATCATCACCGGCGTGTTCCCTGGCTTGCCCCTGCTGGCCATCGACGCCGTGGGCCGCGAACTGGGCTTTGCCGGGCTGGCGGTTGCGCCGTGGGGCGTGGCTTCCGGCGCGGGGGCGTTCAACGCCACCGCCCTGGCCGTGCTGCTGGCCGTCGCCTTCTTCGGCGGGCGCACCGCCCTGCGCAAGCTTGTCGGCACCGTGCGCACCACCGACATCCACACCTGCGGCGTAGCCATGAAGGCCGACGAGGCCCGCCTTGCCCCGCAGGACATCTACGGCGCGCCCCTGGCCCTGCTGCGGCAGTTGGCCCAGGCGGCCGTGCCCGCCCTGAAGCGGAGGTAGACCATGTCCTACGCCACCGAGTTCTTCACCCAGACCGGCCTTGGCCTGCTTGGCCTGCTGGTGTTCCCGGGCGGGTTGTTCGCCCTGATGATGGGCCTGTTCCTGAAGGGGCTTGACCGGCGCATCGAGGCGCGCTTGCAGCGCCGCGTTGGCCCGCCCCTGATCCAGCCCTATCTGGATATCGCCAAGCTGTTCACCAAGGAAACGGTCATGCCGGCTTCGGCCAACCGGGCCGCCTTCCTGCTGGCCCCGCTGCTGGGCCTGACCGGCATGGCAGTGTGCGCCGCGCTGCTGCCCGTGCCGGGCGTCAGCGGCGGTCTGCCCGCCATGGGCGACCTGCTGGTGATCTTCTACCTGCTGCCGCTGCCCGCCATTGCGCTGATGGTCGGCGGTTCCGCCTCAAGCTCGCCGTTCGGGGCCATGGGCTTCTCGCGCGAGATGACCCTGATGTTCGCCTACGAAATGCCGCTGCTGGCCGTGATGCTGGCCGTGGCCATGAAGGTGGGCATGGCCACCGGCGGCGGGGCCGAGTTCTCGCTGGCCAACATCGTGAACTATCAACTGACCAACGGGCAACTGGCCTTCGACCCGGTGATGATTCCGGCCCTGCTGGCCTACCTGCTGTTCCTGCCCGGCACCATGGGCACCGTGCCCTTCGACGTGCCGGAGGCGGAAACGGAAATCATCGAAGGCCCCCTGCTGGAATACTCCGGCCCGGCGCTGGCCTTCTTCCACATCACCTCGGCGCTCAAGACCGTGGTGGTGCTGGGCCTTGGCGTGGCGCTGTTCCTGCCGGGCACGGTTCCCGGCGGCATCGTCGCCAACATTCCGTGGTTCGTGCTGAAGTGCGCGGCGCTGATGGCCGTTTCGCTGACGCTGGTCAAGTCGGCCACCGGGCGTTTCCGCGTGGACCAGGCCTTCACCTTCTACCTCAAGTACCCCTCGGTGCTGGCCCTGGCGAGTCTGGTGCTGGCGTGGCGCGGTATGTAGGCGGAGAGGAGACAATATGAACTTCCTGAAAAAACTCTCCGTGCGGTCGCCGTGGCTGTACCGGATCAACGCGGGCTCGTGCAACGGCTGCGACGTGGAACTGGCCACCACTGCCTGCATCCCCCGCTATGACGTGGAACGCCTGGGCTGCAAGTACTGCGGCAGCCCCCGCCACGCGGACATCGTGCTCATCACCGGGCCGCTGACCGCCCGCGTGAAGGACAAGGTGCTGCGCGTGTGGGACGAAATTCCCGAACCCAAGGTCACCGTGGCCGTGGGCATCTGTCCGGTGAGCGGCGGCGTGTTCCGCGACGGCTACTCCATAGAGGGCCCCATCGACCGCTACATCCCCGTGGACGTCAACGTGCCCGGCTGCCCGCCGCGCCCGCAGGCCATCATCGAAGGCGTGATCAAGGCCCGCGACGTGTGGATGGCCCGCCTCGGATTGCAGGAGTAAGCCATGCTGGGATTCCTGAAGATACTCGCCCGCAACGTGGCCCAGGGGCCGTCCACCGACCCCTTCCCCTTTGCCGAGACGCATACCCCCCGCCGCTTTCGCGGCAAGGTGACCATGGACCCCGCCAAGTGCGTGGGCTGTGCCATCTGCCGCCACGTGTGCGCGGGCGGGGCCATCCGCATCGAGCCGCGCGAGGACCGCAGCGGCTACGACTTCACGGTGTGGCACAACACCTGCGCCCTGTGCGGGCTGTGCCGCCATTACTGCCCCACCGGGGCCATCACCATGACCAACGACTGGCACAACGCACACCTGCAGGAACGCAAGTACGACTGGGCGGAGCACCACTTCGTCCCGTACCTGCGCTGCACCGGGTGCGAAGCGCACATCCGCATGCTGCCGCCGGACCTGGCCACCCGCGTGTACGCCAACCATGCCCAGGACCTGGACTTCCCGGCGCTGCTGCGCATGTGCCCCAAGTGCCGCCAAGTGGCCGCCGCCACCCGCGCCGCCGCGCTGTCCGCGCATGCGGACGCCGATGACGCCGCCCCGGCAGACGCGGGCAACGGCAACGGATCCCGCCCGGCAGCCATCGACGCTGCCGCCAACGAAGAAATCACCCCCGCCACCGCCCACACGGTGAAGGACGGAGGACGCACCGATGCTGACACGCCCCGCGCAACTGCAAGCTAAGGCGCTGCTGGACCAGCGGCTGCCCGGCCCGGCAGGCACAGGCATAGACTGGACCGAGGACGCCCACGGCAACCTCTACGGCTGGATATTGCTGGACAACGCCCCGCGCCTTGCGGAGTTGGCCCCGGCCATGGCCCGCTGCCGCCTGCGCCTGTGTACCATGACCGCCTACGATCCGGAGCGCGACCCGGCCAACCCGCAGCGCGCCATTGCCTATCACTTCGACCTGGACGGCCTGACCCTTACGGTCACCGCGCCGCTGACCATGCCGGAAGTGGACGAGGACGGTAACGCCGAGGGCAAGCCCGAGGTTCCCTCCATCACCCCATGGTTCCGCAACGCCGACTGGAACGAGCGCGAATTCATGGAAATGTACGACATCGCGGTCTCCGGCCACCCCAACCCCAAGCGGCTGTTCCTGGACGAGCGGCTTGACGCGGGCATCATGGGCCAGATGATTCCCCTTTCCACCATGATGAACGGCGCGTCCACGCAGGATCTGTGGGAGCGCATCATGTCGGCGAAGCTGCCCGAAGGCACCACCGTTGCCACCGCCGCTGCCGCCACCGACGAGGAGGCCCAGGCATGAGCACCGCCGCGCATACCCCCCCTATTGACGACCACGTGAACACCGATCCGCGCGCAGGCTTCACCCTGCCCGTTGGCCCGCTGCACGTGGCGCTGGAAGAACCCATGTACTTCCGCGTGAGCGTGGAAGGCGAAACAGTGAAGCATGTCGAGATCACCGCCGGGCACGTGCATCGGGGCATGGAGGCGCTGGCACTGCGGCGCAACCTGTTCCAGAACATCGTGCTTACCGAGCGGGTGTGCTCGCTGTGTTCCAACAGCCACCCCTTCACGTACTGCATGGCGGTGGAAAACCTGGCGGGCATCGTGGTGCCCGAACGGGCCCGCTACCTGCGCTCCATGGCCGAGGAAATCAAGCGCATTGCCTCGCACCTGTTCAACGTGGCCATCCTTGCGCACATCATCGGCTTCAAGTCGCTGTTCATGCACGTGATGGAAGTGCGCGAGATCATGCAGGACATCAAGGAGACGGTGTACGGCAACCGCATGGACCTCGCCGCCAACTGCATCGGCGGCGTGAAGTACAACGTGGATGCCGATCTGCTCACCTTCCTGACCCGCAACCTTGACCGCGTGCAGAAGCACGTGGAAGAGATCTACAACATCTACCGCAACGACCCCATGGTGCGCGGGCGTACCGTGGGCGTGGGCTTGCTGCCGCAGGACAAGGCGCTGGAATACGCCGTTGTCGGCCCCGTGGCGCGCGGCAGCGGCCTGGCCGTGGACATCCGCAAGGACGTACCCCACGCTGCCTACCCCCGCCTGGCCTTTGACGTGATTACCGAAACCGGCTGCGACGTGCATTCGCGCGCCATGATCCGCCTGCGCGAGGCCCTGGAATCCATAAGTCTCGTCCGTCAGTGCGCCCGCGATCTGCCCGGCGGCGATACGGTGGCCCGGCTGCCGGAGATCCCGGCAGGCGAGGCCGTGGCCCGCAGCGAGGCCCCGCGCGGCGAACTGATCTACTTCCTGCGCACCGACGGCACCGACGTGCCCAACCGCCTGAAGTGGCGCGTGCCCTCGTACATGAACTGGGACGCGCTGGGCGTGATGATGCACGACTGCAAGGTTTCGGACGTGCCGCTCATCGTCAACTCCATCGATCCGTGCATTTCCTGCACGGAACGTTAATCGCGCTGCACGTCACGGAATAACGGAGACAGGCGGTCATGCACGAATCGTCCATCGTCGAAGGCATCCTGCGCATCGTCTCTGACGAGTCGGCGCGCCACGGCGCACCCCGCATCAGCCGGGTGAACCTTGCCGTGGGCCTTCTGGCGTGCGTCGAGCCGCACACCCTGACCGCCTGTTTCGAACTGCTGGCCGAAGGGACGCCCGCCGAGGGCGCGCCGCTGGAGGTGCAACTGCTGCCCCTGCGCGGCAATTGCCCCACCTGCGGCGATGTGGAAACGCGCAAGCGGAAATTTTCCTGCCCTTCGTGCGGCGGCGACGCCGTACACTGGATTGGCGGCAGGGAACTGTATATCTCCAGCATAGAAGTGCCCGGCCCGGTTGCCACCGACCTTCCGGAAACGGCGCAAACCATGGAAGGATAGCACCATGACCAATTCACTCACGCGGTACGTCGTCTTCGCGGAAGCCGACAAGTGCAAGGCCTGCAAGAAGTGCGAACTTGCCTGCATCGCCTCGCACAACAACATGACCATCAAGGAGGCCGTGAAGAAGCGCAACCTCTTCCAGCCCCGCGTGCATGTCATCAAGACCGACAGCGTCAAGATGCCCGTGCAGTGCCGCCAGTGCGCCGACGCGCCCTGCGCCCGCGTGTGCCCCACTGACGCGCTGGTCCAGGAAGACGGCGTGGTGGTGATGCGTCAGCAGTACTGCGCCGCCTGCCAGCTGTGCGTCATGGCCTGCCCGTACGGCGCCATCGAACTGTCCTTCATCGGCCTGCCCGAAGAAGGCGCCGATGCCGCCCAGCCCACGCAGCACCGCCGCGAAGTGGCCGTGCGTTGCGACGTGTGCGCCGACTGGCGCGCCAAGGAAGGCAAGGACCAGGGCGCGTGCGTTGAAGCCTGCCCGGTCAAGGCCCTGCACATGGTCACCGTGGACGAATACCGCGCCATGCAGCGCTAGCGGCTGTTGCCGACGGCCAGCCAGCGCCGGAAGGAACTCGCGGGCCAGGTGAACGCCTATGCTGGAATGCCGGTTATCCGGAATGCCCACGACGAGCACAGTGGGTACAAGCATAGTCCTGAACGGGGCGGGGAATTTCCCCGCCCCGTTTTTCGCGCCAGCCCAGCTGCCCAGCCTACGTGCCCAGCCCACCTGCCCAGCCCGCGCATCCCGGCCACAGCCCCTGCAATACATCCGTCACAAACGTACCGTCACAAATGCGGGCAACGCGGCGAAGTTCACGCCTGTTCACCCGCTCAACATCCCGGTACGATTGGACTTATCGAAACATTGCCGGTCGTCACCATTCCGTAACAAAACCGCGTTATTTCGTGACCGAAACATGACATCGCCGGTTGCCCGGATGCAGGGGGAAGCGTAGAATTCCCGCGGTCCCGACCGGCCTTTTTTGCGCACGGCACGCACGCGCCTGCGGCGCACGCCCTGGCGCAACACACCCGCAGCCGCCGCCCCGCGGCGGACCGCCTTGCGGCGGGTCAACGGGGCCGACGATCCAAACGACAACACCGGAGCCACCGCATGGCCTTCTCCCTGTTCCCCAAAAACGTCCGCTTTTTCGAACTGCTGGGCCGCCAGAACGCCATGCTGGTGGAAGCAGCCGACTTGCTCACCCGCATCCTTGAAGACTTCGGAAAGGTGGACGACGCCTGCAAGCGCGTGAACCTGGTCGAGGTGGAGGCCGACGACCTGTGCCGCGAAATATCGCGCCAGCTCTCGCTCACCTTCATCACCCCCATCGACCGCGAGGATATCTACCGCCTGAACCTGGCGCAGGAAGATTCCATCAACCTCATCAAGGGCATCGCCACCCGCGCGCGGCTGTACGGTTTCACCTACATCCGCTTTCCTGCCCGCAAGATGGTCCGCAACCTGCGCGAGATGGCCGCCGTTACCGGCGAGATGATCTGCTGCCTGAAGGACAAGACCGACGTGGCCGCGCAGGTCAAGCAGTTGAAGGCCATCAAGGGCGAATGCGAGATGCTGCTGGGTACCGGCCTTGCCGAACTGCACGACACCGAAAATCTCGACATGCGCGCCGTGGTGGACATCATGAAGTGGACCCAGGTCTACGACCGCATCGAAATGGCCGTGGAACGCCTGGACGATCTCGCGGACGCCATCGAGGAAGTGGTGCTGAAGAATGCTTGAGATACCGGTGCTGCTCGTCGTCATCGTCCTTGTTGCGCTGATCTTCGACTTCACCAACGGGGCGCACGACTGCGCCAATGCCATCGCCACCGTGGTCTCCACCAAGGTGCTTTCCCCGCGCACGGCCGTGGCCATGGCCGCCGTGCTGAACCTTGTGGGGGCCTTGCTGGGCGAAGAGGTGGCGCATACCCTGGGCCAGGGCATCGTGAACACCGACATGGTCATGGGCAGCCAGGCGCTTGTGCTGGCCGCGCTTATCGGGGCCATCGTCTGGAACCTGATCACCTGGCATTTCGGCCTGCCGTCCTCGTCGTCGCACGCCCTCATCGGCGGGCTGATGGGCGCGGCCATCACCCACGCCGGGTTCAGCACCCTGAACGGCATGTCCATCGTCAAGAAAATCCTTGTGCCATTGGTGCTGTCGCCCATGGCGGGCTTTGTCGTCAGCTATGCATGCATGTCGCTGCTGATGCTGCTGTTCTGGCGCACCAACCGGCGCACGGTAACGCGGTCGTTCGAAAAGTTGCAGATCGTGTCTTCCGCCTTCATGGCCACCAGCCACGGCCTTAACGACGCCCAGAAAACCATGGGCATCATCACCCTGGCCCTGTTCCTGTTCCACAGGATCGACACCATCCACGTGCCGCTGTGGGTCAAGCTGTCGTGCGCCATGGCCATGGCGCTGGGCACCGCCCTTGGCGGTTGGAAGATCGTGAAAACCATGGGGCACAAGATCTTCAAGCTGGAGCCGGTACACGGCTTCGCGGCGGAAACCTCTGCCGCCATGGTCATCACCGGGGCCTCGCTGATGGGTGCGCCCATCTCCACCACCCACACCATCACCGCCTGCGTGTTCGGCGTGGGATCCACCAAGCGTCTGTCCGCCGTGCGCTGGGGCATTGCGGGCAACCTCGTGGTTGCGTGGGTGCTCACCATTCCCGCCGCCGCCACCATGGCTTCCATCAGCTTCCTGATTCTGGAACTGCTGGGCATCGCCAACTAGTTTCGGCATACAAAGGCCCCCTCGCTGCATGCAGCCACCCGGGTAACGGTTGGAGTGCATGCGGCGAGGGGGCTTTTACGTGATGGACGAATATCCCGGCATCACTGACAGGCACGACGCCAGCATGCCCGGACTGGGGGCAGGGGACAAAGGACAGGGACGTCGGTCCCTCCGCGCCCCACCCCCTCGGTGCATCGCCAGGTCATGCGCCGCGCCGGAACGGGCGTCCGGTCATCCCACCAGGGGCCGGGCGTGTCAGGCGCGGTGCGCACCAGCCCCCCCCCCGGCCTGAGCCGGTGCGTCTTATCCGCGACCGTTCATGGTATCGATGAGCGAATTGAGTATCTGGGCCTGTTGCGTCAGATCCCCCACGGCCTGGGCCGATTCCTTCATGGCGTTCGACGTTTCCATGGCGGTCCTGGTCACGTCTTCTATGCTCCGGTTGATTTCCTCGCTGGTCGAGGCCTGCTCTTCCGATGCGGTTGCTATCGAGCGGACCTGATCGGTCGTCCGTTCCGCCAGAGCAACAATCTCCCGCAGCGAATTGCCGGACTCGGTGGCGAATCTGGTAACCTCTTCGATGGTCTTCGCGGAACGCTCCACGTTCTCGATGTTTGTCCGCGTGCCGTTCTGGATGCCCCGGATCGCGTCTCCCACTTCCTGCGTGGCGACCATGGTTTTTTCGGCCAGCTTGCGCACTTCGTCCGCCACCACCGCAAACCCGCGACCGGCATCGCCTGCGCGGGCGGCTTCAATGGCCGCGTTAAGGGCAAGCAGGTTCGTCTGGTCGGCAATGTCGGAAATGACGTTCATGATCTGCCCGATGCCTTCCGCCGCCTTTCCAAGGCCGGACATGCCTTCCTTCATGGTCTCCGACTGCCGCTGCACTTCGGCCATGCCGTGCGTCAGCTTGGCGACGATCTCGGCCCCACCAGCCGCCCGGCCTCTGGAATCTTCCGCAGCCTGCGCCGCGCTGGAAGCATTTGTCGCCACTTCAAGAACGGTGGCGTTCATCTCTTCCATGGCGGTTGCCGTTTCACCCATGCGGCTGGCCTGTTCATCAGAAGCCCGGCTGGACTGCTCGATCTGGGCCATGAGCCGTTCCGACGAAACGGACACCACGTTGGCCACGGACGTCAGCTTCTCTGCCGTTTGCAGCATCAGCTTCGTTCTGGCTTCTGCATCCTGCGTGGCCAGTTGCGCGGCCTTGCTGGCCTCCTGGGCCTTCAGCGCCTCTTCGCCCGCTTCCTTCGACTTTCTGTCCGCTTCGCTGATCTTGGCCTTCAGGTTGGCCACCATCTGCTTGAACACGGCAAAAACGCTTCCCTCGCCCTGATGGTCCTTGAAGGGCATGTCCATGTCGCCGCCCGCAATCCGGCTGGCCACCTCATAAAGATACCCGGGGTCCTCGCCAAGCTGCCCCAGCAGCTTGCGCACGATCACCAGAGACACCGCAACGCCGATGGCTACCGCAAGCAACAGGCCCGCCAGAATGACGATCTTGCTCAGGCTGGCCAGGTCAGCCGCCTCGACATTGCGCGTCTTCAGCAGCCCTTCTTCCGCAGCGGTCAGTTCCTCCAGCACGTTGCGCATGCCGTCCATGAGCCTTTTGCCATCGCCCGAGTCCATCATGCTCGTGATGTCGCTCAGGGTCTTGGGGTACTTGCTGATTTCTTCGCGGGCGGCAAT
This sequence comes from uncultured Desulfovibrio sp., assembly GCA_964402645.1. GTDB lineage: Bacteria > Desulfobacterota > Desulfovibrionia > Desulfovibrionales > Desulfovibrionaceae > Cupidesulfovibrio. The sequence continues at coordinate 5,055 of CAYOCV010000001.1, read as the reverse complement.
CTCCGGCTTGGCGGCCTGCTCCACCCACGCTGCGGCAAGTTGCCGCACCTTGCTGATTTCGGCGGGGGTCACCCCTGCGGCGGCAACATTCATCCGCTCAAGCCGGTCAAGATGCGAAGCCAGGCTCTCCTGTCCCTTCCGATAAGGCTCCAGGGACTCGGACTTCCCGGTGAGCAAAAACCCCCGCTGGCCGGTTTCCTGGTTGACCATGTCCTGGGTGATCGCCATGACAAGCAGGCGGCCCTCTGTATCGCCAGCCTGCCGGAACTTGCTTTCCAGCACGCCAATGGCCCCGCGCAGTTCGTCAAAAAGCTGCTTGCCCACCAGCCGGGACGACACACTCCTGAACGTTGCCTGTGCGCCTTCTCCCTGAACTATCTCTCGTCTGACGGCAATCTCGGCCCTGGCGACCTTTTCCTGCCATTCATCCTGCAATCTTTTCAACGTATCCCAGCGTTGCACCTGTGCCGGATTGTCTGCGGTCAGCTTTCTTCCCTGCTCAACCGAGGCAAGAAAGCTGGCCTGGCCCGCAGTGTAGGGAGCCAGATACGCGTCCTTTCCCGTAATCAAAAAACCGCGCGCCCCTGTTTCCATATTGAGCAACGCCTGCAATGCATCTTCCGAGGTTGCAATCACCTCATATGTATGGCCGACCCACTCAAAAGATTTTATAAGCCGTGAAATATTAATATAGGCAAATAAAAGAATTACCGCTGCAAGTGTAACTATCGACCCAAAACCCAGGAAAAGTCGCGTCCTGATTTTCATTTGCGCCGCCATGATCGCCTCCAAAACTATTACAAATTTATTACTATCTGCTTATATATGCACAATTCAAGAGTCAAGCAAAAGCACATCTCGCACACCGCCATAACATTTTGTGATTAGAATCATTCACACTGCACATTTTTCCAAAACAGCATCACCACACACAACGCATTAGAAAGCAACAATCATAACTACATCACCAGCACACCAAAAAGCACCATCACACTATGCCATCAGCATCTCCACGTTTTTTTGCACAAAAAAACAGAATCGTACTGGAACACTCAACAAACACACCATCACACCCCTTGCATGTGGGCACATGTGATATCGGACAATAGGTAACCGCCATGAGGGCCAGCCTTTTCCCATTCACGTCACAGCAACGCGCGGACGGAAACACCCCATCCCACCCACCCACGGCATCAAGCCATTCGTGCAGCCTGGGCTGACCGGACGGCTCGACGGACGGAATACATTGCGGGCAGCGGCACACCGGTTGACACCCCTTTGCCTCACAACGCAAAAGGGGTTCCCCACCGGGAACCCCCTTCGTCATTCCGGCAACCGTGCGGGATCAACGCCCGGCCCGGTATTCCGCCTCCGGCACCATTTCAAGCCACTCTGCGACACAGCCATCCACCTGCTCCTGCACGGCCACATGGGCCATGGCAGTATCCGGCGCGGCGCCGTGCCAGTGCTTTTCACCGGCCATGATCCACACGGTGTCGCCGGGGCGGATATCCTCCACCGGGCCGCCCCAGCGCTGCACCAGGCCGCACCCAGCAGTGACGAACAGCATCTGGCCCAGCGGGTGGCGGTGCCACACCGTGCGCGCCCCCGGTTCGAAGGTGACCACCGTGGCGGTGACCCGCGACGGATCATACGGCTCGGCAACCAGCGGGTCCACGCGCACCTGGCCGGTGTATCGTTCGGACAATCCCACGGCGGACGCCTGCGATCCTGCTCTCCTGATTTCCATAGGCGATTTCCTTTCTGTGCTTGTGGTTGCGCAGCGCCGTGGCGGGCACGGGCACAGCGCGGCAACGAGGGTAGCCAGCTACACGGTAGCGCGCCGCCAGCGCCCCGACAACAGAAATTGAAAACGGCGGGGATGAGCGCAGACGGACAGGCGCAGACGGGCAGGCGGATTCGCGGCAAGCGAATACGCGGACAGACAAACAGACGAACAGGCGGGCAGGACGGCATCCACTCCCTGCGGCCCCCCGGACGCAGAACGGCCCGCGATCATGGTGATCGCGGGCCGTTCGATGAACCGTTCAGGGGTGACCGGGTTTGGGGCTAGCTGCCCGCTTCCATTTCTTCCTGGCAGGCCTTGCACAGCCCTACCCCCGGCACGGCGGCCAGCCGGGCGGGGGGAATGGGTTCGCCGCATTCGCGGCAGCAGGCAACGCCATCGATCCATTCGGGCCCCTCATTCGCCTGCGCAGAGGCGTTCCGCGCACGGGACAAGGCGGCTTCGCGTTCCAGCCGCTCCAGTTCCTGGGCCTGATCGAAAATGTCCATGCTACCTCCTGGTTGTCCCGATCCGCTCCCTGTCAGCGTTACGTCCGTCCCCCCTGGCGCGGGTCGTGCCCGCGCACATCGGCCTGACGCCATCAGCCGTCGTTGTTCACTGCATTCACGCCGCTGCCCGCGCTACCCGTCAAGGCCCTGCGCCAGAATGCCGGACACCGCAAGGGCGTCCACCCGCACCTTGGCCACCGCCTTGACCATGGCCGCAGGGCCGCCCTGCATGGCAATGCCCGGCATGTGCGCATCCTCCGGGAACAGCGCCACAAAAGAGCCGGGCTGCAACAGCACGCGGGTACAGGGGTGCTCCGGCACGGAATAAAACCGCACGTCCCTGTCTCCTGCATACGGGCCCTGGGCCGACAGGCCGCGCAGCGGCGTCCAGTCCAACCATTCCATACCCGAAAGAACGTACTGGATGTCAATATGCCTGCGGTGGGCTTCCAGCCGCCCGCTGCCTTCGGGCTTCGCGTCGTAGCGTCCCACTTCCACGTACACGCTGCCTTCCGGCGCATCAACGCAGTGGACGGGATGCCGACCACTCGCCGCGTCGGGCGTGAGGATTGCCAGAAAGGCAAAGGCGGCCCGCCATGCAGGCCCCAGATCGTACCGCATCCACGTGTCCACCGTACCGATGATCATCGTTTCCTCCAGGCTCACGGCCAGGTTTCGCCATTCTGGCGGCGGACAATATAGTGTCACCGTGCGGGACGCAACTAGCCGGAGCCATTCCGGCATGCCGGGCGACGACAAAATGCCGCCGCTGCGCGGCGTAATCGTAACGTCTTGTCGTTGCAGTTACACCAGCGGATTTTATAATGGGCTGCATGGCCCGCGTCTTGCCAATCAGCATGATTGGAGGCATGTAGGCCCGGCGGCACACGGAAATGGCTGGGGAGCGTTCCGTGGGCCATGTCGGGGCACACACTCATCGCACTCGCGCGCCACGCGACACACGAGTTCACGGCGGGCCAACCGTAACCAGCCAGTCGCCTTGGGGGGCATCATGTCTTTGACCATCCGCAGCAAGCTGATCATCGCCTTTCTCCTATCCATCGTCGTCGCCATCGGCAGCGTTTCCGCCGTCGTGTCCATCGAGATACGGCGCGCCTCGCTGCGCGATTTCGAGGAATCGTCCAGCGCCCAGTTGGAGCGGGTGAACGACTTCATCGCCACCTTCTTCGAATCCGCCCAGCGCAACGTGGTCTACCTGGCCTCGCTGCCCCGCGTGGTGAATGCCAGGGGGCAAGTGGCCTCGTATGCCGACACCAAGCAGGACAACAAGCTTTTCCACGCCTCGCTGACAGCCGAGGAACAGGCCCTGGCCAAGGTGTTCGCGCTGATGGGCAAAGCCAACAACTGGTACGATGAAATCTTCATCGGTTATCAGGACGGCGGCTTCATCAGCCACATCGACGGTTCCGGCGTGCCTGCGGGCTACGACCCGCGCAAGCGCCCGTGGTACAGGGAGGCCATGGCCTCTTCGGGCAACACGCTGATCAGCAAGGCCTACATGTCCACCACCGGCTATCCGGTGGCCAGCGTCATGGGCAAGGTGCGCAACGCGTCGGGCGAGATCGTGGGCGTCATGGGCGTGGACATCAACCTTTCCACCCTGACCAAGGTCACCTCCAACCTGCGCATCGGCAAGACCGGCTACGTCATGCTGCTGGAAGACACCTCGGTCATCCTGTCCGACCCGAAGCACGAAAAGTTCGGCTTCAAGAAGGCCGAGGACACCGGCGTACCCGCGCTTGCGCAGATCATGAAGATGCAGCGCGGCACCTTCGAGGCGTCTATTGACGGCGTGGACAAGCTGATCACCGTATTCACCGGCTATCAGGGCTGGAAGATGGTGGCCGTCATCGACAAGGCCGAGGTGTACACGCAGTCAGCCAGCGTGGTGAACTACATATTGATGGTAGGCGCTGGCATTGCCGTGATCCTGATGGCGGTGGCCTGGCTGCTGGCCCGGTCCGTGGCCAACCCGGTGCAGATGCTGGTGGCCGCGTCCGGCCGCGTGGCGGCGGGCGACTTTGACGCCCTGCCCGATGCGCGCCACTTTTCGGGCGAGCTGCTGGACCTGCACGGCAGCCTGCGCGCCATGGTGGCCAACCTGGGCGAACTGCTGGCCACGGGCAAGGCCAAGACCGCCGAGGCCGAACAGCAGACCAGAAAGGCCGAGCAGGCCCTGCGCGAGGCCGAGGAGGCCCGGCTGCGCGGCGAACAGGCCCGCAAGGAAGGCATCCGCCACACGGCGGAACGGCTGGAAGGCATTGTGGCCAATGTGCGCAACGCCTCGCACGAACTGGCCGGGCAGGTGGACGAAGCCCGCTCCGGCGCTGAGGTGCAGCGCGCCCGCACGGCGGAAGCCGCCACCGCCATGGAACAGATGAACGCCAGCGTGCTGGAGGTTGCCGCCAACGCCTCGCGCGCGGCGGAAAGCGCCGAAAGCGCCAAGTCCGAAGCCGAAGCAGGCGGCACCATCGTGCGCGACGTGGTGGACAGCATCCGCAAGGTGGACGAGTTCACCCGCGAGATGAGCACCGGCCTTGGCGACCTGGGCAAGCGGGCGGAAGGCATCGGCAACATCATGACCGTGATTACCGACATTGCCGACCAGACCAACCTGCTGGCGCTGAACGCGGCCATCGAGGCCGCCCGCGCAGGCGATGCCGGGCGCGGTTTTGCCGTCGTCGCCGACGAGGTGCGCAAGCTGGCCGAAAAGACCATGACCGCCACCAAGGAAGTGGG